>CAWIFR010000003.1:0-241062 GCA_963835465.1 uncultured Acidimicrobiaceae bacterium
CACTCCTCAACCCGACGGAGTTCGGAGTCGGGGCGGAATCGGCTGCAGGCCTGGTCGAGGGCCCGAAGGTCGGCGGCCAGCAGAGCCAGTGCGTGATCGGCCTTGGCTTGATCGGTGACGACCACCGAGGCGATGGTGCCGATAGCCGACATGGACCGCACGGCCATGCCTGCTTCGAATGAAGTCGTGGGGAGGGCCGTCTCGGCCATGACACTCATGACTGACCCGAGACGGTGGCGGCTGAGCCGCTGGCCGACCGCGGCGTCGTCGTGGTGGTGGTTGTCGAGGGCGCCGCGGCGGCAGAGGTGGCGGGCGTGGCCGACGAACTCGTCGTGGTCGAGCTTTGGCCCGATACGGACGTGGCCGCACCTGCGCTGCTCGACGGACTCGTCGTGGTCGCACCAGAGGTCGTCGGCGTGGTTGCCACCGACGAGGAGTGGGCCGAGCTGCCCGAGGCCACCAGCACGCCGAGGCCGACGGCTGCGGCCGACGCGGCGACGCCGATGCCGACGGTAGCCCGACGTACTTTGGCCATGGCCCGATCACGGGATCGACCGGCTGCGTCTGATGGAGGCCTACGAAGTCTGGGCGGTGGTGCCATGGCTGACCTTTCGGATTCGGTTCGGCCGCGCTGTGTCAGCGAGGCCGAGGAGTGGTTGATCGGTGGAACCATCAGAACGGCCCAGGTCAAGTGCCACCTTCGTTTCAGCTGTGCGACACCTGTGAATCCTGCTCGGCCGATCCCGGGCCTTCGCCGCGTCACCGATGAGCCCAGGGCTGTTCACAGCGGACGCACAGCCGGGTCACACCTACGACCCACAGGTGGGTGGGATGCTGGAGCCGCACAACGACGGGCCTTGGTCCCGGCCGGGGTGCACTGATCCGCTGCAGAAAGAGAGGACGAGTTCCGTGGAGCCCACCCGCAGCCAACGCATCCTCGTGGTCGATGACGAGCCCTCCATCGTGGATGCCGTGGCCACGTCACTCCGCTACGAGGGCTTCTCAGTGGACGAGGCGGTGAACGGTCGGAGGGCCCTGGCTGCCGCCCAGGAGAACCCGCCCGACCTGATCGTGCTCGATGTCATGCTTCCCGATCTTGACGGGCTCGAGGTCACCCGTCGGCTCCGAGCCGACGGGGTGCGGGTGCCCATCTTGTTTCTCACCGCTCGTGATGCAGTGGAGGACCGGGTGGCCGGACTCACGGTTGGTGGCGACGACTACGTCACCAAGCCCTTCGCCCTCGCTGAGATCGTGGCCCGGGTACACGCCATCCTTCGTCGGACGGGAATCGAGGACGAGGACGGAGGGACGCTCAGGTTTGTCGACATCGAAATGGACGAGAACGCCCACGAAGTGACCCGGGGCGGCCAGCCGATCTCCCTGACCGCCACCGAGTTCAATCTGCTGCGCTTCTTTCTCCTGAATCCCCGTCATGTGCTTTCGAAGGCCCAGATCCTCGACAACGTCTGGCACTACGACTTTGGTGGGGACGGAAACGTGGTCGAGACCTACGTCAGCTACCTGCGTAAGAAGTTGGAGGCCGTAGGGCCCCCTGTCATCCACACGGTCCGTCTGGTCGGGTACGCACTACGCGAGCCCGCCGCCGACTGAGCCAGTCGAAGCCCACGAACGATGTCGCTGAGGACCCGGCTGCTGATCGCCATCGGCGTCATCGCTCTGGCCGCCCTGACCATCGCTGACATCGCCACCTACCGCTATCTCGAGTCGTACCTCTTTCAGCAGGCCGACCAGCAGCTCGAAGCCGCTCATCGACCGTTCGAGTCGAGAGCCAACCAGGGCCTCTCGATCACTCCTTGCACGGCGTCCAACGTCTTCACACCGCAGCACGGCGAGGACAACACCACGACTCCGTTGCCTGGTCCCAGCGCTGGCCCTCCATCGAACGTCACCGGTGCCCTCGCCGTGGAGGTGCGCAGTCCGAATGGAGGCGTGATCAACGGACAGACCTGCTCCGCCTATGTCGACGGGTCCCCCTACCTCCCCCAGATACCCACCACCATCACCGGCTTCTCCAGTGGCGAAGATGGCACCCAGGTCGCCTACTTCGACGCGCCCGCCACCAAGTCGGGGGGACCCGTCTTCCGTGTGCGCGCCTCCACGCTGAGGAGTGGGGATCTGCTGATCGTGGCCCAACCCGTCACCGAGCCAGTGGACACGCTCCACCACCTGCTCGTGGTGGAACTGGCGGTGACGGCTGGTGCCGTGCTGATTGCCCTGGCGGGAGGATTCTGGCTGGTGCGCATTGGCCTACGTCCGCTCCGGGACATGGAGACCACCGCAGAGGCCATCGCCGCCGGAAATCTCACCGAACGGGTCCCGGGTCAGAACGAGACCACCGAGGTCGGCCGCCTGGCCCGGACCCTCAACGTGATGTTGGCCCGCATCGAGTCCGCGTTCAGCGCCCGGCTGGCCTCCGAGCGTCGACTACGAGCTTCCGAAGCCAGGCTCCGGCGGTTCGTCGCCGATGCCTCCCATGAGCTGCGGACACCTATCGCCGCCATCTCGGCCTACGCCGAGCTCTTCGGCCGGGGTGCCTCCGAGCAGAAGGAGGACCTGGAACGCCTGATGGGTGGCATCCGCACCGAGACGACCCGCATGGAACAGCTGGTGGCCGACCTGCTCCTGCTGGCCCGTCTCGATGAGGGACGCCCGATGGAGCGTCGGTCGGTGGATCTTGTATCCCTCTGCGCCGAAGCGGTCCACACGGCGTCCACCGTCGGGCCGGACTGGCCTCTGTCCTTCCACGCTTCCCAGCCCATCGAGGTGGAGGGGGACGCCACCAGCCTGCGTCAGGTGATCGACAACCTGTTGGGCAATGTCCGGGCGCACACCCCACCGGGCACCGGCGCGAGCGTCTCGGTGGAGCCCGACGGAGAAGGTGCCGTGATCACCGTGTCGGACAGCGGCCCGGGCATGGACCCCGACCAGGCCGCTCACATCTTCGAGCGCTTCTACCGCTCTGACCCCAGTCGGTCACGCGCCCACGGCGGCGCCGGCCTCGGCCTGTCCATCGTGAGCGCCATCGTGGCCAACCATGGGGGTACCGTCTCCGCCTCAAGCCGTCCGGGCCAAGGCACCACCTTCACTGTGCACCTGCCCCCAGCTCCGCCCCCGGAGTCCGAGGCCGAGGGGGACGGGGGCGCGGCACCCGGTGGTGTCTCAGCGAAGGAGCCAGACACGTCCGACCTCGACCTCACGCTCCCTGACGAACCACCGGGAGCGTGACCGACGAACCACCGGCCGTCCTCCGGCCGGTCGGGAGGGGGCTGCATCGTCGCCACCTCTGGCAGCCCGATTCCCAAGAATCCCACAGGTGGCTCCCAACGGTGTTTGACCCAGTTGCTCCAAGGTGACCACCATGAGCATCGTCCAACTCGCCGCCACGGCCCCTGACGGGCTGCCGGACCAGGATCACGTAGGGCCCGTCGATGTGGAGATCGTCATCCCGGTCTACAACGAGGAGAGACACCTGGCCGCCAGCGTCACCGCGCTGCGTCAGTACCTCGATACCTCGTTCCCCCTGTCAGCCAGCATCACCATCGCCGACAATGCCAGTACCGATGGCACCTGGCCCATCGCTTCGGGCCTGGCACACGAGCTGCCCGGCGTGAACGCCCTCCACCTCGACCGGAAGGGACGGGGCCGAGCTCTCCGGGCCACATGGTCGGCGAGTACCGCCACCGTGGTGGCGTACATGGATGTGGACCTGGCCACTGGACTCGATGCCTTGCTGCCGCTGGTGGCCCCCCTGCTCTCGGGCCACAGCGACGTGGCCATCGGGACCCGCCTGGCCCCCGGGGCACACGTCGTTCGTGGTGCTCGGCGCGAGTTCATCTCTCGGGCCTACAACCTGATCCTGAGATCCGCCCTACGCAGCACCTGCACCGACGCGCAGTGCGGATTCAAGGCCTTGCGGAGGGATGCGGCTGCTGACCTCCTTCCCCTGGTGGAGGACGAAGAGTGGTTCTTCGACACCGAGGTGTTGGTAACCGCCCAACGACTCGGACTCCGTATCCACGAGGTCCCAGTGGACTGGGTCGACGACACGGACTCGCGTGTCGCAGTAGTGAGCACGGCGGTAGCCGACCTCCGCGGCGTCTGGCGCATGTTCGGCGCCACCTCCAAGGAGCGGGCGATGCTCCGGCCGCCCCGGCCCGCAGTCGAGGCCGAACACGTGGAGGGGGATGGGTCCGGATGCCAGGCACTGTCCTCAGCCGCGGGCCACGAGATCGACACCGCTCCAGGGCGGGAGCCGCCGACCTCTCCGGAAGCCGCGGTGTTCGCCGACGAGCTCTTCCGCTTCGCCGGCGTCGGTGTCGTGAGCACCGTGGCCTACGCCGTCCTCTTCGCCGCCTTCGAACCCGGCTTCGGGAGCTACGCGGCCAACACCCTGGCGATCATCCTGTGCAGCCTGGGCAACACGGCCGCCCACCGGGGCATGATCGGAGCCGCCCGCCACAACCTAGATCGGACGCATCGCCTAGGGGTGGCCGCCGGACTGCTGGGGGTGAGCCTGGCCGCCACCACCGCGGCGTTGGCAACCGTGCGGACCGTCGGGATGGATGCCCTGTTGCCGGAGCTGGTGGCGGTGGCAACGGCCAACGCCGTCGCCGCCATCGCCAGGTTTGCCATTCTCAGGACCTGGGTGTTCCGACCCCAGTTCTCCACTGCCCCGGGGGTACGCCCAGCAAGCCCCTCGGTCGGCGCCGGCGTCGGCGATCCGACTCAGCGCTGACACCGGCCCACTGACCTGCTGCCTCGGCACCAGAGACTCCAACGGCATGACAAGGAAACCCGATGCATGAGCTCACACCCACTGATGATCCTGGGCCGGCCACCGGCCTCGTGACGGCGGTCACGACCACCGGAGTGACCAATCAGCCGGGGACGGGCGACCGGACCGTCGCTCCCGGCGTCGAACCGACCAGGGACCCAGCATGGGTCGAGACGGCCTGGCCGGAACCGCATCACCCCCACCCGGACCCTGGGAGCTGGTCACCCGACCCGGACGACGGCCCACCAGCGAATCCCTCCACGCCGGACTCCCCGACCGGGCACCTCCATCGGCTGGCTCGTGGACGCCCCCAGGATCCGGCATGGGTCCGCCCAGCCCTACTGGTCCTACTGGCGGGCACGGGTCTTCTCTATCTCTGGGGCCTGGGGGCGTCCGGATGGGGCAACAGCTTCTACGCCGCCGCCGTGCAGGCCGGAACCAAGAGTTGGAAGGCCTTCTTCTTCGGGTCGTCCGACGCCTCCAACTTCATCACGGTCGACAAGCCACCGGCTGCCCTGTGGATCATGGAGATCTCCGCCCGCATTTTCGGCGTGAGTTCGTGGAGCATCCTGGTGCCACAGGCCCTGGAGGGGGTGGCGACCGTCGGTCTCATCTTCGTCACCGTGCGTCGATGGTTCACCCCCGGCGCGGCGCTCCTGGCCGGGGCCGTGGTGGCACTGACTCCCGTGGCTACCCTCATGTTCCGCTTCAACAATCCCGACGCGCTGCTCACCCTTTTGCTCACCGGCGCCGCCTACGCCACCGTCCGTGCCATCGAGGACGGCCGGAGCCGCTGGATGGTGTTGGTTGGGACGCTTATCGGGTTCGGCTTCATCACCAAGATGCTGCAGGCCATCATCCTCATCCCGGTGCTGGCCGTCGTCTATGTGGTGGCCGGTCCCCCCAAGTTGGGGCGCCGCATCCTCCAGGTCGTCTACTCCGGGGTTGCCATGGTCGTCGCGGGTGGCTGGTGGGTGGCGGCGGTCCAGCTCACCCCGGCCGCAGATCGCCCCTACGTCGGAGGATCCACCGACAACAACCTGCTCAACCTGATATTCGGCTACAACGGTTTTGGCCGGCTCACCGGTAATGAGACTGGAAGCGTCGGCGGTGGGCTCGGCGGTGCCGGGGGGAGCCCATGGGGCCCCGTCGGATGGAATCGGCTGTTCCTCAGCGAGATGGGTGGACAGATCTCGTGGCTCATCCCGGGCACCCTCATCGGCCTGGTTGCCGTCCTGTGGATGACCCGCCGCGCCCCACGCACGGACCGGGTCCGGGCTGGGGTCCTGATCTTCGGCGGATGGCTCCTGTTGACCGCGGCCACCCTGAGCTTCGCCCACGGCATCATCCACCCCTATTACACGATCGTCCTCGCCCCAGCAGTCGGCGCCCTGGTCGGGATGTCGGCATCCACCCTGTGGGCCCGGCGCCAGGAAATCTTCCCGCGCCTGGCGCTCTCCCTGGCCATCGTCACCACCGTGGTCTGGGCATTCGTGATCCTGGGCTGGAGCCCGGACTGGTATCCGGCCCTTCGCTGGGTAATCGTCGTCATCGGTATCCTGAGCGCCCTGGGCATTGCCGTGATGCCCAGGGCCCGGGGCCCCCTGGTCGCCGGATTGGCTGGCCTCGGCATCGTCTCGATCGTCGCCGCACCGGGCGCCTACTCCCTCAACACCGCGGCCACGGCCCACCGCGGGGCCATCCCCTCGGCAGGACCCGCTGTCCAGGGCGGAGGGTTCGGCGGTCCGGGCCGCTTCGGCGGACCAGGTGGGCGGGCGGCATTCGGACGCAACGGTGCCGCCGGCCCCCCCGGGTTCGCACCACCCGGCGGCAACGGGCCGGTGGGGCCCGCGGGTGGCTTCGCCGGTGGCCCCGGTGGTCACCTTCCTGGTGGATTCCCCGGAGCGGGTGGCCGCCCTGGCGGCGGCTTCGGCGGCACGGCCGGACCCCGGGCCGGTGGTCAGGGCGGTGCGGCCGGCGGACTACTCGACGGTTCCACCCCCAACAGACAGCTGACCGCGTTGCTCAAGGCCGACGCCTCCGCCTTCACCTGGGCGGCCGCCACCACCGGGTCGAACTCGGCATCGGGCTACCAGCTGGCGACCGGGGCCCCGGTGATGGCCATCGGGGGCTTCAACGGGACCGATCCGGCTCCGACGCTGGCCCAGTTCAAGCGGTACGTGACCGAGGGCAGGATCCACTACTACATCGGGGGAGGAGGAGTGCTGGGTGGTGGCGGCTTCGGATCGTCAGGCTCATCGGACGCATCCTCGATCGCCTCGTGGGTCGAGGCTCACTACTCCGCCAAGACCGTGGGCGGTGTAGTGGTCTACGACTTGACCGCACCCACCAGCTGAACGGGGGGGCCGGACACGGTCGGACGGCGGCAGCAGCCGCTTTGGCCAGCCGCTCCCCTATCCACGGGGCCGGACGGTGGTAGTTCAGACAAACGGTACCCACGACATGGTCTTTCACCCGATTTCGACCAATGGCCGACGCCCTAGTTCACCGTACGTGTACCTTCTCGGCGATCCGGGAGGATGAACACGAGCCTGGAGCGACAGAGCGGGCAGTGCCGTTGGTCCGCCCGCAGGCCGTGATCGGCCTGCTCGTCAAGCACCTCGGAGTGGTACTCACCACGGTGCCGATCCGAGTCGGACCGAAGATCGGTGGCGGCTGCCACCATCGGCCGCTCCACCTCCCCAGCTTGTCGTGAGCCCCGTCCGGCTCAGGGGACCGTCGGACCTCGTTGGGCACAGCGACCATATCGACACGCCTCAGGTCGGTCACCACATCCCCCGCGACGCTGGGCGACCAGGACGTCGAGGAGCGGTGCTCCTCGACCGGGGCCTGCGCCGTCGTCACCTGAGGCCGCGGCCACCCCGGAGCGCTCCACGGACACCGTCGGCGACCCACGACCTGCCCACTGCCCTCGGCACGTCGTCTGTCCGGCTGCGAGACTCACCCCATGACCGCCGAACCGACCAACGACAGGAGCCACCGGGAAGTAAACGCGCCCGCAGCGAAGGTCGTCGCCGCCATGACACCCGAGGAGAAGCTGTGGTGCCTGGATGGCGACGCGCCGTTCTGGGCTGGACTCGTCTATCTGAGCGAACAGGGCTATCACAAGAGCCCGTTCCGGGCTGCCCGGGTGGACCGGGTGGGCATGCCCGGATTCGCCTTCTCCGATGGCCCCCGGGGCGTCGTGGTGGACCAGGCCACCTGCTTCCCCGTGACCATGGCCCGAGGGGCAACCTGGGATGTGGACCTCGAAGAGCGCATCGGTGAGGCGATCGGCCTCGAGCTTCGGGCGGTGGGCGCCGACCTTTATGGGGGCGTCTGCGTCAACGTCTTGCGCCACCCTGCTTGGGGGCGCGCCCAGGAGACCTATGGCGAGGATCCCCATCATGTCGGGGAGATGGGCGCCGCCCTCACGAGGGGGGTGCAGCGCCACGCGATGGCCTGCGTCAAGCATTTTGCCTGCAACTCGATGGAGAACGCCCGCTTCACGGTGGACATCACCGTGGACGAGGCGGCTCTTCACGACGTCTACCTTCCCCATTTCAAACGCATCGTGGATGAGGGCGTGGCCGTGGTGATGAGCGCCTACAACAGCGTCAACGGCGAGTGGTGCGGAGACAACCGGGGCCTGCTCACCGAGGTCCTGCGGGACGAGTGGGGATTTGAGGGGTTCGTCATCAGCGACTGGATCTTGGGTCTCCGCGACGCTGGCCGCTCACTACACGCCGGACTCGACGTCGAGATGCCCTATCGGATGGTCCGGGCCCATCACCTGGCCGCCGCCCTCGAGCGGGGGACGCGACGTGGTCCGACGTGGACCGGGCCGTCGAGCGGATCGTGTCCACCCGACGACGGTTCTCCGAGGTGCTGGACACTCCAGACCCGGATCGGGGTGTGCTCGCGCAACCCGCACACCGCTCCTTGGCCCGCGAGGCGGCGGCCAAATCAGTCGTGTTGCTGCGCAACGAACCGGTCGCCGGGGTGCCGGTCCTCCCTCTCGTCCCCGAGCGCGTCTCCACGCTGGCCGTGCTGGGCAGCCTGGCCACCGCCGTCAACCTGGGTGACGGAGGATCGAGCGATGTGTGGGCGCCGAGCGTGGTCACTGTCGCCGACGGCCTGCGGACCGCCCTACCCGACGTCGAGATGCTGGTGTACGACGGGACCGAGCCGGAGAGTGCCGCTACCACCGCGGCGCGTGCCGATGTGGCCCTGCTGGTTGTCGGCTACACCCGGCTTGACGAGGGGGAGTTCATCGGCGAGTTCGCCAGCGGCCACCTGACCCACCTGTTCCCGGGTGAGGACGATCCAGCGCTGGTCGAACGGTTCACTGCCGAGATCGCCGTCGAGCGCACCATCGAGCCACCCGACCACGTGGAGGCACCTGCGGGCGGTGTGGGCTTCGCCGTGGGCGGCGACCGACGTTCCCTGCGCCTGCACGACAGCGACGTAGCCCTCGTCCGCGCCGTGGCCGCCGCCAATGCACGAACCGTGGTGGCCGTGGTCGCCGGCAGTGCCGTGGTGATGTCGGAGTGGGATGGCCTGGTGCCGGCGATCGCTCAGACGTGGTACTCGGGCATGGAGGGCGGCCATGGCCTGGCCGATGTGCTGCTGGGCCGGACCGACGCGACGGGTCGGCTCCCATTCAGCGTCCCCACCCAGCCGTCTGACCTACCCGACTTCGATCCTGACAGCACGGCCTTCACCTACGACTCCTGGCATGGCTACTGGCACCTGGCGCGACACGGGACCGCCCCGGCCTACCCATTCGGATTCGGTCTGAGCTACACCACCTTCTCCCTCGAATCAGCGTCGGCCGACGTGGACGGTTCCGTCGTACGGATCCGAGCCGCCGTACGCAATGTCGGAGGAAGGCCCGGTACCGATGTGGTCCAGGTGTACGGATGTCCGCTCTCCTCGTCCCGGCCCGAGCGACTGGTCGGCTTCAAACGTCTCGAGATCGGGACGGACCAGACCGCTGAGATCGACCTCGTGTTGCCGGTTTCAGGCTTCGCCGAGCGTGACACGGCGCGGCACGCCATGGTGGTGAGACCCGGCGCCTACCGCATACGGGTGGCTCGGAACGCCACGGATCCCGGCTTCACCAGCGAGATCACCCTGCGGTAGCGGTCGGGCCGGGACGCGTTCCCGATGGGTGGGCCATGATGGGTCGGGGCGGTGACCCGCCCCGACCAAATGCCCGACAAGGAGGCACCATGGCGATCAATGTGACGCCGATACCCGGTTTGGACCCCGAGATCAACGACATCCGCCGACGCACCGCGGACTTCATCAACACCGAGATCCTCCCCAACGAGGAGGTCCTTTGGCACACCCGGCGGGGTGCCGACCTGAGCGAGGAAGACCGCGAGGTTGGACGACGGCAGAGCATCGAGCTCCGTGAGACCATCAAGGCCAAGGTCAACGAGGCCGGGCTGTGGGCTCCCCACCTGCCCAAGGAGTACGGCGGCATGGGCCTCGACTTCCTGGCCACCGCCTACATGTACGAGATCCTGGCCTATGCGGTGGGCGCCTCCACCTTGTTCGGCATCGCCGCACCCAACTCGGGCAACTCCACCATCCTCGTCAAGTACGGCACCGAAGAGCAGAAGCGAAAGTGGCTGCTACCGCTCATCGAGGGCACGATGCAGTCGGGCTTCTCCATGACCGAACCCGACAACGCCGGCTCCGACCCCCGCTCGATCCAGACCGAAGCCGTCCGGGACGGGGACCATTGGGTCATCAACGGGCACAAGTGGTTCACCTCGAACGGCATCGACGCCGACTTCTTCATCGTGATGTGCCGGGCCAACGATCCCACCGGCGAGTTGGGTGCCCCCGGGCGGATGACCCAGATCATCGTGCCCACCAGCACCAAGGGTGTCAACATCGTCCGGGGCATCGGGATCTTCGGCCACTCGACCTCAGACCACTGTGAGATCATCTACGAGAACGTCAGGGTCCCCGTCGAGAACACGTTGGGATTGGTGGGCCAGGGCCATCAGGCCGCCCAGGACCGCCTGGGAGCCGGCCGGGTCTACCACTGCATGAACTCGGTGGGGCAAATGTGGCGGGCATTCGACCTCATGGTGGAACGGGCCCTGACCCGAGAGGTGCATGGTGGACTGCTGAAGGACAAGCAGTTCATCCAGGGGTTCATCGCCGAGTCCTACATGGACGTGCAGTCGGCCCGGCTCATGACGATCAACGCCGCCGAGAAGGTTGCCAACGGTGATCCCGATGTCCGGACGGCCATCTCGGCCATCAAGGTGTTCGTGCCCGCGGCGTACCACCGGGTGGTGGATCGCGCCATCCAGGTATGGGGAGGTGCCGGGGTGAGCAACGATCTTCCTCTGGCCCAGATGTACCTGACCGCCCGGGTCCTGCGACTGGCCGACGGACCTGACGAGGTGCACAAGATCCTCATGGCCAAGAACATCCTCCACCGCTACGAGCAGGGCGACACCTGGAACTTCGGGAACTGACCGAGGTCGTGGGGGCAGGCCCGTCCCGGACGTGCCAGTCTGGGAGCTCACCCGACGCCGCTGCCGCTGCTCCTCGGCGATGAGCGGTGCGCCCTGGACGAGAAGGAGCCCGCCATGCCCACTCGAACCTCGTATCAGCCCGGAACCCCTTCCTGGGTCGACCTGGCCAGTCCCGATCTGACCGCCTCAGCCTCCTTCTACGCCTCGCTGTTCGGCTGGAGCGCGGAGGACCAGGGTCCCGAGGCCGGGCACTACCACATGTTCGAAAAGGACGGTGCGGCCGTGGCCGGTGCCGGTCCCATCATGATGGAGGGCCAACCTCCGGCATGGACCACCTACGTCTCGGTCGCCGATGCTGACGACGCCATCGCCAAGATCAAGGCCGCCGGAGGCACGGTCTTCGTCGAGCCCATGGACGTGCTCGATGTGGGCCGCATGGCCGTCTTCGCCGATCCCAGCGGGGCGGCCGCTGCCGTGTGGCAACCACGCCGCCACATCGGAGCCGGCCTGGTGAACGAGCCGGGAGCCCTGGTGTGGAACGAGCTGTCCACCCGGGACCTCCAGGCGGCCACGAGCTTCTACAGCGAGGTGTTTGGTTGGGAGGCGGCGCCGAGCGGGGCCACCGGGATGGAGTACACCGAGTGGAAGCTCAACGGCGAGGTCATCGGAGGCATGATGGCCATGCCCGCCGATGTGCCACCCGAGGTGCCGTCCTACTGGTTGGCTTACTTCGGTACCGCGGACTGCGACGCCACCGTGGCCGAGGCCACTGGCCTCGGGGGGACCTTGATCGTCGGGCCCATCGACATCCCGATCGGCCGGTTCGCCGTGCTGTCAGATCCCACCGGGGCCATGTTCGCGGTGGTCGCGTTGGCCTCGTCCTGACCCGGGCTCCAGCCGTCTCGGACCCAACGAACCCGTCCACCTCCGATACGGTCTTTCCTGTGGAACCTTCCTCGATCAAGCAGCGGCGCAATGTGGTCACCGAGCTTCCCGGGCCCCGCTCAGCCGCCCTGGACCGGAGGCGCACCTCGGCCGTGGCCGCCGGCGTCTCCAGCTCGTTTCCCGTGTACATCGCCGAAGCGTCGGGGGCGGTACTGGTGGACGTGGACGGCAACTCACTCATCGACCTCGGCTCGGGGATCGCCGTCGTCAGCGTGGGGCATGCCGCGCCCCGGGTGGTCGATGCCGTGCAGGCCCAGGTCGAGCGGTTCAGTCACACCTGCTTCATGGTCACTCCCTACGAGGAGTACGTGGCCGTGTGCGAGGCGCTCAACCAGCGGACACCGGGCACCCACGAGAAACGGACAGCACTGTTCAACTCGGGGGCCGAGGCCGTCGAGAACGCCGTGAAGATCGCCCGCCACGTCACCGGCCGCCAGGCCGTGGTGGTCTTCGACCACGCCTACCACGGCCGGACCAACCTTACGATGGCTCTGACGGCGAAGAACATGCCCTATCGAGAGAAGTTCGGCCCGTTCGCCCCCGAGATCTATCGGGTGCCCATGTCCTACCCGATGCGGGACCCTGCCGGGATGACGGGCCAGGATGCCGCCGCCCGGGCCATCGAGCTGATTGAACGGCAGGTCGGAGCAGACAACGTGGCCTGCGTGCTCATTGAGCCCATTCAGGGTGAGGGTGGCTTTGTCGTACCTGCTCCGGGCTTCCTGGCCACCTTGGCTGACTGGGCGGAGGGTGCGGGAGCCCTGTTCGTGGCCGACGAGATCCAGACCGGCTTCTGCCGTACCGGGGACTGGTTCGCCTGCGAGCACGAGGTGGTCGTGCCCGACCTGATCACCACGGCCAAGGCACTGGCCGGAGGCATGCCGCTGGCTGCGGTCACCGGTCGTTCCGCCCTGATGGACGGTGTGCACTCGGGGGGTCTGGGCGGTACCTACGGCGGCAATCCGGTCGCCTGTGCGGCGGCGATGGCCTCGATCCGCACCATGGAGGACGAAGGACTGGCCGAGGCGGCCGCACGCATCGGCGAGACCATCGGCTCCACCCTTCGGACCCTCGAGGCCGACCTGCCGGGTGTCGGGGACGTGCGTGGTCGGGGGGCGATGATGGCCCTGGAGCTGGTCCGTCCCGGGACCTTGGAGCCCGATGCCGACGCCACGCGGCAGATCGTCCAGGCCTGTCATCGTGCCGGCGTCGTGGTCCTGTCCTGTGGGAGCTTCGGCAACGTGATCCGGCTGCTCCCACCCCTGGTCATCGACGAAGCGCTCCTGGCCGACGGGCTGGAGGTCCTGGCCTCGGTCGTCACCGATGTGCTGAGGGGCCGCTGACCAAGCCCTGTCCGCTTCGGCAAGCCCGCGAGAAGTCAGCGGGGCCGGTGGGGCAATGCGGCCTGGGCCGCGGCAAGCCCGGCATCGAGCAGCTGGATCTCGTGGCCGGCGTCACGGGTGAGGTCGGTGACCTGCTGGGCATTGGCGTCACTTGCCGAGACCACCGCCGCCCGTTGTACGTCGCCGGCGGCCCGGATGACGTCGTGGACCTGGGTCCGGAGCTCCATCGGCACCGGTCCGGCCGGCTCGACCCGCAGCACTTTGTCGAGATCCATCGCCGCAGCCTGCAGACGTCGGCACAGTGACGGGAGCTCGGCGGTGGGGGCACTGACCTCGGCTGCGGCCCTCACGGCCGCCTCGGCCCTGTCGACCGCCCGCCACATCTCTTTGCGGGCCCGACCGGGCGTCCATTGGGCCACCTCGTCAGGAGATGTCGTCTCGCCCCCGCGCCGACGGCGGACCGCGGTGGCCTCCCACAGGGCCGTGGCGCCGATCACTGCACCGTGGGAGTGGAAGGCCCGCCATTTGCGACGGGCCACCCGCCACAGCAGGAAACCGGTGACCATCAGGCCGGCCACCATCAGCGCGAAGAACATCGCTGTCCCCGCCAGCAGTGGCACCCACAGAGAAGCACTCACGGAGTCAGTGTAGAGGGAGCACGGGGCCGAGGGGCATCCCCACCCCTAGGGCTGGGCGTCGCCGGGTCGGGCCGAGACGAGCAGTGTGTCCCGCATCCGGTCGATCGAGGCCGGCCCCACGCCGGCGGCCGACGCCCAGCCCTCGGCACCGCCGAACTGTCGGTGCAGGACGTCCAGGAACCGTTCCATGGTGGAGGACTGGACCGTGAACCGTGACGGGGGCACCTTGGCCAAGCGGGCCTCGAAGCCGGGGTCTCGCCGATATCGGTCGAGGATCAGCTCCATGCGCTCCCCGGTGAGCAGGTAGTCGGCCACGATCACCTCTGGGGCTACCCCCATCAGGTCGAGCACCAGCGCGGCCAGCACCCCTGTGCGATCCTTGCCCGCCGCGCAGTGGAAGACCAGCGGGTAGCTGGCCGGCTCCCCCAGGATGGTCAGGGCTTCGACCAGGGCTGATGCACCCACCTCGAGATACCAGAGGTACCGAGCGGACAAGTCGTCGCCCTCAGGGGCGGCCATGGCCTCCCCGGCCTCGCCACCCGGCCCCTCTCGGATCACCGACAGGTGCCGGTAGCCGATGGCCTCGGGCTCCAGCGGTCCCCGTCCGGTCTGCTCCAACTCCCTCGGCGTGCGCAGGTCGACCACGGTGGCCAGGCCCATTTCCCGCAAACGCCGGACGTCGGGCGACGTCAGTTCGTGCAGCGTGTCACTCCGGAACAGGGTGCCCCAACGGGTCACCTGGCCCTCAGCCGTCGGATAGCCGCCCAGGTCGCGGAAGTTGAAGGCCCCGTCGAGGGCGATGAGTCGGTCCGGTCGGTCCACGCCCCTCATCATGGCCGATCCGAGCCGCAATCCCGGCCCGGCGGTTGCCGCGGGCCGGAAGTACCGGAACCTTCCGACCCGCCCTGATGGGGCGGTGCCGATGATGCGATGGACCAGAGATCGACCAGATGCCCGATCAGATCGGCGAGAATGGGCCCTAGGGTCGGCGGGATGCCCGGCCGCTCAGTGGTCCCAGGCCGCTCCGTCGTTCCCGGCCCTGGCCGTCCCGAGCATTGATCATTGACCTGCGAATTCAGACAACCTAGGAGTCTCCTGCAATGAAGCGCCTTGCCTCGTGGTGCGTACGTCATCGAGTCATCGTGTTGCTGTTGTGGCTGGCCGCCCTCGTCCTGGCCAGCGGAATCTCCCAGTCAGTGGGTACGGCGTACTCAAACAGCTTCTCCCTGCCCAACACCGAGTCGACCAATGCCCTGGCCCTGCTCCAGGCAGCGGCTCCTGCCGTAGCCGGCGATCGGGAGCAGATCGTCTTCCACACCACCGACGGCACCAAGGTCACGGACCCCTCGGTCGAGGCCACGGTCAACACCATGTTGGGCAAGATCAAGGCGCTCCCCCACGTATCCACCATCACCAGCCCGTTCGACCCCTTGGGGGCGAGCCAGGTGAGCGCCAACGGTAGGACGGCCTTCGCCACCGTCACCTTCGACGAGCTGTCCCAAAACATCTCTACGAACGAGGCCAAGACCTTCGTGAGCACCGCCCAGACCGCCATCGGCCCCAACCTCCAGGTGGCGGTGGCCGGTCAGGTGGCCGAAGCGGCGGACCGGGTCTCCTTCGGGGGCACCGGGCTAGGCATCATCTTGGCCGGCATCGTCCTCTTGCTGGTCTTCGGGTCCATCTTTGCCATGGCCCTCCCGCTGGTGTCGGCGCTGGCCTCACTGGGCACCGCCATCGGCGTGATCGGCCTCCTCAGTCACGTCCTGAAGATGCCCCAATTCTCGACCGAGCTGGTCCTGCTCATCGGTCTGGGCGTCGGGGTGGACTACGCACTGTTCATCGTCACGCGTCACCGACAGGGACTGATCGCCGGCAACGACTTGGAGTCCTCCATCGCCAACGCCGTCAACACCTCGGGTCGGGCCGTCCTGTTCGCCGGGATCATCGTGTGCATCGCCTTGCTCGGCATGTTCGCTCTCGGCGTGTCGTTCCTGTACGGGCTGGCCATCGCCGCCGCCCTGGGGGTGGCCTTCACCATGGTCGCCGCCCTCACCCTCCTCCCGGCCCTCTTGGGGTTCATCGGCCCTCGGGTCCTGAGCCGCAAGCAGAAGAAGAACCTGGCCGTCAACGGCCCTCGGGTGGTCGGGGCGGGCACCAAGGGCTTCTGGCCCAAGTGGGCGGACTTCATCCGTCGACGCCCGGTGCTTCCGGCGGTGGTGGCCCTCCTCATCGTGGTGTTGGTGGCCTTGCCCTTCTTCTCGCTCCGCCTCGGCTCCTCCGATCAGGGGAACGACCCGGTGGGTACGACGACCCGCGAGGCCTACGACCTGTTGGCCCAGGGCTTCGGGCCCGGATTCAACGGACCTCTCTTGCTCGTGACCCAGAACTCGGGCCCAGCCGACACCACCACCATCCAGCACCTGGCGGACGAGGTGGGCAACCAGCCCAACGTGGCCAAGGTGGTCGCCCCTATCTCCCTGCCCACCAAGGACGGCAAGACCGTCTCCCTGGTCACGGTCTACCCCCAGTCCTCCCCACAGGCCGCGGCCACCACCGATCTCATCGACCACCTCCGCACCGACACCATCCCCGCCGCCGTCAGCGGGAGCGGCGTCGAGGTCTACGTGGGTGGCAACACCGCCATCTTCGTCGACTTCGCCAGGGTGCTCTCCTCCAAGCTTCCTCTCTTCATCGGCCTGGTGGTCGTGCTGTCCTTCCTCCTGCTGGCCATGGTCTTCCGAAGCATCGTGATTCCCCTGACCGCCGCAGCGATGAACCTGCTCTCGATCGGGGCCGCCTTCGGCATCCTGGTGGCGGTGTTCCAGTGGGGCTGGCTGTCCACGGTGTTCCAAGTGGGCAAGACGGGCCCGGTGGAGGCCTTCTTGCCGGTCATGCTGTTCGCCATCCTGTTCGGTCTGTCCATGGACTACGAGGTCTTCCTGATCAGCCGCATCCAAGAGGAGTGGTTGCGTTCCGGTGACAACCGCACCGCGGTCCGCAACGGCCTGGCCGCTACCGGCAAGACCATCACCGCGGCCGCGCTCATCATGATCCTGGTATTCGCTTCGTTCATCCTCGGCGGCATCCGGGTCATCAAGGAGTTCGGCCTGGGGTTGGCCGGCGGGATCTTTGTCGATGCCTTCCTCATCCGGATGGCGGTGGTACCTGCGCTGATGTTCCTGTTCGGAAGGGCAAACTGGTGGTTCCCAGGGTGGCTCGATCGGATCCTCCCCCACGTGTCCGTCGACCCCGAGCTACCCCCATCGGGCGGAGGAACCGACGACTCCCCCGACCAACCCCAGGCGCCCAGTGGGCCGGCCGATCCGGTCGAGCCCGAGCCGGTGCCGGCTGTCTGAGGTAGCGTTTCCCTCCAGCGGCGGGCGACGACTGGGGGAGCCACATGTCCGACTTCGTCATGACGATCGGCGGGGACACCGTTCCCGCCGCCGAGACCTTCGGCGTCATCAACCCGGCCACCGGTGAGCCCTTTGCCGACGCTCCCGACTGCAGCCGCGAGCAGCTCGATGCCGCCTTCGATGCCGCGTCCAAGGCCCAACGGGATTGGAAGCACGATGAGGCGGCGCGTCGGGCCACGCTCCTGAAGATGGCCGACGTGCTCCTTGCCTCCGGAGCCGAGATCGCCCCCGTTCTGACCTCAGAGCAGGGAAAACCGCTGACCGATGCCAACATCGAGGTATTCGCGGCCGCCATCTGGTGCCAGTACTTCGCCCGTCTCGAGACGCCGCCCCAGGTCATCCAGGACGATGACGAGGCCCGGGTGGAGGTGGTCCGCCGGCCGGTGGGCGTGGTCGCCGCCATCACCCCGTGGAACTTCCCTCTGACCTTGGCCTTCTGGAAGATCGCCCCGGCGCTCCTGGCCGGCAACACCTTGGTCCTGAAGCCCTCACCCTTCACCCCTTTGGCGACCCTGAAGACGGTGGAGTTGCTCCGGGACGTCATGCCGGCCGGGGTGCTCAACGTGGTCAGCGGAGGTGACGAGCTCGGTGCCTGGATGACCGGCCACCCGGTGCCGCGCAAGGTCAGCTTCACCGGCTCCATCGAGACCGGAAAGAAGGTGGCCATCGCCGCCGCTCCCGACCTCGAAGCGGGTGACACTCGAACTGGGTGGCAACGATCCGGCCATCGTGTTGGACGACGCTGATCCGGCGGTGGTGGGTAAAGCGATCTTCGCCGGTGCATTCAACAACAACGGGCAGGTGTGTTCGGCGATCAAGCGGGTCTACGTTCCCGAGTCGCTCCACGATCAGGTGGTTGACGTGCTCGCCGAGCAAGCCAGCAACGTCAAGGTAGGAGCAGGGACCGAGCCCGACTCGAAGCTGGGCCCGATCAACAACGCGCCGCAGTTCGAACGGGTGAAGGAGCTGGTCGGCGACGCGCTCTCCCATGGGGCAACCGCTGCCGTCGGGGGGAAGGCCATGGAGCGGCCTGGGTACTTCTTCCAGCCCACCATCCTCACCGACCTGTCCGATGGTACCCGCATCGTGGACGAGGAGCAGTTCGGCCCTGCCCTGCCGGTCATCGCCTACCGGGACGTCGACGACGTGGTCGAACGGGCCAACGCCACGCACTTCGGACTGTCCGGCTCGGTGTGGGGGGCGGACGCCGACCGGGCCACGGCCGTAGCCAACCAACTTGAGTGCGGGACCGTCTGGGTCAACACCCACTTGGCCCTTGCCCCCCAGCAACCCTTCGGGGGATTCAAATGGAGCGGCGTAGGGGTGGAGAACGGCCCCTGGGGGCTCGCCGAGTTCAGCGAGATCCAGGCGGTCTACCGCTCCAAGAGCGCGGATGGCCTGAACCTCAACACCGGCGGCCTGGTCTCATAGGGGCTACCCGGCCGGGCCGGGCCGACGGCCCGCCCACGGCTTCGTTCGGTACCCGTGCCATCGGCCAGCATCTCCAGCAAGCGGCGGTCACCCGGGAATGCCGATGGAACGGGGCCGTTTGACCTCGCCAAGCGTGATCTGGACGTTTCCGTCTCTACGCCTCGGTGTCGCCATTGCGCTGGCGGCGACCCTCCTGGTTGCCACCGAGGCGGGGACGCCGAGCCGAGGCGCGATCGCCCCCTCATCCAGCCGATCACCGGCATCAGGGCACCCGCCCGCGGCGGCCGGCTGCGGGGTACGGCCCGTGCCCGGCCCGACGGCGACCGCCCAGGGGAGCGGGGACGTGACCCAGTCCCTCGAGGTGGGCGCCCTGACCCGTACCTACCGGTTGGCCGTGCCAACCCACTACCGGGCCACTCGGGCCACGCCTCTCATTCTCCTCTTCCACGGCAGCGGTTCCAACGCCCTCCAGACCTCGATCTACACCCAGATGCCCCGACGGGCGGCCCGGGCCGGCTACCTGGTGGCCACGCCGGACGGTCTCGCGGGGAAGTGGCAGGTGTCCGCTCCGGGGGCAGCCACGAACGACCTCGCCTTCGTCTCCGCACTCATCGCCGACCTCTCGTCGCGCTACTGCGTCGACCGAGCCAGGACCTACGCGGCCGGCATCTCACTGGGCTCCGAATTCTCGGCCATCGTGGGCTGCACCCCCGGCGACCACATCGCCGCCATAGGACTAGTCGCAGCCGAGTTCCTACTCCGTCCGTGCACCGGACCCGTCCCCGTCATCGCCTTCCACGGCACCGCCGACCCAATCGTCGCCTACCGGTCCGGTGGCACCGGTGCGGCACTGCCCGGAGTCCGGGTCGTTGGCGTCGAACAGAACATGGCCCATTGGGCCCGGCTCGACGGCTGCAATGCGGGGCCGCATCTGCAGTCGGTGGCCACCATGGTGGCGCGACGCATCTGGACGGGTTGCACTGGAGGGAGCTCAGTGGTGCTCTACAGCGTGCTCGATGGAGGCCACACGTGGCCCGGGTCCCCGATCATCCTGGCACCCACCGTGTTCGGGACTACGACCCATCAGGTGGACGCCACCGGACTGATGTTGGCCTTCTTCAGTCGTCACCGACTGGTCACTCGCTGAGCCCGCACCCGGCGGAGGTCCCGAGGCAGCCGGCCAACTCGAACCGGTCGTTCACTCCTCCCCAGAGAATCGCGGCCACCGACTGGCGGGTCATTCCCAGGGCATCGCCGACCCGCCCATGAGGCGCCCAGCGCCTGGCTGACGGTGGTCTCGTCAGAAGGGTCACCCTCGCCTCGCTCGAGATCCTGAACCATCCGCACGACTCGCCGCGGGCCCTGCCATCGAGTCTGCGGTAGCCGTCGACCGTGGGGTCCTGATCGTCACCTCGGCCACGACGAGCTGATCGGCGATCTCCTCGCTCGGGAACCTATCGACCAGGCGATCCAGCACGGCTCGCTCCTTGGGCGGCAGCCGGGCACAGCCTCACGGCCAGCCACCGCCTGCCGGCGGCGGCGGCAGGTGCAGACAGCAGCGGGATGAGAACTGTGCCCGCTGCGAGACCTACCCACCGACGGGGAGGTCGGTCCGCCATGGACCCCGACGTGGCCGAGGCGGATCATCCGGGCCCGGTCCTCCCCTCCCAGCGCGGGCCGCTGGGTGACCGGCATGCCCATCTCATTCGATAGTCTAACTATGTGACTCTCAAAGCAACTGAGCAGGACATCACGCGTCCCGACGAGCGTAAGACCCTAGGGCGAACGGCGGCCTGGCTGGCCAAACAGGTGGAGATCGGCCTGGGCAGCATCGACCTCACCCTGCCCCAGTACCGGCTCCTGGCCATGCTGGAGGGCACCTCAGCCCTCTCCTCCGACCTCGCCGAGCGGTTGGCCGTGCGGCCCCCGACGGTCACTTCCGTGGTTGATGGCCTGGTCACCAGGGGTCTGATCGAGCGGCGCACCGTCGAGGGTGACCGCCGCCGGGTGGATCATGTGCTGACCCAGCACGGGCGCCACGTGTTGGAAGCCGCTGACACCGCCGTCAACGCCCGGTTGTGCGAGATCGCCGGCCACCTGGACAGCCCGGCCGAGACCGACCGGGCCTTCGAGGGCCTGACCCTGTGGCGCCGTGCGCTGGTCGCCTCCCGCCTGGCCCGGACCGCGCCCCGATGAGGATGCCCCGGCTCCGGCCCCGCCCCACAGGACCGGCCGAGTCAGGCAGCGAGTTCGTGCCCTTGGCCGAGGTGGCCCGCAACGAGGCTCCGCGGGCCACCATCGACCCGGACACCTCGCTCAGCTGGCTCAGGCGGGTGAAGCCGATCATGTGGGCGCACAAGGGGATCTTCATCACGTCGCTGGTGGCCTCGTTCATCGGTCTCGTGCTCCAGGTCCAGATCCCCTTCCTCCTGAGCAACGCCATCACCAACTCGATCCAGAAGCACACCGTGCCGCTCAGCCACTACGTGTGGTGGATCGTGGCCCTCGGACTGGTAGGGGGAATCGCCGGGTACATCTCGAGGCTGTTCCTCTTCGAGACCGCCTATGACATCGAGTACGACCTCAGGAACATCATCTACGAACACCTGACCAAGATGTCGTTCTCCTTCTACGACCGGGTCCAGTCGGGCCAGCTCATCTCCCGGGCCAACTCGGATATCCGTTCGGTGCAGATGTACATGACCTTCGCACCCTCCATCCTCGTGCAGTGCTCGATCGCCGTGGTGGCCTTCATCTACATGCTGCGCATCAACGTGCCCCTGGCCTTCGTGGCCATGGCCACCATGCCGTTCGTCTACCTGTCCGGCGTCAAGATGCGGAAGTCGATGTTCCCGGTCTCATGGCTGATCCAGTCCCGCCTGGCCGATGTGGCCACCATCGTGGACGAGAACGTCAACGGGGTGCGGGTGGTCAAGTCCTTCGCCGCCGAACAGCAGCAGCTCCGGGCCCTGTCCGGGGCGGCCGAGAAGGTCCAGTGGAGCTATATCAAAGACGCCGACCTCCGGGCCCGCTTCTCCCCCGTGGTCCAGAACCTCCCTCAACTGGGCCTGGCCCTGGTGCTCCTGTTCGGCGGGTACATGGTCATCCACGGCAACCTGAGCATCGGAAACATCCTGGCCTTCAATGCCTACCTGCTCATGCTGCAGGCCCCGTTCATGATGCTGGGCATGCTCATCATGATGGGCCAGCGGGCGGCGGCCTCGGCCGATCGGATCTACGAGATCATCGACGAGCAGCCCACGGTGACCGACGCCCCCGATGCCATCGATCTCATCGACTGCCGAGGTGATGTCCGCTTCAACCACGTGGACTTCGCTTACGCGACCGATGCCGAACAGCTCGAGTTGGCCGATTTCGATGTCCACATCACCCCTGGAGAGACCGTGGCCCTGGTTGGCCGCACCGGTGCCGGCAAGTCCACGGTGGCCCGCCTGCTCACCCGGTTCTATGACGTCAAACACGGCTCCATCCAGATCGACGGACACGACATCCGCAACGTCACGCAGGCCAGCCTGCGGGCCAATGTGGGCGTCGTGCTCGACGAGCCGTTCCTCTTCTCGGTCTCCATCCGCGACAACATCGCCTACGGCCGGCCCACCGCCTCGCTCGAGGAGGTGGTGGCGGCGGCCCAGGCCTCCGGGGCCCACGAGTTCATCGCCAAGCTGGCCGACGGCTACGACACCGTGGTGGGCGAACGGGGCTACACCCTCTCGGGCGGCCAGCGACAGCGAATCGCCATCGCCCGGACCTTATTGGTCAACCCACCGATCATGGTCCTGGACGATGCCACCAGTGCCATCGACGTCCAGGTGGAGCAGAGGATCCATGCCGGCCTGCGGGTCCAGATGGAAGGACGAACCACCCTGATCATCGCCCATCGCCTATCCACCATCTCGTTGGCCGACCGGGTCCTGCTCCTCGACCAGCACAGGATCGTGGCCGACGGCACTCATGCCGTGCTCTTGGAGACCACGCCCCTCTACGCCGAGGTACTGGCCCAGGCCGGCGAGTTCGAACTGGCCGCCGAGACCGCCGAGGACCGACTCGGCCTCGAGGCCAGCACCACCGACCCCGCCGACCCCGGCAGTGGCGGTGACGAGCACCGGGCGGACCCTGGTGCCGACGGTCAACACCTGCACGACCTGCTCGACTCGGTGCGCGGCGGGGGGCGGTCCTGATGTTCGGTGGTGGGATGGGCGGACCGGGAGGCCCCGGGGGCTTCGGGAGACCGGCTGCGCCGGGGTTGCCCTTCGCCGGCATTCCCTCCGAGCTCCAGGACGGCGTGGACCAGCTGTTGGCCATCGAGCCGGAGTACCCGGATCCCGACATCAGATTCTCCCAGAACGGTTCCGAGGCCGACCTGAAGCGCCTGAGTCTGTGGCGGCTACTGGTCAAGTACCCGGGAATGCTGGTTCTGGCCGGTCTACTGGTGGTGGTGATCTCGGTCGCCTCCCAGATCGGCCCCAAGCTCACGGAGTACGCCATCAACAACGGCATGACCCCCGGGCATCTCAACTTCGGCGTCGTGGTGGCCATGGCCGTGGCCTACGCGGTCTTCATCGTGCTCACCTCCCTGGCCCAGCGGTTCCAGGTACAGGTCACCGGGCGCCTGGCTGCCTGGGTCATGAACGACCTCCGGGTCAAGGTCTTCGCCCACCTGCAGCGGCTCTCCCTGGGCTTCTTCACCGAGGAGAAGGCGGGCGTCGTCATGTCGCGGATGACCAGCGACATCGAGAACCTCCAGCAGCTGCTCCAGGACGGACTCTCCCAACTGGCCATCCAGGCCCTGACCATGGTGGTGATCACCGTCATCCTCTTCGCCACCGATGTCCGGCTGGCCTTCATCACCGTGGTCTTGATCGTCCCCGCCCTCGTGCTCGCCTCCCTGTGGTTCAAGCGGGCATCCGAGCGCGGGTATGACCGGGTGCGGGACGGCATCGCCAACGTCCTGGCCGACCTGTCCGAGAGCTTGCACGGCGTGCGGATCGTGACCGCCCACAACCGCCAGCGGCACAATGTGATCCACCACCGCAATGTGGTCGGCGACTACCGGGACGCCAACAACTACACCGCCCGGGTCAATGCCGTCTACGGTCCCGGCACCCAGCTCCTGGGCGTGTTGGGACAGGCCGTGCTGCTGGCCATCGGCGGCAACATGGTGCTGCACCACTCCTTGTCCCTCGGTGCACTGGTGGCCTTCTTCTTGTACCTCAACCGTTTCTTCCAGCCCATCCAGCTGCTCGTGCAGCAGTACAACACCTACCAGCAGGGTCAGGCCTCGGTGAACAAGCTCCGGGACCTGATCGACACCGAGCCCGAAGTCCGGGAGGCCCCCGATGCCATCGAGCTCCCGCCCATCGAGGGTGCCATTGCCTTCGAACATCTGACCTTCGGCTACGACCCGGCCCACCCGGTCATCGAAGACGTCAGCCTGTCGGTGGCCCCCGGCGAGACGGTGGCCTTCGTCGGCCCCACCGGGGCGGGTAAGTCCACGTTGGCCAAGCTGGTCACCCGGTTCTACGACCCCACCGGCGGCCGGGTCCTGATCGACGGGTACGACCTGCGAGCAGTGACGATGTTCTCCCTACGCAGCCAACTCGGGGTGGTGCCCCAGGAGCCGTTCCTGTTCGCGGGCACCATCGGGGACAACATCGCCTTCGCCCGTCCCAGCGCCTCCGACGCCGAGATCCACGAGGCCGTGGACAAAGTCGGCCTCTCGGACGTCATCGGGCGCATGCCCCAGGGGCTCGACACCGTGGTCCACGAACGGGGCCAGACCCTTTCGTCGGGTGAGCGGCAGCTCATCGCCCTGGCCCGGGCCTTCCTGGCCCATCCGCGGGTGCTGGTACTGGACGAGGCCACCTCGAACCTGGATCTCCAGTCGGAGACCAAGATCGAGGCCGCCCTCGACGCCCTCCTGGAGAACCGGACCGCCATCCTCATCGCCCACCGGTTGTCGACGGCCATGCGGGCTGATCGCATCGTGGTGGTGGACGAGGGACGGATCATCGAGGTGGGTACCCATGTCGAACTGGTGGCGGCCGGTGGGCGGTATGCCGAGATGTATGCCACCTGGGTGCACCAGGCCGACCTATCCGAGGAGCACAACGCCCCGGCGGGATGAGGGACCGCCCGCGGCTCGCGGACCTACTCGACGATGGACAGGGTCGAGATCAGGTCACCGGACAGCGTGAAGAGATAGCGCAGGTCGGCGTGGCCCCCGGGGAAGTTC
Source organism: uncultured Acidimicrobiaceae bacterium (assembly GCA_963835465.1). GTDB lineage: Bacteria > Actinomycetota > Acidimicrobiia > Acidimicrobiales > RAAP-2 > Bog-756. Next base: position 25,325 of record CAWIFR010000003.1, read on the forward strand.
CCCTCGACGTGCACGCCCACCCGGAACCGTCGGTCATCGACGGCTTCGATCCCGGTCACCGTCGAGGTGAACTGCCACTTGGATCCCGGCTCCTCCCGCCACCGGACGATCTCGTCGTCTCCCCGTTAGGTCACACCCTCATCGGTCACGGTTCCGTCCGGACGGAAGCATGCAGCCAGGGCCCTGGCGTGCCGGTGGTCGGCGGCCTTGAGGTAATGGGGTGACGACCGCCGGGGGCCCTCGGTCGGGGCGCCCGGCGAGCATCCGCCGTGGAGGACCGAGGTCGGCTGGCCGCTCACGTCAACGAGCGGCAGGGAGGCCGGTAAGGTCACAGCAGTTGCGGTCACCAGTTGCCGGTGGGCAGCCAACGGCAACTGGGCCAATCCCACGAATGGAGCAACCATCCATGCACATCGGTGTCGTCCTGCCCCAGACCGAGATCGGTCCCGACGTCGGAGCGGTGCGCGCCTTCGGCCAGGGGGTGGACGGACTGGGCTTCCACCACCTGGTGGCCTACGACCACGTGGTGGGGGCCGATCCCGCCGTCTACACGGGCTGGGACGGGCCCTACGACATCGACACCCAGTTCCACGAGCCGTTTGTCGTGTTCGGCTATCTGGCTGCCTGCACCTCGCTCGAGCTGGTTACCGGCATCACCATTCTCCCCCAGCGTCCGACCGCCCTGGTGGCCAAGCAGGCGGCCGAAGTGGACCTGCTCACCGGCGGCCGCTTCCGGCTGGGCGTGGGCATCGGCTGGAACGCCGTCGAGTACGACGCCCTGGGCCAGGACTTCACCACCCGGGGTCGGCGCATGGAGGAGCAGGTGGCGCTGCTGCGGGCGTTGTGGACCACGCGGTCGGTGACCATGGAGGGCCGGTTCGACCGGGTGACGGGGGTGGGCATCTCCCCTCGCCCTGTGCAACAACCCATCCCCATCTGGATCGGTGGCGCAACCCCGGCTGCCTTCCGTCGGGCCGGTCGGGTGGCCGACGGCTGGCTCCCCATGATGCAGCCCGGCCCGAAGCTCGAAGAGGCCCTCGGCCACGTGGCCGAGGGGGCCGCCGAGGCCGGCCGCGATCCCGGCGTGATCGCCATGGAGGGCCGGCTGGACTGGCGAGGCGACCTCGACGACCTGGTTCGCCGTGTCGAGGATTGGCGACAGGTCGGTGCCTCCCACCTCTCCATCAACACAATGCATGCCGACTTGGCCGCGGTGGACGACCATCTGGAGGTCCTGGCCCAGGTCACCGGGGCCCTGGGGCTTGGCTGAACCAGGCCGCCGAGGCAGTCGACGGGTCCCAACTCAGGTGGTCCGACCCGCCTGGCCGAGTTCGGCCAGGCCATGCACTCTGCTCCGGGCGGATTGATCCCCTCGAACCCGGCCCTCCGGCCGACCGGCCTGCTCAGGCCACCACCGGTACGGTGGCGAGGCCGGCCTCGAACCGGGCGTCGGTGACCGCCTCGTCGACCATCTGGCCGCTGAGGTAGGAGTCGTAGGCCGCCAGGTCGAAGTGACCGTGGCCGCACAGGGCAGTGAGAATGACCTTCTCCTCCCCCGACTCCTTGCAGACCAGGGCCTCCCGGATGGCGGCGGCGATGGCGTGCGTGGGCTCGGGGGCGGGCAGGATGCCCTCGGACCGGACGAACTGCATGGCCGCCCCGAAGCACTCCAGCTGGGGAATGGCGATGGCCTCCAGCATGCCCAACTCGTAGATGTGGGAGATGAGAGGGGCCATGCCGTGATAGCGCAGGCCACCCGCGTGGATGGGGTCGGGGATGAAGTCGTGGCCCAGGGTGTGCATCTTCATGAGTGGCGTCATGCCGGCGGTGTCCCCGAAGTCATAGGCGTAGACCCCGCGGGTGAGCGAGGGGCACGACGCCGGCTCCACCGCACGGATCACTGGGTTCATCCGCCCGGCCAGCTTCTCCCGCATGAACGGGAAGGCGAGACCTCCGAAGTTGGAGCCTCCACCGGTGCATCCCACCAGCAGGTCCGGAGCCGTCTCGCCGGCCTTGGCCAGCTGGAGCAGCGCCTCCTCGCCGATGATGGTCTGGTGCATCAGCACATGGTTGAGGACGCTGCCCAGGGCGTAGCGGGTCTCGGGGTCCGGAGCCGCCACCTCGACGGCCTCGGAGATGGCGATGCCCAGGGATCCGGGGCTGTCAGGGTTGGCCTCGAGCACGGCCCGGCCGGCCGCGGTGAGCGTGCTGGGCGAGCGGTGCACCTTGCCTCCGAAGGCCTCCATCATCAGCCGCCGATACGGCTTCTGGTCGAAGGACGCACCCACCTGCCAGATCTCACACTCCAGTCCGTAGAGGGCACAGGCGAACGCCAGGGCGGTCCCCCACTGGCCCGCCCCGGTCTCGGTGGTGAGGCGCTTCACCCCGGCCTTGGCGTTGTAGTAGGCCTGGGGCACCGCGGTGTTGGGCTTGTGCGACCCGGCCGGAGAGACCCCCTCGTATTTGTAGTAGATCCGCGCCGGGGTGCCGAGAGCCTGCTCCAGGCGGTGGGCCCGGAAGAGGGGCGACGGCCTCCACTGCCGGTAGACGTCGAGCACGGCACCGGGGATGTCGATGTACCGGTCCTGGCTGACCTCTTGGAGGATGAGATCCATGGGGAACAGCGGAGCGAAGTCGTCGGGCCCGGCGGGCTGCAGCGTTCCCGGGTGCAGTGCCGGCGGAGGGGGCGAGGGGAGGTCCGGCACGATGTTGTACCAGGCGGTGGGCATCTCGCTCTCGTCGAGGATGTACTTGTGCTGCCGGACGGTCTCGTCAATCGTGGTCATGCGCCCTCCTAGGCTCGGGTTCCGAACGTTACCCAGGTGTGGGGCGGAGAGCCATGCGACCTCCGTCGACGGCGTCCCGGGCACCCAGGCGGCGGAGGGGGCAGCAGTCAGTGGGCCATCGGATAGCCCCGGACCCAAGGCTCGGCCTGCTCCAATTGGGAGGCCACCCGCACCAGCTGGGCCTCACGCCAGGGTCCGGCCACGATCTGGACGCCGACCGGGAGACCGGACGCGGCCACATGGAGGGGAAGGCTGATGGCCGGCTGGCCGGTGATGTTGAAGACGGCCGTGAAGGCCGCCATCGCCACGATCTCCATGGGAGGCAAGCCGGTTCCGGCTCCGGCGTGGACCGCCTCGAGCAGGCCCACCTCGGGCGGCTCGATGGTCATGGTAGGAGTCACCAAGAGGTCGAACTCCTGGTCGAAGCGGGCCACGATGGAGCGGGTCATCACCTTCAGCTGGCTCAGCGACTCCACGAACACCAAGCTGTCCACTTCCTGTGCGGCCCGGCGGGCCGCCTGGTTGTGGGGCTCGACCCGATCCCAGTCGAGACCCTCGACCTCGGCGGCACCAGAGTTCACCACGTTGAGGAACGGGCCGAGGCCGGCCGGATCGAACACGTCGGCATCGAGCCGGGTGACGTGGTGGCCGGCCGCCTCCAGCAGCCGTCCGGCGTGCTCCACGGCGACGATGGCCTCGTCGGCCAGGGGGAGCCCCAGGGCCGAGACGGTGCACAGCGCCACGCGTAGCCGACCGGGATCTGCTCCCACCTCGTCGGCGAACGGCCGCTCCGGGAGGGGGGCGTTCCACCAGGCATAGGGGTCCGGGGCACTGATCACGTCGAGGACCGCGGCGCTGTCTGCCACTGTCCGGGCCAAGGCCCCTTCGGTGGTCATACCCTGCCAGCCCGGGACCGTGGCACCCACCCGGCCCCGGCTGGGCTTCAGCCCCACCAACCCACAGCAGGAGGCGGGGATCCTGATCGAGCCACCGCCGTCGCTGGCGTGGGCCACCGGGAACATGCCCGAGGCAACTGCCGATCCTGCCCCGCCGCTGGATCCCCCGGAGGTGTGCGCCGGGTTCCACGGATTGCGGGTGACCCCGAACCGGCTGTTCTCGGTGACAGTGATCGACCCGAACTCGGGCGTGTTGGTCCGGCCCGTCAGGACGAACCCGGCGCGCCGGAATGCGTCGGCCACCGGCTCGCTCACCGCACTCGGTGCGTCCGGCGCACCCTGCGAGCCGTAGGTCACGGGCTGCCCGGCCACCGGCAGCAGGTCCTTGATGGGCAGGGGTACGCCGGCGAAGGGAGGAAGGTCGTCCAGCCCGGCGGCGATCCTGTCACCGAGCACCTTGGCCTCACTCCTGGCTTCGTCGTCATTGCGCCAGATCACGGCGTTGAGCCCCGGGTTCCGGGCGTCCACGCGGGCCAGCGTGGCATCCAACACTTCGAGTGGGCTCACGTCCATGGACCGGATGGCGGCCGCGACGTCGAGGGCAGATGCGTGTTCGTCCATGGGACCAGGGTAGACAGCCACGCCGGGTGGTGCCCGGGCGACTGCCTGAACCGGCCTCAGTCGGGCCAGAGTCGGGCCCGGAGTCCCGAGGCCCGGGACAGCGGGTGGGAGACGGCCCGCTCCAGCGATTCGGCGGTGCTCACCACCGTCAGCCGATCCCGGGCCCTGGTCACCGCGGTGTAGAGGAGCTCACGGGTGAGGATCGGTGAACCGGCGTCAGGCAGAGCCACCACCGCGTGGGGAAACTCGGAGCCCTGGCTTTTGTGGATGGTCATCGCCCACCAGGTCTCGACCCGGTCGAGACGGGACGGTGCGAGCCGTCGCGGGACGTCCCCCGAAGCGAGTGCCACCTCCATGCCCCCATCGCCGTCCACCACCACCCCGGTATCCCCGTTGAACACCCGGTTGGCCCGGTCGTTCGCCGTCACCAGCACCGGGCGCCCGACGTGCCAGCGGCGCTCGGGGTGAAACCCGCTGACGTGGTCGGCCACGCCCTGCTCGATCCGCTGGGTCCAGTCAGTCATGCCGTTCGGACCGCGGCGCGTCGCCGTCAGGACCTTGATCCGACTCGCTGCCTCCAGGGCGCCAGATCCGTCCCCCTGGATTGCGGCGCCCGCCAGCTCGCAGCCCACGGCGACCAGCTCGTCGGTCACGGCGGCGGTCCCGTCGGGATCGTCAGGACGCACCCAGCGGACGTCGGCGGCACCCTGATCGAGCAGGCTGAGGGCCCGCCGCGCGTCTCCGCTGCGGATGGCCTCGGCCAGAGCGGCGATGATCGAGTCCCTCTCGAACCTGCGCATGGTACGCAGGACGGTGACCCGTCCGGACAGGATGCCGACCGGCTCCGGCGCCACCGTCGGGATCGAGTCCCACAGCGTCGGGATCGACACCACCGACCCCGGCCCACCGGCGGGTGCCGCCCCTCCATCCGCCGGTCCGGCGAACCCGGCCGACCCCACGACGTCGCTCATCACGGTGCCCGCCTCGATGCTGGCTAGCTGGTAGGGGTCGCCGACCAGCACCACCGAGGCCGCCGGGCGGACGGCGTCGAGGAGCTTGGCCATCAACGGCAGCGAGACCATCGACGTCTCGTCGATGATCACCATGTCCTCGGGCAGCGGATGCCCACGATGGTGACGAAAGTGGGTGCGGTCCTCCCAGCCCAGCAACGAATGGATGGTGGTCGGGTCGGTGGCGGACACCAGTCCGGCCACCTGCCCGGCAGGGCCGGTCAGGTCGAGAGCGGCCACCGCGGCCTGGACGGCCTCTCCCATGCGGGCGGCGGCCTTGCCGGTCGGAGCGGCCAGCGCCACCGACAGTGGCGACCCTGGCCGGCGGCGACCAGGTGGGCGGCGGCCAGGAGGCGGGCCACGGTGTACGTCTTGCCGGTGCCAGGTCCACCGGCGATGATCGAGACACCCGGGTCCAGTGCCCGTCGCGCGGCCAGCCGCTGGAGGTCGGATGGGGCGGACCCGTCCGGAACGAACAGGGAGTCGAGCACCGGTCGACCTCGGCTCGGGGGCCCGGCGCCGCTCGGATCCCGGGGGGCCCATCTGACGCGCGACGGGCGAGATCGTCAGCGATCGCCAGCTCGTAGTGCCAGTACCGGTGGAGGTAGAGCCGGTCACCGTCCCACACCAACGGGCGGATCGGACCCACGGTCGTCGTGGGCCGGCGGAGGCCACGACGGCCGAGCCCAGCAGACTGGACGCCCAAGAGTCGGCCGGGGGCCACGGGAGCCCATCGGCCTCTTCTCCGTCGAGCTCGGCAAGCCGGACGGCCATGGCGTCGAGCGGGGTGCAGACATGGCCGAATCGTGGGGCCCGGGCGGCCACGGCCAGGGCCAGGAGCTCGTCGGCGCCGAGACCGGGCTGCAGGCGGAGCACGGCGGCGGCGAACTGCACCTCGTAGGCCCCGAGCACGCCGGCTTCGACGAAGGGGACCAGAGCCTCCATGTCCGGCGGCACGGTCACCGGGCGGACCGCTGGGTCCGGCCACCACGGGCAGGGTCATCCCGCACGGCCCTCGGTGGGCGGCCGTCCAGCAGCTCGCTGAGCGCGACCACCAGCGCAGGGGGCACGGCCCAGCTCGAACACTCCGGCCGCGCTCGGCCGCGTCCCGGTCCGGCCATGCCTCGGAGGAACAGATAGGCGATGCCACCGAAGTGGGCTTCGGGCCGGTAGTCGGGCCGCCGCCATCGCAGGTAGCGGTGGAGGGCCACCGAGTACAGCAGTGCCTGGAGCGGATAGTCGTGCTCCTCCATCGCCCTGACCAGTCGGCCCGGGGCGTAGTCGGCGGGCGTCGCCGGCAGTCCCCGGGGATGGAGGGCGTTGGTCTTGTAGTCGGCCACCACGAAGCGGTCACCGGGGACCCGCAGGACCAAGTCGATCGATCCGGTGAGATGTCCGGCCAGGGTGACCTCGATCGCCCCCTCGGCCAGTCGGCCGGCCCAGCCGGCCAGCGGATCGTCGGACCGGAGATGGGCCAGGACGACGGCGCCGATCCCGCGGACGCTGGGCATGGTGCCTCCGTCGGCCAGCCGCAGGTCGAAGGAGACCTCGCTCAGTCGGTCGTGGGCAGCGACATCGGCCAGCCGGATGCCGTCCCATCCTTCTCCCAGGGGAGTCTCGATGGCAGCACGCAACCCCCTGACCAGTCGCGCCCTGCCCTCGTTCGCGGTGGCTCCGACGGGAGTGAGCGGCGTGAGGTCCACCGTCCGCCATGCAAGCTGGCGATCGACGGCCTCGGCCAGCTCGTGGTCGAGCCGGTCGGAGCCGAAGTCGACCTCCTCCAGGACCGAGTGGACGAGGGTGCCGAAGGCGGTCCCGGCCGGGAGATCGGCGAGCGCGCTCCTCGGGGGCGCGTCGTTGCGTCGGCCGCCGGGTGGGTCCACCGGTGCGGCCGCGTCCACTCCGAACCCGAAGCCACTCTCCTCCTGCTCGTCCGCGGCGCCCCGGTCGGCCAGCGAGGCGTCGTGGGGGTCCACACGCCCGACAGACCCCTGGTCGACGATGGCCGAGAACGACCAGCGCTGACGCCAGCGGTTCGGGGCACGGGCGAGCGTGGCCACCCGGAGCTCCGGCCTTGGGTGGGCGCCCCGGGGGCGGTCCAGCGCTCCGTCTGGGCGATGCCTCGTCGATCGCCGTGACGACAATGGTGCCCTTGGCCACCGCCACCAACGGATCGAGATGGGCCACCAGCTCCCGATCAGCCGGGACCGGAACCGCTTCGGCGTTGAACGCCTCCGAGTCGATGGACGCCCCGTGGCGGGCAAAGAGGACGTGGGCCAGGGCCGATTGCCCGCTCCGGTCCACCGGGCCCACCACACCACCGTCTGATGCTGGGCCCGGGTCAGCGCCACGTAGAGCAGCCGCAGGCGCTCGCCGGCCGATTCGTCCGCAGCCAGCCGGCGGCGGGCCGCGGCTCCGACCTCGTCGGGCCAGTCGGTGCCCCCGGACAGATCGAAGGTCCGTCGCCCGGTCGCCGGGTCCACGTAGACCACGGGCTCCTCCAGTCGGGGCGGTCGCCACATGGTGGGCACGCATACCACCGGGAACTCGAGCCCCTTGGCCGCCCAGACCGTCATGATCTGCACCGATGCCGCCTCCGAGGCGATACGCCGTGCCGACACGTCGCCGTCGACCTCGGTGTCGTCCTCGCGTCGGGGTTCGCTGTCCAGCACCGAGACCAGGCCGGCAACGCCGCTCCTTCCCCCAGTCGATTCCCCCTCGAGCAGTTCGACCAGATGGTCGAGATCCGTCATGTTCCGATCGCCGTCGGCGGCGCCGAGGACTCTGGGGACCACGCCACTCTCCACCCACATGCGGGCGAAGGTGTCGGCGATGGAGTGGGTGCCGAGCATCTCGGCCCATTGGCGCAGCTGCTCCTGCATGGCCTCCATGGCTGACTCGGAGAGCGCAGCCACGGCACTGGCCCGGAATCCGGCGAACCACGAAAGTGCGTACATGCGGACTCGGCGGGGGTCAGCGGGGCGGGCGAGGGCGTGGAGAAGCCACCTCATCTGATCGGCGGCCGGCGACTCCAAGACGCTGCCGCCTCGGGCCACCACTGCCGGAATCCCCTGTTCGGCCAGGGCGGCCTGGATGGCGGTCGCCTCGGCGTGCCTCCCGACAAGCACGGCGATGTCTGGTGGCCGGACCGGCCGGTGACCGGTACCGTCACCGCCCTCGGGAAGGCGGCCCTCGTCGAGAAGCCTCGCCACCTCACTGACCAGGTCGGCGTAGATGGCCCGCTCGGCGGGAGCGGTGAGGACCAGATGGTCTTTGAGCTTGTGTCGGGTGATGCCGTTCCCGATCGCCAGCCGTAGGGAGAGGGCGGGCAGGGGGTCGCCCTTCCCACCCAACAGGTAGCGGCCCCGGTTGACCGCGGCCTCGCTCACCGGCACGAAGGGAATGTCCGGGCTGCCGAACGTGGCCCCGTCGAACAGGGCGTCGAGTGATCGCAGGACGGAGTCGTCGGATCGCCAGTTGGTCAGAAGCGACCGTCGGGTGGTCGAAGGACCGTCCCCGACGGCGCGCAGGTAGGTATGGACGTCGGCGCCCCGGAATCCATAGATCGCTTGCTTGGGATCTCCCACCAACACCAACGACGCCTGGGCGTCAGGCCCGTCGAACAGGGTGGAGAAGATCTCCCACTGGACGGGATCGGTGTCCTGGAACTCATCGATGAGGGCTACCCGGAATCGGCTCCGCAGCGAGGCTACCGCGCCCTCTCCACCGGGACCGCACACCGCGTCACGGAGTTGGGTGAGCACGTCGTCGAAGCTCAACGTCCCACCCTGCCGACGCCGGAGGGCGACCAACGCCGTGCACCGCTCCACCAACTGACGGAGAAGGTGGTGGGCCGGGGCCGCACTGGGCTCGCCGTCGACCGGCACCAGCTCGAGGTCAGGCCGTCCATCGACCAGCATGGTGGCCGCGTGCAGTTCGTCCAAGCTGGGGAACAGATCGACCGGACAGTCCGTCGACGGCTGCCGCGATCAGGACGTCAGCACAGGTGTCCCTGATCAGTAGGGACGAGTCGGCGTCGAGGCGGGCGTCTGGGTCGGCCCCCGCCGACACGCCCAGCGCCCCGAGCACCTGCTTGGCGAATCCGTGGATGGTCGTGACGGTGGCGGAGTCGAACTCGGACACGGCACGCCGCAGTCGGGTCAGCTGGGCCGCATCCCCCTGCTCGGCCAGCAGGTCCAACAGCGCGTCGCCCGACGGTGGGCGTTGGCCGTGATCGAGGTGCTCGACGGCGCCCACCACGCGGTCACGGACCCGTGAGCGGAGCTCGTCGGTGGCAGCCCGGGTGAACGTCACGATCAGCAGTTCCGATGCCGTTGCCCGCCCCTCGGCGATGAAACGAGTGGCCAGGTCAGCCAGTGTGTAGGTCTTGCCGGTTCCGGCGCTGGCCTGGATGGCCAGCTTCCCAACGGGAAGTGGATCGGCCAAGACGAACCGGTCGGCGTCGTCCACGCTCACTCGCGTTCGGACGTCACGGGTGACTTCCCGCTGCCGCCTGCGTCACTGGGTGGCGCCGTGGTGGAAGTATCGATCGTCCGGTAAAGGTAGGTGGCGAACCGCCAGACCCGACCTTTGACCCCATGCGGATCCGATGGGCGGGCCTCCATCGTGGTGATGGCCTCGTAGTCGGCATCGTTGAAGGCCAGCCGCACCGCCGGATGGTCACCGTCCTCGGGGAACGGGTACCCGTTCTTCCAGTGCCCACGAGGGGACCGGTTCCGGTAGAGGTGGTAGGAGAAGTTGGGGAAGAGCGGGAGAGGCTCGGTCATGCCCCGTTGGTAGCAGTCGACGGCGACGGACAGCAGCTCGCGGGCTCCGGGCCCTCCCGCGTCGATGGTCGGGATCAGATCACTGACGGTCGGGACTCCGCCGGGGCGGTCCGGTCGGCTCACGGCTAACGACCGCCACCGCCGGGTCGGGTCCGTAGCCGCCAGTGCCATCAAGTCAAGCCAGGCCGCCACCCGGTGAGCAGGCTTGAACCGCGAGTAGTAGAGCTCGGCGGGACCGGTGGCGTCGGCCGGTCCCGCCAGGCGCAGGGGAACCGAGCCCACGACCCGGGTGCCGTCGGGCAGCAACGTGTCAACCGGAAAGGGGGCAGCGGGCCCGGGCGCCATCCCGGCCTGATAGGCCACGTCGAGCATGGTCTGGACCGTCAGGTCGAGGAGCGCGATCTGGTCCTCGCCCAACGGCGGAGGGGGAAGCGTCCCCAGCTGACGTTCGTACTCCAGCCACTCGGCAAAGGAGCGCCCGGCCTGCCGCGCGGCGAGGAGCCGGGAGCCCACGGCCCAACCGTTCAGGCCGGTGACATCGACGGCCAATGCGGTGGGGTTCTCGTCCTCGGGGCGGGGCAGGCGAGCCTCGAGGCGAGCGCTGAAGAAGGCTGCGGCCGGGTTGCGGAAGAACCCGTGCAGTGCGGAAAGCTCGATGACGTCGGACGGCACCGGTTCCAGAGGCCCGTCTAGGAACGGCACCCTGTCGTTGGATCGGTCCCGACGGGCGAGTGCTCCGGCGAGTTCGTTCCGATCGAACCCCCAGGCTGACTCCGCTACGAGTGACCCCACGGCGAAGCAGCGCTCGTCATAGGGCTGACGGGGATGGTCGATCTCGAGTCGACGAGCCACGGCGAGGCGATGCCCGGTCTCGACCGAAGCGAGCAGGGACTCGTAGAGCTCGGCGGTGGGCACCGCCCTCGGCACCGCCTGGTTGGAACGGACGTCGTGGCCCTCACGGACGACGATGAGATGGTCCTGGGCGGCCAGCACTGCCTCCAACAAGGTCTCGCGAGCCTCGCCCCTCGGGTCCCGGTCTCCGATGAGGGGCATCAGGCTGGACAGGTCGTCCCCGGCCGATCCCTCCGCCCCGAAGGCGGCCTGATCCATCCCGAGCAGACAGACCACTCGGAACGGCACCCACCGCAACGGGGTCATCGATGTCACCGTGATGCCACCCCGGAAGAAATCGGCCCGGCCCACTTTGTCGTCGAGGCGCTCGTCGAGCAACCTCCAGAGGTCGCCGAACTCCAACTCCGCCGAGCTCACCTCCCCGTGGAGGACCGAGGACTCGACCACCTCACCCAGGACGCGCTCGAGGGCCTCATACTGCCAGGCCTGGTCCTGCTCGGCGGCGAAGAGCGCGGCGCACGTGGCGCGGATGCGCTCGACCCACGCGGCCAAGGACCTGGGCACCGACGCGTCGGTGGCCAGATCGGCCAGGCACCCGATAACGGTGGCCAGGCACCCGATCGTCTCGACGTCTCCACCCTCGACGCCGTAGGGGGCGACGGCTCCGAGCGACAGTCGGAGGTCCTCGTCGAAGACCGCCGAGCCGATCAACAGCCGGTCAACCGCCGCCCGCCACGTGTTCGTGACGACCGAGTCGGGTAGCCCCCGTCGCTCCCGCTGGGTCGGGTCGAGTCCCCACCGCACGTTGGTGGCCTCCACCCACTCCCCGATCACGGCCAGGTTGTCGTCGTTGAGCCCGAACCGCTCGCGAACCGGACCCAGGGCCAGAAACTCCAGGACCGAGTTCACCTCGAACCGGCCGGCCACCAACTTGAGCAGGGCCGAGGCAGCACTCAGCACCGGGTTGGTGGTCCGAATCGACCGGTCGGCCAACCGATACCGCAAAGCGGGAGCGCCGTGCCGGTCGGGGGCGGGGGCGGCATCCGAAGGTGGGGACGAAGTCGCATCGGCTGAACGGCCGAAAGCGGCCTCGATCAAAGGGGCGAAACGGTCGAGCGACGGGCACAGCACCACGATGTCGTCCTCGGTCAGGTCCGAGTCCGGCCGGGCCAACAGGTGGAGGAGGGCGTCCCGCAGGACCTCGACCTGGCGCGTGGATCCAAAGCAGGAGTGGAACCGCACCGAGTCGTCATCGGTGTCATTGAGCAGGGTGGCGTCGGGTGGTCGGTTCCCCCGCAGGTCATGTTGGAGGCGACCGAGAAGGGTGTCCCTGGGCGCTCCTGACGGTGCGGACTTCTCGATCCGCTCCACCGGGACACCCGCCGCAGTCACATCGGCGAGCTGCAGCGCCGTCTCGCGGTGGAGGCGACCCCAGCTGAGGAGCAACGGGTGGTGCACCAGCGACCCGAGGGCGTCTTGTGCCCGGGGCCGGACCGATCCGTCGGCGGGCCGCGGACTGGCCAGAAGCAGCTGCTCGGGGTCGAGGTGGGTCGGCTCCAGCAGGAAGATGTGGACCTCGCGTGAGACGGCGACCGCACGGGCGACGTCGAGAAACGACCCGGCCGGAAGGAGGGTGAACCCGAACAGGACCAGGCGGGGGGGCAGATCAAGCAGCTCCTCACCGTCGCAGAGCCGCTGGAGGGCAACCGGCAACCGCTCGGGCGGGCTGGGCTCGTCGATGCGGTCGCGGACCTGCTGCCAGAGCCGGACCTGCCAGACGGCGTGGTCACCCAGGGGTCTTCCCGCACCATCGACCAACCGGCCAGCCGCCCAGTGCCGCACCATCTGGGGACGGTGGAGGTGGTAGCGGTCGAAGAGGTCGGCGATGCGACGAGCCTTGGCGTAGAGCGACGCTCCCTCCCTCTCGCTCTCCAGCACGGTCAAGGCTGTGGGGAGCAGGGTCCCTCCGCCTGCTTCCACCATGGCGTCGATCACGGGCCACACCATCCGCTCGATCCGCCAGGGATCGGGCCGGCCCTCGGGGCGACCGACAGCGAGGACCGAGGTACGAAGGTCGCCAGGATACGCCCGAACGATGTTGGCGGCGATGCCGTCGCCGGCTCCCGGGCTTGCGGCGCCGAGGTGCCGGGCCAATTCGAGGGTGAGCCAACGACGCATCCCGTCTGACGGCACGGCCACCCACTCGGGCGTGAACGGATCGTCGGGTGCCTCGGCCATGAGCTCGGCCAGGCGTGAGGACAGTGGCTGGGCCGAGCCCGCCGAGTAGAGATGCATCATCTTCTGCGACCCTACTCAGGAGGTGTGACCGCAGGAGCCCGTGGAGGCAGGTGACGGGTCATACCAGGGCGACGCCCCGGGTTCGCACGCGGTGGTTGCCGACGAAATAGTTGCTACGTCAAGTGGATGCACACGGGATCGCCCCCGGCGAGCCGAGCAGGTGGTATCACATATGCGTACGCCACCGGCATCGGGGGCGACGAGTCCAAAGGGGAACCCATGGGACATCTGTTGGTGGCCACCTCCGCAGGCGGGGCCTTCGCATTGATCATCCTGTACATCGCCCTCTATGTCGTCTTCGCCCTGGGCGTCTACGGGACCTACAAGAAGGCAGGACCGAACGGCGATCCGGCTTGGTCCGCCTTCGTCCCCATCTACAACTTCATCATCATGCTCAAGGTGGCCGGACGACCTTTGTGGTGGGGCTGGTTCCTCCTGCTTCCGATCATTCCCTTCCTGGGTTCGATTGCCCTGCTGGTGATCTCCATCATCGTCCTGAACGACGTCTCGAAGAGCTTCGGCCACGGCGGCGGGTTCACCGTGGGCCTCGTCCTGCTGTCGGTCATCTTCTGGTACATCCTCTGGCTCGGCAAGAGCCAGTACCGGGGACCGGCCGGCCCCGCCGGGGTCAACATGGCCGGCGGGGGCTACATGGGCCCGGGTGCCGGTTATCCACCGGCGGGGCAGTCCTATCCACCTGCCGGGCAGTCCTATCACCCCGGGAGTCCTATCCCCGGGACAGGCACCTCCTCCGCCGATGCCCGGCTATCCACCGGCCGGCCAGGCCCCGCCACCGCCCATGCCTCCGCCTCCCCCGCCGGGGCAGATGCCCCCGCCCCAGTAGCACCACGGCCCCCTAAGTTCATCGCTCACGGGGCCTCGTTCTTCCAGTCCGCGGACCAGTGCACGGCTTGGTGACGGCACGGTCTCAGCACGTCACCCGCCGGTCCAGCCTGTTCGGCGTGAGATGGGGACCGGCCGAGGGCGGCATGCGACCGCGGCGTTGCCCTCAGACCAGGGCACCGAAGCACCCGCCACCGTGGGGGTGAGGCCAGGTTGGGTGGCGAGGGACACGCCGACCGCCAGGCCTTCCATGGTCGGGGTCAGCGGCCGGACGGCCCCGAGGTCAGTCGTCGACTCCCTCCGCTGACGAGGTAGACCACGCCCGCGGCCGCCGCCACCTCCAGGACGATGGTGAACAAGCCGAGGCCGAGCAGGCCGCCGACCAGGCTGCCGGCGAAGGCGCCGACGAGACCGACGCCCAGGGTCTTGCCCAGCCCCATCGGATTGGGGCCCGGGACGACCAAGCGTCCGAGCCCGCCGACGACGAAGCCCACGATGAGGAGGCTGAGGATGTATCCGATGATTCCCATGTCTAGAGTTTCAACCCCGAGCCTGTGGTTCTCCTAAGAACCACGTAACATTCTATGAAGAATGCCGGGCTCCTCCCCAGCCACCGGTCAGGCGGGGGTCGGCTTCAGGCGGGGTTGCTCAGGCGGCGCAGGCCGGCCGGTACGGTAGCCAAGGTCTCCAGGATGGCCTCGGCCAGGGCCCGGGCCGCGTCCGGCTCCAGCTCCACCGCCACCCGGGCACCGGGTCCACGAGACGGATTCAGCAGATCGACATTGAGCGTGTGGTCGGGTCGGGCGTGGACGGGGTGGTCGAAGTAGACCGTGGCATCGGTCACCGGGAACCAGCCGTCCGCCCCCTTGCCGCTGCCCTCCACGGCCAGCGTGGTTGTCCGGTAGGTGCACATGTTCGCTCCGTTCGTTCGGTGCCGCTCGTTCAGTGCTGTTCGTCCGGTCAGTTCCATCCACTCCGCTCAGCGGGTGGCCAGATGGCGGGCGAAGAAGTCCCAGATCCGCTCCCATCCCTCGTTGGCCGCCTCGGGACGGTAGCTGGACCGGTTGGTGGCAAAGAACGCGTGGCCCGCTCCCTCGTAGGAGTGGAATTCGAACGTCTTGCCGGCCTTCTTCAAGGCCTCCCCGAGCTCCGCCACCTCTTCGGGCGAGGGGTATTGGTCCTCGGCCCCGAACAGTCCGAGGAGGGGGCATGACAGATTGGGGGCCAGGTCGACGATGGGCTCGATGCTCAGCGACTGGCCCTCAGGGGCCGGCTGGGTAACGAAGGCCCCGTAACAGTCCACTGCGGCCTGGAGTTCCAGGCTGCAGGCGGCCAGGAAAGACTGGCGACCACCAGAGCAGTACCCGATGGTCGCCACCTTGCCGTTCGAGGAGCCGAACGAGCGGAGATAGGCCGCCGCCGCACCCACGTCGCCCACCAGTCGCTCGTCAGGCACGCCACCCAGGGACCGGGCGGCGGCCGCGGCATCGTCGGGGCTGGCCCCGGGGGCCTCACGCGTGTAGAGGTTGGGACAGATGGCCAGGTAGCCGTGAGCGGCGAACCGCCGCGTGATCTCCTTGGTCTGTTCGTCGTAGCCGGGCATGTGATGGATCACCACCACGCCCCCGACAGGCGTGGGGTCGAGCGGCTGGGCCAGGTAGGCCTCGATGGCGTCCTGGGCGTGTCCGGTGATCTGCACGGTCTCGGCTCGCATGGCGTCGCTCATGGATTGATTCCTTCCTTGGTCGGTCGGGGATGTGCCCGGACGAGGTCACGGGCCTGGAACGCGTGCCGTTCAGCGCGAGGTGACTCCTTGGACGGCGGGCTCGTCGAGCTCGGCGTGTGCCTCGTGGAGTCGAGTCGATTTGGCTGCCCGCTCATCGCGGAACCGGCCGATGCGGGCCAGGGTGGTGTCCAGCCGGTCCAGCAGCTTCTCGTTGGCAGCGATGGCCTCGTCAAGCAGTTGGCGCCGGCGCTCGGGCGACGCGTCTCCCCACCGGTATTCGGACCGCAGCCGGTCGAGGACCTCGATGTCCTCGGTGTCCAGGACCACCCTGACCTCGGCCAGGGAGAATCCCAGTAGCTCCTGGAGGTCCTTGATGCGGGTGACTCGGGCCATGTCGGTGGACGAGTACAGCCGCTCACCCCGACCCCGGTAGCTGCTGGGACTGATCAGTCCCTGCTCCTCCCAGTAGCGCAGGGTGCGCGGGGTGAGCCCGGTGAGCTTGGCCACCTCCCCGATCCGGAAGGTGGTCGGTGCAGGTTCGGTGGCGGCATTCCTGCTGATCATCCGGCGTCGACCTGGGCTATGGCCGCACCGGACACGTCGTCGGGCGACCCATGCGGAACAAGCGCCCGCTCGACCGGTGCGCCCCGACCGTTCCCCCCGCCCGCGCCGTTCAGCGACGCATCCTCCGGATCTTCACCCGTTGCCCCCTCACCCGAGGCCACCCCCTCCGGCTCGGTATAGACGTAGTGGCCGCCCCGCATCCACGACGCCGCGGCTGCGAAAAGGCTGCCCACGATGGCGAAGTCCAGGGCGGCGTGGAGACCGGATCGGAAGGGGGCGCTGATCAGGCCGGGGAAGAAGCTCCGACCGGTCAGGGCGTGCTGCTGGGCCGCCGACAGGTGACTGAGCTGGTTCGCCCCGATGAGGTGCTGGACCGGGTCGTAGCCCAGGAACGCGGCGAAGAGCGTGGACACCGCGGGCAGGTGGGCGGCCTGCTGGGCCGCTGCGGCCGGCACGCCGTGGGCGAGGAGGCCGTGCAGCAGGTTGCTGGAGAGCGTGGAGGAGAGGCCGACGATCATCAGCGAGAAGAAGATCCCGATGGAGAGCACTTGGGCCGAGTTCTGGAAGGTGGTGTTCATGCCCCCTCCGGCGCCCCGGTGCTGCGGGGGCAGGCTGTTCATCACCCCGGCCCGGTTGGGCGAGCCGAAGGAGCCCATGGCCGCGCCGGTGAAGAACAGCAGGAGGGCGAAGACCCAGTAGGAGAAGTCAACGGGCAGGAACTCGAGCAAGGAGAGGCAGAGCGCGGTCAGCAGCATGCCCCCGGTGGCGAACGGTCGGGCTCCGTAGCGGTCGGAGAGTACGCCGGACACGGGCCCGGCGATCAGAAGGCCGGCCGTCAAGGGCAGCATGGCGATACCGGCCCACAACGGCGTGACCGTGAAGGCGTAGCCGTGGAGCGGGAGCCAGATCCCCTGCAGCCAGATGATGAGCATGAACATGAGTCCGCCGCGGCTCAGGGCGGCAAGGAAGCTGGCCACCACCCCGCTGGTGAAGGCACGGATCTTGAACAGCTGGAGGCGGAACATGGGTTGTTCGACCCTGGTCTCGATGATGCAGAAGGCCACCAGCAGGCCGAGGCCGAGCACCAACGAGGCGATCACCATCGGGTTCGACCACCCCATGGTGTGGTGACCGTAGGGCTCGATGCCATAGGTGATGCCCACCATGACGAGGATGAGACCGATGGCAAAGGTGATGTTCCCCGGCCAGTCGATACGGGCCGGCCGACGGGGACTGGTCTCCCGGAGTTTGAGGTAGCCGAAGACCGTGGCGAACAGGCCGATCGGCACCGACACCAGAAAGATCAGCCGCCAGTTGATGGGGGCCAGAAGGCCCCCGAGGACCAGCCCGATGAACGAGCCGCTGAAGGCGGCGGCCTGGTTGACCCCGAGGGCCATGCCCCGCTGGTTGTTGGGGAACACATCGGTCAGGATGGCCGACGAGTTGGCCATCAGCATGGCTGCCCCCACCCCCTGGAAGATGCGCATGATGATGAGCCAGTCGCCGGCGGCGTGCCCGGTCATCCACGTGATGCTCAGCATGAGTGAGAAGAAGGTGAAGACGGCGAAACCGAGGTTGTAGGTGCGGACCCGACCGTAGATGTCACCCATCCGGCCCAGGCTGACCACCAAGACGCTCGTGATGACCAGGAAGCCCAGGATCATCCAGAGGAGGTAGAAGGTGTTACCGGGTTGGAGAGGGTCGAGCCCGATCCCCCGGAAGATGTCGGGCATGGCGATGAGCACGATCGAGCCGTCGATGGTGGCCATCAGCATGCCCAGTGTGGAGATGAACAACGCCATCCACTTGTAGTTGTGGGGCAGGTCGGCGATGGTGCCACCCACCCGCTCGGCCCGCACGCTCTTGGCCACCTTCACCTTGGTGGTCTTGCTACTCGAGTCGGTGTCTACGACGGCCATGGCTCCACGAGGTTCGTTGGTCTTCCTTCCACGTCAATATACCTTGACGTTAACGTTAAGCAAGCTTCTATTCCGGGCCGCCCCGGTTGCCTACCAGTCACGGACCGTCCTAGATTGAGTTGTATGACACAACTCAGTAGGACCCCGAAGGTCGCCCTCTCCGGGGCCCCCGCGCGCTCCCCCAGCTCCCTCGATCGGCCCGGCCAGTTCGTCGCCGCTGCCGGACTGCTGGTGGACTCGGTGGCCCCAGACCGGGTGGTCGGCCATATCGACCTCGACCAACGACACCACACGCCGTGGGGCATCGTCCATGGCGGGGTCTACGCCACCGCCGTCGAAAGCGCGGCCAGCATCGGCGCCAGTGCCGCCGTCGCCGAGTCGGGTCGGGTGGCGGTGGGACTCACCAATACCACCCACTTCCTCCGCTCGGTCACCTCGGGACGGGTCCTGGTCGAGGCGGTCCCCCTCCACCAGGGGCGGACCCAGCAGCTCTGGCAGGTCGACGTCACCGACGGGTCGGGAAGGCGATTGGCCTGCGGCGAGGTCCGTCTCCAGAATCTCGAACCCAGAGGGGACTGACCGAAGGACGAGGCCAGCTCCGAGGCACCGGTCGGTGTGGACGGGGTGGTTGGCGGTGTGTCTGGACGGGGGGGGTTGGCCTGGTCCCGCGTTCGTTGTGCAGGGCGGCCAGGTGGTGGTCATCCGCCGGATCCCCAGTCGGCCAGGTGCACGCGCCGCCGTCCAAGAGACGCCGGCGCGGCGCTCCGGTGCCTGCCCGCCCACCCGGGGCTCTCCGGCCCGGAACCTTGGGAGAGCCGCCCCAGAGCCGCGAGAGACACGGTTCGCCGCCGCCGGTGGCTTAAGGTCTGCACCAGTGATGCATCCGATGCCCCTCGACCGCCGGCCACCGGGACGCCTCTGGACCACCCTCGTCGGGCTGGGCGTGGTGATGATCGTCAGCACCGCACTCACCGGGTGCGGCCAGTCGCTCTCGGACATCGTGGGCTCGACCTCGACTACCCAGAATCCCAACGTCATCCAAGGCACCAGCGCGCCACCCACCGCCTCGGGGTTGTCCGGGGAGGTGGCCGTCGCCTTCCCGGTGGTGACGTGCACCAGCAGCTTCGGCGTACCCATCACCAACCAGGGTTGGAAACCGACGGTGCTGTTGGCTCCCATCCCCACCGCCCTGGTGGGCAAGGTCGAGTTCTACAGCGACGGGAGCCACACGGTGCTCGGGCCCGAGGGTTGGAACTGCTCGGCGTGGTCGTCCTCCCCCGGGGCCAGCGGGGTAGCCGTCTATCCGCCCAACTCACCCGCCCCGGCGGACAACGCCCCGGCCCAGGCCGGTGACGAGGGCATCTACGCCACCTTCGACACCACCGGCCGTCCTTCGGGGATCGCGGCGGTCTGCCCGTTCTTCGCCATACCGCAGTGGCAGCAGCAAGAAGCCAACTGCAGTGGCAACCCGCCGAACGGAGAGCAGAGCGCGCTGCCCACTCCGGATCTGGCCTCGGTCAGTGACCCGACCGGCGTGACCGGTACCCTCCAGGGTTCGGGCGGACCCCATCCGGTCACCGGCGTCGTCATCTTCCCCCAGCTCATACCGGCCGTGACCAACGGCTCGCCGGTCGCCATCGCCGAAGAGTCCTGCTCGCTGGTGGCGGCCACCCTCTGTCCCACCGTCATCTCCGACTTCGAGGTGCGCGAGTTCCCCGTACCCGCTTCGCGCGGCACAAGCGGGCCGTAGGTCCGGCCCGGCCCCGACACCACCCGTTGCCCCCGGGTCAGGGCATGTGAACTCACTCCACGGGTGCAGGCGCACACGCTGCGTACCGATTTCGGGCCACCAGGGGACGGGATCCTGAGGACCGGTATAGGTTCGGCCGAGACCCACCGTCGCGCACGTTCGGCGTAGGTCAGCGTCGACAGAGGGGCACTCGGTCGAAGCCCAGGCGTTTCAACCGGGGACGAACAGAACGGGATGCCCGTGCGGCATCCCGTGGGTCCAACTGGAGGCAGGCCATGGAGAACCACGAAGGGTTGGATCCCCGGACGGATCTGACGGCAGGCCCGGATACGCCTGCGCCCGCCGGTGCTCCCGGCGATCGGCCCCACGGGTCGGCACCCACCCGCGGCACCCTCACCCTCCACGGGTCCGGGGTGGCCGCCATGGCCACCACCGATGTCGGGGCCCATCGCGAGCGTTCACGGGCCACCCGGCTGAAGCGGGTGGCGGTCGTCCTGGCCCCGGTCGCCATACTGCTCGTGCTCCGGGACCTTCTCGACCCGGGAGCGGCCTTCCCCACTCCCCACTTCCCAGCCTCCCTGCAGCCCATGCTGCCGGCCATCGTCCTGATCACCGTGCTGGTCCTCGTCATGGTGGTGCCGCTACTGGGCGCCGGGCGGTCGCCGCACATCCTCTACCGGCCCGACGAGCTGACGATGAGCTTCGATGACGTGCGGGGCTCGGATGGCCTGGTGGAAGAGGTGACCAAGACCCTCAACCTCTTCCTGGCCCACCGGACCTTCGCCGAGCAGATGGGCGGCTCCCCTCGCAAGGCCATCCTGTTCGAGGGTCCTCCGGGGACCGGCAAGACCTACATGGCCAAGGCCATGGCTGCCGAGGCCGGCGTGCCGTTCCTCTTCGTCTCATCATCAGCGTTCCAGTCCATGTTCTACGGACAGACCAACCGCAAGATCCGGGCGTACTTCAAGGCGCTGCGCAAGCACGCACGCCGCGAGGGCGGCGCCATCGGGTTCATCGAGGAGCTTGATGCCATCGGTGGGGCCCGGGGCAACGGCCAGCGTCAGGGCGAAGGCATTCCCGGCGTGGTCAATGAGCTGCTCATCCAGCTGCAGTCCTTCGAGCAGACGCCCTTGTCCCTCCGCGTCAGGGGTTGGTTCATCGACGGCATCAACTCCTGGCTCCCCCACCACCGCCGCATGGACAAGCCCCGGCAGGTGCCCGCCAACATCTTGGTCATCGGGGCCACCAACCGGGCCAGCGACCTCGACCCGGCCCTCCTTCGACCCGGGCGGTTCGACCGGAACATCTACTTCGGACTCCCCAGTCGGGCCGGTCGGCGGGACATCATCGACTACTACCTGGGGAAGAAGGCCCACGACGCCGAATTGGACGACCCCACCAAGCGGGAGACCCTGGCCGCCATGACCGCCGGTTACTCGCCGGTGATGCTCGAGCACCTGATGGACGAGTCGCTGGTGTGGGCGCTGCGACGGGGGGCGACCCGCTTCTCGTGGAGCGACCTCCAACACGCCAAGATGACCGAGGAGATCGGACTGGCGCAACCGGTGGAGTACACCGAGGCCGAGCGACGGACCATCGCCACCCACGAGGCTGGACACGCCACGGTGGCGTGGCTGGTGGGCAAGGGACGGAAGCTCGAGGTCCTCACCATCGTCAAGCGCAAGGACGCGCTGGGGTTGCTCAGCCACTCGGAGGAGGAGGAGCGCTTCACCAAGACCAAGTCAGAGGTTCGCGCCCTCATCGACATCGCATTCGGGGGCATGGTGGCCGAGGAGCTGTTCTTCGGCGAGGCCTCGACCGGTGTGGCCAGCGACCTCCAGTCCGCCACCCAGAACGCCTGTCAGATGATCGGCCAACTGGGCATGGGCACCACCTTGATCTCGTCGGCGGCCATGGAGTACCCAGCCGGGGGGATCGTCTCCAAGGTCTTAGCCAACGACGACGGCCGGGCCGAAGTCGAGGCGTTGCTGTCCGACGCCAAGGAGTCGGTGACCCAGATGCTCGACGACCATCGCAACGTGGTGGAGGCCCTGCGCGACGCGCTCCTCGACCGCGAGGAGTTGATCGGCGAGGACATCCTCGATGTCATCCGAACCGCCCCTGCAGCAGAATCGGCCCTCGGGTCCGGTCCCCGCTCCCGGACCGGCGACCCGTCTTCGCCTCGTTCCTGAGGCGCTCCTGAGGCTCCGTTCAGGCGGTCCGCACGGGGAGGATCTCCTCGGCCGGCCGGTGCTTGGACCCCGGCCCAGCCAGGGCGCGGACCGATCGGGCCTCGAGGAGCTCGCCGCACGACGAGCAGGTCGGCACGATGGTGGCCTCGTGCTCGCACACCTTGTGCTCGATGATCACCGGAGGGCCATCGGCCGCCTCCCACTTGTCGCCCCACTGACGCAGTGCCGTCAACACCAGCCAAAGGTCCCGGCCCTTGTCGGTGAGCCGGTAGTCGTAGCGGACCGGGTGGTCTTGATAGGGGACCCGAACGAGGACGCCGCGCTCGACCAGGTGCTCAAGGCGGTCCGTCAGGATGTTGCGCGAGATTCCCAGGCGCTCGTGGAAGTCGTCGAACCGGGTCACGCCCAAGAAGCAGTCGCGGACGATGAGCATGGTCCACCACTCCCCCACCACCTCGAGGGTTTGGGCGACCGAGCAGTTCATCTCTTCGAAGCTCTTCCTGCGCATGCCCCCAGTCTACTGGGTTGCATGGTGCAATGCACTGGCGGCCGGACACGTGAGCCGACCTACCAGAGTGCGTTCCAGTCCTCGGAGGCCAGCCATCCGACCGGTCCGTCGTCCGGGCGGGGGACCTCAAGGGTCTCGCTGTCGATCCAGGTGGGCTGGTCGAAGCCGGCCTGTTTCCACTGACGGAGGGCCACGGACTTCCAGTCCCTGCTCTTCATCCCTCCTTCCGAATAGCCCGGCCGCACCAATAGACCGGTCGACGAGCCGGCCACCACCACGCAACGCCGGGACTTTCCCTCGAGCTCAGGCTGGTCGGGGTCCACCGAGTCGAAGGGCACCCAGGCAAAGACCACGCCCGTAGTCCAGGGGTCGTTGCGATCGAAGGACTCCTCCTGTGCCGGGGTGAGCGAAGCCCGACGGGTCAGTCGGGGTGCGACACCAGCCTCCCGTCCAGCCGGCGCCGGCTCTCCATCCGCCCCACGAGCCACTGCATCGGACGACGGACCCGAGGCGCTGGACCGCTCCTGCTTGCGGGCCCGACGCACCTGCTCGCCGGCTTTGCGGGCTGCCTCCATCTTGCGCCGTCGCTGCTCGGCGTCCTTCTGCTTCTTCAGTCGACGAGCCTCGCGCTGCTCGGGGGTAGCCCGCTCCAACGGGGCGGTCACCGGGGCCTTCGGCCCCGTCCCGCCCACGGTCTCCCACTCGGTGAGGCCGAACCGCTCGTCGCACGTGGCCACCTCGAAGCAGAGGTCGGAGGCGGGCATGTCGCCGTCGGCCACCGAAGCCAGCATGACTCCGATGGTGACATCGGAGAACGAGGCGCGGACCTGGTCGAGCGCTTCGAGCAACTGGGGCTTGGTGGGATCGTCCGAGTGCTCACCGAGCACCTCGATGGTCCGGTTCAGGCAGGCATCAGCCAGGACGGCGGCCAGGTACGGTAGGGCGGCCCGGTACTGCGGGCGCGTCACCACCGACACCGGGTCGCGATGCTTGCGCAGGGCGTTGAGGGCATTGGCCACCGGTTTGGGAGTCGGCAACGCCGACTCGTTGGTGCGGAGCAGCCCCGCCTTCATCTCGTCGCGGCCGACCCTGGCCACCGCGGCCCGCACCAGGGCAGCCCGGTTACTGTCGGTGATCTCGCCCTTCATGGAGGCTCCCTTTCGCGTACACATGCCTGTCCCGACGCCTAGCGCCGAAAGCCCTCCCCAACTGTCGGGGAGCGGGTGCTCATCTTCGCAGAGTGAGACGGCCGCCCGGACCGGACCGACCGGGCGATACTGGGCGGATGCCTCCACCCCGTGGGCCCGCCGACCCCCTCCAGTTCGACGTCGGTGCTCCGAGCGGATCGTCGGGCCGACAGGGCGGCCTCGGGCCCTTCGTCACCTTCATCGAGTACGAGCGACCCGACGGGCTCGTGGCCCGCTGGGACTCACGTCGGCACCGCAAGCAGGTTGGCCCGACTCCCGGTCACCCCGACCACACCTGGTGGGCCCCCCAGGCCCGGGGCTGGTGGATCGCCGTCCTGTTCATGGTGGGATCGGCCCTCTTCGCCGTCGGCGCGGTACCCGGCTACGCCGGCATGGTGGGTACGACGACCGACTCCGTCACCTTCTTCATCGGATCCCTCTTCTTCACGGCGGCTGGGTTCCTGCAGTACCGCGAGTCGGTGGATGCCGGACTCCGGGGCCCCGCCCACGGCTGGGGCAAGGTGTTCGTCTACGAGCCCCGGCAGATCGACTGGTGGGCCTCCGGTATCCAGCTGATCGGTACCCTCTACTTCAACGTCAGCACGGGCCACGCCATGCAGCAGAACCTGACCGCCCACGCAGCCCAGCAGCACGTCTGGCGCCCCGACGCCATCGGGTCGGTCTGCTTCCTCGTGGCCAGCGGTCTGGCCTGGTTCGAGGTGTGCCACGGCTGGCTGGCCTGGTCGCCCCACAGCCTGTCCTGGTGGATCACCGCCCTCAACCTCGTTGGCTCCATCGCCTTTGGGGTCTCGGCCGTGGCGGCCTTCATCGTCCCGTCCACCGGGGATCTATGGAACGCCGAGCTCTCCAACCTGGGAACCTTCGTCGGTGCGCTGTGCTTCTTGTTGGGCGCCTTTCTCCTACTGCCGGAGCGAACGGCGTCGTCGGAGCCCTCGGCACCCCGGCCGCCCTCGGGGCCACCTATGGGCCGGTCCGCCCGGAGCCGGCCCGCGGTGCCCCGCTGATCCGACCGGGCCCACCACCTACACGGTGGGCGAACGGCGGAGGGCGGCGGCAGGGCCGGCCCTGGGGCCGGCGAGACGGGTGCCGATGCTGATCAGCACGCCTCCGACGCCGACCCGGACCGCGGTCCAAGAGCGCGCCCCACGACCCGGACGGCGTGGTCCGCGGCCCCGAGGCTGGTGGTACCGACGACGCTCGATGACACGATCGTCAGCGAGTTGATGAAGCAGGGTGGGATGCATGGGTAGGCCTTTGGAAGAGGGTTGTGAGGCCGCAGGGGCCAACAGCACAACGATGGAGCGGGAAGGTGCGGCCGGGGCTATCCGAAGACGACGGGCCCGAGCGAGTGAGTGGGGCCGGAAACGGCCCTCGAGCGGGTCAGGCGTGGCGGCGCGAGATCGGACGAGCGGCCCGGCCGAGGAAGGCGCCTCGCATGGCGCAATCGCAGGAATTAGTCATGGGGCATCTCCTTTCGTCGGTGGGCGTTGGGTCCGAAATTCATAGTAACAAACCATCATCGGCATGAGAAGGGACCATTCTTCTCGGCAGCGATCCGGGCGGGTGACCGATGACCCTACGGTGCCGCCGGGCGCTGGCCGACGAGGTCAGGCCCGCAGTGGTGACGGCCCGCCGAAGTGGTCGTGGAGCACGGTACGGGCGGCGTAGACACCGCACATGCCATGGACGCCAGCCCCTGGGGCCGTCGACGCCGAGCACAGGTACACGCCCTGAAGGGGCGTCCGGTACGGGTTCCATCGCACAGTGGGTCGGAACACCGTCTGCATCAGGGTGGAGGCCCCGCCGGCGATGTCGCCACCCACGTAGTTCGGGTTGTGGAGCTCCTCATCCGCGGCGGTGCGCACCGTGCGGGCCAGTACGAGATCGGAGAACCCCGGGGCGAACCGCTCGATCTGGGCCTCGATGGCGGCGCTCATGTCCACGGTCGACCCCGATGGCACATGGCAGTAGCCCCAGAGCGCCTGCTGGCCCTCGGGAGCCCGGGTCGGGTCGACCACGCCGGCCTGCACCGCCAGGCAGTAGGGACGATCCGGGTGCCTGCCGGCATTGACGTCGGCCTCGCTGGCAGCCACCTCGGCGAAGGTGCCGCCGAGGTGCACGGTGCCGGCCCGCCGGCAGACCTCGGCCGTCCACGGGACCGGTCCGGCGAGGGCCCAGTCCACCTTGCACACCCCCGGTCCATAGCGGAAGCGATCGAGGGCCCGCCCGTATCGCCCGGGCAAGTCACCGCCGGCCAGGGCCGTGAGCCCCCGGGGCGACGTATCGACCACCACCGCCTTGGACTTGGGGAGCTCCCGCAGCGACCGCACCCACTGGCCGGTGACCACGCGACCACCCAGGCGGTCGAGTTCGGCCACCATGGCGTCGCTGATGCCGGAACTCCCACCCTCCACCACCGGCCAGCCGACGGCATGGGCGGTCACGGTGAGGAAGAGGCCGAAGGCGGTGGTGAGCGGCGCGGTCAGTCGGGCCATGGAGTGGGCCGATACACCGGCGAGTAACGCCCTGGTCCGCTCCGACTCGAACCGGTGGATCGTGCGGGAGATGGGCAGGAGGCCGGGTAGCCCGAACCGAGCCAGGGTCGCGGGATGGCGGGGGACGCTACGCAGCGGAGCCAAGATGGCCCGGCTCAGAGGGCCGGAACCTGCCACCAACGGATCCATCATCTGCTGGTAGGCCCTCCCGTCCACCCCCAGAGCCGCGGCCGTCTCCTCCACGGACGGGAAGGCGCATGTGGCATCGCCACCGTCCAAGGGGTGGGCAAAGGGAATTTCGGGATGGCGCAGTGTGGCCCGTAAAGCAGCGAAGGCGGGTTGCTGAAAGAAGGGGGAGGTCAGCACCATCGGGTGAGCCGCCGAGCACACGTCGTGACGAAACCCGGGAAGCGTGAGCTCCTCGGTCCGGCAGCCGCCGCCAGCGACCTCGGCCCCCTCGATGACCACCACCGACAGCCCCGCGGCGGCCAGGGTGACCGCCGCGGCCAGCCCGTTGGGTCCGGAGCCGACCACCACCACATCGGATTCCTCGCCTCCGCTCATCGCCCGGTCACCCTCGTTCCGCCGATCGTTCCAGCATGGCGTCCACAGTGCCCCTCCCGTCGGTGTCCTGCCAATCGGATGGCCAGGGTGCCGGTCACCAGCCTGGCCACGGTCGGCCTGGGAGGAAAGGACGGCTGCTACCACCATGGCGAAAATCGGATCCGACCGGGGACGCCCTCCCTCGGGCCAGGCGGGGGCCAAGTAGGGATCCTGCGGACGCCCTCTGCGGCAAGGAGCAATGAATCCCCTGGTCCAGACGGCTTTTGGGCAGGGCTCAAGCCGGGAGCCCCGGGATCCGATGGAACCACCAGCTCCGGCTGGAAGAGACAGGGCCAACGCGGTGTTCTACTGACTGAGAGGATCGTCCCCCGATCAGACAGCGAGAGGTTGTGGGACCGAGGACATGGACCAGAGCGCAGAGGAGACGGCAGTGGCAGAGCAGGCAGCACATGAAGAGCGGGTGGCGAGCGAGGTCGCCGCGACGGCATCCGGCACGGTCCCAGAGGCCAAGGTGCCGACTCCCGGCGACGTGCTGCGGACCCTTCCGACCGAAGCACAGCAGCGGGGTACTCGGTTCATCTCGGCCCAGGCCATGCAGGCCAAGCTGTTCTCCGTCTACGACGCGGCCGCGGCCGCCGAGGATGCCTTGGCGCTCGTGCAGCATCAGCTCACGCTGACCCTCAACCGCAGCTACTACGACGCCGAGGAGATCGAGAGCATGGCCTCACAGCTGGACTCGCTCCTGGCCCTCGACACCATCGACCTCGAGCTCGACCAGCTGGACCAGGGCGACCTGGTGTCCGAGGACTGAGGAGCTCCACCCGGCAGTCAGTCCTCGCGGTCGGTGCAGACCGGCGATCGGAGCGGACCGGCTGGCCGAGGGCATACCGAGGCCGGGCTCGCTCGGTCCGGCGCCAGACCCACCCGAGCCGAGCAAGTACCGGCCCGGCCGACGGATGGGAGCGGGTCGGAGCCGCCTCCCTGAGCCCGTCCTGGGTGCGGTCCAGCAGTCAGGTCATTGGCCTCTCCGACTACGGTGGTCGGCCATGGAGACCGTCCGGGTGGTGCTGGCCGAGGACAATGCGCTCCTGCGACAGGGCGTCGAGAAGCTCATCGGCCAACAGGACGGCTTGGAACTGGTGGGGACGGCCGGCGACCTGCCCGGCCTGCTCGCGCTGGTCAAGGAGGCCGCGCCCGATGTCGTGGTTACCGACATCCGGATGCCTCCCACGGGGACCGACGAGGGCATTCAGGCCGCGGCCTATCTGCGCGAGCACCAACCGGGCGTCGGCGTGGTCGTGGTCAGTCAGTACGCCAACCCGGAGTACGCCGTGGCCCTGCTGGCCAACGGCTCAGCCCGCCGGGCCTATCTGCTGAAAGATTCCATCGCTGGCGTCGACGAACTGGTCCGAGCGGTCATGACCGTGGCCGAGGGTGGCTCGGTGGTGGATCCGGCCATCGTCGACGCGCTGGTAGGGGCCTCGGCTCCCCGGCGACCTTCAGACCTGGACCGGCTCACCGCCCGCGAGACGGAGACGCTGGCCGAGATGGCTCAGGGGAAGAACAACGCGGCCATCGCCGCCTCCCTGTTCCTGTCGGAACGGGCGGTCGAGAAGCACACCAACGCCATCTTCTCCAAGCTCGGGCTCACCGAGGAGGAGGATGTCAACCGGCGAGTGAAGGCGGTGCTCATCTTCCTCGGCGGACCGGGAGACGCCTCGCACTGAGCCGCCGCCGCAGGGGCCACCGGGTAGCTACACCTGCGAGGAGTGCTACCTCCCTGTCTCGGGGCACCGACCCGTGAGACAATTCCCATCATGGATGACCTCCCCGTGCTGGTCGTGGACGATCAGGCCCCGTTTCGCATGGCGGCCAAAGCCGTGGTGCGCCGCATGGACGGGTTCGAGGTCGTGGGCGAGGCCACCGACGGCGAAGAAGCGGTGGCCATGGCGGTTGCCCTCCATCCGGCCTTGGTCCTCATGGACATCAACATGCCGGGGATGAACGGGGTGGAGGCGACGCGCCGGATCATGGCAGAGGAGCCCCACACGGTGGTGATCCTCTGCTCCACCTACACTCCTCAGGACCTGCCTCCAGATGCTGCGTCCAGCGGTGCCTTGGCCTATGTGAACAAGGAGGAGTTCGGACCATCCGAGCTCGTCCGCATCTGGGCCGAGCGGGAGACCATCGAGTTCCTTCCCACCTGAGCCGCCACCCCTACGTGATCGGAATCGAGCCTCGGACCATCGATCCGACGCCAGGCGACGAGTCCCATCGGACCGATCCCCCGATGGCACCGAGTCGGTCGCTCATGTTCATGAAGCCGTGTCCGGCACGCGCCCGCTCGGCGTCGAACCCGGGCCCGTCGTCGGCCACGGTGAACAGCAGGCCGCCCTCCTGCTCCCACACCCGCACTTGGACGTTGGACTCCGGGGCGTGCTTGGCCGCGTTCTGGAGGGCCTCGAGACAGCAGAAGTAGACCGCCGCCTCGATGTCGGGTGAGAACCGCCCGATGCCGTCGCTCACCGTGGTCACAGCCAAGGGGCTCCGTGACGCCACCGCCCGCAGGGCCTCGGGCAAGCCGTTGTCCATGAGCAGGGGCGGATAGATGCCGTGGGCCAGGTCCCGGAGCTCCTGGACCGTGGCCTTGACCTCGGCGGCGATCTCGTCGAGGGCCTGAGCGGCCGCCTCGGGATCCTCGGCCACGAGGTCTCGGACCAGGCGTACGTTGACGGCGAGCGCCACGAGATGCTGCTGTGCCCCGTCGTGGAGGTCACGCTCCACCCGTCGGCGCTCGGCGTCGGCGGCGGCCACGATGCGGGTCCGCGAGGCCCGCAGCTCGGCGGCCTGCCGCCTCACCTCGTCGAGGGTGGACTGGAGAGCCGAGTCCAGGTTGACGTTGTGGAGCGCCAGACCCACCTGCCGGGTGAGCTCGGTGAGAACCAGGTCCTCCTGCTCGCTGAAGGGGGGTTCGGTGGTGGGCCGCTCCACCACCACCAGGCCGAGCAGTTCGCCCCCGTAGGTGATGGGGCACACCCGGAGCTGGGCATGGTCGCGGCCGGCGATCACCGCCGGGAGCCAGACCGAGGTCCAGGTGTTGCCGGAGACTCCGGCCCGGGCCACCACCGGCTGCTCCTGGGGTCCGATGTGGAGCCGGCCCGGGCCCCGGTCAGGAATGGACGCGCTCCGTTCGAGGACCTCACTGGATCCTGTGAACACCTCAGCACTGGTCAACACCATCGACTTGTGCAGCGACTCGGTCAGCTGCAGTAGGAGCTCGTCCATGGCCACGGCCCGGGTCAACCGGGTGCTGAACGTCTTGACCACGTCATCAGGCACGTCGTCGGTCCCGTAGACCAGGCGTTGGGCGACATGTTCGACGCGTCGGTGGGAGACCGACGCGCCGAGCGCCACCACCGCGGCAGCCAGGATGGACAGGCCCAACACCTGTCGGTCACCGGGTCCGGGTTCGTGCCCGAAGCCCAGGATCACGAGGACGTAGACGGCGAGGACGACGGCCGAGAGCCCCGTCGCCGTGAGCAGCCAGACGAGTACGCGGTCCGAGACGCCCAGCATCCGCCGGAACGTGGTCAGCGCCACCCCGAGCGGCACCAGGACCGTGCCCCCGGCGGCGATGGCCCACGGGTGGACGGGCCATCGGACCAGGATGTGGAGCCCCACGACCACCAATCCCACCTCGACGGTGGACACGGCGCCCGAGGCGATCCACTGCAGTCGCTGTCGGTCCACACCCGGTGCAGAGCGGTACCGTCGTTCGGCACCGACCAGACCAAGGGCGACGGCCACCAGCCATCCCGCCACGGCGACCGGGTCGCTCATCCGTCCCGGCCCGAACCACAATCCGAGGCCGAAGCCCAGGCCGGCGCCGTAGGCCAGGACCACCACGACGACCCGGGACCTCGTGAGCAGCCGCCCGTCCGGCACCGAGAGGAGGAAGTGCACCCCGATGGCCATCAGCAGCGCCGGTGTCACGGTGGCGGCGAACCGGGCGACGTGACCGGCCCCTCCCGTCCACGTCGCACCCACCGCAGCCGCGGTCAGGGCAACCGCCCCCAGCAGCGAGGCCAGCGAAACCAGTCGGCCGAGCTGCGCCAGACCGGGTCGGACCAACAGGCAGATGCCCGCCGCCACCCAGGCCAGCGTGAGTTCGACCCGGATGGCGTCGGCCGTGGTGATCCCGGTGGCCACGGCCTTGTCCAGTCCGAACCCGACCATCAGGAGGGTCGGCACCATCAGCAGCACACCCGGTGACCACCGGGCCCGGTCTCCGTGGTCGAGCGCCCGATCTTCCAGGCCCACGGCCTGAGGACCGGCCGAGGCCCGGACCGGATGATCTGCGGCCACACCCGCCAACGCATCCGAGGATCGGGCGGACACGGAGCCGGATGGGACGGCTGCCACACCCGCCGGCGCAGGCGTCGTGGTCACCGAGCCTCGAGACGAGCGCCCGCTGGATTCCGGTCAGGCGCCTCCACCATCTGCCCATCACGCATGTAGATCAGGTGGGCTGCGGCCTGGGCCACGTCGCTGTCGTGGGTGACCAGCACGATGGTCTGTCCACCCCGGTGCAGTCTGGAGAGCAGCTCCACGATCTCGTGGCCACTGTCCGAGTCGAGGGCCCCAGTCGGCTCGTCGGCCAGCAGGAGCGTGGGTTGGTTGGCCAGGGCGCGGGCGATAGCCAGCCGCTGGCGCTGGCCTCCAGACAGGGAGCCGGGGACCACCTTGGCCTTGTCCCCCACCCCGAGGAGATCAAGAAGGTCACACGCCCGGCTCTCAGCCGGCTTGCGCCTGGTACCGGCGATGATGGCCGGGAGGGCGACGTTCTCCATGGCCGTCATGCTCTCCAGGAGGTTGAAGAACTGGAAGACGATGCCGATGTGCTGGCGCCGAATCAACGAGAGCTCGTCCTCCGTGCGACCGGTGACCAGCTCGCCTCCACGCGGATGAGGCCCTCGTCGGCCACGTCCAGGCCGGCCACCAGGTTGAGGAGCGTCGACTTCCCGCACCCCGACGGACCCATCAGGGCGACGAAGTCACCGGCCGGCACCCTCAGGTTGGCTCCCCGCAAGGCCCGGACCGGCGCGTTCTCCGCCTCAAAGGTCTTGCGCACCCCTTCCACCACCAGGACATCGTCGACTCCCGCGTCGTCGGCCACGCCGCCGTCGGCTGCGGCCACCGCCTTCCCGAGATCAACTGCACTCATTGGGAACCTCCTCCGCCAAGCCTGTCCGAGCCGAGGGCGGCCGCCAGGGCCCCCGGACCCTTCACCGGCACCACCACGCCCTGCACCGGTCGGGGCGGTCCGGCCCGACCAGGGACGGTCACCACGGCGGGCACCTGCCCGGCTATCCGCCAGGCCCGCACTGGAGTGTCCCGTCCCTTGACCAGCTGCTCGGGCAATAGTGTCGCCTCCACCGGCTCCGCCAGGGCATCCATCGTGGCCTGGCTCAGCACAGTCTCCCCCGATTCGGCCAGTTGCTGCAGGCGTTGCGAGAGATTGACCGTATCGCCGACCAGGGTGTACTCAAGACGCTCCTCGGTGCCGAGGAGCGCGGCGGCCGCCTCACCGGTGGACAGGCCCATGCCCAGGCCGAACGGGGGGAGGCCGTCATCCTGCCAGCCGGCGTTGACCTCGGCCTGCCGGCGGTGGGCGTCAGCCGCCGCCGCCAGTGCCCGGTCGGCGTGGTCGGGCTGGGAGAACGGGGCCCCGAAGACGGCCATGACCGCATCCCCCACGAACTGCATGATGGTCCCCTCCTGGTCCAGGATGGCCCGGTTCATCGCCGCCCGATGGGTGTTGAGCTGGCCGGCCAGTTGGCTGGGATCGGCGTGCTCGGCGATCGTGGAGTACGAGCGGATGTCGCTCATCAGCACCGTGACCTCCACCAACTCGGTCTTACCAATGTCCCGTCCGTCCCGCCGCAGCTTTTCGGCCAGTCCCCCGGGGAGCAGTCGGGACAGGGACTCACCCTGCTCCTCCCGGTCCACGATGCACTGATGGAGCAGCCGCAGCCGGCGGATGGCTCCCTCGGTTCCGGCCGAGACCCCCTGGGCCAGGGTCACGAAGAGGGACTCCACCTGAGCATCGACGGCCTCGGGGGTGGTGCGCTGGGCGGCGGCGATGGCTTTGATGGGTTTGCCCTCGGCCACCCAGTTGAGCAGCGTCTCCTCGGCCTCGGTCAGGCCTCCGTGCGTGGTTACCGGACGGACGAGGGCGTCGACGATGGAGGGATCGAGCGCCGTCCCCCCGTGGCCACCGACCGTACGGCATCCACCAGCTGGTTTCCCTCGGCGATGTGGTCCTTCAGGAGGTAGCCGTAGCCAGCTGAACCCTCGGCCACCAAGGAGACGGCGTACTCGGGATCGTCGTACTGGGACAAGATGACCACGCCGATGCCCGGACAACGCTGCCGGACCTCGCTGGCGGCCTCGATGCCCTCCCGCCGGAAGGTGGGGGGCATCCGGATGTCGGTGACCAGGACGTGGGGCTGGGTGGCGAGCACCCCCTGCACCAGGCTCTCGTAGTCCTCAGCCACCCCTACCACCCGCAGATCGCCCTGACGCTCCAGAAGCGTGCGCACTCCCTCCCGGACGATCACGTTGTCATCGGCCAGGAAGACATCGATGATCGCACCCGCCGACGGGTTCCCGGATTCCATGATGGACCCGTTATCCCATACTCCCGACCGGGGGAACAGTGCGCGACCACGTCAACCCGGGGTGGTGGCAGCCACACCCTGTCCGGTGGGCGATCACGGTGGACCGGGATCCGAACGGGCGGCAGGATGGTGACATGCGAACCGAGAGCTCCGTCACCTCGCTCTCGTGGATCCCCTCCGAAGCAGTGCGGGGCGGAACCCGAGTGGCCTTTGACAAGGGATTCACCCACTACGACGACCCTCCGCCGGACGTGATCGAGGACCTCGAGGCGCTGCGCCAGGCCGACCGCTTCCGCTTCGCCAACGTGCTCTCGGCCTACGTGGAGGCCGACCCGTCCGGCCGGATCACCGACTACGGCTACACCGGCGGCGGCCTGATGGGCTCGACCACGGTGGCCGTGGCCGGCCTCAACAAGCAGTTCAAGGCCGTAGCCCTCCCGGTCATCCAGCAGCCGCCGGAGGTGGGCGATGGCTGGGTGCGATTCGTGCAGACCGCGGGAGGCCGCACCGGGCTCCCGGCACCACGACGCGTGCGGCGCAAGCCGTTCATCCAGTGGCAAGCCCCGTTGGTGTGGGCCACCCTCAGCCTCACCCTCCGCGTCGACGGGACGCGCTCGTTCGAGGTGCTCGGCGCCAGCCACTTCCCCCGACACTGGTTCTACGACAGCGAAGGAAAGCTGGCGGCAAAGTCGGGGCTCACCGACTTCAAGGACTGGTACCGCCGGTCATTCGGCAAGCACACGCCGTGGGGTGACCAGGACTCCCCTGCCCTGGTCACCGCGGTGGAGACCGCGCTCGAGCGGGCGTTGTCCGTGCAGATGATGGACAAGAACTCCAAGCCGAAATTCATCCAGCTGTCTGCCGGGGACACCCTGTGCCACGAGGGAGACCAGGGCACGGACGTCTTCTTGGTGCTCGACGGAGTGGTCCGCGTGGAGAAGGGCGGCGAACGGTTGGCCGAGTACGGTCCCGGGGCCGTCTTGGGCGAACGCTCCGGGATCGAGGGGGGAACCCGGACCTCGAGCCTGGTGGCGGTGACCGACTCCCGGGTGGCCGTGGTCGCCGCCAGCACCATGGACCGTCAACAGCTCCACGAACTGGCCAGGGGTCACGGAGCTGACGTCTAGCGCTGAGGCGACAGGCCCACGTCCCGGCCGGGTCGGCCCCTCTGGGCAGGCGAGGCCCGTCGCCCGATCGGCGCGGCCCAGACCAGGGTCAGCCGGCGAGCTGCTTGACCTTGGCGATGAGGTCCACCGGCTTCTGGTCCCCGACCGGCAGCGGGGTCACCTGCAGGTGGGTGACGCCGGCATCGGCATAGGCGGCGACCCGCTCGGCCACATAGCTCTCCGGACCGCACAGCGAGGTGGCTTCGAGCAGCTCGGCCGGGACCAGCGCCTCCGCCTCTTTCTTCTTGCCGTCGAGGTACAGATTCTGGATCTGCTCGGCCTCCTGTTCGAACCCGTATCGTCGGACCACGTCGTTGTAGAAGTTCTTCCCCTTGGCTCCCATGCCCCCGACATACAGGGCCACCATGGGACGGGACAGTTCCCGCAGGGCGACCACATCCTCACCCTCCCCGATGGCCAGCAGGCCGCCGGTGGTGATCTGGAGCGGTCCGAGGGCGGGATCCCGCTTGGCTGCGCCAGCGTCGAGCGCGGGTCCCCAGATCTCCCGAGCCTTCTCGGGCATGAACATCATCGGGATCCATCCGTCAGCCACCTCGGCGGTCATGGCGACATTCATCTCGCCGAGGGCCGCCACCCACACCGGGATGGCCGGTCGCACCGGGTGGGCGATGATCTTCGAGCGCCTTGCCCAGGCCGGTGCCCTGGTCGGGCGGGAGCGGCATGGAGTAGTAGGTGCCCTCGTGGACCAGGGGAGCCTCCCGCTTCCACACCTGACGGCACACATCGATGATCTCCCGGGTCCGCCCGATGGGCGCGTTGAACGGCACCCCGTGGAAGCCTTCGATGACCTGGGGGCCGGAGGACCCCAGGCCGAGGTGGAACCGGCCGTCGGAGAGGGTGTCGATGCCGGCGGCGGTCATGGCGATGAGTGTGGGCGTGCGGGTGAAGATGGGGAGGATGGCCGAACCGATCTCCACCGTCTCGGTGAGGGCGGCGATGTACCCCATCAGGCTGGGCCCGTCCAAGCCGTAGGCCTCGGCCACCCACACCAGGTCCAGCCCGGCCTGCTCGAACTCGGCCACCTCGGCAGCAGCCTGCCGGAAGCCTCCCGCATAGCTCAGGAACGTGCTGATCTTCATCGGTTCTCCCGTCGGGTCGTGCGCCACATGGTGGGCGCTCCCCAGACCTTAGAACGGCTCCCGCAGGTGCCGGTCGGCCCCGGCCCGGCCGTCCCCCAGATACCGTGCCCGGTCAGTCCCAGGCCCGCACACTCATGGACTGACTGGCCGTGGCGAGCAAGGTGCCCTGCTCGGACCAGAGGTAGGCCACACCCTGTCCGTACCCACCCACGAGGGCCTGGATCCGGATGTCGCAGAGGATCCACTCGGTGGGCTCCAGGTGCACCACCCGGATGGTGTTGTCCAGACTCCGGGACATGACCCGGCGTCCGAGGGGCTGGGAGACCCCGCCGGTTACATAGTCGCCGATGATGGCCAAGGTGGCGGCCGAGGGCTCAAGATGGCCCGGTACCCGGGCCCAGAGCGCGCTGTCTGGATCGCCGGGTCCCGACGTCCCTGAGCTGATCTCCTCGAACGACCTCCCCTTGGCCAGCCGAACGTCGATACGGTCGAAGATGGAGGTGGTGGTGAAGTCGGGGAGGCGCCGGGGTGGGCACCGGTCGGGTGGCGGGACGTCCGGTGCAGTGACCCAGACTCCCCCACCATCGAAGGACCCGGCGGACCCAAGGGCGGCGTTGACGGTCAGGATCTCGGCGTCGCCGACGTAGCCCACGGCTCGAGCCTGGGTGACCCGACGGCCCTCGGCAGCCAGGGTCACCGTCAGATCGAGTACGGACCCGGTGGGTGCATAGGACAAGTACTGGGCGGTCGACCACACCGTCGGTCGACCCGACGCCGCCTCCATGGCCACCAGCGCGGCTCCCAGGCCGCATCCACCGAAGAGGAAGTTCCCCGGCGTGGCCAACTCGGGCACCACCGTCAGCCGCCACTGGCGGTCGTGTCCCACCGGCTCCATGCCGAGGAAGTCCCTCGCATCGGTCATCGGGGCCCCCACGTTCCCCGGCGTTCGATGTCCATCAGCTGCGGGGAACCTTGGACCACGGCAGTTCCTTGTCGACCCGCACGTCCCCGGGCAGGCCCAGGATCCGCTCTCCCAGGATGTTCCGCTGGATCTCCGAGGTCCCCCCCTCGATGGAGTTGGCCCGTGACCTGATGAACAGTTTGCGTGACGACCCGGCCGGCCCGACCAGGCCGAGGCCTTCGGAGCGGCGCATGGTGTAGTCGTAGCCGACCTGACCGTCGGCACCCAGCAGATCCACGCACAGCTCGTAGATCCGCTTGTTGACCTCGGCAAACATGAGCTTGGCGATCGACCCCTCGGGGCCGGGATTGCCAGCCTTCCGGTTCTGACTGGCCCGGAGGTTGGTCAGCCGCAGTGCCTCGGACTCGATCCACAGCCTCATCAGCCGGTCTCGGTCCACCGGATTTTGGCGGTGGCCGGCGCTCTGCCAGATGCGCACCGCCTCGGCGATGGATCCCGACCCCGCCCCCGGGGCGCTCGAGCTCCCACCGATGGTCGTCCGCTCGTTGGACAGCGTCGTCATGGCCACGCGCCAACCTTCGCCGACGTCCCCCACCCGGTCGGCGTCCGGCACCCGGACCTCGGTCAGGTACACCTCATTGAACTCGGCCTCCCCGGTCATCTGCCGCAGGGGCCGAACCTCAACCCCCGGGGCGTGCATGTCCAGGGCGAAGTAGGTGAGGCCCTTGTGCTTCGGGAGGTCGGGGTCGGTCCGGGCCACCAGCATGCCCCGGTCGGCGATGTGGGCCAGGGTGTTCCACACCTTCTGTCCGGAGATGATCCACTCGTCGCCGTCGCGGACGGCGCGGGTGGACAGGCCCGCCAGATCGGACCCGGAGCCCGGCTCACTGAACAGCTGGCACCAGGCGTCTTCGCCGGTGAAGGTCCGACGCAGGATCCGTTGGCGGAGCTCCTCCGAGCCGTGGGTCACCACGGTGGGCCCGGCCATGGTCAGACCGAAGAACTCTCTCGCCCCGGGCGGCGTGGCCCCGGCCTGGCCCAGCCGGCGATCGATCTCCCGCTGCAGATTGGGGGCGAGCCCCAACCCGCCATAGCCCTCCGGGAAGGATATCCAGGCCAATCCGAGTTCGAACTGCCGGGCCCGGAAGGCCTCGACCGGAACGGCGCGGGGGTCGAGCTCGTCGAGCAGCTGGCTGGTCCGCTCGGTCACCAGGGTCACGTCGTCTGCCATGCCCAGAACATACAGCGACGGACGGGATCCGGTTCCGGACGAAGGCGGCGGGCCGCTCGGCGGTCGCGCCGGGACCAGGGCGGTCAGGGCTGGAGCCGCTCGATCCGCCAGCTGTCGGCCTGGGGCGTGTACCGCAGGCGGTCGTGGAGCCGGTCCCGGCGGTTCTGCCAGAACTCATAGCTCCTGGGCCGCACCCGGAGTCCTCCCCACCCCTCCGGCCGGGGCACCGGATGATCGGCGAACTCCACCTCAAGGGCCCGGACTCGTGCGTCGAGCTCGTTCCGGTCGGCCACGACCTCACTCTGGTGCGAGGCGTGGGCCCCGATCTGGGCACCCCGGGGACGGGTGGCGAAGTAGGCGTCCGACTCCTCGGCACTGGTGTGCTCCACCGGACCCTCGATGCGGATCTGACGGCCCCGTACCTCCCAGTAGAAGAGCAGGGCGGCCCGTGGGCGATCGGTGAGCTCCCGGCCCTTGCGGCTGGCGTAGTTGGAGTGGAACACAAATCCACCCTCCCCCCACTCCTTCAGCAGCACCATGCGCAACGAAGGCTGGCCGTCGGCGCCCACCGAGGCGACGGCCATGGCCTCGGGCACGTCCAACATCGTGGCCACATCGTCGAACCAACGGCCGAACTGGACCAGCGGATCAGGGTCCACATCGGCTTCGAGCAGCGGTTCGGCGTGCAGGTCCATGACCCGACCCTACCGGGGGTGGCGATCCGGACACCGGGGGCCCGGTGGTCAGAGCCGCTAGATTCGCCCAGTGTGACCGGCATCCTCGACGTCGAGGCCGAACGGGCCGCCACTCCGGGTTGCACCCGCGTCGACCATCTGAACAACGCCGGTGCCGCCCTGCCCACCACCGCCACCCTCCAGACCATGATCGACCATCTGCGACTCGAGGCCGAGCGGGGTGGCTATGAGGCCGCCACGGCCGCCACGGAGCGGCTGGCCGCGGTGAGGAGCTCGGCGGCCAGCCTGCTGCACGCCCGGCCAGACGAAGTGGCCGTCACCGGATCGGACACCCAGGCCTGGACCAAGGCGGTGTGGGGGTTCTTCGCCGGTGGGGGCCTCGGCCCGGGGCAGGTCGTGCTCGTGGACCGGCTGGCCTATGACAGTCACTACCTGGGACTGCTGCAGGTCTCGGGCCTGGCCGGCGCCTCCGTCGAGGTCGTGCCGAGCCTGGGCGACGGGACGGTGGACCTGGGGGCCCTGGCCGGCCGGTTGGAGCGTGCAGGTGACCGGGTGGCGCTGGTGGCGGCCACCCATGTCGGGACCCACCGCGGACTCATCAATCCGGTGGAGGAGGTCGGGGCGCTCTGCCGTGTCGCCGGGGTGCCGTACTTCCTCGATGCCTGCCAGAGCCTGGGCCAGCTCCCGGTCGACGTGGTCGCCATCGGCTGCGACGTCGCCACCGCCACCGGACGCAAGTGGCTCCGTGGACCCCGCGGCACCGGCCTCCTGTTCGTGCGGACTGACTTCGTCGAACGGCTCTCGCCCCCGGGCATCGGTTGGAGCGCCGCCCCCTGGGAGGACGCCGACCACTTCAGCTTCCGGGCCGGCGCCGAGCGGTTCATCGAGTTCGAAGTCCCCGTGGCCGCCCATCTGGCCCTGGGGGTGGCCATCGATCACGCGCTGGGCCTCGGCGTCCACCGCATCACCGAGCGGGTGGGGTTGCTCGCCGAGCAGCTCCGCAACGACCTGTCCGGCCTGTCCGGCGTGGCCGTCCACGACGGCGGTGCCCGACGAGCCGGCATCGTGACCTTCACCGTCGACGGGTCCGAGCCGGTCGACGTGGCCAGGCGGGCCTCGGCGGCGGGGATCAACGTCTCGGTCAGTGACGCCCCCTGGGCCCGGTTGGACATGGTGGCCCCCCATCCCACGTCCAAGGTGAGGGCCTCCCCGCACTACTACAACACCGAGGACGAGTTGGCCCACCTGGTCGAGGTGGTCCAGACGTGCACACAGTGACCGGAAATGCGGCGCCGGGGCTGCCGATCCCCCGACTCTGTCAGCCCAGCGCCGCCAACACGTCGTCGGCGGTCTGCTCGCCCGACCGCACCGCCCCTTCCATGTAGCCGTTCCACACCGGCGAGCACTCGGCCCCGGCCCAGTGCAGGCGACCCACGGGTTCGGTGAGGGCCGAGCCGAAGTCGCCCCACACGCCGGGGGTGAAGTGGGCCCCGTAGCAGCCCCGGCTGAACTCCTCGGCCGTCCAATCGCGCTCGATGTACTCGACGGGGTGGGCGGCCCGGGCCCCGAAGTACCGCACAAAGCACGCGATGGCGGCCGCCCGGCGGTCCTCCCAGGACAGTCGGGACGCCCGGCGCCCGTCGTTGGCCTCCATGAACCCCATCAGGATGCCCGGGGTGCCGCTGGGCGGGGAGTTGTCGAACGTCACCTTGATCGGACCCTCGTCCGACGCTGCCTGGCCGGTCAGGCCGTCTCGCCGCCAGAAGGGCTCGTCGTAGACGGCAGCGAGCTTGATTACCGAGCCGGCCGGAAGCCGCTGGGTCAGCTGGTCCCGCCACGGCGGGAGGATGGGTTCGTACTCCAACCGCCCGGCCAGCGTGGGAGGGAGCGTCACGATCGCCCTCTCGGCCGTGAACTCCTCGCCACCCCGGGTGATCACCAACACCCCGTCCTCGGACTGTTCGATACGGCGTACCGGGTGGTCCAGGCGCACCCGGTCGCCCAGGCTCTCGGCCATGGCCTCGGAGATCCGGATGGAGCCGCCGACGATCCGGTCCTGCTGAGCTCCCCGGTCAGTGCTCAGGAGGCCCTCGAAGTCGGTGCCGGAGTGGGCGTAGAACAGGGCATGGAGCGCGGAGAGGTTGCCGCTCTCGGCGGAGAAGACCGCTTCGGTGGCCACCCGAAAGTAGGCCCGACCGGTCTCGGTTCGCAGGTTCCTGCGGATCCATGTCTCGAAGGTCTGGTTGTCGAGGGCCTCGGCTCCCGGAGCGGTCCACGGCTTGTCCAGGGGCACCTTGCCCGCCAACCGCTGGAACCTGGTGAGCCCTTGGAGCAGATCGGCCAGGACGAAGGGGTTGAGCTTGGGCACCGCTCCCCGCTTGGAGGCCATGCGGCTCTGCTTGCCCCCCAGTTGGACCACGTGCTTGCCGGAGTTGTACGTCGGGAAGGTCTCCAAGCCCAACTCCTCGACCAGCGCGTACATGCGGGTCTGGGTGGGACCGAGCCACTGGCCGCCCAGCTCCACCGGCACACCGGAGTCGGTCTGTCCTCCCTCGGTGCGCCCACCTACCCGTGCACGGGCCTCCAGCACCGTGGCCTCGACACCCGCCGTCCGCAGTCGTCGGGCCGCGGCCAGCCCGGCGAGCCCGGCTCCGACGACCAGTACCGGGGCTCGACGTGGGGGTGCAGCGCTCATGGGTGCAGCTCCTTTTCGATGTCCACGGCCAGGTCGATCTGGGCCGCCCGATCGATCGCCTTCCATGCTCGTCGCACCCAGCGCGGTCGGCTGTCAGGGAGGTGGGCGGCGGCCACGTCGCCCAGCCACCGGCGTTCGAGTCGCTGGGCCTCACCGAAGGCCGACGCCGAGTCGGGCGGGTCGGCGATCCACCGAGCCTCGGTGCGATCCCGAGCGTACCGGTAGCGGGGCATGAGGGTGGAGTGGGCGCAGATGGTCGTCCGGTGCAGCAGTTCGTGGCGCCACCAGGGCACCTGGGGATCGAAGACGTTGGTGGGTGCCGGCCCCAGGTCCAACGGGGAGTCCACGGCGACCGGCTTGAACAGGGACGTGCAGGGAGCCGAGGTGGCCGTGGCCCAGTGCCGGGTTCCGTGCCGGAGGTCGGCCACCCACGAGGCGGTGGTCTGGCTCGAGGCCACCAGGCCCCCGGCGTGGACGCACGGCGCCTCCAGGCCGCCGTGCACCGGTGACCAATGGGGGGCGTTGGCGCTTCCATGACCACGGAGCACCTCCATCAGATCGGCGGGCCCGGAGGCCCGACAGGCCAGGGGCTCGGTCCTCGCCCGTCGGGCGGCGGCGGCCGAGACCCAGGTGCGGAGGCTACGGCCGTGCGTCCGGGCGAACGCCGGGATGCTCAGCCCGTTGGAGATGCTGCGTCCCGGGCCGGTCACCACCTCGGTGGCCCACTGGGAGCCGGATGTCTCCAGCACGAACGCCCCTGACGGGTCGGCCACCAGGAAGCTGTTGTCGTAGGTGAAGCCGGTCCGCTCGTAGCTGCACGGCCCACCCTGCCCATGCCGCTCGAGCAGTTCCACCATGACCGACACCGCCCGCTCGGCCGTGTCGGCCCGCTCGAGGGCCAGTCGGAGCAGGTCCATGCCCAACAGGGCCTTCTCGCCCGGCTCGGACCGGGTGAAGACGGCCTCGTTGCCGATGACCACTCCGTGCTCGTTGGTGCCCATCTCGGCCCCCCACATCCACCAGGGACGGGAAAGAAGGACGCCGAAGGTGTGGCCCACCTGGGGCACGTCGATCCACGTGCACGCCACCCGGTCATCAGGATCGTGGTCAGCCGGGGACACCCAAACGAGCGGTTGGGCCTCGTTGGGGTCCCGGTCGCTGTTCTTGGCGAAGAGAATCCCGTCGTCGGTGATGGTCACCATCGAGTCACACATTGGGTCCCCTCCTCCCGAACGGTCTCGAACGGCACGGCACCAGCCGGTGGCCCCG
Source organism: uncultured Acidimicrobiaceae bacterium (assembly GCA_963835465.1). Taxonomy (GTDB): domain Bacteria; phylum Actinomycetota; class Acidimicrobiia; order Acidimicrobiales; family RAAP-2; genus Bog-756. The sequence continues at coordinate 68,102 of CAWIFR010000003.1, forward strand.
GAGGTCCGGGCGGTCGGTCCAGCTAAGTTACCCCCAACCGCGAAACGTCCACCTAACCAGCCTCTTGACGCCATCAGCTCCCGAGCACGCAGTCACCGGTGGGACCCGGACCACGTCGGACCCCTTAGGGCGACCCCTCACGGCCCGGCGCTCCGGACCACCCGTCGAGGGCCGACACCCGGAAGGTCAAGAGTTCGGCGAAGGGCCGGCTCCGGTACTGCGGATACTTCTCGGACAGCAGCCCCTCGAGATCCGCCCGGATGCTTCCACCGAGTTCCTGGCCGACCATCCACACCCGTACCCACCACAGGCGCGACCAGTCCGCCGGATCCCAGCGGTCGCAGAGCAGCACGGCCCGGCGGTCGGCTCCGAGGTTCCTCGACCGCTGGAGATTGATCGAGGTCTTGGGCTTCACCGTGTCGACCGGGACGGCCAGTACGGTCCCGTGCAAGGCGAAGCAGACCGGGACCGCGTCCACCCCTCGTTCAGCATGGACAGTGCCGAGCACACCACGCTCGGCACGCACGAGGAGCTCCTGACAGGCCGTCCGATCGAGCTTCACACCCCCCGGTCTAGTCCCCCGTCCCCCACGGGGGTCCCTGTCAGCCCGGGCCACCATGCACGCACCCGCTGCCCACACCGGGTGGCTGTCGAGATGGGCGCCGGATCAGTGGCTTCGAACCCCATCGTTGCCGGTCGTCCCCGTGCCGTCGACCCCTTCACGGCCGGCTACTGACGGCCGGCCTTGAAGGGACAGTGCACCAGGTGGTCGTCGATCAATCCGACCGCTTGCAGGTACGAGTAGGTGATGGTGGATCCGACGAAGGTAAAGCCCCGCCGCTTCAGGTCCTTGCCCAGCCGGTCCGAGAGCTCGGTCCGCGCCGGCAGGTCGGCGGTGCTCCGTGGTCGGTTGACGATCGTGGTGCCGTCGACCCACGACCACAGGTAGTCGGCGAAGCTGCCGTACTCGGAGACCACATCGAGAAAGGCCCGAGCGTTGGTCACCGTTCCCCGGACTTTGAGCCGGTTGCGAACGATGCCCGGATCGTCCAGGAGAGACAGGACCTTGCCTTCGTCGTAGCCGGCCACGGTGGTGGGCTCGAAGCCATCGAGGGCGCGGCGGTAGTTCTCCCGCTTGTTGAGGATGGTGGACCAGGACAAGCCGGCTTGGGCACCTTCGAGGATCAACATCTCGAACAGATGGACGTCGTCGTGGGATGGGACCCCCCACTCCTCGTCGTGATAGCGGCGCATGACCTCGGACCCCTCCGCCCAGTCGCACCGTCGATCGCTCGCCATCGGATCCGACCCTACCGGCCGCCCGGGGCCCCTGACGATCCCCGCCGGGACAGGCTGATCGACTCCGGCGTCAACGCTCCCAGGGACAGCCGGGAACGGTCAAGAAGTCCACGCCGAGGGGAATGGCGTTCCTCGGTCGCCAGACCGGGGCGATACCGACGACAGGGGACGCGACGTGCACCTCGGGGTGCCCCATCGTCGACACGATCTTCGCGCCGAGTCGTCTGCCCCCGACCAAACTGGTAATCCGGTAATCCGTCGACTCCACAGCGGCCCGAGGTCCTCGTCAGCGACCGGGGGTCGCCACCTCGGCCGACCGGTGCCGGGTCATCGACGTCCACCACCGTTCGCCGTCCTCGTCCCGCACGATGCCGAATCGGGTGATGGTTCGCTGGCCACCTTCGTGGTCCCGGTACAGCAGGTCGACACTGAGCTCACCCCGCTCCACTGCCTGGGTCATGGCCGCATGCAGCGAGTCGGACTCCTCTCGGAGGGCACCTTGCCAGAAGGCAACGTCCCCCGGGGGCACCAGGAGCGACCGGGTCTGGGGCCGGAATTTCTCGACCTCAGCCGCCCGCTCTGCTTCGGTCCCCATGGTGGGGAACGGCTGCCACGCCTCGATGAGCGCCATGCCGTTGCCGACATTGCGCACCTGCATGGCCAGGTAGATCACGCCGTCGATGACCTCCACGGCGGCCTGTCCGCCGGGCACGACCACCCAGTGGCGGTCGACGAACATGATCCGTTCCTCAGGATCCTCGAGGCGGCTCGGGGCCAGGATGGGCCGTAGGGAGAATTGGAAGGACCGCTCGGCCACCCGGGCGGCGTGGTTGGCCGAGCGGACCGAGGCGAAGGTGGCCACCGCCAGTACCAGTGTCCCGGCTGCCGTGGCCAAAGAGGAGATGGTGACCCATTCGTCCGATGCCAACATCATCGGGCACCCTACCGTTGGCGATGGGAGGATGGGGCATGGAGTCCACGCTGCTGACGGTAGACACCACTGGGCGGACCGCGGTCGACCTGACCGACCTGGTACTGCACTTCTGTTCCGGGCGCGGTGACGGGCTGGCACACGTGTTCATCCCCCACGCCACGGCCGGTGTGGCCCTGATGGAAGTGGGTTCGGGCTCGGAGGGGGACCTCGAAGGCGCTCTCCACCGGTTGCTGCCGCGGGACGACCGCTACCGACACCGACACGGAGCGGTGGGCCATGGGGCGGACCATCTACTGCCGGCCCTCGTCAGCCCCTCGCTCACGGTTCCCGTCCTCGCCGGGAGGCCTCAGCTCGGCACCTGGCAGAGCGTGGTCCTGGTCGACACCAACAGTGACAACCCCGTGCGCAACGTGCGGCTCAGTTTCGTGCCTGGGTAGGCCGGGCGAGGCGACGGCGGCCGGATGCCGTCGGCCGCATGAGGACCTCTCCGCCTCAGGCTCGCAGGGCCGCGGCCAGCGCCTGGGCCTCGTCAAGGGCCACCTGGAGCGAGTCGAGCACGTCCGCCGACGGCCGGCCGTCGGTGAAGTCGGCTCCGGTGGCGTAGACCACCGTGGGCACCGTCCATCCCCCGAGACTGGCCACCACCGCCCGGCCCCCGGTGTCGAGAGCGAGGAAGTGGGCCGGCGAGGCGGCCGTACCCAACCAAACCACCGCGGTCCTGCTGAGGGCGTCGGTGCCGAACCGGTCGAGGAACGCCTTGATGGTTCCGTTGTACGTGGCCCGGTAGATCGGAGTGGCCAGGACCAGCACCGGCGCGGCCGAGGCGGCGGCCACGGCCTCATCCACCTGAGGATCCGCTCGCCGGCCGAGCAGGGCGTCCGCGGGCAGGTCGATGAGGTCGATGAGACGCCCCCCTCCCACGAGTTCGAGCGCCGCCGTGGCCAGGGCTCGAGTCTTGGACGTCGCCGAGTCCCCACTGCTGACGGCAACCACCGGCTCCGCGGACTGAAGAGTCACGAGGCACTGACCATGCGGAGGGACTGGGCTGGGGTGCGTTCCTCCCCGAGCAGGCCGTCCGACCGGAGGACCGGGAAGGTGCCTTCGGCGAACCAGTGGGCCTCCTCCGAGGGGGGCTGTCCGGACATGATGAAGTGGTCGACGCCGAGCTCGTGGTATTCAGCGAATCGATCGGCCACTGCCCGATGGCTGTCACCGATCGTCGGGAGAAACCAGTGGAAGGGGATACCCATAGACCCTGACTCCTTCGCATGATGGCCGCCCAGGGGGTGCCCGTGCCGCCGCGCCCTGGCGGTGCCCCGGCGGGCCCGGCCACAGGTTCAACCGCACATTAATCTTGAATGTCAATCGGTCCAGTCAGCCATGCAGACACTTCCCGGCTGCCAGCCCGAAGGCCTCACCGGGGAGCGAAGGGGGATCGATCGTACCGACAGGCCATCGGGTGTCGGCGGCACCGAGCGAAACGGGATCAGAAGAGCCGTGTGGCCACCTAGAGTCGTCGGGGTCGGCCGGCCGTCTCCACCGGCCCGTACCCTCATCATGAACCGCCACTCCATGAACCCCAAGATCAGCGTCAGCGTGGTGTACGTGGCCGCCATGTTCATGAGCATCATGGACATCACCATCGTCAATGTGGCCCTGCCGGCCATCGGACGTCAGTTCCACGAGACCACCGCCGCTCTCGACTCGGTTGCCGTCGGCTACCTGGTCAGCCTGGCCGTCTTCATCCCTGCGGCCGGATGGCTGGGAGACCGCTTCGGATCAAAGAAGATCCTGTTGCTGTCGGTTGCCATCTTCACTGGGGCATCCGTCCTCTGCGGCCTGGCCGACAGCCTCTCTCAACTGGTGTTCTTCCGGGTCCTCCAGGGCGTTGGCGGCGGGATGATGACACCAGTGGGCTTGGCGATGCTCTTCCGGGCCTTCCCGCCCGCCGAGCGGGTGCGGGCGTCCAGCATCCTGGTCATTCCCACCGCGCTGGCCCCCGCCCTCGGGCCCGTCCTCGGCGGACTGCTGGTCACCGAGCTGTCGTGGCGATGGGTCTTCTTCGTCAACCTGCCCTTCGGAATCGTGGCCATCCTGTTCGGACTGATCTTCCTGAAGGGACACCGCGAGGAGCACCCGGGTGCCTTCGATCTCCCCGGGTTCCTCCTCGCCGGCATCGGCTTCGCCCTGGTCATGTTCGGGGTCAGCGAGGGGCCGAACCGAGGTTGGGGGTCGTCGGTCATCCTCGCCAGCATCGCCATCGGCACGGTCATGCTGGCCGTGATGGTGTGGGTCGAGCTGCGCACGGCCAAGCCCATCCTGAAGCTGCGGCTGTTCGGTAATCGCCTGTTCCGGTCGACCAGCCTGGTCTTGATGGTGGGCATGGCCGCCTTCCTCGGCGTCCTCTTCGTTGCCCCCCTGTTCTTCCAGATCGCCCTCGGCCTGTCCCCCATCCAGTCCGGCCTCAACACCTTCCCCGAAGCCATCGGCGTCATGGTCGGCGCCCAGATGGCCAGCCGACTGTTCTACCCCCGGTTCGGTCCCCGCCGATTGGTGGCGTGCGGCCTGGTGGGCGTGGCCGTGGTCATGACGCTCATGACCCAGATCGGGCTCACCACCGACCTGTGGTGGATGCGGGTCCTGATGTTCGCCATGGGCCTCACCATGTCCCAGGCCTTCGTCTCGTGCCAGGCCGCGGCATTTGCCACCATCTCCCTTCCCGACACGGGCTCGGCGTCGTCGATCTTCAACAGCGGTCGCCAGCTGGGCAGTGCCCTCGGGGTGGCGGTGCTGGCCACCGTGCTGGCCGCCATCGGCACCACCCAGCAGCAGGACGGTCACACCGTGCCCAATCTCACCGCCTACCACGCCGCCTTCCTCACCGCCGCGGGCATCGCCCTGGTGGCGGCGGCCATCGCGCTGACCATACGGGACGCCGACGCCGCCAGCACCATGGTGCGGCGGATGACCACGAAGGTTCCGGCCCGAGCCCCCTCCCCCGCCGGGGCATCCCCGCAAGGCGCGACTTGACCGGCGCCGGTCCCGTCTGACCACCACCTCGGCCACCGGCTTGCCTCCGGCGCCCGACCCGACGTTGTCCGGCCCTCGGCATCGAGAACCCGCCAGGAGACTGCCCGATCTCAGGCAGGGAGCTCGTGGCCCCGACCAGTCATCCGATGACGCCCCTCCCGGGTACTGCGACCCCGCCTCGGCGCCCTCTGGCCCGCGGTTCTGGTCGGTCAGGCTGGTCCCCGCCGTACGATCGGGTGGGGTGGGCCCAGGAAGTCCCCGGGGCTCCGAGCACGTCTGACCGTCATCGACTGAGGAGAGTGACCGCCATCACCGACCACGACGTCGTCACGTCAACCCGCGCCCGGCTGGGCCCCACCGGAGTGTGGCTGGGGGCCCTGCTGGGCGTGTCCGCCGAGGTGGAGCGGCACGCAGCCCGACGCCTGGAGGAGCTGGGCTTCGGCTCGCTCTTCGTGGGTGAGCGGATAGGGGGCAAGGAAGCCATGGCCCACCAGGCCGTCTTGCTGGGCGCCACCGACCGCATCATGACCGGCACCGGCATCGCCAATGTCTGGTCGCGGCACCCTGCGGCCATGCAGGGCGGAGCGGAGACCCTGGGCGATGCCTTCCCGGGCCGATTCGTGCTCGGCCTCGGTGTGAGCCACGCCGTCATGGTGGACAACAGCGGCCAGACCTATGAGAAGCCGTTGACCCATATGACCCGATACCTCGACGAGATGGCGGCAGGGGCAGACAGCAGGCCATCCCTGGCACCTGCTGTGCCCCACGTGCTGGCCGCCCTCCGCCCCCGGATGCTCGAACTGGCTCGTGAGCGGACCGACGGCGCCCATCCCTACTTCGTCCCGCCCTCCCACACGCCGAGAGCCCGCGAGATGCTGGGGCCGGACAAACTCCTGATTCCCGAGCAGGCCGTGGTCCTAGAACGGGACCCCGCTACCGCTCGGCGCGTGGCTCGCTCGCACATGGAGCTCTATCTGCAGCTACCTAACTACGTCAACAACCTGCGGCACCTCGGCTACACCGACGAGGACCTGTCCGGAGGGGGGAGCGACCGCTTGGTCGACGCCATCGTGGCCTGGGGTGACGAAGGGGCAATCGCCGCCCGGGTGCGCGAGCACCTCGACGGAGGAGCAGACCACGTGCTGCTCCAGCCCCTGGGGAACCTGGATCGCGCCCTGGTCCAGCTGGAAGCCCTGGCTCCCGCTGTGCTCGTCCCCTGACGGCAGCGGACGATCACCGGCCGTTGGGCTAGCGGTAGTGCCGGCGACGGAGGCGGGCGTTGGCCAGCGCAGGCGGGGTCCACCCGGCATCTTCACGGTTGATGTTGGTCCCCGGTGGAACGATCTCGTCGATCCGGTCCAGCACGGAGGCCTCGAGACGGACGTCAGGCGCCGACAGCTGGGTCTCGAGCTGCTCCATCGTGCGGGGACCGATGATGGCGGCGCTGACCGCCGGATGCTCCAAGACGAAAGCCAGGGCGAGCTCCACCATGGTCAGCCCGGCCTCATCGGCGACGGTCGCCAACTCGGTGACGATCTCCAGCTTGCGTTGGTTGTCGGGAAGACTGAGGTCGTAGCGCCCGGGCACACGGGCAGCTCGGGCACTGGTGTTGTCCTTGCCTGTCCCGAACCGCCCGGACAGCCATCCCCCGGCCAACGGGCTCCACGGGATGACCCCCATCCCGTAGCTCTCGGCCACCGGCAGTACATCGGCCTCGATGCCGCGCACCAGAATGGAGTAGGGCGGCTGCTCGGTCCGGAAGCGCTCCCGTCCCCGGCGCTCGGCCACCCACTGGGCCTCGACGATGCGCTCAGCCGGAAAGGTGGAGCTGCCGAACGAGCGGATCTTGCCGGCGTGGACCAGATCACTGAGGGCTCCGAGGGTCTCGTCGACGTCCACCGTCTCATCGGGCCGGTGGATCTGGTAGAGGTCGATGTACTCCGTGCCCAGCCGCTTCAGGCTGTGCTCACACTCGGCGATGATCCACCGCCGGGAGTTGCCCTGGGCGTTGGGGTCGTCACCCATCGGAGCGTGGACCTTGGTGGCCAGGACCACCCGGGAGCGGTCGACCGAGGCCAGGGCTTCGCCGACAATGACCTCCGACTCTCCCGCGGAGTAGACATCGGCGGTGTCGATGAAGTTGATCCCGGCGTCGAGTGCTCGATGGATGATGCGGATCGAATCCTCGTGATCAGGATTCCCCCACGAGCCGAACATCATGGCCCCGAGGCAGAGAGGACTGACCTTGATGCCGGTTCTACCCAGCGTGCGCATCTTCATGGCTCGACCCTACCGGGCAAACCCGGACGTCATGCCTTCGATGGGGAGCCGGGCAGCTGGTAGCGCTGGAAGAACTGCCACATGGACTCGTTGGCGTCGACCAGCACGGTGCCTCGCCCTGCCCCCTGGAGGATCCACGTACTCTTCGGCCCGGTATTCAACGTACTACCCGGCCACACGTGGCCCGACCCGGTGAATCTCCACAGCGAAACCTCCGATCCTCCCCGACAGTGCTGATAGGTCACGGGTGTGGCCGTCTCCCCGGCCGAGATCGACCCCGCAGCCCCCACCACCGTGGCGCCGGTGACCGGTCCGGGTTGGCAGCCGTCGGCCCTCACCCACTGGTCGATCCCCTGCATCACCGAGAGCCGCAGCTTGGGATCCTTGTTTGGTACGCCAGACCATTTGGCGATGGGGTCATTGACGCTGTGGAATTCCAAGGTGGGCACCGGCCGGGTCGGGTGGATCGTGGGCAACTCGACCTGCCCCGATACCGACGAGATCGCAGCCACGTGGTCGGATGCCTCGGCGGCCATGGCGTAGGCCATCATGCCGCCATTGGAAATGCCGGTCATGTAGACGCGGCGCAGGTCCGTGGGCGTCCGCCTGGCGATGTCGGCGATGACCTGCTCGAGAAACCCGATGTCGTTGATGTGGCGGGTCACCGGCAGCCCACAGCAGTGGCCGGCATTCCATCCGTATTGGGCCTGCTTGGCCACCGGATCCGGAGTGAGGACCTTGGCGATGCGGGTCCCGTCGGGGTAGGCCACCAGGTAGCCGTCCTGGTCCGCGGAGGCGTCCATGCCCGATTGGATCTCCTCCAGCAGGCCGTTCTGCGTGGCCCCGTGCAGGTTGAGGATCAGCGGCAGCGGGTTCCCCGAGGCCGCCGCCGGCGGCACATGGAGCCGGTAGTCGCGCTGGAGGCCGTCAAAGGTCAGCGTGAAGGTGTAGGCCCCGTCCATGGGGGCCAGCATCGGAACCTCCCCGACGGTGGCCGATGCGCCGGCGGGGGGAAGGACGAGGACGGCCACTCCGCACACCAGGACCAGGGTGACGAGCCGAATGGCTCGGGACATAGGGCCGATCACCGTGATGGCGCACCTCTCTCCTCACCGCTGTGGCGTTCTCGGAACAGGGCAGGACGGGCTACCCACCGGCCGAGCACGACACTTCTAGCACCGATCCGGCGGCGCTTCTCGGTGAGGTGCATCGCCCAAGCAGCACGAGGGGACCCGTCGTTGCGGCATCGTCCCGATACGGACAGACTGCTGTCCATGGAGCCCCTTGCCATCCATCACGTGGCCATCAACGTGAAGGACGTCCCCGAGTCGGTGGCCTTCTATACCGACATCCTGGGAGGTGTGCTGCGCACCGATCGACCCGACTTCGGCATCGGCGGGGCCTGGATCGATCTCGGCGGCCAGCAGGTCCACCTGCTCGAGGCACCGGTTCCCCGGAACCTCGGCCAGCACTTCGCCATCCGGGTAGGTGATCTCGACGCCACCGTGGCCGAGCTGCGGACCAAGGGCGTGGACATTGCCGACCCGGTGCCCTCGGGAACGAACCGCCAGACGTTCCTGGACGATCCATCGGGCAACGCCATCGAGCTCCACGAGGTGGGCGGGATCCGATGATCGAGCGCCATCGGCCGCCGGTCGCCGCCCCCGTCGCCCCGGGGTGCCGGTCCGCAGACACAGGATGCCCGTGCGCGTCGGCGTGATCGGCACCGGATTCGGCGGTCGGGTGGTGGCCGGGGCATTCGAGGCCGCTGGCTGCCAGGTCACCGATGTAGTGACACCGAGGGATGCCGAAGCGGTGAAGAGCCTGTGTCACTCCGATGTCGACCTCCTCTCCATCCACTCGCCCCCCTTCCTGCACCGGGATCACGTGTCCATGGCTCTCGGGGCCGGAAGGGCCGTGCTCTGCGACAAGCCCTTCGGCCGCACGCTCAAGGACGCCGAGGCCATGGCCAAGCAGGCCGATGAGGCCGGGGCGGTCCACCTGGTCAACTTCGAATTTCGCCACCAACCGGCCCGGCTGACCATGCGGGACCTGCTCACGTCCGGTGCCATCGGGCGGCCGGAGCACCTGTCCTACACGTCGTTCAACTCGGGCTCCAGTGTGCCGCTCCGGCCGTGGGGATGGCTGTTCGACCGCTCGCTGGGCGGAGGATGGATCGGCGCCTTCGGATCGCATGCCATCGATCTCGTCCGGTGGCTGCTAGGCGACGCCACCGAGGCCGGGGCGACCACCTGGACCGCCATCACCGAGCGGCCGGACAGGGAGGGGCGTCCACACAGGTGCGACGCGGAGGACTCCTTCACCGGATGGATCAGACTCGCCTCAGGGGCCACCGCCACCGTGGACACCACGTTCGCGGCCGGGGTTACCGTTCCGGCGCGGATCGTGGTGACGGGATCGGAGGGGGCGCTGGAGAACGTGGGCGACGTGCGAGTCGTCCTGCGCCGCCAGGGCGAGAAGCCCGAGCAGTTCGAATTCGAGCGCCCTGGCGGTGACAGCCACAACCAGGCCATGGTGGCGTGGGCCGGCGCCGTCCGCGACGCGGTGAGCAGCGGAGTCCAGATCTCCCCCTCGTTCGCCGACGGTGTGGCCTGTATGCGGGTGATGGCGCAGTGGCGCGCCCAGCCTCCAACGGCGCGGGACGGGGCCACCCTCGGCGGTTGACAGGGCGGCGTCGGTGTTCAACCCGTGGTCAGGTTGCGCAGCTTGCCGACGCCTTCGATCTCGCTCTCGACGGCCTCGCCAGGACGGAGGAAGCGCTGGGGCGTACGGCCCATCCCCACACCCGAGGGAGTGCCGGTGAAGATCACGTCACCCGGGAGCAGCCTCACGACGGAGGACAGGTGCACGAGGAGCTCGGGCACGTCGAACACCATCGAGCTGGTCCGGGCCGACTGCATCAGCTCGCCGTCAACCGAGCACCTGATGGCCAGGTCGTCCGGGTCCCTCAGCTCGTCGGGAGTCACGAGGGCCGGCCCGATGGGCCCGAAGTTCGGAAACGACTTGGCCAGGCTGAACTGGGGAGCCGATCCGCTCCGCTGTAACTCCCGTTCGGAGAAGTCCTGTCCGACCGTCACGCCGGCCACGTGGAACCAGGCGTCCGGTCGCCGCAGCCCGGACGCCTCTCGGCCAACCACCACAACCAGTTCAACCTCCCAGTCGACGCTGCCCCGGGGAAGCCGGACGGTGGCGGTCGGCCCGGCCAGGCAGGTCGCGAACTTGGTGAAGGTCGGAGGCACCGATGACACGGCGTGTCCCGATTCGGCGGCGTGATCGGCGTAGTTCAGCCCGATGGCGAAGATCTGAGTGGGCCGGGGCGCCACCGGTCCGAGATCCCCCGCCACAATCGACACGGTCCCCTCGTCCAGCTCCGCCTCCTCGAACCAAGCGGTAAAGGCGTCCCATACGGCGTAGACCCCCTGGGGGTCCGAGGAGAACCGACCACCACTGGCCGTCTCCACGTCGATCCCCTGCACCGAGCCACCGTCGACGATTGACGCGATGGTGGGCGGCACGATGGTCAGCCGACCCTGCGCATTGGCTAAGCGCACCGCACACACTCCCGCTCCGGGGTCAGGTCGCCCCGGATCGCCACGAAGGCCACTGTCATTCTGCCGTCACTCCCTGCCTTCAGAGCCGCGCCGACACGGGGCGGGCCGCGTCGGTGCTGTCGGCGACGAAGGCCCGGATCATGCCGTCCTGGGAGAAGGAAGCGAGGAGTGCACCCTGTTCGGTGAAGACCTGCCCCCGGACGTAGGACATGCCCCCACCGACCTGGGTGCTCTCGTGGTGGTACAGCAGCCAGCCGTCCCACGCCACCGGCTCGTGGAACGTGATCGAGATGCTCATCACCCCGGTGGACACGGTGTCGTGGGCCATCGCCGTGCCAAGTCCCTGGTGACTGCGCATGGTGGTCGAGATGGCCAGGTGGCCCGTGAAGTGGGCGATGAGGGCCTTGGCCAGGTCAGCCCGCGTGGGCACCGGCTCGTAGTGGAGCCAGGCATCGATGATGGGAGGCCCCGTCTCCTCGGGATCGTTGGGATCCTCGATCCCAACCAGGCGAAGGTCACGCCCGTCCATCGGCATGTGGCACGGGATGGCGTCAGCGGGTGCTCCGACGACCGGCATCGGATGCTCGTGGGCGATCACATCAGGGTGGGCCACGTCCGACAGGACGGTCACCGACGCGCAACGCCGCCCACCCTGGCTCACGGTGACCACCGCGCTGGCGAACGTTCGGCCCTCGTGCAGGACGTCGACCGCGAACTCCAAGGGACGTTCGGCATCCACCGCCCTCACGAAGAAGGCATGGGCCGTGCGGACCAGATGACGAGGGAGCGAGATCGACACGGCCACGATGGCCTGGGCCAGCAGTTGGCTCCCATCCACCACGCTTCGGGAGCCTCCGTCGCTGGTGCCCCGATAGCGGTGCTCGCCGACCGGCTCGACATCGAAGATCGCCAACATTCCCTCGAGGGTCGAGGGAACGGACTCAGGACTCATCGGCCCGAGACCGCCGGCGTGGCCGCCCCGACCTTCAGGTCGACCACGTCCTGAAAGAAGGCGACGTACCCGGCCAGCCGGGCCACCTCGGGAAAGGGCTGCTCGTACGACCAGATCAGGATCTCTCGCTCCCCTTGGGCCAGGCGACGGTAGGTGGCCAGACCCTTGAAGGGGCAGACGCTGGTCCGGTCGTCAGGTGTGAAGAGATCCAAGTGGACATCAGCAGGCGGAAAGTAGAACACCAGGCCGTGGTCCTGTTCGTCGACCAGAAGGCTACGGCGACTGTCGGCGAGCAGCTGCTCCCCCACCGACACCGTGACCCGGTTGCGGCGGGCCAGGATGTCGACCCGGTAGTCCGGTCGGTCAGCAAACGCCGACTGCTCCACGGTGACTCCTCTGCTCGGCACTCCCGCGATCCGTAGTATCCAGGGTTGTACCACTCAGGTGAAGTGGAACTCAACTTGTCGGGAGGGTAGATCGTCGTGATCGTGGTTGCGGGATTCTTTGATGTCGCCGAGGGAGATCGCCGGGCGTTCTTGGACTCCAAGTCGTCCCAGGCCGCCCACACGCTGGAGGAGACCGGCTGCCGGGAGTATGCCTTCTCGGCTGATGACGTCCATGCCGGACGGGTCCGCCTGATCGAGCTGTGGGAGTCGATGGAGGATCTGGCCGGCCACTTGGCCAACCTGCGAGCCTCCGCCCCGAATCCCTCCTCCGTGGCCATCCTGAACTCGGAGTTCCACGTGTTCGAGGCCACCCCCACTCAGCTGCCGACGGCCTGAACGATGCCACATCGCCCGAAGTCCGGACGATGGCTCCTCCGAACGGTGCCACCGGAGCTGGAACGGCAATGGCTGGCGGCCGGCCACTGGGACGACCTGACCATCGGGACTCACCTCGACAGGGGGTTGACCGCCCACCCCGACCAGGTCGTCCGGTTCCACTCGTCGGTCCGCCCATGGCACGGCACCTTTGCTGAGCTCCACCGGCGCTCCCTGTGTCTGGCCGAGTCGCTCCAGCGGCGGGGCGTCGGCCCCGGGGACCCGGTGGCCTTCCAGCTCCCCAACTGGGTGGAGGCCGCCGTCACCTTCTACGCCACCGCCTTCCTCGGCGCCGTGGTCGTCCCCATCGTCCATTTCTATGGCCCCAAAGAGGTGGCCTACATCCTGCGGCGGACCGAGGTGGAGACGTTCATCACCGCGGCGGCCTTCGGCCACACGAACTACCTGGCCGGACTCGAAGCCATGATGCCGTCGGTCGACCACCTCCGCACCGTGGCCGTGGTGGGTGGGGACGAGCAGCCCCTGCCCACCGGAATGATCCGGTTCGGTGACCTCGAAGAGGAGGCCGGGGAGCTGGCCGGGCCCATCGATGTTGACCCGTCCGGCCCCGCCATCATTGCCTACACATCGGGGACCACTGCCGACCCCAAGGGCGTGATCCACTCGCATCGGACCATCGGCTCCGAGGTTCGCCAGCTGGGAGCCATGGATTCCGGCAAGGGACGGGCCACCCTGGTGGGGGCCCCTGTGGGTCACGCCATGGGCATGCTGGGTGGACTGCTCATTCCGGTGCTGAAAGGCCAGCCGGTGAACCTGATCGACGTCTGGGACCCGGAAACGATCCTGCAGCTCATGTCCGAGTTCCACCTTTCGTGTGGGTCGGGCGCAACGTACTTTCTGACCAGCCTCCTGGACCATCCTGACCGGACCCAGGAGCACCTCGAGCTGATGGCGTTCGTCGGCTTGGGAGGATCCGCCATCCCCACCGCCATCGCCGAACGCGCCACAGCTCAGGGGATCTCCATCGTGCGCATGTACGGGTCGACCGAACACCCCTCCATCACCGGGTCCCGTCATGAGGAGCCCGAAGTCCTTCGCCTCTCCACCGATGGCCATCCCCTCCCCGGGGTGGAGATCAGGATCGTCGACGACGACGGCGTTCCGGTGGAACCAGGTCAATCCGGGGAGATCTGGTCCCGGGGCCCGGACTGCTGCGTGGGCTACACCGACCCGACGCTCACCGAGGCGCTGTTCGACGACGACGGCTGGTACCGGACCGAGGACATCGGCGTCCTCGACGACCAGGGCTACCTGTCGATCACCGATCGGAAGAAGGACGTGATCATCCGCGGGGGCGAGAACGTCAGCGCCGCGGCAGTCGAGGAGGTGCTCCTGACGATAGATGGTGTGGCCGAGACAGCGGTCGTCGCGGCCCCGGACACCCGTCTGGGCGAGCAGGTCTGTGCCTACCTCCGCATGCAAGCAGGAAACGAGGCACCGGATCTGCCTGCGCTGCAAGGGGCCATGCGAGAGGCCGGACTGGCCCGACAAAAGTGGCCGGAGCAGATCCGGGTCGTCGAGGACTTCCCCCGCACGCCATCAGGAAAGATCAAAAAGGGCGTACTGCGGCAGTGGCTGGCCGATGAGCAGGCGCCTTCCACCACGTCGAGCGGCTCGGCAACGCACTGACGGCCAACCCGATGCCCGCGAGGCCCCCAGCACACGGCTCGGTGTGATCAGCGGTGCCCGATGGGGGCCGGTCGCTCAGAGCGTGGGCTTGCGGCGTCTGATGAGCAGTCCGAGCCCGAGGGCCACGAGCGTGACGCCCAAGAGCACGAAGGGCCGGAGGTTGGCACCGGTGAACGGCAACGAAGTCACGGCCGCGGCCGCCTTGGGCTCAGTCGTCGCGGTCGTCGTGGTCGTCGTGGTCGGGGCTGCAGCAGCCGCAGCTACCACGGGAGTGACCGCGGTCGCTTGGGTAGCCGGAGGAGTCGGGGGAACGACGACCGGTGCGGCAGGTGGAACCGGCGGCTCGACCGGTTGAGGGGCATCAGGGGGCGGCGGTGTCGGGCAATATTGATCTGGGATCTTGTGCTGCCATCCCCGCTTCGACTGCCAGGGACCATCCATAGTGGGTCCGACATAGGCGTCAGCCTGAATGATCTGGCAGAAGTTGGAAGGATAGGGAATGACCAAGGTGCCCGAAGTTCCATAGACCGTGGCCACGTCAACCGACACCTTGGGCTCGTTCAGGAAGAACTTCCAAACGCAGTTCGGCATCGTGGCATCGCATGGAGGGTCGGGTATCTGCAGTACGGCCTGCTGAGCAGCATCGTCAAAGGTGATGATGGCCGCGGTCGGGGGAGTATTGGCGCCCCATGCCGTCCCGGCCGTCGTGACTGCCCCCGCAGCAACGGCAGCCATGGCGATGACCGACGCAACGATGATCCGTTTCACGGGTGCTCCTTGGGTACAGGCCAATGAATCGTATGCTGCCCCGGACGGCAATCTACCAGGTGTGCGTCACCGGTGGTGGTGAAGAAAGCGCCGCCAGTGACCCACGGGTCGGGGCCCACACGAACCGGGGCCCGGCGCCAAACTCGCAGCGAACCCTTGTTCGTGAAGTGCACGACTGCATCATTTCACCGATAGGGGGTCGGAGCGACGGATGGTGCGGGCCGACAGACGGAACGCTCGACGGATCAAGGCCTCCAAGCTGGGCTTTTGTCCGCAGGCCGCCGTCTGACGACAGCATCGGTCACCAAGAGTTCATCTAGAACAGCCGACCCGGTCCGCTGGAGGTCGTCCGATCGGCAGATCAGATACCCCCAAACCGACTACTCGTACTGGAGCACGCCTCGGATGTTCTTGCCGTCCAGCATGTCGGCGTAGCCCAGGTTGACGTCCTCGAGCTTGTAGGTCTGGGTGACCATGTTGTCGAGATCCAGCTGGCCCTGGTCGTAGAGGCGGAGCAAGTGGGGGATGTCGTAGCGGATGTTCGCCGAGCCGAAGATGGTCCCCACCACCTGCTTCTCCAACAGCGTCAACCAGGTGAGGGACAGGGTCACATCCGTCTCCGTCATCGGGTGGATGTTGGTCACCACCACTCGTCCACCCTTGGCCGTCAGCTGCATGATGGTCTCCATCAGGCGGCCGTCGCCCACGCCCATCGTGCAGATGACCTTGTCCGCGTTCTTGCCCCAGGTCACCTCGTTTACCAGGCTGAGGGCCTCGTCGATCGAAGAAGCCGTGTGCGTGGCGCCGAACTTCTTGGCCATCTCCAGCTTGAACGGAACGGGGTCGATGGCGAAGATCCGCTCGGCGCCCGCCAGCCGGGCCCCTTGTACGGCCGAGGCGCCGATGCCCCCGATGCCGATGATCACCACGTCGTCACCGGGCTTCACCTCGGCGGCGTAGACCGACGAGCCCCAGCCCGTCGTCACCCCGCATCCGATCAGACAGGCCTTGTCCAGGGGATAGTGGTCGAGGATCTTGACGCAGGACGCCTGGTTGACGACGGTGTGCTTGGCGAACGTACCGAGGCACACCATGGTGCCGAGGTCCGCTCCGTTGGCGGCGTGGTGGCGGTGGGTCCCATCGATCTGGGCTCCCATCATGAGCAGAGCGCCCACGTCACAGAGATTGGAGTGGCCACGGGCGCAGGAAGGGCAGTGACCGCAAGCCGGCACGAATCCGAAAACGACATGGTCCCCGGGGCTGAGGCCCTCGACTCCGGGACCCACCTCCTCGACCACGCCGGCACCTTCGTGGCCGCCGATGATCGGATAGATGCCACCGAGGTCGCCGGTCCGCAGGTGCTCATCGCTGTGGCACATGCCAGAGGCGGCGATTCGCACCAGCACCTCCCCGGCCTTGGGTGGATCGAGCTCAATGGTCTCGACCTTCCAATCGCCCCCCTGCTCCCAGAGAATCGCTGCGTCAGTCTGCATTTTGGTCCCTTCGCTCTCTCATCCCATGCCGTATCGATGCGGCATGGCACCTGCTCGTGCTCGGTTCCTGGTTGGGCCCTTCGACTCGACCTGTCCCCCACGTCTACCGGCTGCACCCATTGTGTGCCGGGGCTGCCGCTTACGACAAGGAGCCTATGCCTAGACGCGCCCGGCCGGGGCCGGAGGGCCTCTTGGTCAGGGACTGGGGGGTAGCTGCACCCCGCACTGCTCGTGGAAGCTCCAGCCGTCATGGGAGATGGCACAGGCCTTGCCGAACCCGTGCACGTAGTCCACCCCCTTGCTGGTCGTGATGTAGATGGCGATGGGGATGGTCAGGACGATGGCCACGATGCCCAGAAATTTGAAGATGCGCTTCATGGGCGGATTACCTTGACTCCCTGGTCAACTGTTCCACCGGTGGTCCAGAATTTCTTGATCCACAGGTCCGTTCGCTGTCGCAACAACCACGTCAAAGGTAACCCATGGGGGTGCAAAAACCGCGGCTTTCGGCCGGGCGGCACTGGCGCCACTCGCAACTGGGCGTCGATTGACGAGGAGGCCTAGGGGCGGTACTCCCCATCGGGCCGTCCCGTGACCACCCGGGCCTCACCGGCCCTCATCCGACGTGCCCTTCGGTCGGCCACTCGGAGATCGCGCTCGCGCTGCCACCGGGCGTCGAATGCGTCCCGTGAAACCCCGTGCAATGTGGGCACCGAGTACCCGACATGGGTCGGATAGCCCAAGTCGTACTCGGCCGGCTCGTCACCAACGGACCGGCGGTCCCTGGCCGCCAGCAGCCGACGGAAGCCGGCGCGGCTGGTCAGGAAGAGGAGTACCACGACGATGGTGATCAGCTTGGTCAGGCCGACCAGCAGGTACGCCACCGTGATCACCGTCCACTTGATGATCTTGATGACCAGACGGACCAGGGCGACCATCGCTAGAGACTCGACGACGACGAGGGAGGTCCGGGGCGGAGCTCGGCCGCGTCGATCTCGGCCACTGGAGCCCCCGTCGTGCGCCGGAGACACAACTCGAACATGGTGCAACGATAGGCCGAGTGCACGTGATGCACTGGTCATTGCCGTACGGGCACCATTCACGACGGTGATGCGGTTCCGCCCATCGCCAGGTCACCGATCCAGGACTCCACCGCATGCGCTGGGATACGGCTGCGGCCACGAGTATCGGCGCATGCCGGCCATCAACACCGACTGCCGCATTCCGTCGTCGTCACGAGCCGGATGCTGCCGAACGACTCGACGAACCTGCTGTGATCACCAACTTCCCGTCACGTCCCCCCGGCGAGAGCGACCGGCCTTACATCCGACGGGGCTCTCCGTACTTCTCGTTCTCGCAGGCAGGGAAGATCGAAGCCACCTCGCGTGCCGCGGAGCGGATGGCATCCTCACGACACATCCCGGCCACCTCGACTGTCAGTTTGATGGACTCGGAGTTCCCCCGGAACCTGATCAGTCGATTGGCAGAACGCCTGGCCGACTGAAGAAATCGCTCGGTCCGGTCATCGAGCGACTTGGGAATGGTGACATCGACCTCATACCGCATGGACCGACGGTAGCGAACGTATGTTCGTCTGTCCAGTGGGTACCGCATCGGCCTCCGGCCGCTCCCCTGTGCCCCCTGGGTGTCACCCCAGGCGTCACCGGAGGATTCGGTCGCCTGCCTCGCTGTAGATCTGGGTGTGAAAGTCGGCCAGCAACTGCGCCTGTTCCCGGCAGGTGAGTGGTGGACTGCCGGGAACAGCTCCGACCGTTGCGTCATGACCGGGGCATCCGGGACACACAATGTCCCATTCCGATGAGCCGATCCTTCGTGCCTTCGCTTCGTGTTCAGCCACAGTCCAAGCGTACGCGCTAAAGCTTGCAAGTGGGCCAACTACTGGTGACTACAGCGTGAACTTCACGTTATTGGTTCATGGCCCGACCCCACGGCGTGCAGCGGGCCGCCGGCGCAGGAATGATCCGACAAACCAGACCCCATCGTCGCCGGCAAGGGAGGAATGCGGAGCCCGCGCCGGGACCTGGGCATCGTGGCCAACTCGGTCGTCCACTCGACTCCGTGTTCCATCCTCATCGTCAGCAGCGAGGATCTCGGCTGAACCAGGCGGCGTCAGGAAGCCGAGGTCGTGGGGATAGTGTCGATCCCGGGATGATCGCGGTCAAGACTGCACTCGCTCAGGACTGGGAGCTCATCAGGGATGTCCGTCTTCGCTCGCTCGAGGACTCGCCGGAGGCGTTCACCTCCAACTACGCACGCGAGGCAGCGTTTGATGAGATTACCTGGCGTGACCGGGCCTCGACGTGCCGGTGGTTCGTGGCCTTCGACGGCTCCCAATCGGTCGGCGTGGCCGGGGGACTGTTGGCGGTTCCGGAACAACCGGGCACACGCGAACTGGTCGGCATGTGGGTGGCACCTACGCACCGAGGTCGAGGGATCGCCCGGCTGCTGCTCGACGCAGTTGGCCGGTGGGCGTCGTCGGATGGGGCCTCGCTGCTCACTCTGGGAGTGCGGGAATCGAATCGACGGGCTCAAGCCGCTTATCTATCGATGGGGCTGCAGTCAACCGGTGATTTCGTCGCCGAACGCGGACAGTCTGGCCGGTCCATCGAGATCATGGACTTGAATCTCCGGCCCGGTTTACCGATGTAGTGACCGGGCGCATCGGGCAGCCCGGTCAGGCCACCACCGGGAGCGCAGAGGCCATCGACGTGCCCGAGCTCGGCAACGGGACCGTTGCGGAGGGCGCTGACAGTGACTGGAAGTGCCCCCAGGATCCCAGGTGCAGTGACAGTCCCCCGATGGTCAAGAGCACCGGCAGATGCGATCCGCCGATGGCCACGTAGCAGGTCGCCGGACCTGAGTCGTTACCAGAGTTCTGGTAGGTGATGGCAACCGCGCGCACCCCGTCGACCGTCCGGACCGGCCCTTTGTGATAGCTCTCCGCATGGAACATGTCCTGGATGAGACTGGGCATGGTGAGGTCGGCGGACGCGGAACCGTAGAGCGAACTGCTCCTGGGAACGAGGACCCATTGGCCGGCGACCTGCGTGGCGGACCCGCCAGCCATGCCCACCGTCGATCTCCAGAACGCGGCGTTGGCCTTGACGTACACCACGCCGGACACGTCGACCGTGTTCGCCTCGGGCAGGATGGCGCTGCCCGACGTCGCGGACGTCATCGAGACCGTCTGGTCACCCGAGTTCGCCTCTGAGTAGTCCGTCTCGGTCACGGTGGCTTCACCTACGCCGGGGATGGAGGTCGTTCCACTGCCGTGGGCGCTCACCGACCCGGCTCGCGTCATGGCTGCCCGTGCCTCGGCCACGATTGCCCTGGCCGCCTGGGTCGTGGAGGCCGAGCCGGACGAGGACGCCACTGCAGGCCTGGACGCCGCGAGCAGGGTCAAGACGGCGAAGGACAGGGCAATCAGCAACGACCCACGGCGGAGCGTTCCGAAGGGATGCCCTGGATCGATGACCATGGTAAGGATTCCCCTTGTCAGGCGCGGTCCGGCACGGGGTCGCTAGAATTTCCCGGCCTAGCTCTGATCGGCATGCACGGGGGCCGGCTTGAGGGTCGCCCACGAGTAACTTGCCTCGCAGGGGCGGAGGGAAGGGGCAACGACGGCAGCGCCCTGATCTTCGCCGCATGTCCCCGAGGCGCAACCGGCCGAGTTGGGTGAGACTTCCGCCGGTCTGATCGACATCAGAGATCGTTGCCGATCGGTGTCAATCGGTCCCGCAGCGATATCAGACGAAGGACGCTTCGGCGGTGAGACCCATTTCGGGGTGGGGACCGACCACATTGGACTGCAGGGTCCCAACTCCTGTCGAACCGTCTCCGAGGTCCTCGACCCACACGATGCAGTCTCGGTGTTGGTGGACCCGATGGGCCACCTCCACGGTGTCGCAGCCGGTGAGGTGCTCACCGTCGACGTGGAGATCGCCCCGCCACTCACCCTGGTAGTGCCCGTCGAATCCGCCATAGAGCCCCGCTCCGAGATGAAAGCCGGTCGACGAAAGCGGCTCGATGCGGTAGTGGTGCTCCGAACCGTCGGCGAGCACGCCACGGATCGTGCCACCCACGAGCCGACGATTGTCGTCTCGGAACTGCAGCTCAGGAACGACATCGTGGAACGGTTTGGTCTGCCCATCAGAACGTTCGATCCCTCCCCGGGCACTTCCGGTCGACCACCCGCGTCCCTGAAACCGTTGGTAGTAGAAGAAGAGCGTGAACTGACGACCGTCCAGACGGGTCATCGTCACCGGCATCCAGACGAACATTCCCGAGGTGTCCTCGGGTACCGGTGCAGCCTCGATGTCCCCGGGAGGCTGGCCGACGCCGTAGCGGACACCCCACGACCGGTCGCGGGCACCCACCCAGGACGAGTCGTCAATCTCAAGCGTTACGCCTTCGACGTCCACCCAGCCACGCGCCACCCCGCTCTGATGGAAGCGCATGATGTCGGCATCGATCCGTGAGCGGCTTCGGCTGACATGAGTCTCCCGCTCCTCCATGGCTGGGGGCGCCACGCCTTCGATCTGGATGTCGAAGCTGATCGGGACGATGTCATTGGCCTCCAGCCGGTATCGGGTGCGGTGCAGTGGCTCGATGATGTCGTACCTGATCGGTCCGACCTCGTTGCGCTCAAGCTCCGGCGACAGCCGGCGGCTGGACCGCACCGTCCACTGCTCGGTGCCCCGGGAGATGCCGGCAAAGCCGTCCATGACGTTCCGATTGATGTACTTCCCCAAGCCGAACGCCATGCTCAGCGAGCCGTCCCGGGCCGCAGCCATGGCCCAGATCTTCTCCGTCCACGACCGGTCGGACTGCCCGACCCGTGCGAACGTGTCGGCGATCTGATGGTTTAGCAGCTCGTCTGCTCCGAGCAACGGACCGGGCTTGGTCATGGCGTGCATCTTCTCCCTGCTTGGCACCGATGGTGGCGATCCTAAGGGTCGGATCGACCCGATCCTGACGGCACGCCGCCTCTCGAATCCGTCCCGACCTCCGCCAGGTCGAAACCGTCAGTCAAACACGAAGGGCACGGAATCCGGCCCCCTGACCAGGCTGGAAGGAAGGTAGACGGCCTCCCCGACCTGCCGGTACACCGAGCGCCTCGCCGCGAGCTCTTCGAAGAGTACGCGGGTCTCCATTCGCGCCAGTGCGGCGCCGAGGCAGAGGTGCTCGCCGAAGCCGAAACCCAAGTTGGGAGCCCCAGGAGCTCGGGTTGGATCGAACTCGGCCGCCCTGGGGCCGAACACCTCTTCATCGCGATTGCCGGACGCGTAGAGCATGACCAGGTAGTCGCCCTCGGCCACCGGAATACCTGAGAGTTCGGTGTCGGCCGTGACCGTCCGTGCGAACTGCTGGATCGGCGTGACCCATCGGAGGCTTTCCTCAACCAGCGACACAACCAGACCAGCGTCGTCGTAGATTACGTCGCGTTCGTCAGGGCGCCTGGCCAGCTCCATGAGGGCTCCGCTCATGAGATGCCGCGTGGTCTCGTTACCCGCCACCACCAGCGACATCATGAAAGTGACCAGCTCACCCGGGGTGAGACTCCGGCCTTCTACCTGGGCTTGCACCAACAGCGACACGATGTCCCCGCTCGGATTCGCCGCCTTGTCCCGGGCCAGTTCATCGAGGAATCCGACCATCTCCATCACCGAGGCTGCCGCCTCGGGTTCGAGAGACGACCGCCCGTCAGACGCGAGGATCGTTGCGTCTGACCAACGGCGAAAGTCGGCGCGGTTCGACTCGGGCACGCCCAGCAGTTCGCAGATCACCAACAGTGGGAGGGGGGCGGTCAGGCACGCCACCAGATCGATTTCCTCGTCAGGGGGTAGCCCGTCCAAGAGGTCGGACGCCAGGTACCGGATCCTGTCCTCGATACGTCCTAGGGCCCGACTCGTGAACTCACGATTGAGGATCCGCCGCCATTCATTGTGACGAGGCGGGTCCATGTGCAGAATCGAGCCGTCGATGGCGCCTCCCTCGCGCAGCGGATCGTTGACCAGAACGCCTCGGCCTGAACAGAACCGACCGGGGTCACGGCTGATGGCGCGAATGTCGTGGTACCGGGACACAACCTTGATGCCCGGTGCGTACTCATAGACGGGTGCCTCAGTGCGGAGGAGTCGGAGCACCTCGTAGTAGTCGGGCCGGAGTGAGAAGCCCGGCGTACTGGGATCGATGTCGAGGTCCGCCAACTCGGTCATGGATGCACCCGGTGCGCCACCGCGGGACCGAGCCACTTCGGGATGGCCGATGACGTCACGATCACACCGTGCATGGGTTCCTGGTGGGCCTGTCGCCCCATTGCCCGTCCATCTTCCATCCCCCTTCATCGGATCCTGGGGCCAGCGGATCACGTTTACAGATTATACAGTAGTTGTAACACTCGTGCGGTAGGATGGTGACATGCCGACAACCAGGAGCGGTTCCGGCTCGACACGGACACGCCTGCTCGACGCCACAAGCGTCGTACTGGCGCAGTATGGGCCCAGAAAGCTGAGCCTGACCGATATCGCCTCGCTGGCCGGGGTCTCGCGGCCCACCCTCTACCGGCATTTCGGTTCAAGGCAGGAGTTGTTGCTCGCACTGGCCGAATACGAAAAGGACCGATTCCAATCAGAGATGGCCGCCGCCCTCGACGGGTTTTCCGACTCGCAGCGGCTCGATCGAGCCTTGTGTTTCATCGCGGAGTTCCAGCGCGACTATTCGATGCAGGGCCTGGTGGCGATTGAACCTGCCTTCATGCTCGAACAGCTCGAGCAGGCAGTCCAATCCATGACCCCTCCTCTCGTCTCGCTGTTCGCAGAGCTGCCGCCAGGCACTGCCAACGAGTCGATGGACTCCGTGGATCTGGCTGACCTGGTGATACGCATCGCGTTGAGCCACTTCCTCATCAAGGGGGACGACGCCCAGCTACTGCGGGAGCTCCGGCATGTGGCCTTCCGATCGGGTTAGTCCTGCCTGTTCCACCGGCGTGGAGGCAACGCAGAGTGTGCCTCGCCCGTGGCTGAGCACGACTTTCCCGAGGTCCGGGTGCTCGCTTACCCGCAGGTAGGCATCGGCTCGGCTCCCCTGGCCTCTGGGATCGTGAGGCGATTCTGGAGTGCAACCACGATCCGGGTATGCACTCCATGGATGAGGATGCCGACCGGCGCTCGACCGCCGGGAGAGCACCTCGGAGCCGCTGAGCTGATGGATTCTCGAACGACGTGTGCGCGACGTCGGCGACGAGCGCATCGCCGGTTTGCTGTTCGGTGGTGACCCGCTGGATTGGCCGGGAAGTGCCATTCACACTCTCGGTCCCCGGCCGGAGCTCGCCTGGCCGCAGCGGGCCGCCCAATGGGACTTTCTCCCCTAGTTGCAGGAGGTCTGGCGTCCTAGCGTGCCACTAGGACATGTGCGCCGCGTCCCCTGGGTCCGGCGGAAAGGAATCGCGATGCCCCACACCACAGATCGTCCAGCGATGGTAGCAATCGGCTCGGAGCTACCCCGATGAGCACGCCTGCAGACGCGGATCGCGACCGGCCGCGACCGACAGTGTCAGATGGCAGTGCGGATGCGCCCATCGTGGTGGGGGTGGATGGATCGGCGGACTCGGCGGCGGCCCTGCGGTGGGCGGCGGCTCAGGCGGCGCGCAGCCAGCTCAGTATCAAGGTCGTCACTGCCTTCGGGCCGGATCACCAGTTCGTGGATGAGGAGGAGTCCCGACGCCTCATGGATGAGGTCGCCGCCCAGGCGACGAGCGAAGTCCAACTGGCCGCGCCGGAAGTAGCCGTTTCGCACGTCGAGCGCCTCGGATCGCCCCGACGGGTGCTGGTGGACGAAAGCGAAGGTGCCAACCTGCTCGTCGTGGGCAGTCGCGGCCAGGGCGGATTCGCCGGGCTGTTGCTCGGCTCGGTCAGCAGGGCCTCGATACACGGATCCAAGTGCCCGGTGGTCGTGGTCCGATCCTCGGACGACGAAGAGGCCTCCCGTGCCACGTCGGGCGTCCATCGGATTGTTGTGGGCGTCGACGGTTCGGAGTCTTCAAATGCTGCTGTCCAGTGGGCCGCGAATCAGGCTGAGCTCACCGGCGCAACGCTCGAGGCCCTGATGCTGTGGGACTGGGTGCAGAGCTATGGCTGGGGATTCGTGACCCCTCGCAATCTTGATCCAGCAGCGGAGTGCGGACGACTGCTGGAGACTGCGCTGACGCCCGTGCGTAGCGCCCATCCCGGACTCACGATTGACTCGGCCGTGGTCCAGGGCCCAGCGGCCCAGTTGCTCGTCAAGGCATCGACTGGTGCAGACCTCCTGGCCGTGGGCAGTCGTGGTCACTCCGAGTTGGTGGGCACGCTGCTGGGATCAGTCAGCGAGTACTGCGTGGTCCATGCCCACAGCCCGGTGCTGGTCATGCGTGGTCCACACGGCTGACGAAGGCAGTTGCCTGGACACTCTCGAAAGGACGGTCCGGGCATTCACCGTGGACGCGGGTGCATCGCTCTCCTCAGGTTCCCGTCCACATTGACGATCAGTGCGTGATCTCTTGGCCCGCTTTCGCGTTGCGCTACCGGACCATGACAGCGGCCCTAGCAGCGATAGACACGTTCTGCGTTCTCGGCAAAGAGCTTGCGTCGAGCATCACCGTGGAGGCCAGCGGTGATGGCGCTGAACACCTCGTAGAGATCGTCGAACGTCCCGTACATCGAATCTACGGGAAAGTTGCTGGCGAACATGCAGCGGTCCACACCGAATGCCTCAATCGAGTACTCGAGCCAGGGAGCAAAGGCGTCGACGCTGATGGACTCGAGCGGCATGGCCAGACCCGAAAGCTTGCAGACGACATTCTCACCCATGGCGGCCAGCGCGTCGATACCATCCCTCCACAGGGCGCGCTCCTCGTCAGAGCCCGAGCGGGGCCATCCCGTGTGTTCGACCACCACAGTGAGATCGGCGAACTCCTCGAGTTGGCCTGCCGCCATCCGAAGGTGATCAGGATGGGTCATCAGCTCGAACACCAGGTCCCGCTCTTCCAGGGCTCGGAGCACTCCAGCATCGGGAAGTGGCCCCTCAAAGCGACCCATCGGACGCACACCGCGGAAGCGTGAGGCGGTCATCTGCCGATCGAGGAGTTCGATGGCCTCGGCAACATTGCCCGTAGGAGGGATGCCGCCGATGATCGCGTCGGGACCGCCTCTGGCCTGCGCGTTTTCATCAAGCTCAAGGGTTTCTGCTATCGAGTGCGATCCGGTTGCCGCCGCAACGTTGACGAACTTCTCGACGTTCCACCCGGCCGACTCGGTCCGATAGGTGTCGACATCGAACGGGCGGAACATTCCTGAGCCAGCCGCTTCTTGGGCATCAGGGAGGGTGAGATACGGGTACCAATCAGTTCGGGAAGGATCCCAGATGTGGACGTGAGCGTCAACGACGCGGGCCGGCCGTCCGGTCATCGGGTCCCGCCGCTGTCGGCGAATCCGACGATCTCGCGAAGCGTCTCGTCCAGCCAATCTGGCACGGAAGGACCACCAAAGCTGACACTGCCGACGGGTCGGGGGTGGCTGCGAAGCCCGAGCCAGCCATGACCAACCACAAGCTCGGCGCCCGCCAGCGCGGCTGCTTCGGGGTGACTGAGTAGGTGGGCGACGAGCTCGCCAGCCGGTTCGCCGGCGACTTCCTCCGGAGCTTCGATACTCATCGCGAAGGCCGTGACGAGCCCTTCCGTGGCCGAAGCAGCGACCCGTGCATGCTGAGCTGAGGCCTGAGCCCGGCTGCGACCTCCAGCGGTCACTGCGTCGCCGAGCGTCACGAGCTGGATTGGACGAGCGGAGGCAGTGGCATAGTCAGCGGCTGCTCGGGCCCACGCAGCATCGGCGTGGAGGTGGCCGACGATCTCGTGATGCTCGGTTAGCACGCGCTCCCAGCCGTCGGTTGGCAAGAGCGAAGGCTGAAGACCGGAGGGGGCGACTACCAGCGCGTCGATGGGCCCGTTGGCCTGTGCCGCCGAGCTCAGTGCCTGGGCTGCAGCGCTGAAGCCGCCGCCCACCAACTCGATCTGGTGGCACCGCATCGACCGGGCTTCGATCGCGGCACGGAGAGCGGAGGCGAGGCCAGGTCGATCAGAGACGACGACACAGGACTTCGTCTCTGTCGATCCCACCACGGCGCCGGCCGGCTCGTCGAAGATAGGACCGAACCGGGAATTGCTGCCGCCGGCGGTCGCTTGCTGGGACTCGGCTTTGGCCAAGGCCACCGGGACCGCCTCGTCGAGTACCCGAGCGAGGGAGACCACGTGATCGGTCCGCACCACCTCGATGAGGCGGGGTTCGTCGATGACCGCCACTTCCGGACCGCCGGCGAAGAGTACTCGGCCGGTGCACCACCCAAATCCATTGCCGACCAGATAGGCACCGAAGGGTCCGAGGTCCTCAGGGTCCGCCACGGAGAGGAAGGAGATGCCACCACCACCCGACTGGCCGGCCTTTCGGGCCCGCTCGAGGGCTGAGGCCATCATCCGGGTAGCCGCAATAGGCGACATGGCGTTGACCGTGACGCCGGGTGGTGCCTGCCGTCCCAGCTGCCAGGTAAGGGCGGCAACGGCCCGCTTGGCACAGCTGTAGGCACCGGCATCGGCGGCCCGCCACCCTGACCCGGAGGTGACGCCCAGGACGCGGCCGTGCCCGGCAGCCGCCATAAGCGGCAGGGCGGCATCGAGCACGTTGAGGTAGCCCTGGAGGTGCACGGCCAACACGGCAAGCCAGTCCGCCTCCGTGCCCCGACCGAAGTAGGTCTGTCGGGTAATGCCGGCGACATTGACGACAGCATCGAGGCCACCGTGCTCGTCGACCAGGTCCGAGAACAAGGCACGTATTCCCTTGGCATCGGTCACCGAGACCGATGAGGCCCGGGCCGAACCACCGGCCGCCACGATGCGACCGGCGGTGGTCTCCTCGGGCTCAGGGAGCTTCTCGACACCGTCCAGGGTGACCAGCGGGTCGACGGTGACCACGAACCAGCCAGCCCGGCCAAGCTCCTCGGCGATGCCCGCCCCGATCCCGCCCCCTCCGCCCGTCACCACGGCGACCTGTTGCCGTCCGCTCACGGTGCTACCGGTCCTCGAGCTCGAGACCGTCAAAGGTGCCCGAAGCGAGCCACCCTTCAAGTCGATCCCGATAGCCGAACCAATCGCCGAATCCGCGTCCGTAGTTGCCGTTGCGAGGATTCAGCGCCTCGGGATGGCCTTCGTTGTTGATTCGGGACGGCGTGCAGGCCGACATGACGGCACTGCTGTCCACGTGGGTGCTGACGATCTCATGGGTCCAGGCCTCCTCGGCTTCTGCGCTCACGTCGAAGACCCCGACGCCCTGCTTCTCTAGCAACTCGATGGTCCCGCCGATGAACTCGGCCCCGAGCACGGCCAGCTGGGTGTAGTTGACCGTGACGACCGCCTGCTGCCCTGGCGCCGGCATGACGAACAGGTTCGGGAACCCCCGGCTCATCATCCCGAAGAGACTGGCGGCGCCGTCGGACCACTTTTGGGCCAAGGTGACGCCACCCCGCCCGACGATCTCGTGTCCGACTCGACGGTAGAGCGGGGTGAGCTCGGCCTCGAAGCCCGTCCCGTAGACGATGCAGTCGACCTCATAAGCCCTTCCGTTGACGATCAGACCCGTTTCCGTGATCCGTTCGATTCCGGAGGGGCAGTCGACCAGCGTGACATTGGGCCTGTTGAACGCCAGAAGGTACTGGTCGTGGAAACAGGGGCGTTTGCACAGATACCGGTAGTAGGGCTTCAAGATCTCGGCCGTGGCCGGATCGGTCACCAGCTCCTCCACCCGGTGCCGGTGAGCCTCCATGATTCCGTAGTCGAACTCCTCGGCACTTCGGAGATACTCCTCAGTCGTCATGCCCTCGGTGCGCGGGGGATGTTGGACAGCTGCGTAGTGGCGTGTCCACCCGTCGTCCACCAGGTCCACGTCGGTCGGAAGGCCCATGATGATCGCCTGGAAGTTGTCCATCCGGGTCTGCTGCCACCCAGGCTCGAACTCCTTGGCAAAGTCGGCCTCGGTGGGCCGGTTGCCCCGCTCGCCTATCGCCGACGGCGTCCGCTGGAACACATAGACATGCTCGGCCGATTCGACCAGGGGTGGTAGGCACTGGATTCCGCTCGCCCCGGTCCCGATGAGGGCGACGGACTTTCCGTGCAGCCCGGTGAGGGGATCGTGCGGGCCACCACCGGTGTACTCATAGTCCCATCGGGCGGTGTGGAACGACCCTCCGGCGAAGTCCTCCATACCCGGGATGGTGGGCAGCTTCATGAGGTTGAGAATGCCGACGGCCAAGACGTACCACCGACAGCGGACCTCGTCGCCCCGGTCGGTACTGATCAGCCAACGGGCTTCGTCCTCCTGCCATTCGGCACGAGTCACCCCAGTGTGAAACAGTGCGTCCTCCCCGAGGTCAAACCGGTCAGCGACGGCCTCCAAGTGGGTCCGGATCTCCTCACCGAATGCATACCGGTGGGTCGGGATGTAGTCCAGCTCCTCCAGCATGGGCAGATACATGTGCGACTCGACGTCGCACATCACGCCGGGATAGCGGTTCCAGTACCAGGTGCCGCCGACGCCGCCCGCCTGATCGACGATGCGGATTCTCTCGACACCCGCCTTCCGAAGGCGGGCTCCCGCCAGGAGCCCGGCAATCCCTCCACCCACGATCACTACATCGGCGTCCTCCGCAATCGGGTCACGCTCGATGAACTTGGTGAAGGGGTCATCACGGTAGTGGGCGAAGTACTCGTCGGTCGTCAGGTCGCGGATAGCGGCGCGGCCGGGGACCAGCCTCTTGTCCCGTTCGGCGAGGTACTTGGCATGGACAGCTTCGGGGTCGAAGTTCGCAGCCCCAGTTTCGAATCCGGACATGTGCCGATACTAGGACAACTCGGATTCTCAGGTCCGGACAACCTGAATCTCGAATCTCGATCACAGTGATTCTCGCGGCGGCAAGGAACCTCACTGGAACTCCCAAGGTCCGGCCGAGGCCGTCGATCCCGTCCATGGACCGACCTGGCCCCGTGGACTGGTGCTACCGGCGTCTCCGCAGTCCAAATTAGCCAACCGGCGTTGTCGTCACCGAGGCCGAAAGGCCCTATCGTGCCGGCGCCATTGCTGTCATGTTTGTTAAATGGGGAAACAGGTGGGGCGGCTGAGCGCGCCCAGAGACGGCTGGAGCCGCCCGTCAGTGGATTGTCAAGCCCACATCTCCTCAGAGACCGGCGGACCATGGGGCACGCTCGCCCGCAGGACGAAGGATTTCTCGAACGTGGCGAGCGATCTCCAGATCCTCGCGGGCACGGACGACCAAGACGGCCGGATGCGATCCTTTCGAAGAGATCGGGCGATCAGGTGCCCCGTCGGCGTTGGCGGAGGAGTCCAGGCTCACCTGCAGAAGGCCAAGGCCTCCACAGACGTCGGCTCTCAGCCGAGACGATGCTTCACCAGCGCCGCCGGTGAACACCAATCCGTCAAAGCCGTCCAGGCCCACGCACATGGCCGCCACGCTGGTCTGGATCCTGTACACGTAGACGTCGTAGGCGAGCCGGGCGTCCACGTCGCCGCCATCCATGGCCCTGATCACCTGGCGAAGGTCGCCGGACGTCCCCGAGAGGCCTTTCAGCCCCGACTCACGTTCCAGTGCCTCATCCACGTCGTCGACGGAAAGGTGGCCATGACGCTGTACCCAGAGGACCACACCTGGGTCAACACTGCCCGAGCGGGTGGCCATCACCAGGCCGTCCATCGGCGTGAACCCCATCGTCGTGTCGACCGACCGGCCCAGAGCCACCGCGGCGAGCGAGGCACCTGCCCCGAGGTGGGCCGTGACCAGCCGCAGTTCGTCACGGGGCCGTCCAATGAGGTCAGCAGCCCTTCGGCTGGCCCAGGAATGACTCAGCCCATGGAATCCGAAGCGCCGGATGCCCCACCGATGGCGCCAGTCTCGGGGGATCGCGTAGGTGGAGGCCTTGTCGGGCAGATCGGCGTGGAACGCCGTATCGAAGCAGGCCACCTGGACGAGGTCTGGACTCAGCGTTCGCAGGGCGTGGATCGCCGCCAGGCCCTGGGGGTTGTGCAGAGGTGCCAGATCGGCAAGTTCCTGAAGGACCGCATCCGCTCGATCATCCAGGACCGTGGGCCCGACGAAGGCGGAGCCACCGTGCACCACACGATGGCCCGCCACGCCGATGTCGGGGCTCTCGCCGAGGAAGTCGGCCAATGCGGCCGCCAACTCCCCAGAGGCAAGTCGCGGCAAGGACTTCGACACCACCAGCTCGTCCGAATCGTCAAGAACGCTCAGCTTCAGGCTGCCGGACCCTGCGTTGACGACGAGGATGTTCACTCGCCCACCTTGCCAGATCTGACGGTGCCCGTCCCCTTGATGAGCAGTTATCTTGCCGCCCGTCGAAGGAGTTGCCGATGACCGGGTTCGGCGATTCGCACCCAGCTCGCACGGTGGATGATGAGCTGCATCAACTCGACGCGTATTTCCGTGCGGCCAACTACCTCACCGCGGGTCAGATCTATCTGATGGACAACGCGCTCCTTCACCGGCCTCTCATCGCCGAGGACGTCAAGCCCAGACTGCTCGGTCACTGGGGAACGAGTCCCGGTCTCAATTTCCTCTACGCGCATCTGAGCCGCTCCATCAAGGCACGGGACCTCAATGCCATCTTCGTCTGTGGACCAGGGCACGGAGGTCCAGCGATCATTGCCAATACCTGGCTCGAGGGCACCTACAGCGAGCGCTTCCCCCACGTGGGACGCGACGGAGCGGGCATGGCACGTCTCTTTCGCCAGTTCTCCTTTCCCGGGGGCATCCCGAGCCACTGCAGCCCCGAGACTCCGGGGTCCATCCACGAGGGCGGTGAGCTCGGGTACGCGCTTAGCCACGCCTTTGGGGCCGCGTTCGACAATCCCGAACTTGTAGTGGCCTGTGTGGTGGGCGACGGCGAGGCCGAGACCGGCCCGGCGGCGGCCGGATGGCACTCGAACAAGTTCCTCGATCCGCGCCGTGACGGCGTCGTGCTGCCGATCCTCCATCTCAACGGGTACAAGATCGCCGCGCCGACCGTATTGGCGCGAATACCCACGCCCGAACTCTTGGCCCTCTTCACCGGCTACGGGTACCGCCCCATTCTCGTGGAAGGCGGCTTCGGCGGCGAGGAGCCCATGGCCGTCCACCGTCGCATGGCGGCTGCCCTAGAGGGAGCCTTCGCCCAGATCGCTGAGATTCAGGAGTTGGCACGTTCCCACGGCTTCCGAGGTCGGCCGGAGTGGCCAATGCTGATCCTCAAGACTCCCAAAGGTTGGACCGGCCCGAAGATGGTTGACGGCCTCCCCGTCGAGGGAACGTTCCGATCCCACCAGCTGCCGTTGGCCGGGGTCCGGACCAATCCCGAACACCTCGCCCAACTAGAGGCATGGCTTCGCAGCTACCGACCCGATGAGTTGTTTGACCAGAGGGGTCGGCCTCTCCGGGTCATCAACGACTTTCCGCCCTCGGGTCAGAGACGAATGAGTGACAACCCCCATGCCAATGGTGGTCTGCTTCTGACCGATCTCGAACTCCCCGACTTCTGTGACTACGGCGTTCCCGTGCCGAACCCAGGGACCGTCATGCGTGAGGGCACGCACGTACTAGGGGACTACTTCCGCGATGCGATCCGGGCCAATCCATCCACCTTCCGTCTCTTCGGACCGGACGAGACCTCCTCGAACCGGTTGCAGGATGTCTTCGAGGTGACCGATCGGACCTGGGACGCCGAGCTGCGACCGGGTGACGACCACCTCGCCGCGGACGGGCGGGTCATGGAGACCCTGTCCGAGCACCAGTGCGAAGGGTGGCTCGAAGGGATACCTTCTCAGTGGCCGTCATGGGCTCTTCAACTGTTACGAGGCCTTCATCCATATCATCGACTCGATGTTCAATCAGCACGCGAAGTGGTTAAAGGTGAGCGCTGAGGTTCCATGGCGCCGTCCCATCGCGTCCCTGAACTATCTGCTGTCGAGCCATGTGTGGCGACAGGACAACAACGGCTTCTCTCATCAAGATCCCGGCTTCATCGACCACGTGGTGAACAAGAAGGCCGAGGTGGTTCGGGTGTACTTCCCACCGGACACCAACTGCCTGCTCTCTGTTGCCGATCACTGCCTGCGCAGCCGCAACTATGTGAATGTCATCGTCGCCGGCAAGCAGCCGCAGCACGATTGGCTCACCGTGGATGAAGCCCTAGACCACTGCGCCCGTGGCCTAGGAATCTGGTCGTTTGCTTCCACTGCTGGGAACTCCCTCCCCGATGTCGTCATGGCCTGTTGTGGCGACATTCCGACCCTGGAGACGCTGGCCGCGGTGCAGCTCCTCCGGCAGCACGTGCCAGAACTCAGAGTTCGCGTAGTCAACGTGGTCGATCTCATGCGGCTCGAGCCAGAGACGGCACACCCCCACGGCCTTCCGGACCGAGAATTCGACAGTCTGTTCACTCCGAACCGTCCCGTGATCTTCGCCTATCACGGCTATCCGGCACTTATCCATCGGCTGACCTACAACCGAGCCAATCACGACAACTTTCATGTCCATGGCTACCGGGAGGAGGGTACGACGACCACGCCATTCGACATGGTCATGCTCAACGGTCTCGACCGATTTCACCTGGTCACAGACGTGCTAGACCGCGTCCCCGGCCTCGGTCCCCGGACAGCGACGCTGCGTCAAGCCATGGTAGATGCCGGCCTCGAAGCTCGCCGCTACGGCCGGGAGCACGGCGAGGATCCACCGGAGATCTCCCAGTGGCAGTGGACCGGGGTGCCGGCCGCCTCGGAGCGTTAGGGCATGCCAGTTCGCAGCCGGTGGGCACGGGTCGGCTCCTTGCCCGATCCAACGTCCGAGGGAGTCCGAGGGTTCGGCACCGCAACCACCCCCGTCGCCGGTCCTCGCAGCGGAGGTCACCCAGGGCACAGGATCAGCTCCGGGAGCGGTTCACCTCCTGCCCGCGAAGACTGCAGCGGCCACGGTTCTCGGTCGACTCCGTCGGGATGGCCGACTCGGGCGAGTCGAAGAGCGATCCCCCTCTCGCGCAAGTGAGCACACAACGTCGGGAGATTCGGCGCGACCGGCCTAGGAGGCTGGTAATCCAAGTTGACCGGTTCGACGCGGCAATCTTCGACATGGACGGCGTGGTGACCGACTCAGCCAAGGTTCATGAGCGGTGCTGGAAGGCCGTCTTTGACAGCTTCCTTGGCGGTCGGTCGGACCAGAACGAAGAGGGCCTCGCACCCTTCACCGAGGATGACTACCTCCGTTACGTCGACGGGAAGCCCCGTTACGACGGTGTAGCCAGCTTCCTCGAATCACGGCGGATTTCGTTGTATCGGGGCAGCCCGTCGGATCCTCCCGGACAAGGCTCTGTCTGTGCGCTCGGGAACCTCAAGGATCGAGCGTTCGAGGAGGCGGTGGCCGAGGGAGGTGTGGACGCTTTCGCCTCGACAGTGTCGTTCTTGCGCTCACTGAGGTCCTCTGCGATCAAGACGGCCCTGATCTCGTCGAGTCGCCACGCCAGGGTGCTCTTGGCGACCGCCCGGATCACGGATCTCTTCGATGTGATCGTCGATGGCGTCGATGCCGACCGACTCGGGCTCGCCGGCAAACCGGATCCGGCCATCTTCCTCACTGCAGCCACGAGACTCGGTGTCTCTCCCGGCCGAGCGGTGGTGATCGAGGATGCTGAGTCCGGTGTGGAGGCTGGGCACCGGGGAGGGTTCGGGCTGGTCATCGGCATCGACCGGAGCGGTCACGCCGATGCTCTGCGGCGCCACGGAGCAAACGCCGTGGTCAACGATCTCGGGGAGGTCGCACTGCGCCACGGGACGGGCGGGCCCCGACCATGAGTCTGCCTCTGAGGCGGTCCTCGGAGACCGGCCCGACCGGCGATGAGGGATGGCTACTCAGATATGACGCCTTCGATCCCGCATCTGAAGGGTTACGTGAAGCACTGTGCACTCTCGGAAATGGCTCCTTCGCCACCCGGGGTGCCGCACCCGAGGCGGATGCCGACGATATCCACTATCCGGGGACCTACGTTGCCGGTCTCTACAACCGACGAGTGACGAAGGTGGCCGGGCGTACCGTCGAGAACGAGAGCATCGTCAACGTTCCCAACTGGCTGCCTCTGAACTTCCGCATCGATGATGGTGCCTGGTTCGACCTGAACGATACCGAGCTACTCGAATACTCCCAGCAACTCAATCTGCGTCAGGCCACGCTGACGCGGTCGCTCCACGTCAGGACGCGCTGGGGCGGGTGACCCGGATCGATCAGCGTCGCTTCGTAAGCATGGCTGACCCGCATACGGCGTGCCTCGAGGCGACGTTGTCCCCGGAGAATTGGTCGGGCACCCTGACAATTCGGTCAGGTATCGATGGACGTGTTTCCAATGCTGGCGTCGCTCGCTACAGGCAATTCGACGAGCACCATCTCGGCGGCGTGAACACGCACGTCGTCGACCAGGAGACCATCGGCCTCACCGGCCGCACCAGTCAGTCGGATGTGTGCGTCGCCCAAGTGGCGAGGATGCGAGCCTACGGCGCCAAGAGCCTGATCGACGTCCCGCATCGGGTCGTCGTCGAATCCCGGTCCATCGCACACGAGATGTCAATCGACGCCGAGCCGCTGAAGACAGTCACCGTCGAGAAGGTCGTCACGCTCTTCACGTCCAGAGACCGTGCCATAAGCGATCCCCTTGCTGAGGCATCCCGCCGGAACGGACTAACTGGGTCGATTGCTGAGCTCCTTGAGGATCACCTGCGGGAGTGGGACAGCCTGTGGAGGCGTTTCCCGCTCGACATCACGGTTGATGGCGGCGAGACCCAGTTGGCGCTGCGCCTCCACATCTTTCATCTGCTCCAGACCACGAGCCGACACGCGCGCGACCTCGACGTCGGCATACCCGCTCGCGGCCTCCATGGTGAGGCCTACCGCGGTCACATCTTCTGGGATGAGCTCTTCATGGTTCCCTATCTCAACCGGCACTATCCCGAACTGGTGCGGACGCTTCTGATGTACCGCTACCGACGGCTCCCCGAGGCTCGGTCGGCCGCGCTCCAGGCTGGCTTCAAGGGGGCCATGTATCCGTGGCAGAGCGGCAGCAATGGGCGAGAAGAAGCACAGACCCTGCATCTGAACCCACTCTCGGGACACTGGCTGCCCGACGCCTCACATCTGCAACGCCACATCAATGTGGCGATCGCGTACAACCTATGGCAGTACTTCCAGGCGACGGACGACATCGAATTCATGGCGGACTTCGGCGCGGAGATGCTCTTCGAGATCAGCCGGTACTGGGCCAGTGCCGCAGTGTTCGATCCGTCGCTGGGCCGCTACGTGATTGACGGGGTGATGGGTCCCGACGAGTACCACGAGGGCTATGTCGGTGCTTCGGCCCCGGGCCTGAAGGACAATGCCTACACCAACGTCATGGTGGTGTGGGTCTTGTGCCGAAGCCTGGAGTTGGTCGACCTACTGCCACAACCCCAGCGGAGTGAGCTGATGGCTCGGCTCTCCCTTGACGAAGCCGAGCTGGCACGCTGGGATGACGTGAGCCGGAGAATGCGGATCGTCTTCCATGAGGACGGAATCATCAGTCAATTTGACGGCTACGAGGAGCTGACCGAGCTCGATTGGGATGCCTACCGGGAGCGATACGGCGACATCTCACGGCTGGACCGGATCCTGGAGGAGGAGGGCAATTCTCCCAATGCCTACAAGGCCTCCAAGCAAGCCGATGTCCTCATGCTCGTCTACTTGCTCCCCGCCCGTGATCTGGAGGCGATATTCGACAGGCTTGGCTATGGCTCCGGGTCCGACGCCCTCAGTGACTCGATCGACTACTACCTGGCGCGGACCTCACACGGCTCCACGCTGAGCCGCGTCGTGCACAGCTGGGCGCTGGTGCACCGCGACCCGCGTCGCTCATGGACCCTCTTCCAACAGGCGCTGCGAAGTGATCTTGACGATACCCAGGGCGGCACCACCCACGAGGGAGTCCATCTTGGCGCCATGATCGGCACTGTGGACCTTGTGGAGCGTTGCTACCTGGGCATTGACACTGCCGGCGACAACATCTCGTTCCGCCCATCGCTCCCTGCGGAAGTTCGAGTGCTCACCGTCGACATCTGCCACCGGGGACGGTGGTTGAAAATCGCCGTGGCTAGTGGCCAGTTCATCGTTACCGTCTCGGGCCGGCCCGAAGAACCTGCACGAATTCGAACTGAATGGGGAGACAATTGACCTTCTTCCCGGGGAAGCGCAACAGCTGACCCTCTGAGCCCTTTCGCGTTCGCCCGGAAGCCCGCAGGTACGACACGACCAATTCTTCGGACGCGTGGCCGTCTCCCGGCCTCGGTCGATGCCTGTGTCCCGACGATCTAGGCGGCACCCGACCGGGTCGGAGCCCTCTTGGTCGCGGCCTTTGCGACAGGAGCTCGCTGCTTTGTCGCCTTCGCCCGAGAGGGCGCCTTCTTCGTCGCCTTGGTTGCCGCACGGGAGGCCGTGCGCGGCTTCTGTGCCCGCTTGCCCGCTGACTTGCTGACGGCCGCAACCCGCTTGGTTGCCTTCTGGGTGGTGGCGCGACCCACCTTCGCAGCTCGGTCGGTCTGCTCGTTGACCGCCTTCAGCACATCGCCGACCATCTTCCGCTGCCCCTTGATCACCCGCTCGGCAAAGTCGAACACGTCATCGACCAACCGCTCCACATCATTGGAAATGGGCGGAACGACCTTCTCGGTGCCTTTGCTGATGCCGTCAGCCAGATCTCGGCTCGCTTCGATGATGTCTCTCTGGGCCCGTTCAATCAGGTCCTCGACCCTGGTCCGTACGTCCTTCGGTGCAGCCATGCCACGTCCTCCTTCTCGCCGAATGCTCGCCACCTCTCACCTGTGACTCTGCGGCCTCGGGACCGTTTCCGCCAGGGCACAAGGTCACAACCGTCGAGGACCTGCCACGTCAGTGATCGGATGGGTGCCGAAGGGCCCTAGGCGTTGGCGGACAGCAGTGCGAGGCTAAAGCAACGCGGGAGGACACCGAATGCTGACACAAGCGACCGAGACAGCCGAGACCGTCGGGCGAGGGGCGCTACCCCGATCCAGTGGGATCCCTCTCCGCCGAGCCGGTCCGTGGGATGAGGCGTCCCGAAAT
Organism: uncultured Acidimicrobiaceae bacterium; assembly: GCA_963835465.1. Lineage (GTDB taxonomy): Bacteria > Actinomycetota > Acidimicrobiia > Acidimicrobiales > RAAP-2 > Bog-756. The sequence continues at coordinate 106,159 of CAWIFR010000003.1, forward strand.
CAGCTCGGTCGATACGATGCGACAAGGCGGACCGGTCCGTGGGCCCTTGGGCAGAGTTGCACCGGACCTGCTCTCCGTTTTGGCAACAGGCGGACCCGCCCGGGGCAGCAAGGATTGGCCTCTCCGGTGACCAGTGTCTCGGGCAGCTAAGACCCACCGCCACTGGTGGTGGCGGGCCGTGGGGATCTGTGCCGTGCTACTGGTCTTCGGCCTCGGGGTGTTCAGCTACCTCTGGCTAACAGGAGGCGCTCGACCCCTGGCCCACTCGGTGGCTGTTGAGAGGTTCCGAAAGGCAGTTGACGGGGATCATGCGATCGGGCCTGGACCAGCCCAAGGGGTCTACTCCTACCGCGGCTCGGGAACCGAGGCCATTTCGGTGCCACCGAAGTCGCAGTCGGAGGGACCCGAACTGCCAGGAACGGTCATTGACAAGCCCGGAGGGTGCTTCCAGTTCCGCATCGACTACTCGAATGCCCATTGGCAGAGCTGGACCTACTGCACCCGGAACGGGAACCTGGTCACCTCGTCGAAGGCGGGGTACTACCTTTGGGACTTCGTTGCCTTCTCGGTCGACGACACCTCGACCTACGTGTGCCGTCCGGAAATCAGGACCGTGCCTGCCACCGTGCTGATCGGAACCCGCAGCTCGGTCGCCTGTACCGGATCGAACGACCATCTCTCTACGGGTCCTGTGCACATGTTGGGGAGCTCGAAAGTACTGACCACGTCGACGCTGCACATCGGCAGCAAGAAGGTCCCGGCGGTACTCATCCAAGAAGACGTCCGATTCTCCGGAGGCCAACAGGGCTCGAATCACGCCGACACCTGGTACTCGGTGGCGACCGGACTCCCCTTACGGGGAACTTGGAGCACTGTGGTGTCCACACCATCGCCGGTGGGGGTCTCCACCCTGCGGGCCCACGGTCAATTCTCTTTGACCTCCACGGTCCCCCGGGATTGATCGAAATCCGAACATCCGCTGGTCAGGCACCAATCCCAGCTTGATGAAGGGTGCCACTGGGGCCATGGTGCCTTCCGTCTCCTGTGCTGGAGGCAACGGAGACGGTACTCGCGGCGCCTGCACGGTTCACTGTCGGAAGCGCTGTGCCTAAGGGTCCTTAGGCCCTGGTCAGAAGCAGAGCCCCCGTCATAGGGTCAAACAGGACAGGTACGAACTGGGAAAGGAAGATCCCCCATGGACGGAACTGATCACGGGGACATCAGGATTCTCGAGATGACCTCTGTTCAGGAGATCGGCGACCGCGTCGAAGTGGCCTGGACGTTGAGCGGCACTCCGGAACTTGAATGGTCGGAGGTCTTCCAGATGGTGGATGTCTCGCAGCGTAACGGCGCCCTGGAGTGGGTGGTCGGAGGCGGACCGGACGTTCTCCACGACACGATTCGGTGGTTCGTGCCCATCAAGAATGTCCAGGATGCTGACGCGGAGGTGCGCCACCGTGTCTTCATGGCCAACGGGCGCTTGGCGACCGAATAGCCGGCGCTCGGTGGCGAGGCGAGCCACGGGGATTTCCCTCGGCACCGGACCACGAAGCTCGCCCCACCACTAGCTACCGGAAGGAACGCTCCACCCTCGTTCACCGAAGTGACAGCCGCACAGACTTGACCTGTGCAGTCGATCATCGGCGACGGCCGTCTGGGCGATCCGATGTCGTCCGTAATCCCTATGCAACCTGGCGCAGGCCGGAGCAACGTAGCAGCGACACCGACAGCAACCCGATGCCATGATTGGCCGATGGTCACCACACTTCAGACAGATGCTCAACGATGACAATGAAACGGTGGGCCCGAGGGGGTCGGCTCGGCCTGGTCCTCGTCGCGTTCGCTACGGCAGGATGCTCCTCGCAGGCTGGCGCCCAGACGGTGGCAAGGTCCAGTGGTCCCACCAAGCCGGTGTCGACGACCGGGATCCACGACTGGAAGGAAGTAGGCAGCTACGACGAAAACAGTCTGGAGGCCAGTGAGGGAGTCACCACCGTGGTCCCACCCGGGAAGGCCAGCTACCTCCTGTACCGGGGGCTGATCTCAGTGCCGAAGGGCCTGGCCGCGGAAGGTTGGGGTCACATCGGCGATCCCGATTCGACCGGTGGCTACATCATCGACGCCTATCAGGGGCCTAGTTCCGGCCATTCCAAGATGTTCTTGGTGACCACACCGTCCGGCACTACCGCTCAGTACGTGCACACACTCGTGTCCAAGGAGCTCTACAACAATTCCTTCGACACCGTCGCCCCGGGAGCTCAGTGGATGGTGGCCGGCGAATGGGAGACCATGAGCCATCTCCAGATCTATCCGACTCCGGACCTGAACCATCGAACCTCCCCACAAGGCGGCCGGCTGCCACTCGCCGGCTATATCAAGCTCGACCACAGGGTGAACAACGTCCAGGGCTGTGACTTCACATCGAAGACGACCCTGATCTGCGCGTCGGACGACGACACCCAGACCCTGTTCTCGAACCAGAAGCCATTGCTGGAGGTGGTGCTCCCCCATCCACTGGGAGGCACCACTCTCAACGCACACGTCATCGACCTCGGTTCGATTCCTCAGAAGAGCACGTGCACGGGTCCGTTCGAGGCAGAGGGAGTCGACTACGCGGTGGCGTCAGGCATCCTTCGGGTGGAGATCATCCAGCCGGCATCGTGCATCATCCATACCACGGTCTATGAGTACGCACACACCGGCTGAGCGCCCCTACGGCTTGGGACAACCCACCTTGGGAGGGCGGAACGGATCGTCGCACCGGGAGCGGGCCAGTCCGCCCACCTGTCTTCGCGCGTGAACCCGGCATTCGGCGTCACACCAGCGGCACGGCCGATGACGAGCGCGGGCACCTCCCACCTCCAAGTGCCGTCGCTCGGATCAGATGAACCGCGGGCGAAGAGAGGAAGACCCGATCCGGCTGGCCCGTAAATGGGCGACGTCGTCGTCGGCCATGGTGGCGATGTCCAGCCCCGCGATCCGTACACGGCCGCTAGTTGGTCGGTCGAGGGTTCCCATCAGCTGTAGCAGGGTGGTCTTGCCCGACCTCGAGGGTCCGACAATCCCGAGCAGCTCCCCCTGAGCAATTGTGGGAATCACTCCGCGCAGGGCCTGGACGGGCGGCTCGCCGGGATAGCTCTTGGTCACGTTCTCGACTTCGAGCACCGGAACCTGTTCTTCCTTTGCAATCGAGCCACCGCCAATGGCGACCGGAGGGTTGTCGGGCGTAGGTGGCAGGGTGTCAGGTCATGCATCCGGGACCACACCTTCTGGCCGGCGGCCAGCCCCGAGCGGGTGACCTGTACCAGCCCGTCGGCGTCGTCGAACAGTCAGAGTGAGACCGAGACCAGACGGTTGGTCCCGCCTGCACCGAAGACCTCGACGGCGTAGCCACCCCCGGACTGGGCCAGCAGCGCGGTCACTGGCACCACCTGTGCGCTGGGTACGCTGGCGGTAGTGATCGTGACCTGGACCGGGGCCTGATCCCACGTGCCTGTGGCGACCAGGTCAGAGAGGGTGAGATCCACGGTGACGGTCGGTGTAGTGATACTTCCTGAGCTGGCTGACGGGCAGGTGCCGCTTCCCGGTGTGGCGGAGCTGGAGCTGGGCCCGATGGAGCTGGAGGGCGATGGGCAGGTGGCGACCGTAGCAAGCCGGATGGATCTTCCGGTCCCATTGGGACCACTAGTGGCTACAATGGGACCAATGATCAGAGTTGAGCTTGAACGAATCGAGGCACTCGAGCTTCTTGGGATGGCGTTGGCTCATCTAAGCGATGCCGAAGCCAAGGCTGAGACGTCGCCCCGAGTGCCGCTGCTGATGGCAATCCGGGACAAGCTCGCTCTCGGGCTGAGGGAGGAACTGTGAGCTACAGCGACGTCGAGGTTTCAGCGGCGACTGCTGCGATGGACAAGTATCGAGGCAGCGAAACTGGCGAGGCCGGAGCCGCTCTCGTCGTGGTGGGTCTCAGCGCAGCCCGAGCCTCCAAGGAATCGGACTTCCGTGACGACATGATTCGAGTTGCCCATCGGGCCGGCGTGTCGATCCGTCAACTCGCCGACGTCTCGGGCCTCGGTCGCAAGGCCGTCACGGCGATCGTTAACTCTGATGCCGACGTGCAGGATTGACTGAGCACTTCGCCACTCACGACTGATCTCCCCCGTAGTTGACGTTGGGACTAGATGGCTTTCGGTGCGAAGTGGCCATCGCCCGTGCAATTCACCGTTAACCCCAACTGGCAGTCCCAACGGGGTTCGAACCCGTGTCTCCACCTTGAGGGGGCGGAACGGATCGTCGCACCGGGAGCCAGCCCGTCCCATGGAATCACGTTTCTGGAGGTCAAATCGCCCGGCGCCGACGACCGATGGAAACACTGACCCGGGCTGCGACGCCATGGAACGAATTTGTTGGGTGGTATGTTGGGTTTCTGGCCATAACGCTCGCCGTTAATAACGCAATTCGTTACTATCGCTGATGTGATCCGGTCGTTCCAAGACAAGGAGACCGAGCGGATCTGGAAGAGGCAACGAGTCCGCCAACCTGATGACGGCACCCAAAGGATTGCCCTCCGAACGCTGCTGATCCTCGACGCTGCCGAGGTTCTCGGCGATCTGAAGGTGCCCCCAGGCAATCGACTCGAGAAGCTGAAGGGCGACCGAGCCGGCTCGTACAGCATCCGGGTCAACCAGCAGTCGATCCGGTCAACACAGTGGCGCATCTGCTTCAACTGGTCCGACTCTGGCGCGGAAGATGTCGAATTGGTCGATTACCACTGAGAGGAGGAACTTGTGACCACGGCTGCGACCATGCCCCCGATCCATCCAGGCGAGGTGTTGATGCGGGAGTACCTCGAGCCCCTGGGCGTTACACAGCATCGCCTGGCCATCGCCATCGGAGTCCCGCCACGGCGCATCAACGAAATCGTTCACGGTAAGCGCAGGATCACCGCCGACACCGCCCTACGCATGGCGCGCTACTTCGGCACCTCTGAGCGATTTTGGATGAATCTCCAGGGACGTTACGACCTCGAGGTCGAGCGGGACCGGCTGGTCGACACACTCGACGAGATCACACCGCTCATGGGCGCCTGATCGACCCGAGGGCCATTTGCAACTGAGCAGTCCCAACGGGGTTCGAACCCGTGTCTCCACCTCGAGAGAGAGATAAGGGTCGTTCGAGGAGTACGGCTGAATCGCTAGAGACCTGTTCAGACGGGCATTCCGTCCACTGAGTTCTCTTCACCGATCTCTAGTTTCGTGGAGTTCAGTAGCAAATCCAGTAGCGGGCGTGTGAACATTCTTCCGACCTCTGTTCCATCCGAAGTGATTTCCTGGACTGTCCATCCTCTCCATCGCCGGGGTGCTCGCTGTCGGGGCGCTCACCGCCAGCACGGTCGTGTCCGGGCCGAGATGAGCAAGAACCGCCGCAGCCGGGGTGGTTGCGACCAGAGGGTGAGGACGTGACCTTCGGCCGTACCAGATCGGGGCTCCCTTCGTCGAAGACTTGGTGGAGGAGCCCGACGTATGGCGCCTGACCATGAAAGGACGACCGTTCGACTCATGTGCGTCGATATTGAGAGCCGTGGTCGATTTGCGTGGCACGGTCGGCCGGGCGGTCGGCGCGCTCGGGGCCACGTCGGTCGGGGTTTCGGAATGACTGACATCATGTTCGATCAACTGGACCTGCGTGTGCTGGCCGGATCAGAAGCCTCATCGATGCAGACCGTCACCGAGGAGGAGGTCGTGGCGCGGCTGGCGGCGCTTCCCGGACCGGAGCCGAGAGTCGTGGTGTCGGGCAACTTCGCCACCCCGACGGTCCTCCCCCGCTCCCTCGACGCCGCCCTGGAGTCCGTACGCACCTTCTCCCTCGACGCCCAGCTCGGCTGGCCGCAGCGTGCCGGCTTCATCAACGAGACACCCTTCGTCGGGCCGGGCGTCCGTCATGACCCGGCCCTCGAATACCTTCCCGTGCGCCTGTCGCTGGTACCGCGCCTGTTCGACACCATCCGGCCGGTCGACGCGGTCCTGATCCACACGTTGGTGCCCCATGATGGGAAGGTGTCCCTCGGAGTCGAGGTCAACCTCCTCCATGCCGCCATCGAGCGGGCGCGGGCTCGCGGCGGCCTGGTCGTGGCCCAAGTCAATCCCAACATGCCCTACACCTTCGGTGACGGCGAGATAGCGGCGGATCAGATCGATTTCGCCTTTGGGGTCGACGAGCCATTGCAGACTCATACGCGGCGCCCGGCAACCGGGGCCGAGCAGACAATCGGCAGGCAGGTGGCGGCGTTCGCCGATGACGGCACCACCCTGCAACTTGGCATAGGCCAGATCCCCGACGTCGCGGCCGCTGCGCTCGCCGACCGGCATGATCTCGGCATCTGGTCGGAGAAGATCAGCGATGCTGTCCTGACTCTCGAGCGGGCCGGAGCACTCGATGCCGACCGCCCCATCGGTGCGTCGTTTCTCTTCGGATCCCAGGAGCTCTACGCTTGGGCCCACCGCAATCCCCGGCTCCGAATGAACCGGACCGAAGTCGCCAACGATCCGCTCCGGATCGCGGCCCAGCCGGCCATGCTCTCGATCAACACCGCCATGCAGGTAGACCTGTTCGCCCAGGCGAACGCCACCTTCATCGGCGACTCCATCTACTCGGGATTTGGCGGCCAGCCCGACTTCGTCACCGGGCCCCTCCACTCCATCGGCGGGCACGCAGCGGTGGCCCTGCACTCGTGGCACGACAAAAGCGACAGCTCGGTCGTGCTGCCCATTCTCACCAACCCGGTCACTTCGTTTCAGCACACGGCGATCCTGAGCGACCAGGGCTGTGCCGAGCTCTTTGGCCGGTCCGAGCATGAGCAAGCGCGGAGCATCATCGAGCAGGTGGCCGACCCCCGAGCGCGTGACGCGCTGTTCAAAGGGGCGGCCTCCCTCGGCCTGCTCCCCTGACCCTATCGATCCTCGGGAGCGGCGCGGCCGTGGCGGACACCCCCTGGGGTCCTCTCCATGGGACTTATGGCCCTTCCGGGAGCCAGCGGCCCGGACGACACTGGTTTCACGAGGAAGTGGCGTCGGCGACTGTCGGTATGCTCCGGCGACGGAGATGGCATGGGCATCGATCTTCTCACCGGAGGAGCCGATCGCCCGGGTGCGAAGCTGCCCCACCGCCAGATCGGTCGGCGCCGGAAGGATAGTCGCCGAGGAGGAGGAGACCATGCAATCAGTGATGTGGTTCGAGGAACTCTCCGTCGGTGATGTCGAACTGGTGGGCGGCAAGGGGGCCAATCTGGGCGAGCTGACCGGAGCCGGCCTTCCGGTGCCACCGGGGTTCGTCGTCACCGCCGAGGCCTACCGCGATGCCATCGAACACAGCGGGATCCGCTCCCAGCTCGTGGAGCTGCTCGGCCGGATGGACATCGACGATCCGGCCAGCCTGAAGGACATCGCAGCGAAGGCCCAGAGCCTCGTGGCCGGGATGCCCGTATCGCCCGAGCTCCGCACCGCGGTGCTCGATGCGTACCACAAGCTGGGTGACGGCATAAGGGTCGCGGTGCGCTCATCGGGTACCGGTGAGGACACCTCGGGCACCTCCTTCGCCGGCATGAATGTGACCTACACCAACGTGGCCGGTGATGAGGAGCTTCTCCAGCGCCTGGTGGACTGCTGGGCATCGATCTACGGCGAGCGGGTGATCGCGTACCGTTCGGTCGAAGAGGTCACCGACGAGCCCACCCTGGCGGTGATCGTCCAGGAGATGGTGGCTTCTGAGCGTTCCGGGGTGATGTTCACCGCCGACCCGGCCACGAGTGCCACCGACCGGATCGTCATCGAAGCCGCGTTTGGCCAGGGCGAGGTGGTTGTGTCCGGGATGGTGGAGGTGGACACCTACGAGGTGATCAAAGAGGGGCTCCGCCTGCAGAGTGCTCGCATCGGCCATCAGTCGTTCAAGATCGTCCGCGGTCCTGACGGGGGTGACCTGGAGGTGCCGCTGCCGGCCGAGGAGGGTGGGGCACGCGTCCTCGCCGACCTCGAGGTGCTGGAGCTGGCCCGGCTGGGCTTGGCGGTCGAACGGCACTATGGCTCCCCGCAGGACACTGAGTGGGCCATGGTCGGTGGCACCGTCTATCTTGTCCAGTCCCGTCCCATCACCACGCTCCAGGCCGCCGTTCCCAGCGCTCAGGAGGCATCGTCGGGGCCGCAGAAGTTGCTGGTCCAGGGACTCGCCGCATCCAAGGGCGTCGCCTCGGGCAGGGCCCGCGTGCTGCTCACCCCCGAAGAGGGGTCCCACCTGCTCGACGGGGAGGTGCTGGTTGCCCCGATGACCAGCCCCGACTGGGTACCGGCCATCCGACGCGCCTCCGCCCTAGTCACCGACGGAGGCGGGATGACCTGCCACACCGCCATCGTCGCCCGTGAGCTCGGGGTGCCCTGCGTGGTCGGGACCCGCACCGCTACCGCGGTGCTGCGGGACGGCGAGGTGGTCACCGTCGACGGTGGTCGAGGACGTGTCCTCGAAGGAGCACAGCGGGAGTCGGCTGCGCCGGCCACTCCGGTCGTCACCACTCAGGCGGTCACCACGCCGGCGGTCACCGAGCTCGCCACCCGGCTCTACGTGAATCTCGCCGTTGCCGCCCACGCCGAGGAGGTGGCCGGCCAGGATGTCGACGGCGTGGGTCTCCTGCGGGCCGAGTTCATGGTGGCCGACGCTCTCGGCGGGGTCCACCCGCGGCTTCTCATGCAGCGGGGCGAGGAACAGACCTTCGTTGACGGGATGACCGAGTCACTGCTCCGGATCACCAAGGCCTTTGAACCACGCCCGGTCGTCTACCGGAGTATCGACTTCCGCAGCAACGAGTTCCGGGGCCTCGAGGGAGGCGATCAGTTCGAACCTCTTGAGGACAACCCGATGATCGGCTACCGGGGATGCTTCCGGTATGTTGACCAGCCCGACCTGTTCCGCCTCGAGCTGGACGTGCTGGCCCAGGTGGCGGCCGAGACCCCTAATCTGCGGCTCATGATCCCCTTCGTTCGCACCGCCTGGGAACTCGAGCGATGCCTAGACATCATCGAGGACCACCCGCAGGCCCGCGGGCTGCCGGTATGGGTGATGGCCGAGGTTCCTTCCGTCGCCTACTGGATCCCCACTTACGCCCGTATGGGGATCGAAGGGGTGTCCATTGGGAGCAACGACCTCACCCAACTCACCCTGGGGGTGGACCGCGACTCGGCTGTGCTCGCCGAGCTATTCGACGAGTCCGACCCCGCCGTCCTCGACGCCATCTCACGGATCGTGCGCACCTGCCAGGACTCGGGGATCACCTCTTCCCTGTGTGGCCAGGCCCCCTCCAATCGGCCCGAGTTCGCCGAGTTCCTCGTGCGGCTCGGGATCACCTCGATCTCGGTGAACCCCGATGCCGCACCTGCCGTACGGCACTCCATGACCACAGCTGAGCGGCGCCTCCTCCTCGAGGCCGCCGACCCCCGGCGGGTCCCGCACGATGCCGCGCCGGTACCGCGGCATCCTCTGGGTCGTCGTCATGGGGCCCGCTTGAGAGGCTGAGTGCGGTCTCGACTCTTCCCCCTCCAGGCCGGATGCGGGGTCCCGGCCGGGAAGCTGGACCTTCGTTCAGTCAGTGACGTTCGGCCCTACCCCCATCGGCCGGTCCGGACCACCATGGTCCTTGGGGAAGGGTTACGCCTTCCAACGCTGACGAGAGGAACAGGCATGTCGGTACGGCTGGCTATCAACGGCTTCGGGCGCACCGGACGGGCCCTACTCCGGTCCGTCCTCGACTCCCACCCCGAGTTCGAGGTGGTCGCCATCAACGACCTCGGCTCTCCGGCTGCTCTGGCCCGTCTGTTCGCCCGGGACTCGGTGCACGGCCGCTATCCCGATCCGGTGACCATCGAGGACACCACCCTGGTGGTGGGCACCCGACGCATCCGCATGCTGGCTGAACCCGAGCCCAAAGCGCTCCCCTGGGGGGAGCTCGGGGTGGACGTGGTCGTCGAGTCCACCGGCAGGGGCACCGGCCGGACAAGTGCCGCGGCCCACATCGAGGCCGGTGCGACCCGCGTCGTGATCTCGGCACCGGCCCACGATCCTGATGCCACCCTCGTGGTCGGGGTGAACGAGGACCAGTTCGACCCGAGCCACGACTTCATCATCTCCAACGCGTCCTGCACCACCAATTGCCTTGCTGTCCTGGCTAAGGTGCTCGACGACGCATTCGGCATCGAGGACGGCTTCATGACCACGGTGCACGCCTACACCGGCGACCAGCAGCTGGTCGACTCCTTGCACAAGGATCCTCGTCGTGCACGCGCCGCCGCCGTCAACATCGTGCCGACCACCACCGGCGCGGCCCGGGCCACCGGATTGGTGCTGCCGACGGTGAGCGGTGTACTCGACGGCTTGGCCCTTCGCGTCCCGGTGCCCGACGCATCCATCGTGGACCTGGTGGCCAACGTGCGTACCTCCGCTACCGTCGACGACATCAAAGACGCCTACCGGGCCGCGGCTAGCGCCGGTCGTCTCGCCGGCCTGCTCGAGTACTCCGAGGAGCCCCTCGTCTCCTCGGACATAGTCGGTTCGCCGGCATCGTGCGTCTTCGATTCCGAGTTGACCATGGTCCACGGGCGCCTGGTCAAGGTGCTCGGCTGGTACGACAACGAGTCGGGCTACTCCAGCCGGCTCGCCGATCTGGCCGCCATCGTCGGCGCGGCCGGCCACTGACCAGCGGCCCCGTCCCGAAGCGCTGCCATGTTCCAGATCCGCATCCACGGCCGCGGTGGCCAGGGCGTGGTCACGGCGGCCGAGGTCCTGTCCATGGCCGCCTTCGACGGCGGTCACCACGCCCAGGCGTTCCCGAGCTTCGGCTCCGAGCGCATGGGTGCCCCCGTGGTGGCCTTTTGCCGGATCGACGAGCGCCCCATCCGCACGCGCGAGCCGGTCATGGAGCCCGACGCCCTGATCATCCAGGACATCACCCTTATCCACCAGGTCGATCTCCTCGCCGGACTCGCTGCCGAGGCCTATGTACTGTTGAACACCTCGCAACCCCTTGATGTCCTCGGGCTCGGGGAGCTCTCCCACCGTTTCCGACCCGATCGGCTCTGCACCTGCCCGGCCACGGAGCTGGCGTTGGCCCAGACCGGTCGGCCCATGCCCAACGCCGCGCTAGTCGCCGGCTTCGCCGCGTTGACCGGTCAGATTTCGCTGGCCGCGGTCGAACAGGCCCTCCGCCAGCGCTTCAACGGCCCGACCGGCGAGCGCAACGTCGCCGCCGCCGATGCCGCCTACCGTCACGTCACCCGGTCCCTCACTCCCCACGGCCCGGCCACCCGACCCGTCCCCACCCAGGCCCATGCTGCGACAGATTGAGGGTTCCCGGGCCGTGGCGGAGACGGTGGCGTGCTGCCGGCCCGAGGTGGTCTGCGCCTACCCCATCTCCCCCCAGACCCACATCATCGAGGCCGTCGGTGCCATGGTGAAGTCCGGCACCCTGTCCCCGTGCGAATTCATCAACGTCGAGTCGGAGTTCGCGGCGATGTCTGTGTCCATCGGTGCCTCGGCGGCGGGGGCACGCGCCTACACCGCCACGGCCAGCCAGGGCCTCCTGTTCATGATGGAAGCCGTCTACAACGCCTCCGGCCTCGGGCTCCCCATCGTGATGACCCTGGCCAACCGGGCCATAGGGGGACCCATCAACATCTGGAACGACCACAGCGATGCCATGTCGGTACGCGACTCGGGATGGATTCAGCTGTTCGCCGAGACCAATCAGGAAGCCGTCGACCTGCATGTCCAGGCGTTCGTCATCGCCGAGCGCCTCTCACTCCCGGTCATGGTGTGCATGGACGGGTTCATCCTCACCCATGCCGTCGAGGGCATCGACGTCCCCGAGCAGGCCACGGTCGACGCCTTCCTCCCCCCCTTCGAGCCCCGCCAGGTCCTCGATCCCGACGACCCGGTCTCCATCGGGGCCATGGTCGGCCCCGAGGCCTTCGCGGAGGTCCGCTACCTCGCCTATCTGCGTCAGCTCGAGGCCCTCGACCTCATTCCGACCGTGGCCGCCGACTTCGCCGGCGAGTTCGGCCGGCCGAGCGGGGGCCTGGTCCGGACGTACCGCACCGAGGGCGCCGACACCGTCGTGGTGGCGCTCGGCTCGGTACTCGGGACCATCAAGGACGCCGTGGACGCCCGACGCGAGTCCGGGGAGCGGGTCGGGGTCGTGGGGATCACGGCCTTCCGTCCCTTCCCGCGACAGGCGGTCGCGGAGGCGCTGGCTGGCGCGCAACGGGTCGTCGTCGTCGAGAAGGCGTTCAGTGTCGGGTTCGGCGGGGTCCTATCGACCGATGTCGCCATGGCCACCCATAGGTCCGAGTCCTCGCTCTACACGGTGGTCGCCGGTCTCGGCGGCCGTCCGATCACCCGGCGGTCCCTCGAGACCATGCTGGCCATGGCAGCGCAGGACCAGCTCGAGCTGCTCACATTCTTGGACCTGGACACCGGGGTCGTTCAGCGCGAGCAGGCCCGGATCGCCGCGGCAACGGACCGACCCGGACCGACTGCCGAGTTCGTCCTCCGCGACCTCGCCCTCCACCAGAGCGGTGGGCTCGAACCATGACCACCCAGCCGGTCCGCTTCTTCCAGGTCGGCAGCTTCGCCGTCGGTAACCGCCTGCTACCCCCGGGCGACCGTACCGTCCAGTCCGACGCCGGCCGGACCAACTCGCTCGACGCCGGCCACCGGGCCTGCCAGGGGTGCGGCGAGGCCCTCGGGGCCCGCTACGCCATCGACGCCGCCATGCGGGCCACCGATGGCCAACTCATGGTGGCCAACGCCACGGGCTGCCTCGAGGTCTTCTCGACCCCTTACCCGCAGACATCGTGGCGGATCGCCTGGCTGCATTCGCTCTTCGGCAACGCACCCGCGGTGGCCACCGGGATGGCGGCGGCGATGAAAGTGAAGGGGAAGACCGGTGTCCGGGTTGTCGGCCAGGCCGGAGACGGGGGGACCGTCGACATCGGCTTCGGGTGCCTGTCGGGAATGTTCGAACGCAACGACGACGTCCTGTTCATCTGCTACGACAACGAGGCCTATATGAACACCGGCGTCCAGCGCTCCGGGGCCACGCCACCGGCGGCCCGGACCGCCACTACCGAAGCGGTGGGTAGCCACCCGGGAAACGTGTTCGGCCAGGGGAAGGACCTCCCCCGCTTGGCCATGGCCCACGACATCCCCTACGTCGCCACCGCCACCGTCGCCGACCTCCACGACCTCGAGGCCAAGGTCGAACGGGCCATGCAGATGCGCGGTGCCCGCTACCTGCACATCCTGGTTCCGTGCCCGCTCGGCTGGGGGTCCGCCTCGGCCGACACCATTCGGGTGGCGCGGCTGGCGCAGGAGACCGGTCTCTTTCCGGTCTTTGAGGCCGAAGGTGGTCGAGTGACTTCGGTTTCCCGGATCCGCCATCGGACGCCGGTGGAGGAGTATCTGACACTTCAGGGCCGCTACGCCCATCTCTTCGGTGAACACCCGAGTCTCGACGTGATCGCCCACATCCAGGCAATCGCCGACCACAACATCGCCCGATACGGGCTCGATCCAACCGAGCGCGACGATCCCGACCCAGCGGGGGGCAGAACGTAATGGAACCACCATTCGCCATCACCCTCGACGTCGGGTCGAGTCGCGCCAACCACACCGGTTCGTGGCGTGTCGAACGGCCGGTGTACGTCGATCGGCAGCCTCCGTGCAGCGACGCCTGCCCTGCCGGGGAGCGGGTCCAGCAGTGGCTGTACCAGGCTGAACCCGGGGACTACGAGACGGCATGGCGGCGGCTGGTCGAGGACAACCCGTTCCCGTCGGTGATGGGGAGGATCTGCTACCACCCGTGCGAGACGGCGTGCAACCGCGCCCAGCTCGACGAGGCGGTCGGCATCAATGCCGTCGAGCGGTTCCTCGGCGATCTGGCCATCGACAGGGCATGGGAGCTGCCCCGGGCTGGGACCGACACCGGAAGACACGTCCTCGTGATCGGAGGGGGACCGGCCGGGCTCAGCTGCACCTACCGCCTTCGCCGTCTAGGCCACCAGGTGCGGTTGGTCGACTCGGCGGCCGCGCTCGGGGGCATGATGCGATTCGGCATACCCGCCTACCGCCTCCCCCGCCAGATCCTCGATGCGGAGATCGAGCGGATCATCGCCCTCGGCGTCGACGTGGAGCTCGAGCACACGGTGGAGGACATCAAGTCCGAGCGCGCAGGTGGCGCCTTCGACGCGGTCTTCGTGGCGGTGGGCGCACGGCTGGCCCGTCGTCTCGACATCCCTTCGGGCGATTCGGCCCGGGTCCTCGACGCCATCTCCCTACTCCACCGGGTCGCCGACGGCGACCCACCCCAGCTCGGACGCCGAGTCGCCGTCTACGGCGGCGGTGACACCGCGCTCGACGCGGCGCGCACGGCCCGGCGCCTCGGTGCCACCGACGCCGTCGTCGTCTACCGTCGGAATCGTGGGCACATGCCCGCACACGACGACGAGCTCGACGAAGCCCTCGCCGAGGGCGTCACCGTGCGTTGGCTCTCGGTGATCGACCGGGTCGACCCCGGCCACCTGGTCCTCGAGAAGGTGCGGCTCGACGACGAGGGGTTCCCGGTTCCCACCGGTGATACCGAGGAGCTCGACGCCGACTCGCTGGTGCTGGCGCTCGGCCAGGACACCGATCTGACCTTCCTGGACCGGGCACCCGACGTTGCCGTCGACGACGGCTACGTCCAGGTGGAGGCGACCATGATGACCGGCGAGGCAGGTGTCTTCGCCGGGGGGGACAGCGTGCCCTCGCAGCGCACGGCGACCATGGCCATCGGGCACGGGGGCAGGGCGGCACTGGGTATCGACGCCTACTTGGCGGGACAGGAGGCTACCGGTTCCCCGTCGACCGCCCCGGCCACGTTCGAACGCCTCAATACCTGGTACTTCGCCGATGCTCCGCATATCCAGCGCCCCGAGCTCGAGCAGGCCCGACGGGTCAGCACGTTCGACGAGGTCGTCGGGGGCCTCACCGAGGAGAACGCGCTGTTCGAGGCCCGCCGCTGCCTCTCGTGTGGGAACTGCTTCGAGTGCGACAACTGCTTCGGGGTCTGCCCCGACAACGCGGTAATCAAGCTGGGTCCAGGTGAGCGCTACCGGTTCGACTACGACTTCTGCAAGGGATGCGGCATCTGCGTCGCGGAGTGCCCGTGCGGAGCCATCGACATGGTGCCCGAGGAGATCTGAGCCGGAGCCGGAGCCGGATAAGGCCGACTGGCAGCCGGAAAGTCACTCCGGATCGATCTTTTGGGTTCTAGTGATCGACAGGCTCGCAAGAAGCGGCCGGCCGAACACATTCGCGCTTCTGAACTGGCACTTCTTCTGGCAGTCCCAACTGGGTTCGAGCCCGTATCTCCACCTTGAGAGGCGGAACGCATCGGCGCACCGGGAGCCGGCCTGTCCCACGCCGTCGCATTTGCGCACGTCAGATCGGGTGTCTTCACGGTCCGATGCAACAGGCTGCGCAGCACTGCAACCTCCTGCGACGCTCTTGTTGGGTGGAATGTTGGGTTTTCTGAGCACCTGGATTGCCCTGAAGGGACCACTCATCTCCACTCTCCTGTCCCCGAAGGGTGCCGGGTGCGCTACTATGAACTACAGTCCACTACAGGAGTCACCATGTCCCGACCAACATCGTTCCGCCTTCCCGAGGAGCTCCTCGAACGTCTCGACAACGAGGCCATCTCGGCAGGGTCATCGGCAACCTCATTGGTCGCCAGCATCCTCGATGAAGGGCTGAAGACGCGTCGGTTTCCAGGAATCGTCTACCGGGATGGGCCTACCGGTCGGCGAGCGGCAGTGGTCGGCGGACCTGATGTCTGGGAGATCATCCGATCCCTCAAGCAGACGCCGGGCAAGGATGAGCGGCGCGTGCGGACCTTGGCCGACGAACTGGCACTTTCAACCACACAAATCCGGCTGGCCATCGACTTCTACGGAGTCAATCCTGCTGAGGTGGATGATCGGATCGCCGCTGATGATCTGGCTGCCGAGCAACTCCGCGAGCGCATTGACCGTCGAGAGCGCCTGCTGTCTTCGTGAGATGGCTGCTGGACGAGATGCTTCCCCGGACTGCTGCGCAGCGGCTCACCGAATTGGATCACGACGCCGTATCGGTTCACGACGTGGAGCTGGCCGGCGCATCTGACAACGACATGTTCGACTTCGCTGTGCTGCAAGAGCGTCTGATTGTGACCGAGAACTTCGCTGATTTCGCCCGACTCCTTGACGAACGCCAACACGGTGGAGCGCCATGCGTGCCGGTCGTCTTCGTTCGCAAGTCGAGCTTTCCTGGTGGAGGTGGCCTTGGCGCTCACCTGGCGAAGCATCTTGACAGGTGGGCACGCGACCATCAGGACCCCTACATCGGTCCACATTGGCCGTAGCGTCAGCGGGATGGATCGAGGGACACGATGAATCTGGTTGGCAGGTGGCGGATCATCGAGATGGATTCGTGGGATCGCAAGGCGATCGAACTGCTAGGGCCGGGCTTACATCGGTCACGTCCCGCGGAGTGGGGTCACTTCGCGGGACGTGACCTGTCGGGTGGAGGATCGGATGATCTCCGTCCGTCTGATCAAATTGTTGGGTCTTTTTGACTGCAGATTCTGCAGTTAATATGGCCTCTGGCCAGGAGATATCCACCGCATGAGTTTCACACGCCCTGAAATTTGTTGGGTTTTCCAACGAGAAGCTGTTGGAAGAGATCCGGAAACTAGTGCCTTTCTTCTGGCAGTCCCAACGGGGTTCGAACCCGTGTCTCCACCTTAGAGGGCGGAACGGATCGTGGCAGCCCGACCCAGCCGGTCCCAGGGGATGTCATTTTGGCAGGTCAACATCGGCCATCCTCGACGACCGGTGAAATGCCGTGATTCGCGATGCGACACCGTGGAACGAATTTGTTGGGTGGAATGTTGGGTTTTCTGTCCGCTGCGATAACTGCCCTGGCTCTGGAGCTTGTATATACAGACTTTACAGTGGTATATACTTTTCACATGACCAAGCGGCTCGTGGACATCGACGAAGAAGCCCTTGATGCTGCCCGATCGCAGCTGGGCACGACCACGATCAAAGCCACTGTGAACGAGGCGCTGCGGCTGGTCGGTTCCGACCGGTCAGAGATCGTCCGCAACTCGATGGACGTGCTTTCGGCCATGCCGCTCTCCGATCGAGATGATGCATGGCGCTGACTCATCTGGTCGACACCAGCGTCCTCACCCGGGTCGGCTCCCCATCTGTGCGATCAGCGCTCGAGCCCCTCGTTGCGGCTGGATCGGCGGCCCGGGCAGGTATCTCCGACCTCGAAGTGGGATTCTCTGCCCGCAATGACAAGGAGTGGGATCAGCTGATCGGTGCGCTCCAACCAATGGAACTCGTCGAGACGTCGGCGACACACGTCGCTCGGGCTCGCCAGACTCAGAGGCTTCTCTCGGCGAAACGCCAGCGGGGCCGAAAAGTGCCTGACCTACTGATCGCCGCCGCAGCCGAGGAATACGGACTAACGCTCCTGCACTACGACACCGATTTCGATCTCATTGCCGAGGTCACCGGACAGTCCTGCCAATGGATCGTCACCAAAGGATCTATCGACTGAGACCGACAGATGTTCGAAGCACTGCAGCGATGCAACTACTCGTCAACTGGCAGTCCCAACGGGGTTCGAACCCGTGTCTCCACCTTGAGAGGGTGGTGTCCTAGGCCTCTAGACGATGGGACCCTGTCTGGAGCGCTCCTCACGGAGTGTCCAGTTGGCCTACTCCACAGGAAGCAGACCTGTCACGACGCCCCTGGCGGGGAGCATCGCAGGCGCTCGGGGGGGAGGGCTCGAACCTCCAACCTCATGAACCAGAATCATGCGCGCTGCCAGTTGCGCCACCCCCGAATGGGCGAACCGCCAATTTAGCCGACCGGGGAAGACCCGGGGACGGCCCCTTTCGGTATGGCCGGTTCAGGCCCAAAGCGTCCCCACTGGTGCGGCAGCGGGTGCGCTCCGGTGCTGGATCGTCTAGTAGCTACGATCGGCCGACATGACCGCGCAGCGAGTGGTGATCGTGGGAGGCGGGATCATCGGCACCATGCACGCCGTCGAGGCCAGCCGCCGGGGCTGGGAGGTCGTCCACCTGGAAGCCGATGTGCAGCCTCGCCGAGCCTCGGTCCGGAATTTTGGCCTGGTCTGGGTCAGTGGACGGGCTTCCGGCCAGGAGCTGGAGCTGGCCCTAACAGCCCGACGTCGCTGGCAGGAGTTGGCTGCAGAGGTACCTGGCATCGGATTCCGTCCCGACGGTTCGATCACCGTGGCCGTGAGCGACGCCGAACTTTCGGTGATGGCTGAGGCTGCCGACCGTCCGGATGCCTCAGGTCGAGGTTTTGAGCTCCTCGACCCGGCAGGTGTCCGTCAGATCAACCCTGCCGTGGAAGGAGCGGTGGCCGGGGGCCTGCTGTGCCGGCAGGACGCCATCCTCGAGCCGAGCACCGTGCTCGGAGCGCTGCGGGGCGCACTGGAGAAGGCGGGCCGCTACGCGTGGCTGCCCGGCCGTCAGGCCATCGACGTCACTGCCACGTCAGCCCCGGGAGCCACGGTGATCGACCACCTGGGCGACCACCACCGGTGCTCACTGGCCCTGTTGTGCATCGGAGAGCGTCGCACCGGCCTGGGTGGTCGTGTCGGGTCGACACTGGACGCCGCAGGACTCCGCCGATGCCGGCTCCAGATGATGCAGACCGCCCCCGCCTCCCAGAATCTGGTCACGGCCATCGCCGACGGTGACTCGCTGCGGTACTACCCCGCCTTCGACCTCCCCAGTCGGTCGGCGCTTCCACCGCCCGACGGCGACGCTGCCGCCTGGAGTCGGCAGCTCCTGCTGGTGCAACGGGCCGGCGGTGGGTTGACCATCGGCGACACCCACGTCTACGAGGAGCCATTCGACTTCGCCGTCGAGGAGGGGCCCTACGAGCAACTGACCGAACGGGCCGAATCCATTCTGGGTTGGCCGCTCCCGCCAGTGGTGCGGCGCTGGGCTGGGATGTATTCGTTGACCGCCGATGGAAGCGTGTACCTGTCACAGCGGGTGGACGATGGGATCGTGGTGATCACCGGTGCGGCGGGACGAGGCATGACCCTTGCCCCGGCGATCGCCGAGGAGACCTGGAACGAGGTGGAAACATGAACCCCATTGTTCGCCTGGTAGCACTGGACATGGCGGGGACGACGGTCGCCGATGACGGTGCCGTCGAGGAGGCGTTCCAGCGGGCCCTCGACGCGGTGGACCTGACCGCCGGCGCCCTACGGCACGATCCCGCCGAGTACATCCGTCGCACGATGGGACAGTCCAAGATCAGCGTGTTCACGGAGCTGCTCGGAGGCGACCGCCACCGGGCTGAGGCGGCCAACGTGGCCTTCGAGGCCGCATTCGACCAGGCAGTGGATCGGGGCGAGGTCTCACCCATGCCCGGGGCCGAGGCGTCACTGGCCAAACTGCGCCAGGCCGGTATGCGGCTCTGCCTGACCACCGGCTTCTCCCCGGCAACCCGCGATCGGATCATCGCCTCGCTGGGCTGGGAGAGTGCCGTCGATCTGGCCCTCTCCCCCGTCGATGCTGGCCGTGGCCGACCGTGGCCGGACATGATCCTGACCGCGGTCCTTCGACTGCGCGTCGACGACGTGTCCGAGGTGGCCGTGGTCGGGGACACGGCGAGCGATCTCGTGGCGGGGAGCCGGTCTGGGGCCTCGTACGTGGTGGGCGTGCTGAGCGGGGCCCACTCGAGGGCGGAACTCGCCACCGCACCGCATACCCACATCATCGGTTCGGTGGCCGAGCTCCCCGACCTGCTCATCGGTCCGGGGTGAGACCGCACCCGCTCAACCACGGATTCACCTGGCAGCGGGCCTCCCGGCCCGGGCGCCTGGTCACCGACGACCAGGCCCGGTTCTACGACGAGCAGGGCTACCTCCTCGTCGAGGGTGCCTTCGACAAGGAGGCCGTCGACCGGTTGATCGCGGCGATCGACCCCCTCGAGCGACGAACCGCGGAGTGGCTCCGGCGTCGAGGGGGCACCTTCCTCATCAGCCGGGCCGACGAGATCACCTTCTCCACCCACCTGGTCACCGAGTCCGATGTGCTGCGGGACGCTGTCCACTCGCCCCTGCTCCTCGATCTCTGCGCTGACCTGGTCGGGCCCGACGTCCGCCTCTACTGGGACCAGGCCGTCTACAAGAAGCCACAGACGGCCTCGTCGTTCCCCTGGCACCAGGACAATGGTTATGCCTTCATCGAGCCCCAGCAGTACCTCACCTGCTGGATCGCCCTCTCCGACGTGGACGAGGAGAACGGCTGCCCCTGGGTGGTCCCCGAGGCCCACACCCAGGGCACGCTGGCCCACGAGATCACCGCGCACGGCCTGGTCTGCCTCGACCATCCCGAGCACGCCGTACCGGTGCCCGCCCGACGGGGCAGTCTGGTGGTGTTCTCCTCCCTGACCCCCCACTGCACCGGGGGCAATCGGACCGACCGTGTCCGCAAGGCCTACATCGTCCAGTACGCACCTGACGGCGCCGAGGTACTCCACGTAGACGGGAGCGGTGCGGTGACGAGGGTCCCTGCCGACCACCCGGACCGGCAGTTCCGGGTGCTGGAGAAGGGTCGGCCGGTCACCGGTTGAAGCCGGGCGACGGCGCCACCTGGGTCACCGCCACTCGTCCCGGGCCGACACCGGGCCCCGGTCAGGGGTCAGGATGGTGCCGGCGAGCTGGCGGTCGTCGTGACGCATCCGCCACTGCAAGAGCCGCTGGGCCGCGGCCCAGGCCGACTCGGCGTCCTCGCCCCGTGCCACCAGGTCGTGCAGCTGACCGGGGTCGGCCCCGAGTTCGAAGAGGATCGGAGGCAGGAGGTCCGCGTCCGCGGCGAACTGGACGTACTTCACCTCGGACCCGCGTGCCACATCCATGGAGCAGTGGGCCATGGGGATACCGAACAGGTTTTCGGCCCCCCGGGTGGCGGGATTCGAGAAGTGCCAGCTCCAGTGGGCCTCGCGCCTCCAGTGCGCAGGCGCCCCGTCGGGCGCCAGTCCCTCCCCGGTGATGAAGGGCTGCAGGGGGAACCCGTCGGCCTGCAAGGGCACCTCGATGTCCAACCAGCGGCAGATCGTGGGCAGCACATCCACCGATTCGGTGAAGGCCCGGACCACATCGCCCCGACCAGGATCTGCCGATCGATGAGGGTCCCGGACGATGAGGGGCACGTGGTACGACTCGTCCCAGTAGCCCAGCTTCTCGAACAGCCAGTGGTCGCCACCCATGTCGCCGTGATCGCTGGTCACCACGACCAGGGTCGAGTCGGTAAGGCCCGAGGCGTCGAGGTGGCCGAGCAGACGGCCCAGCTGGTCGTCGACCTCGTCCATGGCGCCGTAGTACGTAGCCAGCATCTGACGTCGCTCTCGCTCGTCGTCGGGGGCGGCCACCCCCGAAACGGCCAGCACCAGCCGATTGAAGGGATGGGCCGCGGCCTCCTCGGCCTTGGTCGGCGCCGCCGTGAACGGGGGGAGGTCGTCAGGGTTGTAGCGGTCGTGGTACCCGACCGGATTCCGCCTCGGCGGATGGGGACGGAGAAAGGAGGCATGGACGAAGAAGGGCTCATCGCCGTGCTCGTCCAGCCATCGGATCACCGACTCGGCCACGAAGGCGGTCTGGGAGTCCTCAGCAGCGAACCGGGTGGGCGCCCAGGTAGATCCGTGACTGTCGGCGCCGGGAAAGCCGGGAATCGGGCCGTAGAGCGCATTGGGGTCGCTCGGGACATCCACCCCTCGAGTGGTCAGCCAGCGGGCCCAGGCCGGGCTACCCCCTTCGAACGGATCGAAGACCACCGGTCGGAACCCTGGCAGGACCTGTTCATAGGAGCGCAGTCGCGCGTCTCCCGACGGGAGGCTCCGGGGGTCGAGGCTGGTGTCGGTGTAGCCGAACAGAACCGGGTCATAGCCGGCTTCCCGGGCCAGGAGGGCCACATTGGTGAACCGGTCGTCGAGCGGCGTGCCGTTCAGCAGTGACCGATTGTGGTGGAGGTAGGTACCCGTGTAGAGGCAGGCCCGTGACGGACCGCACGGCGCGGCGTTGGCCCAATGGTTGGCGAACAGCGTGCCCTCGGCGGCCAGCCCGTCGAGGGCGGGGGTGGCGACCACCGGGTGGCCCATGGCCGAGAGGCAGTCCCCTCGCCACTGGTCCAGGGTGATGAACAGGACGTTCCGCGCCAACCGCTCAGCCCCTGGCGGAGCCGAACGACGTGTGCAGCGAGCTGAGCCGGTCGAAGCCGATGATCCGGCCCACGGCCACTCCGACCGTCTCCTTGGCGTAGTAGGGAAGCGTGGACCAACCGGTAATGGGCGAGTGCTGGGCCGGTGTCGGGTAGGCCACCAGTCCGACGTCGGTGGCGATGGCGAGGCTCCGCGCCTCGTGGAAGGGATCGCTCACGATGAGGACCGTATCGTCCCCCCGGTCCCTCAGCACGGGGGCGGCCTGAGCCAGGTTCGCCCAGGAATCGCTCCCACCCGACTCGAGGATGTCCCGCCCGGGGATCCCGGCGGCCACGAGGTACCGGTAGGACGCCTCGGCCTCGGTGAATCGGTCGCCCCGCTCCTTCGAGCCGGTCACCATCACGGTCGTCGCGTCGTGGCCCCTCCACAGGGCGACGGCCTGGTCGAGCCGCGCCGCCAGATCCGGGGAGGGGACCCCGTTGTACTGGGCCGCCCCCATGACCACGATGGCCCCGGCCGGCCGGGGCTCGTAACGACGGCCGGTCAACCAGACCTGCACGGCGGTGACGAGCAGATAGGCCACGAGCACCCCCACCGCCACGGCAACGATCCGCAGGACGATGCGGATCGGGCCGATCCTCGTCACGGTGGCCGATCGGGCCACGGGGCTCAGCGCACGTCCGTGGGCGGCAGTGGTGGACGCCCGCTCACGAGCGTCCGGCCTCCAGTCGCCGAGCTGCCGCCCGCAGTCGATCGAGGGTCCGCTCGGGGCCCAGCACCTCCAGTGACTCGAACAGTGGGAGGCCGATTCGCTTGCCGGTGACCGCTACCCGGATCGGGGCCTGGGCCTTGCCCAGCTTGCGACCAACCGCCTCGGCCACGGCCAGCGTGGCGGCGTGAAGCTCGTCGTGGGACCACCGGTCGGCAAGACCATCGTAGGCCGCGATGGCCGCCGACAGGATCCTCACCGCCTCGGGATCATCAGTCAGGGCCTTGGCCCAGGCGTCGGCGTCGATCGCCGGATGGTCGAGGAACACGAAGTCGACCATGCCGGGAACCTCCTCCAGAACGGCCACGCGCTCTTGGACGAGAGGAGCCAACCGGGCGAACGCGTCAGCGTCGAAAGCGCCATCGGGCCACGGGGCGCGGTCCCCGGCCAACCAGGGCCCGCACGCGTCCACGAAGGCCGCGGTGGTCAGGGCCCGCACGTACTCACCGTTGAGGTGGGTGAGCTTGGCCACATCGAAGAAGGCCGGCGAGTGGTTGACATCCTCCAGTCGGAACCACTCGATCATCTGATCGGTGTCGAACACCTCCTCGCCACCCGGGGGACTCCAGCCCAGCAGTCCGAGGTAGTTGAGGAACGCGTCGGCCAGGAACCCCTGGTCCCGGTACTCCTCCACCGCCACCTTGTCCCGGCGCTTGGAGATCTTCTTGCGCTGTTCGTTGACCAGCAGCGGCAGATGGGCGAACACCGGCAGTCCCGGCGTGTCCACGACCTCGGCGCCGGTGGAACCGTCGGTCCGCCAACCGAGCGAGCGGAAGGCATCCCACATCAGCACCCCTCGGGGGGTGGTGGGCAGGAGATCCTCGCCCCGGATCACATGGGTGATGGCCATGTCGATGTCGTCCACCACGTTGGCCAGGACGAACAGGGGTGCGCCGCTGGCCTTCACGGCCACGAAGTCGTCCATGGTGGCGCAGGGGAACTCGACCGGGCCCCGGATGACGTCGTCGACCACGGTTACCCCGCCATCGGGTGTGCGGAAGCGCAGGGCCCGGCCGTCTCCCCGGGAGAGGCCTCGGTGCCGGCAGAAATTGTCGTAACCGGGGGTCTGGATACCTGCCGCCTTATTGCGGGCGTCGATCTCGTCCCGGGTGCAGTCACAGGCGTACAGGAAGCCACCCTCCCAGAGGGCGTCGATGGCCTGGTGGTAGCGGTCGGTGCGCAGGGACTGGCGGTAGGGACCTTCGTCGGGGTCCATGGAGAGCCAGTGCATGGCCGAGATGATCCCGTCCACCCACTCCTCCCGGCCGCGCTCAGCGTCGGTGTCTTCGATCCGGAGGATGAAGGTGCCCCCCGACTGTCGGGCCACCAACCAGTTGAACAGCGCGGCCCGGGCGCTGCCGACGTGGAAGTAGCCGGTAGGCGACGGCGCGAAGCGAACCCTCGGGGTGTCCCCGGGCACCCTGGGCTTACTCGTCTTCGACGATGGTGATGGCGCCGGTGGGGCAGCCGTTGGCCGCCTGTCGCACCTTCTCCCGCAGATCCTCACCAGGGTGCTCGTTGAGCACGTAGAGGAAGCCGTCGTCTCGCACCTCGAACACTTCGGGAGCGATGCCCATGCAGACGGCGTTGCTGGCGCACTCGTCGTAGTCGACAACGATCTTCATGTGATGCCTCCGGATGCTCGACGAACCAGGCCGAGTGTATCGGCCCCCACGGCGGGCCCCGGGACAGGTCGGCACACCCGCCGCCCTCGGGCTGAGCCCAGAATCGTCCAGCTGTCAGTTTCCGCCATGGAGCCGGCCGATCGACTAAGACTCAGGCATGGACTCGAGCTCCGCACCTCACTCGCCCGCCTGCCGGTCGTCAGGGACGGCCCGGAGGCGCACGGCATACTGCCTGGTCGCAGCGCTGGCCGGACTGGCGGCGGCCTGCAGTTCAGGTGGGTCCTCCACCCCCTCCACCACGGCGGCCACCCCGTCCACGACTGGGCATACCACCGGCCTGCCCGCCATCCACCACGTCTTCGTCATCGTGCTGGAGAACGAGGGGTATGGCAACACCTTCGGCGCTCCATCGTCCGATCCCTATCTGGCCACCACCCTCCCGGCCCAGGGGGCACTGCTGTCGAACTACTACGGCATCGGCCACAACTCCAACGACAACTACATCGCCCTCGTCTCGGGCCAGGCGCCCAACCCGTCGAACCAGGCCGACTGCCCGATCTTCGCCGACTTTCCGGCGACGGCCACGGTGGCCAGCGACGGCCAGATATCCGACTCGGGCTGTGTGTTTCCCACCACCGTCAACACGGTGGCCAACCAGTTGGACCAGGCCCACCTGACCTGGAAGGGCTACATGGAGGACATGGGCAACGTCCCCTCGCGCGAGTCGGCGGTCTGCGGCCACCCGGCCGTGGGCTCTCCCGACCACACCGAGGCGGCCGTCCCCGGTGACGGGTACGCCACCCGCCACGACCCCTTCGTCTACTTCCACTCCATCATCGACAACGCCTCGCTGTGCAACACCCACGTGGTGCCACTCGGTTCGACTGCCGGCTCTCTCCCCACCGGTACTCCCTCGGGTGTGACCGGACTGGCCACCGACCTGAAGTCCGTGTCCACCACGCCCAACCTCAGCTTCATCGCCCCCAACCTGTGCAACGACGGTCACGACGCCCCCTGCGTCAACCAGCAGGCCAGCACTTCGGGCCTGACCAACATCGACGCCTTCCTCCAGACCTGGGTCCCCCTGATCACCGGCTCACCGGCGTTCAAGAAGGACGGGTTGCTCGAGGTGACCTTCGACGAGGCCGACGCGGACGGCGGGAATCCGAACAACGCCACCGCCTGCTGCAACGAGGTGCCGGGCCCCGCAGCGGCCCAGCCCGGCCTCTACGGTCCCGGAGGCGGCCGCATCGGGTCGGTCCTGCTCTCTCCCTTCATCAAGGGGGGCACCACGTCCACCGTGCCGTACAACCATTTCTCGACCCTCGCCACCATCGAGGACCTCTTCGGTCTGTCCAAGCTGGGCCAGGCCCAGACGGTGAGCGCCACCTTCGGCAAGGACGTCTTCACGAAATCCGGCTGAGAAGGGCGCCGGTCGGGGTCGCACGCGGACCGGCACCGTCAGGTGGGGCTGTCCCACGCAGGCCGCCCCCGGGACAGGTGAGCCGCGGCCAGCGCCACCCCGATCAGCAGCAGGAGAGCCAGTAGCAGTCCCAGGGGTTGGCTGACCCGCAGTTCGGTGACGGCCCCGATGAGTGCGCCCACGAACATGGCCAGGGCTGCCAGCCCGCGCCGACCGGTCTGTGAGCCGGCGCCCCCGCCCAGTCGGCTCTCAAAGGCGGCACCGGCGATGGTCTGGGTCAGCACGGTGGTGGTCAGATCGGGAACCGCGAGCTTCCGGGCCGTGCCGTTCTGCAATCCGGCCCCCACGGCCAACAGAGCCACCAGCAGGTAGCGGGTCACCCCCGCCCCGGGATCCACGACCGTCCAACCGATCACCACGGCGATGACGGTCACCACGGCCTCGCACGTAGCCGTCACGGCCAGGATGCGACCACGTCGGGGGCCCAGGTGGGTGACGACGCGGCCGCTCAGCACGGCCCCCACGGCAAAGGCCAGGAGGGCCAGGGTTGAGGCAGCCAGGGAGAATCCCCTGGCTCCGGCCAGGGCGAAGGCCAAAAAGACCACGTTGCCGGTCATGTTGGCCACGAACACGTGGCCCAGGACCAGGTAGCTGAACGCATCCACCAGGCCCGTCACCACGGTGAGCAGCAGCAGCAGCGGATGCAGGGGGCCGTGACGGTCTCCCTCGGGAGGGGCGAGGGTCCGCCAGGCTTCGGTGACGGTGGTCAGCATCAGGCCTCCTGCAATCGGGAACGGTGCCGCTCCTACCTATCACCGACTCCCGGCCCGGGCCACGATCAACAGCCGGCTCCGCCCAGCTCGATGATGCGGTCGATCTCGACCGACTCCAGCAGCTGGCGATCGTGGGAGACCAGAACCAAGGTGCCCCCGAAGCCGGACAGCGCCTCCTCCAGCTGCTCAATGGCCGGAAGGTCGAGATGGTTGGTGGGCTCGTCCAACACCAGGGTGTTGACCCCCAAGGACTGGAACGCAGCCAGCTCGGCACGGGTCCGTTCACCGGGCGAAAGGGAGGCGACCGGCCGCGTCACATGGTCGGCGTCCAGGCCGAATTTGGCCAGCAGCGAGCGGGCTTCGGACTGCGTGATGTGACACCGGTCCATGGTCGTCCTGACCAGGTCCAGGCGGCCGGCGATGGTCGTGCGGTCCTGGCCCAACTCCCCCACCACCACGCTCGGCCCCAGCCACCGCGTGCCGGAGGTCAAGGGAAGCCGGCCGAGGATGGCCGCCACCAGGGTGGACTTGCCCGTGCCGTTGGCGCCGGTCAGTGCCACCCGCTCCCCCCAGGTGATCTGAAGGTCGATCGGCCCCAAGGAGAAGTTGCCCCGCACGATCACCGCTCCGGTTAACCGGGCCACGACCACCCCGGCGCGAGCGGCCTCCTCGATGGAGAACCGGAGGTCCCACCCCTCCCAGGGCTTGGCCACGGCCTCCAGTGCCTCTCGGGCCCGGTCGGTCTGCCGGGCCTTGGCCGCCAGCTTCTCGGTCCGGTTGATGCGGAAGTCCCGCTGAGCCCTGTCATGGTCGCGGGGCTGGCGGTTCTCCCTGCGGACGCCGGTGGTCGCCCACTGGCGCTGGCGCTCGGCCCGTCCTTCGAGCTGAGTCCGCCTCCGCTCGTAGCGCTCGAAGTCCTCGGTGGCGTGCCGCCGGGCGTTCGCCCGCTCGGCCAGGTAGCTCTCCCAACCGCCGCCATACTCCCGCGCCGTCCGAAGATGCTCGTCGAGCTCCAGGACACTGGACACCGTGCGGCGAAGGAAGTCCCGGTCGTGGGAGACGATCACCATGCCCCCCCGCCGGGCACCCACCCACCGCTCGAGCCGTCGCAGTCCCTCGAAATCGAGGTCGTTCGTGGGCTCGTCCAATAGCGTCACATCAAAGCGGGACAGCTCGATTCCGGCGAGGGCCACCTTGGCCCGCTGGCCACCGGACAGTGTGGCCACCAACTCGTCGGCCAAGCCCGCTCCCAGACCGATGTCGTCCAGCACGGCATCGGTCCGGGCATCGAGATCGGCCACCCCCAAGGTCCCGAACCGCTCCAGGGCCAGCTCGTATCTCCGCTCTGCCGCCCGGCCCCCGCCCGCCAATTCGACGGCCGCATCGGCCAACTCCCTCTCGGCGTCGGCCGCCCCCGTCCGGCTCGACAGCCACTCCCGCACCGACTCCCCCGAACCGGCCTCGTGCTCCTGGGCGAGGTAGCCCACGGTGGCCGACGGAGGGTCGATCGTGACCTGGCCGGCGTCGGGGAGGAGCAGGCCGGTCAGGATCTGGAGGAGCGTGGACTTGCCCACGCCGTTGTGGCCGATGACCCCGATGCAGCTGGCCGGGCCCACCGTGAGCGAGATGTCGTCGAGCACCCTCTGTCCGCCTCGGTCATGGGCCAGGTGGCGGGCGACCAGGGTGGCCGACGGAGCAGGGCTGCCGTGGGGTGGGGCGGTGCGGGGCGCGGGCAACAGGGAACCTCTCGAGCCGGTGGACGGGGATCGGGCGGAATTTCCGGTGTTCAGCGCACGGGAACCATGGTAGCCCGGCCCCCGAAGGACAGCCCGAGTCATCGGTAGGCTGCGCCCAGTGCCTTCGACCACCGATCGGGCTCATCAGATGACCCGCCGTCGACGGGCGGCGGCGGCAGTGGTCGCCGTGCTCGCTTTGGTGTCGGCCATCGTGGTGGTCGCCGGCCGGACCTCTCCCACCACGCCGCCGCCTGCGCCCCGGTCCCCGGGGGCCTCGGCCACGACCCCCCCGGGTCCGGCGCCGCCCTACACCGTGGGCACCCTCTCCCTGGTGGTGGCCGAGCCGGCCAGTCCGTCGGCGGCGGCCCGGTCGTTCACCACCTATGTTCGCTACCCGGCTCAGGTCCCCGCCGTCGGGGCGACACCCTCGACCCCTGCCGTCCCCCTCCGTGACGCCGGACCCTTCCCCCTCGTCGTGTTCTCCGGTGGTTACGACGTCAGCCCCGAGCAGTACTCGATTCTTCTCGACGCCTGGGCCGCGGCCGGCTTCGTGGTGGCCGACCCGGTCTATCCCCTCACCACCCCGGCCTCGGACGGTGGCCTGGACGAGGGCGACATCGTCCACCACCCGGGCGATCTCTCGGCCGTGATCACGGCCCTGGCCGCGGCCGATCACGGCTCGGGTGCCGCCCCCGGTGGGGTGCTCGCCGGGGCCGTCGACACCAGCAGCGTCGCCGTCGTCGGCCACTCCGATGGGGGCGACGTGAGCTTGGCCGTCGCCGCCGACACCTGCTGTCGCGACGAGCACGTTCGCGCCGCGGTCATCCTCTCGGGTGCCGAATATGCCCTCTTCGGCGGCACCTACTTCTCGGGGACCCCGGCCGTGCCCCTACTGGTGGTCCAGGGAACGGCCGACACCGTCAACCCGCCCGGCTGCAGCGTCCAGATCTACGACCAGGCAACTCCGCCCAAGTACTACCTCTCCCTGGAGGGCCAGTCCCATCAGGGCCCGTACCTGACTCCCGGTACCGCCCGTGACACGGTCCAGCAGGTGGTTGTGGACTTCCTCCTGGCCACCCTCACGGGATCGAAGGCGGCGCAGGCCGCCATGGGCCGCGACGGGAACCTACCCGGCTCCTCGTCCCTGGCCGTCGACACCCCGACCGGACTGGCCGCCACCGGATGTCCGGGCGCCCCCGGCGGTTGAACCGTCCCGAGTGCTAGGGCTTCTCGCTCCCGACCACCCACATGGCGAAGAACTGGGAGCCGCCACCGTAGGCCTGGCCGAGGGCCAGCTTGGCCCCGTCGACCTGGTGCTCACCGGCCTGGCCCCGCACCTGCATGGCCACCTCGAGGAACCGGAGCATGCCCGAGGCGCCGATGGGATTGGAGGAGAGCACGCCTCCCGAGGCGTTCCAGGGGATGTCCCCGTCGAAGGCGGTAGCCCCCGACTCGGTGAGCTTCCAACCGTCGCCCAGGTCGCAGAAGCCCAGGTTCTCCAGCCACATCGGCTCGTACCAGCTGAAGGGCACATAGACCTCGGCGCAGTCGAACTGCTCCCGCGGGTTGGTGATCCCGGCCTGGGCGTAGACGTCGGCCGAGCAGTCCCGGCCGGCCTGCGGATTGACCTGGTCCCGGCCCGGCGAACATGGTGGGCTCCGACCGCATGGCCGTCCCGTGGATCCATGCCGGTGGGTACTGGCCGGAGATGGCGTCCTCGGACGCCAGGACCATGGCCGCGGCACCGTCGGAGGAGGGGCAGGACTCGAGGTAGCGCAGGGGCTCCCACAGCATCATGGAGTCCTCGACCATCTTCATGTCGATGTCGGCCAGATGCAGGTGGGCATAGGGGTTGCGCATGGCGTTCTGCCGGTCCTTGACCGCCACCATCCGCCCGATGTGGTCGGGGGCGCCCGATCGGCGCATGTAGGCCCGGATGTGCGGGGCGAAGTACCCGCCCGCCCCGGCCAGCAGCGGGGCGGCGAAGGGCTGGGGCACCGACAGCGCCCACATGGCGTCGGAGTCGGACTGCTTCTCGTAGGCGACGGTCAGCACCCGCCGGTGGATCCCCGACTTGACCAGGTGGGCGGCGACCAGGGCCGTCGAGCCGCCGACCGAGCCGGCGGTGTGGACCCGGAACATGGGCTTGCCCACGGCGCCCGAGGGCCGGGGCCAGGTAGATCTCGGGCATCATGTTGCCCTCGAACATGTCGGGCGCCTTGCCGATGACCACGGCGTCGATGTCCGACCAGGTGAGGTCGGCGTCGGCCAGGGCGGCCTTGGCCGCCTCGCGGACGAGGCCGGCGATGGACACGTCCTCCCGCTTGGCCTTGTGGTGGGTCTGGCCCACCCCGATGACTGCACAGCGCTCGGCCATCACGCACCCTCCAGGACGCAGACGAGATTCTGTTGCAGGCAGGGGCCCGAGGTGGCGTGGGCCACCGCCCGGCGGGCCTCCCCGGACCGGATCCGCTCGGCGGCCTCGCCGATGCGGATGAGGCCGGCCGACATGACCGGGTTGGCGGCCAGGGGTCCACCCGACGGGTTGATGACCACGGAGTCGTCGAGGCCCAGAGCGCTTCCGCACGATGATCTCCTGGTGGGCGAAGGGGGCGTGGATCTCGGCCACGTCGACCGGCCCGTCGGCCACGCCGGCCACCTCGGCGGCCTTGGCCGTGGACGGCGACGTGGTGAGGTCCCGGGCGCCGAGCGAGTGGGTCTCCATCCGGTGGTCGAAGCCGGTGATCCACACCGGCTTCCCACCCCACTGCTCGGCCTTGTCCCCGGCGGCCAGGACGATGGCCGCCGCGCCGTCGGTGATCGGGGGCAGGGTGTGGCGGCGCAGCGGCGAGACGACGTACTCCTCGGCCAGCAGCGTGTCGGCAGGGATGTCGTTGGCCACCTGGGCCTTGGGGTTGCCCAGGGCGTCCCGCGGCTGCGGGAGGCGATGGCGGCGAACTCGGCCTCGGTCCCCTTGCCCGCGTCGATCAGGGCCCGGGCCTGCAGGGCGGCCAGGCTGACCGGGTCGGGCCACAGGGGGGCCAGATAGTAGGGGTCGAGCTGCAGGGCCAGGATCTCCGCCAGGTTGCCGAGCGACGAGCGGCCGAAGCTGTAGACGAGGGCGGCGTCGATCTCACCCTCTTGGAGCAGTACCCACGCCTCGTAGAGGGCCCAGGCCCCGTCCATCTCGACGTGGCTCTCGGAGCGGGGCGGCCAGACCCCGACGGCGTCGAGGGCCATCACGAAGCTGAACGGGCCACCGATCAGGTAGTCGGTCGAGCCCGAGCAGATGAAGTCCACGTCGTCCTTGGTGATGCCGATGTTGCCGAACACCTCGGCCATCACCGGCATGAGCATCTCCACCTCGTTGCGCTCGTCGTCCCGCCGGACGTTCTGCGACTGGGCGAACGAGGCGACCGAGACCGGCCGAGGGGTGCGGGCGGCGGCGCTCACAGGTACTCCTTGTACGTCTCGTAGTCGGCGTCGGGCTCGCCGTTGGGCCGGAAGTACTTGACCGAGGCCAGGGACGGGGTCGAGTTCGTCGGGCTCCACCCACACCGCCTCGACCCGCATGCCCATCCGGATCTGGTCGGTGGGGATCTCCTGGAGGAGGCCCATGAAGGAGAGGTTGGCCCCGTCCAGCAGGATCTGGGCGCAGATGTAGGGGATCTCGATGGACTGGCCGGCGAAGGGCACGTTGACCACGCAGTACGTGGTGACGGTGCCCGAGTTGGACAGCTCGACGTCCTCGGTGGTGGGTACGCCGTCGGTGGGGCAGGAGCCACGGGAGGGCACGTAGACCTTGCCGCACACCGGGCACCGCTGGCCCACGAACGTGCCCCGTTCCAGCCCCCGGAGGAACTTGGACTGGGCGATGCCCGGGGTGAAGTCGAAGTCGAGCCGGATGGGCGTGGCCAGGGTGGTCACCGGGCCCCGCTCCCCGCCTGCTCCTCGTGGGCGCCGTCGCTCATCAGGCCGCACCCCCCTCGGGAACGAAGGCCTCGATGTCGGCCATGGCGCCGATGCGATCGGCGGCGGGACGGAACCTGACCGTGACCCGGTCCCCGGTGCCGAGGGCGTCCGGCCCACCGGAGTCGACGACGTGGAGCAGGGCGGTGTCGGCGCCGTCCAGCCGGATGAGGGCCCAGGCGAAGGGTTGTTGAAGCGGGTGCTTGGGCTGGGGCCGGGCCACCCAGGCCCACGACTCCACCACACCGCCCGGTCCGACCTCGACCATCTCGCCGGTGTCGTCGCCGGTGGTCGGGTCGTACTCGGTGGGCGGGACGATGACCGAGCCGCCGGCGCCCGACGACCCCGAGCAGCCTCCCGTCGCGGAGACCGGTCAGGAAGGCACCGATGACCGGTCCCACCGAGCGTGAGTACGGGTATTCGAGCCGGTGCGCTGCGTGCAGGACTTCGCTGTCAGGCATCCCGAACCTCCCCCTGGGCTAGTCGTCGAACGTACGTGCCGAAAAGTAGAACACATTTCACTTTTGTCGCCAGCAGCCCGCAGCCCCGGGCCCCGGTGCACCGTGGCCGCCCCCGCTCGTCGTCGTCGACAGCAGGCGGCGCTACCGTGAGCCCATGAGCGAGCCCTCCCCGAAGCGCCCCAACATCCTGTTGATCGTCTCCGACCAGGAGCGCCAGCGCTCATGGCTCCCGCCGGACGTCTCCCTCCCGTGGCGGGACCGGCTCCGGGCCGAGGGCCTCGAGTTCACCGAGTACTTCACCCACTCCTCGCCCTGCTCACCCAGCCGGGCCAGCCTGTTCACCGGCCGCTACCTCGAGGGCCACGGGGTACTGGACAACGTGATCATGCCCGAGCACGACGAGCTGCCCCCGTCCACGCCGACGCTGGGCTCGCTGCTCGACGGGGCCGGCTACCGCTCGTCCTACATCGGCAAGTGGCACCTGTCCCACTCGCCCACCCCCGACATGGAGGCCTACGGCTTCGCCGACTGGGACGGCAACGACCGGCACTTCATGGGCTGGGCCGGCACCGGCGTCCACTTCGACCCGATGATCGCCTCCAACGCCGCCCACTGGCTCACGGAGAACGCCCGACCGGTAACGGCCCGGAGTCCGGGGCCGTCCTCGACCGAACCCTGGTTCCTGACCGTGGCCCTGGTCAACCCCCACGACGTCATGTGGTTCCCCGTCGACCAGCCCGGCTACCGGGAGCGCCATCCCGACGACGTCGCCGCCATCCGCCAGGTGCTCGAGTCGGCCGCCTGGAAGGACGACGACCCGCTCCCCGTCTTCACCGACCCCTATCCCGAGGTGGTCGACCGACTGCCGGCCAACTTCGACGACGACCTGCACACCAAGCCCGAGGCCCACCGGCAGTGGCGGTGGGACCAGCAGCACGGCCTGTGGGGGTACATCGACCCCGCTCGACAGGGGAGCGTGGCTCCGCCACCTCGACTACTACGTCCACCTCCACCGGCTGGCCGACCGCAGCCTGGGCACCGTGCTCTCGGCCCTCGAGGCCTCGGGGGCCTGGGACGACACCGTGATCATCTTCACCTCCGACCACGGCGATATGTGCGGCTCCCACGGGCTCCGTTCCAAGGGGCCGTTCGTCTACGACGAGATCATGCGGGTGCCCCTCTACGTGAAGGTGCCTGGGGTGACCACCCCCGGCACGGTCACCTCGTCCCTGGGATCCCACGTCGATCTGGCCGCCACCATCTGCGCCCTGGGCGGCGTGGATCCGGCTGTGGCCGACGCCACCGTGCAGGGCAACGACCTCGGCCCGGTGCTGGCCGACCCGGCGGCATCGGTCCGGGACCACATCCTGTTCGCCCAGGACTCGGCCCAGACCACCGAGCTCAACAAGGTGCGCTACGCGCTCCGTGGCTTCTACGACGGCGCCACCAAGTACGCCCGCTACTACGGCGTAGGCGGGGGCAAGCCGTCCACCGGTCTGTGGGGCAAGTCACCCGGGTCCAAGCTGTTCGACGTCGACTGCGCCTTCGACGACAACGACCACGAGTGGTACGACCACGTCGACGGATCCCCACGAGCTGGTCAATGTGGCCAACGATCGGTCCCGCCGCTCGGAGCTGCGGGACGTCTACGAGCGGATGCGGGCCTACGAGCAGGAGTCGTTCGTCACCTTCGGGTGACGCGCCGGCTCCCCGGGCTGGCCGGAGTCAGAACCGGCCCACCAGGTACTCGGTCAGCCCCCGGCAGCCCGCCTCCACCAGGTCGAGGCAGGCCTCGAACTCGGCGTCGTCGCCGTAGTAGGGGTCGGGCACGTCGACCGCCCCTCCGGCCCGGGGGTCGAAGCTCCGCAACATGACCAGCCGCTCGAGGTGCCGGTCGTCGCCGGCCCGCCCCCGGGCCAGGCTGGCCAGGGTCTGCTGATGACCCCGGTCCATGCACACCACCAGATCGGTGGAGTCGAACCACCGCGTCTCGAACGACCGGGCCCGGTGGCCGTGGTCCTCGTAGCCCCGACGGGCGAGGGCGTCCGCGGCCCGGGGGTCCATGGGCTCGCCGGCGTGCCAGCCGCTGGTGCCGGCGCTGGAGATGACGAGTCGCTCGGCCAGGATGGTGCCGTCGGCCAGCGTGGCGCGGTCGGCCAGGTGGCGGAGCACCACGTCGGCCATCGGAGACCGGCAGATGTTGCCGGTGCAGACGAAACACACGCTGAACAAACCATGGTCGTCCGCGGGCTGGTCGGCACGGTCCAGACGGTCGTGGTCACTCACGCGGTCATTCTGCCTGTTCGACCCGGTGCACCGTGCCCGGACGCCCCAGCCGATGGCCGTGCTCGCCGGCTTGGCGAGCGTCCGGTACCACCGGTGCCGGTACGCTGCCCGGGACGACGGGTCGCCCACAGGCCCCCGCACGAGATCCAGGAGGGACGGATGGCCGACGAGCAGCCACCCCAGCAGATGGGCCACGGGGTCAAGCAGCGGGACCTCATCAAGATGACCCCCGAGGAGGTCGACGCCTTCCTCCACGAGCGCCGGCCCATGACCATGTGCACGCTCAACCACGACGGCTCCATCCACGCCGTGGCCATGTGGTACGGGTTCCTCGACGGCTCGATCGCCATCGAGACCAAGGCCAAGGCCCAGAAGGCGGTCAACCTGGGACGCGACTCCCGGCTGACCTGCATGTTCGAGGACGGCGACTACTACGAGGAGCTCCGCGGCGTGGAGCTGGTGGGCACGGCCGAGATCGTCGACGACCCCGACAAGATGTTCGAGCTCGGGCGTCAGCGTCTTCGAGCGCTACTACGGGGCCTACACCGAGGAGCTGAGGCCCTTCGTCGAGACCATGCTCAACAAGCGGGTCGTGATCAAACTCAACGTGGAGCGCACCGTGTCGTGGGACCACCGCAAGCTGGGGCTGCCGTCCACCCGACCCCGGCCGGAGCCTGACCGGTCGCCCGCGCCCATCGTCGGACCACCGACGCGTCAGATCGGAGACCCCGTGCCCTACCACCCCATGAGCCACGACGAGCTGCTGGCCTTGCTCACCAGCGAGCCGCCCCACACCGGCAAGCTGGCCACGGTCCGGGCCGACGGGCGGCCCCACGTGGCCCCGATCTGGTTCGCCCTCGACACCTCCACCGCCGGCGATGGCTCCCCCATCGGTGACATCGTCTTCAACACCGGGGCCGACACCGTGAAGGGGAAGGCGCTGCGGCGCGACCCGCGGGCTGCCCTCTGCGTCGACGACGAGCGGCCGCCCTTCTCCTTCGCCACCATCGAGGGGTCGGTCACCCTCAGCGAGGACCTCGACGAGGTGGCCCGGTGGGCCGCGGTCATCGGGGGTCGCTACATGGGCGCAGACCGGGCCGAGGAGTACGGGCGGCGCAACGGTGTCGCCCGGCGAGCTGCTGGTCCGCCTCCGGCCCACCCACATCGTATCCGCCGCCGACCTGGCCGACTGACCGGCCGACGCCCGCCGAGGGTCGTTCCAGCATCGGTTGTATCGACAACGGGAGCGACACGCCATCCCCGGCCGTGGCACCGGACCCGGCCGGCCTGCTAGCACTGACACCGAAGAAGGGGGAACCGGCACCATGATTCTCGATCGCTTCCGATGACCGACAAGGTGGCCATCGTCACCGGTGCCGGCCGCGGCATCGGCGCGGCCACCGCCGTCGGCCTGGCCGAGGCCGGGGCCGACGTGGTCATCTCGGCCCGGACCGAGGACCAGCTCGACGCCGTGGCCGGCCAGGTGGAGGAGCGGCCGGCGCCGGGCGGTGACGGTGCCGGCCAACCTCAACGACCTCGACGCCGTGGCCGCCCTGGTCGACCAGGCCCGTGACGCCTTCGGGCGGCTCGACCTGGTGGTGAACAACGTGGGCGGCACCATGCCCCAGGCCTTCATGGACACCACGGCCAAGATCATGGA
This sequence comes from uncultured Acidimicrobiaceae bacterium, assembly GCA_963835465.1. GTDB lineage: Bacteria > Actinomycetota > Acidimicrobiia > Acidimicrobiales > RAAP-2 > Bog-756. The sequence continues at coordinate 143,195 of CAWIFR010000003.1, forward strand.
GGACGCCTTCCACTTCAACGTGGCCACCGCCCACGCCCTGCTCCGCGCGGCCGTGCCCCTGATGCTGGAGGACGGCGGCGGTTCGGCGGTCAACATCTCGTCGGCCATGGGACGGCTGGCCGGCCGCGGGTTCGTGGCCTACGGCACCGCCAAGGGCGCACTGGCCCACTACACCCGGCTGGCCGCCGATGGACCTGGCCCCACGCATCAGGGTCAACGCCATCGCCGTGGGCTCGGTGGCCACCTCGGCGCTCGACATCGTCATGCAGATCGACGAGATGCGGGCCGCCATGGAGGAGGCCACCCCGCTCGGGCGGATCGGTGATCCCGAGGACATCGCCGCCGCCATCGTCTACCTGGCCTCGGACGCCGGCTCCTACATCACCGGGAAGGTCATCGAGGTCGACGGCGGCACCGAGGCCCCCACCCTGGACATGGGCATCCCGGACGTCTGAGCTCGACCGTCCGCCCGGCAGCACCGCCATCCCGCCTTCAATCCAAGGAGCACCCCATGAGCAAGACCTATCGAGTGGTGGCCTGGTCCACCGGCAACGTCGGCCGCCACGCCATCGCCGGGATCGACGCCCGACCCGACCTCGAGCTGGTCGGCCTGTGGGTGTCCAATCCCGACAAGGTGGGCAAGGACGCCGGAGAGCTGGCCGGGCTGGGCCGCAGCCTCGGCGTGGCCGCCACCGACGACGTCGAGGCCCTGCTTGGCCCTACGGCCCGACGTGGTGGTGCACACGGCCATGGCCGACCACCGGCTGATGGAGGCGCTCGACGACCTGCAGCGCATCCTTCGGGCCGGGGTCAACGTGGTCTCCAGCGGTCCGGTCTTCCTCCAGTACCCCTACGGGGTGGTGGACGACGCGATGATCACGCCGGTCCAGGAGGCCGCCGTGGCCGGCGGCGTGTCCCTCTTCGTCAACGGCGTGGATCCCGGATTCGCCAACGACGCCCTTCCCCTCGTGCTGTCGGGGGTGAGCGAGCGAATCGAGGAGGTGCGGGTGGCCGAGGTGCTCAACTACGCCACCTACAACCAGCCCATGGTGATCTTCGACATCATGGGGTTCGGCCGTCCCATCGACGAGGTGCCCATGATCCTCCAGCCCGGCGTCATGACCATGGCCTGGGGCAGCGTGGTCCGCCAGCTGGCCGCCGGCCTCGAGGTGGAGCTGGACAGCGTGGACGAGTGGTACGAGCGGCTGCCGGCCACCGAGACCTTCGAGGTCGACTCGGGCACCATCGAGAAGGGCACGGCCGCCGCCCTCCACTTCGAGCTGCGGGGCATGCGCAACGGCAAGGCGGTCATCGTCCTCGAGCACGTCACCCGGCTGCGACGACGACCTGGCCCCTGGGTGGCCCCAGCCGGCCGGCCACGGCTGCTACCGGGTGACGATCACCGGGGAGCCCAACTACACCCTCGACCTGCAGCTGCTGGGCACCGACGGCGACCACAACACCGCCGGGCTCAAGGCCACGGCCATGCGCCTGGTCAATGCCATCCCCGCCGTGGTGGAGGGGGCCCCGGGCCTGCTCACCGCCCTCGACCTCCCGCCGGTCTACGGGCGCGGGCTGGTGGTCTGAACCACCGTCGGTCCGGCGATGGTGCGCGGATGGGCCTCGGCCGGCGAACAGTAGGGTCCGGGAGCATGATCCCCACCCACCATCGCCGAGTGCAGCCATGAGCATGGGTGGCCACGGCATGGGCGGCGGAGGTCAGTTCGCCGGGGTGATGCGCTCCATGCGGCGGGACGACTCGGTCACCAGCCAGCGGGTCACCAAGGGCACGGCCCGGCGGATGATCCAGTTCGCCCGCCCCTACCGGACGGATCCTGGTCTGGTTCCTGGTCCTGGTGGTCATCGACGCCGTCATCGGCGTCATCAACCCCCTGCTGTTCCGCTCCATCATCGACAAGGGCATCCCCGAGCACGACAAGTCGCTGATCATCGGCCTGGCCCTGGTGGCGGCGGTGCTGGCCCTGGTCGACACGGCCCTGTCCATCGGGATCCGGTGGGTCTCGGCCAAGGTGGGCGAGGGCCTCATCTTCGACATGCGCTCGAAGGTCTTCGAGCACATCCAGAAGATGCCGATCGCCTTCTTCACCCGCACCCAGACCGGCGCCCTGATCAGCCGGCTCAACAACGACGTCATCGGGGCCCAGCAGGCGTTCACCGACACGCTCTCGTCGGTGGTGTCCAACTCTGATCAGCGTGACGCTGGTCCTGATCGTGATGTTCGCCCTGTCGTGGCAGATCACCCTGATCAGCCTGATCATCCTGCCGGTCTTCGTGCTCCCGGCCAAGCGGGTGGGCCGCAAGCTGTCGGTGATCACCCGGGAGTCCTACGGCCTCAACGCCCAGATGAACAACACCATGACCGAGCGGTTCAACGTCTCGGGCGCCCTGCTGGTCAAGCTGTTCGGCCGGCCGGAGCAGGAGCGGGACGAGTTCGAGCAGAAGGCCGGGCCGGGTCCGCGACATCGGGGTCACCCAGGCCATGTACGCCCGATTCTTCATCGCCGCCCTGACCCTCACCGCCGCACTGGCCACCGCGGTGGTCTACGGCTGGGGCGGCATCCAGGTGGTCAACGGCAGCGCTGCAGCTGGGGACGGTGGTGGCGCTGGCCGCCTACCTGACCCGCCTCTACGGCCCCCTCACCGCGCTGTCCAACGTCCAGATCGACGTGATGACCGCCCTGGTCTCCTTCGACCGGGTCTTCGAGGTCCTCGACCTGCCCGCCCATGATCCAGGACAAAGCCCGACGCCCGACCGGTCCCGGCCGGGCCCGGCCCGGATCGAGTTCGACCACGTCGACTTCCGCTATCCGGCCGCCGAGGAGGTCTCCCTGGCCTCACTGGAGTCGGTGGCCGTGCTCGACACCACCGTCTCCCAACAGGTGCTGTTCGACGTCACCTTCACCGCCGAACCCGGCCAGCTGGTGGCCCTGGTCGGCCCGTCGGGGGCGGGCAAGACCACCGTCAGCCAGCTCCTCCCCCGCCTCTACGACGTGCGATCGGGGTCGATCCGGATCAACGGGCTCGACGTGCGGGACGCCACCTCGGCCTCGTTGACCGCGACCATCGGCGTGGTCACCCAGGATGCCCACCTGTTCCACGACACCATCCGGGGCAACCTGCTCTACGCCAAGCCCGACGCCACCGACGGGGAGCTCGAGGCCGCGCTGGCCGGCGCACAGATCGCCACCATGGTGTCCTCGCTGCCCGACGGGCTCGACACCGTGGTGGGCGACCGGGGCTACCGACTCTCGGGAGGCGAGAAGCAGCGCATCGCCATCGCCCGCATCCTGCTCAAGGCCCCCGAGGTGGTCGTCCTGGACGAGGCCACCGCCCACCTCGACTCGGAGTCCGAGGCCGCCGTGCAACAGGCCCTCGCCACCGCCCTGCAGGGCCGCACCTCGCTGGTGATCGCCCACCGCCTGTCCACGGTGCGCGAAGCCGACATGATCCTGGTCCTCGACCACGGGCGCATCGTCGAGCGCGGCCGCCACGACGAGCTGCTCGCCGCGGGAGGGCAGTACGCCGAGCTCTACCGCATCCAGTTCGAGCGCCAGGAGCCGTCGGGTCGGATCGGTGGGTCCGGCGGGCACTCGGGTGACCGGACGGACCTGAGCCGGCCGCGACCCGTCCCGGCCCAGCCACTCCCGGCGAGTGGGCCGCTGGTCAGGCTCCGCCTCGCCCGACGCAGAGCGACAGCCTCGCCCTTGTCGTGGGTGTCCCCCTGGTCCGAGCACGACCCGGTCCGACGGACGACTCGCCGCTGCGGGCGGTCACCCGTCGGGTGGCCCGGCTCGGCCCATTCCGCGCCACTCGGGCCGGTCGGCTGGCCGTTCGGCCCACTCGGGACCGACACGGTCGGTGCTGCTCGGACTCACTGTCTCGTCTTGCATTCGTGTTGTACATGTGTTCCTTCTTTCGGTGTTGCTCGGTGTGTGTTTCGGTCGGCTCGTCGTGTGTCGGCCTGGCTCGTTGCGTCGGCGGACTGGATCGTCGGCCGGTGCCGCACCGCCGCGGTGAGTGGACCTCGCCGTCCCGCGTGTCGTGGGCGCGGTGCGACGGGCGAGCCGGCGGAGTGTCCGGGGTCGAGCATGGGGCGACTGCGCAGGGGCGACTCCGGGCAAATGAAAAGGAGCCGCTCCCTAAGAAGCGACTCCTCGACGGTTCCAGACCTTGTCAGTGTCTGTTCAATCCGTCGAGAGTGCCTCCCGAACTGCCTTGGCGCTGGATACGAGGGCATCCTTGCTGCACGCGGTGGAGATGCCGGCGATGGACACGGCCATCGACGGGGGACCCGAGTCGACCAGCTTCTGGTCGTCTTCGTTCTTCTGCCCCTGCTTTGACGGATTGCCCATGTCCCTCACGGAGTACAAGTGTAGCGGACCGACCACCCCGAGCGAGTTCATCGGCGGCACGAGTTCGAAAATCTCCGGCATCGTTCCTTGCACCCGGCCGCAGCCAGCTGTCGGGCGCACCGGCCTCGGTCGAACCGGCCCGGCGGCCCGGTCGCCGGCCGGCCGGGGCGGACCCGGGCCGTTACCGTTGGCGGGTGGCCCGGTTCGTCGTCGACATCACGCCCGCTGCGGCGCTACCGGCACTTCCGGCGCCTCTGGGCCGGCCAGGTGGTCTCGGGCCTGGGATCCCAGCTGACCCTGGTGGCGGTGTCGTTCCAGGCCTACGCGCTGACCCGCTCCACGCTGGTGGTCGGGCCTGATCGGCCTGGCCCAGCTGGTCCCGCTGCTGGCCGGGGCCCTGTGGGGCGGCACGCTGGCCGACGCCATGGACCGCAAGACGGGTGCTGGTCCTGACCCAGGTGGCCATGGCCGCCGCCGTCGGGCGGGCTGGTGGTCAACGCCTCCCTGGCCCATCCCGCCGTGTGGCCCCTGTTCGTCTGCACCGGGGCCGGTGCCGGGTTCCAGGGGATCGACTGGCCGGCCCGACGGGCCGCCCTGCCCATGCTGGTGGCGGAGCGGCGACGTGACCGCGGCCATCGCCCTGCAGACCTCGCATCCAGCAGCTGGCCCTGGTGGCCGGCCCGGCCCTGGCCGGCGTGCTCATCGCCACCATCGGGCTGAGTGCGGTCTACGGCATCGACGTGGCCATCCTACGGCGTGGCCCTGGTCGCCGCCCTCCTCCTCCCGGCCCTGGTGCCGTCGGGAGGGGGCACCCCGATGGGACTGCGGTCGATGACCGAGGGGTTCCGGCACCTCCGGGGCCAGAAGCTGCTGTCGGCCACCTACTGGATCGACCTCAACGCCATGATCTTCGGCATGCCCCGGGCCGTCTTCCCGGCCCTCGGGCACCGGCCTGTTCGGCGGCGGTGCCGGCGTGGTCGGACTGCTCTACGCCGCCCCGGGCGCCGGGTCGCTGGTCGGCTCGCTGTTCACCGGGTGGTGCAGCCGGGTCCGCCACCAGGGCCGGGCCATCGCCGCCTGCGTGACGGTCTGGGGGGTGACCATCGCCCTGTTCGGGATCATCCCGGTGCTGTGGATCGGCCTGACGCTGCTGGCCCTGGCCGGCGCGGCCGACGTGGTGTCGGCCGTCTTCCGCCAGGCCGTCCAGCAGCGGGCGGTGCCCGAGCACCTCCAGGGCCGGCTCTCGGGGACGTTCTTCGCCGTGGTGGCCGGGGGCCCTCGATTGGGCGACGCCGAGACCGGGGCTGGCGGCGGCCATCGGCGGCCCGCAGTTCGCCGTGTGGTCGGGCGGCCTGGCCTGCGTGGTCGGCGTCGGCGTCCTGCTCTGGCGGGTCCCCGAGCTGTGGCGGGACGACGGTGGGGGCGGCAGCCCTGTCGGCCGAGGCCGAGACCGAGGCCATCGCCGAGGTGACCACCGAGCTCGGGAGAAGGCGAGCCCCTCTAGCATCCCCGGTCGTGTCCCGACTGGCAGCCGGCGGCGGCGGCACCGATCGACTGAAGTGGAGCGACATTCCGTTTGTGGTAGCGTAAGCGGAACACATCCTCCGGATCAGGCGTCCCGAGGCCAGTGGGTTCGACCCCGCACGCCAGACCCGCCCACCCCGCCACTCCGTCCGAACGTCCGGCGGACCGGAGTCAGCCGCCAGCCCTAGCCCGCCACGACAGGACCCCATGACCAGATCACTCGAACGATCCAACTACAAGGCCACCTTCGTCGTCCTCCTCCTGGCGGTCACCGCCTACTCCCTCCTGCAGTCCCTGGTGGCTCCCGGTGCTGCCCACCTTCCAGCGCGATCTCCACACGTCCCAGGGCACCGTCACCTGGCTCCTGACCGTCTTCCTGCTGTCGGCGTCGATCTTCACCCCCATCCTCGGCCGGGTCGGCGACATGGTCGGCAAGGAGCGCATGCTGGTGGTCACGCTGCTGGCCCTGGCCACCGGGACGGTCATCGCCGGACTGGCCCAGTCCATCGGCGTGCTGATCGTGGCCCGGGCCATCCAGGGCATCGGCGGCGCGGTGCTGCCCCTCTCCTTCGGGATCATCCGTGACGAGTTCCCGGCCGCCAAGGTGCCCACCGGCGTGGGCATCGTGGCCGCCATGGCCGCCGTCGGGGGCGGGGCCGGCATCGTGCTGGCCGGGCCCATCGTCAGCCACCTCAACTACCACTGGCTGTTCTGGATCCCCCTGATCATCTCGCTCACCGCCGCGGTGTGCGCCCACTTCTTCGTACCCGAGTCCCCGGTGCGCACGCCGGGCAAGATCAGCTGGTTGGGCGCCATCCTTCTCTCGGGATGGCTCGTGGCCCTGCTCGATCGGGGTCAGCGAGGCGCCCACGTGGGGATGGGGCTCCGCGAGGGTCCTCGGGCTCATCGCCCTGGCCGTGGTGATCGGGGTGACCTGGGTGATCGTGGAGTACCACTCGAAGGAGCCGCTGGTCGACATGCGCATGATGCGGATCCCCGCGGTGTGGACCAACAACCTGGTGGCACTGCTGCTTCGGGGTGGGGATGTACTCGGCCATCGGCTTCATACCCGAGTTCCTGCAGACGCCGAAGTCGACGGGCTACGGATTCGGGGCCAGCATCATCCAGTCGGGCGTCGTACCTGCTCCCCCTGACCGTGGCCATGTTCGTCGTGGGCATGCTGTCCGGCAGGATCGCCGCGGCCATCGGCTCCAAGTCAGCCGTCGTCATCGGATCGGTCTTCTCCTGCGGCGGGTACCTCATCCTGGCGTTCGCCCACTCGCACCCGTGGGAGATCTACACCTCCAGCGCCCTGCTCGGCGTCGGCATCGGCCTGGCCTTCGCCGCCATGTCCAACCTCATCGTCCAGGCCGTCCCCCCGTCCCAGACCGGCGTGGCCAGCGGGATGAACGCCAACATCCGGACCATCGGCGGGGCGATCGGCGCGGGCATCATGTCCAGCATCGTCACCTCCATGCTGGTCGGTCAGCTATCCGGCCGCGAGCGGCTACCGCAACGGCTTCGCCTTCCTGGCCGCGGTGACCGCGGTGGCCATCGTGGCCGCCGCCCTCATCCCGACGTCGGCCAAAGTGCCTGCCGGCGAAGACCAGGAGCACCATCTGCACCACATCGAACATGCCGAGCTGGCCCTGGTGCCCGGCAGCCGGGACGACCATCGGCCTCGCCGACGGCCTCGACGCCCGCTGCCGACCGGCTCCGGCGGGACGCCGCACGAAACCGGGACAAGATCCTGGCCGCGGCCAGGGCCACCTTCGACGAGGAGGGAGTCGACGTCGGGCGTGGAGGTCATCGCCCACAGGGCCGGTGTAGGCGTCGGCACCCTCTACCGGCGATTCCCCACCAAGGAGCTGCTCATCGAGGCGGTGGTGTCCGAGGTTCTGGAGGCGGTGCTGTCGGCCGCGACGGCGGCCCTCGAGCACGAGTCGCCCGGCCGACGGCTTCGCCGAGTACCTCCGCGCCGTCGGGTGGCTCCAGTTCGAGCACGCCGGCTGCCTGACCCGGCTCTGGAACGACAGCCCCGGTGACGTGCGGGACCGGATCGAGGCGGCCGGCCGCGTCGCTGCTGAGCCCGGGCCCAGCAGGCCGGTGCGGTCCGACCGGACCTGGTCTACGAGGACGTGATCGTGCTGTTCTGGTCCCAGCGGGGGGTCATCGAGGCCACCGCCGCGGTCTCGCCGGAAGCGTGGCTACGCCACCTCGACCTGCTGGTCACCGCACTGACCCCGGACGGTCGGCCTCTGCGCCACCCGCCCCTCACCGCCGAGCAGGTGCGGGAGGCCAAGGAGGCGGTCGTGCTCGGCGCGAGGCGCTGCGGACGGGGCCGGCCTTCGGGCGCCTGCACCCTGGCGTCAGCGTCCCCAGGGTCAGCAGACGGTTAGCCGTCGGCCAGGTGGCGGAGCTGCAGGGAGAGGGCGATCTCGAGCACGCCGTAGAGGATCAGCCAGATCCCCATGATGACGGCGAGGACGCCGAGGGTCAGGTGCGGCCAGACCAGAGTCACCACCCCGGCGGCGAAGGCCAGCACCCCCATGACGATCCGGAAGCCCCGGGCCGGAGATCCGTGGTCGCTGTAGGCGGTGAAGAACTCGATGATCCCGCCGACCACCCAGAACAGGCCGATCAGGAAGGCCAGGGTGGTGACGGTCTCCTCGGTGTGACGCAGGAACAGGATGCCGATGATCACCGACAGCAGGCCGAGGACGGCCATGAGCCACCGGGTGCCGTTGGTGTCCTCGCGGTCGGCGATGGCGATGACGATGCGGAACAGCCCGGCCACGAACAGCCAGATGCCGATCAGGATGGCGAAGGCGTAGATGGTGTCCTTGGGACGCAGCACGACCAGCACCCCCAAGATCAGGGTCACGATGCCGAAGAACAGGACCCACCCCCACGACTTCCCGACCAGCCGCAGGATGTCCCGCTCCTCCGGTGTGACGTTGCGTCCCTCTGTGCTCGACATGACCAACCTCCCCGTGCGTACCGGCGGCTCCCCCGTCGGGAGCTACCGCCACCAGGTCGAAGACACTACGGCGGCACCCGCCGCGAGGTCGGCGGACCTCGGCAGCCCGCGCCGGCCGACCCGCTCAGGACGGCCGGCGGGAGGCCCGCTGCCACCAGCTCCTCGCTGACCGACCACAGGAGGGCGGCGGCCGCCTCGTCCCGGGCGGCCGGCGACGGCCTCCGGGACCGGCACTTGACGAAGTACCCACCGGTGACGTCGGCCACGTCCGGCGAAGAGGCCAGGTAGACCGAGGTCCGCGGCGCCCTGCTCGGGGGTGAGGATGAACGGCTTGATCAACCTGATCCCGAACGCCAGGAAGCCGTTGGCGTCGTCATCGCGGGCGAAGCCGGTGGCCACCGTGCCCGGGGTGGAGACAGTTGGCGGTGACGCCGGTACCCGCCAGCCGCCGGGCCAGCTCGGTGGTGAACAGGATGTTGGCCAGCTTGGACCGGCTGTAGGCCCGCATGCCGCGGTAGTGCCGGGTGGTCTGGAGGTCGTCGAAGTCCAGGCCGTGACGGGCGGCCTGATGGGCGGTGGAGGCCACGTTGACCACCCGGGCGGGGGCCGACGCCGACCAGGCGCTCGGTCAGTAGCTGGGTGAGGAGGAACGGCCCCAGGTGGTTGATGCCGAAGGTGGCCTCGAAGCCGTCCACGGTCTCGGTGCGCTACGGACTGGACGAGTCCGGCGTTGTTGACCAGCACGTCGATCCGTCGCGCAGCGGTCCAGGATCTGCTCGGCCCCCCGGCGTACCGAAGCCAGGTCGCCGAGGTCGAACAGGACCAGGTCAACGCGGTCCGATCCGCTGTCACGCCGGATATCGGCCAGGGCGGCCGGCCCCGCTCCCCGCTGCGGGCGGTGATCACCGTGTCGGCACCGGCCCGGGCCAGCGCCACCGCGGTGGCCTTGCCCACCCCCGAGTTGGCCCCGGTGATGACCACGGTACGGCCCTGCATGGAGGGGAGCTGGCTAGGTGCGCGGCTCATCTCGTCCTCGTGGCGGGAACCGTCACCGGGGCCGGGCGGCCGAACTGGGCTTGATCGGCTGAGGCCCGATCCGGCACCGGCCGCCACTGCTGCGGGCCATCGTCACCGCTGGATCTGGATGGGGGTGCCGACCGCCTCGCGAGGTTCCCGGGACCCGTCGTGGGTGCCGACCCGCTCCGCCTGCTCGGCCGGGAACGGCCGGTCGGCTGCGGCGATCCCGTCCGACGGGGAGGGGGGAACGACCGGGGTGGCGGCGGCCAGCCGGGCTCGGCGGCCCTTGGTGATGAACAGCGTGGTGGCCACCGAGACGTAGGTGACCCAGACGATGACCTGCAACACGGTCGGGTGATCGGCGTAGCCAAGCAGGCTGTGGAAGAGATCGCCCCACGTACTGTTCTCACTCAGGATGCGGCTGGTGTCCCAGACGCTCCCCTCCGAGGAAGGGAAGCCAGCCGAGTTCCTGCATGTTCTGGACCGCATCAGCCAGTAGCCCGGCGGCAAAGACCATCAGGATCACGCCGATGGTTCGGAAGAAGAGGCCGAGGTTGAGCCGGCGGCCGAGCTTGAAGATGGCGTAGGCGATGATCAGGGACAGGCCGAGGCCCAGCAGCGCGCCGATCAGCAGCCCGTTGCCCCGGGCGGTCGTGGCCGCCTGGGTCGTGGAGGCGAAGACGATGGCCAGGGTGAAGACCATGGTCTCGACCCCCTCTCGGCCCACGGCCTGGAAGGCCAGCAGGCCGAGCCCGAGGCGGGCCTTGCCGGTCATGGCCTCGTCCGAGCGACGTTGGAGATCGGCCGTGAGTGTCCGACTGTGGGACTGCATCCAGAACGTCATGTAGGTGAGCACGGCCGCGGCCAGCAGGTACGTAACGGTCTCGAAGATGGTCTGGGCCCTCGAGCCGTCGTACTGCTTGATGACGAGATAGGCCGTGACTCCCCCGCCGATCACGAGCACCATCGCCGCGCCCACACCGAGGAACACGTCCCGGAAGTGGCGGCGCTGGCCGATCTTGTCCAGATACGCCAGCAGGATGGCCACGATCATGCTCGCCTCGACGCCCTCTCGGAGGAAGATGACGAAGGTCGGAATCATCGGCGTGTCTCGGTGGGCTCGTACATGGTCAAATGTTAGGTAAACCTAATTTTCTTCCTCTGTCAACCCTCCACCGGGAGTGTCGGCGCGATCAGACGGCGAGGACCACCACGGAGCCCAGGGCGACCAGCCGGTCCTCCGAGCCGATGTCGTGGACGGCCACTCGAACCAAGGTCCGCCCGGGGGGCCCGCCGAGCACCCGGCAGCGGGCCTCGATCGGCCCCACGCGACCGGGTCGTAGGTAATGCAGCACGGTATCGGCGGCGGCCAGCCGGTCCACGGGCGGCGGCTCCGACGTGGATCGATCCGACCGTGCGTCCGCGGTGGCCCGACAGGCGGCCACGTCGGCCAGCATGGCGGCGGCTCCGCCGTGGAGGATGCCCCACGGGTTCCTGAGGTGTTCGACCAGTTGGAGCCGGGTGATCGGGCCCGTGCCGGGCTCGATGCGGAAGAACTCCTCGGGCGGAGGGAGATCCACGGTGGGCGGGGGCATGGGGACGATCGTCGGCCGTGTGAAGTGGACGTCCATCTCCCCGGGATCCAGCACGGCGAAGGTGCCCAAGGATGCGGCCACCAGTCCGTCGTCCCGGCCCTCGTCCACCACCTCCATGCCGGCCACCACGGCGTTTCGCCCTCTGCGCAACACCCGACCGTGGACCCGCAGGGGCCCCCGGTGGTCGAGACGGGTCACGGTGACCATGAGGTTGGTGGTGACGATCCACCGCGGCAGGACCGAGAGTCCGGCCAGGAAGCCCCCGACCGAATCCAGATTGGTGAGCAGGGCGCCGGTACGGAGCCCGCCGCCGGCACCACGATGGTGGTCGTCGAGCGGCACCCGACCTCCAAACTCGGAGAACCCCTCGGTGCCGCCAGCGGCCGGAATCTCCCACCGCTCCAGTCGGAAGTACTCACTCATGTAGTGGCGGGCGTCGACCGGACCGCTCGGGGCGAACTCGCTCACCCTTTCACCGGTCCGGAGAGCGCCCCCCGATCGGCGGCGAAGTCGGCCGCGACCATCCCCCGGGCGTTGACCACCGTGGTCAACCGGTCCTCGGCCCCTGCATCGATGAGTTCGACCACGACGCTCCCCACGCCTCCGGGGGCGCCCTGTGCGTCGAGGACCGTGGCCCGGGTGACGATGGGCCCGACCCGCCCCAGGGTCAGGTAGGCCACCTGCAGATCGGTGATGACCATCGAGCCCGCAGGCTGCCCGACCGAAGCACCCAAGGCCTCGGCTGCCGCCACCTCACCCAGCAGGGCCATGGCCCCTCCCTGGACAGCTTCGATGGAGTTGTGCAGGTACGGGTGGACCGGCAGTGATACCCGCCCCGCGGCGCCGTCCTCGACCGTCATGCCGAGCGTCTCCAGCAGCGGCCGGTCGAGGCCCTGACCCTTGATGTCCATCGTGGTCGGCAGGTCGAAGGGCAACGGCTGCGTCGCGGCCCGATTGCCACCGGGGAGGATGGCGAACGTCAGAGTGGACCAGGCTGCCGGCGCCGGCGTTCCTTCGACACGTACTTCGTTCCCGTTGTCGTCCACGTTGACCACCAGGGCCTCGATCACCATGGTGGTCCTGCCGCGGCGCACCAGCTCGGCCCGGGCCTCGACGTGGGGCCCGACTGCCGGTCGAGCCAGCTGCAGGGTGAGGTCAGCCGTAGCCATCCAGTCCGGCCTCAGGATCCGCACGCCGAGCAACCCGCCGACCACGTCCACCAGGGTGGCCAGTACTCCGGCTCGCGCCCCACCGTCGCCGCCGGAGACGAACGGGGTCACCCGGGTGCGCGCCATCGCCGTGGTGTCGGAGAGCACTTCGGTGGTGAAGCCCAGGTCGCCCAGGTAGTGGCCTGGAGGGGGGTAGCCCCCGACGGCCACTCAGCGTTCCTGTTCGGTGGGTCGGATCAGGACCTCGTTGACGGCGACGTGGCGCGGACGGGTCACGGTGAACACGATGGACTCGGCGATGTCCTCGGCCACCATGAGCTCGGTGTCCCCGAAGGTGGAAGCCATGGTCTCCAGAATCTCGGGCCGGTTGTGCCCGGCCAGCTCGGTACGGGTGGCCCCGGGCTCGATGAGGGTGACCCGGACGTGGCGGCGGGTCACTTCCTGGCGCAGGGACTCCGAGAAGGCCCCCACGCCGAACTTGGTGGCGTTGTAGACGCCACTGCCCTGGCGGGCGAACCTGCCGGCCACAGAGCTCACGTTGACGATGTCGGCCACCCGTCTGGGCTCCTGATCTGCCGCCTCCAGCAGATGCGGGAGGGCGGCGTGGGTGGTGTAGAGCAGACCGAGCACGTTGAGCTCGACCATCCGACGCCACTCCTCGACCGGCGCGCCCACGATGGGGCCAAGGAGCATGACCCCGGCGTTGTTGACGACCGTGTCCAGGCGACCGAACTCGAGAACGGTGGCCTCGACCATGGCCCGGGCCGCGGCCTCATCGGTGATGTCGGTCTCGACCACCAGTACGTCGGCATCCGGGCCGATACGCTCCACGACCTGCTCCAGGCGGTCACGCCGACGGGCGGCGATGGCCAAGGTCGCCCCCTCGGCGGCGAGGGCCACGGCCGTGGCCTCCCCGATCCCGCTCGATGCCCCGGTAACCAGGGCCACCGTCCCTTCGAGATGACGCGTCATGGCTTCCCCGTTCTGATCGACATTGGCCGCAGTGTACCGACGCGGCGACAGAAGGGGACTGCCGGGGTGCCGCCCGGGCGACCGCCCTGGCCGCGGCCGGTCGGGCTATGCCGCGGTCTGCCGGGACGGCTTACCGGACTGGGTCCGGCCCTCGACCTTCTCCTTACGCGGCGTGGACCGCCGGGTCCGACGCCGTTGCCGGGTCGAGGTGTCGTAGGGCCGCTGGGTGGAGGCCGGGCTCTCGTGCACGGCACACCACTCGGTACTGTTATAGCGAGACAGCTTGACCGTGCAGTCCTCGGCCGCACAGACCCGCCCGGTGGCGAAGACCTCGGGAGGGGTGCTCCCGGCCAGTCCGTCGGCCAGGAACGAGCTGTCGTCTCCCTTGCGCCTATCCACCATGGCCGTCGTACCCCTTTGTGATCGCGGACACCACAGTGGAATCTTCGGCAGGTTCGAGCGAGAACTGTAACCCCCCCCTGGGCGTGGGTCGAGGGGTGGTGACCTCGGTCCTCGGCCGCCCAAACCTGGTCGTTGGTAACGTGCGGCCATGTCCGTGGTCGAGGTGTCCCAGCCCGTGGCGGTTCCCCCTGAGCGGGTCTGGGCCGTGGTGGGAGACCCCATCGGCTTGGGCCGGCTCACTCCCGAGTGCGCCGAGTGCGTGTGGACGCCGGGCTCGACCGGACCGGCGCCCGGGGCCCGGTTCCGGGGGCACAACCGCTCCGGTTGGCGACGATGGACCACGAGCTGCACCATCGTCCGCTACGAGCCCGGCAGCGAGATCGCCTGGGATGTGGCCTTCGGGCCCCTGCCGGTGGCCCGCTGGTCCTACCGGGTGGAGCCCGGCGAGACCGTCGGTTCCAGTGTGGTCACCGAGCGTTTCGAGGACCATCGGGGAGCGGTCCTCCGGGCCGCAGCACCTCTGGTCCGCGGCACCTCGGACGCCGACGCGCTCAACCGGTCCAACATCCAGGTCACTCTGGCGCGGGTCAGAGCGCACGCCGAGGCCTGAGGCCGGGTTCGGCGCCGGTGGCCAGCCGACATTCCGCCTCCTCCGGGGGGCACGCTGCAGCACCGCCCAGCGAGGCGCCGTGGTGGAAGTCGGCTGTCTTCTATCAGGTCTACCCCCGATCGTTCGCCGACTCAGACGGGGACGGGATCGGCGATCTCGGTGGGATCCGGGCCCATCTGGCCGACCTCGCCTGGCTGGGGGTGGACGCCCTGTGGATCTCTCCGTTCTTCCCCTCGCCGATGGTCGACTTCGGCTACGACGTGAGCGACTACTGCGATGTCGACCCGAGATTCGGCACCCTCGAGGAGTTCGATCGACTGGTGGACGAGGCTCACCAGCTCGGCCTCAGAGTGATCATCGACTGGGTTCCCAACCACACCTCCGACCAGCACCCGTGGTTCGTCGACTCGCGATCGGGGCCGCACAGCCACCACCGCGACTGGTATGTGTGGCGGGACGCCTCCCCCGACGGCACGCCGCCCAACAACTGGGTGGCCTCGTTCGACCTGACCGCCCCGGCCTGGACCCTGGACGAGCTGTCGGGTCAGTGGTACCTGCATCTGTTCGAGTCAGCCCAGCCCGACCTCAACTGGGACGAGCCCGCCGTGGAGGAGGCCATGCACGACGTCCTCCGCTTCTGGCTTGACCGGGGAGTCGACGGTGTCCGCGCCGACGTCATCCACTGCATCGGCAAGGACCCCGATCTCCCCGATGATCCGCCCCCCACGGCCGGGATCCCCCACAGCGCCCTGAACGATGTCCCCGTCACCCACGACCGGCTCCGAGCCCTTCGCAGGCTATTCGACGCCTATCCGGACGACCGCGTCATCGTGGGCGAGGTCTACCTACTCACCACCGAGGCGGTAGCCACCTACTATGGGCACGACGACGAGCTCCACCTCGCCTTCAACTTCCCCCCGCTCTTCGCCCGCTGGCAGCAGGCGGCGTGGACCGCATGTATCGAGCAGACCGTGGCCGCCCTCGCCCCGAGGGATGCCTGGCCCACCTGGGTGCTCTCCAATCACGACAACCCAAGGCACCGCACCCGCTACGACCGGGCCGCGGCCAAGCACGGGGACGACCCGGCGACCACCGAGCGACGCAGCGAGGCCCGGGCCCGGGCCGCAGCGGTCCTGCTCCTGACCCTGCGGGGCACCCCCTTCCTCTACCAGGGGGAGGAGCTCGGACTGGTCGACGGGCTCGTCCCCCCGGAACGACGAGTCGACCCGGGTGGCCGGGACGGGTGCCGCTCCCCGCTGCCCTGGACCGGGAGCCCCGACCATGGCTGGCCCACTGCCGCGGACGCGGAGGTATGGCTGCCCTTCCCCCCGGACTCCGACCACCGGAACCACCTCGACCTGCGCTCGGACCCGAACTCCATCCTCCACCTGTACCGACGCCTCTTGGCCCTGCGTCGCCGAACGGTCGCCCTCTCCCTGGGCGAGTTCGACCTGCTGGAGCTGGGCGACGGCGTGCTGGGCTACCGCCGTGCCTCGAGCGAGGAGGCATGGGTGGTGGCGATCAACTGCACCGGTGAATCGGTCGAGCTGGACGGACCTGACGCCGAGAGGTTGGTCGGACGCCCGGTCGAGTTCGCCACCGATCTGGCCTTCGAAGGCCAGCCATTCAGCGGCGTCCTACCTCCCGACGCAGGCGTTGTTCTGGGAGAGCTCCCGCTGGATTCGTGAGAGCGGCCGAACTCCCGGCGGCCTGAGTGGGTTGTGCGACAAGGCGGCCGACGCCGGCCTGGAGGCTACAACCAGGTCTCGCGCCAGTAGTCCGGAGCGCCCTCGTCGCCGAGCGACATGGAGTGACCGTCCTCGTGGCCGCTGCGCCTGATGCAGCACACCAGGGTCCCGATCCACGGTCCCCGATCAATGCAGTGCACGGCGCCGCAGCGGTTCCACTGAGGCGCCGCCGGCAACTCCAGATCCTCGAGATCGAAGTCGGCGTCTGACCACTCGCTGAACCTGCGCACATGAAACGGGTCGATCGTCAAAGTCTTTCCTGCCCCTTTTTGTTTCGTAACCCTCTACCCAATGATCGGAAAGAGCGTCCCGAAGCTGTAGCGGGAATTGGGAAAAGGGACCTGCGAGGAGGGTCGTCGACCTCTGAGCCTGACGCCGGGGTCCCCCTGCCCCGGTGACCGAGCAGTCATCATGGAAGCAGTGGAACCTCCCACCCCCCTCCCCTTGGTGAGGCAGACGGCGTCCACCGAACGACGGGTGCGCGCTCGCCCTGACCCCTTCTCTCCACTCGGATCCCGAGGGCAGGTCTTCGAGAAATGCGCTGTTACCAGGGTGTGCGGGGCACCGCCCCGAGGACGGACGGCCCAGCTTCGTACCTCGGTCCGACCCGGCTGGCCGGCCCCGGCCCCGGCCCCGGCCCCGGCCCCGGCCCCGGCCTCGGCCTCTGTGGCTGCCTTGTTCAGAGTTTCATCGTGGGTATGGGCCATCGACGAATAACTCCCAGTTCATAGGAAGAAACTCCACGTATGGGCTGTCGTTGATGTTCAAATTTCTAACAAGAAAGCGCTACGATGAGTCCATGAATGGTGAGACGACCAAAGGGATCGAGGACATCGTGCGCCGCAACGTCGCCGCGCTGAGGTCCAAGGCCAACCTCACCCAGCAGGCCCTGGCCGACGAGATGCTTCTTCGGGGGATCGCCTGGACCCGCGAGACGGTGGCGCAGGTGGAGACCACCAACCGGAGGCTCGGATTCACCGAAGCCATCGTGGTGGCCGCCTGTCTCGACGTACCCGTGGCCCGCCTGACCGCCACCGGAGCCCCGACGGTTGCCGTCGGTGAGAGTGAGTGGACAGCCGCCTACCTGGGCGCGGCCATCGCCGGAACGACCGGCGACATCTTCCCGCCGGAGAGTTACGCCTCTCCCACCACGAGTAGGGCGGTTCCCGCCCAGCCGGAAACGTCGGCGGCCGCCACACAGGCACCGACGGCCGCCGATCTGATGGTTGCGCCGACCCGCTTCGCACCCGGAGGAGAGGTTCCGGACCGTCGCCGCGGCGACCGGCGCACCGCCGATCCCGACGACCGCCAGCAGCGCGGACGGCGGGGTGCCGACGTTCCCCCGGCCGCCCCCCAGAAGACCGCCGAACGGATCGAGCGGAGACTCCGCCTCCGAGTGACCGCGGGCGACGTCGATGCGACCGCCCAGCGCCTCTGGTCCCGCAGCCTCGAGGCCGAGCGTGAGCGGCGGGTGACCGACCGGATCGCCCTGACCGGTGGTTCCCTGAAGACCATCCGGGGCCACGTCTCGCGGGACCTTGACCGCGAGATCGCCTACGAGATGGAGCGGGACTCCGAGGGGCCTCGGCTGGTCCCCCCATCCGGGGAAATGAACACCGATGAGGCGGCATGGGAGGCCACCCGTCTCAACATCATCTTGGCCAACAAGGGATACAGCGACAGCGACGTGACCCGGTGGTGGAACTTCACCCGGCACCGGGAGCTGGCCGACCGGACGATCGCCGAGGCGTGGAAGGAGGGCGACTACGGGGCGGTCAGCCGCCTGGTCGAATCCCTTCCGGACAAGCTGGGCATCGCCAACGGCTACTACGTCAACGAATAGCACGGCACCCGACCGGACTCCGGGCAGTGTCAACCCCGTGACCGACCCGGCGTCCTCCGGGATGGACCGCGTGGATCGGGCCCGACTCGCTCGCCTGCTCGACGAGGAGCGACGGTTGCACCGGCGCCGCAACCCCGGATCGTGGCAGCAGTTCACGCACGCTGACCACCTCTTCACCGGCGTGCCGATGACCTGGATGGCCAACTGGGCCGGAGGCTTCCCCCTGGCTCTGGATCGGGCCCGCGGGGCGCAGGTCATCGACGTCGACGGACACAGCTACGTGGACTTCGCTCTGGGGGATACCGGGGCCATGGCTGGCCACAGTCCCCGACCGGTGACCGAAGCCGTCCAGCGGAGAATCGAGACACTGGGTGGGATCACTGCCATGTTGCCCGATGAAGACGCCGAATGGGTGGCCGCCGAGCTCAGCCGAAGGTTCGGCATGGCCAAATGGTCGTTCGCGCTGAGCGCCACCGACGCGAACCGTTGGGCCCTGCGATTGGCCAGGCTGGCCACCGGCCGTCCTCTGGTCCTGGTGTTCTCCTACTGCTACCACGGAAGTGTGGACGAGGCGTTCGTAGTCACGGGGCCCGGCGGCACCACTGTCTCCCGACCCGGCAACGTGGCCCCGGCGATCGACCCGGCCGAGACCACCGTGGCCGTGGAGTTCAACGATCTCGAAACGCTGGCACAGGTATTGCGTACCGGGCACGTCGCCGCAGTACTCACCGAGCCGGCTCTCACCAACATTGGGATCGTCCTACCCGAGGAGGGCTTTCACGCTGGCCTGCGAGCCCTGTGCGACGAGACCGGCACACTGCTCATGGTCGACGAGACCCACACCTTCTCGGCGGGACCAGGTGGGGCCACAGGTGCCTGGGGCCTGCGTCCCGACATCCTGACGATCGGGAAGGCCATCGCCGGGGGCATCCCCATCGGCGCCTTCGGCCTCAGCGAGCAGCTGGCCAGCTCGCTCCTCGACCTCGTCGGCGACACCGCCGACATCGTCGACGTCGGCGGTGTCGGCGGAACCTTGGCCGGCAACGCCCTCAGCATGGCGGCGGCCCGGGCCACCCTGGAGCGCGTGCTCACCGATGAGGCTTTCGCGGGCATGTGCGATCTGGCCCAGCGACTGGCCGACCGGGTGGAACGTGCCATCGCCGACCACGGCAGGAACTGGACGGTGTCGCGGCTCGGGGCGCGGACCGAGTACCGCTTTTGTGCCCCGGCCCCGGCCAACGGAACCGAGTCCGCCCGGGCCGAGGACATCCAGCTCAACGAATACATGCACCTCTACATGAGCAATCGGGGCGTGCTCATCACCCCGTTCCACAACATGATCCTGACCTGCCCCGACACCACCAGTCCCGATGTCGACCGGCATGGTGATCTGTTCGAATCAGCGCTCGACGAACTCAAGGGATGAACGAGGCCACCGGCAACTCGTCCCGCCCACTCCGGCGGAGGGATTCGTTCGGGCAGGGTTGGCTAACCTCCACTCGACTCCGGAGGGTAGATGCTCCAGATCGCCGTCCGTCACCGTCGATGGCCCGGTGCGCCGGCCGTGGGAGAGCAAGACTGGCGATGACGGGTGGCTGGCGGCGGCTCGACGGTGCGGTGACGGTGTCGTCCGTGGTGGCGGTGGTGGGCTGGAGCGCCTTCGCCGCATACCTGATCATCCAGGCTCGCCTGGGCCCTCCCTTGGTGTGGAACGACTCGACCGTGTACGTGGGCATGGCCCACCGGGCCGTGTGGTCCCGGGCCCTGTGGGTCGGGCCGCGCCCGCCGTTGATCCCGCTGCTCATCAAGGTGGTGGGGAGTGGCTCGTCCATCGTCACCTTCCAAGCCGTAGTGGCCGCCCTGGCCTGGGGGACGCTGGCTTGGACGGTAAGTCGACTGGTGGGCCCGGGTTGGCGCCGGTTGGCCGCCGGCTTCGCCGTCCTCGCCTTCGCCAGCACCCTGCCCATCGTGTTGTGGAACCGCTCCGAACTGTCCGAATCCCTGTCGCTCAGCCTCCTGGCCCTGGTGGTTGCCGGCTTCATCGCCGCCGCACGGCACCCGACCTGGGGCCGGCTGGCAGCCACCGCCGTAGCCTGCTTGGGCTTCGCCGCCACTCGCGACGCCCAGGTATGGACAGTGGGGATGCTGGCCTTGGTCATCGGCATCTATGCCATCAGCCGTATCGGCACCGACCGGAACACCGGGTGGCGAGCCGGCGCCCTGACCCTCTGCCTGCTCGGGGCGGTGACCCTCTGTGGGTGGGGCACCTTGTCCTCCCACCGGACGACACTGAACGCCGCCGACGTCCTCTTCGTCCGCGTCTTCCCCTTCCCCGATCGGGTGGCCTGGTTTGCGGCCCATGGGATGCCCCAGCAGCAGCGCATCGACCAGCTGGCCAGGGCGACCGCCGCACCGCCCGGCGGGGCCGAGGTGGTCGGCATCTCACCTCATGACCCGGCCTTCCAACCCCTCGAGCGATGGCTACGCGCCGATGGCGGCCGCACCTATCTGCTCTGGCTGGTCACTCACCCAGGCTATGTGCTCAGCGCGCCCCTTCAGCGCCCTGAGCGCGCCTTCAACTTCGCCCACGGGAACCTCCTCTTCTACGCCCCGGCCAACCACATCCTGCGCTCACCCCTGACCACCTTGCTGTGGCCGGCGCTGCCGGAGGAGCTGGTGCTGGCGGCCGTCGCCGTGTACCTGGGCATCGTCTCCGACAGCTGGCGGCACCGGGCCTCGTGGACGGTACTGGTGCTCATGCTGGTCGGCCTGGCCGGCATGCTGGTGGCCTGGCACGGAGACGGGCAGGAAGTCACGCGGCACACCATCGAAGGGGTGGCCGAGGTGCGGCTGGGCGTGTGGATCCTGTTCATCATGGGCCTGCTCCGCCTGCCCGCCTTCGGGCCGGACCCTTCGAGTTCGGCCCGGCGCGTCCGTGTGGAGCCGGCCCTGTCGGCTGACGCCAGGAGCGTCGTTTCGTCAGCCGTGGAGCAGCCGTCGGGCCCGTGACCGCAGGCCCGACGGGCCTGCCCGGCGCTTGGTGAAGAACAGCACGATGGAGGTGAAGCGCCACTGGTCGATGGCCAGGACGACATGCGGCGTGTGCAGCGGGTCACCAGGCAGGCAGACGGGATCGTCGAAATACTGTCGCCCGGGAGGTGTGAAGTCGATGGGCTCTACCAGCTCCAGGTCGGGCGAGGCCCTCAGGATCCAATGGTGGAGGTCATCGACAGTGAAGTACTCCCCGTGCTGACCGCCTTCCATGATGAACTCGGTGGCCACACAGGCCACTCCTCCTGGCCTCAGGACGCGGGACATCTCACGAACGGATGCGGCCGCCTTGTCATGGCCGCCGAAGTGCTCAATGGAGCTGAGTGAGTAGACCACGTCGAAACTGTCCGAGATGAACGGCAGGGCGAGGCCGTCAGCTGGAAGCCCGGCCAGGTGGTCCTCGCGATAGCGGAACGGAGCGAACGACCCGGGGTCGGTCAGGAACGCCGGGTCGGCCTCGGCGGCAATGCTGCCGGCGAACGCGCCGCCGTAGAGGTCGGTGCCCACGGTCAACCGGGTCCGGTTGGCCAGGTAGTAGAGAACACACTCATGGCCGGCACCCACTCCCAGCGCCCGCGTATCAGGACCCAGGGCCGCCAGTCGCTCGAGGCCGTACACGCACTGCACCCACTCAAAGACCTTCCGGTGCAGCCATCCCTCATCTTGGGGAAGGGCCAGCAGGCGACCGACAGCCCTCCAGTCGGGGTCGTTCCAGGCATCAGGCTGGCAGAGGCAGTTGAGAGGGAGGTCGCTCACCTGGCGATGTTACCCACCTCCATTGCCCGGGCCGGGGAATGTCTGGTGCTCTTGGACACCTCCGGTTCCGCCCCCGAACAGATGGCTCCCCAGGGTGAGGATCCCACCGTCCGAGGCCACCAACCGGTAGCCCGACGCGGTCAGATGCACCGGGTTGGCGGCGCCGAGGGTGGCCCGTCCCCACCAGGTACATGACCGACACCGTGAACGGTCACCGTGGTGAGGTGACCACCTTCGGTGACGACGCCTTGGGTCACGGCAAGAGCCGGGGCGATACTCCGGCCTTCCGCCAGCCACCGCAGATCTCCACGCGATTCCCATCGAACCGGCTCGGCGACGCCGCCCGGCTCCGACTCCGGTCCGTCCCGTCCGGCAATGAACCGCTCCACCGGGTGGATTGTTCCTCCTAATGGGCCGTCCGGCCATCGACAGCACCAGCCGCCCGGGCTGAGGTCGGGCTCCCCGAGCAAGACGCTTCCGCCCACTGGGCGACCGATGGCCGGCGCACACACCAGCCACCACCTCTACCAGCCAGTACGCAAAATGAACCGACTAGTACAGCGACTGTCTCGCCCACCGGAGCACCTAAGCGAGCACCCACACCGGCGGATTGGTTGAGTAGGGAAGTTCCCCCACGGCCGACCTACGTCACACCAATTCCAGCGCTGCTAGAAGCATCGCATGTGCGCAATTGAGGACTCCATATCGATTCCAACAGAGGCTCTTCCCGACCAGACTGTTCGAAATTGACCCCAGGAAGGCAAGTGACTTGCTCGGCACCGGCGCCCGTCCCGGGGGAACTGGGCGAACCAAGAGGCCGGGGTCCGAATGCCCCATCGCCTGTCCCGTAGCGGTTCCCACAAACCGCGCTGCGTGGTCACGTGAGTACGCTACGGCAACAAATTGGCTGAGGCGAAGCCAAAGTACACGTCAAATCCGGTCGCCCGATTTGCGCTCCATGTGAACTTTTGTCGGGAGTTTTCATTTGCGGTAACTTTCACCGCACTGGCGTATGAGTGGGGTGAAATGAACAAGCGGGTAGCCGTGACATCGGCGTGCGGTGTCGTCGCCTTGGTCGGACTGGTCTGTTCAGTAGTCCTGATGGGTACCGCATCAGCGGTGGGCCCCCAGCCTGTCACGCCCTACACCGGGTACAACCCACTGCTGACCCGTGCCCCCTACGTGACGGACCTGACCCAGACGTCGGCCTCAGTGAATTGGGCCATGACGTCGGCCACGCCCGGGTCCGTCCTGGCCGCGCCCGTGGTCAACGGCGCGTGCCCCGGCTCGGTCACAGTCTGGTCACCGTCGGCGGCGTCGGCTCCGGGCACACTCCCAGGACCCACCAATCCGATCAACGGATTTTCCTCGCCGAGCCTCACTAGCCGCCAGTTCACCGTCAATGCCGTCGCCGAGTTCCAGTCCTCGGTCGACCTCACCGGCCTATCCCCCGGGACCCAGTACTGCTACGCGGTCTTCTCGGGCAACCGCTCCGGTGCGGTTGATCTCCTGCCGACGGCTCAACCCGTCCAGTACTTCACCACACTCAGCGCCTCCAGCGCACAAGCCTCGACCCCGGTGAGCTTCGATGTGATCGACGACACCGGAGAGAACTACTACTTCACCAGCGCGAACGCGACCAATGACATTCCCTACCCGGGCGGGGTGAATCCTGATCAGGCGGCACTCGATCGCCTGATCGGAATCTCGGGCGCCGGCTTCCTCGTGTCCGCAGGGGACATCGCCTACAGCGGGACCACCCAGACGACCTTCGGCGACCTGCAGCAGACAGGCACCCAGCCCGAAGTCAGCAATATCTTCGGACCGAACTACTACCCACTGACCGGCGGGATCCCCATCTTCGCCGGCCCTGGCGACCACGGCCAAAACATCAACCCGCTCAAGGTATTCCCGACCTCGAACACCGCGGCGGCTTCGGGGGGGACCTACGCCTACGACAGCTACTCCGGGACCGACGGGATCGTCGGTGGCTCACCAGACAACTGGTACGCCTTCTCCACGGGCGGCGTCCGCGTCTATGTACTCGATGTCGCATGGTCGGACTCCGTGGCCAACAAGCTCGGGACCACGACGGGGGCATTGTGCGGAACCCCGGGCGTCACTCCGGCCATCTACTGTGAGCCCTACCAGGCGGACGCTGACGAACATTGGCAGCCCAATTCACCCGAGTACCAGTGGCTCCAGCGCGACCTGGCCCAGCACCCCGGAGGGGTGAAGATGGCGGTCTTCCATTACCCGTTGCGCTCAGACAACGCCACCCAGCCCTCGGATCCCTACCTGCAGAACAGCTCGGCCAATCCCAACGCGTCGACCAGCCTGGAAGCCCTACTCGCCCGCAACGGCGTCCAGCTGGCGTTCAACGGGCATGCCCACACCTACCAACGGATCGTGCCGAACGGCCCGGGCCAGATCACCAACTACGTCACCGGCGGGGGTGGCGGGGTGCTCGAGCCGGTGCTCATGGGACTGACCTGCACCGACCTCACGCATGGTCCGACCGCGGTCTACAAGGACATCTACGCACTGGGGTGGAACCCGAACCAAAAGACCGGTTCGGCCTGCAGTACCAATGGCGGCGCGCCGACGCCGACCTCCGAAGCCGACGTCTACAACTTCTTGAAGGTCACGGTCAACGGCACCACGGTGACCGTCACCCCGTACAACGCGGCCGGGCAGGCCTTCGATGTGCAGTCGTACTCGTACCCGTCCGCCGCAGGGCCCTCGACGCCGGCCAACGTCACCGCGGCGGCGACATCGACCACCTCGGCCGTGATCCGGTGGTCGCCCTCATCCGAGTCGGGTGGTTCGATCGCGTCGTACCGCATCGACCGCAATGGCACCACGTTGGCGACGGTGGCCGGGTCGGCCACCACCTTCACGGACACCACCGCGGTGCCGGGCGCCACCTACACCTACGCCGTGGCCGCCATCGACGGGAGCGGCAAGCTGTCGTGGCCCGGCGCGGCCAATCAGATCTCGATTCCCGCACCGGCATCCTTCGGCGCCGGTTCGGGGCAACCCGGGTGCTCATCCAGCCTCCCGTCGGGCGCCGTCGTGGCCGCGACGGCCCTCGACGACGGCTCGGGCTACTACGAGGTCGACAAGTACGGGGACGTCGCCGCCTTCGGCGCCGCGGTTTGCTACGGGGGCATGACCGGGACCCGCCTCAACCGGCCCATCGTGGGCATGGCCGCGGACCCGACGACGGGGGGGTACTGGCTGGTGGCCTCCGACGGCGGGGTGTTCTCGTTCGGTGCCCCCTTCGAGGGCTCCACGGGCAACTTGCGGCTCAATAAGCCCATCGTGGGCATGGGCGCCACCCCGGACGGCACGGGGTACTGGCTGGTGGCCTCCGACGGCGGGGTGTTCTCGTTCAACGCCACCTTCTACGGGGGCACTGGTCTCATGAAGCTGAACAAGCCCATCGTCGGCATGGCCGTCGATCGGGTCACCGGCGGGTACTGGCTGGTGGCCTCCGACGGCGGGGTCTTCAACTTCAACGCCCCATTCGATGGTGCCACCGGAGGCATGCGCCTGAACCAGCCCATCGTGGGTATCGACGCCGTGGCCGACGGCTCCGGATACCGACTGGTGGCGGCGGACGGCGGCGTGTTCACCGGCTTCAATATGCCGTTCTACGGCGGTACCGGCCTCATGAGGCTGAATCGGCCCATCGTCACCACCATCAACGACAACGAGGGGAACGGCTACTGGCTGGTGGCTTCGGATGGTGGGGTCTTCTCGTTCCACGCGCCGTTCTATGGCTCGGCTGCGGGCTGACCAGCTGCTGTCTGTCGCCGTGACGACAAGCCCACGCTGAGCGTCACCACTGCCTGCGTCAGCGGTGTAGCTGAGCGCGCGCAGATGTGAGCGGTCCTCCGATTGTCGGCAGAATGGTCCGGTGGCGATGTTCGAGAGGCAGATCGGGTGAGGCACAACCGGCGCTCCGTACAGCGCTGGCTGTCAGAAGCGTGGCCGATCGTGCGCTCGCTGATGGAAGCCGAGGATCGTCTGATCTCGACTTCTGAGTCGCCTGCCGTCGTGGTGCTGGCCGCCTGCGACCAGCTCAATGCCGCCACCCGGCACGCCCAGACATGGCTCGAGTCGCGGCGATGCCCCGACGACAATTTCGGCATCAACTTCCGAGAGTTGATTTCGGCCTGCCAAGGTCTGAGCGCAATCATGCAACGGGTGAGCCGGGAAGCACCTCAAGGGCGATGGATCGGCAACCAGGAGCTGACCGATGAAATCGGTGAGAACTTCATGGACCGCATCCAGCAGGCGTCCCACGCCCGCCTCTACCTTCAGCAGTGGAGCACCTGAGCCGACCCCTGTAGCGCCCGTCGGCGGTCCGGAATGGAGTGGAACGTCGAGTTGATCGCCCATCAACCCGTCACCTTCAATTCCTTCTTCGCCGGCATCCAGTTGGCCATCGGGGTCGGCCTTCTCGTTCAGCGGACCCGTCGACTAGCCATCGTTACGTCGGTGTTCTGGGCCGTGGGAGTTTGGTACCTGGGTGAGGGACTAGGTGGACTGGCCGGTGGCCACACCACGGCTCTGGCCGGCGCACCGGGTGCCGCCGCCATCTATCTCGTCCTGGCCGTGGCGGCCTGGCCCACGCGGCGGGCACCTCCCAACGGCTCTGCGAATCGACGGGCCGACCCTATCCCTCACTGGCTCCTACCGGTGTGGGCAGGGTTTTGGGTGGGCGCTGCCGTCCTGGACCTCCTCCCGGACAACCGACCCGCATCGAGCCTCGCCGTCGAGCTCCAGGCCAACGCCACCTCGGTACCAGCGTGGCTGGCTGACTTCGATCGATGGCTCGGGAGGGGGACACACCTCTTGGGTGGCGGGGCCACCGCCCTGCTGGTGGGACTCGGGCTGGCCATCGGGCTCGCCTCCTTGGGCAACGGGACCCTGCGCTCACTCGCCATCTGGAGCGGCATCATGCTGGCCGGCCTGTTCTGGGCAGCGGGACAGAGCTTCGGTCAGTTCTTCAGCGGGCAGGCCACCGATCCGGGTACGGGACCGCTGGTCATGCTTCTCGGTCTGGCCGCGCTCAGTGCCCGCTCACCAGGGCCACGACGACGGGGACCCGGTCAGGCCCGGACGCCGTCGTATGGCTGTCGGCAGGCTCACGACGGCCCGAGCCTCGGCGCCCGAGAGGCCACCCCGGCCGGCGACGAGAGTCAGGTCAACCGTCCCGTCGCCACAACGCTTCCCGACCCATCCACGACCCTGACCGCACGCACAGTTGTGGCCGCCACCGGAAGTACAGCAACCCAGGAGCCGTACCCGTCGGCCAGGGAGAACCGGCCGACCACCTGACGGGTGCCGTCGACCAGGACGATCGAACAGGTCACCATGCCCGCTTCTGGGGCGTCATGGAGCGTCATGACAAGCCATCCGCGCTCACCGGTCGACGTAAGCACCACAGTGCCCTCGGTCCCCCGGGTCGAATGCAGAGGGGCGGTCCGGAAGGCGGTCGCTGGAGCCGCCCCTTGTGAGACGGCAACTACCTCCCCCACGCCGGCACCGAGAGCCAACGTGACCACGACGGCGGCCGCTGCGAGCAGGCGACCGGTCAATGGCCGTCGGGTCGTCTTCTGTTCGGCTCGGAAGCGGGCCACGGTCCGCTCGGCGAATCCCTCGGGCGGTGTGACTTCGGGAACTAGCGCAGTCAGGGCATCGGTCGCGCCCGAGAGCTCTTCCAGCCGGGCGGTGCATCGGGGGCAGCTTTCGAGGTGAGCCAACATCCTGGCTCGGTCATGGCCGGTGAGGCTGCCCACGGCCAGGGCGGCCAGGTCGTCTTCGAACCCATCACACTCAGATCCGGGGGCTGTCGGCTCCATCAGGCCTCCTCTCCATCGAGGATCTCACGGACTCGAGCCAAGCCAAGACGAATCCGACTCTTAGCCGTTCCCACGGGGATGTTCTCGAGATCGGCGATCTCGGTCGCACTCTGCCCGTAGAACGCCGACCGCACCAGGGCCCGGCGCTGCTCGACAGGAATGGTGCGAAGGGCGGTCCGCACCCTTTCCATCGCATCGCCGTGCTCTCCGAGGGCCTCCGGTCCGATCCGGTCCTCATCGGCCCCGAACCAGATCGCATCACCGGGATCGACGGGGGTGGACCGACGGAGTCGGAGGGCATCGATTGCCAGATTGCGAGTGATGGTGGACAGCCACGACGTGGCCGAAGCCCGTCGCGGGTCGAAGACGGCAGCATGGCGCCAGGCTCGCACGAAGGCCTCCTGGGCTACATCTTCAGCCGTGGCCCGGTCGCTGGTGACGGCCAAGGCGATCCCGAAGACCCGGGACTCGTGTCGCCGAACGAAGGCTTCGGCGGCACGATCGTCCCCCGCGGACATTCCGGCCACCAGGGCTTCGTCCGAAGCATCTCGGATCCCAGTCCATCGGCGGCGGCGACGTGCTCTCCGCTCGTTCGGGACCATGTCCATCGTGTACAAGCATGACCCGATCGGCCCGACGGCGCTCACCGCTGGTCACCAGCCGACGCGAACTTCTGCCGCAGCAACACATCGAGTGAGAAGCGGCCCGTCCCCAGCAGCACGATGACCAGGGCGAGTGCAGCCAAGGCGACATTCAACTCGTACCCAGAGCCAGCGGCGTTCGACACGATGCCGTTGCTCCAGGTGACAGTGACCATGGCGATGATCATGTCGCCCACCAGTGCCGATGCGGCCAAGCGCCCCAGGATGCCCACACCCACCGCGATCCCGCCGAAGAACTCGATGACCCCGCTCAGCACGGCGAAGAAGGTGCCCGGCCGGAGGTGAGCGACGTTGGCGAAGAACACGGCGTGGCCGTGGATCCCGGATTGCCCGAACGCTCCAAAGAGGGTTCCGGCTCCGTGATAGATGAAGATCCAGGCCAGGGCGAGACGCACGACCACTAGGGCCGCATCGCGGGCGACGGGCGCCTCCTTGGCAGACTGGATCTGATCGTTGGCCTGGCGGGCCCGGACGGCGAGATCGGTCATGACCGGCCGTCCATGGGGCTACGGAGGCGGAACGGCTGGGATAGCTGGGCGAGTACCACCTGGACGGCCTGCCGCCCCGACACCGCCTGCTCGACGGGCACCGGCCGGCCGGCGATTCCCGTGGCCACGGGCACCTCGTTTCCGGGGAACTCGGCGCGGCGTGCCAGTTGGTCCCAGCAGACCAGGACGAAGCCGAAGTTGACTGTTCCACGATCATCAATTGGGGCACTGGCGTGATGCAGCCGGTGATAGGCGGGACTCACGACGACCCGCCCGAGCGATCCAAAGGACCACGGCAGATTGGCGTGGGGAAGTGTGACAAGGCTGCCATAGGCGACCAACGCAGCGGCCGGTACCGGGCCACTCGCTCCCAGGACCAGGGCAGGAAGGAGCGCGCCGAGATACGTGGTGTGGACCAGGGGGTGCGTCCGGAAGGTCGTCAACACACTCATATCCTCCTGGGAGTGGTGGAGCGCGTGCAGCCTCCAGAGGGGGGCCGATCGATGGTTGACCACGTGCGCGGCCCAGTTCATGGCATCGATCGCCACCAGCGTCCCCGCCACCACCAGCAATTGGGGCACGAGAGGCAGGCGACCCAGGATGAGGAAGTGGGCGTACCGAGTCACCCCCACAGCGAAGCCGGTCTCCACCAGCGTCAGTAGGGGTGCGACGGCAACGGCGAACAGGAGGAGGTACCCGGCGTCAACCAGATGGGCCCGAGCTAGGAATGGTCGGCGCACCGCTGGCCACAGGCGCTCGGCGATCAGGAGGGCGGCCACGGTGCAGAGGAGGGCAGGGCCCACCGTCCTTCCCTGCGCCGCCCTCAGTGCTGCCCACAGATCACCAGTCTGGGCGAGGGTCGTGATCCCGACGACGCCCAACCACACCACTGTTCCGGCCACGGCTACGACACCGGACCAGGTGGCGATCCGAAGGGGACTGTCTGGTGCCGATTCTCGCGGCTGGAAAGCGGACACCGGACGGGCGGTGGACCCAAGCGTCGAATCAATGAGGTCCACCACTCAGTACGCAGCACCCGAGCCGGCGACAGTCGTCGGCGCCGAGCCTCCACCGCTTGAATGGGCGGCGGTGGGCGCTGCATGCGGATTACCCGGATTCACGACCCACCAGCGGCCCCATGTGTCCTTGATGTTCCCGGTGGTCTGTCCGGCGGTGTGGTCGCCAATGAACCGATAGAGGGGAACCCCCCTATAGGTGACCTGGCGGGCTCCGCCCGACCGGGTGATCACCCCCAGACCGCTGACGCCCTTTCCGGTCGGGCCCTTCTGCCCGGCAACCAGCAGCACCGGGGGCCAGATCTTGGCGCAGGTCCCCGTACAGACGCTCTTGTTCTTCGGGTCCGTGGTGAGCCGGTACACGGCGATACCGTCGCTCAGCACCAGAATCTTTCCCCAGGTCTTGCTCTGGGCCGTCGTGATCGTGGTCGACATCGAGGTCGCCCCAGCTTCCGAGCCAGGCAGCACCGCGGTCATGAGGGCCGAGGCCATGGCCACCACCGACCCCATGATGACCGCCCAGCGGACCACCCTCGTTCGAGCACTCTGCATCGGTTGGTCTTCCATGTCGCTCCTGTTCATACGCGTGCCCCTCTCTTAGGCAGTACGGCCGAGACGTCCGACCGGATCACCCCAGGCAGATGACCAGAGCACCGGCTAGTACGCGACTCCGCCACCTGCAGGGGGTGCTGTCGTCGGCGCCCTTGTGACTGCAGGGCTGGCGGGCTGGTGGCTGGCGGGCTAGGTGGGTAGAACCACGGGAACGGTCGAACCCGGCCCGCTCGGCGAGCCGGGCCCCGAGGGGGCTCGTTGCCGGAGCGGGGGTCGAGGGGGCCGTACCCGTCCGCGGAGGCATCCCGGCCGCGGTCGACGTCGGAGGCTGCGCTGCTGGGTCAGGACCAACCCGTCGCGGCCGTCCGCTCTGCGTCACCACGAGAAACGTTCCGTTGCCTCCTGACCCCGGGCCTGACCCAGGCGTCGGTGCCGACGTAGAGGTAGTGAGACCTCCCGTGCACCGTGACCTGCAGTCGATGATTCGCCTCCGGACGACACCGAGGCCGGTCCTGCCCACCGGGATCCAAGACCAACGGACGCCACTGTCTGGCGCAGTCTCCGGTGCAGGTCGAGCGATCGGACATGTCACGAGTGCCCACGTATACGAGATGACCCGACCGTCCACGAGGACCGGTCCGAGCCTTTGCGGTCTCCTGGATCTTGACCGTGGTTGCGCGTTCGGAACTGGCCGCTCCCGCGGGGCCACCACTGCCGGCGGAATGGCAGCGGTCGAGGCCAAGGCAATGCATCGCCGCCGGGAAGTTCGCCGCCTCGTACAGCCGTACCGCTGGGGCTGCGTATCGGAGTGGTGCATCGGACGACCTCACGTCTCTCGCCGCCTCGGTGACAGTACGGCTGAGCCCCGGCAACAGATCACGACCGCTGCTTTTGGGGGAGCTTGATGTAAGACTGCAAATGGCCCGCCGTCTACGACCGTCAAGGCGACTCCGATCGCCGGCATTGATCCCAGGGAACGGGTCCGACGCAGCGAAATGAGGTCATGGACAGGACCATGAGGGAGGACGTGGAGGCGGCCAGCAGATGGACGGCCGGATGGATCAGGCTGTTCGCCGCAGTTCTGGTTGCGTTCCAGTTGGCGCAGGGGCTCATCGACCCGGTTCCCCTCGGGAATCAGCGTTTCACCCAGTCGTACTACCTAGTCACCTACGGCCACGGCTTCATTCGACGGGGCCTGCTTGGCGAGATGCTCCGCTTGGTCGTGGGCCTCCCCACGAGATCGGAAGTGGACTTGGTGGCCGACGTCGTGGTCGGGATGAGCGTCATCGCCATCATGGTGCTGATAGAGCTGCTCATCCGACATGGGACGTCGGGGTCGTGGGCGATGGCCCTGCTCGTGGCCGCCAGCCCATTCACGATCGACTTCTTCCTCACCGATCGTCGGCCCGACCTCCTCGCCCTCGTGCTGTTGGTGGCCTTGGGTCTGACCCTGCATTGGGAGCGCCGCGCGCTGATGGCTTGGCTGGCCGCCATCGGCATCGGGTTCGCTGCCCTCGTCCTGGTACACGAAGACGTCATCCTCATCGAGGTGCCGTGGGCACTGCTCCTGGTCCTCATCAGCCCGGTAGACCGACCGGACGTATTCGAGGGGTCTGAGCCGAAGCAAGGTGACCACGCCCTAGCCCTACGCCTGCTCGTAGTCGTGGGACCGCCAATCGTGGCTACGACCGCTGTTCTGACCTATGGACTGCCGTCGCCTCGACAGGTCCAGGCTCTGCAGGGCGACGTGGCCGGACTGCACCTGACTGGAAACACGGTCTTCACCTATCTCCCCAACTCGATTCACGCCTCCATCGACCAAGTGGGAGCGATCCCAGCTTCGGCCATGGCCCGAACACTGGTACTGGGAGCTGTCCTGGTCGGACTGCAACTCGCCTGGGTGATTCGATGGGCGCAGCCCCGCCTGGGGCAGGCTCTGGCGGCGAGAGGCCGTCGACTCGTGGGCCTCGGACTGGGGACGGTGATTCTGGCCACGACTACCGTCCTCTTCGCCACCGGCTTCGACTGGGTACGTTGGTTCGCCGACTGCGGAGCCGCCTGGCTCATCGTCGAGGCCTTCGCGACGATGTCGGGCGATGGCAATCGGAGGGATGACCGAGACCGGGCGCCCGGAAGGACGGGTCCGATCAACCAGACAATGCAGGAGCTGGATACCCCGGAGCCAGGGCCAATCACCCTGTCCCGCTGGCTGCCCGCTCTGGCTGCCTACTTGGCGGCCGTCCCGCCCCTCGATGTGCTCTTCGTCACTGACCAGCTCCGCCACTTCCTCCTGTTCGTCTGAGCGCAACGGAGAGACGACTAGGTGCTACCTTAATGCCGTTCCGATCCGAGAGGAGCCTGTTGAGGATGACCACCCCGGGTAGTTTCACCACCCAGACTTCTGACATGATTGCCGTGCATCGAGCCCTGGTCGAAGCCCTGGAGGCAGCACCCGACCTGGTGGGCGGGGCCGGCGACGATGGTGAGCGTGTTGAAGTCATAGCTTCGTACTACGAGAACGTCCTTGAGTTCCTTCACGTGCACCACACCGGTGAGGACGAGTTGATCTACCCGATTCTCGAAGAGCGGTGTGCTGAGCACAAGGAAGTGCTCAAAGAGATCGACGCCCAGCACTCCCTACTCAACGACCCGATGAATGAAGCACGCATGGCCATCGCCACCTGGCGCGCTTCGCCCTCAGTCGAGGGTGGCCACGAGGTCATCTCCCTCATCGGAACGATTGACGCAGTCCTTCGACCACACCTTGACGACGAGGAGACCACCGTCCTCCCCATCGCCAGCGCATGGATCAGTCAGGATGAATGGGCGAGACTTCCTGGACACGCGCTGCAGTCCTTCAGCGCCGACAAGCCCTGGTTGGCGCTGGGCCTTGTCCGCGAGCGCCTCACCGAGGAACAGAAGGACCAGATGCTCTCGGGTATGCCCCAGCAGCTGCAGACT
Organism: uncultured Acidimicrobiaceae bacterium; assembly: GCA_963835465.1. Lineage (GTDB taxonomy): Bacteria > Actinomycetota > Acidimicrobiia > Acidimicrobiales > RAAP-2 > Bog-756. The sequence goes on from CAWIFR010000003.1 coordinate 176,787, forward strand.
GTCTGGACCGAACAGTGGGAGCCAGCCTTCACCGCGTTCATCACCCGAGTCCGTCACTAGCCGGCCAGCCCCGTCTGGCGGAGAGGTCAACGGCGATATCGCACCAGAGTGTCCAGTTCAGATGTACATTCCGCCGTTGACACCTAGCACCTGACCGGTGATGTAACTTCCGCCATCAGAACATAGGAACGAGCAAGCCGCGGCGATGTCTGCCGGGGTCCCCGCCCGACCGAGGGGGACCATGGGCCCGACCACGTCGACTCCAGGGAAGTCACCGGCCTCTTCGGCCTTTCGGGCCATCGGGGTATCCACCAAGCTGGGCGGGATCGTATTGACGGTGATGCCGCTACGGGCGAGTTCGACAGCCAGCGCCTTGGTGAGTCCGATGACACCTCCCTTGGACGCGGCATAATGGGCCATGTTCGGAGCGCCGGATTGGGCACTCAAGGACGAGATGGTGACGATCCGCCCCCATCCGGAAGCCAGCATGTCGGGCAACGCGGCTTGAACGCAGGCAAACGTGCCGGTCAGGTTGACCGCGATGATCCGATCCCAACCGTCGGCGGTGATGTCGAGGACTGGGGTGAAACTCTCGATCCCGGCGCTGGTGACGAGGATCTGGATGGGGCCAAGCTCCGTCCGAACACGGTCAAAACCGATGCTCACTGACGCCCTGTCGGCGACATCGATCGTGACAGCGACGGCCTTCGCTCCAGTCTGACGCAACTCCTCGGCCGCCGTCTCGGCGGCCTCTCCGTCCCGGTCAGCTAAGGCGACGGGATGACCATCGGCGGACAGGCTCTGGGCAACACCGAGGCCGATTCCCGATGCCCCACCGGTGACTACGGCGACGCGGCTCATTGACCGGCCTCAACGACGTCGAACTCGATGTGCAGTGCGGATAGCCCTCGGAGGATCCAGGTCGGTTCGTACTGAAACCGACGAGCATCAGAGGGTCCGTGATGCTCCTCGGAGAGGCGGATGTTTCGGGTGCGGGCAAGGATTCTCTCAATACTCATCCGGCCTTCGGCTCGAGCCAACGGGCCGCCCGGGCAGGAGTGGGCTCCTCGTCCGAACGCCACATGGGATTGGGCATTGGGACGATCAATGTCGAACTCTGCGGGACATTCGAAGTGCCGCGGATCACGGTTGGCTGCTCCATTGAGCAGCATCACCGGAGTACCGGCGACAACCTCGACGCCTCCTATGGTCGTCGTGCGGCGGGCGAGACGGAAGTCAGCCTTCACGGGACTTTCCACACGCAGTACCTCCTCCAGGAAGGCCGGAATCCGATCACTCGCGGCCCTGAGTTCGTCCTGCAACTCTGGGTGTTCGCCAAGATGCTTCATCGCCGCCGCAAGCAGCCGGGCAGTTGTCTCCTGCCCCGCGGCGAACAGGAATGTGGAGGTCCGCACCACCGAGGTGACGTCCGGTGTCGTGCCATCGGGGTACGTGGCGAGGGCCAGGTCGGTGAGCACGTCCCGTCGAGGTTGACGCCGGCGGTCCTCGATGTACTCGGCAAACCATTCATCGAGCCATGCCAGTGGGTTCTCCCCGGGGTTACCGTCCTCACCGGCACCCACCTCGCCGACGGTGCCGCTCAGTCCGAATCCTTCACGGAAGCGTTGATGGTCCTCCTCGGGCACTCCGAGCAGATCTGCGACCACCAGCATGGCGAACGGCTGAGTGTACGCCTTGATGAACTCGCATCTACCGTCCCCGATGAACGAATCCAGTTGCTCATCGGCGAGTCGCCAGATAAACGCCTCGTTGTCCCGCAATCGCTTTGGCGTGATCAACCTCATCAACAGCGCCCGCTCGCGGGTGTGGTCGGGCGGGTCCATGGTCACCATGTGCTCGTGCATCGGCAGCTGATTCCGATAGCGATCCACGGTGTCGCTGACGTCATCGCCCTCGAAGGCAACAGGAAAGGTGGCGAATGGACCGATGACCGAGTTGCAGGATGAGAAGGTCTCGTTGTCCCGGTAGACCTCACTCGTCTCGTCATAACCGGTCACCGCCACCACACCAAGATGGGGAAGGGCGAGCACCGGACACTCGGAGCGCAGCGCCTCGAAGTACGGGTAGGGGTCCTCGACCAGCGACTCGTCGAAGAAGAAGTCCGTCGTCTGCCAGTCGCTCAAACCGATCTCACTTTCGTGCCGTTGCTGCGCACTCGCCCAGCAGTACTGAGCACTTGCTTAGCACTGGGCCGGCGGGTGTGGCAACCTGTTCGCCGTGACGTCCTCTCCCTCAACCCGCCGACTCGGGGCCGTGGACTCCAAGACCCGAGCCCAGCTGCTCGACGCCGCAGAATTGCTGCTGCTCGAGGAGGGGTACGCCGCCGTCACTTCTCGCAAGGTGGCGGCCAAAGCAGGCCTCAAGCCACAGCTCGTCCACTACTACTTCCGAACGATGGACGATCTCTTCTTGGAGGTGTTCCGGCGTCGCGCCGACGAGAACGTCGCTCGGGTCGAACGGGCCATCGCCAAGGACGGCTCCCTTGGAGCCCTCTGGAAGCTAAACGCCGATCCCCGCGGCGCCAGGTTCAACATGGAGTTCGTGGCCTTGGCCAATCATCGCAAGGCCATACGCTCCGAGATCGCCCGCTACGCCGACCGGTACCGAGCCGTCCAGCTCGGAGCCGTGACCAGCACGCTGAGGAGTCTGGGCATAAGCGACGAAACACTCCCGCCGATCGTCGCCCTGCTCATGATGACGGGTTTGACCCAGGTGCTCTCATTGGAGGAGGCCCTCGGCGTAACGGCCGGCCACGACATCAGCCGCTCGTTCATCGAAGGGACCATCACCCGACTCGAGTCCAACTCCTCGACCCACTAGCGGCCGCGGTGTGCCGAGTGGGTCGATCCCCATTAGGCGGTCGACACACCGCCCCGCGGCAGGACCAGCGGGAGATCGTTGTATGTGACGATGCCCGGTGCAGCCGCTACGACGGCCGGGATGGCGTTGATCGGAGGCATCGCCGTCATGATGTGGCCCAACACCATGAAGTCCTCCATGGTCTCAGCTTGGAAGTCCGGCGGGGGCAGAAAGCCAATGGTCGCGGTCACGGTCGGGCGTCCGTCGATCTGGATGACCCAACCCTCTTGGTCGATTCTCCAGTCCGGATCCAATGTCTGGCCCTTCTTCCAGCGAACATTGAGTTCGACGACCACCCTGCCACCAACCGAACCCTTCCAACTGGCCGCAACACCAGCTACGCACCCGGCGTCGATCGTCCACGACCCGAGATCCAGGTCAGTTGTTGTCTGCGCGTACTCAGCCTCGCACCGCACGTCATCGAGCTCGATCCCGAGCGAGTCGGCCACCATCCGTACGGCTTCACCGAAAACAGCGGTGCCCTGCGTCGTCATCGACTGCAGCTCAGGATGGTCAATGGGCTTGCCGAATCCCACAGGGATCTCGGTAGCGGGCGAATCATAGAACGTGGTGTCGGCGGCCTCGTTGACGGTGACCTTGTCGATCCGGTCACAGATAGACGCGGCGACAATGGCCAAGAGTTCGGCAAATCCGGGGCTGATTCCGGTACCGAACATCGTGGAGCCCCCCTGTTGACATGCATCGACAATCCGGTCGCGCCCTGGCCCAAGGTTATGACCAGTGATGAAGGCCGCCGTGGCGACGACGTTCACCCCTGACGAGAGGATACGCACCAGTTCACTGGCGTCCAGCCACATCGGGTTGTATACGACACAGTCCGGTTCGAGCTCGAGCAAGGCATCGACATCGTTGGTGGCGAAGACACCGAGCGGTCCGATCCCGCAGAGCTCTCCGACGTCGCGGCCTACTTTCTCCGGCGACCAGGCGTAACACCCCACCAGGTCGAGGGATGGATTGGCGACAATGGCCCGCACGGAACTCTTTCCAACGTTTCCCGTCGTCCACTGCACCACCCGATAGCGCTCTATGTTGTGCACTCGCACAGCATAGCGCCAGGGCCAGCGGAAATGGGCAGGGGACAAGTGGATCACCCGTGCAACAACACTTCGGGGCGTGTGGAAAACGCACATCGGAGTACCGGAGGCATCGATGAGAGGGCTTAGGGCGCATCATCTTGAACGATGCGAGACACTCGTTGCCGCGAGATTTCCCAGAGCCTGGAGAGCCTGACGCCGTCGGATTGAGCCATGTGCATGATCCGGTGCCGAGCTTGCAGACGAGCAGCCTCAAACAGATGTCGGACCGAGGTGACTTCCGCAGCTCTACTTACAGGATGCGCAATTGGTCTTAGCAACTCCTCAATGGTGCCTTCGTTCTGTACGATCCGAATCATTCGCCGGGTGCGTCAATCGACCTCAACGATGGAATGACGAGTGGCCCTTAAGGCAAGAAGAAGTTCTCGAGGTCGCGAATCAACAACTCTCGCTCAGAGATTTGCTCACGTCGAGGACGATACTTCAGCCAACTTCCTTAGCCCGCGCCGAACCAACCAACGACCACTCTTCTGAAGGAATCCGTAACAGCTCACGCAGTGATATTGATCGCCAACATGGAGGGTGCCTTTGGAAGCCCTGTGGGCAGAAGTGCACATTTCAGTTGTATTGCGTTTGTCAACAAGTATTGTCATTGACTCCGCCGAGGCATACGTTGTCACCAGTCCCCACTCCGGCGGTGGGCGGGTAGTCCTTGTTCAGGCCGCTGGCAAGGTTCTTGGTCATTCGACCTCAGTGGCGACCCTTCGCTGGGTGGGAGCCACATGACTGAGCAGTCGTTCGCCACGGTGCAAACCGAAGCGCAGAGACGAACCGCACGTATCGCAGGCTGGTTGTTTGTGATTACGTTCGTAACTTCGATTCCTGCATTGCTTCTGTACCAACCGCTCCTGAAGCACGTCAGCTATGTCTTCGGTTCCGGGGGTCTCCATGCAGGTGGTATCGCCTTGGGAGCGACCCTTGAGGTCTTCCTTGCGATTTCCGGAATTGCCACCGCAGTAGTGCTGTATCCGATCGTTAAGCGTCAGAGCCAAAGCATCAGTCTCGGGTATGTAGCGAGCCGCACGCTCGAATCAACGATCATCGTCATCGGCATTGTCAGCGTCATGTCCGTCGTAACCCTCCGGCACGACGTAGGGGGAGCGAATGCGTCAAATCCCGCCGCACTCGCCCTGGTCGAACGGTCCCTGGTCGCCATTCACGATTGGACGTTTCTGCTCGGACCGGGCTTCTGTGCTGGATTCGGAAACGGAATCTTGCTCGGTTTCCTGATGTACAAGTCCGGCCTGGTGCCTCGGGGCATGGCGATGCTGGGTCTCATCGGTGGCCCGTTGATCTTCGCTTCGGGGATCGCCATTCTGTTCGGTGTATTCAAGAACGGATCCCCGGCAGCATCCTTGCTCGCACTGCCCGAAATCGCCTGGGAGGCGTCGTTGGGCATCTACCTGATCGTCAAGGGGTTCAGGCCCTCTCCGGTTCTCGCTACGAACGAAATGTGGCGTAGTGGTGTGAGTCCGGCAGCAGTTTCACTGTGACCGTGTACCACCGAACGGCGAACTGCGGGGGTGAGAAGTCGACGCGGCCCCGCAACGCCGGTACAGCCCTGAGGAGCCCACATGACACAAACGCTTGAAGGCTCTGAACGGTCAGCACATCGCCCAGCCAAGACTTCGATGATGACCCGCAGACTTCTTCCGACGGGCAGGGCTGTCAGCACTGGTGGCGGGGATCTGTTACATGCTCGTCGGGATATCCCACCCAGCGAACCCGGCCTCGTCAGTCACCATGACACGTTGGGCGATCGTTCACTTCATTTCCTGCGCCATGTGCAGCTTTGGCATGCTCGGAGTGGCTGGGCTCTACGCGAGGCAGGCAAAGCAAGTCGGGTGGATTGGCCTGATCGGATATGTGTTCGTTCAGCCTCTGGCTGGTGCTGATCATGGGCGAGTGATCCGACTTGCGCCCGACGGTGGGGAGCACCTAAGCCCCTAACGAACGTTTTGAGGGCCTCCCCGACGATTCTGTGCTCGTGCTAGTGGTTTGCTCGACGCTGAGTTGATGGCAGGGGCGCTCGGGCCCGGCCGAAACTGCACCTTTCGCCTATGGGACATTGGCAATTTCAAACTACTTACTGAGGTTGTGACCAAGGACCCTTCGGTCACGAGGCGTCGCAGTGTCACGATGATGACGTCCGAGAATCCATGGGAGCGTCTATGAGCCGAGGCAGGACAATCGGCGGCACGGGCGTGGCACCATTCCGCCTCGGATCAGACCACCTCCCCAGCCCAACAAGACCGCGGGAGTCACGAGCTGGGCCGAGGAGACCAGCATTCAACTCTCGGGCGCTCTTCGCATTCTTCTTTCTGGCCTACTCATTGAGTTGGGCGTGGGTGATCCCTCTGGCCATCTTTGGCCACACCGTGTTCCAGGGCCGGGGTTGGCCGAGTCATTTCCCAGGCCTGGTTGCCCCCATGGCGGCCGCGTTCATTGTGACGGCCTGGACAACCGGACGATACGGGGTACGCGACCTCGTTCGGAGAATGGGCCGGTGGCAGATCGGCTGGGTTTGGTGGATTGCTGCTCTCAGCCCGCTGGCCTTTCTAGGCCTGGCACTTGTCGTGATCGCTGCGACGGGGGGCAAATTGCCAGAGCCCGGTGACTTCGCTCAGTTCAGCGGGTTACCCTCCGGACTCGGACTTGTCGGCGTGGCCCTCTTGATCCTCGCTGTTGACGGGTTCGGCGAAGAGACCGGATGGCGAGGTTACGCTCTGCCCGAACTGCAGAAACGTTACTCGCCTCTTACTGCGACACTGATCCTGGCCGCCCTGTGGGCAGGTTGGCATATCCCACAATTCTTCGCACTCCACTCCTACGAGGGGTTCTCGGCAGGCACGGCTCTCGGCTTCGCCTTCGGCCTGACGTGCGGTGCAGTCGTGGCGACCTGGCTGTACAACCGCACGGGGGGAAGCATCCTGGCTGTCGTCGTGTGGCACGGCTTCTACAACGTCGTGAGTGGGACCAAGGCGGCTACCGGTGGCTTGGGCACGATCGCGGCGGTGGTGAGTTCCATGATCATGGTTCAGGCACTCGTACTCGTCGGGCTGGAGATCCGGGCTCGCCGACATGGTCATCGTTCCATCTTGGGTCCGCCATGACCACCCATCCCGTCAGTGGGTGTTCTCGGCGACGAATGATGTGATTGACCCAGTGCCTGTACTCCAACCGCACAGCCAATCGAGTCGGTCCATGGCCGGCACTGGTACTACCTTCCTGGTGCGTTCGAAGGTTCGGCCGAAGGACGGCACGACGCCACTCAATGTGATTCAGAATTCGGCCGACTAGAGATCGCTCGCTAACCCTCTAATACACCGGCACGCGAGCTCGAGCAGTCTTCGGGCTCCGCATGTCCTTCAGCGAGACGCCCACTCCGTAGGTGATAAACGAATCTTCAGCCACGATTTCGATCAAGACGGCGGTGGTTCGCCGTTCGGGCGGAAGCAATGAGTCCAGTTGACCCAGTACTGCAGCAGCCGCCGTTGAGTCGGTGGTATGCACCGAGGCCTTTCCGTGGAAGCTGACGGTGGCGGGAGGGATCGGGAAGATCAGCGAAAGCAGGCCGCCGCGTCGGACTGGAACGGTCACGGCAATCCGTCCGCTGGCTCCGATGTGGCTGGCTTTCCAACTGTCGGGGGCAACCGCGACGTATAGCTTGCGGTCCAGCGTCTTGTACACAACGCCACTCGATCGGGGGTCACCAGATGGAGTTCGGTAGCTGAGAACTGCGAAGGAAGACTTCTCCACTGTGTGCCACACCTGGTCCGCGGTCAGGCGTGGTCCACTACCGGAACTCCCGGGGTGCTCGAAGCTTTGAGGATTCGTCCTCAGTCCCTCTGCTTTAGCCTGATCCTTCGCAGGTGACGTCTTTGTCGGGCCAATACGATCACCTGAAGACACCTTCTCTGTCGTCACGTCTTCTTCCCCTCTCACTATGGCCCAGCAGCATCTGAAGTCGGTCGTCGACTGGCGAAGACGATGGGCAACGTGATCAGCAGGATCGCAGCGATGAGGAGGATTCCGCCGATAGCGAAGATGGCGGCGTCTATCCATCCCAATGCCGTGACCGTCGCTCCCACATCCGCTGAGATTGATAGCCCGCGGGACCCATCAGGCCGCATTGCAACGACGGTCCAGGCCCCGCCACTCGGCTTCCAGGTGATCGACTGGGTTCCCGGACCGTAGGCGGACCGCACCCACGTGGACAGAGCGGTCGGCGGGACTGTGGGTGCCGTGCCCGGAGTCAAGTGATAGTGCGTGACCCCACCGGTCAACGAGGCAATCGTCACATGGTTGACACCACTCAGGTAGCGGTCGACGGAGTCCTGCCTACCAATGCCGATGAACACGGGTTCTCTCGGGTTGGTAGCAGTGGCCCGAACCCGCACCGTGCCCAGAATGGACGACGGTGCCACGTCGGTCGTGTTCCCTAGGTTGATTCGATCGGTGGTGATGGCGTAGGTGGAGGTAACGAAGGTCCGAGACGGTGAGGTGAGATAGCCCGAAGCGTCACGCTGGGTGTGGTCCAACCAGGCAACAGCCCCTCCGCCAGCGAGCATCCCGATGGAGACGAGCCCCACTACCGAGCCAAGGCACAGGGAAACGATCCTTCCAGGCGTCCATCCCGAAGGTGCGCTCGATGGGGTGGGATCGACCGCCGTGACCGGTGTCGGCAGTTGCGGAGGGAGAGCACCGACCTCGCTCCCACCCATGTCGAGCCGGAACGGTGGATACTCATCTGTCATCAGAGCCGCGTAAGCGACCACCCGGACGACCCAGCGATTCAGGCCGAGGACGAAATCGAAGATCGACCGAGGGTAGCGACCCGTGAAGGCCAGGATGACCGCGGCGACAAGTACCAGCAACCCGATGAGGCCGCCCCCACTCCATGCACCCCTGTCGTTGCTTGACCAGGCGGTTGCGGCGCCCCCCGCCAGGATCCCGACTACCAGATACTGGGGAATGGCCAGCAGCCACCACTTCACCAGAACCAGGCCCCGTGAGAGACGCTGGGGGTAGGCGATGTCGAGATGAGCCGGATAGTCCGAGGCGTCAGCAAGTGTGAACGGTGGGTAGTGGTCAGTGCCCAGGGCCGCATAGCTGTAGAACCACACGCGCCACGTCCAACGGAGGACACCCACGTTGAAATCGAAGAGCGACCTAGGGTACCGGCCGGCAAACAGGATGGAGAAGAAGGCGATCACACTCACCACGAAGAACCCGACCCACAGGAAGAACAGTACGAACAGGTGAGGCACGATGAGCAGCCACTTGACCAGCCACAGCCAGCGGCTCAGCGTAGGTTCGAGTGTCCCTTCGAGTGTCACGGGCATTACCGGTTGCGGTTCTGTCACGGTCCTCTTCCCACTTGGCTTCGAGACTCGCCGAGACGCTCTTGTTGACGAGGGTGCTCCATTAGGAACTCCTCTAATCGTGAACGTTTCGCGATGACAGGCCTAGGGCCGAATGTCCCAAACCAAGTTGCTGGCTGCCCTGCCGTGAGCAGTGGCGATCATGATCGAAGACCCAGTTCATGTCGGTAGCTGCAGCACATGGTAAACGACGAATGCCGGCCAGAACACAGCCTTGATGAACGCCAGGATCACGAGCCAGAAGGTGCCGGAATGGGTGTGCAGGTAGTAGGCGAGGGCTCCGATGAAACCCAGAAACCAGATGCCACCTGCCCCACCACTCTTGACAGCGCTCCTCTTGGTGTTGCTATCGCTGGTCATCTTCGTTCACATCCTTTGTGCTGGCTCTGGAAAGGCATCGCATGAGTGTTACTGGCGTCGCAAGACGCACCGGAAGGGTGACTGACCTTGTCGCGGCCATAGTCAATGGTGCTCGTCTGCCGACGTGGAGTGCCAGGGTCGAAGGACCCGACTTGCAGAGAACGCAATGACGACTTCACTGAGCCTCTCTAGAATCTGGGCCCAGCACGTCAAAACACCGTCAACAAGCCGGATCACTAGAGGTGCTCTGCCAAGACGGGATGAGTTGGAGCGGCAACAGCATCGCCAAACACAACCCGGGTGTGTTCGGTCGGCTCAACAGATCAGTTCCATGTCCACATCTGTGATCGGTTCGTGGTTCCAAATTGACAGAAAGCCAGCGCAACGAAATCAGGAGCGCCGGTCGCATTCTTGATCGTCTGACCAAGGAGTACATCGCCGCACATCTCGCTCACCAACTCTGGAGGCCCTAGATGGAGGGTCGGCACAAGAAGTTGAACTGAATCTCCTGTCCAATGGTCTTCGGATAGGCGGACAGCGTCAGCTGAACCCTGCGAACCCTGGTCGTGTCCCGAGACCGTACGAGACGAAGCGTGACGAAAAGGACGCCTGATTGGTGCCTCTAACCAGCGTTGAAGCTGGTGACGTCATTCCGTCGGTTTGCCAATTGCCTGGCGGTCGCAGGTGCAGAGTCTGTCATCGACCTTGCCGGACGGCGCCACGACGAAACCAATGGGCCGACTGGGGGGTTCACACTCCCCACAGGCGGAGGCAACTCAACCAAGACGGACGACGTTGGCTGACCTATTCCCACCGGAGACTGCCGAAGAACGTATCGGCGGCAATTGGATTCTCGAAGAAGATTCGGATGCTGCTCAGCAGATCATGTTGGTCTGTCTCCACGATGTACACGACGTGGCTTCTGAAGATCCCACCATTCCCTTGCGCCTCCGCGAATTGCAAAGCTGCCACATGGTTCAATCCCACTAGCCAGTCAACCCACTTCAGGACTTCGAATGTTCCCGAAGTGATGCGGAACAGCTCGTCGATGTGCTCGCTGACCTCGGCTGGTCCACGAAAGACACCGGACAACGGACCCTCACCCGGCACGGCGTAGACGACGGTAGGTGACAACAACGACAGCACATCAGCCGATGCGTCTGTGGCGATTCCCATCAAGAATCGCCGCACATTGTCGAGGCGAGCGGGTCCGCCTGGTTCAGCCACATTCGCACTTTAGATGAAGAATCAAGCGGTGCGAACTGACTTCCGTCCCACCTGCCCGGCGCTTGGTGATAGTGACTGGTACCGTCCTCTCCATGGGGAAGCGTGGCGTGCTGGGGACCTCCATCCTCGTGGGACTGCTCCTTGCGAGTTGCGGATCATCATCGGCGACGAAGCATTCTGGATCCTCCACTGCACTTCGGCGCATCCACGCTGCCGTCGGACGAACTGAGGCAGCAGGATCGGCGCACCTTGTAACAGTCGAGGACACGAGCGGACCATCGTCTACGACTTCGTCGGCAGCCAGTAAGCCCTATCACATCACCTCCGTAGGTGACATCAAGTTCGACGGTCCCGACCTGAAGCTGACGAACACGGTCCAGTCAGAAGACCCTGCGACCTCGCGGACCACGACGGTCGTCTACATCGGAAGCAACCTGTACATGAATGTCTCTTCGGACCCGCACGGCTGGGTCCGGACGCCCTATCACCAGAGCTACGCCTACCTGGGAGCCGTTCAGACCACCGCCCTCACGACGACAAGTGGTCCGGTCACTGTGGTGGGAACCGGGGAAGTGGACGGTCAAAAGGCCACCAAGTACCTGGTCCCAATACCTGGCTCCACGAAGACGGTTGCCCTCACGAACTCAAAGAACCAGCCGTACCACGAACAGTTCCACATAGCGCCGTTCGTCTTGTCCGTGTGGCTCGATCGAGCCGGCCGAATTGTGCGTACGCAGGCGACCCAAGAAACCACCAGTTCGCAGGCATCCCAGGTTGTGGTCAGAATTCGACGACGACTTTCTCGGGCTTTGGGGAGGCCGTCCAGATCAACGCCCCGTCCACCTCGACAGGGCAATAGCCAGCGGTACCCGCAATCCAGGAGTGGATCGCTGAGCAGATCATGTCATCAACACATCGGCAGACGGCGGGTGAGCAAATTCTTGAAGTGCCGGTATGTGACACCCCAATAGTGACCATCTCACCACCTAAGCCCACCTCCCCACCGCCCTGCTCTCCCCGTTCGAGAGGCGCCCCTCGTCCTCCTCCCCTCCCTCTCCCCCTCCGCCTCGTGCCGGCCGGCTTCCCTGCTTCGCCCCGTTCCGGCCGTCCGCCTCGCCGCCCCGCCGCTGGGTCCTGGGCTCGGGCCGTCCGGGTACGCGGCGGTTTTCGGGATCGCTCGGTCGCCGGGCCCTGCGCGGCGGTTTGGGGTCGGCCGCGTCCGGTTCTCCCCGCTGCGGCGGAGCCGGCTCTACCCCTCCCCATCTGCAAGGGATGTGGTATCCCGCTCGCTCCCGAGAGCGACCAACCCCGACGGCGAGGTACCTTCTGTCCTGAGTGCCTGGCCCTGGGGCGGAGGGAGGTCGGAGGAAGTCTGTCGAAGGGCTCCATTGCCCATATGGCCTCAGTTGTGAACGAGACCGGTATCCGCCCATCCCATACGCCCAGAGCCACGGCTCTACGCAGGGAGGCGAATCAGCGACAGCAGTGGGATCAGGCAACGTGGGAGGAGGAGCACCAGGGGGAGGAACACGATCCTCAGTGGTTTGGGAGCGAGATCCTGCCCGGGCTGGCCGCGGTACCGCTATCCCGGATTGCTAAGGCAATAGAGATGTCGGTCTCGTCAGCCTCGAAGATACGAGCCGGGCGACGGATTCCCCATCCCAGAGACTGGGAAGCACTTGTAATTCTCATCCATGAGGTTGATGGTTAGGGTGAACTCGGCCCCTGTGTTTGTGTGATTAGGGCTAGTCCCTGGGCAGTCGTCACCACCTCAATCTGAGGCTCAACTCCCGGGCCTGAAGATGGCGATCCCCGATGCCCAGTACATGGCGGTGCCGAAGGTGCCCGGCGAAGCTCTGCGCTCCCGTGGTCGTCAGGACCTTGTACCCAGTGATCGACCGTGGCGATGGTGCCGGTGGTGGTCTGCTGGGGCTGGGCCGTGTAGCCGGACGCCGTCACCGTGATGGCCTGGGCGTTGCCGTGTCCGGCGACAAACCCGACGGCGAGTTCGTTGGCGAGGTCGAGGTGGCGCTACCCGAGTTGGCCGACGTGCCGGTGTTGGAGGTCCCGGCCGACGATGGCAAGGGGGCTGGTCGTGGCCACGCCGCTGAACTCCTGGACCTCGAAGGCCACGGAGGCCGCCGAGGCGTTGTGCACGGTCACCGTGGTCACAGGCTTGGCGTTGGCCGAGTACCACAACTCGCCGTCCGAGTAGTGGCCCGAGACGCTGTAGGAGCCGATCCTGGTCCAAGCGTTGCCGGCCGAGTCGGTCACCGAAGTGATCCGGTTGGTGGCCCCGGTGTACACGCTGGCCGACAGCACCAGGAGGTGACCGTTGGTCGTCGCCGTCGGGAAGGAGCCGCTCAGCGACGTGGCCGACGATGTTTCGGTGCCGCTGGCGGTCTGGACGAGCTTGGGTGTCGTGCCGGAGGATGCGGTGACCGTCAAGGTGAAGGTGGTGGAGTGCACTGCCGACACTCCGGTTCCGGTCACCGTGACCGTGTAGGGCCCGGGCTGCGTCCCCGACGCCGTGGTGATGGTCATGGTCGAGCTGGCTCCTGCGTTGACGGTGGACGGCGTGAACGACACCAAGGAGCCAGAGGGCGCCCCGGTGGCGCTCAGGGCCACCGACTGGGCAACGCCGCTAGGTCACTGTCGTGTTGATGGTGGTCGAGGTCGGTGATCCGGCCACCACGGTTCCCGAGGTCGGTGAGGCCGAGATCGAGAAGTCATTGGGTGGTGGTGGAGTGATTGTCAGGGCAAATGTGGTGGTGTGAGTGGCCGAGGTCCCGGTCCCGGTCACGGTCACGGTGTAAAGACCCGGCGTCGTCCCTGGCGCCGTGGTGATGGTCATCGTCGAACTCGCCCCCGCATTGACGGTGGACGGGGAGAACGACACCAGGGATCCGGCGGCGTTCCGGTGGCGCTCAGGGCCACTGACTGGGCCACCCCCGACGTGACCGTGGTGTTGATGGTGCTGGTGGCAGCGGAACCCGCCACCGCACTCTTCGAGCTCGGTGAGGCCGAGATCGAGAAGTCATTGGGCAGCGGCGCGGTGACGGTCAATGTGAACGTCGTCGAGTGGGTGGCCGAGCTACCGGTGCCGGTCACGGTGATCGGATAGGAGCCGACCGGTGTGGTGGAGGCGTCGACACGGTCATCGTCGAGTTCGCCCCCGAGTTGATAGTGGACGGGGTGAAGGAGGCCGAGGACCCGGTGGGCAGACCGGTGGCGCTCAGGGCCACCGACTGGGCGACGCCGCTGGTCACTGCGGTGTTGATCGTGGTCGAGGCAGACGAGCCGGCCACCACACTGCCGCGACGTGGGTGAGGCTGAGATCGAGAAGTCGTTGGATGGGGGCGGTCCCGAGGAGCCTGCTTTGAAGAGGGCAATACCGTCCGACCAGTACATGGTGGCCGGGAAGTTGCCGGAGAAGTTCTGTGCTGCTGATGTCGTGAGGACCTGGTAGCCACTCTTCACGGAGACCGTGCTCGGGCTGGTCGTTGTCTGCTGCGGTTGGAGCGTGTAGCCCGGCGACGTGACGGTGATCGCCTGAGCACTGGCATGCCCTGCGATGTAGCCCACCGCCAGGTCGTTGGCTCCAGCCGGGGTAACCGACCCGGAGCTGGCCGAGGTGCTGTGGCCGGCGGCCCCGTTCGATCCGCCGAGCGGGTTGGTGGTGGCCACGCCGCTGAACTCCTGGAGGCGCAGTGCGACGGCCGTGGCACCGGTGGTCACGGTAACGCTGCTCACCGGAGCGGCGTTCGGGGCGTACCACATCTCGCCATCGGAGTACTGGCCGGAGACCGCGGTGGCCCGCACCTTGGACCAGGTGTTCTTCCCGTCACTGACCGCAGTGATCGGCTGACTGACGCCGGTCCACACCCCAGCCGAGAGCACCAGCAGGTCGCCTCCTTTGCTCGGCGCCGGAAGGGTGACCGTCTTCGTGGAGGAGCCGGCGCTCTGGACGAGTTGGGGTGCCGTGCCGGTGGAGCCGGTGACGGTGAGGGTGAACGTGGTCGAGTGGGTGGCCGAGCTACCGGTGCCGGTCACGGTGATGGGATAGGACCCGACCGGCGTGGTGGAGGCCGTCGTGACGGTCATGGTCGAACTCGCCCCCGAGTTGACGGTGGACGGGGTGAAGGAGGCCGAGGACCCGGTGGGCAGACCGGTGGCGCTCAGGGCCACCGACTGGGCAACGCCGCTGGTCACTGCGGTGATGATGGTGGTCGAGGTCGGCGAGCCGGCCACCACGCTGCCCGACGTGGGCGAAGCCGAGATCGAGAAGTCGTTGGGAGGCGGCGGTCCCGAGAAGGAGTACGTCTGCTGGTCGAAGACCTGGCCGGTCGAGTCGGTCGGCGTCACCGTGACCTGATTGCCGTTCACCGTGACCAGCAGGAACTCGTAGACGTGGGCGTCGGAGGTCGGCTTCGGTGCATTGCACGACGAGCCCGGTCCCGACGGCGTAGGCGTCGAAGGCGCTGCACCCGCTGACCGAGCCGAGTGTGGCACCACCCGCCCCGGTGACGTAACTCACCAGGGGCTTGCCCGGGATCTGCGGGAGGTTGCGCTCGTACTGGTGTGCGTGCCCGTTGAACACGATGTCCACGTTGTTGTCGGCGAGCAGCCCTTCGAGTCCGTTCGCGCCGTCGAGGTAGGTGTCCGACCCCTGACTGCTGCTGTCAGCGTGGAGCGGATAGTGGAAGAAGGCGAACTTGATCGGCGTGCTGGCGTGGGCGGCCAGGTCCGACTTCAGCCAGGCCAGCTCGGCCCCGCAGGGTCCACAGCCGGTGACCGATCCGTTCCAGTGGGCCTGGAAGTCGCCCTGGTAGCCACCCGTCCCGTCGGCCCACGCCGCCTCCAGAACGTAGAAGCGGGCCCCTCCCGAGTCGAACGCGTACCAGGAGCTGGCGTAGTTCTGCGCTCCCGACATCGTCGAGATGCAGCAGTACGACTCCTGGAGGTTGCGGCCGCCCGACGTCTGGGCGGCGATCGGCGCCGGGAAGTTCTGCAGGTACGGCAGGTTGGTGGTGAATCCGTGGTTGCCCTGGGCGGCGAAGATCGGCCGGCTCCCGATCTTCGGGAGGTACGAGGATGGGAAGACGTTCCCCTGGGTGAGGTCGCCGTAGTCGGTGTCACTGCCACTCGCGTTGTCGCTGTCCCCGGTGCTGACCACGAAGCTGGCCGGGCTCGCCCCGATCTGGCTCATCACGTTGGCCTCGCCGGTGCGTCGCCTGGCCGAAGTCTCCGACCACCGCGAACGAGAAGGGCGTGCCTGGGGCCAGCGGCCGTCTTCACCTGAGGGCGACGGGTCCGGATCCGAGGAGGTCGGTTGCGCCGAGCTGCACTCGGTAGCAGTAGGTGCCGCGGCCCGGGAAACACTAGCCGTGCGGTCCACTGGTACTCGCTGGTCGAGCCGACGGTGATGGCCGTCCTCGTCGCCGTCACCTGGTTCGACGGCGTGCATGCGCCGTTGGCCACGGTGCCCCAGGTCGCAGTGCCGGTGGTCTGTGAGCGGTCGGTGCCCCAGTTGAGCGTGGCCGAGTTGCCCACCATTTCGCTGACGTAGGGGTAGCGGCGTAGCGCCGGAGAGACCGGTGGAGGAGCCAGTGGGATATCGTTGTGCAGGACGTCCAGATAGGAGCCGTAGCCTGATGGCGTGGCCCACTGAGAGGCGCTCTCGACGGAGGTGCCCTCCCCCCACTCGTTGAACGTCGTCACTAGCTGCAGCGGCTCGTTGGAGGCCACCATGTCCTTGACGTTCTGGTCCCAGGTGGTGAGGCTGCGGGCCAGGCGCGGTGCGGTCTCATCGGCCTTGTTGAATCCCGGGCTGATCGAGAAGCTGAAGCCCGGTTGGTGGTCCTCGGTGGTGGCCGGGGCGTACTGGTGCCAACTGCTGGGTTGATCGCTGCAGGCGGCATACCCGGGAAAGACCTTCAGCACTGTGTAGAAGCCTTGCGTGGTGTTGGCCTGTGACCACCGGGTGGCCATGCCGCACCCGTCGTTGGCGTCGGCATAGACGAAGATCACTGGCTTACCGGCGATGGTCAGGTAGCTCGGGTCGGAGGCGTACTTGGCCTTGATGTAGCTGAGGTCGGACTGGATCTGGGCCACCGAGGGGTCACCGGTACTCTCCTGTTCGTAGTACAGGGCCCACTTGAACCCGGTGCCGGCCGCTGCGGCCAGGTCCGTTGGTACCACGTTGTCCTCTCGACTGCCCTGCCCCCACCACGAGATGATCCCGGCGTCGAGATGGCCGTACTGCATGGCGGCGATCTGCTGTTTGACGACCGAGGCATCGCTGGAGGAGTAGAAGCCGTTGCTCGGCGTGTACTTGGTGTAGGGGTAGATGCCGTTCTGCGTCCAGGCGCCCGGGAACCACGGATAGTAGAAGGCGGCGCGCACGACCGGCGTCGCTCCTTGCGCAGTGGACGGGTGGGCAGCCTCCATACCGACGAGAAGTGCCCCAAGGATCAGCACGCTTGTGGTCAGCAGTGACACGAGGCTCTTCCCACGAGATGCACGTTCCATGCCCATCGCCATATCCACCCCTTCGTCGTCCGCTGGCGGCAGATACACCTCGACCCCGACCGCGCCTAGCCGATTGTGCTTCTCCATCATTGTCTTGCGATCAAGCGTCCGGACAGGGCCGAAGGTCCCAACCTCCAACGACGCTCTGGTGGCGATTCGGCCTCATGTCCAGGGTCCGAAATTGGTCTCTCAAGGGAGTCCCTCCAGCGGGCGATTCCCTGCCTTCTCGGCGGGCGCCCCGGTTGATGCCCCCCGAGTGGTGTAGTTCCCCGGGTCCACCACGTTGAGGTGGCCACCGAGTGATCTTGGGTGAACCAGCAAGCCCAACCAAGGAGACACCCAGTGACCTTCGCCAATAGTGACCTGGACGAACTGCTCGACGCTGTCCACGCCGGCGGAGACATCGACGTCGTGCGCCGTGGAGTGGAGCCCATGCTCCGCCTGATCCGGGCAATAGGGGTTTCGATGCTGGGAGCCCCGCCATCCGTCGAGCTCTACCCGCATTTCGTATTTCAGTGCTCCGATCTGCGCTCCCTCAAGGAGGAGGATCGACAGCCAACGCCGAGTATTGACTCGCCCATCGAGCAATGGCCTTCGCGTCGAGTACCCGCTGGCTTCCCTTTTGCAAATCACTTTGGCAAGGACAATTACGGTGAGCCGATCACAAGATAGGAAATTGCGTAGGCCAGCAGACTTGGAGGGGGCGCAATATCCAATCCCTCGTCAGAGGGTAACGATTCGGTCATAGTGATTTGCGGTCTTGACTTGTGTGCTTCCACTCTCTCATTCTGCTGGCACCTCCCAGAGAGTCTCTGGCTTGGTTCAGTTTGAGCCTACGAAGGTCGGACATCGGGGTCGTCGGCGCGCAGGCACTTGCGGAACCAGAGGGCATCGGTTCCAGCCGGGAAACCCTCGACTCGCCCCATCAGTTCATAGCCACTCTTCTCATAAAGAGCCTGAGCCTGGAAGTCGTAGGTGAAGTGGACGGTCTGTGAACAGCCACGGGATGTCGCCTCTGCCTCGGCGGCAGCCAGCAGGAGGGCCGCAAGGCCACGGCCTCGACGATCAGGGTGTACCCAGAGGCTTTGCAATTCGCAGCAGTCACCCCACGTCCATCCGCTAATACCGGCCACGACGGCGCCAGCCTCACGGACGAATATTGCCAAATCTCGTTCATCGGCAAGACCCATCGAAGCACATGCCTCATCACGGATTCGCGCTTCCAGGAACTCGATATCGAGTGGATCCGGCTGGTCCTCAACCAGAAAGTCCACGGCCGAAGCCTTAGATGTCCACCATCTGTTCGATTAGGGAAATGTCATCGAAGTACGTACGATAGGACTTGATCTTCCCGTCCCGGAAGTCGGCGACGGTGACGCCAGCCAGTTTGACGTGCCGTCCCGTTGCCTCCACCTCGGCACCCTCGCCAAGGATGAGCGGCCCGGTGTGATCTGCTTCGATCAGCCATTCGGCGTAGGCCTTGTTGCCCACTTCGTCAAGACCCCGATAGAGAACGACCACGTTTGAGAATGCGACTTCACGGAGCGCCGAGAGGACGACGAGTTCGGAGAGACCCGAGACCGATGCGTAAGGCGACCAGCCCACGACATCGTCAGTGAACAGCGAGCCCAGATCGACGGACTCGGCACTACCCACCTCGGCCTCAATGGCCTTCAAGAGCACATCTTTGCGAGATTCAGACATCAGCCACCCATTCTGTAGCGATCGAAGGAACTTAAGGCCGTAACTGCTCAGGACACCTGAGCATCGGTCGTTCAGGACACGAGTACTTGCGCCTTGGCTGCTGCAAACTCTTCATCGGTCAACGCACCCGAGGTGTGCAGCTGTGCAAGATGCTCGATTTGGTCGGCCGCGTCCGCCGGCGGCGGTGCTGGTGTCGGAGCGTATGAAGGCTCCTCGTACTGATCTTCGAGCCTGTTGCTTGGCCCGGTGATGCGCTATGGCCCCTCCTGCCACCGCTCCCGCAACAAGTCCTCGGCGTCTTGACCGTCGCCTCATTCCCATGGAGACTCCCTTCTGACCCGTCAGGTCAGTCCGCTGTCAGTCCGCAACCCTAGGTCTCGGATGGATCAAACGCCAGGCCTTTCGCGCATCCTTAACACGACTGTCGCGCTCCAGACGCTCGTAGTGTCATTGTTGGCGAATACGTTGACACCATCGAACAAATACTCGACCTAGGGTGATTTCCATCCTCCTTGAAACGACAGGGGAAGTCCATGACGGAGCGCGGGACTGGCTGGGTATTGTTCGCCGGAGTAATGCTGATCTTTGGCGGGATCCTGAAAGCATTCGATGCAATCTGGGCATTTCGGTATCACGGCGCACTTCCGTCGAACCTCGAAGCGGCCATCTTTGGTCACAGTTTGAAGACCTACGGTTGGATTGACCTGGCCGTTGCCGCCATCCTGATTATCTGCGGATTCCTCGTGACAAGTGGATCAGAGATTGGTCGGTGGGTTGGGATCGTGGCAGGAGCGATCGCCGGCATCAGCGCTATCTGGTGGATGCCTTACTACCCGGTGTGGTCTTTCGTCTACATCTTTATTGCCGCACTCATCATCTATGCCCTGGCTGTCTATGGCGGCCGGTCCGTAGTCAAAGGTTGACTCGACTGGGATGTCGAGTACCGCTGACGACGACCTGCAGTCCCCTCGTCGCTGTCCTATATGTGGTGATACCGATGTGCCACATCTCGTCGTCCGGACAGGAACCATCGAGGCAAATGGGCTGAGCTGGCGATGCCGATCATGCGAGCGGGAGTGGTCCGACCACCCGTTGTCTGGATCACCTGTTCAGGAGGCGCCGCGCTGACTATGCGGCTCTCCTGGCCGTTGGCCACGATCTTTGTAGATCCTTAGATTTAGTACCCAAGAAAGGAATGACCTAGTGCTTGCATACACCTACCCGCTTGCTGACTTCTTCTGGACGATGCTCGAAATCTTCCTATTTGTCATCTGGATCTGGCTCCTTGTCGTGATCTTCGGAGACATCTTCCGGAGCAGCGACATGAGTGGCGGGGCCAAGGCGCTCTGGGTCATCTTCGTGATCCTCCTCCCGTTCCTCGGAATCTTTGTGTACCTGATCGCTCAAGGTGGAAAGATGCACGAGCGGGCGATCGACGATGCTCAACATCAGCAGCAGGCCTTTGATGCGCGCGTGCGCCAGGCGGCAGGTTCTGGATCTGTCGACGAACTCGCAAAGTTGGCCGAGCTAAAGGATCAAGGAGCACTCAGCGACGCGGAGTTTGCCGCTCAGAAGGCAAAACTCTTGAGTTGATATTGGGAGCGCCTTCGTTTTGGTATCAGCGGAGTGCCCTCCTCGGGATTCGAATCGTAAAGTTCACAGAGGTGGTCACTGAAACGAAAGGCACAGATCGAGATCTACTTCCAGAGTGGGAACTTGAAAGACGTCCCAGTCAGTCGCCGTTGCCCGGCTGAGTGTACGGATTGCCGTCGACGGTAGTCACCATGGTCCCTGTGGGCTCGAAGTTGTTCAACAGAGTCTGGTATCCCAAGTTGAATCCGGCCGGACTCGTTACCTTCGTCTGTGAATGGTAAACGCCTGTCGACGTCAGATTCTCGTTCCAGACCTCATGGCCGAAGGGGGAATCTGTGGCTCTCGTAACGCTCTCCGTACCATTAATCGCGTCTATGAAATCGAAATTGAAGTTGTTGTAGGTCACTGAGATGCTCATGACGAGTGCATTCGAGGGATCTGTTGTGATCACTACCGAGGCAGACCCGGAAATGCCTTTCAGCGTGTACGTCCCGGCCGGGAGATGAGGTCGAGCCGGGAAAGCTGCCCCTGGGGTGTACGGAGTACCCCAGGGAACCGAATCGGAGACAGGTGCCGGAGGTGCCCAGGGAGTAGGCGTCAGGCTGGGGAACCGGGCGATCATCAGGCGAGTTGTTCGCCCTCCTGGCTCGCCTGAGACGGGGCATGGAAGGGGGTTCGTGCCACCGCACGCTGGTGCCGTCACCATGGTTTGTTCATAGACAACTGCACTGCTGTCGGCGAGCCAGACCGGGTCGGCGTTGGCGTTCCAGTTCGGGTCACCGCCAAGATTGACCCGCTCGCTCTGGAGCGGGTTCGAAGTGCTGACGAGGTAGGGCTGGAAGAACCGTCGGTTGCCATTGTTTCGTATCCCCGAGATAAAGCCAGTGGTGGGCAGCTGGTCAGTCAGTGGGGGGACGCCCTGCATACCGGAGATGAAGTCCGTTCGACCAGATCCGAGAACTTCCTCATTGACCATCCATTTGCCATCGGGCGAAGCGAACATCGGATCGGTGTACTCCGCGTGATAGGTCAGCCACTTGGACTGGCCTGTCTCCAAAGACGTGGAGAAGGCGTCGATGCTTCCGGATTCAAATGACTGAATCCCAAGGACTGACTGACCATCCGCGCTGAAGCCCCGAAATTCTCCAACGAGACCTACCGGATTCCACTGAAGCTGGTTCCCGGCTTGGACCGTGTAAGGCAGATATTGCGAAGAGGGATTGAAGAGGGTGGTCGTGTTGATGAGGTCATACGCGCTTGTGGTGGCGTCCCAACTGAGGCGACCGAACACTCCGAACTCGTCATAAGTGGTGCCGTTCTCTACGAGCATATTTAGGCCCAGATGAACACCATCTGGATCGAGTCGCCATTCGCGGGACGTTGCTTGCCCGAGAGTTCCGCCGAGGGGCTGACCACCCAGATCAATCGGGTAGATATGGGTATTGGCGGGTGTGCAATTGGGATCAGAGATTTGATACGTACCGCAATCCAAGACCCCATTTCCAAGCAGGACGCGAGTGTCGCCTGGGAAGGCATGGGCCGGTGGATAGCTGGAGATGGCGAACCCTGCACCGATGTTCGCCGTCGGAATCCCGCAGGTAATGCACTTCCAGGCATCGCCGTTGGAGAACGTGGTCCCATCGGTCTTCAGCAGAAGAATCTGGTTGCCGGTGTAGATGCTGCCGCGATCTGGCACTGCTGGGGCCCCGGCAAAGTCGACGCCAACGAGTACATAGTGCGGATCACCGTAGAAGCCGGGAGAACCAACGTCGGTGATGCAGCCTGTGTCGTTTGGATTGACCGTCAGCGAGCATGATCCGGCCGTGGTCGAGGGAGCCGTCGGCGGAAGCGGGAGTTCGCTTACGTTCGACTGCACATGGAGGTTCCCCCATGGTTCGACGGCCAACGGAGCTGCGTTGGCCACAGTGACGGTGACGGGGGTGCTGGTGGCAGTGTTGTGAGAGGCGTCAGTTACCACGCTGGTCAATGAGTAGGTGCCATTGGGTATATTCCCGGAGTTCCACTGAGCGAGCCACCCATAGAGGGTCGGCGTGGCAGTGGCCGCCACCCATTTCGACAGAGTCCCACCAGTGATGTCGAACGTCACGCTGGAGATCCCATTCCCACTGGTTGCGGCGGCATCAAGTAGGGCAAACCCCTTCACCGAAGATCCGCCTTCCGGAGCTAGGACACTTGTAGCGAGCGGTGTATTGGAAACAGTGATGCTGACTGGCGTGCTTGTAGCGGTTCCGTTCGAAGGCGTCGTGACGACACTGGTCAGCGAATACGTTCCATTGGCCACCGTGGTGCTGTCCCACTGGCCGAGCCACCCATAAACCGTGGGCGTGGCTGTTGCCACTACGGAGTTGGTCAGTGTGCCGTCGGCAAGCTCAAACTGCACCGACGTGATTCCTGCGGCACTCGACGTGACTCCAGGAGTGTTTGAAGCAGCGGCATCAAACACGGTGGTGCCCGTGATCGTGGCACCGGTTGTGGGAATGAGGACGGATGTGGTCGGAGGCGTGGCGCTGCTAGCCCCTCCAGAGGTCCACACCAACAAGCTGAATAGGGTGGTCATGATTGCGACACCCAAGATGCCCAACGTTCTGCGCTGCGTAGACCCACCGACCACTGTGCCTCCCCCAGATTCCACTTTGCTGACAGTTCGGAGACCGTGTGGGTCTTAACTGACAGATCTGTCAGTCGGAAGTATTGCCGTGGGGATGCGGGCGCGTCAACTGAGTTGCTGGAAGAGTCAGGACATGCCGAAAAGATCGGAATCGACGGAGCGGGGGATCGCCCGACGCGAAGAGATTCTCGAGGCTGCAACGGAACTCTTTGCGCACAAGGGCTACAGGGGCACGGGGATTCTTGAAATCGCCGACCACGTCGGGATCGGTCATTCCGGAATCCTCTATCACTTCGGCACCAAGGAGAACCTTCTGCGAGCAGTGATCGAACGGCGGAACGTGTTGCATGACGAGCTGATGGCTGAGTTTCTCGAATCAGGACTTCGAGTCCTTCATGACCAGGTACGTGACTGAGGCAAACACGTTCATGGAGCCGGAGATCATGACCCGACTTTCCGTGGTGCTCCGAGCCGAGAATTTGAATCCAGAGGATCCCCTGTTCGACTCCATGAATTTGCGTAGTCGACAAACCAGGGCGTTCCTGGCAGGTCTGATTCGCTCGGCCCAGGATCGTGGGGAATATCGAAGTGAGATAAATGCCGATGTGAAAGCCGCTGAGATCCTTGCCTTTCTGGTTGGCTTGGAAACCCAGTGGGTGGCCGAGAAGAGCGCCATCGACTTGGAGCCGGTCTTTCGGTCGTTCGTCGAATCTTTGCTGAGAGATCTTACGCTTGCAGATGCACCTAAACGGCGCTCACGGAAAGCCTGACTCAGCGAATCAAATGAACCAGAGGGTCACCCTAAGCCCTCTCCCCGCTCCCTATATGCAGAGTCAGTGGCACCACACTTGCTCCAGAGAGCGATAGGCCTCGGCGGCGAGGCACCTACTGCTAGCGGATCACCGGAAACCCCGCAGACTCGATCACTGAAATCCCGCAGTCTGAGCAGGGTGGAGGGCAGAGGGTCCGAGCAGGAAGGGGACCCCCGAAGCTGTCGGTGTCCAAGCCGCAGGTCGAGGGAGCCCCCGCCATGCTCTCAACTGGAGAAGACGTGGAAGCAGCTGCGTTGTTCAGACGGGGATGGTCGATCTCCGCCATCGCGCGACATCTGGGTCGCGACCGCAAACGGTCCGTTCCTACTGCCGGCGACGGGCGCAGGGCGTCCGTCATCGGAGGTGCCCGACCGCTCGGGAGTACCGGGCTTACGTCGTCGCCCGATTCGCCGACGACCCGCACCTGTGGGCCACGGCGCTGTTCGACGAGGTGGTGGCCGTTGGGCTAAGCGGCGCGTATGCGAGCTTCGCCCGCCAACTGCGCCACGCGGGGCTGCGTCCCACTGCGAGGCGTGCGCGGCGTGAAGGGCCGCGAGACGATCGAGATCGACCACCCGGCCGGCGAGGAGATTCAGTGGGATTGGGCCGAGCGGCGCAACGCCCCCTGGGGTGCGACCTGCTACGGCCTGCTGGGCACGCTGGCCCACTCGGGGCGCACACGAGAGGTGCTGGCCGACTGGATGGACCAGCCCCACCTCATCGAGGCCATCGATGGCGTTCTGCGACGTCTGGGCGGCACGGCGCGGGACTGGCGCACCGATCGCCTGGCCACGGTGATCGTGCCCGGCACGCACAGGTGCAGGCCTCCTTCGCGCCGGTGGCCAAGTACTACGGCGCGGTCGTGGTGCCTGTCCACCGCGGCGCGGAACCGCAAGGGCGCGTCGAGTGCGGCGTGAAGTTCTGTGCGGACGCTGGTGGCGCACCATGACGGCGACCAGCCGGGAAGAAGCGCAGCGCAGCGTGGACGACTTCTGGTCACCACCGGCGATGCCGCGCGCGCCGGGGAGAGAGGAGCTGGAGGAGGACGGCGCCATGGCGACGTGGTAACTGGCGATGCGAGGAGCTGAGGCGCGGCGGTCCTACGGCAGCACGAGGTCACAAGGTCGTGACGACAGGCCAGCGTGGCCGGGGCACGCTACCGGTGCCCGGGGATGGGCGGGGCGAGGTCACCCCGGCACCGTCCGGCACGGCAGCCGAGGTCACCGCCCAGGCACGAGCGGTCCCACCGCGGCCACGGGTGCGGGTGCAGGTGCGCACGAGGCCACGGCGGCGGAGGCGGTGGTGCCCCAGTCCCACCAGCGCCGTGACCGGAGGCACAAGCCCGGGACCGCCGCCGGCCGAACGGGAACGCCGGTCGGAGGAGCAGGGACGGAGCGAGCGTCGATCGCCGCAGGCGAGATCACGCCGGCCCCCGGGACGACCGAGGCGGGGAGGTGCCGGCAGAGCGAGCACCCAAAACCAGGAGCCCGGGCCACGGCCCCCCGGATGACGGCGGCCGCCGAAGCGCGCCGCAGCACCGAGAGGCCAGGGCGGACAACCCAGCCACCAGGACTCGGAGCGACGCGTCGGTCGAGGTGGGCGCGTCGACGAGCGTCGCCGGGCCAGCCGGCCCGGCGCCCGCGCCTCACCGTCACCTGGCCGACGACCTCGGCCCAGCCGTCGGTGGACAAGAAGATGATCGACGAGCTGGCCACCGCGCCGTCGAGGACGCCACCAACGTGCCCTGATCGGGCCACCGGGGGTGGGCAGACCAGCTGGCCGTCGGGCCGGACACCAGGCTGTGGCCACGGGCGCGCACCTAACACGACGGCCGCCGAGCTGGCGGCCCGGTGCACCGGGCGGCGGAGGGCCGGTGGGCGACCACCGCGCTCTATGCCGGGCCCCGGCCCTGACACGACGAGGTGGGCACCTGCCCCCCCCGCCGAGGCGGCCGCCGCCCTCCCAGGTGGTCAGCCAGCGCTACCTGAAGGGCAGCCGCCCCACCACCACCTCGGGACGCCAGCTGGGGGAAGGTACAACGACGACCCCGATCGCCGGTGCAGCTGGACCGGCGCCCACCGAAGCGTCGTGCCAACATCGACGGCGACGGCCCCGGAGCGCAGCACCGGACCAGGGCCGAGGCCAGCGGAAGGCGGTGGCGGAGACACGTACACACGTCGTGCGCCAGCCGGACACTCTGGGTGACCGGCGAGCTGGAGCGCGCACAAGTGCAGCGCGCGAGACTGGGTGAGCGACACCACAGGAGCAGCACGGAGAGGAGGTGGTAACACGATGATCTACAATCGAAGCTCGGTGCTGGAATGGGGAACTGGTGAGAGTGGGGAACAGGTGATAGTGCCCCGAGTGCCTGTCGGCCCGACGGAAGGAGATCGGGCTGGGTCTGTCGAAGCGCTCGTCACCCATATGGCCGAGTTCGAGAGGGCGGAGACCGGCGCCCGTCCATCCCACTCATTTGAGGCCAACGCACGACGCAGGCCGTCCAATCAGAGACAGCAAAGGGACCAGGCGACCTGGAGGCGGATCATCGGCGAGACGACCACGATCCCGATCTGTTCAGGTCGGAGATCCTTCCCGGGTTGGCCTCAGTGCCGCTGTCCCGGATACGGAGGCGACGGGCATGTCAGTCTCGACGGCATCGAAGGTCCGGGCCGGCCGCCAATTCCCCACCCGAGGCATTGGAAGGCGCTGGGGGATCTGGCCGAACAGCAGCCAAGGTACGCCTCGGTGAACACGAAGAGGACGACCACATGAGTTACCAGCCCGCCGAGCTACTCCGAGCCCAGGCCGAAGGGATCCGTTTAGCTTCATAGTGTGGCTTCTTCGAGCTGCGGTTTGGCCAGTTTGAGTCGCTCTACGAGTAGACGATCACTCGGTCGGTAGAGGCGCATGGCGGCGAGCAGCATCGAGACCTAGAGACACTGGGGGTGCGGCCTTCTAGTCGATGCTGAACCAGGCGCGCACCTTGGATTCATGGTCCACGTAGGCCTCCCCGGAGAGGTCGATGACCACCCGGTCGATCGATCCGCCGATGAAGGGGAACGGTGCCTCGTACTCGGGAGTGACCGCTGATGCGCTGTCGCGTCCGACGCAGATGCCGTCGCCGGTCAGGCAGAAGTAGCCGGGCTGGGTGACGATCTGCCCCTGGCCGACCTGTCTGGTCGTCGACAAACAGGGTGAGTGTCCCTTCCGTGCCGGGCATGTCAGGGTTGGTGCTCGGCCCGGTCGCCGTGAACTCGGCGGCGAGGACGTGGCTGCCCGGGGTGAGGGCCTGCTCGGCGACGACGTCCTGGAGGACGGTGCCGATCCAGTTAAAGGTGTAGCGGAGGCGCCCGTCCTTGATGTAGAGGCTGTGGCCGCCTGGGACGCCTCCGGCGGCCCAGAGAACCCCTTCGGCGTCGGCTGAGTCCGACTTCACACCTGCGGCGATGGTGTACGAGCGACCGGGGATAGCCGGGCCGGCCGACTCGGGAACGTCGGCACAGTCCGGGTAGAAGACGTACTGGTCCCGGACCGGTCCGCCCCGGGGCCGTTCGGCGAGGACCTGCTCGAGCGCGCTCCGGTCATCCAGCGGCAGGCCGTTGTAGATGCCTGCGTAGTAGAACCACAGGTTCTTCAGCTCCTCGAGCCGGTCCGGATGGTCGGCGGCCACATTGGTAGACTGCGACCGGTCGGTCTCCAGGTGGAACAGCTCCCACTCGTCCTTGTCGAAGTTGCCCCAGCTCGACAGCGGCGGGTGCACCGTCGAGGCGAGCCAGCCTTCGTGGTAGATCGAGCGCTGGCCGAGCATCGTGTAGAACTGCGTCTCTTGCCGGGGACTGTCGGGTCGGTGAGGGCGGCGGCGAAGCTCTCGCCCTCGATCGGGCTCTGCAGGTAGCCGTTGATCATCTCGGGCGGCTCGATGCCGAGAAGGTCGTAGATCGTCGGGACAAGAGTCGACGGCGTGGACGTACTGCTGGCGGGGCTCAGTCGATGCCGGGATGCGGTCCGGCCACGAGATGATGCACATGTCGGCCACGCCGCCCTCCTCGCCCGCCCAGCGCTTCCAGTAGGGGAAAGGCGTGTCGAAGGCCCACGCCCAGCCGGTGTTGTAGTGGTTGTTCGATGCCGGGGTTCCGAGCTCGTCGATGTGCGGAAGCGTCGTCGCCGTCGTGTCCGGCACGCCATTGAAGAACCGCCACTCGTTGAAGCTCCCATTGGGACCGCCCTCCCCACTGCCACCGTTGTCCGAGACCACAATGATGAGGGTGTTGTCGATCTGGCCGGAGTCCTCGAGATAGTCGAGGACCCTCCCAAGCCGGTCGTCGTTGTAGGAGATGTAGCCGGCGAACACCTCGGCCATCCTGGTGAAAAGGCGCTGCTCGTCCGGATTCAGCGTGTCCCAGGGTCGCACGGTGTCGAGCAGCGGCCAGGTCTGGCCGTCGGGACCGGTGCGCTCCGGCTCGCCGTGCGGGTTGATGACGGACAGGTCGGTGCCCTCGGGCAGCAGTCCCAGGTTGATCTGGCGCTGGAGGATGCCGGCCCGGATGGCCTCGTAGCCCTCGTCGAAGACGCCCTTGTAGCGGTCCGCCCATTCCAGGGGGACCAGGTGCGGGGCGTGGCCAGCCTGGGGGGCGAGGTACATGAAGAAGGGCTTGTCCGGGTCGATGACCTTGGCGTCCCGGATGAACTCCACCGCCTTGTCGGCCATGTCGTCGGCCAGGTGGTAGCCGTCCTCGGGCGACCCGGTGGCTCGACCGGGTGGTTGTCGTGCACCAGGTCCGGAAAGTAGGAGTTTGTCTCGCCGCCGAGCCAACCGTAGAAGCGCTCGAACCCCCGGCCTAGCGGCCAGCGGCCCTTGTAGGCGGCCAGATTGCACTCCTCTCCCGGGGTGAGGTGCCATTTACCTACGCAGTAGGTGTTGTAGCCGCGCTCGGCCAGCACCTCGGAGATGAAGCCGTTCTCGAAGGGAATCCGAGTCGAGATCCCCGGGAACCCTGACGCGAACTCGGCGATCGTGGCCATGCCATTCGAAGTTGCGTTCCTGCCGGTGAGCAAAGACGCGCGAGTCGGCGAGCACAGTGCCGTCGTGTGGAAGTTGGCGAACTTCACACCTCGGGCGGCGATGCGAGCCATGTTCGGACACTGGACCGGACCGCCGAACGTATCCATGGTGGCGTAGCCAAGGTCGTCCCATGCGAGCATTAGCACGTTGGGCGCACCATCGGGGGCCTTCGGCGCCAGGTAGGGACCCCAATCGGGCTCGGAGGCACGAATGTCAACCGCTATCTTCCCCGTGAAGCTCTTTGCCATCGTGCTGCCTCCTCGATCATCAGACTGTCTACCGGGCTGAGAACCACATTGCCCCGTCACCGACCGGCTGATCACTCGGCCGCCCTTTCAGGTGTCGCCGGCAACGGGTCTCACAGTCAGGCATAGTCGATTCTGGCCACAGGATCCAAGGTCACAAAACCGTGCCTGCTTCCGCTGGTGGCTGCTCCACATAGACGTCTTCAGAGATGGGCTCTCTAGCCACATGTGAGTCGGCTGCATTCTCCTCGGATTGAGGATGGTTGAGCAATCTGTGGACGAGTGGGGCAAGGATCGCCAGAGCGGCAATTCCTCCCAAGGCAAGCCCTCCAACCAGTAGTGCGACCGTTCCCGCTCGCCACACGATCGCTTCCTCCGTCTGAAGTTCAGCTAGGTCCCGATCCACTTTGTCGAGGAGCTCCAGTGCCGCACCTAGGTTTCGCTCGGTATGAGCGGATGGCACAGACGATTTCTTGCTCATTGGTCAGTTCCAGCTTCTACCCGGTGGCCACTTTTCGGTTGGCTCTCGATTAGTTCAGTCGGCTGGGTGCGCACGAGCGCGAGTCTCTATGGAATCAACCTTCAGCGATAGGGCCGAAAGTCCCAAGAAGAAGTCCCGTTCGATGCCGGTCCCCGGGTCTGCATGATTATGGGTCCTTGGTCCCTGGCTTGACAGCGGTACCGGTGGCCAGGATGGGGAAGTACTGGAATTCAGCTATACACGCATCGCTGATGGGATCCGAACGGAGGCGTGACGGTGGCTAAGAAGAAGGACAAGAAGAGGAAAGCGAAGCAAAACACTCAGGCGCCGCGTCAATCCGAGGAGTCAATCGAGGTTGACGCAGTTTACGCCGATCGTGACAGGAAGATGAAACGCAAGGAGTACGAGCGGGAGCTCCGGCGCCTGCACGGTGAATTGGTTGCTGTTCAGGAGTGGGTGAAGGCTTCGGGGGCGAAGATCTGTATCGTGTTCGAAGGCCGTGACACGGCAGGCAAGGGTGGGACGATCAAGGCGATCACCGAACGGGTGAGCCCGAGAGTCTTCCGGGTCATCGCCCTTCCCGCACCCACTGAGCGCGAGAAATCACAGATGTACGTCCAGCGATATCTTTCGCACTTCCCGGCAGCCGGTGAGGTGATGATCTTCGACCGCAGCTGGTACAACCGGGCTGGAGTCGAGCGGGTGATGGGGTTCTGTACTCCCGAAGCGAGCAAGCGATTTCTGGAGTTGACGCCTGGAGTAGAGAAGGCGATGCTCGATTCGGGCATCCTGCTTCTGAAGTACTGGCTGGAGGTCAGCCCCGACGAGCAGACGCGGCGTCTGCAAAGCCGGATCGACGATCCTCGTAAAGTCTGGAAGCTCTCGGACATGGATCTGTTGTCCTACCAACGGTGGTTCGACTACTCGCGAGCTCGTGACGAGATGTTCGTAGCCACGGACACGGCGTGGGCGCCTTGGTGGGTTGTCAACTCGGATGACAAGAAGAGGGCGAGGCTCAACGTCATCTCCCACCTGCTAGATAGGATCCCTTATGAGCCACTCGAGCACCGTGTCGTAGAACTGCCGGATCGACAGAAGCCCGGCGGCTATCGGGAGTCAGACGTCCCGCTGCACTACGTCCCGACTCCATACTGAGCCATCGCGAGGAACATGGAGTACGGGCGGCACTCCCAGTCAGTATTCAACAGGCTCACGGACGTCTTGACCGGTCCTATCACCTAACCCTCGCGAGATCACAAGGGAGAGAGGGAGACGCGCGGCGAGGCGGGCCAAAACCGCCGCGCAGCCAGAGGCCGGAGACCGGCAGGCGGCGAGCGGGCAAGGCCACGAGGGCCGGCGCACCGGAAACGGGGAGGGCAGGGCGGCGAGGAGGGGGGCCTTAGTAAATCGATGTGAGGTACGACTCTGCCGTTTGTAGAGGCTGGAGAATGTCTCGGCCTGCTACCAAACGTTGATACAGATCCCTTCTGCCATGCTCGTCGGCACGCACAGCTAGAGCCCCCTCGCCGACCCAAACAAGCCTCCCGCCGGCACCCTGCACCGACATCCCTTGGATGCCCGCTCCAAGAATTCCCGACGAAGCCAGGTCCGTGCGAGAGAGGGTTATTGGGTCCTGCGCAGCGTAGTTTCTTGCCCAACCCAAAGCCCTGAGGAGCTGTCCCTCTACCGTCGAGTAGTCCACTGCAGATCCATGCAGATCCTTCAGTGCGGTGATACACAGAAGTGCCTCGGTGAAAGGAAACTGGTACCAACTCTCCACCACTCCTCAACCTGTCCCTGCATCGCTCTGAGGCCGCGGAGAGCCTCCGCTCGCCTAGTTCTCTGGCTGGATCCATTTCTCTTTTCTCGTCGTTCTCGCGCTCGACCACCCCTCCTCCTGCCCCAGACTCCGGTGTGTCGCCACCTCCAGGACCTGTGTGCCCATGGTGTCGTCGAACTCATTGGAGACCACCCGGAGCGATGGGCGCCGTCCCCATGACTTAAGGAGAACTGGTGGGCAGTGGGGGACGCCACCTACCCCGGGACACCGGAGTCGATCGATGGTGACGATGATGCATCGCGACTGACGCCGATGCCGTGAACTGACCCATCGAGAGTTCCGGGCTGCCCTTGGCTGGATCAATCTCGATCTCCGGCAACGGAGGGAACTGTTCGAGCCCGGTGGGGAGTGGTTCTCGGTCGAGGTCGGACACCTCGGCCATGCGGACTCCCGGCGGTAAGGCCTACTGGATCCTCTTCTCCAACGGCGTGGTCACCCAGTTCGGGGAAGCGCCGGGCTCGGGGGCCTCCCCTCCGGTGCGACCGGATCGTTCGGTCCCGCCTCAACGATCTTCTCGTCAGCCGAGGGCCAGGGCTTCTGGATTGGGACCGCCGACGGTGCCGACTACAACTTCGGAGACGCACCATATGACGGAAGCATGCTCGGGGTGCGCCTTAACGCACCGATCATCGCTGGGGTCGGCTGGTAGACAACTCTCCTCGCGGGGAGACTTACCTCGGTACGCCAAGAGCTCCTCCCTTCGTGATTCGCCCGAAGCCCTGAGAGCCATCAACGTGGCTATCTCGTCAGCAGCACCGAGCAGAGGCACTGCCGGTGTCCTGGTGACGGGGAGGCAGAATACGAGCCCCTTCCCGAGTTGGTCTGTCGGACTCAAGTTCGATATACCTCGCACCGATGGATACGGCGCCGGGTTGCTTCATCGCTTCCGGCTCATGGCTGTATCCGGCAGAGCAAGGCCCGAAGTGTTCACCCGCCAGTGAACCCGGGCCGGCTCTGGCCGGCCTGCGTCCCTGGCTCAAGCCAGGCTTTTCGCTTGCCGATGCAGAGTGAAGATGCCCCGTCAGCCGGCTTGTCCGTGGCGCAGACCTTGGCGCCGGCTCGGGGCACCTGCTCGTGTGAATGGAGTCTCCTGCCTCAGCATCACTCGGTTTCGATTTGGGGCCTGCTATTAATCTGCGATGCAAGAGACCAATGTTGAAACGGTCAGCATGATCGAGGACCTTCTAGAAGCATTGGCGGAACTTCGGTCGGCGACACGATCTACGGAGGCTGTAATGCGCCGCGCCCTCAAGTTGGCAGAGAATGGCGCCGACGTGGCAACAGCCCTTGAAGCGTGCAGCCCCGTTGAGACCAGACACACCATGAACACTGCGCTCAGGGGTGTCGAGGCCGCTCGCCACAAGTTGAGACTGCGGATATTCGAGCTGGGCCTTGATCAAGGACTGACCATCGCGAATCTGGGACGGATCTTCGGGTTCTCTCGGCAACTGGCTTCCAGGTACGCGAGAGAGGCGCGGTCGAAGGCGGGGTGATCGAGATGGTCCGGAGCTGTGCCTCTTGTGGGCAACACCGGATGCGCTGCTACCGTGAACGGCGCCCCGGGTCGGCCCTGGTTCCGCCACCAGTTGTGATCCGGCTCCCGCCAGTCGGTCACGTTGGCCGGCCCGGGGCTTCAAGTAGCCCGGTTCCCAGCGATGCGTCTCAGTTCACCATAATTTGCTTGGCGCAGCCTGGGCACATAGGAATGGGGTCCGCAGACGCCGATCATCCGGCCCGTTCCAGAGGCCCTCAGCGCAGATCGCGGGCCAATGACCACCGACCGCGACCGAGTCTGCTCAGGGCGACCTGACCGATTAAGAATCACTCCAACGTTCGGACGCCGGCCTCCGCCGCCAGCTTCCCGTCCGGTCCTTGTCGCTCATCGCGGGTGGGTGGCACGTTGGGGGAGGCACCCACCCGCTACCGGGTGAGCTGGCGGACCCGTTGGGCTGTGTCCAGTCGGCCCGATGCCCATCGCATGCCTCGACGCTGTGCCAGTCCCGTCCTTGAAGCGACCACGCCACTCGGTCAGACATGGACAGTGTTGGGCATGGTATCGACACTATCGATCGGGACCACACGTCAGAGAACTCAGCTCGAACGGGGATCGAAACCCGGCTTAGATTGTTCCCAATGGATCTCACGGTAGGCGCAGTGGCGGCGATGGTCGCGGCCACTGCCATCGGTGCGACCCTCCAGGGGTCGCTGGGGTTTGGCATGAACCTGGTGAGCGTCCCTGTGTTCGCTCTGGTGCTTCCGGCGGCATTGCCCGTCACCGTCATCGTGCTCGGAATTCCGATCGCCATCTGGATGGTCCGCTACGAGCGGCATGCGATCGACCGTGTGGGCGTCGGGTGGATCATCGCCGGTCGTGTCCCGGGCACGATCGTCGGTGCATGGGTTGTCGCCACCGTCTCAACGTCGATGCTGCAATCGCTTGCCGGTGCCATCGTCTTGCTGCTGGTCGTGGGGAGTGTGGCGATGCCGCCGTTGCGAGTCCGGCCCGAGAGCCAAGTCGGCGCCGGAATCGTGTCCGGCTTTACCGGGACCTCTGCAGGCATCGGCGGTCCGCCCCTGGCCCTGCTCTATCAGCATCATCCTGGTTCAACGATGCGCTCGACTCTCGCCGCTTCGTTCTTCTTCGGCACCTTGCTGTCATTGGCCATCCTCGGAGCTGCTCGGCAAGTGGGCGTGGAGCAGCTCCTGCTGGGCGTGGGACTCGCGCCCGTGGTCGTCGCTGGCTCAGTCCTCGGTCGCCGGCTCCACCCCCACTTGGAAGGCGGGTGGCTTCGTCCTGCAGTTCTCGTCTTTGCGGGGATCACGGCCGTGACCGCCCTTGTGCACGGGATCATGTGAATCCCGCTGTGGCGGATTCCTGCATCTCCTGAGGGCGCAGCCCTACCATTGGCCATTGGCGGAAACCGAACGGCTAGGTAGCGCCGATAACCCCCGCCGAGCCGGCGATGCGGGGCACCCCATTGTCCGCCCCGCATCGGTCCCTGCTCTCATTGGGCAGCCCACGTGGCTACCCAGGCGGAGCAAAGAACTCCAGAGCGATGTTGTCAGGATCACGGAACGACAAGCCTGAGCCATACGGTGCATCCACGATGCCTCCGTTTGTGACACCGAACTCGTTGAGGCGGCGCTCCCACTCTTCGAGCTCGGACCGGTTGGCACAGGCAAAGGCCAGATGATCCAGGCCTGGGCGACGTTCATCGAACGGTTCTGAGCTCTTCAGGTCCGGAAACTGGTGGATGCCGACGAGGGTGCCTCCCAGGAGCCAGACAACGTGGTGGAAGGGACCCGTGTCCTCGTCGATCACCGGATCGGAACCGAACAGCCGTTGGTACCACGGACGGCTGCGTTCAAGGTCGGTCACTGTCAGGGCAACATGCGTGACCGCAGGAAATTCGGGCATCGAAGGGCCTCCAATCGCTTGGCTACGTCGCGACGGTAGCCGGGTTCTTCTCGATAAGCACCGGGAGATGCCACTCGCGACCCAGCGGTTGTCCTCGGGGATGCGCTAGTCCTTCATCGAGTGGATGCGAGGGTGGCGCTCCCGGCTGCTGAACGCGCCCGCTCCCGGCGTTTAGAGACACCTCTCGCCAGGAGTCGCGCAGGTTCGATATCCCGCCACCGGATTCGCCTAGCCGAGATCTAGTCCCAGCCCAGCTCGGGCCTGCGCCGTCGTATTGGAGTGCGGAAATGGCTGATCAGGGACTTTCAGCCCTAGAGCCGAACAGATCGGCACCCAGCCGTCTTCGGGTCGCCATTCCAGGAATCGGTCCGCCGGAGCAGTCGTCCTCACGTGCTCATTGTGAGCGAGGTAGGCCGCCTTGGCGGATGCCTCGTCCTGCCAGTTCGGGGAGAGTGCCGACATCATCCCCCGCGCCATCCTGGTCCAACCGTCGTCCGGTTGACGGCGGCCATGTGAAACTCCCCATAGACGGCCACTGAATCTCCCCGCGGACGGACACGCGATGTCCCCGTGGACGGCCATCAGAATTCCCCACGGACGGTCATCACCCTCCCCACGAGGGTCCACCCGTTCGAGGTCCCCCCTGGCATCGATGGAGTCGCCAAGACACCCATCGACACCAAGGAGGAACACCTGATGTTGCCAAAGGAGAAGCAGATGGAAGTACTCGAGGCGTTCGACCTCACGAAGTCCTATCGGGCCGCCGGTCAGCTGGTCGGCGTGGACCACCACACGGTGGCCCGGGCCGTGGCCGCCCGTTCCTCGGCCAGAGCGAGGCGGGGCAAGCTGCGCCGCCGACGGTGGCCGAGGCGTTCTGACGACAAGATCACCGAGTGGATCGAGCGATCCGGCGGTCGTGTCCGGGCCGATGTCGTCCACGACAAGCTCGTGGCCATGGGCTACACGGGCTCGAGCCGCACGACGAGGCGGGTGGTCGCCGCGCTGAAGGCGGCCTACCGGCTCGGGAACCACCGCATCTACAAGCCCTGGATCACCGAGCCGGGCATGTGGCTGCAATACGACTTCGGCGACCGGGCCGGTGATCTCGGGGTGAAGGTGGTGCTGTTCATGCGCCTGGCTGGCCTGGAGCCGGTTCCGGGTGATCATCCCGCTGGGCGACCGCTCGCTCCCATCGGTGATCGCTGCTCTGGACCAGACCTTCCGCCTGATCGGCGGGGTGCCCACCTACCTGTTGACCGACAACGAGAAGACGGTCACCGACTACCACCTGTGCGGCATCGCCGTGCGCAACGCCACGGCCGTCGATGTCTCCCGCTACTACGGGGTCTCCATCGCCACCTGTGTGCCCTTCGACCCTGAGTCCAAGGGAGGCTCGGAGTCCTCGGTCAAGCTGGCCAAGGCCGACCTGGTGCCGACCGACTACAACCTGCTCGAGGAGTACAGCTCCTTTGCGGCCCTCGAGGTGGCGTGCACCGGGCTCATGGCCGAGCTCAACGGGCGGCCCCACTCGGTCACCCGGCGGGCCCCGGCCGAGCTGCTCGAGATGGAACGGCCCAAGCTGCACACCGTGCCCGATGTGCCCTACACCGCCGCCTTCGGGGAGTCACGGTCGATCGGGTGGTCCTCGGTCGTGTCGTTCCGGGGGCTCGCTACTCGGTGCCCCACCAACTCGCCGGTGCCCAGGCGTGGGTCCGGGCCACAGCCGGCGAGGTGGTGATCGTGGCCGGGGTGGGATCGGCGGCCACCGAGGTGGCCCGCCACGACCAGGTGGCACCGGGTCAGGCCTCGATCAAGGACGAGCACTACCCCGAGCGCTCGAACCATCCCCTCGATCGGACACCGAGGGCCGACCAAGGAGTCCGAGGCGACCTTCCTGGCCCTGGGCGAGGGAGCCACCCGCTACCTGGTGGAAGCAGCCGCCGTCGGGACCCGGCGCCTCGAGAAGAAGATGGCCGAGGCGGTCACCCTGGCCGCCCTGCACGGTGTCGACGTCGTCGACCGGGCGCTTGGCATCGCCGCCATCGCCGGACGGTTCGCCGAAGGCGACCTCGAGTCCATCATCGTCCACGCCTCGGGCGAGACCTGGGGCGCGGTGGTTCCCCCCGCCGAGCACTCCCTGGCTGCCGGCACCGCCGGTTGGTCGGGCGTCGGCACCACCGAAGAGGTGCCGTCATGACTGCCCCGGTCCAACTCCCCGCCGACGACGGCATCGAGATCGTCGAGCTGCTGTGCCTGGTCATCGACCTCTGCGAGCGCTACCCGAGTGTCATGGGCGACATGCTCCGGGACTACCTGGGCACCAACGTGGGCTATGGCACCGAGGGCCTGAG
Source organism: uncultured Acidimicrobiaceae bacterium (assembly GCA_963835465.1). Lineage (GTDB taxonomy): Bacteria > Actinomycetota > Acidimicrobiia > Acidimicrobiales > RAAP-2 > Bog-756. Next base: position 214,419 of record CAWIFR010000003.1, read on the forward strand.
GATGGACGCCGCCCGGATCGCTGACGAGCTGGCCCAGGCTATGGGGTTCGCCGACGCCTCGCTGGAGGCTGCCCCGGCGAGTACCGCACCGGCCGAGGCCACCCTCGACGAGGTGGTGGCCCTGTGTCGACGGCTCCGGCTCAAGTACGTGCGTGAGCAGGTCGCTGAGGTCCTCCTCACCGCCCGGGCCCAGCGCTGGGACCCGACCGAGCTGCTGCGGAACCTCCTTTTGGCCGAGGCCGAGGGCCGGGACCGCTCCACCATCGAGTCCAAGCGCAGGAAGGCCCACTTCCCGGCAGGCAAGACCTTCGAGAGCTGGATCGAGAGCCGCTCGTCCATCCCGGCGACGGCCCAGCGGTCGCTGCGCAGCCTCGAGTGGACGCAACGGGCGGAGAACCTGGTGGTGGCCGGTCCCTCGGGGACGGGGAAGTCCCATCTGCTGGAGGCCATCGGCCATGCGGCAGTGGAAGAGGGACTGACCGTGGCCTGGTTCAGCGTCGAGGACCTTGGCGCCATCGTCCGGCGCCACCGGGTGGACGACACGGTGTCGAAGACCTTCGCTGCGCTGGGGACGGTGACGTTGACCGTGGTCGACGACATCGGGCTGCTCCCGATCTCCCAGGACGCCGCCGAAGGTCTCTATCGCCTGGTCGACGCCTCCTACGAACGGCGCTCCCTCGCCCTGTCGTCCAACCTGCATCCCTCGGGGTTCGACCAACTCATGGACAAGACCATCGCCTCGGCGCTGGTCGACCGGCTCATGCACCACGCCCACGTGATCATGACCGAGGGCGAATCCGTGCGGCTGGCCGACGCCCTCTCAGGCAAGGGGGTGGTGCCCTTCACCGATTAGCGGTCAGGCTGCCCGTGGGGAGTTCCCGTGGCCGTCCGTGGGGAGAAACCATGGCCGTCCGTGGGGACTTTTCGTGGCCGTCCCTGGGGAATTGTGGTGTCCATCCCTGGGGAATTCTGATGGCCGCCTGTGGGGAGTTCGTGATGGCCGTTGACATCCGTGCGTCAGGAACGAAATAGGCATTCGCCATCGCAGGGAAGATCGTGTTTGACGCGCTCTTCCACCAGGCATCGGGATCCCGCACAGACAAGAGGATCAGCGCATCAGGAAATGCGGAGCTGACTTCTGACCAGAACGGAGCCGCTGGCCAATCGACCGTGGCTCGATATCCGTCGAAGAACGTGCGCCACTCGGGAGGGCGACCGTCATAGGCGTCACCCCACGCATCGGGATCCCCGGGGCGTTCCTGGACCTCTAGCATGTGGTAGCACGGCCCGCCCAAAAGGAGTCCAAGGGCCTCCTTCAGCGAGGTCGTCCCGGTTCGACCGAGGCCAGCACCCACTACCCGCAGTGTCATATCGATCCGTCCTTCCGTCGAGGCAGGCTTCAAAGTTAGCGACTGCCGAGAGTGCAAATCAGAAGAGTTGATCCTGTGGACCTTCGCCCACGTCCGGGTTCGCGCTCTGCGGGTCAATCCTCCACGCCACTAAACGCCCGACGACGCCGCCTTCCCAGCGCTGGACAGAAAGCACTGAGATACCAAATGGATCATACGTGTATTAAGGGTTCAGGGACAGGTTTATAGGCTCTGAGTGAGGCCGCCATCGACTACATAGTCCGTGCCGGTGATGTTGGCGCTTCGATCGCTTGCCAGAAACACGATGAGGTCGGCCACCTCTTGTGGTGTAGTGAACCTGCCGGTGGCGGTGCCCCGTACTGCCTCCTGCTGGTAGTCGTCTGGATTTCCCCCCAGGGTGCCTGACAAGGTTGACGCGACACCTCGGTTGCCGAGCCAAAGATCGGTCGCCACAGGACCTGGACTTACGGTGTTAACTCTGATCCCCCTTGGTCCAACTTCCTTTGAGAGGGCCTTGGAGAAGTTGACCAATGCGGCCTTTGCAGCGCTGTAGTCGATGACGAGCGGGTCGGGTAGCGAGGCGTTGACCGAGGCGGTATTGACTATCGAACCCCGCCCGGCCTCGATCATGAAGGGCAGCGCCGTTCGGGCGGTTCGAACGGCGGCCATGAGTGTGAGGTTTAGTGAGTTGGCCCATTGTTCGTCGGTCACTGATCCCGATCCGCCGGTCCGTGGTGTCACCGCGCCAGCGTTGTTGATGAGAATGTCAACAGGTCCGCCGTCGAGGGCTGTCTCGATGAGTCTTCTCGGACCGCTGTCAGAAGCCAGATCCACCTGAATCTCTGATGCCTGTCCAGAAGCTACGAGTTGCCCCAGTTCTTCGGAGCTGTTGCGCGATCCCGCAATGACGTGTACGCCCTCAGCAGCAAGGGTACGTGCAACCGTCAGCCCGATTCCCTTGCTCGCGCCGGTCACGACGGCTCGCTTTCCATCCAGCCCGAGATTCATTGCGGAGGTCCTGTTTTCCGGTCCTTCAGAGCCCGTTACTGGTTAACCATTCGAGAACCGCCTCAGCGACATCTTTCCAGCCGCTGTCGATGGTCAGGGAGTGGCCCCGATCTTCGAACTCGACCAGGTTCGTCTTCGCCGGGGAGTGTCGGTATTGCTTAAGTGTCGACTTGGTGATGGCTTCCGGGACGGTGCGGTCTTTGCCCCCCATAGTGAGCAAAAGGGGGCCTCGGTCCGGATTGTCGGTGTCAACCTTGTCCGGTGAATGAGGAGAGAGGCTGGCGGCAGCGGCCTCAAAGAGTGGCCGTCCGGGGGACGGTACGGCCCACTTCTCAAAGAGGTCGTTGGACTCCTCCTCGGAGAGGGCGTTTCCGAAGCTGGAGCGGAACTGCTCGGCGGTGAGGGATACGGCCTTGTGCTTGTTGGCCGGGTTCTTGAACACGGGAAGTGTGGCGTGCAATGCGGAGAGAGGAAGCCGCAGCACGCCCTTGATCTGGGCCGCGTCGATGCCTATGGCGGCCGCTGCCTTGTTCATTCCCAGCAGCTTCTCGGCGATCATGCCCCCAAAGGAATGCCCAATCAAAATGGGTGGGGAAGGAAGGGCTTCGATGATGGCGGCGTAGTGGTTGGTCACGTCGTCTATGCCCTTGTTGGCGACCGTGTCTGGGTTGGCGCGAGCCAGCTCAACAGTGTCCTGGTCACCGGGCCAGCCCGGAGCCAAGGTGTCGTAGCCAGCGTGCTGGAAGAACTCCTCCCACGCCCCCCATGAACTCGCGTGTAACCACAAGCCATGGATAAATACCACCGGATTAGTCTTCTGTGCCATCTCAGCCTCACATTCTCCGCTGAACGTGTCGAGAACAAGTTATTTCAGTCCAACCTGAGTGTCACCTGAGCAGATTGTGGCGCCCCCTCCTCACTTAGACGCCCCGAAGTGTTGTTACACGGGTGCCCTGTCTTATCGCGCTTCCTCCGCCCTGCTCTCCCCGTTCGGGTGACGCCTCTCGTGCCTTCCGCCTTCCTCCGGCCGGCCTTCCCGTGGCGCCCTCGTCCGGCCCCGGTGCCCGCCTGCTCCGCCCCTGGTCCCGGGCCTGTTTGGCGCCGTGCGCGGCGGTTTTGGGGTCGTTCGTGTGCCGGTCTCCCTCTCTCCCCTCGCGAGATCACAAAGCGCCCACGGCAGGATTTGAACCTGCGACACCTCATTTAGGAAACGAGTGCTCTATCCCCTGAGCTACGTGGGCGATGGCCGAACCGATCATCAACACAATGTGACAGGGTTCTGCTGACCCTCAACCCTATGTCGTCGAGACGGTCGGGCAAGAGAAGTGCTGTCGATGTGGGTCATTCCACTCCGAACCGATCGATCGACCCTCGCGCCGGTTCGGAAAGGCCGTTGACAGCCCGTAGTCTCCATGGAGACCGTTGATCAGCCCGGAAAGCGACGTGAGGACACCATGAGCCAGAACGACGACTGGTCACCCGACCAGCCATCAGGATCCGACCCCTTCGAGCAGGGGGACGAGGCCCTCGACGAGAAAACGCGAGCTCGACCCCAGCTTCCTGGAGGCCGTCGAGTTGGATCCATCGCTCGATCCCACCCTTCAGGCCGACGAACGTGAGTTCGAAGAGGCCGGAGCCGAGCTCGACGACCCCGAGACTATGGCCACCCTAGATGGCGGAATCGACGATCCAGACGGCGTCGGCGTCCCCGTCCCCTCGGCCGTGACCTCCAGAGAAGACGAGGGGTGGGATCTCGATGCTCCAATCACCGCTGGTGACGCGGATACCGACCCCGAGGCAACCTGACCGATCCGGATGCAGAGCAGGGGCCCGTTGCGAGCGCGCGTCGGACCTTGTGACAGCTCATCGCCACCTGGATCACTTCCAACTGGGGCCGGGTGGCAGCGCGCTCGATCCTCCTCGTTCTGCGGCCAGGCCGTCGAGCACGATGGCCAGATATCGTCGCCAAAGGTCCGGCGCGATGGCGCTGGTGTACGCCGACACTGAGCTGAGCATCAGTTCGATGATGGGCACGTCGGTCGCTACAAAGTCGGCCCGGAGATGCCCGTCGGACTGCGCCCGCTCGACCAGTCGGGTCACCACGGGAACGATGCTGTTCCGCGCCACCGGCCACCCGCTCTCGGCCGTAGCCACTGTGGAGGACGACGTCGCGCAGACCGAGGTCCTCGGCCTGCATCTCGGTGGCCTGTTCGAGGAACCAGACCAGTCCCTCCCACGAGTCCTCCATGGCCGTCGGCCTCTTCGGCCAGGGCTACCACTTCGCTGCACCGCCTGCTCGAAGAGGGCCTCGATCAGCTCCTCCTTGCACGGGAAACCGCCGGTAGACCGTGCCGATCCCGAGGCCCGGCGTGATGGGCGATGTCGTCGAGGGTGGCGTCGAGCCCTCGCTCGGCGAAGACCTCCCCTGCTGCCACCAGGATCCGCTCGCGATTTCGGGCTGCATCGGCCCGCAACGGCCGGCACTCCCCGCGCTCGGTTGCCTCCACTTCGACGCTCCTTTCATCGCCTGTCCCCTGCGATGCAATTAGCCATTCGTTGCAACTAAGTGGAGTAAGTACCTCCAGATATGTGTATAGTAGTCGCTAAGCGGAGAAAGCGACTCCACTTGAGATCGATCGGAGGCCACGATGAGCACGAACTGCACTTGTCGCCACCCGGCGAAGCAGGCTGCTGTCCGACGGAGCCTCCAACCACAAGATGCGGTGGTGGATCCTGGCCGTGCTCGGCGTCGCCCAGCTGATGGTGATCCTGGACAACACCATCGTCAACATCGCCCTCCCGACCGCACAGCACGACCTCGGCTTCTCCAACGCCGACCGCCAGTGGATCGTCACCGCCTACTCACTGGCCTTCGGAAGCCTGCTCCTTCTCGGTGGACGGATCGGCGACATCATCGGCCGCAAGCGGGCCCTGCTCATCGGCCTGATCGGCTTCGCCGTGGCGTCGGCCATCGGCGGTGCGGCGGTGAGCTTCCCCATGCTGGTCATCGCCCGGACCGTCCAGGGTGCGTTCGGCGCCCTCCTGGCCCCCTCGGTGCTGGCCCTCTTGACCACCACCTTCAGCGATCCCGGCCGAGCGGGGCAAGGCCTTCGGGATCTACGGCGGCATCGCCGGGCGCCGGCGGTGCCCTCGGGCTCCTGCTCGGGGGCATCCTCACCTCGTACGCCTCGTGGCGGTGGACCCTCTTCGTCAACCTGGCCTTCGCTGCCGTCGCCACCGTCGGCGCCCTCCTGTGGTTGAAGAACGACCAGGCCGCCGACCACGATCCGTTGGACCTCCCCGGCCTGGCCCTCGTCACCGGCGGGCTGTTCTCCCTCGTCTTCGGCTTCTCCCACGCCGAGACCACGGCCTGGAGCAACCCCTTCACCATCGGGTTCCTGATCCTCGGGGTGGTGTTGCTGGTCGCCTTCGCCTTCCTCGAGACCAGGGCCAGGTACCCGCTGCTCCCGCTCCACGTCGTGCTCAGCCGGACCCGCGGCGGCTCCATGCTGGCCATGCTCTTCGCCAGCATCGGGATCTTCGGGGTCTTCCTCTTCCTCACCTACTACCTGCAGGGCACCTTGGGCTACAGCCCGGTGAAGACCGGTGTGGCCTTCCTGCCCATGGTGGCTGCCCTGGCCACCATGGCCCAGGTGTCCAACCGCATCCTCCTGCCCCAGGTTCGGACCCAAGCCCATCGTGCCGGTCGGGACTGCTCTGTGCTGCGCCGTGGCCCTCTACGGGCTCCACCTGGTCAGCTTGCACGGCTCGTACGCCACCCACGTCCTGCCCTACATCATCCTGCTCGGGCTTCGGATTCGGGCTGAGCCTGGCCCCGTCGTTCAGCACCGGCACCCTGGGCCTCGCACCCCATGATGCCGGCGTGGGATCGGCCACGCTCAACACCAGCGCAGCAGGTCGGGGGGTCCATCGGCACGGCGCTGCTCAACACCCTGGCCGCCGGCGCCGCCACTGCCTATCTGGTCGGCAGGGCTGTGACCCCGGCGAACCTGAGGACCGCCGCCCTCCACAGCTACACCACGGCGTTCCTGTGGTCCTCGCTCATCTTCGTGGCCGGGGCGCGTGGTGGCTGGGCTGGTGCTGCGGCGGGGCAACCTGCAGGAGCTGGGCGACGACGGACGAACACGTTGTCCGTCTCTAAAGCTCCCTGCCGATGGCCGGACACCGGGGGCCGCCACCCAGGTGGTCAGTCGGCTGGGTGCCGGGACCAGCACGCAGCGGGTACCCGAGTAGATGGTGGGCATGCACTTGTTGCAGTGGATGCACAGGCCGTCGTCGGTGACGCCCCTCTCCCATCGGCCGACCAGGTCGGGCTCGCGCAGAAGGGCCCGGGCCATGGCCACGAAGGAGAACCCCTCGGCCAGAGCCGCCTCGACGGTCTCGAGCCGGTTGATCCCGCCGAGCAGGATCAGGGGCAGGGAGAGCGGCGTCGAGGAACTGGCGGGCGTAGGGAAGGAAGTACGCCTCCTCGAAGGGATACTCGACTGGAGGAACCGCGAGCCGACCACACGGAACCCGGCCCGCAGGGGAGCGGGCAGCGTGGCGGCGAACTCGGCACGCGGGGCCTCCCCCCGGAAGAGGAACATCGGGTTGGACAGCGAGCTGCCACCGGTTAGCTCGATGGCGTCGAGCGCTCCGTCGGACTCCAGCATTCGCCCGAACTCGAGGCTCTCCTCCAGCCAGAACCCACCCTCTACCCCGTCGGCCATGTTGAGCTTGGCCGTGACCGCGGCCCGGTCCCCCACCGCGTCCCGGACCGCATTGACCACCTGCACGCGGGAAGCGGGCCCGGTTGACCAGCGAGCCGCCCCAGCGGTCGGTGCGGCGGTTGAGCTTGGGACTCAGGAAGGCGCTGAGGAGATAGTTGTGGCCGAGATGGATCTCGATGCAGTCGAACCCGGCCTCGACGGCCAAGGCGGCGCCGAGCCGGTAGTCCTCGGTGATCCGGGCGATGTCCTGCTCGGTGACGGCCCGGGTCAGTCCGCCACCGGCGTTGAACCGACGGCGATGGGGCCAGGGACGGCGGTCCGATTGGACCGGGCATTGGCCACCGGACCGGCGTGACCGATCTGAGCCGATACCGCGGCCCCGGCGGCATGGACGGTGTCGGTGAGCCGCCTGAGGTGGGCCACATTCTCTTCGGCCAGGTGGACGCAGTGCCGGTCGGTCCGGCCCTCGGGAGAGACGGCCAGGTAGGCCACGGTGGTCATGGCCACGCCGCCAACGGCCAGTCCGCCGGTGGAACGCGACCAGCTCGTCACTCACCACCCCCCTGGGGGTGGCCCCCTCGAAGGTGGCTGACTTGATGATCCGGTTCTTCAGCGTGATCGGTCCGAGACGGGCCGGTGCGAAGACACTGCCGGTGCCGATCCGACGGCCTTCTGTGGTCCGTCGCTCATCCTCCGACTCCCCCCTGTCGCCGGTCGTTCGCTTATCGGCCCGTCAGGCCCGGCCTCGCCCAGTGCGGCCATGACCGCGAGCGGCCAGTTCGGGGTGGCACACGACAAGGTCGGGAAGCCAGGGGTCGGGCTGCGAGTAGCGCAGCGGCGATCCGTCCAGTCGGGTGGCGTGGAGACCCATGGCCAGCGCAACGGCCACCGGTGCGGCCGAATCCCATTCATACTGACCGCCGGCATGCACATAGACCTCGGCTTCGCCACGGATGACTGCCGCTATCTTCGCCCCGGCCGAGCCCATGGGCACGATCTCAGCCCCCAGCTGTGCGGCCACCCACGGTACGAAGTCGGGTGGCCGGCTCCGACTCACCACCATGCGGGGAACGGCTGACGGCGGAGCCAGCTTCGGCGGGCTCGCCGGTGCCGAGCACGAGACCCATGGCGGGAAGGGCGACCGCGCCCACCACCGGCTCCCCATCGACGGCCAGAGCCACGTGGACCGCCCAGTCCTCGCGGCCTTCCGAGTACTCACGAGTCCCATCCAGAGGATCGATGATCCACACCCTGCCGGACTCCGGTCCGAGGGACTCGGACTGGTCCGCCTCCTCGGATCGGATGCGATCTTCGGGGAACCGATCGGCCAGTCGCGCCATGAGCAGCTGGTGGGAACGCCGGTCGCCTTCGTCGCCCAGCTCCTTCCCACCCAGGGCGCCGCCCCGCAGGTGGACAAGGACGGTACCGGACTCCTCCGCCAATTCGGCCGCGGCGCGATGTTCCCCGGCCCGCTGCTCGGTCACGTCCAATGTCGTCTCCCTCGTGGCTTGACCCATCGGGCCCATGCCCGACCGGCCCCAGTCTGCCCGACAACGATGCCGCATGACGCCCGAGTGGCCACGGCGGAGTGTCCGGTGCCGGGTGGGTACGCTGCCCGACATGACCGACGCCCAGGCACCGCCGGACTCCCCGGCCATGACCGTCAGTGAGCTCCAGAAGATGCTGGACGGCTCCTTCCCAGGAACGAAGCTGCCCTACACCGTGGAGTCGATCACCTCGACCACCGCTCGGATGCGGCAGCGGATCGGCCAACACGACAGCCGACCCGGTGGCACCGTGTCCGGGCCCACGCTCATGACGCTCGCCGATCTGGGCGCCTGGATGGTCATCGTGGGTCAGATCGGTCCCGTGGCCCTGTCGGTCACCACCAGCCTCCACATCGACTTCCTTCGCAGGCCGGAGCTGGTCGACGTGCTCGCCCAAGCCACGTTGCTGAAGCTCGGGAAGCGCTTGGGTGTGGCCGAGGTCGCCCTGTACTCAGAGGGCAGCGACGCCATGGTGGCCAAGGCCCAGGTCACGTACTCCATCCCGCCGCGATAGGGCCGGCAGGGTCGCCACCGTCATTGCGCCGTGACGGCGTCCGTGTCAGCATCGTCGGGAACGTATTCCAAGGGGGACCGAGCATGCACGACCTCGTCATTCGAGGAGGAACGGTGGTCGACGGGACCGGCGCACCCGCCCGGGTCGCCGACATCACCGTCGACCGCGGACACATCACGGGAGTGGGTTCGTTCGCCGACGCGCCAGCCAGCCGAACCGTTGACGCCGAGGGCCTGCTGGTCACTCCAGGATGGGTGGACATCCACACCCACTACGACGGCCAGGCCACATGGGACGAGGTCCTCGCCCCGAGCAGCTGGCACGGCGTCACCACCGTCGTGACCGGCAACTGCGGAGTGGGCTTCGCCCCGGCCCGACCGGACCGGCACGACTGGTTGATCGGCCTGATGGAAGGCGTGGAGGACATTCCCGGAACGGCACTGTCCGAGGGGATGCGGTGGGAGTGGGAGAGCTTCCCCGAGTACCTCGACGCCTTGGAGCAGCGGAAGTGGACCGTGGACGTGGGCACTCAGATCGCCCACGGAGCGGTGCGCTCCTACGTCATGGGCGACCGTGGCGCCCGCAACGAGGTGGCGACCGCCGAGGACATCGCCACCATGAAGCAGTTGGTCAAGGAGGCGGTCAGTGCCGGAGCGTTGGGGTTCTCGACGTCCCGCACCATCGCCCACATCGCCATCGACGGTGAGCCGGTGCCGGGGACCTTCGCCGCCGAAGACGAGCTCTTCGGCATCGGCAGTGCACTCGGCGAGCTGGGGACCGGGGTGTTCGAGCTGGCCCCCATGGGTTCGGCCGGCGAGGACATCGTGGGGCCCAGGCAGGAGGTCGACTGGATGCGTCGCCTCTCCGCCGCCATCCACCGACCGGTGACCTTCGCGCTCTTGCAGGTGGACGCAGCCCCCGGTCTGTGGCGCGAGCTGATGGACGAGTCGCTGCGGGCGGTCGACGAGGGCGCTGACCTGTGGCCGCAGGTCGCCGGTCGGGCCACCGGCCTGTTGTCCGGTCACTTCACCACCTACAGCCTGTTCGATCTGATCCCCGCCTATCAGGAGCTGAAGGCCAAGAACCTCTCTCCCGAGGAGTTCGTCGATGTCCTGCGGACACCCGAGTTCCGGTCGGCCGTCGTGGACTGGGAGACCCCTGAGGGGGACGTTCCTCGCATGGAGCAGGCCTACCGAACCACCTTTGCCCTGGGTAGTCCCCCCGAGTACGAGCCCGGTCCCGAGCGGTCCCTCACCGGGATCGCCGCCTCGACCGGCCACACACCGCTGGCCGTGGCCTACGACGCCATGCTTCAGAACGACGGGCAAGGCCTGCTCTACGTCCCCATCCTCAACTATTCCGACGGTGACCTCGGGCCGGCCCGGGAGATGCTCCTTCATCCGAGGGCGGCTGCCGGTCTGGCTGACGGCGGGGCCCACTGCGGTGTCATCTGTGATGCCGGTCAGCCCACCTTCATGCTGACCCACTGGACCCGGGACCGGGCCCGCGGCGAGCGCCTCCCACTCGAGTGGGTGGTCAAGAAGCAGACTCACGACACCGCCCGCCTCTACGGCCTCACCGACCGGGGCACCATCGAGGTTGGTGCCGTGGCGGACATCAACCTCATCGACTACGAGAAGCTGCAACTGGGCGACCCCACCGTGGTCGACGATCTCCCCGCCCAGGGCCGTCGCATCGTCCAGAACGCCACCGGGTACGTGGAGACCATCAAGTCCGGAGTGACCACGTTCGCCGACGGCAAGGAGACCGGGGCACGTCCGGGGGCCCTGCTGCGCGGCGCCCGCTGAGTTCGGCAGCCGCTGCAGCGCCCGCCCACGTCCAATGAACTACCTCCGACCACTGGTCGGGGCCGAACTGTGTGGTTCTGCCCCCAGGAGACATCACCAGAGCCTGAGCTCCAGTGGTCGTCTACTGCGGGTCAGCCTTCAGCGTCTCGGGCCCTAGCCCTGCGACGCGATCGGGTTGCCCAACTGCTCGGAGTCGATGGACGCGCTCCTGGCCGCACCACCGGCCTCACCGACCTCGACGTAGGTCCCCATGGCGTCGATAGTCCACTCGTCCTGCATCTGCCGGTAGACCCTGTGCTCGACGATGAAGGCCAGGAACGGCACGAATCCGGAGAGCACCACGGCCACGATGCGGCCCAGGCGCCAATGGGCCCGGCGGGCGACGTCAGCCGCCGTGAACAGGTACACCAGGTAGAGATAGCCGTGAATGGTGCCCTCCACCTTGGCCACCACATCGACGTGTGCCCACAGTTGGAGGGGGACCCCGACGAACACCAGGATGATGAGCGCCGACCCGACGATGAAGGTCATCACCCGGTAACGGACCAGGGCCCCGTCCATGCTCCCCTTCAGGAGGGCGGCCAGGGACGGCTTGCCGATCCGAGTGGTCGGCGACGGTGCGGTCAACGGTTGGACTCGGCGTCGGCGGCACTCAGGTCGGCCAGGTATCGGTTGTAGGCGGCCAGCCGGGCTGCCTCTTCCGGTGTCTGTTCACCGAACCGCTCACCTCGGGCCGGGGCTCCCTCGTCCACCGCGGACCGGACGGCGATGGCCACATTCTTCTTCCGGCCGCCGGTGAGGGCCCAGCCGGGCTCACGGGGGTCAGCCTCGGGCCCCGGTGTCGCCGCTGTCGGAAGGCTGCCCCGGGTGACGGCCGCGGTCTGGTCATGGATCAACTGCCACCAGACGTACACGGCGTAGATCGCGAACAGAGGCCACTCGAACGTGTAGGCCCAGCTCAGCGTGTTGCCGTCCAGGGCACGGGCCAGCTGCCACCAGGTCAACCAGGCAAAGACGGGGAGCAGGATCAGCAGGGTCACGTGCATGCCGATGCACCGAGGTGTCAAGTAACGGCCCACGGCTCCATCGTACCGTCGGGCCCCTTCCACTCCCATTCGGTCGGAACGGGGTCGTCCCCAGTCGTCGACCGGCCGATGACCTAGGGTCGTGGCCGGTGGTGGCACGGACCGTCCGCCGACTACCGCGACCAGGAGACGGCGCCCATGACGATCAACCACCGATCAGTCCAGGTCAACGGGATCACCATGCACATTGCCGAGGCCGGCGAGGGCCCACTGGTCCTCCTCTTGCACGGGTTCCCCGAGCTTTGGTACTCGTGGCGCCACCAGCTCGAGGCCCTGGCCCAAGCCGGCTATCACGCCGTGGCCCCCGATCAGCGCGGCTACGGAAAGACCGACGCCCCCGTGGCGATCGACCAGTACACGATGCTGCACATCGTCGGAGACGCCGTGGGCCTGGTGGCCGCGCTCGGCGAGCGGCAGTGCGTCGTGGTGGGCCATGACTGGGGATCGCCGGCTGCGTCCACGCTGGGGCTGTTCCGGCCCGACCTGGTTCGTGGGGTGGTCCTTCTCAGCGTCCCCTATCTTCCCCGGGGGGACACGGACGTCCTGACCTCGCTGACCGGCCTGTTGGGGCCGGACAATTATCAGGCCTACTTCCAGGAGCCGGGCGTGGCCGAGGCCGCCCTCGGAACCGACGTGCGGGCCTCGATGGTTGGGACCCTCCTCGGTGGCTCCGGCGACGCCCCTGAGATCAACACCCTGAGTGATGTCTCGGGTGGCTTCAGCTTCCCCGACACAACCGGCATCGCGCTGCCCGGGTGGCTCACCGGGGCGGACGTCGACTACTTCGTCGGCGAGTTCGAACGGACCGGCTACCGGGGGGCGCTCAACTGGTACCGGACGTCCCGGCTCAACTGGGAGCTGATGGCGGCCTGGCACAACGCGCCGCTGCTCCCGCCGTCTCTCTTCATCGGCGGGGACCGGGACCCCGTCTACAACTGGCCCGGCTTCAGTGATCTCATCGGGATCCTACGGGAACTCTCCATGCCCAGCCTGACCAAGGCGGTTGTCCTCGAGGGCTGCGGCCATTGGACCCAGCAGGAGCGTCCGGGGGACGTCAATGAACTCCTGGTCGAGTTCCTCGCCGACCTCCCCAGCTGACCTCGGGCCGACCTGCTGACCGGGTGAACGCCGGACGATGGCCGGTGCGGTCAGCCAGCCCGTCCCCCGGGGGGCCGGCGGGTCCTCGCTCCGGGGCGGGGGCCGCCCGAGCGGTCGACGAGTGAATGGCTAGCGTCTCAGCGTGCGCCTTCGTCCCCAGGTTGTTGCGCTGGTCGCCGCCGCGGTGATCCTGGTCGGCCCGCTGGTTCCGGCCGGCGGCGCCGGGGCGGCCGCGGGCCCACCAACGGGCACGCCCACGGCCCGTCCCTTCGGAGGCACCGCCACCGTCGGCCCGCTCTTCCCGCCGGGGAGCTCCGCACACACCTGTACGGCCAGCGTGGTGGCCAGTTCGGTCGGAAACCTGCTCATCACCGCCACCCACTGCATCGCCGGAGGCGCCAAGGGGTACATCTTTGCCCCCGGCTACCACGATGGGGTCGAGCCCTTCGGCTCGTGGACGGTCACCGGCGCCTACGGCTCACCCGAATGGGTCAACCGGCAGTCACCCCGGCTGGACTTCGCCTTCCTGGCCGTCGCCCCGCGGCGGCTGCATGGACATCTCGAACAGATCCAAGCCGTCACGGGGGCCAACCGGCTGGGCGCGGCTCCGGCTCGGGGCACCAGGGTCACCGTGCCGGCCTACGCCGTCGGTGCCGACGACCGACCCCTCACCTGCACCGCTCGCGTCTACTACTCCGGCGTATACCCGGCCTTCGACTGCAATCCGTATGTGGACGGGACCAGCGGCTCGCCCTGGCTGCAGCGCGGCCCCCGGGGCTGGTTCGTGGTGGGCGTAATCGGCGGTCTCCACCAGGGGGGTTGCGAGCCGTGGACCTCCTACAGCGCTCCGTTCGGAACGGTCACCTTCCGCACCTTCGCCGCGGCCGCCCGCGGATCCAGAACCGAGGAGTTTCCGGGCCCGGAGAGCGACGGCTGCACCACCGGGCTCTGAGTCCCGCCCCGCTCTATCCCCATCCCGATGGTCCCGACTGCCTAGTATTTTCAACGCCCGTCAGCACGAAGCCCCGGGAGCGGGAGTTGACGGCCTGGATCTGTTCACCCGCCGCCGATCGAAAGGACCCACCATGGATGAGCGCCTGAGAATCGGCATCGCCGAGGCAATCGGCACGATGATCCTCATCGTCGGGGGCCCCGGGACCGCCGTACTTGCCACTGGGAACTTCTTCCCCAAAGGTTCCGTCGGCATCCTGGGCGTGGCCCTGGCCTTCGGATTGAGCCTGCTGGTGGCGGCCTACGCCATCGGATCGATCTCCGGCTGTCACATCAACCCGGCGGTGACCCTTGGCCTGTGGGTGATCGGCAAGACCAAGACCCGTGAACTGCCCTTCTATATCGTGGGCCAGATCGTGGGTGGACTCATCGGGGCCCTGGTCATCTTCATCATCGCCAAGTCCAGTGCGGTGGCCTTCAGCGCCCAGACATCCGGCTTCGCCTCCAACGGCTACGGGATCCACTCCCCGGGTGGGTTCAAGCTGGGCGCGGTGATGCTCGCCGAGGTGTTCTTCACTGCGGTCTTCGTCTTCATCATCGCCTCCACCAGCCGCCTGTCCATGCCGGTGGGCCTCACCGGGGTCACCGTCGGGCCTCACCCTCACCGTCATCCACCTGATCTCCATCCCGATCGACAACACCTCGGTGAACCCGGCCCGGAGCCTCTCGACGGCCGTGTTCCAGGGCAGCTGGGCCCTGAATCAGCTCTGGGTCTTCATCGTCTTCCCCATCGTCGGGGGCATCCTCGGGGGTGCGGCATGGCGGGCCCTCCGGCCGGCATCGGACGAGGAGCCCGAAGAGTTGTCCGAGGCAGGTGCACCTGCTCCCTACGGTCGGCGTCCCCAGCCGGAGTAGGAGCCGTCGCGCTGCTCCGACCAGGGCATCCGGGCGGCCGGTGGCGCTCGGCTAGACAGGGGGTCGCACCATGCCGTCGAAGCCGTCACAGCCCGGCCGTACCGTCACCTCCATGACCAACTACTCCAGCGAGCCCCCGTCCCTCTTCCATCCCGATGTCGACGTACGGGTGTCCAAACGGCGGAAGAAGACGGCCGGCGCCCACTGGGAGGGTGACCGCATCGTCATCGTCGTCCCCACCCACCTGAAGGGCGCAGCCCGGGACGAGATGGTGGAAAGCCTGGCCCGCCGGATGATGCGTCACCGACCCCTCCTCCACACGTCCGACGACGAACTGGCCGAGCGGGCCCGGAGCCTGGCCGGCCGCTACCTCGAAGGCGTGGAACCCGCGTCCATCCGGTGGGCGACCAATCAGAACAAGCGGTGGGGCTCCTGCACCATCCAGACCCGAGAGATCCGCATCTCCCATCGGCTGAAGGTCGTCCCCAGCTGGGTGCTGGACGCCGTTATCGTCCATGAGCTGGCCCATCTCGTCGAGTACCACCACAACGCCCGGTTTCGGCAGTTGGAGAACCGGTACCCCCGTCGTCGTGAAGCTGACCACTTCCTGGAGGGCTACGCCCTCGGGATGCACATGGCCGAGGGGGGTACCGGTGAACAGCCGGGGGCGGAGGATGGATTCCGAGACGATCTCCTCGGGGACGACGGCCTCACCGGGAAGGCCGCTGCAGCCAGCTGACCTCGACGTCCTGCTCCGGACTCCCAATTCGTTGGACTCCGAATTGTGGTCAGCGTTGGCTGCTCACCGTGGCCCCTGCCCAGCGGGATCGGGCATCTCCTGCCGGTGCCACGTCGCCCGGCTGCTCTGGGGAGGAACCGACCGGACCTGGGATGCTCCACGCCCCTGCGCGGAGGGCCGCCGAGCAGACGACCGGAGCCGGGGCCCCGTCCGTCTCCAACCGGGCAGCCGGCGCCAGGTCGACCTCCTGCCCGTCGCCGCCGGATTCGCCGTGTCGGCACCGGTCATCACCGAGCTGCTCCGCATCACGGAGCGGACCCGGGTCCTGCTCGCCGTGGCCGACCCGCCCGAGGCCTGGGTCACCGGTGGCGGGATCAAGCTCCATGACCGCGGAGAGCCCAGTGGCACCGTCGTGGCCGCAGGCACGCTCGCCGGGACAGCGGTACGCTCCAACCGGCGCGAGGTGGCCATCATCAGCGGCCACCACCTGAGGGTGGGCGACCTCCGTTGCTTCGGTCCCGGCCGCGTCCACAAGCCGATCGACGAAGGCGCAGGCCCTGCCCTCAGCGTGCATGTCTGCGGCCCCCGACCCACCACCATGAGCTACTACGAGATCCAGCCCCCCGGTCACCTCAACCATGCCCGCCCCGAGGTCGTCCCTCCGGTCAGACCCTTCGATGGCACCGCGGCCCACGACCAGTCGTGACGTCGGCCGACGACCTGGTGGACCGGGCCCGTCGGCGCATCGGGCGCACCGAGCCCGGTGAGCTGGCCGAGGTGATGGCAGCTGGCGGATTGGTGATCGACATACGCCCGGCCGCGCAGCGGGCCGACGAGGGCGAACTCCCCGGGGCGTTGGTCATCGAGCGCAACGTCCTCGAGTGGCGGCTCGACCCGGCCGGGTCACACCGACTCCCGGAGGTCACCGATCTGGACCGAACGGTGGTGGTGGTCTGCTCGGAGGGGTACGCCTCGTCGCTGGCCGCCGAGTCCCTGGTCGAGCTGGGCTACCACGCCGCCGGGGATCTGGCCGGTGGCTACCAGGCCTGGTTGGCCTGGCGCGACGCGCAGGGCTGATCCCGCGCGTGGATCGGGTGCGGCCGGCCGACACCGTCACCGGGTTCTGAGCTACAACAGGGCGTGGCCTACGTACTGGCAGCCAGCGCCGCCTTCGTCAACGCGCTGACCTCGGTCCTCCAGAGGATCGGTGTCGAGACCGCTCCCGACTCGGACACCATGCGGCTGTCCCTCATGAAGCACGCCATCAGGCGGGGCATCTGGCTCATCGGTTTCGCACTGATGCTGGTGGTCTTCGGCCTGCAGGCCACCGCCCTGCGCTTCGGGCAGCTCAGCGTGGTCCAGCCGGTCCTCACCACTGAGCTCCTCTTCCTCTTGCTCATCCTCGGGGTCTGGTTCCGCTACCGCTTGGGTTGGAAGGAGTGGTTGGGATCACTGGTCATCGTGGCGGGGCTCGGGGGGTTCTTCCTGGCCGCTGCGCCCAGAGGAGGCAACGCCATCCCGTCTGACGGCCAGTGGTGGCTGGCCACCGTCATCCTGCTGGGGGCGGTCACCGGCTGCATCCTGGCCGCCCGACGCGGCCCCCGGTGGTGGCGAGCGGCGTCCTTCGGAGCCGCCACCGCGGTGACGGCCGCGTACACCGCCGCACTGACCAAGGCCATCACCACCTACACCACCCAGGGCTGGGGCCATGTCCTGACCCACTTCCAGCCCTACATGTTGGCCGTCTGCGGCTTGGGCACCGTATTTCTCCTGCAGAACGCCCTCCATGCCGGTCCCATCACGGCGTCACGGACCACGCTGGTCACGGTGAATCCCCTGGTCAGCATCGTGCTGGGCATCACCCTCTTTCACGACCGGCTCCGGGGTGGACCTGGCTGGGTCGCCGTGGAGGTGGCCACCCTGGCGGTACTGGTGGCCGGTGTGGTCGTCCTGGCCCGCTCCCCGCTGGTGGCCGGGACCCACGAGGCCGGCGACCTCGACGAGATGCTCGGGAGGGCACGGCAGCAGGCCACCAGTGCCGCGGACCCTGACGCGGCCGAGGCTGCCACTTCGGTCGAGGCCCTCCCCGCCGTGGGCGGCGGGACCTCGGGCTGACCCTCCGCCGCGGCGGGTCCGGGTGCTCAGCCGGTCAGGACGCTCGCCCGGGCCATCGGGCCGGGGCGCCTTCGGAGCTCTCGGGCCAGACCGTCTGCCCGGCGCGGGCCAGCGCCGGGCCCAGCCCCAGCAGTTCGTCACCGAGTTGTCGCCGCATGGCGCGGAACAGTGACGCCGTGACCCGGGCATCGCCGAGGGCGCTGTGATGGTCATCCCAACTGAGCCCGTAGTGGAGACAGCAGTCGGCCAGCGTGGCCCGGCCGCGCAGGCCCAACCGGCACTGGGCCACGCCGAGGGTGTCGAGGGTGGCCAAAGGACCCGGCACCAGATCGTCGCCCCCGCTCCGACGACATTCGGCCCGCAGGAAGGCCAGGTCGAACCGGTCGACGTTGTGGCCCACGACCACCCGGCCGGACAGCAGGGCAGCCACCGCGGACGATATGGCGGTGAAGGTCGGGGCTCCGGCCACCATCGAGGCGGTGATGCCGTGGATGTGGGTGGGCCCGGGATCCCGGCCCGGATTGACCAGGCTGCGGAACGAGCAGACCTCCCAGCCGGCCTGGTCGAGTACCACCACACCGACCTCCACGATCCGCTCCTCCTCGGGAGCGAAACCGGTGGTCTCCACGTCGACCACAGCAAAACCCGGTCGTCGCTCGAACAAGTTCACGGCGCCCACCGTAGATCGGCGCCGCGACACCGTGTGGTCCGGCGACCACCGGACCGCCCCGGCACTGCTCCTAAGGTGCTGACGGCGCCGACAGCACCAGGATGTCGCCGGTGTACACCGCCACCCACACGTTGCCGGTGGTGTTGTCGTAGGTCACTCCGATGGGGTGCACCCCGGTGGGAACGGTCTGCAGGGTCGAGAGGTCGGCAGATCGGAGCGCCTTCACATTGTTGTCGTCGTAGTCCACTACATACAGGGTCAGGCCGTCGCTGGCGATGGCCAGCGAACGTGGCTCCTCCCCCACGGCCACTCTGCCCACCACCTGGTTGTCGGTCAGGTCCACCTTGACCACCTGGCCGGCCTGATTGAGGGTGGCGTACAGGAAGTGGCCGGCCGGGTCCATGACCAGGGCCCGCGGACCTCTGCCCACATCGATCTGGGCCACATCGGTCAAGGTGGTCAAGTCGATCACGTGGATGGCCGAGACGCCCATCTCGGCCACATAGGCGGTCTTGGCATCGGGCGAGACGACGATGCCCCGGGGATAGGGCCCGATGGAGATCTCCTTGACCTCCTTGGCCGTGGCGATGTCCACGATGGAGAGCGTCCACGAGCACCAGTTGCTGACCAGCAGGTACTTGCCGTCCGGGGTCACCGCCACCACCTTGGGGACCAACCCGACCTGGATCACCTGGTCCACGGTGAGCGCCTTCAGGTCGATCCGGTACACGAAGCTGGGCGTGTCGCCTGCGCTCTGGGCCGACTGGGGCGTGCACGAGTCGCTCCCCTCCGGACCCGAGCCGCTCCCGTACATCGAGTAGTTAGAGACGTAGGCGTAGCGGGAGTCCGGAGTGAAGGCCGCCTCCACCGGGGCCCCCTGTGTCACCCCGGGGCGCCCGGTGATGCCGAAGTCGGCGAGCGTGACCGAGTCGGGGATGGTCTTCACCAGCGTTCCGGCACTGTTGTAGACGGTCACGCTGTGGCGGTACATCATGTTCTGAGCGAAGATCAGCCCAGTGGAGGATGAGGCCACCGACTTGGGGGAGATGGGCCCCGAGATCGTGTCGGTCACCGAGAGCGTGCGCTGGTCGGAGGGCAGCCCGGGCGGGATCCGCTCGGCCGGGGGCCGCGTGGTCGTCGTGGTGGTGGACGGGTGCGTCGACCGCGACGCCGAGGCGGCGCCGCCACAGCCGGCCAACGCCACGGCCAATGAGGCTCCGGCCACGAGCAGGCCGCAGCGGCGGTACCCGCTCGGCGCCTCGGCGCGCCGGGTACGGGCCCTCCGCTCGATCACGGCCACAGCGTAGAGTGCCGCCGCGCCCGCGGGGCTTGCGGCGGGTTGCCGTCAGGCGTTGGCCCCGACCAGCTCCTTCAACTCGCGGGCGACATCCTCTTCATGGGCGGCCTCATCCTGGCGGGCCCGCTTCGGGCTCCACCGTCCCCGGTTGAGCCAGATGGTCGGGATGAAGATGACCATGCCGCCCACGCACACCCAGAACCAGTGCTGCCACTGCTGGGGCGACTTGGCCAGCCCGTTCTGCAGGTCGGTCAGGGCGGCCTTGTGCTCCGCCAGGTAGTTCAGCTCCTTCTGGTACGGGACGACCAGCTTGGTCAGCTGGCTGTTGTACTTGAGGAGAAGGGCAGTGTTCTTCGGTCCGATCAGGATTCCGACCCGGGCCAGATTGGCCGCCGTGGGGTTGGCGGCGAGGGCGGCCACCGCCGAGGCGTTCTTGGGCTCATTGAGCACCCCGAGGAACGCCGCGTGCTGCACGGCGAAGTCCACCGACGCCGGGTGGGCGGCCTGGAAGGTCTGGGCGCTGTACGGCGTACCGGGGATGGTCTGAGTGGCCACCGGCTGATTGTCCACGATCGGACTCACCGAGGTGATGACGATCGGGAGGAAGATGAAGGAGATACCCACCACCAGTCGCAGGATCCATCCCCACAGGGCCAGACCGGTACCCACCAGGGCCGGGTTCTTCTTCTCCACCATCTCGGTGTAGCCGGCCATCCACGGGGCGTAGGCCAAGGAGAGGAAGGCAGCGAGGATCACCTCGATGGTGACCAGCGTGTAGAAGCTGGTATGGGCGTGGGTGGACTGGTTGAGGAAGACGATGAGGGTGACGATGGCCCCCACCGCGCCCACCAGCATGAAGGGCTTTCGCACCTTGAACACGTCCGAGAGCACGCCAAAGACGATGAGGGCCACGGCATCGGCGCCCCAGAACCACTCGTTCAGATGGTTGGCCTGGGCCACACTGAAGTTGAGGCCGTCGGGATTCACGAACACCGTCGAGTAGTAGATGGTGAAGAAGCCGGACGCCGCGTAGTACACCAGTAGGAACGTGGCGATACCCAGGGACGAGCCCACCAGGTCCCACTTCAGGATCTGCTGCCACGGCTTGGTGGTGGCCAGGAGCATCTCCTCGGCGGAGATCCCCCGGGCCTTGGCTTCCACGAGCGCCTGGTCCTGGGCCGAGACCATCAGCTGGTCGCGCAGCTTGGCCGACAGGTCCTTCATGAGGACGAGGCACAGCACGAAGACCACCAGCGAGGTCACCCCGGAGATGACGAATTGGCTCTTCCACCCGCTGATCGGCGAGCTGGCCAGGAAGTGGTCGAGGGTGTTGGCCGCCACGATGCTGGTAATGAGGCTCCCGGCCACCGGCCCCACCGTCCAAAAGCCCATGGCCGAGGCCCGGCCGACCTGGGGGCTGAAGTCCCGGACCATGGCCGGCGTTGCCACCAGGATGGCGCCCTCGACCAGGCCCAGGGCGCAGATGACGATGGCGAACCCCCACTCACCGGAGGCCAGCGGAACTCCGATGGCCACCAGTAGTCCGATGATCAGCAGGCCGTAGATGATGACGTTGGCCCGGCCCAGTCGGTCGGTCTTGCTGGCCGGCAGGGAGGCGAACGCCCCGATCAGGTTGGAGATGATCACGATCCACACGTAGAAGGTGAACGACATGTGGTAGTCCTGCAGGATGTTCGGGGTGACCCCGGTCTGCGTGTAGTACGTGTAGTAGAGGACGATGGTGGCCAGTACGGCGAGGCCGAGGTAGCCGGTCCGCTTCCCGCCGGTCGGATATTCGTCGATCTCGTGGACGAAGAGGAACCGGAACAACGGGCTCCGGGCTCCGGGCTCCCCCTCCCCCGTCGGTGCCTGTCCACTCACTGTGGTGTCGGTGCTCATGCCGTCTCCCCCTGGTCTCCAGGCCGGCCGATCCTACTGGACCGCCCATTCGACCGTAGCGCAATGAGGCGCAGGACCGTGCGTATTCCTGGCCGCATCCCTCCCGCGGCCGAGTCGGTCGCCGTGCTCAGGCGTCGAGGACCGCGGCGGCCACCAGCTCCTCCAGGTAGCGGGTGTCCCACCAGGTGATCTGAAGCTGCTTGGCCCGCCGGAAGTAGAGCTGGATGTCGAACTCCACGGTGAACCCGATGCCGCCGAAGATCTGTTGGGCCGTAGCCGTCACGTCGCGGAAGGTTTGACAGGCGAACAACTTGGCCATGGGGGCCAGCCTGGCAACGCTCCGTCCCTCTGACCGGGCCCAGGCCGCCTCATGCACGAGCACTTCGGCCCCGTCCACCGCCGTAGTGGCGTCGGCCAGGTAGTGGGCCAGGGCCTGGAACGCGCCGAGTGGCTTGTCGAACTGCTGGCGGTCCTTGGCGTACTGGACGGTGATGTCCATGGCGTACTGGGCGCCGCCCACGGCCTGCGCCGCGGCCAGGATGATCCCGTCGTGCATGACCGAGTCCCAGGTGGACCAGCCGCTGGCCTCCGGACCGATCCGGTCGCCGGCGGTGACCCGCACCTGGTCGAAGTCGACCCGGTACTGGGTGTCGGACGAGATGGACAGCTGCTGGGTCAGGGTGACCCCCGGAGCCGTGGTCTCGACCAGGAAGAGGTCGACGGCCTCAGGAGCATCGCCGGTGCGGGCGAGGACCACCAGTGCGGTGGCAGCACGGGCGAACACCACGTGGCGCTTGGTGCCGGACAGGAGGAATCCATCGCCGTCGGCCACCGCTCGCAACTGGACACCCTGGGCCTTGAAGCCGCTCTCCGGCTCGAGCCATGCCGGGGTGAGGATGGCCTCGCCGGTCACGATACGGGGAAGCCATGCCTCCTTCTGCTCCTGGCTCCCGGCTCGGGCCAGGGCGCCGCCCGAGAGGATCGAGCTCACGAAGTGGGGGGACGGGGCCAGCGACCGTCCGAACTCCTCGTAGAGGACCACGTTCTCGAGTGTGGACATGCCCGATCCGCCGAACTCCTCGGGCAGCTGCAGTCCGATGAGGTCGAGGTGGGCCAGCTGCTTCCACAGGTCAGGCGAGTAGCCGATGGGGTCGTCCTCGAGCTGGCGGACCACGCCCAGCGGGCTGGTCGAGGCGCACACGCCCCGCACCGTCTCGCGCAGCATCTCTTGTTCGGGGCTGAATTGCAGGTCCAACATGGTCAGGTCTCCTGTTCGGGTTCTACGAAGGAGGGCGGCCGATGGCCGCCCGACGGGGGAACGGGGCCGGTGGTCACGGCTGCCACCGGTCACCCTTCCGTTCCCAGGGGTTGTCGTCCTCGGAGATGGGCAGCGCCACCCGCGCGGTGCAGGTGGTCTTGGCATCACCGTCCACCGACACCGAGATGTCGATGGCCGCCCAGCCGCAGCCGGCGTCGTCGATCCCGGTGTCGGTCACCGTCCCGCGAAAGACCATGGTGTCCCCGGGGAAGATGGAGCCGAGCATCCGGAAGGTCACCCGCTGCAGGCGTCCGTAGGGGCCGGTCCAGTCGGTGATGAAGCGCTCGAACCAACTGGCCAGGTTGGGAGTGTTGACGAAGATGTCCCGGGTGCCGTTCCGGTTGACGGCGAAGTCCTTGTCGTGGTGCATGGGCCGCCAGTCACGGGCAGCCAAGGCGCCGAGCACCACGGTGGTGGCGGTGACCCGATGGGACAGCTCGGGGAGCAGGTCGCCCGCCGAGACCGTGCCGAGGAGTCGTCGGGTGGCGACGGCGTCACTCACGATGCCGCCCCTGACCCCTCGGGCGGCACGGCGTCCCCGGCCTTTCGGTAGCCGAATCCGGTATAGCTCTCGACGGCCACCAGCTCACCGCGTTGGTTGCGGTACTCCACGTCGATGACCCAGAAGCGACCGGTCCCCAGCTTGGTGGTCTTCTCATCGCTGACCGATCGGAGGATCTGCCGGGTGACCAGCCGGTCGCCCGGTCGCACCGGCTCGTGGAAGATGATCGTGTTGTCACTCATCACCGCCTCGGGGAGCCCGAGTCCCTCCTTCAGGTCGAAGTGGATCTGGAGGGGCAGGCCGGGGGTGCTCCGGTTCGGGGCCCAGTGGTGAGGGCGGAACCACACCGACACCATGGTGGGCGGGGCGATCGGGCCACCGGTGACCTCCTGGGCCACCGCCTCGTCCCAGAACAGGGGATTCCCATTCTCCACCGACGAGCACGTCGTCCATACATAGCCCTGCTCGACGGGGAACTCACCCCGCTCCTCGTACTGCTCGACGCCGATGAGCCCGGCGATGTCGTCCTCCTTGATGGCGCTCACGCCACCACCCCCTTGTCTCGTAGCTCGGTGATGCGCTCGATCGAGAGTCCGGCCTCCCGAAGGAGGCGGTCCGTGTCGGACCGGGCCGGGTCGCCGGCCACGACCGGGCCGGCGGGCAATTCCATCCCGGCCAGCACCGGACCCACCTGGCGGAACCAGGTCGGTGCGCTCCCGTCGCCCGGTGCGGTGACCGCGTCGACGATGGCGTGGCGGGCGACGTACTGCTCGTCGTGCACCAGTTCCCCCGCGGAGAGCACCGGGGTGACACAGGTGTCGGCGCCGGCCAGCTCGTCGACCCACGCGTCCCGGGGCCTGGTGGCGAATGCCGCGCGGAAGTCGGCCCGGATGGCGTCCTGGGCATCGTCGTCCAACTGGCGTTCAGTCCACTGGGGACACCCGAGGTGCCGGCACAGGTTGGCGAAGAACTTGGGCTCGATGGCCCCGACGGCCAGCCAGCCCCCGTCGGCCGCCCGGTAGGTGTCGTAGCAGGCGTATCGGCCGGTAATGATGTTCCGGCCCGGTCCGACCTCGGCCCCGGTGGCCAGGTGTTCGTCGACCGCCAGGGACGTCAGCCAGAGGACTCCGTCGGCGATCGACACGTCGAGGTGCGTGCCGGGGCCGTCCTTCCCGCGGCCGATGAGGGCGGCCATGATGGCCAGGGCGGCCTGCAGTCCCCCGCCGGCGGCGTCGGCGATGGTGGCCCCGGGCACCGGCGGTCCTCCGTCGGCCCGGGGCTCGGTGGTGGCCAGATAGCCCCCCACGGCCAGATAGTTGAGGTCGTGGCCGGCCCAACGGGCGTGGGGCCCGTGCTGGCCGTACCCGGTGGTAGAGCACAGGACGACCCCGGGGTTGACCGCAGAGAGGTCGGCGAAGCCGATGCCCAGCCGGTCGACCACACCGGGACGGAAGCTCTCCACCACGACGTCGGCCGAGGCCACCAGAGCCAAGAAGGCGGCCCGACCGTCGGGGTCCTTCAGGTCGATGGCGGTGCGCTGGAGATAGCGCGAGCCGCTGTAGGCGTAGAACGGGGGCTGGATGGGTTCGGCGCCGCGGCCGGGCACGGCCCCCACCTTCACCACGGTGGCCCCGTAGTCGGCCAGGATCCTCGTGCAGCGGGCGGCCGGGCCCACCGAGGCCAGGTCGAGCACGGTGACCCCCGCCAGGGGTCCACCGGGCCGGTCAGGACCGCCCGTCGGGACCGACGATGGCGCGGCGGCAGCGGCGGTGGGCGTATCGGTCACTGGTTCTGGGTGCGGGTACGGGATCAGAAGTTCTTGGGCAGGCCCAGTTTGCGGCGGGCGATGATGTTCTTCTGGATCTCCGAGGCACCTCCACCGATGGTGTCGATGACGGTATAGCGGTAGGTCGACTCGGATCGGCCCTTCATCGGCGCGTCCTCGTCCCGGACGCGGAGTTGCGCGCCGGGCCCCCCGATGTCCATGGAGGCGTTGGCCAGCCGGCGCGAGTACTCGGTGGTGAATAGCTTGTACTCCGATGCCTCTGAGGTGGGTGGGGCACCACCCTGGGACGAGGCGAAGACGAACTTCAAGCCCAGCATCCTGGCCACTTCGGCCTCGGTGTGCAGCTGGGCGATCTGCGACCGGGTCACGGCGTCGTCCTTCAGCGGCTCGCCGTCGCGGGTGGCCCCCTTCACGTACTCGGTCAGGAGGTCGAGTCGCTGGGCGATGGGCGAGTAGGTGAACAGGGTGAAGCGCTCAAGATCGAGGGCTTCGGAGATGTACTGGAAGCCTTTGTTCAGCTCTCCCACCACGTAGTCGTCGGGGACGAACACGTCGTCGAGGTAGACCTCGTTGGTCCGTTCGTCGCCCATCGTCCAGATGCCCTTCACCGTGATGTTGGGGTGGTTCATGGGCACCAGGAAGAGGGTGATCCCGTAGTGCTTGGGGGCATCCGGGTCGGTGCGGGCCCCTACCCAGTACCAGTCGGCGAAGTGGGCCGACGTGGTCCAGGTCTTCTGGCCGTTGAGTCGCCAGCCCCCGTCCACCTTGGTGGCCTTCAACTGCATGGAGGCGGCGTCCGATCCGGCGTTGGGCTCGGAATAGCCAACCGCGAACTCCACCTCGTTGCGGAGGATCTTGGGCAGGAACTCCTGCTTCAGCTTCTCGCTGCCGTGGCTGATGATGGTCTTGCCGATGATGCCGACGCCCTTGCCGATCTGCGGGCCGCCCCGGGCGGCGAGGGCCTCGTTCAGCAGGTACTCGTAGATGCCTTCGCCGTCCTTGCCCCCGTACTCCTCGGGCCAGGTGATGCCCAGCCAGCCCTGCTCGCCCACCTTGGCCATGAACTGGCGTCGGAGCGGGGTGTCGACGATCTGGGCCATATTCTCCCGGGTGACGTCGAAGACCTCCGGATCATCGTTGGCGTCGAGGAATTCCTCGACCTCCTTGATGAAATCGAGCTGCTCGGGGGTGAACTCGAAATCCATGCTGGGCCTCCATCGTCCGAATGCGGCGGCGCCGCAGTGGTTTCCTGACTGACCGTCAGATACTGTGGACATCATAGGATGACCGAG
>CAWIFR010000004.1:0-241456 GCA_963835465.1 uncultured Acidimicrobiaceae bacterium
GATTCAACTGTCATCGCCGCGCGCATACTCCATGGACGTCCGGGGCAAGAAGGCGGCAGCCACCCGGCAGCGCGTCCTGGAAGTGACCCGGGAGCTGTTCGTCGCAAAGTCCACGGAGTTCACGCTAGACAACGTTGCCTCGACCGCGGGGACGAGCGTCCAGACGGTGCTCCGGGCGTTCGGCAGCAAGGAGAAGCTGATCCTCGAGGCCATGGGGTCGTTCCGGGCGACGTTGCCACCCCGGGACGAACTACCCCAGTCCATCGGCGAGGCCGTCGCCTCACTCTTCGACGACTATGAGGCCATCGGGGACCGGGTCATCGGCATGCTTGCCGAGGAGCACCGGATTCCTGGTCTCGGCGAGGTGGCGGCTGAGGGCAGAGCGCGCCATCGTGCCTGGGTCGAGGCAGTTCTGGCTGCCCAACTCGCCGGCCGTTCGGCCCGGGTTCGTCAAGCCGTCGTGCCCGCACTGCTCGCGGCCACGGATGTCTACGTCTGGAAACTGCTCCGGCGGGACCTCGGGCTCGACCGCAAGGCAGCCCAGGCGGCCGTCGAGCGGCTCGTCCGAGGGGTATTGATCGACGACAAGGGGGAATGACTCATGGCACGCATCTTGTGGGCATGTTGGGACGGAGGTGGCAATCTGACGCCGAGCATCGGGATCGCAAGGGCCCTCGAGGAACGGGGGCACGAGGTCCACTTCTACGGCCGTCCGGAGATGGTGGGACGGGTGGAGGCAGCAGACCTCCTGGCGACCGAGCTGGTCCATGCCCGGACCGATCTCGACCGGTACGCGTTCCATCCACTGGCAACGGTCTTTGGCTTCACGAGTTCGCCGGCCGTCGGTCTGGAACTGGTCGACCTGGTGCATGATTGGGACCCCGACGTCGTGGTCATCGATGCGATGTTCAGCACGGCTCTCGATGTGGCGCACCGATTTGACAGGCCGACCGCGGTGATGCTGCACACGTTCTTCGACCGCCTGCTGGATGACTGGCGGGCGAACTTCACCATGCAGAGTGAGTCACGGAAGCGAGCCGGATTCGACGCGCTTCCCGACCTCGATACGTTGTGGGGCGAACGCGATCTCCTGCACGTGAACGCACTCCAGGCGTTCGATGGCAGCCCGGTCAGCTCCTGGGCGCACGTTGTCCACGGGGCCCCGGTCCTGGCCACTGAGCCTCGGGCGGTGCCGGCGAAGCTTCCGTGGGGCACGGACGACCCGACTCCGATCGTATTGCTCAGCTTCAGTACAGTGCCTGAACAGCGCAGCCCCGAAATGCTGCAACGAGCCCTGGACGCACTCGGACAACTTCCCGTGCACGTCGTGGCCACCACCGGAGGAATCGTCGATTCGGGGGAGCTCACGGAGCCGGACAATGCCCAACTCTTCGCGTTCGCCGATCACGATGGCCTCATGGACCGCGCTGCCCTTGTCGTCGGGCACGGTGGTCATGGCACGACGATGCGGACGCTTCGGCACGGTCTCCCGATGGTCGGCATTCCGGCCAAAGGTGCGGACCAGGCTCCGATTACCCGATTGCTGGAGGAATGGAAGGTCGGAGTAGCGCTCCCCGGCGATTCCGATGTGGCCACCATCCGGTCCGCAGTGGAGGAGGTCCTGGGGAACCCAGGCTTTCGCGAGGAGGCCGTGTTGCGATCGACTGCCTTCGGTGACGTGGATGGTGCCCCGGTCGCCGCCGACTCGGTGGAGGAACTGTTGGCCCGCAGCACCTGAGGATGCCGTGCCGGCCCGCCCTTCCGGCGGCGGGTCGACGGTTGGCTCCGGACCGGGTTATCACGGGCAGCCTCTGGCCCGGAGACTTGGACGGGCTACGACCCTTCGGTCGGGACTTCTAAGATCCTGCGATAGACGCTGGTCCATCGGTCTAGTCCGAGGTCGGATGCTCAGCCAGTTCTCGAAACTCCTCTGGGACCCGGTGGGCGTCCGAAAGCACACTGGCGGCATATCCGACTGCGGCCCGGCCGAACTTCTCTCGGATGGCGTCGACCGACCGATCCGCACCCCACCGGCCCGACCCGGTGGCCGAGCCCGGGTGGCGGTCTGCTGGCTCCCTACCAGGCAGCGGTAACTCCAACTGCAGTGAGTTCTCCTCGCTCGAAATTGGAAACCGAGATTGCCAGTAGCGAGATGTGGTGTTCGTTCGGATGATCGGCGATGGCTGCACAGGCCAGCTGGGTGGCCACTTCAGCCAATGTCAGGGTGGTGGAGATGGGCGCCGGCAACGTGACGGACCGGGTCACTGATCGGAGGTGGGCGAAGCGGACGCGGACGGTAATGGTGCGTCCAGCCTGTTTGGCACCGCGGAGGCGTGCAGCCACTCGGTCGGCCAGGTAGCCGAGGGTCTCTCGAATCACGGGTGGTGTGGGTAGCCGGCGGCCGAGCGCCGATTGAGCACCCACCGACTTCGCTCCCCGAGGGCGCCCCACCGAGCGAGGATCGATGTTGGCCGACAAGGAAGCCAGCTTCATTCCTGTGGCCTTACCAATCAGGCGCTCGAGGATGGAACTGTCTGTGGAGGCCAGCTGCCCGATGGTGTCGATCCCTGCCCGGTGAAGAATGCCCTCGGTCACTTGCCCGACGCCCCAGATCAACCCCACCGGCAAGGGATCGAGAAAGGCCCGCTCGTCACCGGGCTCGACCACGACCAGACCATCCGGCTTGGCCACCTGTGACGCCACCTTGGCTAGGTGCTTGGTCCGAGCCACACCAACCGACACCGGCAGGCCGATCTCATCTCGAACGCGCCGTCGGATCCTGACGGCAATGGAGCGGGGAGAGCCAAACAGATGGACGGCTCCGGTGACATCGAGGAATCCCTCGTCGATGGAGACCCTCTCAACCAGTGGAGTGAAGTCGCAGAACACGTCCATTACCGCATCACCTAGTCGCTGGTACTCCCGGAAGTGGCCAGCGACAAACCGGATTGAGGGGCACAGTTGCCGGGCCCTCCAACTCGGCATTCCGCCTCGGACCCCGTGTGCCCTGGCCTCGTAAGAAGCAGCGAGTACCACGCCTCCACCAACGGCGATGGGGAGGCCATTCAGCGAGGGATCGAGGAGTTGCTCGACCGACGCGTAGAAGGCGTCGAGGTCGGCATGGAGGATCGTGGCAGAGCCCGCTGGCCGCATCCCCACCAGGTTAGTCGAACGTATGTTCGTAGTTCATCCCGAGTCAGAGGCCGTGCGCGGATCCTGGTCTCTGGCCGCACCAGCCAGCCAGCTGCCTCTCCGAAACCCGCTGTTCGGCACTGTGATCTGAATCCACTTCATCGGTCCCTACCTCGCCTGGAGCTCATGGGAAGCATGCTCCGGGCGACCGACCAGGCCATCACCAGCTGGCAGTCTGGGCTGTACTCGTCCTGTTCGTGCTGATGCCAGCAGTGTCCCATCTGGTCGTGGCTTTCTTCGGCCCCCCCTGACCACCGGCTCGCACGGAATTCCTTGGCTCGGTGATCCACCTGCCTCGCTCAGCGACAGGAGAAGGCGGCCTTAGGCCGCCCTACCGTCCGCATCATCGAGGTGCCACTCTGATTTGCAACTCCGACACTCGTGCGAGACACCGGAACCCCTCATCCCAGAACCCCGAACAATTAGCTTTGGCGTGTCGGTCGATCCACAGGAGGGGCACCGAAACAGGACTTCGCTCGAAGATCTGACCTCCGACATCGTGTCTCAATGGAGCATGCCACGACGACGATGACCACCAGCAGGGTCGAAAGTCCCAAGTCTCCCTAGTTCCTCTTGAAGCCCAGAGCGGGGTGGGGCGGACCTTGTCGTTGCACCGCGAGCCTGACCGACCCCGGGGACGGACGGACGCCTGCCTCCGGATGGGCCTGATGGGGCACTCTTGAACTGATCATGCAACACCACGTCCCGTGCACCGCCGACGAATCACATTGAACGGCCGCTTCCAACAGCCGACTCCAGCTGGAGAAACCGCCGCTCGGGGGGATGGTGATCACGGTCGCCCACCGGGGCGACCCTCATGCCAGCGACCGGCGCCTCCGAAGGGGCTTTTGGCCCTGGCCTTGACGCGGTGGCGAGCAGATCCTCTACCTATGGACCTGAATGGATCCCCTCGTGAAGTAGTCCCGCTGAGGAGGGCGGCACATTCGGTCACCGGCGCGCTCGACGACTACGAGTCGCTGTTGTCGTTGGTCGCCGATCGGCGACTGGTGCTGATCGGGGAGGCCTCACACGGCACTCATGAGTTCTACCGGGAGCGTGCCCGACTCACCCGACGCCTCATCGATGATCTTGGCTTCACCGTGGTGGCCGTGGAGGGAGACTGGCCGGATGCCTATCGGGTCAACCGGTATGTCATGGGAATGTCGAACGACGCTGACGCAGAGGCTTCCCTCAGGGGCTTTCTCCGTTTTCCCACGTGGATGTGGCGCAACCAGGACGTGCTGGGATTCGTCCAGTGGCTGCGGGCACGGAATGACGCACTGGCTCACCCTGGAGCCAAGGCCCGCTTCTACGGCTTGGACCTCTACAGCCTGAGGACTTCGATGGAGGCAGTGGTCGCCTACCTGGAGCAAGTCGATCCCTCTGAGGCCGAACGGGCTCGACAGCGGTATTCGTGCTTCGACCACGTTGGAGGAGAGGGGCAGGTCTACGGTTACGCCCTCGCCTACCAGGACGCCACGCCCTGTGAGAACGAGGTGGTAGCGCAGTTGGTCGAACTTCAGAGTCGATCGGAGTTGTATCTCCGTCGGGATGGCTGGGTAGCCGATGACGAACAATTCTATGCCGAGCAGAATGCCCTACTGGTGCGCGATGCGGAGGAGTACTACCACCAGATGTACAGGGCCGAGGTGTCGTCGTGGAACCTGCGAGATCAGCACATGGCCGGGACGCTCGATGCCCTGATCGAGCACCTCGACCGTCAGTACGGCGCCACCAAGGTCGTTGTCTGGGAACACAACTCGCACGTTGGGGACGCCCGGGCCACCGCCATGGGCGCGAGAGGTGAGTTCAATGTCGGACAGTTGGCGCGGCAGCGATATGGCGGTGAAGTCGCCCTTATAGGATTCACCTGCTTCGACGGCTACGTCACTGCAGCATCGGACTGGGGCGAGTCCGCCGAGCGGAAGCGCGTTCGTCAGGCGCGCCCCGACAGCTATGAGGCCCTGCTACACGGAGTCGGCATCCCGCAATTCTGGCTGAACACAGCCGAGGCCGACGTGCAGGAAGCTCTCTCTCGCCCCAGACTCGAACGGGCCATCGGTGTTGTCTACCGGCCCGAGACCGAGCTCCAGAGTCACTACTTCGAGGCTCGGCTGGCCCAGCAGTTCGATGCCGTGATCCACCTCGACGGAACGCACGCCCTCGAGCCACTCGAACGCACGGCACAGTGGGATCTCGGAGAACCCGCTGAGACGTATCCGACGGGATTCTGAGATTGGGCGATGTGGGTGAACCGTCGCCTGACCCGGGGAGGCCAACATGGCCAGAGGTGAGTGGGGCAATCGACGATCAGGCCGAATCTCCTGTCTCCATCGATAGGACGATCGATGTTGGCGATCGCATGCAGGCGTGCCGATTTGAGGGTGAGAGTCGGGTGAGCGGTCTCCCCAAGGGCAATTGATCGGGTCTTGCCAATCCTGAGTCCAGGCAAGCCGACGTTGTGGACCGGTCCGATGTCAAGCATCCGAATTGGTCCGAGGAGGTCGTCCGGGCCGAGGTGCCCGACCCGGCCCATTCGGCTGTAACGCCCGATTCAGCGGAGCAGGGAGGACACCACATTGATGACCAGGGCAACGATTACCGCTCCGTAGAGGTAGGAGAGCAAGGCGTGGCCAAGCGCGACCCTTCGAATTCCCTTCATCGTGAGGTTTGTATCTGAAACCTGGAATGTCATTCCGATAGTCAAGGAGAGATAGGCGAAGTCCAGATATGTGGGCGGGTCATCTTCGTTGAAGTCGATTCCTCCGACCGGCATGCGGTAGTAGGTACGGGCATAGCGAAGGGCAAAGACGGTGTGCACCAGTCCCCACGTCAAGGCCACGCTCAGGACCCCCAGTGCGATCAGATACGCCTTGGTCGCTCCGGCTGCATGAGCCGCCTTGATCAAGACCAATCCCACGGCAGCGAGCAGGGCTACTCCCGATGACAACACGATCAACTCGGTCAGATGGACGCTTGTATCTTCCCGGCTCGCATGGCTCTTGGTCTGGGTGGCATCAAATTTCCATACCGAGACCCAGATCCAACTACTTAGGAAAGCAGCTCCGGCACTCCAACCGATCAAGATCGATGCCTGCCAGCCGGTGAACTGCGAGGAGATCAGCCCAACAGCCACCCCGAGCGCAGCGCCTGACGCGACGCGGACGCCTGCTCTCACGTCCCTCGTTTACCCGATCTCTTGCCTGCGCTCAGCCCCAGCCCAATGAGCCAAGCAATGAAGAAGACTACGGCGACGATCCACAGGACGTGGATGGCAAATCCCACCCCCGCCAGGATCAGCGCAATAACGAGCAGTACCAGGATTAGTCCCATGCTCTGACCCTACGCCCGATCCACGGGATGACATCCAGGTTGGTCCGGTCACCGTGGGTGCGTAGGAATTCGGAAGGACGGTCGAGTGCCGGCGCACAGTTCTGGAGCGCGAGCTCCTCGGCAGACTGTCCCACCAAGGCCCGGGCGTTACTCCTCCAACTCCCACCTCGGCGTAGATTCGGCACACTCGGGGCACCGTCTTCGCTGGCCGACTGTGGCCCAGCTATACGTCTGCTCACGGAATTCTATTGGGATGATTCGCCCAGCTTCACAGGCGGCACGGCAGTGCCAGACCAAGGCTGCATCAGGACGCCGATCAAACCAGAATCCCTCGTCCCAGTCGACTTCGACCATACCCAACGGTACGCCCACATCAGACCACCACGCCGCTGCGTACGCCGACCGCAACATTCGCGCGAATGCCGTCGCACCTGCCGTAGTCGTCGACCGCGGTATCCAGGAGTCGGCCGGCGGCCCACTCGGCGACACGCTTGCGCCGATCTCCTAAGGTCAACTCGTCGGCCGGCCCGGTTATCCCGAAAGGACTGCCACGGCCGTCGCCTACCTGTTGTCCGACGAGGCCGCGTTCATCACCGGCCAGACCCTCACCATCGACGGTGGCTATACCGCACACCGCTGAACCGGAGCACGACCCTAATGGATCACCGGTCCTTTGAGGGACTGGGTACCTGCAATCGGATGCGGCGGTTGGGGCAGCGCCAGCGGTCCCTCTTGATGCCCGACTCGATCATGCACAGCTAGCTCTCACCTAATTGGCCGGTTCGGAGGTGACACCCCATCGGCGGGCCAACTCGACAACCCAGAGTTCTGCATCATCGGGGCTCTCCGGGGGTGCTTCGACTACGACCAGCTCGTCCACTCCCAGCTCGTCCAGTGTGGCTACGTCTCCGGGGGAACCATCCCGAAGTGACACGGCAACCTCTATCGAAGTCCGAGCCCTGCCCATCTGCACACAACGGGCCGCCAGCGCTTCAAGGCGATCAGGGAGCTCATCGACGGGAAGGTTGAAGCCGTACCAGCCGTCGCCGTAGGCCACGATCCGCTCCAGTGCAGCATCGCTGTTTCCACCCAGGACCACCGGTATCCGTCGGTTCCGATACGGCTTGGGGTAGCACCGCACCTCCTGAAAGCGCACGAACTCACCTTCGTAGGATGAGTAATCGCCGTGCCAAAGGGTGCGCATTGCTTCGACGTATTCGTGATTGCGTCTGGCGCGGTCATGGAAGGGGATTCCAAGCGCGGCAAACTCCTCCGAGGACCATCCGATCCCGATACCGAGTGCGAACCGCCCCTTGGAAAGCACATCCAGACTTGCCGCCTGCTTCGCCACGAGTATCGGATTGTGCTGAGGCAGCAGGAGTATCCCAGTCCCGATGCGGATTCGAGAGGTGAGCGCGGCCACGAAGGCCAGGGACACCAGAGGATCTAGCCAGTCGGCGTTCGACGGGACGGCGATGAGCCCATCGGGGGCATACGGGTATGGCGAATCGGGACGATCCACCATGACGACGTGCTCTCCACACCAGAGCGTGGAGAATCCAGCGGTATCGGCCACGTGGGCGACGGCCTCAATAACCGAGGGGTCCGCTCCGGAACCGATGCCAAGGGCATGCAGTCCAATATGCACATCCCGATTCTTTCACCACCACCCGAGGCGGGTCGCTGGACCGTCCCCACGATGGGTCCTTACCCGCTGAGTCGGGCCTCAGCCTGGGATGCTGGAGACAGCGGCAGAGAGCGACTCCACTGTGCCAGCCGAATCAGTCGGCGCCCAAACTCAGGGGCTCAGGGCAGGTCGTGTGGGGAATGAGCCCATGCATCGGTCCGAAGTCTGACGGCGATTGCGTGAACGTCGAGGGAGGTGCCTGCAATCTCCCAGACCAGGTCAAATTCCTCGTCGCCTAGCAGGTCAAGATAGAGGCCGTTGAGAGCAAAGGTACGCGACGGTGGCCAGCCGGCCCAATCTCTTGTTCCCATCGGCAAGAGTGTGGTTGATCGCAAGGGAATGTAGGAGCGCTGCTGAATTGAGGGTGACAGTCGGGCAGGCGCCTTCCCCGAAGGCACCCGATTGGGCCCTCGCAAATGTCGAATCGAGCAAGCCGTTGTCGCGGACCTGTCCGATACCGAGCATCCGTGTCAGGTCGGCTCTCAGCCGGCTGAGCCGAAGGCAGGAGACAGCAGGGGCGCGGAGCTTGTTCGACCTCTCAGGACCGATACTCGGGATTCGGGAAGTCGAATCGCGATCCGGCATCCCATTCTCGCCGCTGGTTCCCGTAAGCAGGGAAGCCGCCAGCAGTCTTGAGCATGTTGGCGAGGTGGAGGAGATTCCAAGTCATGAAGGTTGTGTTGCGGTTGGTGAATTCGTTGTCCACGCCCACACGACTCCCATCCTCGAGCTCGTCCCCGTAACTAGGCCCGGGACCCGCCTCGCCGATCCATCCGGCATCTGACTGGGGTGCGATGGAGTACCCGATGTGCTGCAGGCTGTAGAGAACGTTTGAAGCGCAATGCTTGATGCCATCCTCGTTTCCCGTGATCAGGCATCCTCCAACTTTGCCGTAGTAGAGCCATTGGCCCCTGTCGTTGAGCTCACCGGAATGGGCATAGAGACGCTCAATCACCTTCCTGGTCTCGCTGCTGTTGTCGCCTAGCCATATCGGTCCACCGATTACGAGAATGTCCGCAGACATGACTCGATCGAAGAGCTGAGGCCATTCGTCATTCACCCAACCGTGTTCACGCATGTCGGGATACACGCCGGTGGCGATTGCGTGGTCTACCGAGCGGAATTGGTCGACCCGTACGCCCTGCTTGGCCATGATCGACGCACTGATGTCGATCAGACGCTGCGTGTGGCTCGGGTCCGGCGAGCGCGTCAGTGTCGTATTGATGAAGAGGGCTGAGAGTGTCGAGAAGTCGGGGTGGCTATCGGTGTCCATGGGGGAGAGTCTTCCAGCTGCCCTCGGCCCTTTTCGAGCATTGTCGGTGGAGGACCCGAACGCCCATGGCTCCGGACTCACCTGGGCACACCGAGGTCGATCCTGAGGGTTGAGGGTGCCCCGCCGAATCGTTTGGAAAGCCTCAACCGGGCCGGCTGAGGGCCGAAGGCCAGAACCGGCCCGGAGCCGCGGATCTGGCCCTCTACCGTATCCCCTGTTCGGTCAGCTCCAGCAGGGCCGCACGATCTGTGCTGAGATGCGGCAAAGGCGAAGTGGGAAGGCGGGTCTTCATGAGGGCTATTTCAAGAGTCGCGACTGGGATAGCAATGGGTCTGGCAACCCTGACCGTCTCGGTCATGACCACTTCAAGTTTCGCGTCGGCATCGATCCCGATCGAAGAACACGCAGTCTCGTTGAGCTGCCCTTATGGTGATAGCCGCACGCTCGCCGATGCCTCGGTCACGCCTGGCGTTATTGTTCCGGACTTCACCGGATTTCCCTATTTTCCACCGACCTACACGGCCTTCACGCTGGACGATTCTGGCCACCTTCAAGTAATCGGTCCAATCTCGATGATTGTTACGGAAGACCACCTGGTTGCGGCTTGGCAGAACAGCACTGATTGCTCAGGCCTCTCGATCTCTCGGAACGCGTGGGTTGAGGATTCAAGTGGAGCAGTCTTTGGTGAGAACGACTTCTCCGGGCCTCCAACTCAGAACTTCGGAGACATGGCTGGGCGACACTTGAACCAACCCATGGTGGGGATGAGCCCGACCGCGAATGCCAACGGATACTGGATGGTTGCATCGGATGGCGGGATCTTTACCTTTGGCAATGCTCCATTTCTCGGATCCATGGGCGGATCGCACCTAAATCAACCGATTGTGGGGATGGCGGTGACACCTGATGGTGGGGGTTACTGGCTCGTTGCGACTGATGGCGGAATGTTCACCTTTGGCGACGCTCAGTTCTACGGCTCCATGGGTGGTCAGCATCTCAACAAGCCGATCGAGGCCATGACCCCCACTCCAGACGGTCATGGCTACTGGATGGTGGCATCCGACGGTGGGGTGTTCTGCTTCGGTGACGCACAGTTCCATGGATCGGCTGGCAATCGCACCCTTTCGGCCCCCATCGCCGGAATGATCCCCAATGGCAATGGCTACACACTCATTGGTCAGGATGGCCAGGAGTATCCCTTCTCGTAGCTGTGGGGCACCGAGAGTCAGGGGCCAAGTAGCGGATCCCTGG
This sequence comes from uncultured Acidimicrobiaceae bacterium, assembly GCA_963835465.1. GTDB lineage: Bacteria > Actinomycetota > Acidimicrobiia > Acidimicrobiales > RAAP-2 > Bog-756. Next base: position 10,737 of record CAWIFR010000004.1, read on the forward strand.
TGAAGGCCATCAACTATGCCAGTCGTGTTCTCGGCCGTTGAAGCTGAGGCCGTGGAGGATCTTGCGCCAGCCGGCTATGGGGGCTCTCTACGGCATCGCAGCGTGAGCAGATCCGGTGTTATGGGAAATCGGACCCTCGGGAGCCATTTGGTCGGGGTAGATGGCTAGTCGCCGGCCAAGCTGAGTTGCCAAGAGACACCGAAGCGGTCATTGAGCCATGCGAACTGCTGGGCGGAGGGATACTCGCCGGGTGGCATCAAGACGCTGCCGCCGTCAGAGAGTCGATCGAAGAGGGCATCGAAGATCGACTCGTTCGCACAGTCGAAGAAGAACGACACGGAGGGGGTGAATTCGAAGGCATGTATATCGGGGCTATCGATACAGCGGAGCGTCAGATCGGCGATCCGGAAGGTGGCACCCTTGACGGTGCCAACGCTGCCTGATCGTCCGGTGGGTTGCGGTCGATGTTCAGGATCTCGGCGTCGGGAAATGTCGATGTGTAGAAGCGCACGGCCTCCTCGGCCTCACCGATGAACATCAAGAAGGGTGTCAGGGCCATCACTTGATCCTATTTCTCCTCTGAGGTCACCTCCCGACTCGAAGAGTCATCCCTCGATAAAGGCGTTCGATGTCACGGCGTGAAGTCCACGTCGCAACCAGATGCCCTTCGACTTGGCACATACAAATCTTGGCCCTGCTCCCGCTGCGTACCCCATCTCAATGACGAGTGTGACCCGTGAAACTCGAAGCATCAGGGTGCTCACCCAACAAGTACCAGCGTTATCCACTCTGGCTTGACCTTCCAGTCACGAGGAATCGTGGTCCCATGTCCAAGTACGAGTGCATTCGTAGCGCAATCATCACGCGTCCCTGGTGACCATTCTCCACGCGCCGAGCGCTGTCCAGACGATGACCCATCCTGCCAGGACGCTGACGGCGACGGTGGTGGACTCGCTGACCGCCACCCCGCCTACTCCTCCATTGTGCGCACCACCGAACACGGACGGCAGTCCGCCGGGCTCAAAATGGGTGGCAGCAAGTCCGAGGAGAGCTCGTTGCAGGTTGACCAGGTGAGCGATTGGCGAGTGTGACAGGAGTGGGGTCAGCACGATCTCCAGGACGATCAGCAGGATCACCGGGACAGTGCGCTGACCCATGAGTGAGGCCAGGCCCAGTCCGACCAGGAATCCGATGGCCGCGTAGAGTTCGATCCACAGCCCGGACTTGACCATGAGGGGGATCGACGGCGAGAGAAAGTGGCCCGAATAGTCGACGAAGTCCTGGTTCGCGATGGCCATGGCTTGGTTCCTGTTGACGACAGGAGAGGTCGCTTGGGGGGCGACTCCGCCCGGCGCGACTTTGACCCCTGGTCCACCCGGGCCGATGCCGCAGGGCACGTTGGCGACCATCGGGCCGTTGAAATTGAAATTGCAGATGACCTGGTCGGCGTGGTCGCCGGCCCACGTCTCGAAGGCTGCGCGGGACAGCCCGGCCGGTACGTTCACGCCCTGGTAGCTCAGCTGGGTCGGTGCCGCCAGGACGCAGACAGCACACACGGCGGTGAAGCCGATGGCGATCAGGGGGACGATGATGGCCAGACCGGCCGGGATCCTGGCTAGGTAGATGGCCAGGCGTGAACGGCCGGTCACTACCAGGTGGCGGAACATCCCCTCGGTGAGATCGACCGATCCGGCGGTGCAGCCGAGGGTGGCGGCCACGATGAAGCCGAAGATGAACAACACGCCGGCCACCATGGTGGTGAAGATGTCGTAGCCGCCGGCCGGCCCATAGGAGCGGGGGGCGACGGCGTGGGCCACGAGACGGATGGTCAGGAACACCACCGGGATGCCGATGTTCACGAGGATCAGGGCCGCCATGAGGCCCCGCCGCCGCCGGAGCTCCATGAACCGGGTGGCGATCATGGCGCCGGTGGGCACCCACGACCCACGGCGGTCGGCGGTGTGGCGGCTCCGATCGAGGGCGATCGGCTCGGGAGGCGGGGCGTCGGCAAGGGTGGAGTTGGTCAAGGCTGTGCTCCCAGCCGAGTGGTCACCTCGAGGAACCAGGACTCGAGGGAGGCGTGCACCTCCTGGAGGCGGTAGACCGACACCCCACCCTCCACGAGCAGCCGGTTTACCTCGGCCACAACCTGGCGGTCCGTGCCAGCCGCCAGGGCGACCCGGAGGCCGTCCGGGCCCACGTCGACCCCTGCGCTCCATGGTGAGGCGGAGAGCAGGCTCCCCGCCCGCTCGGGCGTGGCACAGTCGATCTGGAGCTCGAACGCCGAGCCCGCCAGCAGCTCGGCGATCGACCCCTGGCGGATGACTTTGCCCCGATCGACGATGGCGACGGCGTCGCAGGTGCGCTCGACCTCATCGAGGAGGTGAGAAGACAACACGACGGTCCGTCCCTCGGCCACCAGGGACAGGATCATCTCGCGCATCTCGAGCATGCCGGCGGGGTCCAGTCCATTCATCGGCTCATCGAGGATGAGCAGTTGAGGGTCCCCGAGGAGGCAGGCGGCTACACCCAGGCGCTGGCGCATGCCCATGGAGTACTTGGCTACCTTGTCGTCGGCACGTTGGTCCATGCCCACCCGCTCCAGTGCCGAGTCGATCCGTGTGCGGGCGGCCGGCTCCCGGGCCGCCGCCAGGATTTGGAGGTTCTGGCGCCCGGTCAGGTGCCCGTGAAACCGGGGTTCGTCGACGATGGCGCCGATCCGGGCGAGGGCTCGGTCCCGGTGCTGGGGTACCGGATGGCCGAGGAGGGACATCGACCCGGCATCGGCATGGGTCAGCCCGAGCAACACCCGGATGAGCGTCGTCTTGCCGGCACCATTGGGCCCGAGGTATCCGAAGGCGCATCCCCGGGGAACGAGGAGCTCCACCCCGTCGACGGCGACGTTGTCCTTGAACCGCTTGGTCAGCCCGTGGGTCTCGACGGCCCACTGGCTGTCAGGCCGTTGAGCGGCGACCGGATCGATGGTGCCAGCCGCCATCAGGCCTCTCCCCGCCGGATCGATGCCGAGGGGCCCCAGCCGTCCCGAACCCGAGATTCTCCCGCGCTCTGCGCTGTGGTGATGAGGGTGTCCACCAGGTGGGCCGTCAGTTGGAACCGCGACGGAACCATGGCGACCAGTAGAGGACCGCGATGCCGAGGCCGATGACGGCCACGAGGAGCAGTCCGATGGCCAGGATGGCGATGGGCGCCGCCTGCTGCAAGGTGAAGGACGGTCCAGACACCGAGAACCGGAGCGGCGGTGTTGCCGGGCCGGGGACGAAGAATCGGGCCGATCCCGGCACCGCGACGATGCGGCGCGCCGTGGCAGCAACGGCGGTTCCGTGGCGACCCACAGCAGCGGCAGCTGCGATGAGAGCCATGAGCACCACAGCTGTCGTGAGCGCGAGGGCCGCGACCGGTCGGTGCCAGCGAGGTCGTTGCCGTCCGGAACCCAGGGACGGGCTCTCGGGAACCGGAACGGATGGGGCGGTGACCCCTCGAGCTCCGGCCCACGCCCCGGCAAAACGGCGAGGGTCGAAGAGGCTGTCCCCGAGCACGTCCTCCGCCGATCCTCCTTCGGCCTCCGCCTCCTCGATGTCGGCGGTCAGGTCCGCGGCCATCTCATTGGCGATGGGGTCGGGGACACCGAGCCGCTTCCACTCTCGACGGCATTCTTCGATGAACTCAATCACGGCATGACCTCCACTCTTGCCAAGTCAAGAGCCCCGTCGATGGCATCGCGTGCCGCCTTCCATTCTTCGACGCCGGCTTCTAGTGCGCGCTTACCCTCCAGCGACAGGCTGTAGTACTTCCGGGGCGGCCCACCGTTGCTGGCCTGCCGCCGGGTCTCGACCAGGCCATCACGCTCCAAACGACCCAGGAGCGGATAGATCGAGCCCTCTCCGACGATCGAGAGCCCGCGGGCCCGAAGGCGTTTTGTCATCTCGTAGCCGTACGCCGCCCCCTCGCTCATCACAGCGAGCAGGCAGAGGTCGAGGACACCCCGGAGCAACTGGCTGCGTCGGCCCTCTGGCGTTGCCATGCACCACAAGATACCGGAAGCTATCTTGTGATGCAAGCTATATTTCGCCCCGTCCCGCTGACGCGAAGACGAGCCCTAACCGGCCCTACTATTCAACTTGATAGTTGATCAACTCTACAGTAGAGTAAGGAACGTGACGCTCGTTGATCAGGACCTGGATGCCACGTTCAATGCGCTGGCTGACCCGACCCGCCGATCGATCCTCACCCGTCTCTCGAGTGGGGAGGCGACGGTCAATGAGTTGGCTGAACCATTCGACCTCACCCTTCAGGCCGTGTCGAAGCACATCAAGGTCCTCGAGCACTGCGGCCTCGTCTCCCGTCGGAGCAAGGCCCAGACTCGGCCGTGTCGCCTCGAGACCGAACGGCTCGATTCGGCCATCGACTGGATGGATGAGAGGCGAAAGGCCTGGAACGACCGGTTTGATGCACTCGACCAACACCTGAAGGCCCTCCAGGGCAAAGAGGTGCAGCAATCGATCGGGAGGACACCATGACAAACTCCATGACGGCGACCGCCAAGGGCATAGCCATCACCCGCATTTTCGATGCCCCGCGAGAGGTGGTGTTCAAGGCATGGACCACACCAGCGTCATTCGCGGACTGGTTCGGTGGTCGGGACGCTGTCGTCCCACTCGAGAGTTGCTCGATCGACGCACGTGTCGGCGGATCGTGGAAGGCGACGATGGTACTCCCGGATGGGACGACCATCGATTGGAACGGGGAGTTCGTCGAAGTGGTGTTTCCTGAGCGTCTCGTCCTCACTATGCGAGATCGCCCGGGTCCCGATTTCGAGCCGCTGACCGTCGAGTTCCATGAGGTGGATGGCAAGACGGAGATGAAGTTCCACCAGTTCGGAGGCAACATGGACGCCGCCGGCTACGAGCAGGCAGGAGCTGGGTGGATGACCTTCTTCGACACGATGGAGAGCGCCCTCTAGCTCTCCTGATCACCTGGCCAGGATGACGAGGAGCACGCCATCTGCGATGGACAGGGCCGGCCCAGCCCCGCGGTGTGGGCCGCCCAGCCGACGGCATCCATGAGTCCGGCATCTCCCGTCGGCCGGACCGGATTCTCAGTGATCGACCAAGGAGCGACAATGACAGATGACGTTGAACTTCAACCTCTGGTAGCAGCGCAGTTCTTGGCTTTGGCCGAGTTGCTTTCGACTGCCTCTGATCTGGTGTGGAATGCCAAAACGCTGTGCGACGGTTGGCGGGTTCTCGAGGTGGTTGCTCACATGACCATGCCGGTCCGGTACTCACAGGACGAATTCATGGCCGAGCTCGCAGCCTGTGACGATGACTTCACCCGGTTGTCGAACAAGATTGCCGCCAGAGATGCTGGTCTGCCGCCCACCCAGCTGGTCGCCGACCTGCGTTCGGCGGTGCTGCACCATTGGACCCCACCCGGAGGTGGCTACCGCGGAGCCCTCAACCACGTGGTCATCCATGGTCTCGACGTCACCGTGCCACTGGGTTCGGCCCGCCTTGCCTCAGATGAGATCATTCGGGTGGTACTCGACGACCTGGCTCAGGGGGGCGTTCACAAGCACTTCGGCATTGACCTCGATAATCGGATGATGCAAGCCAGCGACCTTGACTGGCAATACGGGTCGGGGTTACCACTTCGAGGAACGGCCGAGGCACTTGCCCTCACCATGACCGGCCGATCGGTCCCGGACGAACGCCTCGAGGGCACTCCGCTGGGCAGGGCCAGGGTGAGCGAATGAGCCGGTAAGGGCTATCCCGGTGTGCCGGTGCGCACTGGGTGGTTAGGTCGAGGCGGCGACCGCCGTCCTCGTACGTCAGGCCGGCATTCGGAGGCAGCACGAGGGACCTCCGTTGGGCCGATCAACGTGGTTGCCCGAGCAGTGGCGGGATCCAACCCTGGTTCGGCCGGCGGTGACCGTCGAGGCCCAACCCGCAAATGACTCCGGCCTGGTGCGGAACAAGAAGCTGATGCCCAACATCTATCCGATGATGCGCGGTTAGAGATGGGGTTGCCCGACCTCACCCGTGCAGCATGATCGACGACAGGCTGGGGATCCCGATCCTTCGAGAACATCGGGTCACCTCGACGTCGAGGACCGGGGAATCGCCCCGGTAGGTGAAGACACGCATTGCCCCGGCCTGATCGAGGACTCCGGACCGGAAACAGGCGTGCGTGGCGGGGATAGGGCCCGGGCGGAAGTCTGAGACCGGTCCAGTGGCCCGATCCGAAGAGGCAGTCGGGGTGGAGCGACTCGGTCATGACCGGTCAGCGTTCTCTTCTGGGCAGATGAGTTCCGGGGGTTGACGAGGCTAACGTTGTTAGCCATAATAGCTAACAACGTTAGCCTGAGGATTGGGCACTGAGAGGAGATACCGATGGCGAGTACGCATTACCGGGAACCCGGGCTGGTGACGAGAAGGGTCCTGAATCCGGCAGTTTCGATTCTGACCAAGGCAGGAATCAGTGTCTGGGGGAGCAGGGTGTTGGAGGTTCGGGGACGAAAGAGCGGGGATCCGCGCCGGACTCCGGTGAACCTGCTCGAACTTGATGGGGTCCAGTTTCTGGTCTCGGCTCGCGGCAATGGCCAGTGGGTCCGTAACGTTCGTGCGGCCGACGGCAGGCTCACCCTTCTGCTCGGTCGGCATCGTGAAGATTGGACGGCCGAGGAAGTGCCCGACTCGGAGAAGTCGCCGATTCTTCGGGCCTACCTTCGCAAGTGGAAGTCAGAAGTTGGCGTCTTCTTCGATGGGGTGACTGCTGACTCTGCGGAAAGTGACATGCTGCGGATCGCACCCGATCATCCCGTATTCCGTCTCTCGCCCGGAGGGAGCTTTGCCGGGTGACGGTCCAAGCGGCGATGAAGTCTCGATCTTGGCTTCGTCGTCGGGGAGCGGATCGTGGAGCGAAGACCCGATGAGCGAGGGATCGGCCACATCGAAGAGCGATCTCTTGGTTGGAGAGATTCCCCGCCCTGCCCTGCGCCCCGTTCGGACCGCTCGCGCCATCGAGATCGTGGCCACCGCTCGCCGCATCCTCGAGGTCGAAGGGCCTGGCGCTCTCACCATGCGACGAATCGCGGACGAGATGGGCATGCAGGCGCCATCGCTCTACAAGCACTTCTCAAGCAAGTCGAGGGTGGAGACGGCGTTGATCGGAGACGCTCTGTTCGATTTCGGTGAGGTCTCTCATCGTGCCCTGCACGAATCGCAAGGCACGAGACCTATTGTCAGCCTCCTTGCCGCCTACCGTCGGTACTGCCTCGGCCACGCAAACCTGTATCGGCTCTGTACTTCCGGATACCTCGATCGGGAAAGTCTGCCGGCCGGGTTGGAGGAGTGGGCGGGAAATCCATGGTTCGTAGTCACTGGTGACTCTTCGTTAGCCCAGGCATTGTGGTCATTTGCGCACGGCATGCTGATCCTTGAGATGGATGGCCGCTACCCGCCAGGCTCGGACCTTGACCTCACCTGGCAGGCCGGAGCCACCGCCTTCGAGTTGAGAGTCAGACAAGGGGCCAGAGGTTGATCGTCGGGGCCTGGGCGGAGCTGAGACTGCTACGGGGGCGTCAGGAGGTGTCACCTTCCGGTCGGGGTTGCGCCAGAATCAGCGCAGTTCGGCCCGGGGGCGCACGGCAATCGTGACCCGTGACGTGGCGCACAGCCGGCCCTGGTCGTCGCTCATTTCGATGTCCCAGACCCAACTCGTCCGACCCCGGTGGACGGCGACCCCGGTGCCGTGGACCGATCCGTCGGTGATCGGCCGCAGGAAGCTGGTGTTGTTCGACATGCCGAGGGCGGCACCGCCCGTGGCGTAGACCCCACGAGCCGTCCCCGTCGATGCGAGTGTCTCGGCGATTGCCGCATAGACACCCCCGTGCACCATGCCCAACGGCTGGCAGACCTGCGGACGGACGGGGAGATGGCCGGAGCACGAGCCGACCTCGTCGCTCTCGTGAACGACAAATCCGATCGAGGCGTCGAAGGCCGATTCCAGCGGCACGCGCAACTTGTAGGGAGGCGACTCGGGCATGGTGCCGAGATTACTGCGGTTGCCCGGGTGTGACGGGTGGCCCGCCTCAATGGCGGCTGCGGGTGCACGTCGGGATGTATTCGGGTCGCCTTGGAGTGCCTTTGGCGGCAGCTTGCTTGCAGAAGGACAGTTCAGAGTCGTCTGAACACGACGATGTTGTCGACGAATTCGCACGGGTGGCCATCCGGGCCGATTCCGTCACGTGTGGACTGCTCGACCCGCACGGGCAACCAATCCGTGGGTGAGAGAGCAAGTTCGGAGACGGTTTCGTCGACGGTCGGGAAGACGACATCGTGGTGACTGGACTGCGGGGGTCCCGCGCCGTGATCGACCACGAGGAGGAGTCCACCGGTCGCAATGTCGGCGGCCGCCCGACGCAGGATGCGTGTGCGGGGTAGGTCAACCGGGCTCTGCAAGAACTGCGCCGAGACGAGATCCCATCCTCCTTCGGGCGCGCTGGGGAACGCGGTGGCCAGATCGATGTGGATGGCATCCAGGCGGTCCGCGATGCCTTCGGCTTCGGCCCTGCCGCTCAGTCGACCCAGTGCGGTGGGCGAGACGTCTACCGCGGTGACTGCCCATCCATGTCTGGCCAGCCATATGGCATCGCCCCCCTCACCGCACCCGAGATCGAGCGCGCTCCCCGGGGGCAGGTCGCCTGCGACTTCGACCAGGCGCGGATTGGGGAGTCCCGACCACCGCTGGCCCCGTTCGCGATAGAGCCCTTCCCAAAAGTCCTGCACGTTGTCGCCGGACACGTCCCCCTGGGTGTGCCCGTGGCCCGGCCCTGAATCGACGGACCGGTCTTCGGCCCCTGCGGACTCCTCGACATCGACATGATTCCCGCCACGAGCGTTGCTCGGCATTCCATCGCCCCTTTCGCGTCCGGTGATTCGGCCTGTCCAAGCATGGAGCAACCGACGCATATATGCAACGAATATTGCGAATATGCAATGATGGAGGGGTGACCGCCGGCGCCGACGATGTGGTGGAGCAGATCGGACCCCGGCTGCGCTCGCTCCGCCACCACCGGGCCGCCACCCTGTCGGAGCTGGCCGAGGCGACGGCAATCTCCACGAGCACGCTCTCCCGGCTCGAGACCGGTCGACTCCGGCCCACCCTTGACCAGCTCCTGCCCCTCGCCCGCTACCACGGGGTCACGCTCGACGAGTTGGTCGGAGCGCCGCTGACCGGGGATCCACGGGTCAACCTGCGGCCACTGCGCCACGAGGGTCGCACCTTTCTGCCCCTCACCCGCAAGCCTGGCGGCGTCCAGGCGTTCAAGCTGATCATCGAAGCCCGACGCTCACCCGCTGGTCCGGAGCTGCAGACACACCCTGGTTACGAGTGGCTCTACGTCCTCACTGGGACCGTTCGTCTGCTCCTGGGCGACCAGGACCTGCTGCTCGAACCGGGCGAGGCAGCCGAGTTCGACACCCGAACGCCCCATTGGTTGGGTGGCGCGGAGGATGGCGCGGTGGAGCTGCTCATCCTGTTCGGCCCACAAGGAGAACGGGCCCACGTGCCGACCTGAGGCGCTCGCTGCCGGGGTCTGCTTGGGGTCTGCTTGGGGCCTGCTCATGGCCGATTAGACGGGATCGCCGATAAGTGGCCGAGCACCGGCGGATCCGCACCGGAGTGGGGTCGGCCAGCAGCGCCACCGTTGACGGTGGTCGGTCACCTGTGCCACGGATCCGTCGAATCCCACCGGCGCCATGGGCCGCGCGAGTCCGTTTAAGGTGCAGTCATGCCGGCACGCGAGCTGGTCGTGCTCGGGACGGCCAGCCAGGCCCCGACCCGGTACCGCAATCACAACGGGTACCTCCTGCGGTGGGACGGCCGTTCCATCCTGGTCGATCCTGGAGAAGGAACCCAGCGCCAGATGCTCCTGGCCGGCTGCTCGCCGTGGTCGATCACGGACATCTGCATCACCCACTTCCATGGCGACCATTGCCTGGGTCTGCCCGGCGTCCTGCAGAGGCTCTCCCTGGACGGGGTGCCCCACCCCGTCCGTGTCCTCTTTCCGGTGAGCGGATCCGAATACTTCGAACGGCTCCGTCACGCCTCGGTCTTCCATGATCGGACTGAGGTGCGACCGGTCCCGGTGGACCGGGACGGCCCCGTCGTCACGGACGCGGCGATGACACTTTCGGCCGTTCAGCTTGACCACCACCCGGAGACCTACGGCTGGAGGTTCGAGGAGCCCGACGGACGGCATTTGCTCGCCGACCGCCTCGAGGCGGCCGGTATCCGCGGCCCGGATGTCGGACGTCTCCAGCGGACCGGCTGGATCGAGACCTCGGGTGGGCGGCTCACGCTCGACGACCTGTCGGTGAGGCGGCCCGGCCAGCGCGTGGCCTTCGTCATGGACACCGGCGTGTGCGACGCAGCAGTGACCCTGGCGGAACGGGCTGACCTCCTGGTCTGCGAGTCGACTTTCGCCGACGAGGATGTCGGGCTGGCCCGCAAGTGGAACCACCTGACCGCATCTGATGCCGCCCGCATAGCCCGCGATGCTGGTGCACGGGAGCTCGTCCTCACCCACTTCTCCCAGCGATATCCGGACACCCGGAAGCTGGTGGACCAGGCGGCCGCCATCTTCCCCGACGTGCTGGCCGCCGAGGACCTCCTACGGGTCCCCGTTCCCCGTCGGGTCCTGAACGCGACCCGAGTAACAGCTCGGTTACCAGCTGGTCGAGCCGCTCGTGGCCGTAGCCAGTGTCAGCGATCTTGTCTTCGGGGTAGGTGGCGGCCACGTTCCCGCAGTGTTGCCAAGGCCATCGGGACCGAGGCCGCCCTCGGACGTCGGTTCGTTGAATGTCCTGCCGACGAGCGGTGCCGAGGGCTCTCGTGATGTCATCGTCGGCATGGAACCGGTGGACCTTCTCGCGAAGGATCAGGTACGTCCGCATGCAGCCGAGCGCGAAGTCCCAGATGCCGTCGAAGTCCTCGGTGCGGTAGGGGTGGGCGTCGAAATGGCGCATCCCTGGCCACTCGGCATCTTCGAGCACCATCACCGTATAGAAGGCGTCCCTGATGCCCTCAGACCCGAAGCGGAAGTCCTGGTCGAACTTCCCGATGCGCTGGGCGTTGAGGTCGATGTGGAACAGCTTGTTGTGCCACAGGGTCTGCGCCACGGCATGTGAGAACGAGAGCCCACTCATCGTCTCGTGGGCGAATTCCGGGTTCAGTCCGACCATCTCCGGCCATTCCAGTTCGTTGATGAAGGCCAGGGCATGGCCGACGGTGGGCAGCAGGATGTCACCGCGGGGCTCATTGGGCTTGGGCTCGAGGGCGAAGCGGAAGTCATAGTGCCGCTCGCGCACGTAGGCGCAGCAGAGATTGACCGCCTCGGCGTAGCGGTCGAGCGCACCGCCGATGTCCTTGGCGGCATCAGATTCGACGCCCTCACGCCCACCCCAGAGGACGAAGGTGGTCGCCCCCAGTTCCGCACCCAGATCAATGGCATCGAAGGTCTTGGCCACCGCCATGCGCCGCACGGCAGGGTCGTTCGCCGTGAAGGCACCCTCCTTGAAGAGGGGGCGGGAGAACAGATTGACCGTGGCCATGGGCACCTTGAGCCCGGTGACGTCGAGGGCTCGCCGGAAGCGCTTCAGGATGGCATCGCGTTCGGAGGGCGACGTGCCCCAGGGAACCAGATCGTTGTCGTGGAGACTGACGCCGTAGGCACCGAGATCGGCGAGACGGTGGACGGTGTCGACCGGGTCGAGGGGAGCCCTGGTCTCATGGCCGAAAGGATCGCGCCCCGGGTTGCCGACGGTCCAGAGGCCGAAGGTGAAATGGTCTTCCGGAGTTGGTTCCAACGATTCGGGCATCGGAATGGCTCCTTCGACTCGAGAATGGTTCAGCGAAGCGATCGAGCTGCTCTTGACACTACCGATCCTCCTCCGGAACTTACCGGCGGCGGCGCTAGTGGTCGGCTGACGACTGCTCCCCGGCCGCTCGCACGCTAGCCCCTGGCCTCCACAAATCTACGCCGGACCTCGTCCGACCGTGGCCGAGCCGGCTCCCGGGGCATGGTCTCGCCTTCTCGCAGACCCCAGGCCTCAGCGATGTCCGCGGGATCCGATCCGGTGGCAAGGGCGGCAGCTTGGACCGCGGCTCCTGCCGACACGATCTCGTCGTCGTACGGGACGGTCACGGGCCGGCCGGCCAACGTGGCCAGTATCTCGGCGGTAGGCCGAGGAGCGGGCTCCGCCGCCCAGCAGGACCAGCCGGCCACCCCGAGTGGGCACGCCGGCGGCCTCGAGGGCGTCGAGTCCGTCCAGCAGGCTGCACACCACCCCCTCGAAGGCGGCCCGAGCCAGGAGTTCGCGGCTGACGTCGGACCGGATCCCCTCCAGGGTCCCGGTCGCATCGGGCCGGTTCGGGGTGCGCTCCCCGGCCAGATAGGGCACGAGTACCAGGCCGTCGCACCCCGAGGGAGCGGCGAGGGCCAGATCGTCGAGTCCGGAGTGGTCGACCGAGAGCAGTCTGCCGATGGCCGCCGTGACGAGCGTAGCGTTGAGCGTGCAGACCAGCGGCAGATAGCGACCGGTGGCGTCGGCAAAGCCGGCGATGGCTCCGGTCGGGTCTTGCACCGGCTGCTCGCTCTGGGCGAAGACCGTGCCGGAGGTGCCGATGGAGATGGCGACTTCTCCCGGCTGCAGTCCGGTCCCGAGGGCTCCGGCCATGTTGTCGCCAGTGCCGGCCGCTACGGGTGTGCCGACCTGCAGGCCGAGGGCGGCGGCCGCCTCGGCGGTGAGTGAACCGGCCTGATCCCACGGGCCGAGTACCGTCGGCAGGGCCGCGTGCCCAGTCCGTCTCGCTGTCGATGAGTTCGAGTAGGTCGATCCGGTACCTGCCTTCTCTCGGTGACCAGTACCCGGTGCCGGAGGCATCGCCTCGGTCGGTGACGAACCGACCGGTCAGGCGGTAGGTCAGCCAGTCGTGCGGCAACAGGATCTGGCCGATCTTGGCGAACGTCTCGGGCTCGCACCGACGGAGCCAACCGAGCTTGGTGACGGTGAAGGCCGGTACGGGAACGCTCCCGCAGGCTTCGGACCACCCGGAGCCGCCAAGTCGGGCCACGAGGCGGTCGGCGTCTTCGGCTGACTCCGTGTCGTTCCACAGCTTCGCTGGGCGGAGCACCTCGCCCTGACCATCGAGCACCACGAGTCCGTGCTGCTGGGCCGCCACCGCCACCGCCACCACGCTGTCGGCCCTGCCCGCAGGTCCGGCCGACTCCAGGGCGGTGGCCATCGCTGTGGTCGAGCGCGGCCCACCAGGCGTCCGGGGCCTGTTCGCTCCGGGGCGGACCGGCCACCGGGTGAGCGGCCCACCCCGCGCCGACCACCTTGCCCGGTGCCCAGATCCCGCAGCTCAACCTTCGTCGACTGCGTGGACGAATCGATCCCGGCCACCAACGGCATGCTTGGTGACGCTACAGCGCCCTCAAACCGGGGGCGGTACCAAGCCGTTGGCTCGGGCCACCGCGCCGAACCATGCGGCGCTGGGCTTGGGACGACGGGCGAAGGTCTGCGGGTCGATGCTGTGGAGGCCGAACTTCGGCCTGAATCCGAGCGACCACTCGAAGTTGTCCAGCAGGCTCCACACGAAATAGCCCCGTATGTCCACTCCGTCATCGAGGGCACGCCGAACCCCCTGCAGGACCTCAGCTATGTACGTGATGCGCTCGGGGTCGTTGTCGGTGGCGATCCCGCTCTCGGTCAGGAGCACCGGTATCCCGGTGATCGCTGCGGCACGTCGGGCACAGTGCTCCACCCCCTGAGGCCAGTACTCATAGCCCATCTGGGTGAGCGGTATCCCTGGCTCATTGGGGGCCTGACCCTCCGGACCGAAGTGAACCCGCGAATAGCACTGGACCCCCATGAAGTCGTCCCCGGCAGTGGCCCGCATGAAACGGTCCTCGAGGATCTCCTGGGCTGCAGCGAGAACCTCCTCGCCACCGGGATCAGCGACCATCTCGTCCATGGACAGGGTCAGACCCACGGGAAATGCTCCGGGACCGGATCGCAGGGCCTCCACGGCCAGTCGATGGGCCCGCACCATGGCGTCGTTGACGGCAAGGTGCCTGACGAAGTCGTCCTTCACCCCCGGTGGCGACGAACCGAGGGCATAGCCCATGACCCCGATGAGGTTGATCTCGTTGATCGTGCAGGCCCATCCGATCAGGTCGCCGAGGTGCTGCCCCACCCGGGTGACGAAGCGAGCGAAGACCTCGGGCGCATCACTCGCCTCCCAGCCCCCGCGGGCGGTCAGCCATGTCGGGGTCGTGAAGTGGTGGAAGGTAACCACCGGCTCGATGTTCTGCTCCCGGCACGCCGCGCAGATGCGGCGGTAGTGGTCGAGGGCGGCGAGGGAGAACTCCCCCTCCGCCGGTTCGATCCGGCTCCACTCGAGGGAGAACCGGTAGGCGCCGAGCCCCATCCCGGCCACGAGCTGGACGTCCTCGGGCCACCGGTGCAGGGAGTCACAGCCGTCTCCGCTCGACTCGGCGCACCCGGAGTCCGGATTGTGCTCCCACGCCCACCAGTCGTTGTTGACGTTGCCCCCTTCGATCTGATGGGCCGCTGTGGCCGTCCCCCACAGGAAGCCATCGGGGAAGCTGATCTCCGCGGTCACTGCTTCGTTGACGCTCACAGAAGATGACCGTACCCCGTGGTGCCCTCCGGTGCCGATTGGTCGGAGCCTGTCGGAGAGCCACAGAGGTCGGACCATCGGTGACCCGTCAGCCTGTCCAGCCAGGCCTGGCGCTGGCGAAGGGTCGGTGGGCGGGGCCAAGATGGCCGAATGACCTCCGCAGGCCTCAGCGGCCTCCTGCTGACCCCGGGGGCGGGAGCCGGTCGGGACCAGCCGGCACTGGTGGCTGTCGACGAGGTGGTGACCGGACGCGGTCTGGTGGTGGAGCGGATCGAGTTCCCCGGACGCACCGCCGGCCGGCGTCGGCCAGATCCGGCGGACGTCTGCATCGACTCGGTGCGGTCGGCTACATCGGAGCTCTCCCGCGGCTCTGCGTGCCGACCTCGGCCATCGCCGTGGGGGGACGATCGATGGGCGGCCGGATGTGCTCGATGGCGGTCGCCGAGGGCCTCGGGGTCGCAGCTCTCGTCCTCATCAGCTACCCGCTCCATCCGGCGGGAGCGCCTGAACGTCTCCGGACCGCACACTTCCCGGCACTCCACGTGCCCTGTCTCTTCGTCAGCGGCCGCCGGGACGCCCTGGGGACGCCCGACGAGCTCGAACGGGAGACCGCAGCCATCCCCGGACCGGTCTCCTTGGTCTTCCTGGACGGCGATCACTCCCTCCGACGGCGCGACGGGGAGGTCGGCGGCATCGTGGCCGACTGGCTCACCGGGGTACGGAATGGGCTCAGCCCCGAGAGCCGGTGACCAGAAACGGGTCACGTCGGCTGGCCGGGTCTTGCCCAGGGCTTCGCCCCGGCTCGTCCGGCGGGCAGGATTGTCAGACCGATCCGGAGTTTCGGGTAAACCAGAGGTGAAGGAGGTGTCCCAGTGGACGATCCAGTGATTCGTACGCTCTCGCTCGGGTTCCCGTGGGTAACGCAGGATCCGTTCCTGTTCTGCGTGCACCACGTGGACAACTATCCGGCCGCCAACGAGCACATGGGCCCAGTCGCCTCGCTCGAGGCACGAGACATCGGCATGGACTTCTCCGGAGCAGACGGGTGGAACATGTACCACGGCAGCACCGTCCCGGGCTTTCCGCAGCACCCCCACCGCGGGTTCGAGACGGTGACCTTCATGCGAAGGGGCGTCATCGACCACTCGGACTCGTTGGGTGCCACCGCCCGGTTCGGACGCGGCGATGCCCAGTGGCTGACCGCCGGCCGGGGGATCGTCCACTGCGAGATGATGCCGCTGTTGGACCGGACCGGACCGAATCCCTCCGAGCTGTTCCAGATCTGGCTCAACCTCCCGGCGGCCCAGAAGATGGTGAACCCCTACTTCACGATGTTCTGGCACGAAGAGCTGCCCCAGCTGGTGGTGAAGGACGACGCCGGTCGCACCGCCGAGGTGACCGTCGTGGCCGGCCCGTTCGGAGTCGCCATCCCGTTGCCACCGCCTCCCGACTCATGGGCGTCACGGCCCGAGAACGAACTCGCCATCTGGCAGGCTCGGTTCGAGCCGGCTGCAGAGTTGACGCTTCCGACCACAGCCCACCTTGAGACCGTGCGGACGATGTATGTCTTTGCCGGAAGCGTCGGCTTGGGCGATAGCGCCTTGCCGGCCCCGGTGGGGGCAGTGCTCCGCTCCGATGCTCCGGTGACGGTCACCGCAGGGAGCCAGGGGGCGGAGATCCTGATCCTCCAGGGAAGGCCGATCGGGGAGCCGGTCGCCCAGTACGGTCCGTTTGTGATGAACGACCAGGCGGGAATCGAGCAGGCGTTCACGGACTACCGGCGGACCGGCTTCGGCGGGTGGCCGTGGGCAACCGACGACCCCGTGCACCCGGCGGATGCAGGTCGGTTCGCCGTTCACCCTGATGGGCGTGCGGAGCACCCCGACGACTAGTCCGACCACGGACCCGGCGAGGACCGCTCCAGCCCTCGCGTCAGCGTCAGGGGCGAGCCGGCTGCCTTCCGCCCCGACCCCAGGCACGGTCGGTCGGCCCGTTCCAACTACGTTTCAGAAGCTGACTGCCGTCAGATTCTCGGATACCTCCCACAGCCTCGCCGCCAGGGCCGGGTCCTGTGCCTTGGCCGCCAGCTTGGCGGGACCGACCCGACCACCGATCTCGCCGGGCCCGGATGGTCCGTAATAGCCCGCGGAGGCCACTTCGGGAGATGTCGCCGCATAGACGATCGGACGTGCGGCGCTCTCCGCCGTGGGTACGAGTCCGGACATGGCCTTGGTGAAGCCCCGCTTCACCAGGCTGTCGTCGGGCCGCAGAATGGCCTCGGTGCGGGCGAAGCCGGGATGTGCGCCCGCGGATGTCAGACCCCAGCCTGCCGCTTCGCTGCGCCGCTGGAGCTCGGTCATGAACAGAAGGTTGGCCAGCTTCGACTGACCGTCGGCGCGCACCCGGCGGTAGGGATGCTCGGATTGCAGGTCGTCAAAGTCGATGTCCGCCCTTCGGTGCGCCAGGCTGCCCACCACCACGACTCGGGGGGCGACGGCGCCCTGCAGGAGTGGCAGCAGCGCCGAGGTGAGCGCGAAGTGACCGAGGTGGTTGGTGCCGAAGTGCAGTTCATAGCCGTCAGAGGTGACCTCGCGCCTCGGTGGCATGACGACGCCTGCATTGTTCACCAGCACATCCAGCCGCTCATAGCGGTCTCGCATGCGCTCACCGAAGACGGCGACTGAACGTAGATCAGCAAGGTCGACGCGTTCGAACGCCACGTCGGCATCCTCTAGCTCGTCTCTGATCGCCGTCGCTGCCCTGTCGCCAAGTTCGGGGTTGCGAACACCGAAGATCACGCGCATTCCAGTTCGGGCCAGGCCACGCCCGACCTCATATCCGACACCCCTGGCCCCCGTGACCACCGCAGTACCCAAATTCGACCCCCCTCGGACTACCCCCGTCTCGATGGGCTGCAGCATAGGTTCTCATCTGGGCGGCCGAGCCGTTCCGTAAGACGGCTGAGCCTCTGCATCACCGGCTACCGGCCGGGCCGATGGGTCAGAGGCGCTGAATCGTCGCCTGGTCACCGAGGCCGTCGAAATAGTTGTCGAGCACATCACTGAACGCCTGCTCGCCGGAGGCGACCTCATGGAAGAGTGTCATCGACGAGCGCAGCTTCTGTGCGTCGATCTCCCCAAAGATCTCCTGTGCGGTCCGGCCCCTGAGTCGGGCCACGGTTCCGGCGCACTCGATGAGCCTTGGCCCGAGCACTGGATGAGCGAGATACGCCCTTGCCTCGTCGAGCGACGAGATTGCGTACACCCGGGCGGTCTCACTGCGCCCTAGCCCGACGATCTGGGGAAAGATGAACCACATCCAGTGGCTCACCTTTTGCCCTCGTCGCAACTCCTCGGTCACCCGGCCGTAGGTGCCGCCGGTGTTCTGGGCCGAGACGAATCGGTCGAGATGGTAGGGGTCGTTCATGCCCACCTCCTGTTTGGCGCCTGATTCCGAACCGTGCCGTCACCGGCACTGCATGAGTCCCACACAGCCACACGCCGGAGCGTGGCGGCCGCCGGACTGCTGTCGGCGTCAGAGCCGTGCCCCTGCACCGCTGGCTGTGGTCATCGGTTGGTGTCGGTGGTGATGTGGTCGAACAGGCCAGGACGAATCGGGGTGCACACGCCTTGTGCCCACGATTCGTCCAGGTCGGCCACGTGGAGGGCGGCTCCGTTGTTGAGCAGCATGCCGAAGGCGAGGAACGCCTTGACGGTGACGGGATCGAGGTCGGTGATCTCGGCGACCATCTGCCACATCCGCCCGAAGCTGGCGCGGACCGCTTCGCGGACCTCGGGGTCGCCACAGGCGGCGAAGCCCTGCAGCTGCAGCAGCAGCGAGGTACGGTCGGCCAGCATCTCGTTGTACTGAGAGCCCATCCGGCTCAGCGCATCAAGGCCGGTCTCGGGCCCTG
This sequence comes from uncultured Acidimicrobiaceae bacterium, assembly GCA_963835465.1. Taxonomy (GTDB): domain Bacteria; phylum Actinomycetota; class Acidimicrobiia; order Acidimicrobiales; family RAAP-2; genus Bog-756. Next base: position 29,377 of record CAWIFR010000004.1, read on the forward strand.
CTGCGTCCCGCATGCCCGCCGTCATGCGATCGAACGCTCCGACCATCACCTCTAGGAACAGGGCCTTCTTCGTCCCGAACATCCGGAAGATGTACGCCTGGGTGATCTCAGCACTCCGAGCGATGTGCTCGGTCGATGCTCCGTGCAGTCCATGATCCGCGAACTCGCCTGCGGCGATCCGCAGCACCTGGGACCGCCGTTCGAATCCACTCATACGTGCGGCCACGTCAATAGATTACTAGTTACTAACTACTAACTGTTACCATGGGATCGTGGGCGACGACACCTGGGCCGGACTGGCTGACAAGTTCGTCGACGAGGCGTACGCCTCCGTGAAGGGGTACGTGCGCACGTATGTGATGCACCAGCAGCTGCTCGAGCACCTGCCGGCGCCTCCGGCAGGCGTGCTCGATGTCGGCGGCGGGGCGGGCAACCAATCGTTTCCGCTGGCCCAAGCCGGCTACGAGGTGACACTGCTTGATCCGTCACCGGCGATGCTGGACAAGGCCCGACAGCGACTCCAGCGGCTGCCGGCGGAGGCGCAGCGCCGGGTGACGCTCCTCCAAGCCGACGGCGAGAACGCCGCCCAGGCCGTGCACGGCCGACGCTTCGCCGCCGTGTTGTGCCACGGAGTGCTCGGGTATCTGGAGCAGCCCGCGCCGATGGTCGGCCAGCTGTGCCGCTGTGCCGAATCCGGCGGCGTGGTCTCCATCATGACGGGCAACGCCAGGACGATGGCAGTGCGACCGGCGTTGGAGCGGAGGTGGGACGATGCCCTGGCGTCATTCGACGCCAGGGTGGAGACGGGAGTGCTCGGAGTGCCGGGTCGGGCCGACACGGTGGAAGAACTGAGCGAGCTCCTGCAGAGCTGGGACGTGGAACCACTCGGCTGGTTCGGGGTGTGGCTGTTTGTCGACTGGCTCGAGTTCAGTGGCGCTACCTTGGACCCCAGCGATGCAACGCAGGTGGCCGCGGCAGCCGCCGTCGAACTTGAGGCCAGCCGTCGAGACCCCTACCGGCAGCTCAGCCGGGTCTTTCATCTCCTGGGCCGCAAAGTCTGAGCCGATGGGCCGGTGACGAAGACGGGTGTTGGCTACCTTCGTCCCCCTCTACTCGATAGCCCATCGCCCGAAGGGATCAGGGCCGGGTCATCCGCTACCCCACCAAGTTCCCTCCTCCCTGGACGGCAAGGTCGTGAGCATCCGCCGCTCGTCACAGGTTGGCCATCGCCCAGTCCCTGACCTGGTCGGGAGCGGAGGGAGAGCAGCTTCCCCTCATGCCGTTGAGGCCGCAGATCCGTCTTCGACGGCGGTCGGTGATGCCCCTCGGGGACTCAGGGTCGAGCCGACCACCGGGTGCAATTCAACGCCGGCCGGCCTCTTGGCCATCACCCAGGCGCTCCAACGTTGCACGGTACGGGATCGGTTGCGTCGCGAAAGATGCAGACGAGCCGGGACCGAAGCCCCGGCTCGTCTGCATCTTGGCGGGCGAAGCAGGTCTAGATGTAGCTGTCGTCCCGTCGGATGACGTTGCCCTGACCGTCATCCACGGTGGTGCGATGACGACGGGGCCCACTTCCTGCGAACCACGCCCCCAAGGACAGGACCGCTCCGACAACCCCGACGATCATCAAGATGACGCCCACATTGTGGATGTTGAACCCATGCTGATCTGGTCCTACGGTCACAGCAAAATCGAGCACCGCTCCTACTGCAAAGGCGATGATGCTTGCTACAAGTCCACCTGCCATGGCCTTCCTCCCTCTTCGCTGTTGCTGCCTTGTGCGGCCAGCCTCCAAACTCTGTCCGCGTCGGACGAGTTTCAAACGTTCCGCAGGATCTAGAAGTAATGCCTCCGACCTCCGACTTCGCGTCCCGCCATTCCGAGGAGAAGGAGGATCAGGCCAATGACCAGAACGACAATGCCAATACTCCACAGAATCGCAATTTTTGCGATGAATCCGATCAGCATCAGTACCACTCCGAGGACGATCACGCTGGCTCCTTTTGGTCGTTGAATCGGGCCTCCTGGCGCTACCCGCAAGAGATCGTTGCTAAACACCCAGCGCAGACTCATGGGAAGGCTGCCCCGAGGGTGTCCGGCCAACCGAATCGATGGGTGCTCCCCATCGGCGGTGTGGGGGGTGGCATCCGCGGTGTGCGGGGTCGGAGCCGTCCGTCCGTGACTATCGCTGGGCTCACCGTGATGCTGGGTTCGCGGGACAGCCAAGCCGATCCGCCCTCGACTCGCCGATGGAGGCCGCACTTCGCGGTCGGGCTGAACCCGTCGGGTCCTGTTCGGGAACCGCTTCCGTGAATCAGAGGGCAGAACACCAGGCAGCCCCCCCCGGCACCTCAGGTAGGAGCTGGGACAGCTCCGGCTGCGAGACCTCCCGATCGGCCCATCCTGGCCGGTCATCGACCGTGATGGTTCGGGTGGCGACAGGCCTTATGGGACGATGGTTCGTGTTGCCAACTCCCGATACAGACAAGGAACCTCATGCCGCCTAGCCCAAGTGCCATCCGCCTGGTCGGCCACCAGCGACGGTTCGCTGAATCCATCGCCCAGATCGACACGGAGTTGGAGTTCGCCTCAGGGGTGGCCGTTGCGGCCCGTCGGGATGAAGTGGTGGCTGCCGCCCGCGCCGCGTATGGGCCCACCGAGGATTTTCGTGGAGTGCGTGACGCCTGGGACGCCGTCTTCCCCGATGGCGTCTACAGCGCTACGGGGTTGGCCGAGGCAAAGCGGCTGTCCTGAGAGGGTCGGCCGCTATCGCCCGGCGGTTCCACACGGGACAGCCCCGATGATGGGTCGCTGTCGGTTCCGTGGCGTGCTGCCGACCGGGACCGGTCGAAGCAGGACGTCATGGTGGTGGCCCAGCGGTCGGTCGGTACCATCTCAGGGCAGGATGAGGTGGGTGTCCCCAAACTCGTGCCAACGGAACCCCTGTGCCAAGGCTGCTTCGTACGAGGCCCGGAGCAGCTCGCGCCCAGCGATCGCTTCGAGCATCATGAGGTGGGATGATGCCGGCTCGTGCCATCCCGTGATCATGCCGTCGACGACCCGCATCCCACGGTCCGGGGTGACCACCAGATCGGTCCAGCCGTCGAAGGCGCTGACTAGGCCTTCGTCATCGGCGGCCGTCTCCAGAGCGCGCACGACGGTCGTCCCGACGGCGATCACCCGATGGCCCTCACGGTGCGCGGTATTCACCCACGTGGCGGTCGGCGCCGGGACGAGCATCCGCTCCGGGTAGGGCAGCTCGTCGGCCTCGAGTGACGCGACCCCGGTGTGCAGTACGAGGGGTACCACCCCCACCCCTTTGGCCACGAGGGCGGTGATGGCATCAGGGGTGAAGGGCCGACCCGCACTGGGCATCTCTGCACTGCCCGGCTTCGTTGCATAGACGTTCTGGTACATCTCGATGGGCCACGGTCGTTCGACATAGCCGTAACGGATGGGGCGGCCGTGGGCGGCGAGCCAGGTGAGTGCGCGCTGCCCGAGATCGACCGTGGCGATCCACAGTCGTCCCTGCTCCCCGTAGGGCTGTTCGAGTACCGCCGAGGCCGTGCCGGCCAGCCGCAGGTGTCGTGGTGGCGGAGGTCCGGTCCAGCGCTCCGTCGTGCGGCCGATGATCCGACGGGGCTCCACCACCCATCTGTCCCCGTCCAACTGGGTGGACAGATGGATAGCCAGGACAGTCCCGTCATCGGCCAGCGCCTCGACGGCGGCGGGCAGCGTTCCGGAGGTGTTGATGACCAGCAGGTCCCCAGGGTCCAGAAACCTCGGCAGGAAGACGAAGGAACTGGGAACGATCGACCCCGATCCCCGGTAGGAGACGAGCATCCGGACGGCGTCCCGGGTGAGTCCTCGCGCCTCAGGTGGTTCGGAGGCCTCCAGGACCTCGGGCAGATCGTAGGTGTAGCGCTCCGGCGAGGCCGTAGTGGCGGTCATCGGAGTACCTCTGCGTCCGCCCGGTACCGGCCACTGGGAGCACCCGATTCCAGCAGGGCCCGGAAGGGAGTCACCACCGACTCCGGATCGGGTCGATCGGAGATGTCCTCGCCGGGAAACGCGGCCTGGTGCATGGCCGTTCGCATGTCGCCCGGATCGAATTGGTAGATCCGCAGTTCCGGCTCCTCGGCGGCCAACACCTGGTGCAGCTGGTCGAGTGCGGCCTTGGACGATCCGTAGCCACCCCAACCTTCGTAACCTTCGACCGCGGCATCGGAGGAGAGGGACACCACCGTTCCCCGCGACCTACGTAGCTGAGGCAGCGCCTCTTGGATCAGCGCCAGAGGGGCCACGACGTTCACTTCGTACACATGCCGAAGTTCAGCGAGCGGATAGTGCTCGAGCCTCGGCAACGGACTCGGACCGAGGGTGCTTGCGTTGTTGACAAGAAGATCCAACGAGCCGAACTGCAGAGCTGCTCGGAGGAGCGCGCTTCGGTGGCTTGCGGAGCTGACATCGCCGGCGATGAGCGTCGGGCAGCTGGTCACACGCCCCAGGCGGCCGCCGACCTCGTGAAGCGATGCTCGGTCTCGTCCGTCGAGGACCAGATCCCAACCCCGCCCGGCCAGATCGATGGCGAGCGCCCGCCCGAAGCCCCTTGATCCTCCCGTGATCACTGCGACCGGCATCCCTGCACCTCCACCTTCGGTGACGCCATGAGCGCCCGTAGCAACACCGTAAGACTTAAACTAATGTTCAAGTCAAGAGATTTGTTCAGGAGGTTGGATGATGGACAACCTGCTCACGATCGGAGAGGTTGCCGAGCGCAGTGGTCTGGCCGCCTCGGCGATCCGGTTCTACGAGCGTCAGGGACTGGTGCACGCTGAACGCACCTCGAGCGGGCAGCGACGGTTCCGACGAGACGTGCTTCGGCGGATCGCCTTCATCCGGATCGCCCAGCGTGTCGGTTTGAGCCTGGAAGAGATCGTGGGGGCACTTGCCGCGCTCCCGGTGGAACACGCTCCCAGCCGGCGGGACTGGGAGCGTCTCAGTGCGGGTTGGGAGGAGCGCATCAAACAACGGATCACCCTGCTGGAGGCGCTACAGAGCGGTCTGTCGAACTGCATCGGGTGCGGTTGCCTGTCCCTCCGTACCTGCGCGCTCGCCAATCCGGACGATGTGGCATCGACACTGGGTCCCGGGCCCCAATATCTGATGGGCAGCTGAGGGCCACCGACCATTGGGCGGACTCGTGCACTTCGACTGGACCCACTGCACCTGTCCGGGGCGGGAGCCGCCATGTCCGCCCCCGAGACTCCCACCGCCCCAGGCCGTGAGCCTGGTGGCCGCGTCGAGCTCTCCCCAACTCGTGCCCCCACCACAGGTGGCGCGTTGTGTCCCGACATCCACCGTCACCGCCTTCATGGGCGTGAGATCGATCATCAGGCCGCCATCGCACAGAGCGTTGCCTGCCTAGTTGTGACCGCCGCCTCGGACGGACAGCTCGAGGCCCTCGCTGTGGGCCACATCGAGGGCGGCTACCACGTCGGCCGCCATGGTACAGCTTGCGACGAGGGCTGGTCGTCGGGTGATGGCGCCGTTCCAGATGCGAACCACCTCGTCATACGACGATGAGCCCGGGAGCGAAACCTCACCCCCAAACGACTTGCGCAGCTCCTCGACCGTGTCGACTGCAACTTCCGCCATGGGATCCACCTCCCACTTGCCAGAACTCAGATCGAGTGAACCCCGACTGCCAGCAACTGTCAATCGCGAACGGAAGGATGGGTCGTCCCGGCGGGACAGGCCCTTCGAACCGATTCCATCTGTGCGCTCCGGGCCCCCAGGCGGGTTTGTGCTGCGACCTAGGCCGAGTAGGCGTTGATCATCCAGCGGACGCCGAATCGATCGGCACAGGTCCCCCAGTAGGCACCCCACGGCATGTCTTGCAGTCCGAACTTGTCTGATCCGCCATCGGAGAGCGCGGCGAAGAGGCGCTCGGCCTCGTCTCGGTCATCCATCTCGAGATTGATGGTGACGGTGTTGCCACGAACGGCCTGGTGACCTTGCGACTCGAGCATGTCGGTCCCCATGAGCACATGCCCGGCGTGGATGGGTAGCTCGCAGTGCATGACCATGTTCTTCTCCGAGTCGGGCAACGGGGGAGCGCTCGGATCAGCGGGCATGTCCCCCATCCTGGTGATGGGTGCTGAGAAGGTGGTGCCGAAGACCGAGCCGTAGAAGTCGAATGCCTCCTCGGTGGTCCCCATGAAGTTGAGGTATGTACTGACTCTGTTCATCGCTGGTCCCTTCGTGTTGTTCTGTCAGTCCGTCATGATCAAACGACCATTGCCCGGAATCAACTACCCGTCAGACGAAGCGAGCCTCGCATACTCATCGGTCAGTGCTGCGATTCGTTGTCACGGCCCGGCAATGGCCGGCCTCGGGTCATCGTTGGCGACCATGGTCAGAATCCAGTTCCGCTCCGCGGCGAAGGTCGGGTGATGAGGAGATGGTCGGCGACTGCCAGGCTGCCCGCCTTCAGCTCCTCTACGCGTCGGGCAGCGGCCAGGAGGGAAGCCGGTGTCCCGCCCATGTAGAGCGAGCCCAGCGCCGCTAGGTCAAGACGTAGGTCTGCCTCCTCGCCTATCCGGGCACGTCGGCACGAGGCTCCTTCCGGACCCACCTCGAGCACCCAGCGACCCGGCCCCTCGTCATTGGAACCCTCCGACTGGGCGGGGGGTCGGACATCGAGGACCAGGCGACCCTCAGCCTGGTAGCCACGAGCCTCGAAGGCTGCGGCGGTATCGAGAATCCTCAGATAGAGGCGGTCCTCGATGCCCTCGCTCCGGAGCTGGCGAGGATCGGCGAGCCGCCAGCGCAACGGTTCATCTACGGCGCAACGCTTCACAGTGACCCGGCCCACGAGATCCAGATCCAGGACGAAGCGCCAGAGTCCGGCCTCCACCTCGGGGGTGCTGCCCCGGAGCTCCTCGACGACGACACGGACACGGTCTCCACGGAACACGTTGGCATCGCGGCTGGCCCGGTAGAGCACGTACCCCTCGTTGCATACAGCGTGGAAGCGAGCCGAGAGTCCGTCCCGGTGGTGCGGCTGATCGGCCAGGACCTGTGTCCAGTAGGCCGGGCTCCGATTGACCTCTGCGGCCCGGGTCCGGCGCAGCCGGTCGAACATCTGGGGGAGGACGTCGGCAGCCTCCTCCTTGTCGAGCAGGATCAGATCGAGGTCAGGGGGAGGCACCGTAAATGCCGAGGCCCGGGTGTCGAGCGAGTATTCCGCCAAGTCGGCCGCCAGTCCGTAGCCGAACCGTCCGTAGATGATCGACTCCGAGGCCTCGAGCCCGGCCAACGGCTCACCCCGCTCCCTGGCGTCGTCGTGCATGGCCTTCATCAGCTCCCGCAGGAGGCCCTGCCGGCGGTGGGTGGGGTGCACACCGACCGCGGTCACCCCGGCCATGGGGACCGTCAGGCACACCTCACCCCGTGCCGCGGGGACGGTGACGTTCAAGCTCTGGATGGCAGAGTTGCCACTGAACCGGTCGCCGGAGTCGACCACCCACGACCGTTCCAGCTCCGAATTGGAGGCCCACAGGTCGAAATCGGCAACCTGTTCGGGATCGCCGGCAAATGGCTCGAGGAACGGGACCATCACCGATTGCCGGAAGGCCGACGCCTCCTCTGGTCGAAGCCTTCGAACGACAGGATCCATGGCCCAAGTCTGCCTGCATCGCCCTCCGCCGTCATCCGGCCCGGGACGCCCCCCTGTTCTTCTAGCTCAGCCCGGTGCACCGGTCTTCCTCGGGACGGCAAGACCGGGCCTTCCCTGAGGGCCGGGCTGGGCCGGCTCGGACAACGCGCAACTCTGGGGGCACGGCCCGATCGGTCATGGGCCGTAGGCTTGGCCGAGCCCCATGCGGGCGAACCTCTGAGCGACGGTGGAGGAGCCAGTGCGTCGATGAAGGACATCCGGGACCTCAAAGCAGACAAGGACGCCTATGCCACCGAGTTGGAGCGCCGCTGGTCGGGACTGTTGAGCTACCGATACATCGGACGTCGCTTCGGATCGATGGACCTGGTCGATGGTGGCGACTGCACGGTCGCGGTCCGACACGACTTCCGGAACTCCACCGGTGGGCTCCTGGTGGCGCCGATCGCCATCAGCTCACCGGAGGGCGGTGGGCGCTCGGACCTGGAGGTCGTTCCCAATCCCGTGATCCACAGCGCGTACGTCCTGGACCCCGGCTACGACGTGAGGCGTCTCCAGGTGCGGTCCGAAACGTTGAAGATCGGGCGCCAGCTGGGCTTCACCCGATCGCGGATCGTCGATGCGGACCGACCCGAACGGGTGGTCGCCCTCACCGAGGGCCAGGGCATCAGCATCGGGGAAGCGCCCGAAGGGTTGGTGAAGATGCCCGAGCATCCCCTGGAGATCGTCGACTCGCCCGACCTCCCGCCCCTGTGGGTGGTGTTCGGTGCCTCGCGCCGACCCGACGGACACTGGTCACTTCCCGAACTGTCCGTGGAGCAGGCGTCGCCAGACGCAGCACTGCACCTGGGGCCACAGCACGTGGCCCTTGAGGCGGCGGCCATGGACCTCGCCGCTGACTTCGTCGGCACGAGTCGGCTCCAGTTGCGCTCCTGGCACGTCATGTTCCTGGCCCGGGGCAAGGTCGGACCCTTTCGCATCGACGGTGAAGCCGTGCACGGGGCCGACGGCCAGGTCGGCGTGCAGATGGTGATGGTCGACGAAGGGGTGGACCGGGCCGTGACCTCCGGATCGGCGGTGTTCGCCACGGTCGACTGAGGCCAGGCGCTGGGCCCATGAGGCCTGAAGGCTGACCCCCCGGATGGTCCCGGCGTGTCGTGGACCCGGCTCCGACGAGTCCTCGGTGGGGCTTGGTTCGTCCCGTACCAGGGAGGGGACGAAGGGGCGGCACCTCTCCCGGGACCGAACGGTACATGGGCACGCCTAGTCGTCCCCCAACTCCTTCGGCCCCTCTCCACCGGGGCCTCCATCGCGGAAGCCCCCAGTCGTGTCGGTCGCCGTGGTGTCGATCACCTCTCCCGACTGGACCTGGCCGAACCGCCAGACGAACGCCCGGTTCTGCGCCGCCCGGCGCTCCCTACGCTTCGGGCTCAGGGCCAGCATGACCCGGTCCACGGCGAACACGAGGAGCCCCACCACCAGCAGGGCGGCCACTATGCCGAGCACGATGATCCCGACAAAGAAGGCCAGCACGACGATCGCGGCCACGACCACCGCTCCGACGATCATGCCGAGGCAGCCGAAACCGGCCGGGGCACGCTCGTCGGTGGTCATGTGCCGATTATCCCACCCCTGGGGTGCCGGGCCTCAGCCTGTGGATCTCGGTGGTTGTTTATGCCACTGTCTATGGTCACAGGCTGAATTCGGGCGTGCGCAGAGGGGACACCGTGGAGCGCGCTCCCGACCGACACTTCAGGAGTGCAAACATGACCATGGATACGGCTATCGAGGCGCAGCATCGTGGCTCTGCGGACCTTCCCTTCGTGGAGATGGGTGGCGGCAACAAGCTCAAGGTGATCCAGGTCGACGTGGCGGAGGGTCTCTGGATCGTCGAGAACGTGTTCCAGGCCGGCTATGCGGTGCAGACCCACCGCCACACCGGGCCGGTCTACGGCTACACGGTGTCCGGGGCCTGGAAGTACCGGGAGTACGACTACGTCAACAGGGCCGGCTCGTTCCTCTTCGAGCCCGCCGGCTCCGTGCACACCCTCGAGTGCATCGAGAATGATACCCAGGTGTGGTTTCAGATGTACGGGGTCAACCTCAACTTGGCCCCCGACGGCACCATCGAAAGCGTCTTTGACGGCCCGGGCGCACTCAAGGCGTACTACGCCCTGTGCGAGGCCGAGGGCTTCCCCCGGCCCAACGTATTGGTCAGCTGAGGACCTAGCCGAGGTAGAGGGCGGCCACCTGCTCGTAGAGCCGGGGGTCCACCTGCTTGGGCTTGCCTACCGCCTCCCGTAGCGGGATCCGGACGATGTCGCCCGCCTGCAGTGCCACCATGACTCCGAACTGGTGGTCGTGCACCGCAGCGAGGGCGGTCGCCCCGAACCGGGTGGCGAGCACACGGTCGAACGCGGTGGGAGTCCCCCCGCGCTGGATGTGGCCGAGCACCGTCGACCTCGACTCGTACCCGGTCCGTCGCTCGATCTCCTGGGCCAGGTAGACCCCGATTCCTCCCAGGCGGACATGGCCGTACTGGTCGGTTCCTCCCGACCCCTGCCCATGGGAAGCTGCGTCACCGGATGCCTCGTCCCTGGGGAGCGCCCCTTCAGCCACCACCACGGTCGAGAAGAACTGACCCTCCCCGTGGCGCCGCACCAGTCGCTCGCACACCTCGTCGAGTGAGAACGGCAGTTCGGGGATCAGGATCTCCGCCGCCCCGCCGGCGATTCCGGCGTGGACAGCGATCCAGCCCACATGCCGTCCCATGACTTCGCACACGATGACGCGGTGATGTGATTCGGCGGTGGTCTGCAGTCGGTCGATGGCCTCGGTGGCAATTTGGACCGCAGTGTCGAACCCGAAGGTGACCTCGGTGCCCGACAGGTCGTTGTCGATGGTCTTGGGCACGCCCACGACAGCGAGGCCGAGCTGGTGCAGCCGGTCGGCGGCACCCAGCGTGTCGTCACCGCCGATGGCCACGACTGCATCGAGGTCGAGCGACTTCACGGTGGCCAGGACACGGTCAGCGCCATCGTCGGTGGCGAACGGGTTCGTGCGGGACGTGCCGAGGATGGTGCCCCCCCGGGTCAGGATGGACCGGCACTGGTCGGCGTCCAATGGGATGCTGTGACCCTCGACCAGCCCCTTCCAGCCGTCGAGGAAGCCGACGAACTCGTCGCCGTGATGGACGGCGCCGCCGACCACCACCGCCCTGATGACCGCGTTCAGGCCGGGACAGTCGCCACCACCGGTGAGGAGGCCGATTCGCACCTCGCCATGCTAAGGCCGCCTGCCCCACCACGCGGGGAGGCCTCAGGCGCGGCCTCCACCGGCGCCCATTCGGTCCCACGGACAGGCACCCTTGTTTCCCGCCCCGTGCCCTCTAAGCTCTGGCTGTGAGTTCCCTCCACTCGAATCGGGAGTCCTCGTGGGGGAGGCGCATCGGCGTGACCGTGGTCAGCCTGGTGGCACTGGCTTTCGCAGGATACGTCGGCTCCGTGGTCGGACCCCACTTCAAGACCACTTCGTCCTCGGCCACGACGTCCACCTCCGCGCCCCCGGCGTCCACCACCACGTCGACGGTGGCGCACACGAGCGTCACCGTTCTCGTGGCGAACGGCACCCAGGAACCCAATGCCGCCGGCCACTTCGCCCAGCTGCTCCAGGAGCAGGGCTGGAACGTCGGCGTCCCGCGCAACACCACGTCAGCGGCATCGACGTCGACGGTCTACTACGCCCCGTCACAGCAGCAGGCTGCTGCGCTGATCGCCTCCGAACTGCAGGTGCCGACGACCGGGGTCCAACCGATGGGCACGACCACGCCGGTGCCAAACTCCGCCGGAACCGACGTCCTCGTCGTGATCGGGTCAGACCTCGCCGGCAATGGATTCCCGGCCACCACCACCCCGACCACCTGATGGCAGCGGGCGACCGGCCTCAGTGGGTTGTCCGTCCCAGGGGGTTGGGCTAGCCACTGCCAACCTGCGGTCCTCTGTCAGTCGTGGAACAGCGGCACCGCGGCGAGTGCGGCGCCCAAGGCGATCAGTGGCAACATGATGATCCAGGTCATGGCGGGCTCAAGCGATGTCGTGGGTGTTGGTTCGCTTGCCTCCTTCCGCCAGCCTGCACGCTCGATCGGACAGCCACCTGGGAACCGACGTAGGGCGCGCTGTGAACCGGGTGCTCAGCTCACAGGTTGTTGCCAGCTGAACGGGAGGGGGGAACCAGATCGTCGGACCAGGTTGGGTCGGGCCCTGGAGAGCCCGGGAGCACCTGAAGTAAGGAGTACCCCATGACCCCCAAACCCAACAGACTGCGTCGGGCACTGGTCACCGGAGGGCTTGTGGCCGGCGCCAGCCTCGGCGCCGCCGGCATTGCCTCGGCCGCCACCAGCACGACACCAGCGACATCGGGCTCGGCGTCGACGACTGCTCCCACCGCCGGCGCCCCGGCGACGCCGCCCACCGGCCAAGCCGGCGATCCCGCCACCATGACCCACGGCCCCAACGAGACCCTGCTCACGGGAACGGACCTCCAGAAGGCCACGGACGCCGCCAACACGGCTGTCCCTGGCGGCACGATCATCCGCGCCGAGACCAACTCGTCGGGTGCCTCGCCCTACGAGGTGCACATGAAGAAGACGGACGGCACCGAGGTGACGGTCGAACTCGACTCGAACTTCGGCGCGGTCGCCACAGTGTCCGGCTTCGGAGGCGGGCCGGGCGGCAGCCCCGCTCATGGCGACGCGCCTTCGAGCTCGGGGTCGTACTGACCTCCTTCAACCTGAAAGGGACGACCGGGTCTCTCGTCGCACCCACTGGGTCGGCGACGGCCCGGCTGTCCCGTGTCGGTCTCCGGCCGCCGCGCTTCGGCTCAGTCGATCCCTCCGCCGGTCGACTGCTGCCACAGGCTCGGATTGGCCCCGAAGCCAGTCTCGAGTACCTGGAGGCTCTCAGAGACGGTGCTGGCCAGGTCTCCGCCGAGCAGGAACCACTGGGTGTGGGCGGCCATGCAGACGCCGCCCGCCGCCGCGGACAGCATGGTGGGGACGAGGGAACCGGCCGGTTGTCCCAACCGGGACCCGAAGAACTGGGCGATGACCCGTTGGAACTTGAGTTGGAGCCCTCCCACGACGGCCCGGAGCACGCTCGGGGTCGCCTGGACCACGGTGACCCACCTCCTCACGGCCTCCGGGTCCTCCGCGGACAGCACCGACCCGAGCGCCGCCCTCAGCGCCTGGAGGGGTGGCTCGTCGTCAGGACGGCCGGCCAACGCCACCCGGAGCGCTTCGCTCCGCCTGTCGATGGCCACCTGGAGCACGTCCTCCTTCGTCGTGAAGTACCGGTAGAAGGTCCGGGTGGAGATCTGCGCCTGGGCGGCGATCTCCTCCACCGTCACCGCCGCGAACCCACGCGCTTCGAACAGCCGGAGGGCGACGCCCTCCAGCGAGTCCATCATCATCTCGGACCGCTTGGCCCGGAGCTGGACGGCGAGCGCTCGATCGTCCACTGCCATCCCTTCCTGGTTTGGGGAGGTCGTTGCCGCTGATGCGCACAGTAGCCCTGTGACCCGATGGGCCGGCCGGTCCGGTGGTCACCACGGCCCGGGCCCCTTCGTTGACAGTGTAGGACAGCACTGGCACAATCTGACACATCCGGCCACGTTGGGGGGAATCACCGTGCATCGAAGCTCGATCCGACGAATGGTCGTCTGTGGTGTGGGAGCCACGATGGTGTGTCTCTCGCTCTCGGTGGTGACCGGGGGTGGGGCGGCGACCGCGGCGGGGACCAACGCCGTGCCCTCGCCGACGGTGGCGGGACCCATCACGCCGAGCAGCGGGATCTCCTTTGTGGGTTCGACGCTGTTCGCGCCGTCCTCCGTGGGCTACGAGCAGTCCGAATTCTTCCTCACCGGCAAGGCGACTTCCTACACGAGTGCCACCCCGCTGACCAAGAACGGCCAGTGGCATGTGAAGCCGGCAACCACCGCCCCGTACAAGACCCGCGTGGTCGTCTACCGGCCGATCGATCCCAAACGGTTCAACGGGACGGTCGTGGTGGAGTGGCTGAATGTCACCGCGGGCATCGATGCCCCGGCGGCATGGCTCAACTCCCACGTCCAGATGATCCGGGACGGCATGGCCTATGTCGGAGTGGACGCACAGGCCGGTGGGATCAATGGCGATGCCAATTCGATCGCCACGTCCTATGGTGCCGGTGGACTCCGACAGTCTGATCCGGCCCGGTACGGTTCCCTGCAGCACCCCGGGGACAGCTACTCCTACAGCATCTACCAGCAGGCCGGTAAGGCCGTGCACACGTCAGGATCCCAACTGCTCGGAGGACTGCACCCAAAGCGTGTGCTGGCCCTGGGCGAGTCGCAGTCGGCCTTCCGGATGGTGACCTACATCGACGCACTGCAACCCCAGTCGCCGGGCATCTACAACGGCTACTTCGTCTACAGCAGGGGTGGCAACAGCTCGAACCTGTCCCAAGCGCCCCAGGCAACGGTGACCACGCCGACCCCGACCTACATCCGGACCGATGTGCACGTACCGGTCTTCCTCTTCGAGACCGAGACCGACCTCCTCGAGCTCGGCTATCTGGTGGCCCGCCAACCCTCGACCCCCTACATCCGTGAGTGGGAGACGGCGGGGACCTCGCACGACGACACCTACGGCCTCCTCTACCCGCGATCGGACACCGGCAGCGGGGTGGCCGACACCGACGCCTTCCAGTCGATGTCCAACCCCCCGGCCAACCCGATCCCCGGCATCGTCGACTCCGCGGCCCCGGTGAATGCCGGGTCCCACACCTATGAACTCCGGGCGGCCATGGCGGCGACCGACCGCTGGCTGGCCACCGGGACCGCACCCCGCGAGTCGCCGCGCCTCGAGGTCAACCCGACCGACCACCACGTCTTCCTGACCGACAGCAACGGCAATGCGCTCGGAGGTATCCGCACGCCGCAGGTCCAGGCGCCGGTGGCCAAGCTGTCCGGCGGCGGCCAGCCGGGCTCCACCTCGATCGGCACGCAACCGAGTAACGCCTCCACCATCTCGAGCGCCACGCTGTGCAGCATCCTCGGCACGACCGTCCCGTTCACCGCAACGCAGCTGTCCGCCCTCTACCCGACCCACGCCGCCTTCGTGGCCAAGTGGGACGCCGCCACCGCGGCCGAGGTGAAGCAGGGCTACCTGCTCCCTGCCGACGCCCGGACCCTCGACACGGTGGCGGCCCAGTCGACGGTGGGCGGTTGACGCCACCGGTCGGGCCTTCCCCGTGACCGGGTAGGTCGGGCACCCTCTCCCGCGGCCGCCGGTGCGAGGGCGCGCCATGCGCGGTCCGGTGGCGCCGTCCCAGCCGTCGTACTCCCTCTCGACGCTCTAGTCTGCGGGCGATTGGGAACTGCGGACCCGTGACCGCGAATTGCCGAGGAGGTGCGAGCCGATGCCGAAGCGGAGTGCCGGGCTCCTGCCGTATCGCCTGGTCGGGGTCGGCGCGCTGGAGGTGTTCCTCGTCCATCCCGGGGGCCCCTTCTGGAAGGCCAAGGATGAGCGCTCGTGGTCCATCGCCAAAGGCGAGTACACCGAGGGGGAGGAGGCGTCGGCCGCCGCAGAGCGGGAGTTCGAGGAGGAGGTCGGGGTGTCGGCTCCGCCGGGCCCCCGCCTCGATCTGGGCGAGATCAGGCAGTCTTCCGGGAAGCTGGTCACGGCCTGGGCCATCGAGGCCGACCACTTCTCAGTCGCAGAGGTGAGGAGTAATGAATTCGAGTTGGAATGGCCGCCTCGATCCGGTGTCCGGCGGCGGTACCCCGAGGTGGACCGGGCCGAATGGATGTTGGCGGCCCAGGCCCGGCACAAGCTGATTGCCGCGCAGGTGGTGTTCGTCGACCGGTTGATGGAGCTGCTGGCTGGCATCGGGGCATCTCCGCTCGAAGGCGGTTGAAGCGATCGTCCGACGGTTGCAGCCGGTTTCGTGATCGATACTGACTCGGGCCCCGGGGAACGGCCGGGAGAGCGCCGCCATTGCCGTGGACCCGCCCCTGGCTGGCTAGTGGTCACCTCCCTTGGCCGGTTTCTTGTGCGACGGAGCCTTCGAGGCCGGGACCGACGGCTGGGTGGTTGTTGTCGTCGGGGGTGGGGGAGGCACTGCATACGCGACCGTGACGGTGGCCCCCAACCTCATCCGACCCGACGGAGCGATGGCGACCACGGTGCCCGGGGTGGCATTGGACGTGGTCCCGCTCTGGATCGGCTCCACGCCGAGCGAAGCCAGGGTGGCCAACACCTGGGCCACCGGCTGACCCTGGAACCGCGTACCACTGACATCGACGAAGCCGGATGCGGTGCGGAGCAACACCCGCGAGCCGGGACGCAGGCTCGAACCGCGGCGCGGTACCTGGGAGACGACCCGACCGGCGGGCTGGTCGACATCCACCGGATCCACTCGGGCATCGAGGCCGATCTGGTGGAGTCGGGCGGTGGCCGCCACGGCGGTCATTCCCTTCAGGTCGGGCAGCGTGACCGGGGATGGCCCGAGGGACAGCCAGACCGCCGCTCCGGCCACGACGAGGACGACCAGCGTGGCGACCAGGGTCCACAACCGACGCCGGCGGTGCGCCTCTATCCCCGCCCCAGCGAGCACCGGCATGGCGCTGCTTCCGAGGATCGCGGTTCCTTCCCGATCGCCCTCCGTGGGGTCACCGGCGCCCGGATCCAGGGGTGGAGGGAGAAGGCCGGTGTCACCCGAGCCGTAGTTCGGGACCTCCACCCCGGCAGGTTCGGGCGTGGCGGGCACGTGACCCCCACCGAGGCTCGCCTGCAGGGCTGACGCCTCAGCCCTCACCGCGGCCGCCGAGGCGGGACGCCGGGCCGGGTCCTTGGCCAGCAACCTGAGGACGAACCCGCCGACCTGGGGCGGCACGTCGGCGGGCAGCGGCGGCGGGTTGTCGTGGATATGGGCCAGGGCGACCGCCATGGGCTCCACGTTGGCGAACGGTGCCTGCCCGGTGAGGCAGAAGTAGGCCACCGCCCCCAGGGAGTAGAGGTCCGAGGCGGGTGTGGCCCCGTCCCCGCGCAGTTGTTCCGGCGCCATGTACTGGATCGTGCCGACCAGGGGTCCGGTCCGGGTCGGAGGTGAATTGCCGGGCGACCTGGCTATGCCGAAGTCGGTCAGTTTGGCGCTGCCCGTGGTCGGGAGGAGCAGGTTGGCCGGCTTGATGTCCCGGTGGACGAGCCCACGGTCGTGGGCGACCTGCAGCCCGAGGGCGACCTGCTCCACGATCTCCAGAGTGGAACGCACCCCGAGCGGCCCCGATCGTTGCACCCGGCGGTCGAGCGACTCGCCACTCACCAACTCCATGACGATGAAGGCCCGATGGCTCCCCTCGTCGTCGACCTCTTCGCCGTAGTCGTAGACCGAGGTGATGGCCGGCGAGGACAGGCTGGCCGCCGCCTGGGCCTCGAAGCGGAAGCGCTCATACCCGAGCCCATCGGACTCGGACTCCGGTCTGAGGACCTTGACGGCGACGTCCCGGCCCAGGAGCCGGTCGGTGGCCCGCCACACGTCGCCCATGCCGCCGCTGGCGATCCGGTGGACGAGCTCGTACCGGTCGCCGAACCTGGTTCCCTCGGAGAGCTTGGTCATGGGGATGGTCCTCCAGGACGTGGTGAACGGGGGACGGCGGTCACCGTGTCCTGCCCGCCATTGTTACCGGATGTGCAGCTCCGCGATGACCGCCCCCCGGTTCAGCGCTGATTCTGGCGGGGAAAGGCCACCTCCTGGAGGAGCAGGTGGATGGTGGCGGCGATGGGGATGGCGATCAGGGCACCGATGATGCCGAGGAGGGATCCGCCGATCAGGGTGGCGATGATGGTCAGCCCTGGGGTCACCTTCACCGTGTGCTTCATGACCCGGGGATTCAACAGGTAGTCCTCCAGGAAGCGGTAGGCGATGTAGAAGCAGGCTGTGGCGATCCCGACGGGGAGGCCCCTGCTCAGGGCGACCAGCGACACGATGATGCCGGCGATGGTGGAGCCCACCATCGGGATGAGGTCGAAGATGCCCACCACCAGGGCCAACAACAGTGCGTAGGGAACCCCGAAGGCGACGAGCCACACGTAGGTGCCGACGGCGGAGACGACCGATGTCACCAGGTTGCCGAGCATGAAGCCCCCCACCCGGTCGAACACCTCGTCGGTGAGGCGGCCGACCCGCTCCCGCCGGCTCCGGGCGATGAGGGAGAGCCAGAGTCTCTTCACGCCGGGCAGTGCGATGAGGAAGTAGATGGTCAGGGCGAGGACGCTCACCGTGGCCACCCCGACCGAGAGCAGTACCTTGCCGGCCCCGAGGAGTCCGCCGCTCACCGGCAGTTTGAGCTTGCTCTTGCCGTTCAGGTATCCGGTCAGGTGGAGCTTGTGGACCCACCGGCCGGCCCATCCCTTGCCGGCGATGAGGTTCTCCTTGTAGTGGGGGTAGTTGGTGACCAACACGTGGAACTCGTGGGAGATCGGGGGGATGGCCACAAGGATGAACATCACGATCACGAGTACGAAGCCACCGGTGACGATGGCCACCCCCAGTCCTCGGGACAGCGATCGGTCGGTGAGGAACTCGATGACAGGGTTCAGCCCCACGGCGATGAACAGGGCGAGGCCCACGATGACCAGGGCGCTCGCCACGTCGGCCAGACCGCGGAAGAACAGGTAGGCGACACCGACCCCCAGGGCCCCGGTGAGTCCGACGAAGAACGGGCTCCGGTGGTCGAGGGGGCGGCCGGGTGTGCCGAGCGAGTCGTCGGACTCGTGCAGCTCCCGCTCGACGTGGGACGGCAGGACCAGGACCTCGGGGGACGGCGGTGGCACCGCGGCGCCCAGGAGCTCCGGTTCGGTGGCGCTGCCGGTACTCACGACTCCGCACTCCTCGCCGCCTCCGGAGGCGGGCATCGGCCAATGCCTGGAGGCCGACGTACGTCGTCCCAGTGGCGGAGCGCCACACCCGCGGCACGATGACGACCCCGGGGGCCTCCCCCGGGGCGGCGCTGCCGCTCCTCACAACGGAGCGGCGGTGAGGCAGGGACCGATCGGGCCGGGCGGACCAGTGTCAGGGAGGTCGTCATAGGGATGAGGAACGTCCCATGGGGGCCGCGCCGAAACCCACCCATTCCCGGTGGTCATGCGGGCAAACATGCGACGGCCGCCCCGCTCGGCGATCGATGGTCCCCGCCCCCGCCCCCGTGATGGTCGAGGTCGAGGTACGGCCGGCCCCCTGCTTACCCCCCGCCGCCGGCCTCGGCCACGTCCTTGGCCCACGGGTAGTCGGCTTTCCCGGAGGGGGAGCGGGGGACGCTGGCCACCACGGAGAGCTGACGAGGCACCTTGTGGCCGGCCAGGTGCTCCCGGCAGTAGGCCTGTACCTCGTCGAGTCCGGGCGCCCCCACCTCGTCGACCGGCTGGACCACGGCGGCCACCCGCTCACCGAACCGCTCGTCGGGCACGCCGACCACGACGGCGTCGACGATGGCCGGGTGCGACTTGAGGACGGCCTCCACCTCCTCGGGGTAGACCTTTTCGCCCCCGGAGTTGATGCATATCGACCCGCGCCCGAGCAGCCGGATGGTCCCATCGGCTTCGAGGGTGGCCATGTCACCGGGCAGCGCCCACCGGACCCCGTCGACGGTGACGAAGGTGCGGGCCGATTGCTCGGCGTCGTGGAAGTAGCCGACGGGCACACGCCCCTTGGTGGCCAGCCGTCCGACCTCCCCGGAGCCGGCGGCCACCGGACGGAGGTCCTCGTCGAACACGGTGGTCCGGTCGTCGGCGGTGAACCGGAGGGCCTGACCCGCTGCCTGGCCCCGCACGGTCAGGGAGATCGCCTGGGCCGGTGACTCGGACGAGCCGATGGCCTCGGTGAGGATCATGACCGAGGGGAAGCCGGTGAACAGCCGGTCCTTCACGTCGGTGGACATGATGCTGCCCCCCGAGCCCAGCATGAGCAGCGAGCCGAGGTCGTAGCGACCCGGGTGCTGCTCGATGGCCTCGACGATGGGTCGGCCCGTCGAGTCGCCCACGATGGTCAGCATCGTGGGCCGCTCGGCCTCGACGGTCTGGAGCACCGTCTCGGCCTCGATGGTGCGGGCGGGGTGGAGGACCGCCCGACCGCCCCCGAGCAGGGCTCCCCACGCCGACCAGTGCCCGCTCACGTGCATCAGCGGCCCGAGGGCGTAGGAGACGAAGATGTCCGGGACGGTGACGCCTTGGGCGGCCAGGGCGGCCAGTCTCGGCGGGACGGGCAGCACGGCGTTGGCGGCCACCTCCTCGGGCCGGGTCACGACCACCCCCGGGGTCATGGTGGCGAAGAAGATGTCCTCGTGCCGCCACAGGACACCCTTGGGCCGGCCGGTGGTCCCGCCGGTGTAGGCGATGTACCCGTCATCGGCCGAGCGGGGCCCGAAGCCCGCCGAGGGAGGGTGCCCGGCGAGCATGCCCTCATAGTCCACGGCATCGGGCAGGTCCCCGGATCCTGCCGATCCGTCGTCTACGACGATCACATGCTCCAGCAGGGGCAGCCGCCCGAGGATGGAGGCCACCACCGGGACGAAGGTGGCCTCCACCACCAGTGCCTTGAGCTCGGCGTTGGCGAACAGGTAGGCCAGCTCCTCGCCCACATAGCGGTAATTCACGTTGATGGGCACGGCCCGCACCTTGTAGGCCGCCACCATGCCCTCGAGGTACTCGGGTCGGCTGTACAGGTAGAGCCCGATGTGGTCGTCCGGCCCGATGCCCATGGCCTGGAGGGCATGGGCCAGTCGGTTGGACCGCTCGTCGAGTTGGCGGTAGGTCAGCCGGGTGTCCCGCCAGACCACGGCCAGGCGTTCGGGGACCCGGTCGGCCACACTCTCGAAAAGATCGGCCAGGTTGAACTCCACGGTCACGCCTTCCCCACGGGTCCGGACCTCAACGGACCAGGTCCGAGAACGGCACATCCTTGTCCAACCGACTGTCATGGGGGAGCCCCAGGGTCCGCTCGCCGATCACATTGCGCTGCACCTCGTCGCTCCCGGCGGCGATGCGCAGGGAGGGCGAGCTGAGGAGCTGCTGTTGCCAGTACCCGTGGTCGGGAGTGTCGTCGCCGAGCAACATGCCCCGGGCTCCCTGCAGGTCCACGGTCAGCTGGGCCATCTCCGTGGCCATCTGGGAGTTGAACAGCTTCAGGATGGTGGACGCGGGGGTGGCCACCCCCCGGCTCACCGCGGTCTGAGCCCGGAAGCCCAGGTACCGCATGATCTGGCCCTTGGTGTAGCTGTCGACCAACCGTTGCCGCATGAGGGGATCGGCAGTGGCACCGCACTCCCGGGCCAGCTGGAGGACCTGCGGGAAGCTCGAGACGCCGCCACTCAGACTCCTCTCGTTGGCCAGGGTGGTCATGGTGGCCCTCCAGCCCCCGTTGACCTCCCCGACCACATTGGACGCCGGAACCCGTACGTCGGTGAAGAACACCTCGTTGAAGGTGGCCCCACCGGTCATCTGGCGAAGGGGCCGCACCTCGACCCCGGGCGTACGCATGTCGAGGAGGAAGAAGCTGATGCCGCGGTGCTTGGGGACGTCGGGATCGGTTCGGGCCAACAGGATGCCCCAGTCGGCGTGGTGGGCCCCCGAGCTCCACACCTTCTGGCCGTTCACCACCCACTCGTCTCCATCGGTCTCCGCCCGTGTGGCCAGGCCGGCGAGGTCGGAGCCGGCGCCGGGCTCGCTGAACAGCTGGCACCAGATCTCCTCGCCCCGGAGCATGGCCGGGAGGTGGCGGGACCGCTGCGCGTCGGTGCCGTGCCCGATGATGGTCGGGCCGGCCATGCCGATGCCCACCGCGAACAGTCCGGTGGTGACGTCGAACCGGGCCTCCTCCTGACGGAAGATCATGGCCTGGACGATGTCGCCACCCCGACCGCCGAACTCGACCGGCCAGGTGATGCCGGCCCAGCCGCCATCGAACAGCCGGCGCTGCCAGGCCTTGCCCTCGGCGACGAAGATGTCGTCGAAGTCGTAGAAGGAGTGGGAGGTCGAGAGCTCGCCGGGCTCCTTCTCCTTGGCGTTCTGACGCAGCCAGCCGCGGGCCTCCTGACGGAAGGCCGCCTCCTCGGCGGTGTCGTCGAAGTCCATGGTCGCTCCTCCTCGCTCAGCCCGCGGCGGGCCGCCAGAACGGGAGGCCGACGTCGTCGGCCGCCTTCAGGATCAGCACCTCGAGGGCCATGCCCACGTGGAGGTCCTCGATGTCGCACTCCACGATGTTGGACATCATCCGCACGCCCTCCTCGAGCTCCACCATCCCGACGGCGTAGGGCGAGAGGGCGGCGAACGCCGCGGCGCGGTTCTGTCGGATGACGGTGTAGGTGTACAGGCTGCCCCGGCCCGAAGCCTCGACCCACTCGGTCTCGCCGGCACAGTGCACGCACAGCGATCGCGGATAGAACTGGAACTCACTGCACGCGGTGCACCGCTGGAGGACCAGCGTGCCTGCCGCGGCCTGCTGCCAGTAGTGGAGGGAGGCGTGATCGGGGCGGGGAGGGCACGGTGGCCCAAGGTCTCGGCGATGTCCTCGATGCTCATGTCCGTCCTTCCCTTCCGAGTACGACCGTCCCGATGCAGGAGAGGTAGCCACCCGACCCGCAGGCCACGGCGATCTCGGCGTCGGGCACCTGGGCCGCGCCGCCGTCGCCGCGGAGCTGGCGGACCGCCTCGATGATCAAGAAGATGCCCCGCATGCCCGGGTGGCAGGACGAGAGCCCGCCCCCATCGGTGTTGAGGGGCCGACGCCCTCCCCGACGGAGCACCCCGGTCTCCACGAAGGCGCCGCCCTCCCCCTTGGCGCAGAACCCCATGTCCTCCAGGAGCAGCAGCACGGTGATGGTGAAGCTGTCGTAGATCTGGAGGGTGTCCACGTCATCGGGCTTGATCCCGGCCCGGGCGAAGGCCTCGGGACCGCACTGGGCCGCCGCCGTGGTGGTGAAGTCGGGCATCTGGCTGATGGTCCAATGGGTCTGGGCCCCGGCCGCTCCCAGCACGGAAACCGGGGCCCGGGGCAGGTCGCGGGCCCGCTCCCGGGTCGTCATGATGAAGGCGCCGCCCCCGTCGGAGATGACACAGCAGTCCAGCTTGTGCAGGGGATCGGCAATCATGCGCGAGGCCAGGACGTCCTCGACGGTGATCGGGTCGCGGTACTGGGCCAACGGGTTCAGTCCGGCGTACTCCCGTACGCCCACAGCGATCTCGGCCAATTGCTCGGGCGTGGTGCCGAACTCGTGCATGTGCCGACGGGCGGCCATGGCGTAGCTGCCCGCCAACACGTTGCCCCAGGAGCACTCGAACTGGGAGGGTCCCGCCACTCGGCCCGAGGTGCCGGCAAAGGTGCTCGTGCCCAGCATCCGGCCCATCCGGGACAACATGTCCGAGCCGTAGGTCACAAGGACCACGTCGCACATCCCCGCCTCGATGGCCGCCGCCGCGTGCTGGACGTAGAACTCGAACGTCGAGCCCCCCACCGAGGTCCCGTCGATCCACCGGTGGTTGATCCGGAGGTACTCGGCCATGTTGGCGGCGTCGTCGACGTTGTTGGCAAAGCCGGTCCCCGCACACATGTACCCGTCGATCTCGGACTTCTCCAGGCCTGAGTCGGCCAGGGCCCGGCGCAGGGCCATGGCGTGGTGCTCCATGGCGTCGAGCTTGGGTGCCACCGGGTAGTCACTCAGGCCGATCCCGACGATGACCGGGTCACGTGCTCCCATGGCTGCTCCTTCTGGTGGATGCGCCGCACCCTGGTCCGTGCGGTCGGGAGTGGCTACCGTGAGTTCCTTCAGCGGTCAGGCCGGAGGGGGACGAATGGACATGGCAGAGGCACCGCCGACGACAGGCGGGGGACCGCTCACCGGCGTCCGAGTCGTCGAGATCGCCGGGCTCGGCGCGGGACCGTTCTGCGCCATGATGCTGGCCGACATGGGTGCCGACGTGGTCCGGGTGGACCGACCCGGGGGCTCGGGCGACGGAGGGATCCTCGGCCGCAACCGGCGTTCGGTCGAGATCGACCTCAAGTCCGACCCGGGACGCGCCCTGCTGTTGGACCTGGTCTGTCGGGCGGACGGGCTGATCGAGGCGTTCCGACCAGGAGTGGCGGAGCGCCTCGGGTTCGGACCCGAGGTGTGTCACGCCGTGCGCCCGGTCCTGGTCTACGGACGGGCTACGGGATGGGGGCAGGAGGGGCCCTGGAGCGCGATGGCCGGCCACGACATCAATTACATCGCCCTGTCCGGGGTGTTGAGCATGGTGGGCCCGAGGGGTGGGCCCCCGGTGCCCCCGCTCAATCTGGTAGGCGACTTCGGCGGGGGAGGCCTGCTGCTGGCCTTCGGGATGGTCTGCGCCCTGCTCGAGGCCCGCGCCTCGGGCGTCGGCCAGGTCGTCGACGGGGCGATGGTCGACGGCAGTGCCCTGTTGGCCACCATGTTCTTCGAGATGACGGCCCGGGGTCGCTGGTCCGAGGATCGGGGCACCAACGCGCTGGACGGCGGCGCCCCCTACTACGACACCTATGAGACCTCCGACGGGAAGTGGGTGGCGGTCGGCGCAGTGGAGAGCCAGTTCTGGACCGCCTTCGTGGATCTGGTGGGCATCGCAGGGCCGGACCTGCCCGACCCGGCCGACCGGGCCGCCTGGCCCCGGCTGCGCGAACGGATCGCCGCGGCCATCGCCACCCGCACCCGGGACGAATGGGATGCCCTGGCCGCCGGCACGGACACGTGCCTCGCGCCCATCCTCACCCCGAGCGAGGCCCCCGAGCATCCCCACAACCTGCAGCGGGAGGGCTTCGTGCTGGTGGGGGAGGCCCGCCAGCCCGCCCCGGCCCCCCGGTTCTCCCGCACGGTCCCCCGCCGGCCCAGACCGGCCCCGCTGTCCGGGTCCGACGCGCGCAACGTGCTGGCCGACTGGGGGTTCACCGACGACGAGACAGCGGCCTACGAGCGGAGCGGGGCCTACGTGGTCCCGGGGTGATCGGTTGCGGCCGGCGCCGGTCACGACACCCGCCGAACACCCGGCTTGCGGATGGTCATCGGACCCCGCACCCGGGCCTGACAGGCCAGGCGGATGACTCTCCCCTCGTACCACGACCGTCCGTTGAACTGGGCCAGCGCCGCGGTCTCCAACAGGGTCGGGGCCTCGAGGTGCTCCTCCCCGGCGAGGACTTCGAAGAAGCAGGTGTGGCACTCGGCCTGACCGTGACAGACCGTCGGCCAGAACAGGCTCTGGCCCTCGGCCGCCGCCATCACACTCTGTCCGGGTCCGACCTCCACATCGAGGTCGGACGGCACCACGTGGACGGTCACCACGGAAGGGCCGCCGTCGCGGACCGGCGGGCAGGCTCGGCCGGGAGGGCGGGCCGCGGTTCGGGGTCGGTACCCGTCGGGGGTGTTACGGGCAGAGATACTCGTCGATCACTTCGTGCATGTGGATGACGTTGTGCTCCTGGCGGGGGTTCATCCGGAGCCCCGTGCACCCCCTCGACTTCATGCCCGCCTGGACGTGGGCCATGTTGGCGTAGTCCTGGTTGGTGACCAGGCCCCAGTCCTTCGCCGTCCAGTCCGGGTAGTACTTGCGCTCGCACATCTCCCGCTCGTCGCCGGGCGGCACCCACTCGAGCGTCCACAGGTCCTTGATGGTGCTGTCCGGGTCCATCCCGTTGGGCCGGACGCGGAAGAGCGTGGTGCTACCCGGGTAGATGGGCCCGACCACGTTGGGGAAGAAGTGGACGTCGTCGGAGCTGAGGAGCTGCTCGTCGGTCAGGTCACTGACATCATCCCCCTTGCCACGGAGCATCTGCACCCGCAGCTCGTTGTAGACGTCCATGGCCGACTTCCCCTCAGGGAGGGGCTTGGTCTTCAGCTCCTCGATCTGCTGGCGCTCCTCCTTCATGAACAGGCCGCTGAGCTCATCGAGCATCACGGCCAGCAGCTCTCGCTCGTCGTAGTCGCCCGGCTGCAGCCCCAGCCGCGGGCTGGGACGGATCTCGCGCTTGACCTCGCCCATGTTCCCCATGTGGTTGTGCTTGCCCAGGGGGCCGTAGCGAATGGCCGTGTCGTCGGACCACCGGAGCAGTTGGGGGTGGGTGCCCTGGACGTGGTAGCTCTCGTTGAAGGCATCGAGCACCGACTTCCAGTTGGCCGGCAGGACGACCGAGCGGTACGAGCGGAACCGCATCTTCTCAAAGCCGTAGGGCCCAAGCAGGGCCGGCAGCGGTCCGAGGAACGACTCGAGTGACTCGCAGCGGGGATCCATGTTGATGAAGACGAAGCCCCCCCACCGACCCACCTGGATCTGGCTGAGGCAGGTGTCCTCCTCGGTCATGGTCGCCGGGAAGTCGGCCCGGTCGACCACCTCCTTGTTGGTTCCGTCCAGCTCGAACCGCCAGGCGTGGTAGCGGCATCGGATCTCCCCGGTGGCGAAGTTCCCCACCCCGGTGGCCAACCGGGTGCCGCGGTGCGGGCAGGTGTTGTAGAAGGCCCGGATGGTGTCGGCACCGCTGCGGGTGACCAGGATGGACTGGTCCCCGATGACGTACTCCACGAAGTCGCCGACCCGGGGCACCTCCTCCTCCCGGCAGGCCATCTGCCACACCCGGGGCCAGAGGCGTTCCATCTCCAGGTCGAAGAAGTCCCGGGAGACGTACCGCTCTTTTGGGATGATGTGGGCCGAGGTCGACTCGACCAGGGCGCCGTCCCGGGCGATCGTCATGACCATCGGCGCCACCTCCCCGTCCCCCTTGACTGCGAGTTCAACGTAACAGAATACTGGTGTTTTCGCAGCCGTCCGCGCTGCACGTCGGGCGCGAAGTCCCAGTTCACCAGGGTGAGCGCCGAACCGAACGGAGGAGGGTCGGGGTGGTCCTACCAGGACTGGACCGTCGGGCGACCTGCCTCCTGACCGTCGCCGTGGTGCTCGGCGCTCGGGACCCCCACGGTGACGACGTCTTGGGGCCGGCCACCGCCCGCTCCGACGACGGGGCCCCGACGTGACAGGTGGTCCGCTGCCGGGGCTCGAGGGGTTGCGGGTCCTCGACCTGTCCGACGACGTGCCCGGCGCGGTACTGCGCCAAGCTCCTGGCCGATGCCGGGGCACGCGTGGTCAAGGTCGAGCGGCCCGAGGGCCACCCCCTCAGAGGCTGGTCGGCATCGGGGTCGGTCGGGCGCGACGGCGACGAGGACGGCGCCCTCTTCCGGTTCCTGGCCGCCTCCCAGGAGAGCGTGGTGTTGGACCCGGATGGCCCCGGGGCGGACGAGGTGCGCCACCGCCTGGCCGCGTCGTCGGACGTGACCATCGTGTCCACCCTCGGAGACCGGGCCGGACGTCCTTCCCCGGCCATCGACGTCCAGTCCCTGGCCGAGCGTCACCCCCACCTGGTCGTGACGAGCCTCTCCGCCTTCGGCCTCACCGGGCCCCGGGGCGGCGATCAATCCTCCGACCTGCTCCTCCAGGCCCTGAGCGGCTCCCTGCACAGCCACGGCACCGACGACCGCGAACCCCTCGCCGTCGGCGGGGGCATGGCCGAGTGGACGGTCGGGACCTTCGGGGCGGTGGGGACGGTCAGTGCCCTCACCGCCCGACGCCGCACGGGACGGGGCGACCTGGTCGACGTGTCGGCGCTCGAGTGCCTGGCCGTGACCTTCATCTGCTATCCGACGGTGGCCGCAGCCATGCCCGGCGGCACGCGCCCTCCGTCCCACGTACGTGATGGTCCCGGGGATCGAGCCGTGTCGAGACGGCTACGTGGGCATGGCCACCATCACCACCGCCCAGTGGCACACCTTCTTGGACATGATCGGGCGCCCGGACCTGGCCACCGACGAGTCGCTGTACGTCCAGCGCAACCGGGAGCGGCCCGACGTGCTGGAGGCGGTGCGGGAGTGGACCCGCCGCCACACCGTCGACGAGGTGGTGGAGATCGGCTCGCTCTACCGCATCCCCACCGTGCCCATCGGGAACGGGGCCAACTTCCCCGGCATCGACCATGTGGCGTCGCGTCAGCTCTACGGCGCCGATCCCCGAGGCGGCTTCCCCCATCCCCGGTCGCCCTTCCTCTCCGATGCCTCGCGCCCCCGCGCCCCGACGGCCGCCCCCACCCGGAACGAGCGGCTCTCCGACCTCGGGGCGCTGGCCTGGCCCGGGGAGCCGTCCACCCACTCGCCGTTCGTACCGGGTGAGGGTCGAGAGCCCGACGGTCGGGACGGACTCCCCCTGACCGGTGTGCGGGTCCTCGACTTCACCGCCTTCCTGGCCGGACCGCTCTGCACGCAGTACCTGGCGTCGCTCGGGGCCGACGTCATCAAGGTCGAGTCGACCCAGCACCCCGACCCCATGCGGTTCAGCGTCCGGGTCGACCCCTCGGTCGACCAGTGGTACGAGCAGGGGGCCATCTTCCAGTCCTGCAACCTCAACAAGCGCAGTGTCACGCTCAACCTCTCGGACGGCCGTGGGCGGGACCTGGTCCTCCAGCTGGCCGCCACCGCCGACGTGGTCGTGGAGAACTTCACTCCACGGGTCATGGAGCAGTTCGGTCTGGACTACGAGGACCTGTCGGCCGTCAACCCGACGATCGTCATGGTGCGTATGCCCGGCTTCGGCCTCGACGGCCCGTGGCGTGACCGTCCCGGCTTCGCCGCGTCGATGGAACAGATATCCGGACTGGCCTGGACGACGGGGTACGTCGACGGCCCCCCCTCCATCCCCGGCATCTGCGACCCGCTCGCCGGCATGCACTCGGCCTTCGCCGTCCTCACCGCCCTCGAGTACCGGGCCCAGACCGGCCGGGGCCAGTGCATCGAGCTGGCCATGATCGACCTGACCACCACCCTGGCCGTCGAGCAGGTGCTCGAGCACGCCGTCTACGGCGAACTCATGAGCCGCCAGGGCAACCGGCAGCCCGGCACGCCCCAGGGGGTCTACGCCTGCGGCGAGGACGACCGGTGGGTGGCGGTGCGGCTGGACTCCGAGTCGGCCTGGTCGGGCGTGCGGTCCGTGCTCGGCCCGATCGACCCCGCCCCCGACACCGGGGCCGGTCCCCACGACCGGGAGGACCGGCTGGATGCCGCGGCTGGGGTCATGGTGCCTCGGCCTGAGCCAGAAGGACGCCCTGGCCGCCCTGCGCGCCGCCGGGGTGGAGGCCGAGCCCATCGTCCACTCGTGTGACGTGGACGTCGACGAGCAGATGAACGCCCGCGGCTACTGGGAGGAGGTGCACCATCCGGTGGTCGGCCCGGTGCGCTTCCCGGCCTGGCCCATGCGGTACGCCTCGCGCCTCGCCCCGTGGTTCCGGCTCCCGGCCCCCCTGCTTGGCCAGCACAACGGGGAGGTCCTGGGCGAGCTGGGCCTCACTACCCATGACCTCGCCGCGCTCCAGGCCGACGGGGTCATCGGCACGCGACCGGTCGGCGGCTGACGACCGATGGCCGACCCCGGCAGCATCGACTGGGTCCTGACCACCACCCGGACCGTCCGCCGCCGGCTCGACCTCGGACGCCCGGTGGACACCGACGCGGTGCTCGACTGCCTGGACCTCGCCCTCCAGGCACCGACCGGTGGGGACTTCCAGCGGTGGCGGTGGATCATCGTCACCGACCCCGCCGTCAAGGCCCGGGTCCGGGACGTTTACGTGGCCGCCCTCACGGCGGCGTCGGGAGGGAGGCGCCCGACGCCGGCCGACCGGTCGGCCAAAGGGATGCTCGAGGGCGCGTGGCACCTGGCCACCCACCTCGACCGGGTGCCGGTCCTGGTCGTGGCGTGTATCGAAGGGCGGATCACCCCGGAGAGCACCCCGGCCCAGCTCACCGCCCTTTTCGGCTCGATCTACCCTGCGGTCTGGAGCCTGCAGCTGGCCCTGCGCAGCCGCGGCCTGGTCTCGGCCATGACCACCGTCCACCTCGAGGAGCACCAGGCTATGGCCGACCTCCTCGGCATCCCCGCCGGGGTGACTCAGGCCGCGCTGGTCCCCGTGGCCCACCTGGTGGGGGACGATCTACGCCCGGCCCCCCGCCGACCGGCGCGACAGGTGGCCTTTCTCGACCACTGGGGAGCCGGTTGGGATGACGGGACGCGTGTTGGGTCGTCCGGCGGTCGCGACTGAGAGTCGACCTGGTCAGAGGTCGGGCAGCGTGCCGCTGATGTCGGTGGTCGGACCGGCCCGGTCCACGAGGTCGGTGATGACATCGGTCAGCTCGCCCGGCTCCCAGAGGCCGTCCTTGTCCACGCTCGGCCCGGCCCGCCAGCCCTCGGCCACGCTGATGTAGCCACCGTGGACGTTGAAGATGCGACCGGTCACGTCGTCCGCCAGACCGCTGCCGAGCCAGACCACCAACGGGGAGATGTGCTCGGGGGCCAGGGGCGACCGGCCGCCGGGGGAGGCGGCGGCGGCCTGCCGGCCGAAGGGGAGGTCGGCGTTCATCCGGGTGACGGCCATCGGGGCGATGGCGTTGACGGTGACGCCGTAGCGCTCGAGCTCCTTGGCTGCGATCACGGTGAAGGCGGCGATGCCGGCCTTGGCCGCGCCGTAGTTGATCTGCCCGACATTGCCGTAGAGCCCGGTGGCCGAGCTGGTATTGACCATTCGGGCCCTGGTCGGCTCACCGGTCTTGGCTCGCTCCCGCCAGTGGACGGCCGCCCAGTGGGCAGGCGCGAACGTCCCCTTCAGGTGGACCCGCACCACGGCGTCCCAGTCGTTCTCGGTCATGGTGACGAGCATCCGGTCCCGCAGGATGCCCGCGTTGTTGACGAGGGTGTCCAACCGGCCGAAGGCGTCGACGGCGTGGGCCACCAGGCGTCGGGCGCCCTCCCAGTCCGAGGCGTCGTCCCGGTTGGCGACGGCCTGGCCTCCGAGGTCCCGGATCTCGGCGACGACCTGTTCGGCCGGAGCCGTCGAGCTCCCCGTCCCGTCGATCGAGGCACCGACGTCGTTGACCACCACCCGAGCTCCCTGGCAGGCGAAGGCCAGGGCATGGCACCGGCCGATCCCCCGGCCGGCGCCGGTGATCACCACCACCCGGTCGTCGCAGATCCCGCTCACCGGGCCTCCTGGCGGCGCGCCCCGTGATCGAAGGTCATCCTCGTGCCCCCCGGTCGCACCTAGTGGAACCCGCCGCCGTCGACCACCAACCGCTGTCCGGTGATGTTGGATCCGCCCTCACCCACCAGGAAGGCGACGGCCCCGGCGATGTCCTCGGGCTCGCACACCCGGCCGAGGGGGAAACGCTCGTCCAGGTCGTGGATGTCGTCCACCTTCATGGCCGTCTTGACCAGCCTTCGCCCCATGTCGGTGTTGGACAGGCCCGGGACGACCACGTTCACCCGGATGCCGGAGCGGGCCTCCTCCTTGGCCAGGGTGAAGGCCAAGGCCTCCTGGGCGGCCTTGGCCATGTTGTAGGGGCCACCGTAGGGGTCGGCGGTGACCGCCGACTGGCTCGAGATCATGATGATGTCACCCCTCGGCTGCTCCCGCATGCTGGGCAGAACCAGCTGGCTCATGTGGTGCGAGCCGAGGGCCATGGTCCCGATGACCCGTTCGAGTTCGTCGACCGGGGTCTTGGCCACCGGAGACCCCCGGTTGGTGATGCCGGCGTTGTTGACCAGGATGCCTACGTGCCCGAACCGGGTGACGACTCCGTCGACCACGGCGGCGGCCTCGTCGTGGGAGGCCACGGACCCCGGGAAGGGGGCGGCCGTGCCTCCCTCGGACTCGATGGCGGCCACGGTTGCGTGCGCTGCCCCTTCGTCCTTTCGGTAATTGACGGCCACGGTGGCGCCGTCCGCGGCCAGCCGCAGCGCGATGGCCCGGCCGATGCCCCGTCCTCCGCCGGTCACGATGGCTACCCGACCCTGTAGGCCCATTGGCCCTCCTCCCCGACCGACCCCTCCGGTTGCGTGCGGGGAATCAGCTGTTTTCCGCCGCCGTCCGGAGGTTAGCGGGACGACAGGTCACGCGCCGGGGAGCGCCGCCCCCTGTCCGCAGTCGGGCTCAGCGGACGGCACGGGCACCCGGGGACCGCTCGGCCGGTCGGGGCTCCATGGTCTCGGGCACGGTCCTGGTCAGGAGGAGCACGCCGACGCACAGGACGGCGAAGGAGACCGAGGCGGTGGCCAGGTCCACGGCGCTGGACGCGAAGTACTCGCCGAAGAGGAACACGCTGAGGACGATGCTCACCAGGGGATCCACGATGACCAGGAACGGCTGCGAAGCACGCAGGGGTCCGACGTGGAGCGCCGCCTGGGTCAGGATGGTTCCGGCCACACCGGCCACGGCCACGGCGTAGACCGGCCAGTGCAGGAAGGCCCCGGCCACGCCCCACTGGGTCAGGGTGTCGGTCATGGCCTTGATGAAGGTCGACTCCACCGCCCAGATCACCGACGAGGCCGTGGCCAGGAGCGCGGCGCGCCGACCGGGCGAGCCCCGCGTGCCGAGGAGGGCCAGGACCCCTGCGCCCACCCCGCACCCCACGATGGCCGCCGCCCAGTCCTCGGAGTTGGGCGCGGTCGTGACCCCCGCGGGGCTCGGCGGCGACGATGAACACCGAGACGGCCACGCAGGTGAGGAGGGCCGACGACCAGGCCTGCGGGCTGACGTGCTGGCCGATCCACAGGCGGCGGAGCACGAGCGAGAAGACCAGCTCGGTCATGAGCAGGGTCTGCACCACCGACAGCGCCCCGAGGTGGAGGGCGAGGGACTGGAACACGAACGCGGCCATGAGGGCCACGGCCCCGAAGAGCCACAGTGGGTGCCTCACCAGGTAGCGTACGAACTGCCAGCCGGTGGAGCCGTCGGGGTCGCTGGTGCTGGCTACGTGCTGGGTGATCACGTTGACCGCGTTCGAGAGTGCGGCCAGCAGCGCGAACACCAGGCTCATCCGTGAATGGTACCGAGCGCCCACCGGGGCCGACCGGGCAGGGCGGCAGCCGGCGGTGGATCAGGAGCGTTCGGGTTCCTCTGTCCCTCGGGGTGGCCCGGCCTCGTCGAACAGGGCGTCCTGCTCTCGCACGGCTTGGCGGAGCCCGACCTCGGCGGCCCGGGCCGAGAAGGCCTGCGCGTCCGGCGCCCGGTGGGCGACGGCGTCGTTGAGGGCGGCGTACCGCTGGAGCTGGGACCGGCCCATCAGCTCGATCCCCTGGTTCAGGACCCGCTTGTTGGCCACCAGGAGCTCCCGGCCCACCAGGGCGATGCGGGAGGCCAGCGCGAGGACGTACTCGTCGAGCTGCTCGGTCGGCACCGCCGCCTGCACCAGCCCGATCTCGGCGGCCTCGGCCCCGGTGATGGTGTCACCGGTGAACAGGAGCCGTTTGGTCCACTGGGGGCCGAGGTGGTAGAGCCACATGTTGGTCGGCGGCACGCCCATGGACCGAACGGGCGGGTAGCCCAGTCGGGCCTCCCGGGCGGCGATCACGATGTCGCAGTGGAGGGCCAGGTCGGTGCCACCGGCCAGGCAGTTGCCGTGGACCTGGGCGAGTACGGGGATGGCGCAGTCCCACACGCCGGCCCATCCGGTGCCGAGTCCGAGCATCGAGGAGACGTCCCCCTCGAGTCCGGCCATGGGCGCGGTGGTCGGCTCGGCATCGTCGGGCAGGACCCCGTAGCCGGAGGAGAATGACCGGCCCGAGCCCCGCACGATGACGGCTCGGGCGTCGGGATCCCGCTCGGCCGCGGCCACGGCCTGGAGGAGCTCCCGGACGCACCGCGTCGTGAGGGGGTTGTGCTGCTCGGGCCGGTTGAGGGTGAGCCGGTGGACCGCACCGATCCTCTCGACCAGGACCGCAGGCTGGTCGCCCGGCGGCGGAGCCATCTCGGAGGGCGGGCTCAATAGGGAGGACCGCCCTCGAGGATGCGGCGCGGGTTGTCGACCATCATCGTCTTGATGTCCTCCTCGCTGATGCCGGCCCGCCGCATCTCGGGGAGCACGTCCTCGGGGATGTGGGTCCACCGCCAGTCCTGCCAGGACCCGTAGGCGGTTGACGGGAACCAGTCGACATGGCACATGGCGTCGTGTGACAGGACGATGCGGTCGGCATGGCCGCGCTCACACAGGGCCCGGACCGACTCCACCCGCTCGGCCAGGGTGAAGGTGGTGAGCCCGAAGTGGTCGAAGCCGAGGTAAGAGCCGTTGGCCAGCAGCGCTTCGTGATACTCGGCATCGAGGGTTCCCCCACTGTGGCCGATGACCACCCGGCCGAGGTCCACGCCCTCCTCGGCGAAGATCCGCTGCTGTTCGAGGCCCCAGGGCTGTGGCGGGGTCGGGGTGTGGGTGGTGATGGGCACGCCGGTCTCCCGGTGGGCCTTGGCCACAGCGCGCAGGACGCGTTCGACCCCAGGGGTCAACCCCTGCTTGTCGGTGGCGCACTTCAGGATGCCGGGGCGCACGCCGGTGTCGCCAATGCCCTCACGGATCTCCCGCACGAAGAACTCGGTCATCGGCTCGGGCCCCCCGAAGACGGTGTCGGGCCCCCGGAAGTGGAAGTACATGGGGACCTCGTTGTAGGTGTACACGCCGGTGGCGACGACGACGTTGATCTCGGGGACCTGCGCGGCCACGGCCACGATCCGGGGGATGAACCGGCCGAGGCCGATCACCGTCAGGTCCACGATGGTGTCGATCCCGCTGGCCTTCAGTTCCCGCAGGCGGTTGACCGCGGTGTCCTGGGCGTGCTCTTCGTTCCACTCCTCGGAGGTCTTCTCGATCTCCGGGCTGAGGACGAAGACATGCTCGTGCATGAGGGTCTGACCCAGGTCGGACCCTTCGACCTCGCCCAAGACGGTAGCGACGACAGGCACACGCCCTCCCTCCACTTCCCCCTGCCCGTCACGGCGGCGACCGGCGAATGGTTCATGGTACCGGCGCCCACCCGGCCTGCGCTGTCGACAGGGTCGAGTACGCAGGCCCACCCGCTGGCTATCCTGACCGGGCGGACGTCCGGAGCCGGCAAGGAGGCTGTCGTGCGCTACACGGTGGCCGAAGAACACTTCTCCACCCCGGACGAAGCGCTCGGGGAGATCGCCGCTCGGGGGTGGCAGGCCGTCGAGTACTTCGTTCCGGCCGAGGTGACCCCGATGCACTGGCACGACTACGACGCGGTGGTCTTCGTCCTGGAGGGGGTCTCCAGGACCGTGTTCGAGGACGGGACGGTGCTGGAGTGCGGTCCCGGTGCGCGGATCGAACAGCCCTCACGGATCGCCCACCGATCGGGCGGCACCGCCTATCGGGCGGTGTTCGGCTTCAGCGTGCGGAGGGAGGACATGAGCCGTCCCATCAGCAAGCCGGTGGCGGACCTGCCCGGCCGCCTCCCCACTCCGAACTGAGGAGTCCCGGGGCGGGCGTTCCACCCCGCGGCCGCCCCACCGGTTGGTTCCGGACTAGGAAGGTCTACCGAGTGCAGCGTCCGGAAAGGGGACAAGTCAATGCAGGGACCCGACGTGACCGGCGGAGCCAGCTGCTTCGACCCCTCCCTCCTCCTCGGGCAGACCGCGCTGGTCACCGGTGGAGCGACTGGCATCGGCAAGGAGATCTGTCGGGTACTGGGCGCCCACGGTGCCCGGGTCACCATGGCCAGCCGGAAGCGCGAGAACCTCGAGGCCGCCGTGGAGGAGCTCTCCCGCGAGGGCCTCGATGTCACCTATGGCGTCTGTGACGTCCGCGACGCCGAGGCGGTGCGCTCTGTCGTCGATGCCGTGGTGGCCGACCGTGGTGGCCTGGACATCGTGGTGAACAACGCGGCGGGCAACTTCCCGGCGCCGATGTCGAAGATCTCGGCCAACGGATTCAAGGCGATTGTCGACATCGACCTCCTGGGAACGTACAACGTGACCAAGGCGGCCTTCGACGCCTGGCTCATCGACCACGGCGGGTCCATCGTGAACATCAGCGCGCCCTTTGACGAGCGGGGCGTCGTGTACCAGGCCCACGTGGCCGCGGCCAAGACGGGAGTCAACTCGCTGACCCGGACCTGTGCGGTCGAGTGGGGGCCCTACGGAATCCGGGTCAACGCCATCGCGCCGGGGTCGATGGGCAGCACCGAGGGGCTCCGCCGCTTCGCCGACGCCGTTCCGGGTGCCTCCGAGCGGCCCACCAACCCCCTGGGCCTCCTGGGCCACGGCTCCGACATCGGCTACCTCACACTCTTCCTGGTCAGCCCGGCCGCCCGCTTCATCTCCGGCCAGGTGATCGCCGTGGACGGGGCCGGCTCGACCGACATGCTGCGGCTGCAGACGGGCCCCATCTGAACAGTCAGGGCAGGATGCCCGTGGTGCGGGGACGGCGGGGCTCGGTGTCCCGGCCCTCGGCCAGGTGCAGCCCGGCGAGCAGGGCGTTACGGAGCTGACGCGGGTCGATCACCTCGTCGTAGGCGAGCCGGGCGGCGGCGACCACCGAGGCCTGGGCCTGGCGGGTGGCGATCCGGGCCCGCTCGTCGGGGTCCCCGATGGCGCTGGCCTCCGAGTCGGCCGGGAGCGCGCCGAGGGTGATCGAGGGAAAGGCCAGGCTGATCGTCTGTCCGTCGAAGGGGTTCATGGCCATGACCGACGAGCCGAATCCGAAGGCCTTGCGCACGGTGACGTGCAGCTTGGGCACGCGGAAGCGGTGCTGCACGGCGAAGAGTCGGGCCGCGTGCCGGAGGATGCCCTGGGCCTCGGCGACCGTTCCGGCCAGCACCCCGGGGTTGTCGGCGAGGAAGACACACGGCAGCCCGAAGGCGTCGGCCACGTCGAGGAAGTGGGCGGCCTTGTCGGCAGCATCGCTGTCGATGGTGCCGGCCAGAACACTCGGATCGTTGGCCACGATGGCGACGCTGTGCCCGCCGATGTGGGCCAGCGCGGTCACCACCGAGGGTCCGAAGTCGGGCTGCACCTCAAGCAGCTCACCGGCGTCGACGACCTCGGCGAGCACCGGCCGGATGGCATAGGGCTGGCGCGGGTCGGGAGGGATCAGGCCCAGGAGGTCCGCGGGCCGCGGCCCGATGTCGGGGCCCTCTCGCCACGGCGGTGGCTCCCAGGCGTTCAGCGGGAAGTGCGCCAGGTAGTGCCGGGCGAGTTCGATGGCCTCGTCGTCGTCGGCGACCAGATTGTGCACGACCCCACCGGAGTCGATGGCGACGGAGGGGCCGCCGAGCACCTCCTTCGTGACGTCCTCGCCGGTGGCCGACCGCACTAGCGGCGGTCCGGCGGTGAAGATGGAGGCCGTCTCGGTCATGGCCACGAAGTCGCTCAACGGGGCGGTGAGGGCTCCGTGACCGGCCGAGGCCCCGAGGACCAGGCTGACCATGGGCACGAGGCCGGACAGTTCGGCCAGTCCCTGCAGATCACCGGGGCGCCGCCCGCCGCCGGTGTCGGTCACCCGGTGCCCGGCCCCCTCCAGCATCATGATCAGCGGCACCCGCTCCTGCCGGGCCAGCTGGCACAGGCGGTAGCGCTTGTCCGAGGCCCCGCTCCCGATGGAGCCGCCGAGGACGGTGACGTCCTCCGCCCCGGCCACGGCGGGCCGTCCGTTGATCCGGCCTGAGCCGGCCACCAGGGCGTCGCCCGGCACCGGGGGGACGTCGGTCGCTCCGACCAGGCCCCCGATCTCGAAGAAGGTGTCCGGATCGAACAGGCGGATCAGGCGCTCCCGTGCGTTCAGCCGGCCGCGTTGATGCTGACGTTCGAGCCGGGCCTCCCCGCCCATGGCCTCCGCCTGCGCCTGGCGGCGGGCGATCTCCTCCAGGGCCGGACCCCACCCGCGGAGCTCGTCGGTCATGGTCTTGGCTGCCGGCTCAGCCGGTGGTGATCAGCCCGAGGCCCTTTTGGCAGTGAGGTCCTCCCCAGTGCTCGACGATCTGCCCTTCTCGGATCCGCAGGATGGCGGTGCCGTTGATCGTCACCGGCTGCCCCGAGGGCGGGACGTCGAAGAAGGGGGTACCGGTGTGGGTGCCC
This sequence comes from uncultured Acidimicrobiaceae bacterium, assembly GCA_963835465.1. Lineage (GTDB taxonomy): Bacteria > Actinomycetota > Acidimicrobiia > Acidimicrobiales > RAAP-2 > Bog-756. The sequence goes on from CAWIFR010000004.1 coordinate 67,039, forward strand.
CTGACCGTCCAGTTGGAGACGACCAGATCGTCGGACTCGATCAGCAGGTCGACGGCGAAGGTCATGTCCGGGAACGAGGAGCGGACCTGGTCCCACCACTGCTGCTCCTCCCCTCGGATGTCTGTCCCCACCTTCTCCGGACTCACCCGTTCGGTCACATGGCTGTGGAAGTTCTCCGACCAGAACTCGTAGACGGCATCGGTGTCGCCGGCATCCATGGCCTGGCTGTACTTGGCCAGCAGCCGAAGGTTGTCTGACATCTCGATTCCCCCTTCCGGCGCGCCGCCGGGGATCGTCCCCTGCCGGCGAGGAAACCACTCGTCGGGGCGCCGCCCGATCATAGGCACGGTCGTGACGGGCGGCCTCGTCAGTCGAGCGCCAGCGCCTCGTCGAGCGCTTCCTCCGCACCGATGACGATCACCCGGTCGGTGGCCGGCGGCCGCATGACGATGACGACGACCAGCAGGGCCAGGGCCAAGAAGACCGCCGAGCCCGTCAGGGAGGTGGCCACGGCGTGCGCCAGGTTGGTCTGGGCCTCGGCCCTGGTCGAGTCGACAGCTCCCCGAGCGGCGGTGCCGTGGCGGCTGGCCGCGGCGAAGACCGTGACAAGGATGCCCAGTCCGAGCGACCCGCCGAGCTGCTGGGCCACGTTGACCAGGCCGGAGGCCGCCCCCGCATCTTCCGAGTCCACCCCGGCGATCCCCGCCGTGGTGAGGGGGACGAGTGCGGATCCGATGCCGATGCCGAGCAGGGACATGGGCAGCACGATCTGGGGGAAGAAGGAGGAGTCCGGCGTGAGGCGACTGAGCCAGGCCATCCCGATGAAGGCCACCAGCACCCCGCCGGCCAAGAGGGGGATCGTCCCGAGCTGGGGAACCAGCTTCGGCACGACCCTCACCACGCCGAACATCACCGCGGTCACCGGCAGGAAGGCCAGACCGGAGAGGAGCGGGCTGTAGCCCAGGACACCCTGGAAGTACTGCGTCATGAAGAAGAACATGGCGAACATTCCGCTCACTACCAGCATCCGCACGACGTAGGCGCCCGAACGCTGGCGGCTGGCGAAGAGATGCAGCGGGGTGATGGGCTGCTCGGCCCGGCGTTCGGTGACCACGAAGGTGGCGAGCAGGACGGCACTGAGTGCGAACGAGGCGACGGTGATCGGGTTGCCCCACCCGGAAGAGGCGGCGCGCACGAACCCGTAGACGAGGCTGGTCATGCCGAGGGTCGAGGTGGTCGCCCCGGCCAGGTCGAAGCGCCCGGGCTTGCGCTCGGTCTCGGGGAGGTAGCGAGGCGCCAGGGCGATCATGGCGATGCCAATGGGGACGTTGATGAACAGGCCCCACCGCCACGAGATCCAGGTGGTGAGCATCCCGCCGAGCACGAGGCCGACGCTCCCGCCCCCTCCGGCCACCGCGCTGTAGGCCCCCACGGCCCGGGTCCGCTCGGGACCCTCCTCGAAGCTGACCTGGAGGAGGGCCAGGGTGGACGGCGCGGCGATGGCGGCGCCGATGCCCTGGACGGCCCGGGCGGCCAGCAGCCAGGAGGCCGACTCGGCCAGTCCGCCGAGGAGCGACGCCGTGGTGAACAGCGCGATGCCGGCGACGAACACCCGGCGGCGCCCGAGGATGTCGCCGGCTCGCGCCCCGAGTAGGAGCAGGCCGCCGAAGGTCAGGGTGTACACGTTCTGGACCCAGGAGAGGCCGGTCGAGGAGAAGTGCAGCGCACGGTGGATGTCGGGCAGGGCGGTGATCACCACCGTGGCGTCGAGGATGATCATCAGGTAGGTGGCGAGGATGATGCCCAGCACCACCTTGGGGTTCGCCTTCGCCGTGATGTCCGCGGGCGGGGTCAGGGCGCGTCGGGTCAGGATGGTTGTCACCAGGCGGTTCTCCTATTCAGGGAGGGTGGATTGCGGTTAAAGTGGAGGTCGCCTCCACAAAGAAGTGGAGGTTGCCTCCGATTACTATATGGAGGTAACCTCCGTTTTGCAACTCCATGGAGGAACTCTGCTATGACCAGCACCGACGTCCCCGTACAGGAGCTCAGCCACCGGCCCAAGCGTGCCGATGCGCGTCGCAACTACGACAAGTTGATCGCTGCCGGTCGGGAGGCGTTCACCGAGGACGGCCGTGGCGCCTCGCTGGAGGACATCGCCCGGCGGGCCGGGGTCGGGATCGGCACCCTCTACCGGCACTTCCCGAGTCGACAGGACCTGCTCGAGGCGGTCTACGTCGAGGAGGTCGACGCCCTGTGCCGCTCGGCAGTCGACCTGGCCAACGAACCTCCGTGGGAGGCCCTGGTGGCCTGGCTGCACCGCTTCGTCAGCTATCTGGCCACCAAGCAGGCCCTGGCCGAGGAGCTGCTCGCCTACCACGATCGCCAGGCCGGTGTCTTCCAGTCGTGCCGGGCCGCCATGTATGCGGGGGGTGAGCCGCTGCTCGTCCGGGCTCAACAGGCCCAGCTGGTCCGGACCGACACCAACATCGTCGAAGTGATCCAGCTCGTGGGCGGTATCGCCAAGATCCAGACGGCCGATCCGGGCCAGTTGGACCGGCTCCTCGACATGGCCCTGGACGGGCTGCGGTACCAGGGGGCGTCCGACTGAGGCGAGTGCCATCTTCGGATTCGCACGCCTCCGCCCTGCCGTGAGCGCTCGCCACCCGATCGTTCGGTGTCTGTCATGTGAAGTGCCATGGCATGATGCCGACCGGGTCGATGGACACGAGGGCCACGCCCCGCTGAGCAGACGACGGGGGAGGCAGCCGGATGATCCTTGATCGGTTCGGAATCGAGGGGCGGGTGGCCGTCGTCACCGGTGCCGGGCTGGGGATCGGCCGGGGGATCGCCGTCGGACTGGCCGAAGCGGGAGCAGACGTCGTCTTGGCAGCGCGTACCGAATCGGATCTCGAGGAGGTGGCCACCGGCATCCGGTCCCTGGGCCGACGGGCCCTGGTGGTCCCGACCGATGTGACCGACCGTGACGCCTGTGAGCACCTGATCTCCTCGGCTGTGGCGCACTTCGATCGGTTGGACATCCTGGTCAACAACGCGGGTGGCGCCATGCCCCGTGCGGCGATGGACACCAGCGAGGGGTTCATGGCCCGAACCTTCGCCTTCAACGTCACCGCGCCCCTGACGCTCACCAAGCTGGCCGCCCGCCAGATGGTCGACACCGTCGGACGGGGTTCGGTGGTCAACATCTCGTCACGGTCGGCCAGCATGACCCAGACCATGTTCGTCGCCTACGGGTCGGCCAAGGCCGCGCTCGATCGGATGACCCGCAACATCGCGCCCGAGCTGGCGCCCCGCGTTCGGGTGAACGCCATCGACGTGGGCGGCGTGGCCACCCGCTCCCTGGATGTGGTGCTCACCGATGACGACCTCCGCCAGAGGTTCATCGACGGGACCCCGATGGGCCGTCCGGGCGAGCCCGAGGACATTGCCTGTGCCGTCCTCTTCCTGGCGTCGGACGCCTCCTCATGGGTCACCGGCAAGGTGTTCGAGATCGATGGTGGTAGCGAGTCGTCGTCGATCTCGGTGCCGGCCCCGCGGCTGGAGCCCTCGGGCGGCGTGTGATCGGAGCCCGCCGCCGACCGGGCGGGTCGCCGTAGCCACGGGGCTGAAGAAGCCCCAGTACGGGGTTGAAGGCGCCCCCAACGGGTAGAGCCACGTAGGTGCCCACCACCGGGCCGACGCGCGGAAAGGGCAAGAGGGCTATGGATCAGCAGAAGTTCATCGACCTACTGAACGAGGACCTCGGTAGCGAGTACCAGTCGATCGTCCAGTACAACCTGCACATCTCGACCATCACTGGGCCGGAGTTCGTGAGCACGATCGATGAGCTGACCAAGCACCTGGCCCAGGAGCTCACCCATGCCCAGGTCCTGGCGTCGCAGGTCTCCTTCCTCGGCGGCGTGCCGACGACCAGGGTCGGTGACGTGCCCAAGACGAGCGACTCCCGCGGCGCACTCGAGGCGGACCTGCAGTTGGAAGAGGAGCAGCTGCACCGGTACCGGGAGCGATTCGCACAGGCGGGTGAGCTGGGCCTGGCTGATGTCGGTGAGGCCCTGCGTCCGCTCTTGGAACAGACCCAGGAACACGTGCAGGACCTCCGGATGGCCCTCGGTCGCTGACCGCTGCGGCCACGGCCATCGTCATGCGACCGTGCGGACTGCGGTCAGGTGCTCGGCAACCCCGCCGAATTGGAGCGTGCCCGTTGCCGCAGTCGCGCCGCAGAGTCATAGCGGGTCCGGGCTTGGTCGATCTCGGCGAGATGGTCGGTCGCCCACTCCACCAACGGGGAGACAGCGACTAACAGGGCCGTGCCCGTCTGGGTCAGGGTGTACTCGACGCGGGGTGGCACCTCCGGCTAGACGGTGCGCACGACCAACCCGTCACGCTCGAGATTGCGGACGGTCACCGTGAGCATGCGCGGGGTGATCCCGTCGATCTCGCGCTGCAGCTCGCTGAATCTCCGGGTTCCCAGACCGAGGACGTGGACGACGTACAACGTCCACTTGTCTCCCACCCGTTCGAGGATCTCCCGGGCCCTACAGGACCCCTCGGGAAGCCCGCCGACGGTTGGCTCCCCCTCGCTTCCCTCCGGTGAAGTGAGGGTCACCTCGGAAAGCATCTTCTCTGCACGTGCGGTCTTCACGGAACAGCTGACCCCTGCTGGCCACGTATCCGCACCTTGTGAACCACACCTTTGTAGTTCGACACGTCCCACACCCTGGTCCGTGCCCGGGCCTTGTCAGGCGCACAAGGACGGGAGTACCGTGAACAACTAGTGGATACAAGTGAGTACTCAGTGGAGTCACCCGGTGACCTCGCCGAGCGGATCCGGACCTACCGCCTGAAGCAGGGGCTGACCCAGCGGGAGCTGGCTGATCAGCTGGGGGTGACCCAGCAGTCGGTCGCCCGGTGGGAGCAAGGGGCGCCGCCGAGGAGGTACATGCTCCGTGCCCTCGATGCCCTCATCGACGAGAGCGATGCGGAGGACCAGTCCAGGGAACTCGCCGACATCATCGGGATCCGGCCCCCGGTCGCCGGCCGGGTCCAGACACGCGGCGTCGAGGACGCCCGGAAGGCCTACGTGCAGGGGTGCCTCAAGCTCCTCGAGCGTGGCGAGCGTCTGCCCAACAGGGTCCTCCTCCTCCTCGCCGACGAGCTCGGCTGGAGCGCCGACGCCGACTGAGCGCCCGCATCAGCCGGTTCGACCCTTCGGGGCGAGCGGTGGGGTGGACGGGTAGCCCGTTCATGCACCGGGGCCGGCGGCGGGACCCATGCGCTTTGCTACGGTCGCTCCCTTCGGGACCCAGCAACCGGGGAAGTGGTGAACGTGCTGTCGAAGAGTGAGCGGCGACTGGCCCGATGGTCGGACAAGATCCAGAAGTGGGCGGACGGGCGCATCACCGAGTTCGGGTCGGACAGCAAGGAGGGCCAGTACGCCTTCGGCGTCTCCCTGGGCGTCTCCGTGGCCAAGGGGAAGACGGCACCGCCCAAGAACATGAAGAAGCGTTACAAGCCTCAGGCCATCAAGGGCTTCGAGGACTGCAAGTGGCTAATCAGCAAGGCGGTCAAGTACGGGGACGCGCCCTCCGGGTCCTTCCTGGATCTGCTCCAGTCGCCTCGGAGTGAGCCCGTCTCCGGCCAGTGGTCCCGGAGGGACAGCCCCGACTGACCGGTCGGCGAGTCGGTGCGCTCCCAGGCGTCGGCGAGGGCGCGGGCCTCAGGCGTTGATCACGTTGTGAACGGTCGCCACCATCGGCGCTTTGAGGGCAACGCCTAGCTCGGTCAGGATCGGCATCAGCGTCGGTCCGAATGCGTCGAAGTCCTCCTGGGATTCCCAGACATCGAAGACCTGGATCTCGCCATTGGACTCGAGCGCGAAGTGGTAGGTCCGCCCCTTGGGCTTCCCTGCCCCCGCTGCCTCCAGCTGCTTGATGGCGCTGTCGTACTTCTCCGGGGTGAAGCCCTCGTGTACGAAGTAGATGCCGAGTGCCATGTGGAACCGCCCTTCTCGTGAGCGACGCAGTGGTGCGTCTGGCCGGCCCGCCGGAACGACCTGATGCGACCATACCCGTTGTCACCATGGTCGTGTCGACCCAACACCACCACCATCTCGGCGGCGGTGTTGGCCGGTGCCGACGAAGTTCACGCCGACCTGGTCGTCCAGCGCGGACTCATCCACCACGCCGCGGAGCACCTGGGCGGCCGAACCCGGCAGGCCTTCGGCATCGACGGTGACATCGCCGAAGTTGTCGAGACCCAGCTCGAGTGGGCTGTCGGTGCCGTCCATGGGGCCTGTCCGTCCCCTGTCATGTCGGTCGACGGCATGCCGATTGCTCGGCGCGTCGGGCGGGACTACCGCTCAGGCTCTTTGGGCACGTCCCAGTGGTCGCGGATGGGCCGGCTTCAGCCGTCGTCGACCGAAGGCGGTCAGAGGCTGACGGGCGCCCCTGGAGGTCCGGGCGGCCCGGCCGCGGCCGGGAACGGGGCGGAGGGAGACAGCGGACGTTCGTCGGTGGTTGTCGGGGCCACGGGACGGCGGTCAACGGCCGGCGGCTCGTGGCCCTCCCGGCTACCCAGCCGCCTCCACAGGAGGAGCAGTCCGGCCACGGCGAGGACCACGGACACGACCAGCATCGGGACGGTGACCAGTACCCGGTGGTTGGTGGCCGTCTGGCAGTCGTTGACGAACTGGTTCCACTGTGCCCGCGCCGTGTGGTTGGAGGCCGGTGGCTCGGCGCCGGCGCCGATCGAGCCCGGGTTCACCAGGGCTTCGATGGCGGCCTCCGAACCCAGCCCCGGCCCGCAGGTGCCTAGGGGGTTCGAGGGGAGGGGGGCCCACAGGCCGGAGACCGCCACCGTGGCACCGAACAGGCCCACGAAGACCAGGATCATGGCCAGCCAGGGTAGGGAGCGTCGGTTCGCAGCGTCACCGCTCATGCCAGAGATGGTAGGCGCCGGCCGGCCGTTAGCTGCATCGGCCGGGTGGCGGGTGTCGAGGGAGTGGCCCCACCCAGCCCGGGGCGGTCAGTCGGCCCCAGCCGATAGCCGGGTGTACCAGAGGCGCCACGGTGTGGTGTGCCGCTGCCAGACGTCGGGTCCCGGTGAGTACTTGGGGCCGACGTGGCGCCGGTTGGCGGCCGACTGCTCGTCGACCTCGTAGACGGCCAGAAAGCGCGGGGCCGGCTTGTAGGGCGGGTCCACCTCCCGGACCAGCTCGTAGCGGACGGCCCGGAGCGCGTGACGCCGCTCGGCCACCTCGCGAAGGTGCACGTCCGTGTAGAACTCGTTGAAGATGACCAGTTCGTCATCGGTCACGTCCTCGGGTGGATCGACGCCGAGGAGGTAGATGGCGAACGGCTTCACCTCCCCGGGACCGGTCTCAGCGATCTGCCGGTAGATCAGGGTCCAGGCCAGGCGCAGCGCCGGATCGATCAGATCCGTGCCGGCGTCGGTCTCCTCTGCGGTGTCCCCGGCCAGGTGTTCGGTGCGCAGGAAGCGCGGTGGCCGGAAGCCCCGCCCGGCGAGGGCCAGCAACTCGTAATGGGAGTCCTGGCCGGTGTCGGTTGGTGCGGACCGGGTGAAGGCCGCCACCGCCGCCGACTCGGCGGAAGCCCCGCCCCGCACGTCCCACCCGGTCCACGACGTGAGAGGGGTCATCGGTCCTCTCCCGGCCCGTGGTCTCGCTCGACCCGCATGGATGGAGGATATCCAAGTCCCTCAGCGCCCGGTTCCCGGCCCACGGACGGAAATTCACCGAAGGTTCAGAGTGGGATAACGGTGGAGGTAACCCTGGGGCGGTTTACTACCAGTACGGCTGGGACGGAATCCCTCACATCCCCACGTCCCGGCCGGTAGCGGGTCGACGCGCCTCCGCCCCCGGGGCTCCCTCTCCCGGGGCGGCAGGCGCTCCCCAAGCCGAGGGTGACGCCGGACCTAGGAGTTGGCGAACCGCTGCCAGGCCGACTGCCGGGTGACGCCCAGCGCCTGGCCGATCTGCTCCCAGGTGGCCTCGACCAGCCGGGCCTCCTCCACCGTGGAAGCCAGCCGTGCCTCCAGCTCGGCACTGGCCGAGGCGAGGTCGGAAAGGTGGGCCAACACCTCCTCCACTGGCGAATTGCCTACGAGGTAGAGGGGCGCCTTCAGGGCGCGGGAGTCAGGGCTCACGGGAAGGATACGGACGAGAGGACCATTCGGTTCACCGGAGGAGAGAAATCCACGACGCCGGGGCGCAACCGGGACCAACCGGACGGCCCCGTGGCCGACGCGGGTTCACCGTGAAGTGCCCGGGGCCGGCCGGTAGCGTGGGCACGTGCCTGCCAAAGAGGTCCGAACCGTCGAAGTCGCCGACCGGACCATCGACGTCTCCAACCCGGACAAGGTGTACTTCCCCGACATCGGGGCCACCAAGTTCGATCTGGTCACGTACTACCTGGCCATGGCCGGCCCTCTCTCTGCCACCGCCTTCGGCCGGCCGGCCATGCTCGCAGCGCTTCCCCGAAGGGGCCGCCGGGAAGTCCTTCTTCCAGAAGCGGGTCCCTGACAACGCGCCGAGCTGGCTGCAGACCACCGTGGTGACCACCCCCAACGGGACCACGTCCAACGCCCTGGTCCTGGCCGACATTGCCCACGTGGTGTGGGCCGTCAACCTGGGCTGCCTGGGTCTGCACCTGTGGCCCTACCGGGTCGACGAGCCCGAGTACGTGGACGAGCTGCGCATCGACCTCGACCCCCAGCCGGGCACCACTTTCGAGGAGGTCCGGGCCGCGGCGACCTGTGTGCGGAGCCTGCTCGACGAGCTGGGCCTGGTCGGACACCCCAAGACCACCGGCAACCGAGGCCTCCACGTCTACGTCCGGCTCGAGCGACGTTGGGACAGCTTCGCCGTCCGCTCTGCCGCGGTGGCCCTGGCCCGTGAGCTCGAGCGCCGCCATCCCGAGCTGATCACCGCCAACTGGTGGAAGGAGGAGCGGGGCGAGCGGATCTTCGTCGACTTCAACCAGAACGCGCCCCACAAGACGGTGTTCGGGGCATGGTTCGCCCGCCCCCGGGTCGGCGGCCAGGTCTCGACGCCGTTGGCCTGGGACGACGTGGAGACGGTGGACCCCGAACTGCTGACCATTCAGACCGTGCCCGACCGGGTGGGCGAGCTGGGGGATCCCTGGGCTGGAATCGCCGGGGCGCCCCAGTCGCTCCAACCTCTGCTCGACCTGGCGGCCGCGACCGGGCGAACGGGCTGCACGACGCCCCATGGCCACCGGAGTACCCCAAGCAGCCCGACGAGCCGCCCCGGGTGTCCCCGAGCCGGGCCAAGAAGGCCTGACCGGTGGAGCCCGTCGACGCCCTCCGGCGCATCGCCTACCTCCTGGAGCGGGACGGGGCCGAGTCCTACAAGGTCCGGGCCTTCCGTCATGCGGCCGCAGCCATCGCCGAGGTGCCGACCGACGAGCTCGCCGTGACCTCGGCCGGGCTCCAGAGCATCCCGGGCGTCGGCAAGACCAGTGCCCAGGTCATCCTGGAGGCGCTCGCCGGCGAGACCCCTGCGTACCTGGAGGCGCTGGAGTCCGCCGAGCCGACGGCCATGAGCGCCGACGCCGCCGCTCTCTTCGACCTGCTCCAGGGCGACTGCCACAGCCACTCGGACTGGTCCGACGGCGGATCGCCCATCCGGGAGATGGCCGAGGCGGCCCGGGACCTCGGCCACCGCTACTGGGCCCTGACCGACCACAGCCCCCGGTTGACCGTGGCCCACGGGCTCAACGCCGAGCGCCTGGCGCCAGCAGCTCGACGTCGTGGCCGAGTTGAACGAGGAGCTGGCCCCGTTCCGGATCCTGACCGGCATCGAGGTGGACATCCTGGAGGACGGAGCCCTCGACCAGGACGAGGAGCTCTTGGGTCAGCTCGACGTGGTGGTGGCCAGCGTCCATTCCAAGCTCCGGATGGAGGAGCCGGCGATGACCCGGCGCATGCTGCGGGCCGTCGAGAGCCCCCACACCGACATCCTCGGCCACTGCACGGGTCGGCTCGTGGCCGGGAAGGGCCGCCCTCCGTCGACGTTCGACGCCGAGGCGGTCTTCGAGGCCTGCGCCCGGACCGGCACCGCGGTCGAGATCAACTCCCGACCCGAGCGACTCGACCCTCCGGAGCCTTGCTCTCCCTCGCCCTCGCCGCCGGCTGTGTGGTGGCGGTCGACACCGACGCGCACGCACCGGGCCAGCTCGAGTGGCAGCGCAACGGCTGCGAGCAGGCGGCTGCGGCTGGGGTGGCCGGTGGACCGGGTGATGAACGCCCTGCCGGTGGACGAGTTCCTGGCCTGGACGGCGGGTCACGGTGGCTGAGGGGACGGACGTCGGCGCTTCCTCCCGGAGTACCATCGTCCGGTGACGCTTCCCGTCGTGCCTCCCGTCTCCCCGATGCTGGCCAAGCTGACCCGGGAGCTGCCCGAGCGGGACGGTCTCTACTACGAGCCGAAGTGGGACGGGTTCCGGTGCATCGTCTTCCGGGACGGCGACGACGTCGTCTTGGGCAGCCGGAACGAGAAGCCGCTCACCCGCTACTTCCCCGAGCTGGTCGAGGCCTTGCGGGCCAACCTGCCCGACCGGTGCGTGGTCGACGGCGAGATCGTGATCGCCGGACCGGACGGTCTCGACTTCGACGCCCTCTCTCAACGGATCCATCCGGCCGACTCGCGGGTCAAGCTGCTGTCACAGACCACACCGGCCTCGTTCGTGGCCTTCGACCTTCTGGCGCTCGGCGACGCCGACCTGCAGGGTCGAGCCGTACGCCGGTGCGCCGCGCCGCCCTGGAGAAGGCGCTGCGGACGTGCCGAGCCGCCGATCCACCTCACGCCGGTGACCACGCAGCCGGAGCGTGGCCCGTGACTGGTTCTCGCGTTTCGAAGGCGCCGGGCTCGACGGCGTGGTGGCCAAGGACGGAGACCTGCCCTACCAGCCGGACAAGCGGGTGATGATGAAGGTCAAGCACGAGCGCACGGCCGACTGCGTGGTCGGCGGGCTTCCGCTGGCACAAGACCGGTGAGGTGGTCGGGTCGCTGCTGCTCGGACTCTTCGACGACGGCGGCGTCCTCCACCACGTCGGCGTGGCCTCGGGGTTCTCCGTGGCCCGGCGGGAGGAGTTCGTCGGCACGCTCGAGCCCTACCGGAGCGGCGCCACCGACGGCCACCCCTGGCTGGCCGAGGGGACGACCCGAGGGCCGGGTCCCCGGGGGCCAGAGCCGGTGGAGCGCCGGCAAGGACCTCAGCTGGGAGCCGCTCCGCCCCGAGCTGGTGGTGCGAGGTCGCCTACGACCACCTCCAGGGCGACCGGTTCCGCCACGCCACCTCGTTCGTCCGCTGGCGACCCGACCGCAGTCCCGGCTCGTGCACCTACGCCCAGCTGGACACCCCGGTGCCCGACCGAGCTGAGCGAGGTCTTCGGCACCACCGGCTGAGTCCAGCGGTCAGCGTCCGGCGAGGACATGCGGCCCGCTCGGCCATGCGCCGGGTCCCGGAAGTGCCGGCAGACCTCCTCGAACTCGCGCGGTCGGCCCGCGCCACCGCGAGCGGCGCCACCTCGTCGAGCACGGCCGGGTCGACGCCGCAGGGTGGCCAGCACCCGGAACAGCTCGGCCTGGGCGCGCTCGTCGGCCAGCCGGTCGGCCAGCTTGGCCGCACCCCGGACCGCCTGCGCACCGCCGGGTCCCACTCGCCCGACGTCGTCGGGCACCGCGTCGAGCGTCCCGTAGTGGGCGAGCACGACCGATGCCGAGCGCTTGCCCCATCCGGCCAGCCCGGGGAAGCCGTCGGCGGAGTCGCCCGACCAGGGCCAGCCAGTCGGGGATGGAGCGCGGGGCCACGCCGAACTTGTCCCAGACCCCGTCCTCGTCGCTCATCGTGCCCGTTCCGCCGGTCGAGCTGGACCACCCGCTCGCCGACCACGCACTGGGCCAGGTCCTTGTCGGGCGTGCAGATGATCACCCGGCCCACGGCCGGGTCCTCGGCGGCCACCGAGGCGGCCGAGGCCAGGGCGTCGTCGGCCTCGAGCTCGACCATGGGCCACACCATGACGCCGAGGGCCACGAGCGCCGTCTCGAGGATCTCGAACTGGAGCGCAGAGGTCGGGTCGATGCCGGCACCCGGTCTTGTAGCCGGGCCACAGGTCGTTGCGGAACGACTCGATGACGTGGTCGGTGGCCACGCCGAGGTGGGTGGCCCCCTCGCCCAGCATGCCGAGCATCGAGAGCACCACGCCCCGGGCGGCGCCGATCTCCTCGCCGTCGTCGGCCGCCCGTGGCGGCTGGCCGAAGAACTGGCGGAACAGCTCGTAGGTCCCGTCGACCAGATGCACCTCCATGCCCGGAGTCTTGCAGGTGTCGGCCCGGACCGGCACGGCCGCCGGCCCCGACGGACGGTCAGGGCCGGCCGGCCAGGACGGCGATGCCGTCGCCCGCGAGGTCACCGTGGGATCCCGTGCGGCCGGACATGGCCAGCACCAGTGACAACAGGGGACCGGAGACCTCAGGTCCCTCACCGTGGGTCCAGTCGGTGTCGCTGGCCCGTAGGCACAGGCCGGCGATGCGCCGTTTGGAGCCGATGAGGAGGTTGGAGCGCTTCCAGCTGTCGGCCACCGCCTGGACGGCGGGCAGTGGGGGCTGGTGGGTCAATCCCAACGGTCGCCGGATGTCCTCGCCGTGGACGATGATCTCGCCCAGCATGGCCGTCACCGGAGCCGGCGGGTGGTTGGTGGTCGTGGTCCGGGCCTGCAGCCGCCGCACCAGTTCGTGGGGCTCGACGTCGGCGAGCCGTCGGACGCCGCGCTCCGTGAAGAGGTTGAACCGGAAGCCCGCCGCGATGAGCTCCTTGTAGAAGTGCAGCGGCGTCTGCTCGGTGGCGGCCACGATGTGGCCGGTGGTCTGCCGCACCGACCAGCCCAGGCACCAGGAGGGCGAGGCCCACTGCTCGGCGGAGAGAGACCCCAAGGTGCGGCTCATCTCGGCCCGTTCATGGTGGATGTACTGCCAGGTCTCGTCGGTCTTCATCGTGCAGCGCCTTTCGTCGGGGTCGTCACCGGAGAGTGACGGAGCCGCCGGGTCGAGATCGACCGGTGTCGACGACCGATCCGCTCAAGGCCGGGGATCGGTCGGTCGATGCCCTATGCATGGAGGCGCGTCCGGAGTACGGGGAGTCGGGGCAGCGCATCGCCGCCGCGCGCCGGTGCCCGGACTGTGGCGGCCGGATGGAGCCGGGAGTCGACGCCTCCTTCCGGATCTGCCAGGACTGCTACGACGCCTACGTCGACAACGCTGGCCGCTGACCTCGTCGTCGGCCCAACTGCCCGACACCGTCGACGCCCTCAGTGCCCGGTCGGTTGGCCGGGGCCACTTCGGTGTCGGATTCCCGCCAGTCTTGTGGGCATTCGGAGCGTACGCTGCTCCCGTGTACGAAGACTTCGACCGCTGCTACCGGGCCGTGCAGTCCAAAGACGCCCGGTTCGACGGCTGGTTCGTCACCGCCGTGCTGACCACCAAGATCTACTGCCGGCCGAGCTGCCCGGTGCGACCCCCCTTCGCCCGCAACCTCTGCTTCCTCCCCACCGCCGCGGCGGCCCAGCGGGCCGGGTTCCGGGCCTGCAAGCGCTGTCGCCCGGATGCCTCCCCGGCTCGCCGGAGTGGAACACCCGGCGGGACGTGGTGGGGCGGGCCATGCGGCTGATCGCCGACGGCACGGTCGACCGTGATGGTGTGACCGGCCTGGCGCGGCGGCTCGGGTACAGCACCCGGCAGCTGGAGCGGCACCTCGACGCCGAGGTCGGCGCCGGGCCCCTGGCCCTGGCCCGGGCCCAGCGGGCCCAGACCGCCCGGGTGCTCATCGAGACCACCGCCATGCCCTTCGCCGATGTGGCCTTCGCCTCGGGGTTCTCCAGCATCCGGCAGTTCAACGACACCGTCCGCGCCGTCTTCGACGGCACCCCCTCCTCGCTCCGGGCCCGGGCCCGGCATGACGACTCCACCTCGGCCCCCGGACTGCTCAGCCTCCGGCTGCCCTTCCGGGCGCCGTTCTCCCCGGACAGTCTCTTCGGTCACCTGGCTGCTACGGCCGTTCCCGGGTGCGAGGAGGTACGGGACGGCACCTACCGGCGGACGCTCCGCCTGCCCACCGGATCGAGCATCGTGGCCCTCCGCCCGACGCCCGAGTACGTGCTCTGCCAGTTGACCCTCGACGATCTGCGCGACCTGTCCACGGCCATCGCCCGCTGCCGCCGGCTTCTCGACCTCGACGCCGATCCCGTGGCGGCGATGGAGGTGCTCGCCGAGGACGGCCACCTCTGCCCGGAGGTGGCGAAGGTGCCGGGCCGCCGCATCCCCGGTGCCGTCGACGAGGCCGAACTGGCGCTCCGCATCGTGCTCGGCCAGCAGGTGTCGACTGCGGCGGCCCGGACCCATGCAGGGCGACTGGTCGCCGACCACGGCACGCCGGTGAGCGACCCGGGAGGCGGGCTCACCCACCTGTTCCCGTCCGTCGAGGGCCTGGCCGGTGTCGACCCGGAATCCCTCGGCATTCCCCGGGCCCGGCAGCTGGCCTTCGTAGCCCTGGTCGACGCCCTCGCCGCGGGGACCGTCGACATCGGGGTCGGCGCCGACCGGGAACGGTCCCGCCGGCAGCTGGCCGCCATCCCCGGCGTGGGACCGTGGACGACCGAGATGGTCGCCATGCGGGCCCTGGGCGACCCCGACGCCTTCCCCGTCTCGGACAGGGGCGTCCGTCGCGGTGCCGGCCTGCTCGGGCTGCCCGACACCACCGCCGAACTGGAGGCGCACTCCGTGCGCTGGCGTCCGTGGCGCTCCTATGCCGTGCAGTACCTCTGGGGCAGCACCGCCCACCCGGTCAACGACTGGCCACCGAAAGGAACACCATGAGCCACATCGTCTTCCGCACCCTCGACAGCCCGGTCGGGATCGTCACCGTCGCCGGGGACGGCACCACCGTGACCAACCTCCGGATGACCGACCAGACCCACGAGCCGGCCGGACGCGACGGGTGGCGACACGAGCCGACGGCCTTTCCCGAGGCGGTCCAGCAGCTCCAGGAGTACTTCGGCGGGGAGCGCACCGCGTTCGGTGTGCCCCTGCGACTGGAGGGGCCCGAGTTCCAACGGCAGGTCTGGGAGGAGCTGCTTCGGATCCCCTACGGGGAGACCGCCTCGTACGGCGAGATCGCCGACCGCATCGGGAAGCCGGGGGCGGCGCGCGCGGTGGGCGTGGCCAACGGTCGTAATCCAATCGCCATCATCGTGCCGTGCCACCGGGTCATCGGGGCCGACGGATCCCTCACCGGCTACGGGGGCGGCCTCCACCGGAAGCAGATCCTCCTGGATCTGGAGCGGCACCACTTCACGCCCCGGTTGAGCCTCTCGGGATGACCGGAGCGAGGGGCCTCGGGGGCCGAAGGAGCGCCGGCGGAGCCGCTCAGGTCGAGGGGCTGCCGGGCAGGGCGGGTGGCGAGGGGGTCCACTGTCCCCGGTCCGCCGGGGCCACCTCGCACTCGGGATCCCCCTCGCCGTCATGCTGCCAGCGCATCTCGACCGACCAGCGGTCCCCGGGCAGACGGGTCAACCGACCGCTGTCGCACACGAACCCGGTGACCCGTCGACCGCATTCGCGACAGACGTCATGGAAGGTGACCCAGTTGGACCACCCGTCGATGGGGTAGGCGACCGGCCGGTCGACGGCATCCGGGGGGCTCGGCGAGGTGCCGGGAGCTTCTTCATCCATGCCGTTACCGTCCCACACGATCGCCCGGCCGCCAACGGGCGCGGTCGGGCGATCGCATCCATTGGCGAGAGGGCCTATGAGGTCCGGAGCCCTCGGAAGCGATGGTGCACCAGTTGGACACGGGGGGTGGCCGACACCAGTGCCACCTCGGCCCGGGCCACCAGATCTGCCGTGTCGCACCGGGCGTTGGCGGCTGCGCGGTCAGCGAGATTCCCCAGGTAGATGACCAGGTTGAGGAGTGCGGCCTGGGCCTCTCGGCCGCTGAAGGGGATCGGCTCGATGGCCGGATCCAGCTGCCCGGCCGCCAACACCGCCTCCCGGACCTGCCAGAGCTGGTCCATGGCCTCCTCGACGTCGGTGTCGCACCGGTGCATCAGGGCACAGAGTCCCAGCTCAAGGGCAAGATCCGCCTGGGTGGTCCCCAACGGGACCAGCGTGTCCAGCTTCCTCAGCACGGCTTGGCCGAAGTCGATCAACTCATCCACAGGGTCAGTGTGACAAAAGGGTGTGACAGGGGTGGTGGATGGCCCCTGACCTGGGTAATGATGAACCCATGCCACGAGCCATCTGGAAGGGTGCCCTCAACTTTGGACTGGTGAACGTTCCGGTGGGCGTCTACACGGCCACACAGGACAAGGCGATCCACTTCAATCAGTTCGAAGAGGGAACGTCCGATCGCATCCGCTACAAGAAGGTCAACGAGCGGACCGGCGAGGAGGTTCCGGCGGGGAGGATCGTGAAGGGCTACGACCTCGGTGGCGGCGAGTACGTCCTCCTGAGCGACGAGGAGCTCGAGTCCGCCGAGCCCGAGAAGTCCAAGCTCATCGAGATCACCGACTTCGTGGACCTCGACCAGATCGACCCGGTCTTCTACCGCTCCACCTACTACCTGGCTCCCGAGGGGGAGGCGGCCAACAAGGCCTACGCCCTACTCCGGCAGGTCATGCGCAATGCCAACAAGGTGGCCATCGGCACCGTGGTGATGCGGAACAAGGAGTACCCGGTGACGATCCGGCCCGACGATGACGTCCTGAAGCTCGAGACCATGTACTTCAGCGATGAGATCCGCTCGCCCTCGACCGAGGTCGGCAACCTGCCTGACTCGGCCGAGCTGACCGACCGCGAGGTCTCGATGGCGCAACTCCTGCTCGACTCCATGGCCAGCGAGTGGGATCCCGAGAAGTACCACGACACCCACCGCCAGAAGGTCGAGGCCCTGATCGAGGCCAAGCGCCAGGGGGACGAGATCGTCACCGGCTCCGAGGAGGGGCCGGCCGCCACCAAGGTGGTCGATCTCATGGAGGTGCTCAGCGCCAGCATCGACTCGGTGCAGTCCCAGCGGACCGGCAACCCGGCTCCGGCCGGCAAGAAGACCGCCCGGGGTGCGGCCAAGACGACGCCGATCAAGAAGGCCGCCAAGAAGGCCATGCCGGCCAAGCCGGCTGCCCGCTCGAGCAAGGCGGCGCCGAAGGCCAAGCCCGCACCGCGCCGCAAGGCCTCCTGAGGCGACGGACGACCCGGGTCCCGTCCCTCGGTCCGTCGTTCAGACCGGGGCGAACAGGTCACCCCGCTCGGCCACCCGGGCCAGCACGTCGTCGGCGGTGAACCGCAGCTCGGCCGGGTCCCCTCGCTCCGCGCACTGACGCACCTCCTCCCAGGTGACCGGCGTGGACACCGTCGGCTCGGGGAGGCCGCGCAGCGAGTAGGCGGCCACCGTGGTCTTGGCCGGATGGTTCTGGCTCCAGTCGATGAGCACCTTGCCGTGGCGCAGGCTCTTCTTCATGTTGGACACCACCAGCTGCGGATGGGACCGCTCGAGGGTCCGGGCCATGTCGTGGGCGTCATCACGTACGGCCTCCCAGGTGGCCCGCTTCCCGAGCGGGACGTAGAGCTGGAGGCCCTTGGACCCGCTGGTCTTGGCGTAGGCCTCGAGCCCCCGGTCGGTGAGTCGCTCGGCGATCAGTGCGGCCACCCGGCAGCACTCGACGACGGTGGTCCGCTCGCCGGGGTCGAGGTCGAAGACCATGTGATCGGGGGGACCGGGCAGGCGCCGTCGCCGTCCGGCGTGCCAGAGGGGCACATGGAGTTCCAGTGCCGCCAGGTTGGCCGCCCACACCAGTGACGGGAGGTCACCGATCACGCTGTAGGAGATCGTCTCCTGCCCGCCCTCGGAGGGGACGTCGATGTGGCGAAGCCACCTCGGGGCGTGCTCGGGGGAGTGCTTCTCGAAGAAGTACTTCTGGTCCACGCCGTTCGGGAAGCGTTTCATGGTCACCGGCCGGTCGGCGATGTGGGGGAGCATCACCTCGGCGATGCGGGCGTAGTAGTCGATCACCTGTCCCTTGGTGTAGCCCGCCGCCGGATAGAGGACCTTGTCCAGGTTGGAGACCGACAGCTCCCGGCCGCCCACCGTCACCCGGGTGCCCGCACTAGGACTCACGTCGCACCTCCCGGGCCTTCTTGTCGGTCCGGAGGCCGCGCCACACGGGATGCCGAAGGCGCCCGTCCGGTGTCCACTCGGTGAACTCCACTTCGCCGACCAGGGTCGGCCGGACCCAGTGCGGCTCGTCACCGACCACCGGCCGGGCCAGCGGGCCGTCGAAGGGACTGGTCTTCCGCTCCAGTGCCCGCAGGCGGGAGAGGAGGGCCTCGCCGTCAGCCTGGGTGAAGCCGCTGCCCACCTTGCCCACGAAGGTCAGCTGCCGGCTCGACCCGGTGGGGGGGATACCCAGGAGCAGGGCCCCGAAGGTGGATCGCCGGCTCCCCTGGCCCACGGTCCACCCACCCACCACCACCTCCTGGGCCCGTTGATCCTTCACCTTGATCCAATCGGTGCTCCGCTTGCCCGGTCGGTAGGGGGAGCTCCGCCGCTTGGCCACCACCCCTTCCATCCCGATCCGGACGGCGGCGCGCAGGACGTCCGCCCCTGACTCGTCGGTGAACGACGGGGTGACGGCGAACGACGGCCCGGCCACCCCCAGCTGCTCGAGGAGCGCCCGTCGCTCGTCATAGGACGCGTCGAGCAGGGAGTGACCGTTGAGGTGGAGGAGGTCGAAGAGGACGATGCTCACCGGATGGTCCCGGGCCGTCCGGGCCACCACCTTCGGGTCGGTGAGCTGCAAGCGGCGCTGCAGTCGCGAGAAGGACGGACGTCCGCTGTCGTCGAGGACGACCAGCTCGCAGTCCAACAGGGCCTGGTTGCTGCCCAGCGCCTCCCCGAGCCCCCGGAGCTCGGGGAAGGCCGCCGTGATGTCGGCGCCGGTCCGGCTGCGGGCCCGGGCGCGCCCGCCGTCCACCCACACGAGGGCGCGGATGCCGTCCCACTTGAACTCGAACGCCCACGTCCCGTCGTCGCGAGGAAGGCTCCTGGCTGTGGCCAGCATGGGCTTGAGCGAAGGCGGCAGGGGCGCGTACCCGCCGTCCACCGGATCCATCCGGTGGATCATCCACTGCTTGCCCTTGGTGGGGAAGAGGACGTAGCGGCCCTTGACCCGGGTGCCGTCGAGCACCACCATCACCTCGTGGTCGTTCCACTTCTCGCACTCGTAGGTCCCGTGGTCCCAGATGGTGACTTCGCCCCCTCCGTACTCGCCTTCCGGGATGGTCCCGGCAAAGGTGCCGTACTCCAGCGGATGGTCCTCGACGTGGACGGCCAGATGATTCACCTCCGGTGACGGGGGGAGTCCCTTGGGGAGCGCCCAGGACACGAGGACCCCGTCCCGCTCGAGCCGGAAGTCCCAGTGCAGGCTCGAGGCGTGGTGCTCTTGGATCACGAAGGTCGGGCGTCTGGCGCGGGTGCGTGCACGTGTGGCCCGCGCCGCCGGCACCGGTTCGGGCGTCCGGTCCGACCGGCGCTTGCCCCGGTACTCCGAGAGGCCGTCCTCGCTCATCTCGGGAACCTACCCGACGGTTGGCGTCCCACACCGGGGGCCACCGGTCGCGATCAGAGCACCAGTCCGGCCAGGAGGTCCATGGAGCGCAACCAGCTGTCCAGGTCCTTCCGCCAGGGTGCGGAGACCACATGCTGGATGCCGGCCTCCGAGAAGGCGGCCAGCTCCTCCTCGATGACCCCTGGCTCCATACCCTGGGGGTCCCAGCCGGTCCGCAGGGAGATGGGGAAGCGCTCGTCGGGGTGGTCACGCCGGATGCGCTCGACCACCGGGCCCACCTGGTCGACCGACAGGCCCACGGCCTGGTAGCCGTCGCCCCTCGCCGCGGCGCGACGGTATGCCGGCTCGCTGCTCCCCCCGATCCAGATGGGGAGCGGCCGACTGGGCTTGGGCAGGATGCGCAGGTCGTCGAAGGACACGAACTCGCCATGGAAGCTGACCGGGTCCTCGGTCCACACCTTGCGGAACAGGTCGATGGTCTCGTCCAGCCGCTTCCCGCGGTCGTGGAAGTCGTAGCCGAGGGCGGCATACTCGACCTCCGACCATCCGACCCCGACGGCGATGGTCACCCGGCCACCGGCCAGGGCGTCGATGCTGGCCAATGCGTTGGCCAGCTCCAGGGGGTTGTGGGTCGGCACGACCAGCACGCTGGTGCCGAGGCCGATGTGCTCGGTGGTGGCCGCCGCCCAGGTCAGGGTGACCAGCGGGTCGAACAGGAACGGCGACGGGTAGGTCTGGGCCGCCGGGTGGACGATGTGGTCGCTGACCCACAGGTCGTGGAAGCCGAGCTCCTCGGCGTGGGCCGCCGCCCGCGTGATGGCCTCGGCCCCCGCCACTCGTCCGTACTGCGGTAAGTGCACTCCGACTCGCATCAGCCTGCCTTCCGACGGGACCGCCCGGTCCCGTCGCCGGGCACCAACCTAACGGCCTGCCGGGACCCGGACCGGATGGCCCGCTCGGCGGAGCCCTCACCAACCGGGAGGATGGAGGGCAACGCCGGCGCGGCCGGTCAGTCGAGCCGCACGCCGTCCAGGAGGTTGCCCACCAGCTCGTCCGCCAAGGCGTCCTCCAGCGGCTGGTGCCGCATCATGAGTCGCCAGTACAGGGGTGCGTACAGCTGGTCCATCAGGGTGGGGACGTCGGCGTCCGGTTGGATCTGCCCCCGGTCGATGGCCCGCTGCAGGACGGCGGCGGTCGCCTCCCTCCGGGGGAGCAGCCATCCGGTCCGCAACGTCTCGGCGAGGGCCGGATCGGCCTGGGCCTGCCCGATGAGTTCGGCCATGATGGCGCCGGCCCGACCTCGGAAGGCGTGGATGAGGAGGCGGATCTGGGTAGTGAGGTCTACACCTACGTCACCGGTGTCGACATAGGTGTAGGTCTCATCGAAGCGATGGAAGTAGGCATCCACCGCCACCGCTCCACGGGAGGGCCACCACTTGTAGATGGTCACCTTGCTCACGCCGGCCCGGGCGGCGATGGACTCCATGCTCGCCGCGGCGAGTCCACCCTCGATCAGGAGGTCGGCGGCCGCGTCGAGCGTGGCCAGCCGGGCCCGCTCGCTTCTCGGGCGCCCGAGGGCGGGTGGGGCGGGAGAAGCATCACTGCTGGTCACCGGGTCCATCGTAGATCATGAACACTACGTTCACAAACCTGATAATGTACGGAGCGTTCACTTTTCCAGGAGGTCGTTCATGGCCGACGCCATCACCCAGGGTCCATCCACCCGCCGCACGGGCATGAGCCAGGCCCTGATCATCCTTTTCGCCGTGTCCTGCGGCGTGTCGGTGGCCAACCTCTACTACGCCCAGCCGGTGCTCCACGACATCGCCAAGTCCTTCGGGACGAGCTCAGGGACGGCCGGCCTCGTGGTCACCTTCGCCCAGATCGGCTACGCCGCCGGCCTGGCCCTGCTCGTGCCGTTGGGTGACCTGCTCCGCCGCCGGTGGCTGGTGCCCAGCGTGCTGCTGGTCACCGCCGCCGGCCTGGTGGTGTCGGCGGCCGCCCCTGACATCGGCGTGCTGGTCGCCGTGGGCCTCATCGTCGGGGCCGGTTCGGTGGCCGCCCAGATCCTGGTGCCCATGGCCGCCTCCCTGGCCGACGAGGAGCACCGGGGCCATGTGGTCGGCGTGGTGATGAGCGGCCTCTTGTTGGGCATCCTGTTGGCCCGCACCGTCTCGGGCATCGTCGCCCAGGTCTCCAGCTGGCGGGTGGTCTACGTGATGGCCGCGGGGATGACCGCGTTGCTGGCCGTGGTGCTGGCCCGTCGTCTGCCCGGTGAGGGCGAGCGCCCCCGCATCGGGTACGGCACATTGCTGCGCTCGGCGGCCCGGCTCCTGGCCACCGAGTCGCGTCCTCCGGCGCCGGGCCCTGTTCGGGGCACTGGGCTTCGCCGCCTTCAGTGTCTTCTGGACCACCATGGCCTTCCTCCTGTCCGGGGCCCCGTACCACTACGACGACCTGACCATCGGGCTGTTCGGGCTGGTGGGGGCGAGCGGCGCGCTGATCGCCAACTTCGCCGGCCGCTGGGCCGACCGGGGCTGGACCCGGACCACCACCCTGGTCTTCGCCGGGCTGATGCTGGTGTCCTTCCTGCCGCTGTGGTGGGGGCGCCACGACCTGGCCATGCTCATCGTGGGGATCCTGCTCCTCGACGTCGGGGTGCAGGGCCTCCAGGTGACCAACCAATCCCTTATCTACCGCCTGGCCCCTGACGCCCGGAGCCGGATCAACTCGGCGTACATGGTCTGCTACTTCGCCGGTGGGGCCATCGGGTCGGCCATCGGCAGCTCGGTCTACGAGAGCCCACCGCTGGGCCGGGGTGTGCGTGCTCGGTGGGTTGATCAGCGTGGTGGCCACGGCTGCCGCCGCCGTGGACGCCCGGCGCTCCCCGAAGGTCCGGGCCGGTGCTGCCGCCTAGCGTCGGAGGTAGGGCGCGGTGAGACGGTCCGGGGCACAGGCCAGCCAGGCGTCGAGGACCGCCTCCCGCAGGGCCCTCTTCGTGACCGACCCGCAGCTGGACGAGCACGGCCGGGTAGTTGTCGAAGTGGGGGATGGTGAAGAAGGCCCGGGGGTTGGCCCCGAGCACCGCCTCCTTCTCGATGAGGTCCTCGACGGCCAAGGCGAGGATGGGTCCCTCGGGCGGGGTCTCGGTGCCGAACCGCTTCAGGTCGGCCTTGCTGAACGGCCGTTCCCAGGCGAAGCCCTTGCCGTCGACGAACCAGGTACGCCGGCCGTGGCGCAGGCCCTCGGTGACCTCGGGGAGTTCACCTGCCACCTTCGCCACGTCCTCGAAGGTCGCCACGGCTCCAGCGTACCGAGCGGGGGCCTCGGTCACCGCGGGGACGGTGCCGCAGGGGCCGATGGCCCCGGTCTCGACGCCGTCGGCCCCGTCCACCGTCTGGGTCGGCCTTCTCGGTCCTGGCCGGAGAGCCATCACGGCCACCACGCCGGTCACGAAGCGAGGAAGGGGTCGAGGGCCCGGAGGAACCATTCGCTGATGACCATGACCGGCTGACCATCGGCGACCAGACGATAGGTGCGGGCCAGCCGCACTTCCTCATCAGGGGGTGCGGCGTCGGGCCAGACCGACTGGGCCAACGGATCGGGCCCGGCCAGGGACTCACGGGCCACCTCGACCCCCTCGGCCTCGAGGAGCCGTCCGATGGGCTGGCCGTTCGACCGGAGCTTCGAATCGAAGCCATCGGGGAGGCGGCTGGGCACGAGCAGGCTGACCGCCTCGACGAAGGACGATCCCGAATGCCGGCCCCGAAGGGTGGCCGCCCGGCCAATCAGGGGATGCCCGTCCGGGACACCGAGGGCGGCCGCCCGGCGCCGCTACCGTCCGATGGCCGCGGGCGGCGGCGTCGACCGGCTCGCCAACCAGGCGCTCCAGCGCAGCCGTGACGGTTCCCTTGGGGCCGGCCAGTGCCTGCCGGAGTGCCGACGAGTGGTCCACGACCCCATTGAAGTGCACCGGGGCGCACCGAGGGGCGGCCGGCGCCGTAGTCTCAGCGGACGGACCTGCACGAGGATGGGGGAACAGATGGACACGAACATGGATGGGGTACGAGGCCGCTCCGCTGGGCGACCGCCTGGCCGAACTGGTCGGACGGCCGGTGGGCTCAGCCGGTTCCTCCGTCGCTCCCGACCCGGTCAACCAGCCGATGATCCGTCACTGGGCGGCGGCCTTCGAAGACCACAACCCGGTCTACACCGACCCTGTCTTCGCCGGGCAGTCCCACTTCGGAGGCATCGTGGCCCCGCCCCTGATGCTCCAGACCTGGACGATGGCCACCCCGGTGATCACCGGCATCGCCGAGCGTGGCGGCTCACCGGTGCGACAGAAGGGAACGGGTCCGCTGTCCGTCTTCGACGATGCCGGCTTCGTCGGTACCCTGGCCACCGACTCCGAGTTCGAGATCGACCGCTACCTCCGTCTCGGTGAGACCGTTTCGGCCGCCACCATCATCGAGTCAATCTCGGAGGAGAAGGCCACCCGGCTCGGCCCGGGTTACTTCGTGACCTGGGTCACCACCTACACCGTGGAGTCCGGCGAGGTGGTGGGCCGACAGCGGTTCCGTATCCTGAAGTTCCAGCCGGGGGAGCAGTCGTGACCGGCCGTACGCCCACCGGGACCCTGATCTGGGAGGAGATCGCCGCCGGGGACGTCCTGCCTGACCTGGTGGTCGACGTCACCGCCACCCGCATCGTGGCCGGGGCCATCGCCTCGCGGGACTTCATGCCGGTCCACCACGACCGGGACTACGCCAATGCCCAGGGCGCCCCGGACATCTTCATGAACATCCTCTCCGACACCGGCTACTGCAGCCGGTTCCTCACCGATTGGGCCGGCCCCGAAGCCCGGGTCGGACGACTGGCCATCCGGCTCGGGGTCCCGCTCTTCCCGCGGACCCAGTTGACCTACTCGGGCTCGGTCGTCGCCACCCACGAGGATCGAGGCGAGGGTGTGGTGGAGGTGGCCCTGCGGGCCGCCACAGCCCTGGGCGATCACGTCACCGGCACGGCCACCCTTCGGCTGCCGCTGGCCCACGCCACGGGCTGAGGCGGTCGGAGCCCGACGGTCGGGCCGCCTAGGTGGGCGGCGACCACTCGATGTCGAAGACCTTCCGGACCATGGGCTCGAAGGTGGCCAACGGCTCGCTCGGATAGTCGGGGTCGAAGGAGACCTCGTCGTAGCGGCCGCAGAACTCGACGGTCCGGTCGTAGAAGGGACTGGTCACGAAGGTGTCCCGCTCGTTGGGGTCCCGTCCCAGGTGCTGGCCGATGTAGTACATCTGGAAGACCGGGTGGTGGGCCAGCATCCAGTAGTTGGCCGTGGAGACGAACGGCTTCATGACCGCGGCCATCACCTCGCCGTGGTTGAACGGCCCCAACGACTCGCCGACGTCGTGGAGCAGGCAGCAGACGACGTACTCCTCGTCGCGTTCATCGCGCAGGGCCCGGGTGGCCGCTTGGAGGGAGTGCTCGAGCCGGTTGACCGGGTAGGTGGCGTCGGCGGTCAGATCGGTCAGCATCCCGAGGAGCAGATCGGGAAGGGCCCGGATGTTCTCCTGGTGGACCGCGGCGAGCAGAGCGAAGTCCTCATCGGTCCCCTCGTCCATCCGTCGGAAGTGCATGCGGCCCTCGACCATCAGCAGATACTAGGCTCGGATCACCCGTGGTCGGCGATGTCCGGCCCTACGGAGTGGACGTCGATGGGAGCGTCGAAACCCTTCAACAGCCGGCGTCCGGCCGGGCGGAATGGAAGGCTCCGGACGCGGCCCGGGCGGTGTCGGCGTCGACCAGCACCTCGCCGGGGACGGCCAGGTCGGCCAGGCGGGAGGCCAGGTTGACCACCGGCCCGTAGTAGTCACCGTGCCGGGTGATGACGTCGCCGTAGCAGACCCCGCCCCGTGGTTCGATGCCTGTCCCCGAGGAGGCGGTGATCTCCAGGGCGATGGCACAGCCGTCCCCCGCGTCGGGAGCCACGAACATCACCTCGTCGCCGATGTGCTTGACGATGCGTCCCTGGTGGTTGGCGGCCACCTCGAAGGCCCGCCCCTCGAAGTCGCCGATGAGCTCGAGGAGCGAGGTCGGTGAGGTGTGCAGGGAGAGCGGCGTGAAGCCGACCAGGTCCACGAACCCGACGGCCAGACGGTGCAACGAGCGGTCGCTCACCTCGGTCTGGGCCGCCCGCTGGCGGTCGATGGCGTCTCGCATGTGGTGGGCGAAGACCGCCCCCATCGAGTCACCGAGCCGGAGGGCGGCGGCGTTGACCGCGGCCTGTCCCTTGGCCCACGCCAGGATGTCGAGTCCCGGCAGGTCCTGGTCCGGCTCCTGGGTCTGGACGTAGACGGCCACCGCGGCCTCGGCCACCCGGGACAGGGAGCTCCCGAGCACCCGGAGCAGTTCGCCTCCGTGGGAGCCCACGGGATTGGCCTGGACCAGGAAGTCGGTGAACTCGGCGTCGTCCTCGGAGAACATGGGCCGGTCCTCGTCAGGGACGACCACGCCCATGGTGCGCCACATGGCCAGCACATCCTCGACGGTGGTGCCGGACCGCTCGGCCAGGTCCCGTGCCGTGAGGGAGGCACCGCGGGCCAGGACCAGATCGCCGGCCAGTCCGGCCAGGTGGCACTGGCGACGGGCTTCGGCAATCTGCTCATCGGTGGCGCCGAGGGATCGAAGGTAGCCGGTCGATCGCCATGGCGTCCTCGTCCACGGTCACGTGGGGACGTTACCGGAATCTCGAATCGCTGACGCGGGAGCCGACTGGCGCACGGGACCACCGGGCTCCGGGTATACCGGGCCCATGGCCAACGAACCGTTCTTGCTCGGCACCCATGCCGTCGACCGCATGGGCTTCGGCGCCATGCAGCTCCCCGGGCCCGGGGTGTTCGGCCCTCCGAAGGACCACGCCACCGCGGTCCGGGTGGTCCGCCGAGCCGTGGAGGCCGGGGTGAACCACATCGACACCGCCCAGTTCTACGGACCCGACGTGGCCAACGCCCTCCTGCGCGAGGCCCTCCATCCCTACTCGGACGACCTGGTCCTCGTGTCCAAGGTCGGCGCGGCGAGGGACGACAGCGGCCAGTGGCTGCCGGCCCAGACCCCCGAGCAACTCCGTTCGGGGGTCGAGGACAACCTGGCCTCGCTCGGGCTGGAGCAGATCCCGGTGGTCAATCTGCGCCGGCATCCCGACTCGGACGTGCCCTTCGACGAGCAGCTCGATGCCATGGAGGCCATCCGCCTTGACGGACTCATCGGGGCCATCGGACTGAGCAATGTGGACATCGAGCAGTACCGCCAGGCCCGGTCCCGGGTCGACGTGGTCTGTGTCCAGAACCCGTACAACCTGGTCGAGACCCCCGACGCCGAGGTGTTCGAGGCATGTCGGGCCGACGGGGTGGCCTTCGTGCCCTTCTTCCCGCTGGGCTCCGCCTTCCACGCCGAGAACCCCGTCCTCAACGACCCGTCCGTGGTGGCCACGGCCCGCCGACTGGGGGCGACCCCGGCCCAGGTCGCCCTGGCCTGGCTACTCCACCTGGCGCCCAACGTCCTGCTCATCCCGGGCACGTCGTCGCTCGGGCACCTCGAGGAGAACCTGGCCGCGGCGCGGGTGGTGTTGGACGCCGAGGCCGTGGTCGCACTGCCCTGACCGGACGGAGCGGGGTCGACTACTCGGGTGGGAACCAGCGTGTTGGACACGATGGCGAGGGGAACGGGATGACGGTCAGCGACCTGCTGCACCCCCCCAGCGGTGGGTGATCGTCGGCCGGCGCTACTCGCCGAGGCCCTGACGCAGGGCGGCGAGCGAGCCGCCGACGGCGCGCACCTCCTCTCGCAGGGACGCCACCTCGGCCTCCAGCTCGGCCACCCTCTGCTCCAGCCCGGGACCGGCCGGTGCCCCGGACGGTCAGGGGGTCGACCGGCCCGCGGTCCGGGTCCGACCATCCCGACGGTGCCGGAGCGCCGGCACCGCTCGCCTCGGTGGCGAGCAGCTGCTGCCAGCGGTCCTCTTTCTGACCGGGCAGGCGGGCGAGGAGGTGGACCAGGGGTTCCGGCTGCTCGGACAGGACCTGCAGTTCACCGTGCAACCCCTCCAGTGAGTCGAACTCGGTCATACGCGCCGTCCGGGAACGGAGCTCACCCGGGGTCTGAGGTCCCCGCAGCAGCAGCACACCCAGCAGAGCCAACCGCCCGCCGTCGAGGCCGTAGGCCTCGTCCAGGACGTGCCGGTAGCGGGTGACCGACTTCCCGTGGGACGGCAGCACGAACCGCACCAGACCGAGCCCTTTCAGCTCCTGGAGACCGTCCTGCACCTCACTCTCGTCGAGGGCCATGACCGGCTCTCGGTTGGTGGACTGGCTGCACGCCAGGGTCAGGGCGTTGAGGGTCAGCGGGTACTGCTGCGGCGTGGTCAGCTGCTTCTCCACCAGGCAGCCGAGCACCCGGCCGCCGGTGGGGGTGATGGTCACGGGCCAGAGACTAACGCCGCCCCGTCCGGCGGAGGCTCGATCAGCCGAACTGCTGGTAGGCGGCGGCCCAGTTGCCGGCTATCGCCTCTTGGGCTGCAGCCAAGGTCAGGCGTCCCGAGCACACCAGACTCTTCAGCCGGGCCTCCAGCCTGTCCTTGGTGTTGGCCACCGAGGTGGCGTTCGGATCGTCGGGAGGCTCGACCCACAGGTTGGCGGCGTCGTTGGGATCACCACCCAGCTCCAGCGAAACCAGGTGGTCGTACTCGGCGACGTGCAACGGGCCGGTGTAGCCGTAGGCGGCCGCCGAGTCCACCTTCTCGGGCTCAGTGATGCTCTCGGGCGGGCGGATGCTGGAGGTGAAGCCACTGGCGCAGATGGTGGTGCCGATGGTGGCCTGGGTCACCTGGGGGTTGAGGGCACCGGGTGTGCAATGCGGATCGGGGAGCGGGTCGGACCCGACGTAGGTGTAGTGGCATGAACCCGGAGCCGGCTGCGGCTGCACCGTGTAGCGGGCCATGGCCCCCGGACCTATGACGATGCCGCCCACCGGCGTGGTGGTGGTCGTGGTCGTGGCCGGCACCGGGGCGGCGGTGGCGGGGACGACGGTGGTCGGCGATGCGACAGCCGTTGTGGTGGTGGGTCGGGCGGTCGTGGTGGAGGGGCCGACCCGGGCCGAGGATGCCTGGGTGCAGCCGGTGGCAGCCAGTGCCAGCCCGAGGAGGGTGAGTCGGACAGCCGCCGGCGGGTGCATGGGCCACCATGACACAGGGGTGCGACCAGCGGTCAGACCCCAGCCGACCCGGCATCGGCCTGGGGGATGGCCGAGATCCCGATCCCTTGACTCCGGCGGGCGGCTCGGGCCGGCACCTTCGGCCGGCGCGGCTGGCGGAGGGTGCGGGGCGTCCGGAGGGCGTGTTGCACCCCGTGGCTATGTTGGGCGGGTGCACCCCGGACCACCTGAACTCGGTCGGGGTGTCGTCGTCCTGCCCGGGAGCGACGTGCCCGAGGCATGGGCATCCTGCCCGAGCCTGCGGGTAGGCGCCGCCGAGATGGCCGACCCCCGAGCGGTCACCGATCGTCTGCACGAGGCGTGGCTCGATCGCGCCCCGGTGGTGGTCGAGCTGGGCGCCGACCAGGACGACCTTCGGGAGCCCCAGCGCCACGACGGTCCGGTCCACGCGCTCTCGCCGGACTTCGAGTTCACCCTGGAGCGCCTGCACTTCCTGGTCTGGGCCAACACGTACGACGCCAGGAAGGGGGAGCCGGTGTGGTGGCATGGCCGCAAGGCGGCCCGCCGTTTCGCCGACCACGGGGTCACCGAAGGGGGCGAGGCCGATCTGCTGGGGGCCGACGGGGTGCCGCTCTACGTCGACGGTGGCCCTCCGGACCCGCCGGCCGTGTCCTCGGGGATCGGTGTCGTCCACCGCTGGAGCGCGGAGTCCGGCCACCTCGTCCCGGCAGGCCACCGCGCCCCCGAGAGCGAGCTGGCCCCCGACCAACTGGCCGCGGTGGTCCACGCCTCCGGCGCGGCGCGGGTCATCGCCCCGGCGGGCTCAGGGAAGACCAGGGTGTTGACCGAGCGGCTGCGCCACCTGGTGGGGGATCGCAGGGTCGCGCCGGGCACGGTCAGCGCCCTGGCCTACAACACGCGGGCCGCCGATGAGCTGAAGGAGCGATGCTCGGGGATCCTCTCGCCGGTCGGACCCCACATCCGCACCCTCAACAGCACCGGCCTGTGGATCTGCTCGGAGTTCGGGTCCTCGGAACGTCCGCGGGTCCTAGAGGAGACGGGCGTACGCGATCTGCTCCAGGAGCTCTTCGACATCCGCCGGCAGGCCAACGCCGACACCGTGGCCCCCTACATCAGTGCCCTCGCCGCCATCCGGCTCGGACTCCTCTCACCCCAGGCGGTCGAGGAGGAGATCCCCGACGCCGACGGCATCGCCGAGGGTTTCGACCGCTATCGGGCGACGCTGGCCGAGCGGGGTGCCGTCGACTTCGACGAGCAGATCTACCGGGCCATCGAGATCCTCCTGACCGATCCGGACGCCCGTCAGGCGGCCCAGGCCCGATGCCGACGACTGTTGGTCGACGAGTTCCAGGACCTGACGCCGGCCCACCTGCTGCTCATCCGTCTCCTGGCCGCACCGGGGTACGACTGCTTCGGTGTCGGCGATGACGACCAGGTCATCTACGGCTACTCGGGGGCCACTCCCGAGTTCCTCATCGACTTCCCCCGCTACTTCCCCGGGGCCGCCCACCACCCCCTCGAGGTGAACTACCGGTGCCCGCCCGCCGTCGTGGGTGCCGCACGGTCGCTGCTCTCCTACAACTCGCGCCGGATCGAGAAGACGATCCGCTCGCCCGAGGACCGTTCGGACGACGTGGCCGAACTGGCCGGTCCGTTGGCCGGCGCCGGCCCGGTGGCTGTCCGCTCCGTGCCCGGCGACGGATTGGCCGTCCTGGCCACCGAGATCATCACCGCCTGGCAGGCCGCCGGCGTCCGGCCGGCCGACGTCGCCGTGCTGGCCCGGGTCAACTCGGCGCTGCTGCCCGTGCAGGTGGCGTGCCTGGAGGGAGGCATCCCGTGTGCCACCCCCCTGGGGACGAGCGTGCTGGCTCGGACGGGAATGCGCACGGCCTTCGCCTATTTGAGGATCGGTGCCGACCCGGGCCGCATCCGGCGGGAGGACATCCGTGACACCATCCGCCGGCCCTCCCGGGGCATCGCCCCCATGGTGGTGGACATGGTGACCAAGCGGTCGACCACCTCGGTCGGCGACATCCGGCGCCTGGCCAACCGCCTGTCCGGCCGTGATGTCCCGAAGCTGCTGGCCTACGCCGACGACCTCGACGTGGTGGCGTCGGCCACCGAGGAGTCCACCGCGGCCGCCCTGGTCGCCATCGGTGACGGCATCGGCCTCAACGGCACGATGGACGTGCTCGACTCGTCGCGGCGTGAGGCCGACCGCTCCACGCACCGGGACGACCTGGCCGCCCTGGAGGCGGTGGCGGCCCTCCACCCTGAGGCCGGCACCTTCGAGGCCTGGCTCCGCAGCGTGCTCGCCCGGCCGGGCCCAGACGGTCCCGCGGTCCTTCTCTCCACCGTGCACCGGATCAAGGGCAAGGAGTGGGACCGCGTCATCGTGTTCGGGGTCACCCGCGGCCTCCTGCCCCACCGTTTGGGGGACGACGAGGAGGGCGAGCGACGAGTGTTCCACGTGGCCTTGACTCGCGCCCGGCACCAGGTGGTGGTGCTGGCCGACGCCGACGCCCCGTCCGTATTCATCGGGGAACTCGACGGCAGTCGGCCCCACCCGAAGCCCGGGGTCGACGCCGTTGACGGCCGGCGTGACCGATCCGGCGGGAGGTCGCGGGCCGTCACCAAAGGCCCGAAGGGCCGGGTGCCCGACCTTCCGCCGCTGGAGGCGGTGCTGGGACTCTCCTTTGAGCACCGTGGGCAACGGGGTTCGGTGGTCGAGGTCGGTTCCGACGGGGTGACGGTGGCCATCGGTGATGCCCGCACCGAACTCCCCTTCGGCACGGACGTGCGATTCGAGGGCAGGACGGCACGCCTGGTTCCGGTGGGGAGACCGCCGTCCTCTGCCGCCGTGGCTGCCGAGGCCG
Source organism: uncultured Acidimicrobiaceae bacterium (assembly GCA_963835465.1). GTDB lineage: Bacteria > Actinomycetota > Acidimicrobiia > Acidimicrobiales > RAAP-2 > Bog-756. Next base: position 98,817 of record CAWIFR010000004.1, read on the forward strand.
CCCTCCGCCAATGGCGGGCGGGCGTGGCTAAGCAGGACGGGGTGCCCGCCTATGTGGTGCTCAACGACAAGGAGCTGGTGGGCATCGCCAACGAACTCCCACGCACCCTCCCGGAGCTGGCCGGGTGTCGGGGAATCGGACCACTGCGGCTGGAGCGTTGGGGCGATGAGATTCTCGCCGTGCTGGACGGGGTCGCCGGCTGAGGGGGCGCCGGTCTCCTGCGCCTCTGCTCATGTCAGTTCATGGCTGGGTCGTCGATCGGGCCGTCCGCCGGCATGCGTTCGTGGTGTGGGGCGGAAGCCTGGTCGCCGACCGCGGCACCCGCCGCGACCGGCTCGGTGGGAGGGGCGTCGGCCAGGCTGTCAAGGAAGGTCAGCGGTGACCGGACCGCCTGGGTGATGGTCTCGGTGGAGGGAAGGTCGGGGAAGGAGCCCCGCACTTCGGACTCGAGCGTTTGGCGGAAGCCCTTGAACTCCCCCCAGAACCCGCCGATCTGTCTGGCCAACCTCGGCAGTGCGTCGGGACCGAGAACGGTCAGCGCCACCACAAGGATGATCAGTAGCTTGGCCGGGCTGAGGAACAGCACGGGCTAGACGGTCGGGGTGGAGACACCCGACGATGTGCCGGTGGCCACCGGCGCCGGAGTGGTCACGAGGACGACCGGAGCGGCAGTGGTCGTGGCATCGACCTCACCCTCAGACAGGCCGTGCTTGAACTCGGTCCGGGCCGACCCCAGGGAGCGGGCCAGCTTGGGGATCTGTGTCGAGCCGAACAGGACCAGGGCCACCACCACCAGGATGATCAGTCCGTCTACGCCGAATATCTCTGCCGGGGAGCTGAAGTGCACGATGACCTTCCTTGGTGCCGTCTCTACGGCAATGGGGGAGCTGCGTCTGCTGTCACCGGTTGTTCGGGGCCGGCGGCCGCCCCGGATGAACTCGGGCGCGTCGGCGGCCGACGGCCCCCTGCCCGGCGGATCAGCCCGGGAGGTTGGGACTCGGTGTGGCGACCGGCGCCGTGGTCGTCGTCGGTGGCACCGCTGTCGTGCTCGTCGTCGGTGGCACCGCTGTCGTGCTCGTAGTGGACGGAGTCGTGGTCGTGGTCATAGGCGTAGTCGTGGAGCGGACGTCGTGGACGTCGTGGACGTCGTGGACGTGCAGCTGCCGGCGCCGGCGGCCTGGCTGGGCAGGGCGGGGGCCGTGCCCACGGTGGCACCGTCCGGCCCGAGGCCGATCACCGACGCGGCGGCCACGCCCGAGTCGCCCGGAGCCGCCAGGACCACCACCCCTTCGTGGGGGGCCATGGCATCGACTGAGTGACCGCCCAGGGACAGCTGGACGGTGGTGACGCCGCTGCCTACCCAGACCGCCACCCAGCTGACCGGGGCTCCCTCGGCGACCCCGAACGAGCCACTGCCCAGCACCTCGATGGGGTCGCTCGCCGTTGGCGGCGTGGTGGGGAGGGCCGTGGTGCCCGTGCTCACCGCCCGGTCGGTGGAGAGTTCGACGACCAGTTGGCCACAGGAGGCCGTGGGTGCCGGGGTGGAGCCGGACGCGCCGGTCGTCACCGTGGGGTTCGCAGGGCCCGGTGTCACCGCGGCTCCCGACGACCCCGACGACCCGTTGGCGGCATGGGGGGTGATCACCGGCTCCGCGCACATGGCTCCGGCCGGGCACGGAGGCGTGCCCGGGGGCGTCGTCGGCGGCACGCAATCCGGCGCCGGACAGCCGTCGCCATTGGAGGAGTCGGCCGAGTAGGCCCTTACGGCCACGCCCGAGGCCGTCGTCCGGGTGAACAGGAGCGTGTAGGCCATCTGGAAGGCGATGGAGGGAGGCACCGTATCGGCGGCACCGCCCGGGGCGAGCGCGGCACCGGCCCGGCCGGGGACCACCGGGGTCACCGGAGGTGTGGCCGACGAACCCCGCCGGCCAGGTTGACGCCGACCAGGACGCCGGCCCCGGCCACGAGGACGGTGAGCGCGGTCACGCCGCCGGCCACCAGTCCCGGCCGGTGGGTCCGGTCGGTCGAGCGGTCCACGAAGGCGGTGGGGTCAGGATCGGCGTGCACGGCTCCAGCGCGGTCGGCCAGATGACGGCGCAGTCGTTCTTCGAATTCGTCGGTCATGGTTCGATGGTCCTTCTCAGATCGGACAGGGCGCGGTGGATGAGGGAGCGCACCGTGCCCGGCCGGCAGTGGAGGGCAGCAGCGATATCGACGTCGGGCAGGTCGCCGTAGTAGCGGAGCACGACCGCCGTCCGTTGGCGGGAGGGGAGCTGCGCCAGCGCATCCTCGAGCTCGTCGGCGCCGAGCACCGACACCCGGACCTCGGGTGGTGGCTGTCGCCGGGCCCGGGCGACCCGGCGGTGGTGGGAGGCGCAAGCGTGCACCACGCTGCGCCGGACATAGGGCAGGGGCTGACGAACCGAGGACCAGCGGCCGTGCAGTCCGACGAAGCAGTCCTGGACCAGGTCGGGAGCGGTGTCGGCCGATCCGGTCAGCAGGACGGCCAGACGGACGAGCTCAGTGAAGTGCCCGGCATAGAACTCGCCGAAGGTCTCCGTCTCGGTTCCGGCGGGGGAGGACGCCGGGTTCTGGGCGTCGGTCTTCCCGGGTCGGGTCGGTGGCGCCGAGGATCCCGCCGCACCGATCGAGGCAGCCCCGCTGCCCTCCGGGGATTCAGCGTCGACGATGCCTCCCAGTGTACCCATCACCAATTGAGACGCCTGAGCCGACCAGAACGTTGCAAGGAATTCCAACGGCTGCCTCCGGGGCCCTCGCCGGCCGCGGGCCGACCGATGAGTTCGGCGCCCCGCGGCCGTCACAGTGACTGAGGAGAGGAGAGAGGAGCGACATGAGCAACCTGCCTGACGTCGTCGGCCGAGAGGAGTGGTTGGCGGCCCGACGAGCACTGCTGACCGAGGAGAAGGCCCTGACCCGGGCCCGCGACCGGCTGAGCGCCGACCGCCGGAGGCTGCCCATGGTGCGTGTCGAGAGCGACTACACCTTCGAGGGCCCGAACGGCCCAGCCTCCCTCCTCGGCCTCTTCGACGGGCGCCGCCAACTCATCGTCCAGCACTTCATGTTCGACCCTGAGTGGGACGAGGGTTGTCCCAGCTGTACGGCGGGCTGCGACGAGATCTCCGACGGTCTGCTCGACCACCTGCACTCCCGGGACACGTCGTTGGTCGTGGTGGCCCGGGCGCCATTGGCCAAGCTGGAGGCCTACCGGAAGCAGCGGGGCTGGACCTTCCCGTGGTTCTCGTCCTTCGGGAGCCGGTTCAACTACGACTTCCACGTGACGCTCGACTCCTCGGTGGCGCCGGTGCAGTTCAACTTCCGCGACCCCGCCGAACTGGAGGCCGCCGGGTTCGGGTGGATGGCGGACGGTTCGTCCGAGCAGCCCGGCTTCAGCACCTTCCTCCGCCAGGGCGACGAGGTCTTCCACACGTACTCCACCTTCGCCCGCGGCACCGAGGCCCTGGGCGGTTCGTACTACTTCCTCGACCTGACCGCCCTGGGCCGCCAGGAGGAGTGGGAGGAGCCCAAGGGGCGGGCCGACGCCCCGCGGGAGAACGTGCCCGACTTCCGCCGGTGACGCGGCGGCCGGCGGATCACCTCACCCCGACCCCAGGAGCACCGCGGGGTTGAGGATCCCGTCGGGGTCGAGCGCCCCCTTGATCGAGCGGAAGGCCTCCTGCTCGGCCGGAGACCTCGAGAGGTGGAGCCACCGCTTCTTGGCCGTGCCGATCCCGTGCTCGGCGCTGATGCTCCCGCCGAGCTCGGACACCAACCGGAACACGGCGTCGTCCACCCGGTCATCGTCAGCGGCCGGGCCGGTCACGTTGACGTGGATGTTGCCATCCCCCACGTGGCCGAACAGCCAGGTGCGAGCGGCGGCATCGACCACGGCGACCGTGTCGGGCACCCGCTCGATGAAGGAGGGCAGCGACCCCTGCGGCAGGGTCACGTCGAGCTTGTGGGGCACACCCAGCGTGTTGATGGCCAAGGTGTGGGACTCGCGGTGGCGCCACAGCTCGCCCCTCCGGCCCGGTTCAGTGGCGACGGCCACGTCCAGCACGTGGTCGGCGGCGTCGGCTGACCTCGGCGAGCGCGTCGGTCGGATCGGCCCGGTCGGCCACCTCGACCAGGAGGTAGACGGGATGCGGCACGGCAAAGGGGGCCCTGGTCCCGGTGACCGAGCAGACCAGCTCGACCCCGCGGCCAGGAAGAGCTCGCAGGCCTCCAGCGAGGGGAGCGAACGACGGAACAGCCCGGCGGCCTCGAGGGCGTCGGGGACCGAGGGGAAGGCCAGTAGGGCCGCCGTGCGGAAGGGCAGTGGGGGCACGAGCCGGAGGCGGGCCCGGGGTGACGACGGCCAGGGTCCCCTCGCTCCCACAGACCAGCCCCGGCCAGTCGTAGCCGGTGTTGTCCTTCATCAGTCCCCCGAGATGGGACACCACCGCGCCGGTCCCGAGCACGGCCTCGAGGCCGGCCACCTGGGCCCGGGTGGCCCCGTAGCGGATGACGTGCAGTCCTCCGGCATTGGTGGCCACGGTGCCGCCCACCGTGGCCGAGTCCCGGCTGGCGATGTCCACGCCGTAGGCCCAACCGGCGCCGCCGGCCGCCCGCTGGAGAGCGGCGAGGGTGACGCCGGCGCCGACGGAGATCTGGCCCGCCCGGTCGTCTACCGGCCCCACCTCGCCGAGCCGTCCGAGGGCCAGGACCACCTCGCCGTGCAACGGGACACCGCCGCCGACCAGCCCGGTGTTCCCTCCTTGGGGAACGAGCGCCAGCGTCAGCTCGCGGCAGACGGCAGACGACCCCGGCCACCTCGGTCGTCGTCGCCGGGCGGACGATGGCGGGGGAGTGACCGACGAACCGGCCGGTCCAGTCGGTGGTGGCCGAGGCGATCAGCTCGGGGTCGGTGACCACATGGGGTCCCACCACCTCCTCCAGCCGGGCGACCGCTGGGCCCGGAAGGGTCATGGGCGCAGGGCGGTCATCCGAGACCGAAGAACCTCATGGTGGCGTCGATGGCCCCGAAGCTGGAGGGGGTGGCGAAGTGGTCGACGCCGGGCAGGGAATGGAAGGTCGCCATGGGCAGCGCCTCCACCAACCGCTCCGCCGAGGTGATGAAGTCACGGTCGCCCAGCACGACCAGCACCGGGCAGGTGACGGCGGCCAGCTCCTCGGCCCGGACCGGTGCCCGGGGTCGCTGCAGGAAGGCGGCCAGCGCCCCGGGGTCGTTGCCGGTGCTGCGGGCCAGCCGGTGGAACAGCCGGGCCTGGACGTCCTCGGGCTCCTGGTCCGCCACGATGGCGTCGACCATCGGGCTCGGGTCTGGTTCCTCGAAGACGTTGTCACCCACTCCGAGCAGCGCCAGCCGTTCGAACCGGTCGGGATGGTCGATGGCCATTCGCAGCAGGATCTGTCCGCCGGCCGAGAAGCCCACCGCGTTGATCGGCACCGGCAGGAGTTCGGCCACGTCCTCTTCGACGGTTGCGTACGACCCCGGGTCGGTCGGCCGGGGCGAGGAGCCGTGGCCGGGTAGATCGAGCTCGGGGGCGGCGCAGTCGAAGTCGCCCAGGATGTCGACCCACCCGTTCTGGCGCCAGGTGTGGTCGAACGATGAGGCGAATCCGTGGAGGAGGACGAGGGTGGTGGGCGGTGCGGCCATCACGGCCCAAGGTAGCGGACCCGTCCGCCGATGGTCCCCGGGGCCGTGGGCGGGAGCGTCGTGATGTCCGGGGCCCTCGTCTCAGGGCCCACCGCCCGACCCGAACCGCCCGGGTGACCACCGGGCCGCCACCCGGTCTGCGGTCGATCCCGGCGCCGGCTCGACCCCGAGTATCCGATCGGCCAGCACCCTGGCGCTGAGCGGGCCGAGCAGCAGCCCCTCGGCACCGTGCCCCGTGGCCACGAAGGCGTTCTCCCAGCCCGGCAGCCGGCCCACCACCGGCCGCCCGTCCCCACTCGACGGTCGTAGTCCCACCCGGCTCTCGACCACTGTGGCCGCGGCCAGGCCGGGAGCCGTCCGCAGGCCCTCCCGCAGGAGCTGGAGCAGCCCGCCGGCCGTCGGTCGGGCGTCGAAGCCGGCAGCGGCCTCCATCGTCCCTCCGCAGGCCACCCGGCCGTCGGGCCAGGGGACCAGGTAGAAGCCCAAGACCGGTTGCACGATGCTCCAGTCCCGACTGTCGGTGTCGGGCAGGGAGAGGTGGACGATCTGGCCCTTCAGGGGCCGCACCGGCAGGTCGACACCCAGCGACCCGGCCAGTGCCGGCGACCACGCGCCGCCGCACAGGGCCACGCATCCGGCGGCCAGCGGTCCCTCGGTGGTCACCACCCCGCTGACGACGCCGCGCCCACGGTTGAGATCGAGGGAGGCCACCCCGGCGTCGACCACCCGCAGGCCCCGGGCGACGGCGGCGCTCCGGAGGGCGTGGTTGAGGGCGCGGCCGTCGACCCGGCGGCCGGCGGGACTGAACAGGGCCCGTCGCACCGGACCGAGGGGAGGGAAGTGGCGGGCGGCCTCGGCTGGTCCGACCTCGGTGACCAGGCCGGGAGTCCGGGTGCCGATCAGCTGGGCAGCCCGCTCCATCACGTCGTCGTCCCCCGGTCGTTCGGCCACCAGCAGCGAGCCGGTGACGGCGAAGCCCGGCTCGTCGGCGCCGTCCGCCGCCAGCCGGTCGACCAGTCCCGGATAGTGGAGGGCCGAGGCCATCCCGATCGCAAAGGCGTCGGGGTCGGGGTCCTGATGGGTCTCGGGCGAGAGGATGCCGGCCCCGGCATCGGTGGCCCGGCCCGGGTCGTGCCGGTCGATGAGCACGGTGGCGGCTCCGTCGCTGAGCAGTTCGTAGGCCAGGGCGCTCCCGACCAGGCCACCGCCCACCACCACCACGTCCGGCGAGCGTGACGGCACGGTCATCTCCTCATTGTGGCGCCCCGGGAGGACCGGGCGGGGCTCAGCCGCGAAGGGCCCCCGCAGCCGACGGCTGCCAGGGGGTCAGCCGGGCATGGCGGGCCCGTTCGACCTGGAGATCGAGCATGGCCCGGGCCGTCTGTCGATCTCGGTTGGCTGCACAGGTCTTCACCGGCCCCCGGGGCGAGTCGAGGTGCACCGAGGCCAGTCCCAGCGCCCGTTGGAGGGGGCCGGCCGTCAAGCGGACGCTCTGGGTCCGCTCGTGGGGCACCACATCCATCGTCCTCGACAGGAGGCCGTGACGCACCACGAAGACATGCTCGTCGGAGCCGACCAGCTGGCGGCGCCACCACAGGGGAGCCCGCAATCCGGCCCGCCGCGGCGGTGGCTGGAGCGGGACCGCCTCGAGGTCGACACCGCCGAGCAGCCATCCGACCAGGGCCGAGGCGTACCGACGGTCGGCCACCGGGAGCAGGACGGTGGACTTGGCGTTGGCGCTCCCGGCGTAACCGGCCACGTTCATCCGCACCTGGGCCCAGCCGAAGGGTCGCCAGGCCAGGGGCTGATGGATCAGGACGGCCTGGATCCGGCCGGGGGGCACGGTCTGTCGGCTCGTGGACAGCAGGCCGTGCCGCACCCGGAGGCCGTCCTCCGACTCGGTCAGGGTGAAGTCCCACAGTGTGCTCACGCGCCGCCAGATGGCATGGAGGATCAGCACCCCGAACCACAGGATGAGGATGACACCCACCCCCGAGGTGGCCCGGTGGTCGTTCTGCTTTCCGATCACGGTGAGTGCGGGGCCGATCAGCAGGAAGATGAGTCGCCACGAGATCATCTCGAGCAGCACGGCACCGATCAGCCTCCCGTGGGGCACGGACAGGAGCGGACGCTCCGGTGCCTCCCAGGCCTGTTCGGCGAGGCCGGCCGAGCGCCCGAGCATGTCGGCACGGAGCCGCTGGGCGACCGGCTTGGCCAAGAAGCGCAGCCGGACCGCCGACCGCTCGGTCCCGGCGGTGGTCACCTTGACCTCGGCCAGGCCGAAGACCCGAGCCGAGAAGGGCTCGAGGACGTCCACGCTCTGGACCCGGTCCAGGCGGACCCGCTTGGACCGCTTCTGCAGCAGGCCGGTGTCGATACGAAGCTCGCGACCCAGCAGGTGATCGCGCGTGCAGGCCACCGTGATCAGGCCGCGGACCACCACCAGGGCGGCCAGGACGCCGTAGATGACCAGCGCGGTCACATTGGGCCCGCTGCCGTCCCCCGCCTTCTGGCCACCTACGCTGAACAGGGTGAACACGGCCAGTACGCCGAGGATGCGGCCGCCCAGGGCCACCGGGGTGAGCGGGTGCAGCCGGAACGTCTCTTCGGCCGCCGGGGCAGGTGGTGCCGCAGGTTGCTCAGAGACCACTGGCGTGCGCCTCACCCAGCTGGGTCAGATGGTCGCGGAGAGCCGAGGCTGTGCCCGGCAGGAGGCCGCACACCTTGGCGTCGGTGGTCGCCGCGGCCGTGTGCAGCTTGACGTGCACCAGTCCGAAGGAGCGTTCGATGGGTCCGGCCTCCACATCCACCAGCTGCATCCGTCCGTAGGGGACCACGCACAGCTTCTTGAACATGGCTCCGTGGGTGATGACGAGGTCGTCGTGGCGTTCGGCGTAGCCCCAGGAGCGGAGGTTGCGGCCGATGGAGAGCCAGCCCCAGCCGAGGAGCACCGCGCCCACCACTCCCACGATCAAGGCGGCCGGCGACGAGGCGAACGCCACGGGCACGGTGACGGCGGCCACAACGGGGATCCCGAGACCGAGCAGCAGGGTGCGGCGCATCTGGGCCAAGCGGGGGGAGACCCGGATCCAGGGGTGGTCGGGTGGCGGATCGAACGCTCCGTCCATGGGCGCCATCCTACGGTGGCCTCCTTCAGCACGGTGGCCGGGAGGGCACGGCGCCCTCAGGACGTCACCCGGTGGGCGTTGTCGCGATCGGCGAAGGCGTCCTCCATGGCGGTCGGGCGGTCGACCCGGAGGAGGGCCACCGTGGCGCCCCCCGGAGAGCGCATCAGCCGGGCCGGGCCCTCGGGGGTCCCAACGGCGCCCGACTCGGCCACCCACCCTTCGCCCTCCAGCCGTCCCACCTCGTCGGCCAGGTCGTCGACCCGATAGATCGGGAGGACCGTCCCCGGAGGGCGATGGTCGGCTACCAGGACGAAGGGCCGGCCGCCGGGGTCCACTGCGGCCACGTCGGCACCGAAGTGGCGGAAGCGCCACCGCAGGCGGGCCCCCGGCACCACCAACCAGGCGGCCAGGTCGGATCCGACGTCGGCCGAGCCCACGTACAGGTACCGCAACTCCACAGCCGTGAGCCTAGGAGGGGCCACTGGGGCGCCCCCGGAGTCGGACGCCCGGTTCAACCCCGGCGGCGGTGAGCGCGGCGCGATCGATCTTCAGCATCCCGAGCAGGAAGTGGTCGAACCCGGCCTGATCGGCGCATTGGATGGGTAGGCAGGCCGCCTCGTCAACGGTGAAGGCCGGGCCACCGTTGATCCCGGTGGAGGGCCGCCCGTCCGACTCGCACGCCACCGCGAGCACCCGGCCGGGCCGGGTTCGGCGTTTCCCGAGCACGTGGTGGCGGCGTTCATCGAGTTCGGGAAGACGGACGGTAGAACCCGGGGCCCTCCTCGGCTTGCGCATCGGACCAGAGGTCGGGGACGTCCGGGCATGGCGCCTCCTCCACTCGACGGTGTCTCTCCTGAGGTGTCGACGGGAGCGCCGGGCGAAACTCATCGTCGGCTCGGCACCGCGGGCAATCAGGACGACGGGGCGAAGAACTCCAGGGCGATGTGGTCGGGGTCCCGGAAGGACAGCCCCGACCGGCAGCGGACCGGTCGGCATCAGGAGGCGGCCTCGCCGACGGGCAGCGACGGTCACGGCACGACCGGGTGGTGACGACCTCCGCTCCCTCGGCGGATCCAGTCGAAGTGGACCGCCGCCCATCGTCACGGAGTGGGATCCGGATCTGCGCCACCCGCTCGACCCAGGGGAGCTCACTATCGGCTCCGTTTCTCCGTTAGGGTCGGGCGCCCACCCACCCCCGGGACGCTCCATCCGATGACCCAGCACCTGACAGCCCCCGGCCCCGTCCACTGTCGCCGGCCGCCGTCCTCGCCACCCCCGGTCCCGTGCGCATCCTCTTAGTCTCGGACCTCCACTACTCCCTGCCCCAGCTGGACTGGGTGGTGGCGGCTGCCCCGTCCTATGACCTGGTGGTGGTGGCCGGGGACACCCTCAACTTCCGCTCGGCGGTGCCGCTCGACGCCCAGAGCGAGGTGGTCCTCAGCTACCTGGCCATGGTGCGGTCGGCGACCCGGGTCGTGGTGGCCTCGGGCAACCACGACCTGACCGGTGCCGACCCGGCGGGAGAGCAGTCGGCCCTGTGGCTGGCCGACCCCCGCATGGCCGGCATCCCCAGTGACGGCAGTTCCTTCGCCGTCGAGGACACCCTGTTGACCGTCTGTCCGTGGTGGGACGGGCCCGCCGGTCGGGCCCGGGTGGTGGCCCAGCTCGAGGCCGACGTCGGTCCGCCGGCTCCGGCGCTGGGTGTGGGTGTATCACTGGCCGCCACTGGGTTCCACCACCAGCTGGACGGGGAGCCGAGACTATGGCGACGCCGATCTGCGGGGATGGATCGAGGAGCACCAACCTGACGTGGTGCTGACCGGCCACGTGCACGAATCACCGTTCAAACCGGACGGATCGTGGGCCGACCGCATCGGGGATACCTGGGTGTTCAACGCCGGGAATCAGATCGGTCGTGTGCCCGTGCACGTCGAACTGGACTTCGACGGCGGGTGGGCCCGTTGGTCGTCCATGCTGGGCACCGAGGAGGTCGATCTGGGCGCACTGACCGTCCCGGGGCGGACGGTCTTCTGAGCCGGCAGGTTCAGTACTCCGGCTCGGGGTCCCGGGCCGATCCCGGGTGGGCCCCCGAGCTTCGCTGCTCGGACAGGCGGCTGAGGACGTCGGGCACCATGGCTAGCCCGGGCGTGTCGCCATACTGCTCTTTGAGGTCCGCCAGATAGGAAGTCACGAAGTTGAGCCGCTCGGCCAGCCCGACGGCCAGCAGCCTGGTCACCTCGGGGTCGTCCAGGAGCAGCGCCTTGCCGTCGGCGGCGTGGCGCAGTCGGCAGGTCTCGGTGGCCACGACGGTCGCCCCGGACCGGGTGCCCAGCAGCACGGACATCTCTCCCACCACCGCGCCCGGCTGAGTGATCACGTTGACCGGCACGTCCCCCTTCAGAACCTGCAGTGACCCGCTCACCAGCACCCAGATGGCGCCGGTCGTGCCCCCCTCTTCGACCAGCGTCTCGCCCGCCGCCAGCTCCAGCTCCGGAAGGTGGGTGGAGAGGTCCAGCATGTCGGTCACCCCGACGATGGTAGTGGGGAGTGATCCCGGGGGCCCATCCGGCTCCCCCTCCGGGGGGGACGTCCACGCCCTCGGCCTCGGCCTGGTGGTCGGCCGGCCTCGTGACTGCGGCCGTCGTCCTGACGCTCGGAAACTGGGGCCGGCGCCGGCAGGGCGCGGCCAGGGCCCTGCTCCTCGGATCGGCGGCCGGAGTGGCCTTCGCCTTCCAGACCGCGGTCACCAAGGCGTTCGACCAGCTGGTCGGGCACGGTGTCTCTGCCCTGCTCTCCAGCTGGACCGTCTACGCGCTGGTGGCCTCGGCCCTGGTCGGCTTCGTGCGGCAGCAGGCATCCTTGAAGGCCGGGGTGCTGGCCCCGGCCATGGCTTCCAGCAATGCGATCACCCTGTTCGGCAGTGTGGTGTTTGGAACCGTGGTGTTCGGGGAGTCGGTGTCCTCGGGTGGGGGGCCGGACGCGCCCGCCGCCATTGGCCTCTTCGCCCTTCTGGTGGGCATCGACCTACTGGCCGGAGCCAAGCCGCCCCGGAACGCCGATCACCGACCGGGTCTTGACCGGTACCCCACGACCGGCACGGCGTGAGCCGGCGGCCGGCCTACTGCTTCTTGTCCACCTTCTTGATCGACCCGTACCCCTTCTCCATGGCCGACATGATGATGGCCTCGAAGTCCTTGTCCGTGAGGACGGCGGGCGTGCCCATGGATGAGGCCCGCCAGTACAGCTCGGCCAGCCACTCCAGCAGCTCGAGCCGTTCGATGGCCTCACTCATCTTGTTGCCGTAGGCGATGGAGCCGTGGTTGCGCATCATGGCCGCATTCCGTCCCTGGAGCGCCTCGATGACGTTGTCGGCGAGCTGCTGGGAGCCGAAGGTGGCGTAGGGCGCCGTCCGCGGGGCCCCGCCCAGTCCCAGGCAGCTGTAGTGCAGCGGGGGCAACTCGTCGTGGGTGCACGACAGGGCGGTGGAGGCCATGGCGTGGGCGTGGGTCACGGCCCGGGCGTTGGTGGCCTTGTAGATGCCGGTGTGGAGCGGCACCTCGGAGGTGGGGGCGAGCTCCCCGTCGACGTGCTCGCCGTCGAGGGTGATGACGGTCACCATCTCAGCGGTCACGTCGCCCAGGTCCGCCCCGGTAGGGGTGACGGCCACCAGGTCGTCCTTGCGGGCCGAGATGTTCCCGGCGGTGCCAATGACCAGGCCGGTCTTGGCCAGGTGGCGGCTGGCCCTGGCCACGGCTTCTCGTTCGTCGGCCAACAGCAGGTCGCTCATTCGTGCTTCCTCTCTGGGGTGGTGACTCTTCCTCTCCGGATGATGGCACGGTTGGACCGGTCATGGAGAATGGGGTTTTCGCACCCTCGCCGATCGGGGGCCCACTCGGACCCACGGTGTGGTGCCCACCGGCCCATGCCGGCATCGTTGGTCCGGGCTCGGCGCGGCCTGCCGACGCCGCCGTGGGATACCGTGCTGCCCAAGGGAGGTGACCGCCGATGACGGACCATGGGAGCAGTGTCGACCGGAGTGGGGAGTGGGCGGCCCTGAGGGAGCACCACCTCCGTCCGCCGGGCGGGCGACCGGCCTCGTCGGCCCGGGGCCTCCACCACTTCGCCCTCGTGAGCAGCGACGTGGAGCGGACCATCGCCTTCTATCAGGACCTGTTGGAGTTCCCCCTGGCCGAGCTCTTCGAGAACCGGGACTACCGCGGCTCCACCCACTTCTTCTTCGATGTGGGTCACGGCAACTACCTGGCCTACTTCGACTTCCCCGGACTCGACCTCGGCCCGTACCGCGAGGTCCTCGGAGGGCTGCACCACATCGCCATCTCGGTGACCCCCGAGCAGTGGGACCGGCTAGTGGCCAAGGTCCAGGCGGCCGGAGTCGAGACCCACATCGTGAACGGCACCTCGGCCTACTTCCCCGGCCCCGACGGCGAGCGTCTGGAGCTGCTCTCGTACCCCCTGAACGACATGTACGGGACCATCGTGGGCGAGGTCGCGCCGTCCTGAGTCCGCCGGGCGGCGTCCCCCGGGTTCGTCCCACCGTTCGTTCCCGGCCCTCCCCCCGCCGGCCCCTGCGTGGGCTCCGGACCTCGGTGGCAGCAGCAGTCGCACTGGTGTCCCTCGGCACCACCGGCGTCGGCCTGGCCATGGCCGCCCCGGTCCCGGCATCGTCGCCGGCGGCCACCGTGTGGCTCTGCCGCCCCGGCATGGCCGACGACCCGTGCACCCCGGGACTGGCCACCACCCGGGCCACCCCCTCGGGCCGTGTGGTCGGCACGAGCACCCCCAAGGCGACGGCGCACCCGGCCATTGACTGCTTCTACGTCTACCCGACGGTGAGCGACCAGAAGACGGCCAACGCCGATCTGACGATCGACCCCACCGAACGGTCGATCGCCCTCTACCAGGCAGCCCGGTTCTCCGGCGAGTGCCGGGTGTTCGCCCCCATGTACCGCCAGCTGACCATCTCGGCCATCAACGGCGAGGTGACCGGGGCCGAGTCCGCACTCGCCTACGGCGGGGTGCTGGCGGCCTGGCGGACCTACCTCCAGCGGTACAACCACGGCCGGGGTGTCGTGCTCATCGGCCACTCGCAGGGCTCGTTCCTGCTCCGCCAGCTCATCACCACCCAGATCGACCCCACGCCCACGGCGCGCCACCTGCTCGTGTCGGCCCTGCTCCTCGGGGGGAACGTGACCGTGAGGAAGGGCTCCGACGTCGGGGGGGACTTCAAGCACATCCGGGCCTGCCATGCCGCCTCCCAGACCGGATGCGTCATCGCCTACTCCACCTTCGACGCCTCCCCGCCGTCCGACTCACTGTTCGGGCGCACGTCCGCGCCGGGCCTCCAGGTGCTCTGCACCAATCCCGGCGCTCTGAGCGGGGGGACCGGGGTGCTCGACCCCATCCTGCCCAGCGCCCCGTTCGCCCCCGGGTCCTCCATCGCCGCCGGCATCGCCCTGCTGGGCTACTCGGTGCCCCGGACGGCCACCACGTGGGTGTCGGTGCCCGGGGCCTACACCGCCCGCTGCTCCACCGCGGGAGGCGCCAGTGTCCTGGAGGTCACGCCCCGACGCGGCGCTCCACTGATCCACGCCAGTCCGACTCCGGGCTGGGGCCTGCACCTGGTGGACGTCAACCTGGGCCTCGGAAATCTGGTGGCCATCGTCCACCGCCAGGCCGCCGCCTACGCCTCCTCCCACTGACCGCGCCCGACGGGCCGATTCGGCGGGCGTGGACCGACTCCCTAGACTGACCGGCAACATCCTCGGAGAACGGAGTGGACGATGGCTAACGAATGGGGTCCCCTGGGACTCTTGGCCGGCGAGTGGGAGAGCGAGAGCGGGGGCCTCGACACGGCGTACTCCCATGCGCGGGAGAAGGTGCTCGGCACTCCCTACCGCGAGAAGTGCAGCATGAAGCCGTTCGGCCCCGTCGACAACGGGGACCAGCACCTCTACGGCCTCGACTACAAGAGCGCCATGTGGCGGAACGACGAGGAGAACCCCTTCCACACCGAGGTGGGGTACTGGCTGTGGGACGCGGCCACCGGCGAGATCATGAAGGGGTTCGTGGTGCCCCGGGGCATCACCACCCTGGCCGGTGGCACGGCGTCGGCCGACGCCACCGAGTTCACGCTGAAGGCGGAGCACGGCCACCAGCTCTACGGCATCGGGGAGAACCAGTACCTGGCCGCTCACGCCAGCACCCTGAGCTACGAGGTCACCATCACCCTCGGGCAGGACACCTGGTCCTACGACGAGGTGACCATGCTCCGGATGAGCGAGATGGACGAGCCCCTGGCCCACACCGACCACAACACCCTCCGTCGGGCGGGCTGACCACCTGCCCTCGGCCCGGGCTGCTCAGGCACCGATCCCTGCCATCGGGGGCGGCGTGAAGCCGGGTCCGGCCGCCTCGTCCAGCAGGCCGGCCACTCGCAGCAGCCGACGGTCGGAGAGGAACGGCCCGATGACCTGGACCCCCACCGGCAGTCCCCCCGGGGTGGGCCCGGTGGGCAGGGTCACCACCGGGAGCAGCACGCTGCCGATGGCGCCACACCAGGCCATGGCCACCAGATGGGAGAGCGGTGCACCGTCGACGTCGAGGACGCGGTCGGTGATCGGCCGGTCCACGTCGTGGGGGAACGCCGCCGTCGGCATCACCGGGGCCAGCACCACGTCGTAGTGGTCGAAGCAGCCGGCCCAGGCGGCCCGTTGGTGCTGGCGCCGCCCGTTGGCCCGGGCCCAGGTGCGGTACCGGGCGGCCAGGGCCCGCCCGGCCACAATCAGGGGATCGTCCCCCGGCACCGCCTCCAGCTCGGCGAACGACGCGTAGTCGTCCTCGGGCAGGCCCATCCCGATGATGGGCAGCACCAGCTCCTGCCACGAGAGGAGCCCCTGGGCCAAGGGGACGGGCAGGTCGATCGGCTCCACCCGGGCCCCGGCCCCGGCCAGCCGCCCGGCGAACCCGTCCAGGCAGGCTCGGACGTCGGCGGCCAGGGGGAGGACGTCGGTGCCCTCGTGGAAGACGGTGGCCACCCGCAGCTCCTCCATCCCGTTGAGGGGCGGCCCGGCATCGAGCCTGAGCTGCCAGCCGGCGGCGTCTTCGGGCAGGGGCCCGGCCAGAACGTCGAGACCCAACTCGAGGTCGACGAGGCTGCGGGCCAGCGGACCGTTGCAGTTGACATCGGCCTCCACCAGGGTGCCCGGCGGCCCGGGGATGTGGCCGCGACCGGGGACGACGCCCCACGACGGCTTCAGGCCGTATACCCCGTTGAAGTGGGCAGGGTTGCGGATGGACCCGCCGATGTCGCTGCCCAGCTCGAGCGGGGTGAGCCCGGCGGCCACCGCCGCGGCCGAGCCGCCCGATGATCCCCCGGTGGTGCGGGTGGTGTCCCAGGGGTTGTTCGTCACGCCGTAGACGTCGTTGAAGGTCTGGAAGTCACCGGCGTAGAGGGGGGTGTTGGTCTTGCCGAAGATGATGGCACCGGCCGCTCGCAACCGGGCCACGGCCAGGGCGTCGGTGGCCGGCACGTAGTCCGAGAGCTCCGGGGCGCCCGAGGTGGTGACCAGGCCCTCGGTCTCCCACACGTCCTTCACGGTCATGGGTAGCCCGTGCAGCGGCCCCGTCGGCCCGCCCGCGGCCGTGGCCCGGTCGGCGGCGTCGGCCTCGTCCCGGGCCCGGTCGAGGTCGAGGGCGACCACGGCGTTGAGGTCGGGATTGAGCCGGTCCACCCGCGACACCAGGTGCTCGAGCACCTCGCGACTGGAGACCGAGCGGTCGGTGATGGCCCCGAGCAGCTCGGAGGCGGTGGCGGCCTCGAGGTCCATGGGCAGCTCCTTTCGCTAGGTCCGCTCGTCCGTCGGTGTGCCGCCGGGCTGCCCGTCACCGAAGTACTGCTCCCGGAGCTCCCGCTTCAGGATCTTGCCCGACGGGTTCCGGGGCAGTCGCTCCTCGGCGAAGGCCACCCGGCTGGGGATCTTGAACGGCGCCAGCCGCTCGGCCAGGAATTCGGAGAGCTCGTCGGCCGTGAGGCCGGGGGCCTCCTTCCGCTGGATCACGCAGGCCACCTCCTCCCCCAGCCGCTCGTGGGGGACCCCGAAGACTGCGGCCTCATACACCCCGGGGTGTTCGTAGATCGCGCTCTCCACCTCGGCGCAGTACACGTTCTCGCCCGCCCGCAGCACCATGTCCTTGGCGCGGTCCTCGATGTAGAGGAACCCTTCCTCGTCGATGCGGCCGAGGTCGCCCGAGGCGAGCCACCCGTCCACGATGGTCTCGGCGGTGGCCTCGGGTTTGTTCCAGTAGCCCCGAATGAGGTTGGGTCCCTTCATCCAGATCTGCCCTCGGCCCCCGACCGGGACGGCCACGCCGTCCTCGTCCCGGATCTCCACGTCCATGATGGTGGTGGTGGCCCGTCCGGTGGAGGCCGGGTGGGTCACGTAGTCGTCGCCGTTGTTGCCCGGCCCGAAGGCGTTGGTCTCGGTCATGCCGTAGCCGATGTTGGGTCGGCCCCGTCGAAAGCCCTTCTCCACCCGGTCGACCAGGGTGGTCGGAGCCGGGGCCCCTCCGCCCCCGATGGTGGCCAGGGACGAGGTGTCGTAGCGCTCGAAGGCCGGGCTCTCGAGCATGTCCCAGCTCTGGGTGGGCACCCCGACGAAGGCCGTCACCCGTTCGGCCTCGATGAGCCGCAGTGCGGTCTCGGGATCCCAGCGGTGCATCATGACCAGTTTGAACTTCATCCCGAAGCAGGAGAGCATCACCGGGACGCACCCGGTCACGTGGAAGAGCGGCACGATCAGGATGAAGCAGGGGGCGAACCCGCCCCCGCCGAGGGGATCGTTCCCCTGTCGGGCCGTCTGGATCACGCTGTTGGCCCAGAAGGCCATCAGCGACTGGGTCACGGCCCGATGGGTGGACACCGCCCCCTTGGGGAAGCCGGTGGTGCCCGAGGTGTAGAGGATGGTGGCGTCGTCCTCGGGCAGTACCTCGACCGAGGGCATCGCCCGCCCCAGGGTCACCACGTCGTCGTAGTGCTGGACGCCGGAGGGGAGGGGCTCCAGCCGGTCGGCTCGGGCCACGACCATGGGCACGCCCCGCTCCCGGGCCGGCCGGTGGGCCCGGTCGGTGCGGGCGGGGTCGGTGAGGAGCAGGGAGACGCCGGAGTCGCCGATGGCGTAGTCCAGCTCCGTCTCGGTCCACCAGGCGTTGAAGGACACCGACACCGCGCCCACCGACAATATGGCGGCGAACGAGACGATCCACTCGGGCAGGTTGCGCATGGCGATGCCCACCCGGTCGCCCTTGGTGATGCCGAACTCATGGACCAGGGCGTGGGCCAGGGCGTCGACATGGCGCATGGTGTGATCGAAGGTCCACTGCTCGTCCTCGTAGACGAGGAAGGTCGACTGCTCCTCGCGTGCCCCGGCGAAAAGCTGAGCCAGGGTCGGTGGGGCGTTGGCGAACAGGCGGTAGCCGATGCCGTCGATGGTCTGTTCCGTGAGCTCGAACAGCTGGCCGGGGCCGGTGACCTTGGCGAAGGCCTCCTCGTACTCCAACGACATCGACGCCTCCCCTCCCGCACGACCCGGGCCGATCCCGGATAGCCCGTCCTCGACGGCGATCATAGGCCCGGCCGGTCGCGCCGAACGTGGTGGACCAGGTCGGCGGGGTCGTGAAGGCGGACCCCGTCCCGCCTGGGGCCCCGGGGTAGGGTTGGCCTTCCGGACCCGGGGGGACGCCATGGAGACCAGAACCGCAGGGATGGAGCAGTTCGAGGCGCGCTCGGGCCTCGGGGGGAGTCGGCACGCGGCCCGGGCCGACGCCGAGGCCCTGCGGTCGGGCGACCCCGAGGCCACCTTCCGGATTGCCGCCGGCTGCGTCTCGGTGGCCACCGCCAATCCCGAGCGGCTCGTCGAGGTCTACGACGGCCTCGCCGAAGGCTGGTTGGGCGAGGCCCCGAGCGGCCCCCCCGTGATTGCCGACGCCGAACCCGGCGCGGTCCCCGCCGTCCTGTGGGATGGGTTCTGGGAGCTGGTCGTCGACCCCGAGGCCGGCCGGGACCCGGCCGACATCACGGTGCGCACGGCCGCCCTCACGGGGCTGCTCACCCCGTCGTTCCACCGGCGGGTGGCGGCCATGGCCCTGCAGTACCCGGGAGTGGCCGAAGCCGCGGCCCGGGGCTTGCCTCCCCGCTTCACCCTGGAGGACCTGGCCGCCTGCCCCGGCGGCTCGCTCGGCGACCGGTTGCACTCGCTGGTGGTCGACGACGGCTTCGACCTCGAGGTGCTCGACCGGGACGCCCTCGATCTCGGCGACCTCCCCGAGCCCCTCGGGTACCTGAACATCCGGATCCTCCAGTGCCACGACATCTGGCACCTGGTGGCCGGCTACGAGACCACCGGGCTCCACGAGGTGGCCATCTCGGCCTTCCAACTGGCCCAGTTCGGCCACCAGTACTCATCCATGTTCCTCGGGATGGTGCTGACGAAGGTGGCCTTCACCGAGCCTTTCGAGGGGATGGGCTTCCTGCTCGACACCGTGCTATCGGCCTACACCCACGGGCGTCGGACGCCGCCCCTGGTGGGGGTGGAGTGGGAGACCGTCTGGGACCGGCCCGTGACCGAGATCCGGTCACTGCTGGGCGTGACCCCGTATGACTCGCCCTATCCGGCCGGGCTGCTGGAGCAGCTGCGCTCGGCCTGACCCGGTCGGTCAGCTCGCCGACGGGCCCACCCACACCGACTTCAGGTTGCAGAACTCCCGGATCCCGTGGGCGGTGAGTTCGCGTCCGTACCCCGAGGTCTTGATGCCGCCGAAGGGCAGCTCGGGGTAGGAGGTCACGTTGCCGTTGATGAAGACCATCCCGGCGTCGAGCTCGGTGATGAGTTGCTCGCGCTCGGCCTCGTCGGCGGTCCAGGCGTTGGCCCCCAGGCCGAACTCGGTGGCATTGGCCAACTCGATGGCGTCCTCGATCGAGGCCACCCGGTACAGGGTGGCCACCGGGGCGAACGCCTCCTCGGTGTGGATGCGCATGGCCGGGGTGATGCCGGTGAGCACGGTCGGCGGGTAGAACCACCCCGGACCGTCGGGCACCACCCCGCCGCACTTCGCCGCGGCCCCGTGGGCCAGGGCGTCCTCGACGAGTTCGACGATGTCGTCCCGCTGCTGCTCGGAGGCCAGGGGGCCGATGTCGGTGCCCTCGTCCATGGGGTCGCCCACCACCCGTGACGCCATCCGGTCGACGAAGAGGTGCTCGAACTCGTCGGCGACGTCGGATGGACGATGAACCGCTTGGCGGCGATGCACGACTGTCCGTTGTTGAGGCAGCGGGCCGTGGTGGCCACCTCGGCGGCCCGGGCCAGGTCGGCCGAGGGCATGACCACGAACGGGTCACTGCCGCCCAGCTCCAGCACGGACTTCTTGACCATCTCGCCGGCCACGGCGGCCACCGACGAGCCGGCCGGTCCCGAGCCCGTGAGGGTGACGGCCACCACCCGTTCGTCTCGGAGGACGCCCTCCACCTTCGAGGACCCGATGAGCAGGGTCTGGAACGCTCCCCCGGGGAAGCCCGCCCGGGCGAACAGGTCGTGGAGGAACAGGGCGGTCTGGGGGACGTTGGAGGCGTGCTTCAACAGGCCGACGTTGCCGGCCATCAGGGCCGGTGCCGCGAACCGCATGACCTGCCACAGCGGGAAGTTCCAGGGCATGACGGCCAGCACCGGTCCGAGTGGCTGGTAGCGGGCGTAGGCGGCACCGGCCCCCACGGCGGTTGCGTCGGCCGGCTCGTCCACCAGGAACCCCTCGGCGTGCTCGGCGAAATAGCGGCAGGCCTTGGCGCACTTCTGCACCTCCAGCCGGGCCGCGGCCAGGGTCTTGCCCATCTCGGTGGTCATCATCTCGGCCACCGAGTCCACCTCGGCGTCGAGGATGTCGGCGGCGGCCACCATCCAGGCGGCGCGCTCGGCGAAGGACGTGGAGCGGTAGGACCGGTAGGTGGCCGCGGCTCGGGCCAGGGTCTGTTCGACCTCGGCGTCGGTGAACTCGGTGAATGTCTTGACGGTCTGTCCGGTAGCCGGATTGATGGTGGCGATGGCCACGGTGCACCTCCTGATCGACTACCCAACCCTGTACCCAAAGCCCTCGGCGGGGCAATACCCGGTCGGCCGGTGCCCCCGTCGGGCCGGGGCGGCGGCGTACCGGGCCAGAGCCGATCTGGATAGGGTCGGACCCCACAACCCCACCCACCGCGAACGGATGACCATGAGCGAAGAACTTGCCGCCCTGCACGCCTCCGTGGGCCACCTTCGCACGATCGTGGGCGACCTCAGTCCCGATCAGCTCCGCCAGTCGGCCTACCCCACGGAGTGGACCATCGCCGACGTGCTGTCCCATGTCGGCTCGGGTGGGGTCATCATGCGGCGGGGCCTGGAGGACACTCTGGCCGGCCGGGAGCCCGACGGTGCCTTCAACCAGTCGGTCTGGGACGAGTGGGTCACCATGTCACCCGACGACCAGGCCGCCGGGGCCCTGGCCGCCGATGCCACCCTCGTGGCCGCCCTGGACGGGGTCACCGAGGAGCAGCGGTCGGTCTTCCGGTTCGCCATGGGCCCGATGAGCCTCGACTTCGCCGCCTTCGTCGGCCTGCGGCTGGCCGACCACGTGGTCCACACCTGGAATATCGAGGTGGTCTTCGACCCGGGCGCGACGCTGTCCGCCGAGGCCATGCCGGTCATGGTCGACGGTGTGTCGGTCATCGCCGGCCTGGTGGGTCGGCCACCCGGCACCGACACCACTGTCCCCGTGCGGACCAGCGATCCCGATCGTGGCCTGGCCCTGGTCATGACGGCCGACTCGGTACGGCTGACCTCGGCGCCCGGATCCGACGGCCAGCTGTCCCTGCCCGCCGAGGCGTTCATCCGGCTGGTCTACGGTCGACTCGATCCTGACCACACGCCCGCCGGCGTCGACGGCCCGACCGTCGAACAGCTGCGGCAGGTCTTCCCCGGTTTCTGACCACCGACGAGAGGAGAGCAACGGTGAACAGCATGGACCTGCTGGCAGACGCCTTCGAGCGGATCCGGGACGCGGTGCACCCGGCGGTGAACGGACTCTCGTCCGAAGAGCTGGCCCACCGCCCCGGGGGCGAGTCCAACTCCATCGCCTGGCTCGTGTGGCACCTGACCCGCATCCAGGACGACCACGTGGCCGGAGTCGACGACGGCCAGCAGGTGTGGGTGACCAAGGGATGGGCCGACCGGTTCGCCCTCCCTCTCGACCGGGACGACACCGGCTACGGCCACGATGCCGAGACCGTGGGCCTGGTCACCGCCGAGGCCGCGCTGCTCCTCGGCTACTTCGAGGACGTCCACCAGCGGACCCAGGCCTTCGTTCGCACCCTCGCCGAGGGCGACCTCGACCGGGTGGTGGACACCCGGTGGGACCCGCCGGTGACCCTGCAGGTCCGACTGGTCAGTGTCGTCGCCGACGATCTCCAGCACGCGGGGCAGGCCGCCTACGTTCGGGGCATCCTCCCCTGAGCCGACCCGGTCAGGCAGCCCCGGTCAGGTGGCCCCGGACCGCGGGCCCATCCCGGCCCAGACGGTGTCGACGGCCCGCTCGGCCCATCCGGGTTCGCTGGGCTGGCCGGCCACCCGGCGGGCGAACACCGAACCCGTGAGCATCTGCAAAGCCAGGTCGAGGTCGGCGTCCTCCCGGAGCTGTCCGAGCTCCCGGGCCCGCTCGAGCAGCGAACGCTGGTAGGCCACTCGGGGCCCGACCACGCGCCGGCGGTGGAGGTCAAGGGCCGAGGAGTCCTCGCGCATGCCGATCAGGGTCCCGACCACCTCGAGGCAGCCCTCGGCGAACCGCTGATCGAACTCCTCCAGGTAGGCGATGAGATCGGCCCGGGGATCACCCGACACCCCACCTACGAGGTGGGCCGTGCTGTTGCCGGCGATGGCCGCCGTGATCAGGTCGGCCTTGTCCCGGTAGCGCCGGTAGATGGTGGCCCTGGCCACACACGCCTCGGAGGCCACGCTCTCCATGCTCACCTTGGCGTAGCCCAGTTCGTTCAGCTGACGGAGAGCGGCCTCGGCGATGGCCGTGCTGGCCCGTGCGTCCCGGGGTCGGCCCGGGGACCGGCAGGGTGTGGCCGCCGCTGCGGTGGAAGACCGGGCGAACGTCGTCATGCCGGCGCCACCTCGACGGCGCCATCGGGGGCCGTCACCGGCGGGCCGGTCGGGTGGACGCTGGGCACGAAGTCGCGCTGGCGGACGAGCGCGAACGCCCCGACGGAGCCGATCAGGGCGATGACCGCCCCGATCACCATGAGCGTGTTGAGGGTGGCCGAGAAGCCGGTTCGGTAGGCGCCGAGCAGGGCGGCCCTGGCCGCTTCGGAGGGCAGGAGCGCGGCGGCCCGGTGCACGGCCCCTCCGAGGACGGCGCTCTGGACGGCCGGCCCGGCGTGGGCCAGCAGCCCCTGGCCGGCCGCGGTGCTCCGGAGGGCGTGGAGGGTGTGGGTCTGGAGCTGGGACTGGAAGACCGAGCCCAGCCCGGCGATGCCGGTGGCGATCCCCACCTGGCGGAAGGTGCTGTTGGCCCCCGAGGCCATACCGCTGCGCTCCGGGGGGACCACCGAGATGGCCGACGACGCCAGCACCGGGTTGACCGTGCCGATGCCGATTCCGGCCACGATGAAGCCGGGGAGCAGCACCGTCCAGGTCGAGTCGGCCTTGGTCGTGGCCATGAGGGCGCAGCCGACGGCGATGAGGAAGAGGCCCGAACCGAGCAGGTAGCGCGAGTGGACGCGCACGGTGAGCTTGCCGGCGATCGGGGCGACGATGAAGGCCAACATGGTGAGGGGCAGGAAGCGGACTCCTGCGGCCAGGGGGGCGTAGCCCAGGTCGTCCTGGATGTAGAGGGTCAGGTACAAGAAGAGGGCGAAGATCGACGCCGACAGCGTGAAGGCACTCAGGGACACCCCGCACATGGCCGGCCGCTTGAACAGGGTCAGGTCCAGCATGGGGTCGTTCCCACGCCATTCGGCGACCACGAACACCGTCAGGAGCACGACGGCACCGGCCAGCAGGCCCACGATCAGTGGGCTGCTCCACCCGTCGTCGTTGCCCCGGATCAGGGCGAAGACCAGTAGGAAGAGGGCGGCGGAGAAGGAGATGAACCCGATCCAGTCGACCCGTCGCTGGTTGGGGTCCTTCGACTCTTGGATCTTGGCCAGCGTGATGCCGATGGCCAGGATCCCGATGGGCACGTTGACGAAGAAGATCCACCGCCAGCCGATGCCACTCGTGATCGCCCCGCCGATCAGGGGTCCGACGGCCACGGCCCCGCCCAGCACGGCACCGTAGATCCCAAAGGCCGTGCCCCGCTCCCTGCCGGTGAAGGCGGCGGCGATGAGGGCCAGGGAGGTGGCGAACATGATGGCCCCGCCGACGCCCTGGGCGGCGCGTGACAGGTTGAGCATCAGAGACGATGTGGACAGCCCGCAGGTGAGGGAGGCCACCGAGAACACCCCCAGCCCGACGGCGAACACCTCCCGCCTACCGAACATGTCGCCGACCACGCCGGCGGTCAGCAGGAAGGCGGCCAGCGTGAGGGAGTAGGCATCCACCACCCACTGGATGTCACTGAACGAGGAGTGCAGCGACTGCTGGATGTCGGGCAGGGCCACATTCACGACGGTGATGTCCAACAGGAGCATGAAGGTGGCGGTGCAGACGGCGATCAGCGTCCACCATTTTCGATCGAGTGCGGGCATGGGCAGAACTCCTCTGGTGGCGGGGGTGTGCCGGGCCCTGGGTGCCGCCGGCGCCGGCCGGATCAATTTCGATCCGATATGTCTTGTATTTAATACCTGCAGCGGGGTCGGAGACAACCCCCCGCAGAATCGGTCTACCCGGATCGGTCCCCCGGCCCGACCGGTCCGGGGATGGGCGCCGCCACGGTCTGCAGGTCGTCGAAGGCGTACGCCGTGACCTTGTGCCCGCAGCGCACGTGCACCACCGCCAGGCCGGGTCGGTCCGTACCCGTTCGGCGGTGGCGACGAAGGGCGAGACCTCGACCCAGGACGAGCCCACCTCGGCCAGGCAGCTCTCTGGAGGGATGGGCGCCGCCGGGCGCGCGTGTGTTGGAGGGTGGCCAGGGTGTGGGGCACCAAGGCCTCCACGTCTTTGAGGGCGGCGACTCGATCGGGTAGCCGGTCGACCACGCTGTGATGACGCTGTCGGCGCAACCCGACCGGTCGGCCGGTTCGGGCTCGCCGGCCAGCAGCCACGACCACGTGGCGTGCCATGGGACCGAGGTACCGAACGAATTCCTCGGCGCCAACGGCGGTGGCTACTCCAGCGAAGCGGGATCCACGCCGATGCTCCCGGCCTCGCTGCTGGCGTAGACCGCCAGGGCGAAGCGCAGCACGGAGACGGCCTCGTCGCCGCTCCATTGCATCGGGCCGTCCCCCGTGTGAAGCCAGCGGAGCCAGTGCCTTCCCGAATCGCGGAAGCTGCTGGCCCAGTCGTCGTCGAGGGCATGGTACGACCGCATCTCACCGTCGGCGTAGACCTCCAGACTGGGCTGCTGGATGCCTCGACCGGTGCACCGGTTGACCCGGGCGAATCCCTTGCGGCCGGTCACCTCCCACCGCTCGTCGTTGGTGTAGTAGTCCGAGCGCAGGTACATGTCCGGGGCGAGGGAGATGTCCCAGACGCCCCGCACGCCGTTCTCGTGCTCCCACACGATGGTCGTGGGGGCATCGATCTCGATGCCTTCCATGACTTCGGTGCCACCCACCCAGGCTCGGACCTCTCTGATGGGGCCGAACAGCCACAGCGCCGTCGCCAGCTTGTGCCAACCGTCGTCGAAGACGAGAATGCCGCGTCCGTCGCGCATCTGCATGAACTGCCACTCGTAGCTGCTGCCCGGGACGTCCCACCCGCCGAGTCCGCTGGCCACCATCTTCATGGTGTAGCTGCTCACCGGTCCGATCTCTCCTGATTCGATCACTTCCTTCATCTTCACCAGGGGCGCGTAGAAGATGTAGTTCTCCATGACCCGCAGCTGCCGGTCATTGGCCCGGGCGGCGTCGAGCATCATCGCCGCACTGGCCAGGTCGTTGCACATGGGCTTCTGCAGGTTGACGTGCCAGCCATTCCCCAGCAGCTCGATCACCCCCTCCACGTGCAGAGGGATGGGCAGCAGCGCCTCGACGGCGTCTACCTCGATCCCGCTGGCCGCCAACTCGGCCACCGAGGCGAACGTCCGCGCCTCGGGCCAGTCGGCCTGGCGCTGGGCACGGCGCTCCTCGCTCGGGTCGACGAGGGCCACCACCTCGACATCGGGGTTGTCCGCATAGGCCCGCATGTTGAGGTCGTAAATGCGCCCGAGGCCCACGAAGGCGGCCCGCACCGGGCGGTCGTAGGGAACAAAGGTCATGTCGGCCCGTCTCCTCTTGTCGTTCGGCCCCCGTCGTCCACCGTTCCGGTGGTCGGCCACGGGTACGGGCCTGGTCGAGCGAACACTACGCGACCGGGTACACGTCGAGCCTCCCGGCGATCCCTGGGCCGGCCCAGCCGTACCACCCGGGCCGCGGGAGACCGGAGGGCGCGCCCGGTGCGGGCGGTGCCGACCGCCTGGAGGCAACAGGCGCCTGGCGGTCGTAGTCTCCGGTGATGCCTCCCCTCTCCGATGCCCAGCAGGAGCGCCAAACGCTCGTCGACCTCTTCGAGGAGCTCGGGCCCGAGGCGCCGACCCTGTGCGCCGGATGGACGACCAAGGACCTGGCCGCCCACCTCGTGGTGCGGGAGCGGCGCCCCGACAGTGGCCCTGGTCTGGTCTGGGCTCCCCTGGCCGGGTACACCGACCGGGTCCGTCGCGCCGCCCGTGACCGGATGACATGGCCCGAGCTGGTCGACCGCGTCCGACGCGGGCCGCCCGCACTGCTGCGGCCGCTCGACCCGGCCATGAACACCATCGAGTTCTTCATCCATGTGGAGGACGTCCGGCGGGCTCAGCCCGCCTGGCAGCCCCGTCCGCTGACTCCGTCGTTGGCCGACGCGCTGTGGAAGCGGGTAGGCCCGGGCGGGATGGCCAGGGCGATCGGGGCCACCGTGGAGGTGGCGTCGCCGGGCCGGGAGCCCAAGACGGCCGGCAGCGGCCCGACCGTGGTGGTCAGCGGGGACCCCGGTGAGCTGACCCTGTTCGGGTCGGGTCGCCAACGTGCTGCTCGGGTCGAGGTCAGTGGGGACGACTCCCTGGCCGACCGTCTGCGCTCCTCGTCGCTGGGCATCTAGGGCACTGGTTCCGCCCCGGGGGCCTCTCAGTGGCGGTCGGACCGGGGGGCCGGGGCCACGAGCTCGATGGCAATGCCGTCCGGGTCGACGAGTTGGAGCGAGGGGCGGCCGTCCTCGGCGATGACGCCGCCGTGCCCGATGCCCACCGCGGTCAGGTGGTCGGCCCAGGCCTGCAGGGCGTCCCTGTCAGGGACGGCGAAGGCCACATGGTCGAGGGCCCCCTCATCACTCACCAGCGGCCCGTCCGTTTCCCGGGCGGTCAGCACGACGACCACCCGGGAGGGCTGATGGCGGAGGGCGACATAGCCCACCGACGGATCCTCGAGGAATCCCTCCATGCCGAGCGCCTCCCGGTACCAGACCGCACTGGCCCCGACGTCGGACACCAGCAGCTGCAGGTGGGAGAGCCCGGTGAACGGGGCGGGAGCGGGCCGATCACTCACAATTGATCGACGTACGCGTCGGTCCCGACCACGGTGCGGAAGAACGGGGCGGCCAGCCGGAGGTCGGCCAGGCCGGCTGACTCCACGCTGTCGGTGTAGGCCCGCACCCGCTCGACGGCCGCCTCGGTGTCGCCGCCCACGAAGAGGAGCTGGACCAGGCGGTCGGTGCCCCCGGCCGGCGATCCCAGGTCCATCGGGACGTCCCGGGGACCCTCGTCGGGCACCGAGGGCACCCAGTCCGAGGCCATCTCGATCTCGGAGCCCTGGAGGAGAGTCCCCAGGTGGTCCGAGGCCAGACGGTCGTGGAGGTCCTGGGCGGTGCCCGACCGGGCGTCCCACCACAGGATGATCAGGCCGTCGTAGCCGTGGTCGAGGGCCAGCTCGACCGGGACAGGGTCCTCGTCGCGGTACACGGTCGCCAACTGGTTGTACAGGGCCGTGTGCACGTGGGTGCGTTCAGGGAACCCTCGGCCACCGGCGTAGAGCTCACGGACCTGGGGAACCGCCCACTCCTCGAAGTGCTCTTCGTGGTGGCCCTGCTCCACCCAGTAGATGGCCACGTAGCTCCCGGCGTCGGTCGGCCTGGCGATGGAGCTCTCGGCCGGCCACCGACGGTCCTTCAGGGTGCGGGGGGCCACCCATCGGCTCCCGGCGAACAGCCAGGGGCCGACCAGGCAGCCGGCGTAGTAATGGTCCCGCTCGTACCAGCGGTTGTAGGCGCGCGCGAACCCAGGATTGGGCTCCACCAGGGTCAACAGCATGCTGCCCACCCTCACGGGGTAGTCACCGACCCCACCGACGTCCAATGGATAGTTCATGACGACCTCCCCAGGGGGCGATCGCTCCCGCCCCGTCAACCGCGTGATGCTGACCGGCCGATGGTAGTGCGCACCCTGGCGGGCCGAGCGACCCGCCACCCGGCGGGAAGCGTTGCCGCGGCGCACCGCGCGCGGATCGGTGGCCTCCGGGGTAGGGGCGTTCATGGGACTTTCGGCCCTAGAGCGGGCGCCGAGCCCGGCCGTAGCCTGCACGGGGAGAGACAAAGAACCAGATGCTGTCTCACCGCTTCATCGGAGTGGAACCACGGAGGTGGGTAATGGCGCTAGGTCTTGACCTGGACTATCTCAAGCGTTCGGCCAGGGGGGAGTTTGACCTCGGATGGCTGCGAGACACCGGCTCTGAATGGGGGGTGCGGGCCCTTCCCGGCAAGACGGGACTCACGCTGCGCGACATCGCCTGCGGAAGCTATGGGGACGTGCCCGACCACGCCCCGCGTCGATCGATGGCCCCGAGGGGTGCGTCGGTGGACCCCGCCGTCCCCGACCTCGGGTACACGATCAACGACAAGGCCGAGGTGTGGTCCGACAACGTCATGGACCTGTACGAGGAGGCCGTGAGCCGGCAGTGGAGCGCGACCCGGGACATCCCCTGGGGCGCACTCGAGCCCCTGGACCCCGACGTGGAGCACGCCATGTGCCAGCTGGCCACGGTGCTCTCCGAGGTCGAGATGGTGGCCGCCGACTTTCCGGCCAAGTGGCTCTGGCGTATCAACCACGACTTTGTCGAGGCCAAGATGTTTCTCTGCACCCAGATCATGGACGAGGCCAGGCACACCGAGGTGTTCCGGAAGCGGGCGCTGGCCAACGGAGGAGGTCTGGGTCGGGCGACGGCGGTGGTGGAGCGCTTCCTCCAGTTGATCCTCGACGCCGAGGGCTACGACGAGGGGTCCGCGCTCATGCACCTGCTGGGCGAGGGGATCGTGCTCTCCCTGTTCCGCGCCGGCGAGGCCATCGCCCCCTCGCCCGTCGAGCAGCAGATCTTCCGGCTCTGCATGCAGGACGAGGCGCGACACGTGGCCTACGGCACGATGCACCTCCGGTACCGACTGGAGCGCGACCCTCTGATGGCCGAGGACTTTCACCGCTATCTCGACCAGGGTGAGGAGATCATCGCCATGATCTTCGCCACGCCGGAGATCGCCGAGCCGACGGCGATCCTCGCCGCCGGTGGCGTCGAGCAGGCCGCCGCCCTCGGTCCGGAGGCCGGCAGCGTGATGAGGGTGCAGATCATCGGCGAGTACCTCCGGCGGTGTCAGCACGCCGGACTCGATCGTCGCGGCCGGCTCCACCTGCCCGATGTCCTGCTCGAGGGTGTGCCCGGCGCCAAGGCTGAGGTGACGGCGGCGTGACGACCACCCTGCCCGAGTTCCCATCCGACGCGTGGTTCTCGGCCCTGGTCGACCGAGCCACGTCGGACCCATCGACCATGGCGTCCCTGGGAGTGGCCGACCTCCGCCTGGGGATCGAGGTCACGGGAGCCGACGGACCGCCGGCGCTGTTCGGCCTGGTCTTCGACGGCTACGACGTCGGGTCGGTCGGAAGGGTGCACGAGGACGAGTTCGGTGCCGAGGTCGTGCTCAGCGGGACCCGTTCCACCTGGGAGGAGATGGTGACCTCGATCGAGTCGCACGGACGGGCCGACGGCCCCCACACCCTCAACAGCCTGTCGCTGGCCGGTGTGCCGTTGACGGTGCGGGCGAGCGATGCGGTGGGCCATGACAAGTTCTTCCGCTACATGGGCACATTGCAGGCGGTCTTCGACGCCCTCGGTTCGGTCCCGGCCGAGCCGGTGGGGCCCGCGATCCCATGAGCCTGGAAGTCGACCGCGAGGAGTGCCTGGGCTGTGGGGCCTGCGAGGCCGTCTGCCCGGCCGGGGCGGTGACCCAGACCGAGGGGTTCCGGGTGGCCTACGTGGTCGACCCCCTGCTCTGCAACGACTGCCGGCGCTGCCTGGTGGTGTGCCCGGTCGAGGCGCTGGTACCCGACTCCCGGTGGGCGGTGTGCCATGGACGTGGGTGCCCGCTGTCCTCCCGGCGGTACGCCGGCTGGGAGTGCAGCGAGGGTCACGCCCAGTGTGAGACCTGTGGCTCGATGCTCTGGTGTCCGCCGGAGGGGGAGTGGGCCTGTCCTGCGTGCCAGGCCGGAGCCGACAGGACCCCCCACGCCTCGTGCCCGAAGGTGCGGCGGGCCAAGCGGGAGGGCATGCCGGTCGGAGGCTGACGGCTCGAGGCTGTCATAGCAACTGGCATTCCGATGGGCCCGGTGCGCCACCTGCTTGACGAGGTGGCGGGCATCCGCGTCGGCCACCCCGCACGGTGCTTTCATCGTCGGGATGCCCCCGTCCCCGTCACCTCGGACCCGGGGCACCCCTCGGACCGGGCGGCGATGAGCGCCGAGAGCACTCGCTCCGATTCGCCACGGCTGGGGCCGTTGGCCGCGACGTGGCGAGTCCTGATCGGGCGCCCGCTCAAGTCCAGCGAGGCCGCCCACGGCGAGATCACCCCACTCAAGGGGCTACCGGCCCTCTCCCTCGACGCCCTGACCTCCGTGGCCTACGGCCCCGAGGCCATCGTTCTGATCCTCGGCACCGCCGGGATCGCCGCCCTCCACCTGGTCCTTCCCATCACCATCGCCATCGTGGCGCTCCTGGCCCTGTTGGTCACCTCCTACCGGCAGGTCATCGACGGCTATCCCCACGGTGGGGGGGCCTACGCCGTGTCACGGGCCAACCTGGGCACCGGCGCCTCCCAGGTGGCCGCGGCTTCGCTGGTGGTGGACTACACGCTGACCGTGGCCGTCTCCATCGCCGCCGGGATCGCTGCCCTCACCTCGGCCTTTCCCTCGCTGTCGGGGGCCACCGTTCCTCTCTGCCTCGCTGAGCTGGCCCTCCTGACAGTGCTCAACTTGCGGGGGCTGGGGGAGACGGCCCGGGCCTTCCTCCTTCCCACCTTCATCTTCATCGTGGGCCTCCTCGCCATCATCGCCATCGGGATCGTCCACCCACTCGACCCACAGCTCACGCAGACCGGCGCCTCGCAGACGGCCAAGGTCAACCTGGCCCCGGTGGGGCTGCTTCTGATCCTGAAGGCGTTCTCGGCCGGGTGCAGCGCCCTCACCGGCGTGGAGGCCATCGCCAACGGCGTTCCCCTCTTCCGTCAGCCCCGCCAGGCCCGCGCCAAGCAGACCGAGCTCCTCCTCGGCGTCCTCCTCGGGGTCATGCTCATCGGGTTGGCCGTGCTGGTACGCAAGTTCAATGTCGGGCCACGCACCGGCGAGACTGTGCTGAGCCAGGTGATGGCCTACTCGGTCGGTCGGGGCTGGATCTACTACGTGGTGTCCCTGTCCATCACGGTGGTGCTCGGCCTCGCCGCCAACACGTCCTTCGGCGGACTGCCCGTTCTGGCCAGTCTGCTGTCCCGGGACCACTATCTTCCGCACGCCTTCGCCCTCCGCGGCGACCGACTGGTGTTCTCCAAGGGGATCTGGGCGCTCAGCGCCGCGGCTGGCGTGCTGTTGGTGGTGGTCCGGGGCAACACCAACTCGCTCATCCCCCTCTTCGCCATCGGGGTGTTCATCGGGTTCACACTGGCCCAAACGGGCATGGTCCTGCACTGGCGGCAGGACCGACCGCCGCACTGGCGGAGAAAGGCTGCGCTCAACGGACTCGGTGCCCTCGTCACCGCCGTAACCACCCTGGTCTTCTTGTTCACCAAGTTCATCGAGGGCGCCTGGGTGGTGGTGATCATCATCCCGCTCCTCATCGTGCTGTTCCACCGCATCCGCCGCTACTACGCCCGCCTGGGCGATGTGCTGGGCATCGGTTCGATCCCACCCCGTCCCCGCACAGGGAGGGTGCTGGTCATCGTTCCGGTCAACGGGGTCACCCGACTCACATCGTTCGTGATCTCCGAGGCACTGTCCATCGGTGACGACGTCATCGCCCTGGCGGTGACTTTCTCGGATGAGGGGGAGCGGGAGGCTGAGCTCGAGCAGGCCTGGGCCGAGTGGGACCCGGGGGTCCGACTGGTCACGCTGCGTTCCCAGTACCACTCGGTGGCCCGGCCCATCCTGCGCTTCATCAACGCCTTCGAGCGCCGCGAGCACGACTACGACCACATCGTCGTCCTGATCCCGGTGGTCCAGCCGGACCGGTGGTACCAGCGCATCTTCCACAACCAGTTGGACTTGGCCCTCTCGACCGCGTTGCGTGACCGGCCCGAGCTCGCCGTGACCCGTCTGCCGGTCACCATCGAGCAGCTCCGGCGGTGAGGGGCCGGCCGGTAGGTCAGAACACGCCGGTCACGCTTCGACCATGATGCGGACAGGGTGAGCACCGGTGCTCGTTCGAGATGCCCCATTCGCCGGCCCGGGTCTGGGCTCTCATCGAGGACTACGACCGCTGGGCCGACTACGCCCCCATGGTCCTGCGGGTCGAGGTGCTCCTCCCCGGCGACGCCGCCACCGACGGACGGCTGCGCCGGGTGGTCTACAAGATGCCGTTCGGCCGCCAGGGCTCGGGCCCGGAACTGGTCACCGACGTAGAGCCGGAGCGGGGCTACACCTACACGATGACCTCGGCCAAACCGGGCAAAGAGCAGGTGGGACACATCCGGCTCGAGCGGCTGGGCCCAACGGGACCCGACTCCACTGCGACGAACGGTACGCCTCACGTCGTGGCCCTTCCGCTGGTTCGAAGGACCGATCTACACGTTCATCGAGAAGAACAACGAGGTCAGCATGCGGCGGGCCTCCACCTGGCTGACCGCACACCCCGAGTACCGGTCCGACCTGGTCGAGGCCTGAGCGGCCCCGCACCGTCTTGCGCATCAGGACCTTCCGAGCACCTCGTCGGTGACGTCGTGGAGCAGAGGCCGGCCGGCCCGGTAGCGGTCGAGGTTCTCGGAGAACAGGTCGGCCTGGCGCTGCAGGCGGCCCGATCCTCCCGCGGCATTGTGCGGCGTGATCCTCACCGACGGGTGGCTCCAGAAGGGGTGGTCGTCGGGTAGGGGCTCGGTGCGGAAGACATCGAGCACGGCCGCGGCCGGGATGCCCCGGTCCAGCGCGGCCACGAGGGCGTCCTCGTCGACCAGCGCCCCCCGGCTCACGTTGACCAGCACCGACCCCTCCTTCATGGCGGCCAGCAGCTCGGCATCGACCAGGTCCTCGGTGGCGGGGGTGGCCGGCGCGGCCAGCACCACCACGTCAGCCTGCCCGACCACCTCGGTCAGCTGGTCGGGGGTCACCGTCCAGTCGGTCGGGTCGTCGGTCGAGGGCCGCCGGCGACAGCCGATCACCGTGGCCCCGAGGGCCCGGGCCCGCACGGCCACGGCCGACCCGATCCCCCCCAGGCCCACCACCAGCCAGGTGGTCCCGGACACCTCGCGCCAGTCATGGATGAGCCACGACCGCTCATCGGCCAGGCGGCGCCACCGGGCCACGCCTTGGAACTCATCGAGCACCGCCCGCATCACGAACTCGGCGATGGGCAGGCTGTTCACGTGGGCGTTGGTGATCCGGACGCCCCGGCGGGCCAGGGCGGAGAAGATCGGTGCATCGAAGCCTGCGGCGGGCGACTGGAACCAGCGGAGGCTGTCCAGGCCGGACAGGCCGTTGAAGAAGGCGGCGAGCGGTGCGCCCCGACGGAACAGGTCGGAGGTACCCCAGGCCACTTCGGGGCCAGCGTCCTCCCAGGCGATCGTCGCCCCCGACTCCTCCTGCAGGCTCCCGTCGAGCTGGAGGGTGAGCCACTCCACGTCCGGACGGGCCAACTGCCCGCCGAAGCTCGCGTCGGCCACCGAGGTGAGCAGGATCCGCAACGGAGTGGGGCTCAGGGTTCCGGCGATCCGACCGAGTCGAGCAGTGACCGGCCGGTCATCTCGAACATGGACTCGTCGTCCGACTGACGCCAGATGTCCAATAGGCCGATCGAGAGGGGATCACACCCGTACCGCATCGGGCCGTCGTCATCCAGGATGGCGTCGACGATGAGGGCGGCGGCCGTGGCCGGGGAAGCCACCATGGGATCGGCGTTCTCCTCCCGGAGCTGGGCGGCGCGCTCGGCCATGGGGCGGTAGCGGTCGAAGCGAGCTGCTGCCGCCTCCCCCTTGCTCAGCCGGAACATGTCGGTGTCGATGGGCCCGGGGAGGATCTCGACCACGCGGATCCCCGCGGGGGCCACCTCCACCCGCAGCGAGTCCCCGAAGGCCGACACCGCCGCCTTGGTGGCGCGGTAGGCGGAGTAGAACGGGACGCTGGCGAAGATGGAGGACGAGCCGACGTTGCAGACCACCCCGGGACGGTTCGTCCGCAACAGGGGAATGGCGGCGATGGTGGTCGACACCAGACCCAGCACGTTGGTCTCGAACAGGGCTCGCCAGTCGTCGAGGTCGCTGTGTTCGACGGGAAGGTAGTCCGAGTCCACCCCGGCGTTGTTGACCAGCACCCGCAGGTCGTCGGGGAGGGCGTAGGTGGCCGGGTCGGTGACGTCCATATGCGCCACGGTGATCCGTCCCGAGGTGGCATCGGGCAGATCGGCGCCGGCGGCCGGGTCCCGCATGGTGGCCACCGTGGCGAAGCCCCGGTCGGCGAGCTCGATGGCCACCGCCCGGCCGATCCCGCGACTGGCTCCGGTGACCAGGGCGCTCCCGTTGATGTCCACTGGGTGTCTCCTTCGTTGTCGGGTGGGTGTGCCGACGCCCACCGATCCGATCACTCGTCCCGGCGGGACCGCGGGCGTGTTCGAGCCGCCAGTCTGTCAAAGAACCCCGAACCACCCACGAGGGCGGCTCGGACGCGACGAGCGGTCAGCGCCCGATGAGGGCACTCCGGCCGTTGGTGGCGAACTCTCGGACCATCGCCTCGACGTCGGCCGGGGTCAGCGGCACGTAGCGGTCGCTCCGCTCCACCCGTTGCCAGACCGGATCGTCGGTCTCCCACCGCTGCGTCCGGAGCGGCTTCTTGTCCGTCTTGTCGGTGGCCGTGACCGGCAGGGCGGACACCACCCGCACGAAGCGAGGCGCCCACTTGGTGCCTAGGTCCTCCTGGGCGGCCAAGAAGGCGGTGAAGGCGTCGGGGTCGAACTCCGTCCCGGTTTCGAGCTCGAGGGCGGCCATGACCTGGTCTCCCGTGCTGGTGTCAGGCACGGGGTAGACGGCCACCCCGCTCGTCCCCTCGAACCGGGCCAGGATCCGTTCCACCGGGGCGGCGGCGAAGTTCTCGCTGTCCACCCGCAACCAATCACCGGTGCGCCCGGCGAAGTAGAAGATCCCATCCTCATCCCGGTAGGCCAGGTCGCCTGACCAGTACCAGCCGTTGCGGGTGCGCTCGGCGTCGGCCTCGGGGTTGTTGTAGTAGCCCTCGAAGTTGGCCCGGGCCTGGCGGCCCACCAGCTCGCCGATGCAGGCCTCGGCGTTGGTCAGCCGGCCGTGCTCGTCGAAGACGGCCAGGGGCAGCTCCACTCCGCTCTCCGGGTCGACCACGGCCACGTCGTCTCGCGAGCTGGCCCGGCCCAGGGCCCCGGGTCGGGGCTCGGGCACCGGCATCAGCACGATGGCGTTCTCGCTCGACCCGTAACCCTCGATCAGGGGGACGCCGAACCGCTCGGTGAAGGCCGCCTTGTCCTGGGCCGAGGTCTCGGGGCCCAGGACGTAGCGGAGCCGATGGTCCCGGTCGTGCTCGGTGGCCGGCGTGGCCACGATGTGGGCGATGGCCCGGCCCACGCTGTTGAAGAAGGTGGCCCCGCACTCCCGCACGTCGGGCAGGAAGTTGGAGGCCGAGAACTTGCGGCGCAGGGCGAGGGTGGCCCCGCTGGCCAGGGCGGGCAGCACGGCGGCGGACAGGGCGTTGCCGTGGAAGAGGGGCATCGCCGAGTAGAGGACGTCCTCGGTGCCGAAGCCCACCCGCGCGCGCGGCCCGGGCCGCCCGCCCCTGGGTCATCCGGACCGCCTTGGGCCCGCCGGTCGAGCCGGAGGTGAAGATGAGGAGGTAGAGCTGGTCCGGCGTGGGCTGGGGCAGGGCCGGTCGGGCCTCGTCCCCGGTGGGCGAGAGTCCTTCCAGCCGGTGGGTGTAGGTGTCGTCGTCCACCACCAGGAGGCGGTCGGGTCCAAGGCCCAGGTCCAGCTGGTCGACCAGTCCCACCTGGGCCGAGTCGGTGACGAGCAGCTGGCAGTCGGCCCGGCGGATGTCCGTCGCCAGCTCGGCCCCGCGGCGGGTGGGGTTGATGCCGACGATCACCGCGCCGGCCAGGGCCGCCCCGGCCAGGAGGAACAGGTACTCGGGGGTGTTCTCCAACAGGACGCCCACGTGGAAGGGGCCGTCCTCCCGCAGGGAAAGGAGCAGCTCGGCCCGCAGCTCGGCCTCCGCCACCACCTCCCGCCAGGTCCAGGACCTCCCCTCGAACAGGAGCCCGGTGCTGTCGTCCTGCTCCCGCAGCCGGACCAGCTGGGCGGCCGTGGTCACCGTGCCCGCCGCCGGGGGCCCCGTCTGGCTGCTGGTCGGCTTATTCACGTCAGCCTCTCGGTCAGGAGGTCGAGGACGGGGTTGTCCTCGATGGGCAGCATCAACGGCTCGCCGGCGTCACGGCGCAGGACGCTGATGCGGGTCATGATGGCGGTGCTCCGCACCATGGCCAGGGTCTCATACCAGGAGAGGTCACGGATCGGGCGCCCGCTCAACTCCTCGAAGCGGGCCACGGTCCCGTCCCGGTCGGGGAATCCCTCGGCTCTCGTGCCGAACATCCGGTGCATGGTGAAGTCGAGGCTGGTGAACCAGGCCAGGTCGTGCTCGGGCGCTCCGACCGAGGTCATGTCCCAGTCGAGCACGGCCAGGGCCCGGCCGTCGTCGTCGAGCACCGTGTTCTCGAACCGGACGTCGCCCCACAGCAGTGCCGGGGCCGGCTCGTCGGTCGGTCGGTGCTCCCGGCACCAGGCCAGGGCCTCGGCGAGGGCAGGGACTGGCTGGCCGTGCGTCGACCACGAGAGGTACTCCTCCCAGAAGTCGAGCTCAGCCCCATTGTCCCGTCGGGAAACGGCGGGGGCCGTGTCGGGGTCAGCCCGGTGGATGGTGGCCAGGGTGGCGAGAAAGCCGTCGTAGACGTGGGCACGCCGGTCCCGGTCCAGCCCGGTCAGCCACGGGTCGCGGTGGGCCAGGGCTCCGACGATGTGCCCTTCGACCCTGGGCATGACGATGAACGGCGCTCCCAGCCAGGTGGGATCGATTTCGAGGACGGGATCGGCCACCGGGACCCCGACCGCCGAGGCGGCCATCTGGGCCTGCCACTGGGGGACGACGTCGTACTCGGCGAAGGAGGCCGCCTCCGACGGCGCCATCCGAACCACCAGGTGGTCGACGCGGGATCCCTGGTCGTCGGTCCAGGTGACCTCGGCGAAGAGGGTCTCGGACGAGTAGCCGGTACTCGGGCGGGACAGGCTTCGGACCGCCGCTTCCCCCGGCCCCCGGTGATGCACCACCCAACGGGCCAGCCCTCCGGCCAGTGCGGCGTCTTCCTCTTCGCGTGTGGCGGCCATCGGCTCCCAGGGTCCCCTTCCGTGTCCGACGACAGCCCGGACGGGGGTGATGGTACCGGCGGCGGGCGGTCGGAGGGAGGGACGCAGCGGGGCGGGCGACGCTGCAGTCAGCGAACGCGGGCTGGGAGCGAGAAACGCTCACGGATGGCGTCCTGCACCTCGTCCACCGGCCGGGTCGCGTCCACGGTGGCCACGAACTCCTTGCGCTCGAAGATCTCGATGAGCGGCTTGGTCTCCTCGTGGTAGGCGGCCAACCGGATGGCCAGCGCCTCGGGATTGTCGTCGGCCCGGGCCTCGAGGGCCCCCCCGCAGACGTCGCACACGTCGGCGAGCCGGGGCCGGTGGGCCATCAGGTTGTAGTCGAGTCCGCACTTGGAGCAGAGCCGACGGGCCAGCACCCGACGGGTCACCTCCTCATCGGGAAGGGAGAGGTTGATCACCCCGTCGATGTCGTAGGCCTC
Source organism: uncultured Acidimicrobiaceae bacterium (assembly GCA_963835465.1). Classification (GTDB taxonomy): domain Bacteria; phylum Actinomycetota; class Acidimicrobiia; order Acidimicrobiales; family RAAP-2; genus Bog-756. The sequence goes on from CAWIFR010000004.1 coordinate 137,209, forward strand.
GAGGAAGAACTCGGCCTGCCTCGCATTGCGGGGGAACCCGTCGATGATGAAGCCGTAGTTCCAGTCGTGCTCAGCCAGCCGGGTACCCACCACTGATTCGACCAGGTCGTCGTCGACCAGATGACCGGCGGCCATGGTCCGCTTGACCTGGGCACCGAGCTTCGTATGATGCTGCACGTTCCATCGGAAGATGTCCCCCACACTGATGTGCTCGAGCCCGAGGTCCTCGGCCAACAGCTTGGCCTGTGTGCCCTTGCCACTGCCCTGGATGCCCATGATGATGAATTTGCGCACGGCTCTCCTTAGTCAGCGTCCACGCACCGACGGAGGTGTCGGGCTCACTTGACGACGTAGCGCGTAGGCACCCACGACTGGCTGTCGATGGGCGGACGCTCGTAGTTGCGCTGCTGACGGGGAGGCAGCGCCACCTCCTCATGGGGCACGGCATCGTAGGGCACCACATCGAGTAGGTGACTGATGACGTTCAGTCGGGCGGCCTTCTTGTTGTCGGCATCCACCACGTACCAGGGCGCTTCCCGGATGTCGGTGTAGGAAAACATCTCGTCCTTGGCCTCGGCGTAGTCGACCCACCGGGCCCGGGCTTCGAGGTCCATCGGGCTCAGCTTCCACCGTTTGCCCGGGTTGTTGATCCGTTCGGTGAACCGTCGCTCCTGCTCCTCGTCGCTGAGGGAGAGCCAGTACTTGACCAGGATGATCCCCGAGCGAACCAGGGCCCGCTCGATCTGTGGACAGGTTCGGAAGAACTCGATGTGCTCCTCCTCAGTGCAGAACTCCATGACCTTCTCCACACCGGCCCGGTTGTACCAGCTGCGATCGAACAGGACGATCTCACCGGCGGCGCGGAAGGTGGGCGATGGCGCGCTGGAAGTACCATTGGGACCGCTCCCGTTCCGACGGGGTGCCGCGCGCGACGACCCGGCAGTAGCGGGCGTTGAGCCGCTCCATGATCCGCTTGATGGTCCCGCCCTTGCCCGCGGTGTCCCGGCCCTCGAAGATGACCATCACCCGCAGGCCCTGGTGGACCACCCACTCCTGGAGGCGGACCAGCTCGGTCTGGAGACGCGCCAGCTCCTTCTCGTAGTCGGCCTTGCTCACCACGGTGGGGGAGCTGCCCGTCACAATCTGGAGGCCCTCGTCAGGCGCGTGACCATCCAGCGCGTCCGCCTGCTCTGGTTTCAAAGGACTCGTCGCCACGTAGAGGTGATGGTAGCGGTCCCGATTGGGATCCTGGTTGCCGGAGCGTTAACCCGGCCCCGGCCCGCTCAGCAGGTCGACGAGTAGCCAGAGGTCCCCGTGCCGTCCTCGGGGCTGTCGACCTCGCCGCCGGCCCCCGACCGGAGAACGGCCCCGAGGTGCACCACGTACCATTCGCCGCGCCACGAGATCATCGAGGCGATGCCGAACGACCGGACCTGGCCGCCCACCGAGTAGACGATCCGGGCGTTGGGGAGCTCGTAGTAGCCGACCGTATTCGAACAGACACCGGCCGGCACCCAGTGGGCGAAGCCGGCATCCGCGTTCACCCCGACCAGGGTGGCGGTGGCGGGGTCGGCGCCGAGCACGTCGTGGGCCGCCACGAGATCCTCCCCGAACTCGGCGAGGAGCCGGTCGGTGTAGTCGGCTGAGGGATCGCCGACCGTCTTCAGGGCCCGGTAGGCCGACTGGGGGAAGAAGGCGGGGAGCGCCGGCTGGGTGGCCCCGTCCGCCACCCCGGCCCACAGGGCGTTCATCCGGGCGGTGAACGTGGGGTCGGTGGTTGAGGGGAAGGCCGCAGTCTGGGGTAGGGAGCCGGGATCCTCCGTGGTCGTGGTCGGGGGCTCCGTGGTCGTGGTGGTGGGAGGCGTAGTGCTCGTCGTGGAATGCTCGACGGCAGGGCTGGGAGGCGCGGCCGATGTCCCCGGGATGGCCCGGGTGATGACCAGCGCGGCGGCCCCGCCGAGCACCATCACCAGGATGACCACCCCGGCCCGCCGGCCCGTCCGGCGCGGTCGGGACGGGGCCGTCCGGGTCCGGGATGTCGGCGTGGGGTGGGAGCCGTCCGTCATCGGAGGGAATGGTAGGGCTCCGCCGCCGGTGGGCCCAAGGCTCCCGGCCCGGACGCGGGGTGACGTGCCATCATGGCCCCCCGGCCGGGGCCGGGGGTGGTGATCACACGAAGGGAGTCCGGTGAGCGCAGAGGCCAACAAGCAGCGGGTGCAGGCGTTCTGGGGGGCGCTGTACGAACGGGATTGGGACGCCATCGGACGGTTCTTCGGCCCCGCCAGTGAGTACACCGACGTACCCTCCCCCGATGATGACGTGGCCCGGGGACCGGAGCTCATCGTGGCCCGGCTCCGACTCGGCCTCGAGCAGATCGCCGGCTACGAGCACCATCTGCGGCTGATGGTGGCCGAGGGCGACACCGTGGTGACCGAGCACGCCGAGACCTGGCACTGGCACACCGGCGAGGAGGTCACCCTCCCGTTCGTCTCGGTCCACGAACTCCGCGACGGGACCATCGTTCGGTGGTGGGACTACTGGGACCTGCAGACCCTGATGAACGCCGCCCCGGCTTGGTGGATCGAGCACATCATGCAGGGGTACACCTGACCCTCGGAAGCGGAGGCCGCCGCCGACCCACCGGTCGGGCGTGGGGCGCTCAGCTCTCGAAGCCGTAGACGCCCGCGGCGTACTCGTCGACCTGCTCCTCGGGCAGCCGCAGCCGGATGGCCTTGTAGTAGACAACAAGGCTCCAGCCCGCCACCAGCACCATGTCCCAGTCGAAGGGGATGTTCATCCTCCCGCCCTGGAACTGGCCCAGGTAGGAGATGAGGGTCAGCCCGCCGAGGTAGGGCCACAGCCAGATGGCCGCGGCCCAGTCCAACGGCGAGTGGATGGGGTTGGCGTGGGTGACCCGGGAGATGCCCATCAGTACGTAGCCCAGCACGACCGCCACGATCAGCTTCCAGACGACCTCCCATCCGCTCCAGTAGGTGATCAGGCTGGCGGCGACGAACGAGGCCAGGGCGAGGACTTGGGCCCACGGGAGTCGGTAGGGGCGCTCGGCATCGGGCTTCTGGTGGCGAAGGGCCCCGAGGGCCAGGGCGCGGGCATACAGGAGCACGGTGGCCGAGGTGCTGAAGCCCACCTGCTTCTGCCATCGCGGGAAGGGCAGGCACAGCAGCAGTCCCATCAGGAAGGTGAAGATGAGGCCGAAGATGGCACATTGGCCTTCTTGGTGGTCCTCTCGAAGATGGACTGCGCATCCCGCCCAACTCGGCGTGGGCCAGGGCCACCAGAATGACGGCCAGCGATCCGATCAGCCAGGCGATGATGGCTGCCGGCCCACCGATGATGGCGCACACCAGAGCGCCGAACAGCCACCCCGAGCCGATGATCGAGCCTTCGGAGGTGAACAGGAGTCCCAGGAATCCGACGTCGCGGGTCAGGCCACCGCCCACGCTCAGGCCCGTCGAGGAAGAGGTCACCGTTCCCTCGGTCATGGACCACCCTTCGTGCGGTCGGGATCGAGTGCTTGGCTCCGCCGGTGACCCCGCCGGTCGACGGTGGAAGGAAGCCACCCGACCCCTCTGGGGTGCTCAAGGATTAGACCGGCGACGCACCGTCACGCTGACCAGGCCCGATTACGTGGCCACCGTATGGCTGGCCGACTCACCGCCGCTCGTGTCGGCGTAGGGAGCGACGTCAACCCCGAGCAGGTCCGGCGTCCAGACCACCCCCAGCCGGGTGAGCGTGGCCGCGGCGGCGTCGCGCCGCTCGGACCGCTCCTGCTCGCTGGCGTCCGGCAGCACGTCGGCCAGGACCCGGAGGGTGAGTGCCTCCTCGTACTGGGCTCCACGGGTCCGAGCCGCGTGGATGCTCTGCTCGAGGGCAGCCACCGCCGCGTCCCTCGTTCCCGATCGGGCCAGCACGGCGCCCCGGACCCGCTGGATGAGGGGGATCTGGGCCGGTACGCCGCCGAGGCCGCGGGCCTGGGCCTGGGCCTCCTCGGCCAGGGTCAAGGCCCTTTCGGGATGCCCGGCCAGCAACAGGCACTCGGCCATCCGGGCGGTGGCCTCGAGCGCATCGGCCTGGCTCCCGATATCCCGGAACTCGACGATGGCCTCCTCGAAGAGGGCCAGCGCCTCGTCGAAGCGGCCTCTCCCAGCCGCCGCCCGGGCCAGCTTGCCGATGACATCGGCCACCCCGGACCGATAGCCAGCGGCCCGCCAAGCCCGCGAGACCTTCCGGAACTGCTCCTCGGCGAAGTCCAGCCGTCCCTGGTCGAGGGCGATCTCCCCGATGTTGAACACCTCAAATGCGGCGTTCACGTCGTTGCCGGTGCGGCGGTCCAACTCTTCACCCCGCTGGTAGAGCTCGAGGGCCTTTTCCCACTCGCCCCGGAAGTAGGCGAAGATCCCGAGGGCGTTGTACAACTTGGCCTGACCGGCCAGATCGTCGAGTGACTGGTAGATGGCCAGGGCCCGCTCGGAGTTCACCGGCTCGTCCAGCTTCCCCAGTTTCTCCTGGGCCCAGTCGATGACCCGGAGGGCCTCGGCCAGGGCGACCTGCTCGCCGGCGGCCTCGGCCTGCTCCACGGCCCGGGTGCACCAGGTGATGGCGCGGGACTGGTGCCCGGCCTCCTGGCAGAAGCGGCCGTACCAGCTGAGGAGCTCAGCTCGCTGCCGGTCGGCCTCCAGCCCCTCCACGTCTTCCAGCACCCGGAGCCCCTTGGTGATCCACCGCATGGCGTTGGCGTACCGGTCGAGCCAGCCCTGGACCCGCGCCAGCTTCAGCATCAGACGGGCCTCGGACACGGCATCGTGGTCGATGATCCGCCGGGCCGACCGGTAGGCCGCAGCCGCCTCGGCATAGCCCCCGGTCCGGTTGCGGGCGTCTCCGAGGGCCTCGTAGACGGGGGCCAGGTCACCAGCTCCCAGGTGGCCGAGTCGGCGCCCGGCCAGCAGGGCCCGTTCGTAGAGGTCGGCGGCTTCGAAGTTGGCGTAGACCGACTTCGCCCACTCGGCCGCTTCGAGCGCGTACGCAGAACGCCTCGGAGTAGCGCTGGGCGTGGAGGTAGTGGAACGAGAGGAGTTCGGGCTGCTCGTCGCGCCGCTGGGCGGTGGTGGCTACCAGGGAGTCCCCGGCCCGGTTGTGGAGTTGGCGCCGGAGCCGGAAGGTCAGTCCGTCGTAGGCGGCGTCACGCAGTAGCCGGTTGCGGAAGCGCAGCGTGCCGTCGTCGTCCCAGGTGACGAAGTCACCGAGCCGGTCCCAGGTTGGGTCGTCCCGGCCCGGGAGGTCGTCGACCACTTCCCGGGCCAGATCGAGCGGTGCGGACTGGCCGAGGACCGACAACCGTCGCAGGAGATGGCGGTCATCACTGGCCAGCCGGTCGATACGAGCGGCCACCACTTCTTCGACTGAGTCGGGGAGGGTGTCGATCGACGCGCCACCCATGGCCGCAGCCAGGAGCTCCCGAAGGAAGAGGGGATTGCCGTCGGACCGCCGTACCAGCTGCCGTAGGTCATACGCGGACAGCGGGGCGTCCTGGGTGGCCAGCTCGGCCAAGGCCATGGCCTGGGTCTCGTGGAGTGGTCCGAGCTCGAGCTGGGTGGTCCCGGTCGGACCAACGAAACCCGTCTCCACGTCGCGCCGGGTCACACAGATGAGCCATGACGTGGCCCCCACCGAGGCGGCCAGCGCCCCGAACAGGTCGGCGGAAGCCTCGTCCATGAAGTGGGCATCCTCCACGGCCAACAACCCCGACTGCGGGAGGAGGTGGACGAGCAGCTCGAGCACCGCGTCGGCCAGGCGGGTCCGGCGGAACTCTTCTTCGAGCTCACGGGTCTCGGGCGTCTCCGGCAGGGCGAGATCGACGGCCCGAGCAATGAGGGGGGCCCACGGCAGGACGGCGGGAGCCCGCTCGGTGATCGTGGCCAAGAACAGCTGGGCGGTGGCCTCGTCCGACCCCTCGGCCGGGAGGTCGAGAAGGCTCCGGAGCAGCAGGCGGACGACGTGGTACGGGGTGGACGAGTCGTAGCGTTCGCAAACCGCGTACAGCTGGACCCGGTTGGCGGTGAGCTCGCGGAGGCGCTGGAGGAGCCGGGACTTCCCCACGCCGGCCTGCCCGACGATCTCGATGAACGTCCCCGTGCCGTCCGAGGACTTCCGGACCAGTCGGTCGAGGACCTCTACCTCGTTGTCCCGACCGACGAAGGGGAGGTCGCCGGTGAGGCCCACCCGCTGGACGCCACTGATGGCGCCCACGATGAGGGCCTGGACCGGCTTGGCCTTTCCCTTTACGAAGAACGGCTCCAGCTCCTCGGTGGTGAAGCTCGTCGGCGAACGGGCGAGGAGATCCGGTGTGGTCAGGATCTGTCCGGGCTCGGCTTTGGCCATCAGGCGGGCGGCCAGGTTCACGGCGTCACCCATCACGGTGAAGGTCCGCCGGTAGGGAGGCCCGACTTCTCCGACGAAGACCGAGCCCCGGTTCACCCCGATCCGCAGATCGAGCGGGGGTCCGGCGTCCATGATCTCCCGGACGGCGAGCAGCATTCGGTGCTCGTCGTCACCGGAGGTGGATGGGGCCCCGGCCGTGAGGATGATCTTGCCACCGTCGCGATCGACGTCGGTGGCCAGGAAGGCCACCTCCTGTCGGTCGGCGGCCCGCTGGACGATGGTCACCAGGGCGTCAAGGCGGTCGGCGGCGGCCTCGGCACCCTCCCGCTCGATGAGGGCATCGGTGCCGTCGAAGTGCAGAAAGGCCACGGTCACCCGGCGATGCTCGGAGTCCTGGCGCGGCCGGCCAAGGTGTTCCGCAGTCCAACCGGGATGCCACGGAACAGCTCCACGTTGGGGTCGACGATCTCGAAGGGCACGAAGGGGTCCCTGGGTACGGCCGGCGCCCGGCGCAAGAGGTACCCGTCGCCCTTGGGTTCGCCCACGACTCCAGGTCGGAGCGCGGCGGACGTGTTCGGGCTGATGACGATCTCTCCGGCCTCGGCCGTTCCCTCCATGGTCACGGTGGTGCTGGCTGCCGGCCCGGTCACGATGAGCTCGCGGTGGGAGGCGCCCACCAGGAAGAAGTGGAACAGACCGCTGTGGACCCCGACCGACATCCGCAGGGACACCTTCTGTCCGAGGACGGTCAAGCGTCCGACCACCCGCAGTTCTCGACGCATGTCGACGGCCGCCCGACAGGCTCGTGCCTCGTGGGCCTCGCCCGTGAACAGGAGCAGCAGGGCATCCCCACCGAACTTGAGGAGACGCCCTCCGTTGGCCACGGCGATGTCCAGCAGGGCCACGAAGCAGCTCCCGATGGTGGCAGTCAGCTCTTCGGCGCCCACTTTCCCGTGCTTGGCCAGACCCTCGGAGAGTTTGGTGAAGCCGGAGATGTCGACGAAGGCCACCGAACCGATCACCTCGCGAAACCTCACCTCGGGGGCGTTGTGGAGCCAGTCGATGGTCAGTCGGGGAAAGTAGGGCGCGAGGGGATGCCCTCCGTCGACGGTCGAACCCGCGCGGAGAGCTCCATCGACGGTTCTCGCTGAGCCACGCTCGGTTGGGGACATGTCGAAACGGGTGGTGGCGCACCACCCGGTGCCTCTCTGCGGTCAACCGTACCGGAGGGCGCTGGCATTCGGTGCATCACCCCTGGCGGCCCCGGCGCCGCGACGTACCGGTTGCCGCGATGGCTCGGGTCAGGCCATGGTGGCGATGATCTCCTCGATCATGGCCAGGGTGGTGTCCGGATGGAGGAGGGCCAGCCGTCCGACCGGCTCACCCTCCCAGACCGTCGGGACGACGAACCCGACCTGGTCCTTCAGGAGCCGGGCCGACCAGGCCTCGTAGTCGTCCCAACCCCACCCGGTGCGCCGGAAGAGGACGACGGACAGCTCGGGGCGGCGGACCAGCTCGAGATGCGGGGCGCTGCTCGACCAGGTCGGCGGTCTGCTGGGTGACGGTGAGCACCGTCTCGATGGCGTCGCGGTAGGCGTCGGTCCCGTAGACGGCCAGAGAGAACCAGAGCGGAAGCCCACGGGCCCGCCGGGTCAGGTGGTAGGCGTAGTCACTGGGGTTCCAGTCGTCGCGGGAATCGTCGTGCATCACGTCGAGGTAGGAAGCGTCCTGGGTGTGCACCGCTTTGGCCAGGTGGGGCTCGCGGTAGACGAGGGCGGCGCAGTCGAACGGGGCGAATAGCCACTTGTGGGGGTCGACCACGAACGAGTCGACCAGCTCGATGCCGTCGAAGCGGTCGCGTACGGACGGGGCCAGGAGCGCGGCGCATCCGTAGGCGCCGTCGACGTGGAACCACAGGGACCGGTCGCGGGCGACCCGACCCACGCCGGCCAGGTCGTCGATGATGCCGGCGTTGGTGGTGCCACCGGTGGCCACCACGGCGATCACGTCGTCGGCCCGTGGATGGCCGTCCAGGGTGGCGGCCAGTCCGGCTCCGGTCATGCGGTGGTCGTCGCAGGGCACGAGCAGCGCCTCGACGCCCGAGCACCCGGAGGGCCTTGCCCGACCGAGGAGTGGGCCTCCTCGCTGATGGCCACCACCGGCCGGGCGGGAGCCCGGTCACCCATGCGGTGCGCGGCGGTGTCCCGGGCCACCATCAGGGCCGACAGGTTCCCGGCCGAGCCGCCGGAGACGAAGCAGCCCCCGGCCCCTCGGGCAGGCCGGCCAGGTCGGCGAGGACGCCGAGGGCCTGGTTCTCGGCGGCCACCGCCCCGGCCGCCTCCATCCACGACGTGCCCTGCAGCGAGGAGCAGGCCACGACCATGTCGAAGAGCAGGGCCGCCTTGGTGGGGGCGGCGGGGATGAACGAGAGGAACCGCGGGCTGTCGCACGAGACCACCGCGGTGGCCAGCTCGTTGTCGAAGATCTCCATGATGCGCGGGCGTCGGTGCCCGGTGGGGTTGATCAGGCCCTCGAGGCTGGCGTCGAGCGACTCCGCCTGGGCCCCGCCGAAGTCCAGCGGGACCGGATCGAGGGCCAGCCGCCACCGGCAGTAGTCGAGGATGAGGGTGGTCAGCTTGCTCGTCGTAGACGAACATGGGATTGCGCATGGAGTCCTTTCCGGGGCGCCCAATGATCGCAGACCGGGACGGACGCCGTCGGGCCCGTCGCCGTCCAGGCCGGACCTGCGTTCGGCAGCGGCGACTCGGCGACGTGACGGTCAGTGGTGCCGGCCCTCCCACGGACAGTGGACCGAGACCGCGTAGCTCCGCCGTCCGTCCACGGCTCACCCGACCAGGTGGCCCACCGGCCCTCGAGGGCCAGCCCGGCCTGCCCGGCAGTGCTCGTCGTAGCGGGCCAGGTCGTAGCCCCGGTCGAGCTGGAACCCGGCCACCAGGTGCCCTCCGTCGGCGACGTGACGGGCGCACGCCGGCCACCAGCGCGGCCTCGGTCCCTGCCGGCGTGAACAGCGGGACGTTGCCGGCCATGACCACCAGCGTCGAACCGGCGCCCGAGGTCGAGCCCGGCTAGGTCGGCCACCACCCAGGTGCAGCTCCGGGGCGAGCCGACGGGCGGTGGCGATCATCGACGGATCGGCGTCGACGCCCGACCACGTCGACACCGCGGCGGGCCAGCTCCCGGGCCACCCGGCCGGTCCCGCATCCGGCGTCGAGCACAGTGGCGGGCTGCCAGCGCATGACGAACTCGGCCTCCCCGTGCACGTCGACGCCGGAGGCGGCCAGGTCGTCGAACCGCTGCTGGTAGCGGTCGCCGTCCCAGGTCGCGGCATCGGCCGACTCATACGGGACGGCCCACAGGGTGGGCTGGGCCGGTCGTCGGGGGCCAGCGGGTGGTACCCGGGCAGGTCGGCCATCGGGGTGTCGAGGTAGACCTTGGCCTCGGGGGGCTGGGCGAAGCGGCCGTGGCTCCAGCGGATCTCGACGTGGCCGGCCGACCGTGGCCGACCGTGTCGTCCTCGCGCGGTCCGGTAGCGTGCACGACCAGTCGACCCGCGGCTGGCCGGCCGCCGGCGGGGTCGACGGCGAACTCCTCCAGCTCGAAGGCGGCCCGCCAGTCCCACGGGCTGGCGATCCGGTAGCGGGCCGGCGCGCCGGTCCGCCGGTCGTTGCCCAGGACGAAGTAGGGGGCGCTGCCGATCCGGAGCAGCCGCCACAGCATGCCCTCGGGCCCGACGCCCGATGCCGCCACCGTCTCGGACCACCGCTGGGCCGACGCCTCGCTGACCGTCCGGCACAGCTCGGCGTAGGCGGCCGCGAGGCGGGGTCGGGGTAGGTGCGACCGGCGAGGGCCCGGCGCAAGCGTCCCGAGCTGCTCCCGACTGCACTCCGAAGGCGTCGGGGGGAAGCCGGTCAGCCCGGTCGCCGCCAGGCACGGCGCGGTAGAGCGCGGCGCAGCTCGTCGGGGGCGACCGCCTCGTACCAGTCGCCCCGGTCCCACGATCCCTGGGTGGCCAGCAGGCCGTCGAAGAGCCGGCCGGGGGAGGCGTTGGCCAGGATGTCCGACTCGTACTTGCAGCTGACCAGGTAGACGTGGTCGATCCGCAGGTCGATGGGGGCCACCTCGTCGCCCGGGAGGCCGCCGCCCGCCGGTCCACTCGATGGTGAGCGGGGTACGGTCGCGCAGCCCGTCGGCCGCCTCCAGCAGGGCCCGGCCGTTGGCGAAGGCCGTGGCCAGCTCGGACGCGTAGCGGCCGGACGCGGTGCACGGCGTCGAGATGGTCCCAGATCCGTCGGTCCACGCGGAGCTGGCCGGGCCGTGGCCAGGGCCGCACGCGGCGGTCGGCGTAGGGCAGGGTGCCGAGCGCGGTGCCCAGCTCGGTGACGATGGTCCGGTCGTCGGGCATGGGGCAGGTCGGTCGCCGGTCCGGGGTCAGCCCGAGCGGCCAGTCGACGGGTCCGGGTCGCCCGAGGCGTAGGCGGCGCAGCCGCTCGGTGCCGTCCGGGTCGAGGAGTTCGACCACGTCGCGGACCGGACCGTCGCCGTCCTCCCTGCACGGCCCGGAGCGCCTTGCCCGCCGGCCGGCGTGGGCCCGGCCGGTCGGTGGTCAGCAGGACGAGCGGGCCGAGGTCGTCCCGGCCATCACCGGCGAGCGGGCCTGGTGGAGGACGCTGGCCTTGCCCAGTGCCTTCCACAGGACGTCGGGGCGGCGAAGGCCGGGCCGGGTGCGTCGAGAACGCCCCGGACAGCTCGAACAGCCACGTGCCGCCGGCCGCGTCCCGGGCCCGGAAGTCGACCCCGATCCCGAGGTCGCCGATAGGCCACGTGCGCCTCGATGTCCTCGAAGCCCGCCGGATTCCAGCGCCTGGTGGGCCAGCTCGCGGGCCTTCTGCCCGAGGAGGACCGCGTGGGCCTCGGCGTCGGCACGCCGTCCGCCGGGGCCGGGGCCGGCCCGGGTGCGACGGTGACCCGACGGCCCATGGGCCCGCCCGTCCCCGGTTCGAGCCGGCGGCCCGCTCGTCGGCGACCCGCCGCTCGGCCAGGGCCACGTAGGCCTCGTCGGTGTCGAATCCGACGTAGTGGCGCTCGGTTCGCACGGCGGCGACCGCGGTCGAGCCCGATCCCATGAAGGGGTCGAGGACGAGGTCGTCACGGTAGGTGTAGAGCTCGATGAGCCGGCGGGGCAGCTCCACCGGGAACGGGGCCGGGTGGCCGACCCGGGTGGCCGACTCGGTGGGGATGTCCCAGACGTCGATGGTGGCGTCGACGAACTCGTCCATGGTGATGGTCCCCTCGTGGGGAAGGCCCCGGGCTGAGCGCTCGTCCGGGGTCGAGGGCCCGGTCGAACCGGCCCTTGGAGGCCACGATGATCCGTTCGGAGACGTCGCGGAGCACCGGGTTGCCCGGCCGCTGGTAGGTGCCCCAGGCGCAGGATCCGCCGGCGGCATGGCTCTTCTGCCAGATGATCTCGCCCCGCAGCAGGTAGCCGAGCCGTTCGAGTAGATCGATCACGTCCCGGGACAGCGACCGGTAGGGCTTGCGGCCCAGGTTGGCCACGTTCACGGCGATGCGGCCACCTGGCTCCAGCTTCTCGAAGCACTGGGCGAAGACGTCGTGGAGCATGCCCGAGGTAGGCGTCGTAGTCGGCCGGGACACTGCCGACCCCGAGCACCGCCTCGTACTCCTTGCCGGCGAAGTACGGCGGCGAGGTGACCACCAGCGCCACCGAGTTGTCGGCCACCTGGCCCCACCGGTCCATCTCGCGGGCGTCGCCCACCCAGATCGTCGTCCTCGGCCAGCCGGGCGGCCACGCGTGCTGTCGTCGGAGAGCCGCGGCGGGGTGAAGCGGGCGTAGAACGATGGACGAGTCGTGGGCCTCCCGGCGTCCGACCCCGAACGCCGACGTCGCCGTGGGGCGGCGGCGTGGTCCCCGGCGCGAGCGGCTCGACGGTGCTCACGACCCGACCACCTCGCGCTGGCCAGGGCGGAGAGGGGAGCCTTGGATCGTCGTGGCGTAGGGCACGGAAGTCGATCGTACGGAGCAGATGTGACACGGCCGAGCAGGGGCCAGACCGGTGGTGCGTTCCGAGGCAGCCCTGAGGCGCGACAAGTGGGCATCCCCGTCGGGAGCGGCGCCGTGCCATGGTCAGCGAGGCTAGCGGTGGCCCGACGCGGCCCCGTGGATGGGCCCGCGGCGGTTCAGCCCCCGGCCAGGTGTTCGCTGATCGACTCGCCGACCATGACGCAGCGGGAGGCTGAGGTGCAGCTCACCGCGGTCAGCGCCTGCGGAGCGCAGACGGCGGCGGCCTTCTTCCAGGGGTGGCCGGGGGAACCGGTCAGGACCACCACCCCGGCCTGGGGCGCCAGGGCGACGGCGCTGCCCACGGCCACACACGTGTCGACCGCGGTGCACGAGACCCCCAGCAGGGCGGCCGCGCTCGGGGCGACCGGCTGTGACGACCAGGTGGCCCCGCCGTTGAGGGTGGTCAGGATCACACCGTGGCCCGATCCGGGTCCCGGTGACGTGGGCGGCGTGGTGCCCACCGCCGCACACCAGGCCCCAGGCACCCCAGCCGGTGCCGTGGTCGTGGTGGTGGCCGGGATCGTTGCGGTGCTCGTGGTCGGGGGTGACGGTCGGGTCGTGCCCGGCGCGGCACCCGACGCGGACTGTCGTGCTGGGCGGAACTGTGCCCGGCGTCGACGTGGTCGGTGCGTCGTGGTGGTGAAGGGGAGGGCACTGTTGCCGCCCGACCCCGGGAGCAGACGATGCCGTTGAGGTACCCCAGCGCCCTTCGGTGGCGGCCGTGGCGGCCCAGGTCGACCCTCCATCGGTGGTCACGGCGACCTGCGCCGGCGACGTGGTCGACGTCGACGGCCATGTGGGCGGTGACCCAGCAGTGCTGAGCGTCCGTGCACGAGATGCCGGTGGCGCCGGTGAGCCCGGCGGGCAGCGTGCCCGACTGTGCCCAGGGGCTGGGTCGGCGACGAAGCCAGGGCAACCGTGCCGGTGGCGGTGGTTCCGGTGGCCACGCACCTGGCGGTTGGGCCGGCAGGCGACGGCGGTGACGTCGAGGATCCCGGCCGGGACGGTGGCCTGGAGTCCAGGTCGCCCCGCCGTTGGCGGTGGAGATGACGGCCCCCTGTCCGTTGGGGGTCTGGGCGGCCTGCCCGACCGCCGTGCAGTGGTCCAGGTCGCTGCACGAGATGCCGGACAGGTAGCCCACGGTGGTCGGGATGGCCTCGACCGCCAGGTGCTCCCGCCGTCGGCGGTGGCGACCACCGCGGCACCGTTGGGGGCCCCGGCCACACCCACCGTCGAACCGACCGCCCAGCAGTGCGTCGAGGTCGACGCAGTCCAGCGCATCGAGCGAGTTGACCGGCGGCGGAAGGGCCACTGCGGCAAGGCTGCCCAGCCATGGCGACCCCGGGGCGATGGTGGAGGAAGGGCTCGTTCCCTGGGTCGACCCACCGGTCGAGCATGCCGCCGACAGTAGGGCCACCAAGGCGATCGTTGTCGCGGCACCCGGACGGAGCAGCCGGGATCGGCGAGGTGCGGACCGGTAGCGCGGACTGGCCATCTGGAGGTTGCTCGGGACCGGATCGATGAGGATCAGCGGACCTTGATGACGTCGGTGTGGGCCACCTTGTCGTGGAATCCCTGCCTTCGGCCGTCCCACAGAGGTGAGAGCCCGGCCACGAGGGTGTAGATCGCGGCCAGGAACCCGACGATCGGCAGCCATCCGATCACGATGCCCGGTTCGAGAATCAGGATCCGCGTGTCCGGCGCGCTGCGGGCCGATGGCCCCGCCGGTCGCCACGTCCCTGACTGTGATACCGAGGGCCATCTGGCCGACTGTCTGTCCCTTTTCACTTCCGTTGAGGATGGCGAAGTAGCCGAGATCGATGACGGCGAAGAGGAGGCCGATCACGATAACGCCGGCCGCCCAGTCGACGGAGAAGACGCCTCCACCGCCGGCCGCTCCGACAACGACGGCGGACAGGACGAGTTTGGGTACTCCGAGGATCAGCCAGTCGATGACGATGCCCAGTAGCCGTTGCCACCACTCGGCCAGCGGCCGTCCGAACCGGTCAACCGGGACCGGTTTGTAGCCGAAGGGTGGCGGCTGGCCATAAGGCGGTTGGCCGTACGGCGGTTGGCCGTAGGGGGGCTGGCCGTACGGGGGTGCCTGGCCGTACGGCGGTTGGCCGTAGGGGGGCTGGCCGTACGGGGGTGCCTGACCGTACGGCGGTTGGCCATAGGGCGCCTGACCATAGGGAGGTGCCTGACCATAGGGAGGTGCCTGACCATAGGGAGGTGCCTGTCCGTACGGCGGTTGGACATACGGGGGAGCCTGGCCGTAGGGAGGTGCCTGGCCGTGGGGCGGCGGTTGGCCACCGTGCCGAGGTGGGCCCCAGCCGGGCGGTTGCTCTGGACCGGCGTCCTGTGACGTTGGGGTCGAAGGGTGCGGAGCATCCGCACTGGGGTCTGAGGGAGCTGCAGGAGGTGCCGTTGAGGGGCCTCGGTCAGCCGACACGGGCTCGGGTCCCTCGTCCCCGGCGGGTGGTGGCAGATCACTCACGTTGAACCCCGGTCACTTCCCTTGCAGAGGCCACCATCTGACCCACGGCGACGATTTCTCCGATTTCGCCAGAGATCTTGCCACGCGACCAGCGGAAGGCACGGTGATGACGACTGGCCTGCACCCCCGAGGTCTACCGTACGTCGGTGGTGTTGGTCCTCCGTGCTCTATTCCGAAGCCCCCGGCCGGCACCTCGATGAACCTCGTCGATCTGGTGGTCCTGATCATCGTGGCTCTGGCCGCGGTCCAGGGGCTGCGCCTGGGAGCCATCGTCCAGGTGCTGTCGTTCGGCGGATTCTGGATCGGCCTCTATCTCGGTGCCCTCTTGGCCTCGATCACCGTCAAGTGGGGTCACAGCCAATCCTCTCGCACCGCCTTCGCCCTGGTGACCCTCCTCGGGGTGGCCGTGCTGTGCGGGGTGGTGGGTCGGATCATCGGCAACCTGGCGTTCACCAGGGTGCACCGAGGGACCCTTGGAACCGTCGACTCGGCCCTCGGCGTGGTCGTGGCCGTGGTGGCCTCGCTGCTGGCGGCCTGGCTCCTGGCCAACACCCTGGTCAACAGTTCCTCCCTCGCTCTCAACGCTTCCATTGACCAGTCCAGAATCATCCGGTCGCTGGATAACGTCCTACCGGCCCCGCCATCCGTCTTCTCCCGGGTCCAGAGCTTCCTCTCGGCACAAGGGTTCCCCCCAGTGTTCGCCCAGCTGGCACCGGCCTCGGCGGGTCCGGTGTCCTTGCCGGGCAGTACCCAGCTCAACGAAGCCGTCTTCCATGCCGGAGCTTCCACAGTGAAGGTCATCGGTGACGGTTGCGGCCAGATCCAAGAGGGTTCGGCCTTCGTCGTGGCTCCCGGGGTGGTGGTGACCAACGCCCACGTGGTGGCGGGCATCGCCCACCCGATGGTCCAGGCCGGAACCGATCTGCTGTCCACGACGGTGCTCGCCTTTGACCCCTCCTACGACCTGGCCGTGCTTCGGGTCAACGGGCTGAATGCCCCGGTACTGTCGCTCGACCCTGAGCAGGTCTCCCGTGGAGTGCAGGCGGCCGTCCTGGGTTATCCCGGGGGCGGCCCGTTCAGCGCCCTTCCGGCCGGCGTCATGGCCGAGTTCGAGGCGCAGGGACGGGACATCTACGGTCAGGGCCTCACCGTCCGGAACGTCTACGAGATCCAGGCCACGGTCCGCCCAGGGAACTCGGGTGGACCCCTCGTACAGCCCGACGGCCAGGTCATCGGCGTGGTGTTCTCCAGGTCGACCACCAACGGGGATATCGGGTATGCGCTCACCTCCCCGGGCGTCCTCTCTCGCCTACAACAGGCCGAGGCGGCCGGAAGAGTGGTGGGTACGGGGGGTTGCGTCCCTGGCTGAAGCTACGCCATCAGTCGGCGTCCCGACTAGACAAGGGAGATGGCTTTGCCCATCGAGGACTACGGAATCATCGGCGACCTCCACACCGCCGCACTGGTAGGTCGGGATGGGTCAATCGACTGGCTGTGCCTGCCCCGATTCGACTCGGCAGCCTGTTTTGCCAAACTGCTGGGTGACGAGGACCACGGCTCGTGGAGGTTGGCCCCCAAAGGGTCCCACGGGGCTACGCACCGGCACTACCGGGGCGACACCCTGGTCCTGGAATCGGAGTTCGTCACTGACGAGGGAACCGTCAGGGTCATCGACTGCATGCCCATCCGCCAGCGGCACCCTGAGGTGGTGCGCCTGGTCGAGGGGGTGCGGGGCAAGGTGAGCATGGAGATGGTCCTGACCATCCGCTTTGGGTACGGCCAGATCGTCCCGTGGGTGCGCAGGATCGATGGGACGCTCAATGCCATCGCCGGACCGGACGGTCTCTCCCTGTGGTCGCCCGTCGAGTGCCACGGCCGCGATCTCTCCACGGTGGCCGAGTTCACGGTCACCGAGGGACAGAGCATCCCCTTCTCTCTAACGTGGTTCCCGGCCAACGAGGAGCCCCCGCGTCCGATCGACGCGGCCTATGCCATTCAGAACACCGAGCTGTGGTGGACCGACTGGGCCTCTCAGTGCACCTACGACGGGGACTACCGCGAAGCGGTGGTTCGCTCGTTGATCACGCTAAAGGCCCTGACCTACGAGCCCACCGGCGGCATCGTGGCCGCAGCAACCACCTCCTTGCCCGAGACGCTGGGTGGAACCCGCAACTGGGACTATCGGTTCTGCTGGCTCCGCGACGCCACCCTCACGCTTGAGTCCCTCATGCGAGGCGGGTTCTATCAAGAGGCCATGGCCTGGCGGAACTGGTTGCTGCGAGCCACGGCCGGGGACCCCTCACAGATGCAGATCATGTACGGGGCCGCCGGCGAACGACGGCTCGACGAGTGGGAGGTCGACTGGCTGCCCGGGTACGAGGGCTCGGCCCCGGTTCGGATCGGAAACGCCGCCGCCGGGCAGTTCCAGCTAGACGTCTATGGCGAGGTCATGTCGGCTCTGTACGAATCGGAGTCGGCCGACAATCCGATTGACGGTGCCAGCTGGCAGTTCCAACTGTCGCTGATGGACTTTCTTCGCGACGGGTGGCACGAGCCCGATGACGGGATCTGGGAGGTGCGGGGGCCCCGGCGCCACTTCACCCACTCGAAGGTGATGGCCTGGGTGGCCATCGACCGCGCCATCAAGACGGCCGAGGAATACGGACGGGAAGGCCCGATCGACCAGTGGAAGCAGGTCCGCAAGGAGATCCACGACGAGGTCTGCGACCAAGGGTTCAACGCCTCGATCGGTTCGTTCACCCAGTACTACGGTTCCGACCAGCTCGACGCCAGCCTGTTGATGATCCCGTTGGTCGGATTCCTCCCCGCCAACGACCCGAGGGTGCGCGGGACCATCGAGGCTGTCGAGCGAGAGCTGGTGGACGGAGGGTTCGTCCTCCGGTACCGCACCGCCGACACGGGTGACGTCGATGGGCTCACGGGACGGGAGGGTGCCTTCCTGGCGTGCTCGTTCTGGTTGGCCGACTGTCTTTCCCTGCTGGGCCGGGAGCACGATGCCCGCCAGCTGTTGGATCGGCTGCTGGGCCTGCGCAACGACCTGGGCCTGCTCGCTGAAGAGTACGATCCGGTGGCCGGCCGGCTGGTTGGCAACTTTCCCCAGGCCTTCTCTCACGTGTCCCTGGTCAACTCGGCGGCCAAGCTCGTGGGTCAGGAGAAGCCGTCGTCGGAGCACGTCATTCTCGGGCTGGCCCGACGGGCGTTGACCCGAGGTAGATCCGCTCCGGTTGAGCGTCACCTGAGTGGGGTCTCGGCCCAATCGATGGTGAGTACGTTGGTGAAAAACGCCGGAAGTGGCGCCGTTGGGGGAGTGGCCAGCGCCATCCAGGCCGCGGTGACCCCGGCCGCGCCTGACCGGAAGGATCAGGTTTTTGCGGCGGCTCGGTCTGAGCGGAGGGGTAAGCCCACCACCAAGCCTTCGGTGAGGAAGTCGAGGGCACTGGCGACCAAGGCACCGGTGAAGGCACCTGGCGCCGCAGAAATCACAGTCAGGCCGGCGGCCGCCAAGAAGTCCGCGGCCCGGAAGGCGAAGGCCATGGCCAAGAAGGCAGGTAAGGGCAAGGCCACAACAAAGAAGGCCTCAGCGAAGGAGGCTGCGGTACCGAAGGCCAGACCAAGGAAAGTGGCGGCAACGAGGTCCGCAGCAAAGAAGGTTTCGGCAAAGAGATCTCCAGCAAAGCGATCCGCAGCAAAGAAGGTCCCGGCAACAAAGGCATCGGCAAAGAGGGCCGCGGCCGTGACCGAGGACCGCTAGCTCCGATGAGCGGAACCCATGACCACGGTCCCCATTCCGAGGGCCAGCAACGTCATCCGTTCGATCCGAGCGACCGCTCGGCACCGCAGGCCGGAGTGACCGTGGCTGACGGTGTCATCGAATTGGACACGCTGCTCGGCGGTTGGGAGCGGGTGACCGCCGGCTACCTCATCGAGGGCAGTGGTCCGGTGTTGGTCGAGACGGGAAGCCAGAGTTCCGTGCCGGTGCTCCTGGCGCAGCTCGAGCAGCTCGGTGTCGGCGCCTCTGATTTGGCCGGCGTCGTGGTCACTCACATCCATCTCGATCATGCCGGTGGGGTGGGGGACGTGGCCCGCGCCTTCCCAAAGGCCACGGTGTACGTCCATCCCAAGGGGGCCAGGCACCTGGCCGACCCGACCCGCCTGGTGGACTCGGCCGCCAGGGTCTACGGGTCGCTACTCGACTCCCTCTACGGTCGGCTCGACCCCACGCCCTCCGAGCGCATCCACGTTCTGGAGGACGGTGAAGCGATCCCCGTCAGCTCCAACCGGTCCCTTGTCGCCGTCGACTCGCCGGGTCATGCCAAACACCATGTGGCCCTGCACGACACCCTGAGCGGTATCCTCTTCGCCGGGGACGCAGTGGGAGTCAAGCTGCCCGATGCGGGCGTGCTCCGGCCCTCCACCCCACCACCGGATTTCGACCTCAGTGCAGCCCTCTCGTCGCTCCGGCGTTTCGCTGAACGGCGTCCGACCGGGTTGGCCTTGGCCCACTACGGGCTGCTCGCCGACCCCCTCGACGTGCTGGACGAAGCCGATGGCACACTCAGAAAGTGGGCCGACGTTGCCGAGTCGGCGTTCCGGGATGGACGGGACATCGCTTCGGCCCTGGCGGTCGAGTTCGAGTCCGATCTGGACGGGGTCCCCGAAGTGCACCGAGAAAAGCTTGAGGTCATGAACGGGGTGCACTCCAACGCCGCGGGCCTCCATCGCTGGCTGTCCACGTGGGAGGCCACAGGTGGGTCCGGCGCCGACCTTCAGTGAGGGAGGCTTCCACTAGGTCGAGGTCCAATCATCGTGCTGCCGGATCCGAACGGATACCTGACGACCGACTCGGAGTGCGTGAACAGCAAGTTCGGCAACGCCGAGTCCTACCTGGCCGAAGATGTGCCCGCCTTCGCCCGGGGCCAGTTCGACGCCACTTCGGGCCCTGATTCGCTGGCCATCGGCGGACTGTCGGCCGGGGGAACCTGCTCGGTGATGCTGGCTCTCCGACATCCCCAGGTCTATCCGACCTTTGTCACCTACTCCGGATTCGCCTCACCCCAGTACCAAGACTCCACACGGGCCGACACCACCAACGTCTTGTTCGGGGGGTCCGAAGATCGCTTCGCCGCCCATGATCCGCTCCGGATTCTCCGTACTGGTCGATCTGACGGCTTGGCCGGATGGTTCGAGGTGGGCGACCAAGACACCGATCCGCGGGAAGGCGCCCGATCGGTCCAGCCGGCCGCCCTGAAGGCCGGCATCGCTACCGGTGTCCTGGTGCGACCAGGTGGCACGAATTCAGCCTCTGGAGTCAGGCCCTCCAGGATCCATTCCCATTGGCTCACGTGGCGGCTCGGCCTCATCCCGAAACCGGCTTTCGAACCGGCGACGTGCGAGTTCCCGTGACGGCCGGACTGGGCAGTGGACGACGACGTTGCGCGGGGACCCGGAACTGGTTTCCAATGGCGGGGAGCCGCTGGGACCCGGTGGCCGGCCGAGCGAGGAGACGGAGGCGATGATCAGCATCCTGTTCGCGTCTGCTCGGCGCCTTCAGCCAGGCCCTCACCTCTGTGCTCCAAAAGCTGGCCAACGTGGCCGGGGCGGACGAGAAGCGATCTGGCTGGGAGACGACCAAATTCCTCATCCGCCAGCCCATCTGGCTGATCGGAATGGTGTGCATGGGTGGGACCTTCATCTTCACCGCTCTGGCTCTCTACTTCGGCACTCTGGCCACGGTCCAACCGATCCTGGTCACCGAGCTCATCTTCACCCTGGCGCTGCGGGCCCTCTGGCTTCACGACCGGATCGCCTCTCCGACCTGGGGCGCAGCCGCGCTCCTGTGCGCCGGACTTTTCGGCTTTCTGGTGGTCGCCCATCCCGAGGAGGGTCACGGTCGGCCCACGGCGGCAGCGTGGGCCGTGGCCCTCGGCAGCCGCGGCCTCCTCATCGTGGTCTTGTTGCTCCTTAGCCGGTGGGGCAACTCGCCGGCCCGTAAGGCGGCCCTGCTCGGGGCGGCTGCCGCCCTGGTCTGGGCCATCGACGCCGCTTTCGTGAAGGCGGCGACCGAGGTGCTGGCCCACGAAGGCTGGTCCGGGCTGTTCGAACACTGGCCCATCTATGCCGTGGTGGCCAGCGGGGTGTTGGGCACGGTGCTCCTCGGGGCTGCCTTCGCTGCCGGCCCGCTGGCCGCGTCGCAGTCGGCCCTGCTCATCGTCGACCCATTGGCCAGCATCGCCATCGGCATCGAGCTCTTCGGGGAGCAACTGCGGAACTCACCGGCGGCGATCGTCCTCCAGATCCTCTTCCTGGGCGGCATGTTCGCCGGAGTGGTCCTGCTCTCCAGGTGGGCTCCCCCGGAGATGGAGGCCAGGGCCAAACGATCGCCGCGGGTCGTCCCCACGGGAGACCCCGACGACCTCACGGCGGAGCCCGCGTAGCTTCGCGGTTCGAGCAATGACTACAATAAGTGGTCGAACAACCGCGATTAGTGGACTAAGACAGCTCGCTTGGCCAGGCCGTTGAGGGCGAGGAGCGGTTGAATTAACGCTCAACGTAAACGAATGGCCTCACAGGTTGGGTGAAAATACATCACTCGGTGTGGTGGCCTTAGCGCTGTATGCAAGGTGTCCGAGGTCGGAGCCCGTGCCAAGGGAAGTACGGGTGGTCGGGGCACGTCAGCGCGGGTCCCTGATCCATTGCCCCTGCCAGGTCGCGTGCTGTAGCTTGCCCGGAACCAAGTGGGTATTTTTCGCACGACGAGTGAGGGCAGGGTGCGATGTTGAAGCGAGTAATTGGCGGGGTAGTTCTGGTGGTCGCCGGGGTGGTGCCGTTGGCATTGTCGGTGGCCCCGGCCGGTGCGGACACACCGATATCGGTGACTCCCTACTCAGGATTCAACCCTCTGCTGACGAGGGCGCCCTATGTCACCGACCTCACTCAGCAGTCGGCCTACATCAACTGGGCCACGCTCAACACCAATACCGTCCCCGGCGGCGCCAACATCTTCGGCTCGGTGCAGGTCGTCCCGATGAACGGTTCCAGTTGCCCGGTGTCGACGACGTGGACGCCCTCGGCCATGACTGCTCCGTCAACGCTGCCACCGGCCACCAACCCGACTTCCACCCCTGGCAACCAGACCGGGTCTCAGTTCAACGTGTCGGGAGCGAGCACGACCCAGAGCGAGTATCAGAACTCGGTGCTGGTCACCGGTCTGGCTCCGGGCACGTCCTACTGCTACACGGTGTTTGCCACCCACAGCGCCGGGGCCGCTGACCTGCTTCCGGCCAGCAAGCCATGGCAGTCGTTCACCACGCTGCTCCCGGCGAACACCTCGTCGACCCAGCCGGTGACCTTCGACCTGATCAACGACACCGGCGAGAACTACTACAACACCAACGCCAACGCCGCGCTCGACGTTCCGTTCAACAGCACCGGAGCGCCGGTCAACCCCGACCAGGCGGCGTTGTACAACGAGATCGGGAATTCGGGAGCGAACTTCCTCCTTTCGGTGGGTGACATCGGTTACAACAGCTCCAACCAGTCCAACTTCGGCGACCTGACCCAGACAGGGACCCAGCCCGAGGTGAGCGACATCTTCGGGCCAAGCTACCTGCCCCAGGCCAACGGCATCCCGGTCTTCGCCGGCTCCGGCGACCACGATCAGACCATCAACCCACTAAAGATCTTCCCGACCCCGGTCACTGCCGCGTCCTCTGGGGGCACCTACGCCCTTGACAGCTACTCGGGCACCGACGGCATTACCGGTTCAGCCGCCGATGACTGGTACGCCTTTTCCACCGGCAACGTCCGCGTCTACGTGATCGACGGCACCTGGTCCGAAGCGGTGGCCAACAAGCTGGGGACCACCACCGGTGCGCTGTGTGGCAATGTCGGAGCCTCCGCGGTCAACAGCTGCATGGCCTATCAGGCCGATGCCGACGAGCACTGGCAGACCTCCTCGCCCGAGTACCAGTGGCTCCAGAGGGACCTCGCCGCTCATCCGGGAGGTGTGAAGCTGGCCGTGTTCCACTTCCCGGTGCGCTCGGTCAACGCCTCGCAGCCCTCGGACCCCTACGTCCAGAACAGCTCGGCCAACCCGAAGGCTTCGACCAGCCTCGAGGCCCTGTTGGCCAAGAACGGCGTCGGCATCGCCTTCAACGGCCACGCCCACACCTACCAACGGATCATCCCGAACAACTACCTGCAGAACAATCAGCTCATCAACTACGTCACCGGTGGAGGCGGCGGCGTTCTTCAGCCGGTGATCGGCGGCAGCTGTTCGACCATGACGTCGACGGCCAGCGTGTACGCCCTCGGTTGGTCGCCCTCCACCAACGCCGGCTCGACCTGCGGTGCGGGGGTACCCACACCGACCTCGGCCAGCGACGTCTACGAGTTCCTGAAGGTCACCGTGGTCGGCGACCGGGTCACCGTCACCCCGACCAACGCCGCCGGGGGTACCTTCGACGTCCAGACCTACGATCTGAGTGCCTTGGCCGCTCGCGGCGGCGGTTCGCCGTCCGGACCCCCGAGCAGCCCCACCGGCGGATCCGGGTCGACCGCGTGCATGAGCCACCTGCCTTCGGGCACGGTGGTGGGAGCGGCGGCCGCCAAGGGCGGGGTGACCGGGTACTACGAGGTGGACGCGGCCGGTGACGTGGCCGCCTTCGGCGGGGCGGCCTGCTACGGAGCCATGACCGGCACTCCCCTCAACCAGCCCATCGTGGGTATGGCTACTGATGCAACCGGAGGCGGCTATTGGCTGGTGGCCCGGGACGGCGGCATCTTCGCCTTCGGGGACGCACAGTTCCACGGCTCCACCGGTGGGATTCACCTCAATCAGCCCATCGTGGGCATGTCCTCGGACAGATCGGGCAACGGGTACTGGCTGGTGGCTAGCGATGGCGGCATCTTCTCCTTCGGTGACGCCGTCTTCCACGGCTCCACCGGGGCCATGCACCTCAACCGACCGGTTGTCGGGATGACCTCGGACGCCTCGGGCAACGGGTACTGGCTGGTGGCCACCGATGGCGGCATCTTCTCCTTCGGTGACGCCGTCTTCCACGGCTCCACCGGGGCCATGCACCTCAACCGACCGGTTGTCGGGATGACCTCGGACGCCTCGGGCAACGGCTACTGGCTGGTTGCCAGCGATGGCGGCATCTTCACCTTCGGGGACGCTGTATTCCATGGCTCCACCGGGGCGATGGTCCTCAACCGACCGATCATCGGCATGGCGTCCGATTGGACCGGCAACGGCTACTGGCTGATGGCCTCGGATGGTGGGATCTTCACCTTCGGCGACGCACCGTTCCTCGGGTCTGCGGCATAGGGAGTCTCGGCCCTGGTCGTGGACCAGGGCCGAGCGCACGCGGCTGGGGCGCCGTGCCCCTGCCCAGGGAGTGTCGCCCTCAGTCGATCGGCCTGACGACCCAGGAGCGGCCCACCCGCTGATCGATTCCGAGGCGAGTGAGTCCCCTTCGAGAGTGCCCTGGGGGCGGTGCTCGATCGTCAGTCGGCCCTGTCGACGGTGATGCGGCGGATCGGCCGCCACCCCATCGATCGGTGCGCCTTGCTGCGCCGGGGGCGGCGGGTGACCTCGGACGGTCCCTCCGCCGAACTCGCTGAGCCGGGGGAACGATGACGGCCGGCGAGTCCAAGGTATCGTGACCGGTCGCGGGCGTGACCGCCCTTGACAGAGGAGATGACGATGCCTGAGGCAGCGCCCGTGGTCGTGGCGGAGTATGAGGATGGCATCCTCACCCTCACTCTCAACCGTCCGGACGTCCGCAACGCACTCAACCGGGCCATGATGTACGCGCTCTGGGACGGGGTGGCTGACGCCGGGACCGACCCCGAAGTCGCCGCTGTCATCATCACCGGGGCAGACCCGGCCTTCTGTGCCGGGGTCGATCTGAAGGAGGTGAGCGGCGAAGCGCCACCCTCGGCGGTGCTCCGCGAGACCGGCCCAGCACCGAGGCGGGACACCAACGGCCTGTTCCGCTTCCTCCCTGTCATCGACAAGCCGGTGATCGGCGCCATCAACGGCGTCGCGGTGACCGGAGGACTCGAGGTCGCCCTGCAGTGCACGTTTCTGGTCGCCTCGGAACGAGCGCGATTCGGGGACACCCACGCCCGGGTGGGGATCATGCCCGGAGGAGGCATCACCGTCCTGATGGCGCAGTCGATCGGCCTCCGGCGCGCCATCGAGGCGTCGTTGACCGGGAATTTCCTCACTGCCGACGAGGCATTGAGTCTGGGTCTGGTGAACCATGTTGTGCCCCACGACGAGCTTCTGGCCCATGCACGACGGCTCGCCGGCGACATCGTGCATAACGACCAGACCAGCGTCCGCCGGCTGATGCAGCACTACCGCCAGATGGCCAACGCCGCCACGCTCGATGAGGCCCATCTTATCGAGGGCCTCATGGCCGAGACCTGGCAACCGGGTACCACCCTCGTGGCTGAACGCCGGGCCGAGGTGGCCGCCCGGGGCCGCGCCCAGGCCTGACGTGCTGGTCGACACCACACTCGGCCCGCTG
Source organism: uncultured Acidimicrobiaceae bacterium (assembly GCA_963835465.1). GTDB lineage: Bacteria > Actinomycetota > Acidimicrobiia > Acidimicrobiales > RAAP-2 > Bog-756. The sequence continues at coordinate 162,764 of CAWIFR010000004.1, forward strand.
GAGGGCGCCGCCGCCGGCGCCCGGTCGGCCGAGGCGGAGGGATACGACGGCGTCTTCTCGGGCGAGGTCAGCAGTGACCCGTTCCTGCCCATCGCCGTCGCCGCAGAAGCCACCGAGCGCATCGAGCTCGGCACGTCGATCGCCGTGGCCTTTGCCCGTTCCCCGATGTCGTTGGCATATACGGCGTACGACCTGCAGCGGTTCAGCGGCGGACGATTCGCCCTTGGCATCGGCTCACAGGTGAAGGCTCACATCACCCGGCGCTTCTCCATGCCCTGGGGCCGCCCGGCACCCCAGATGCGGGAGTTCATCCTGGCCATGCGCGCCGCTTGGGGGAGCTGGTCCCAGGGTGAGGCACTTGCATTCGAAGGCGAGTACTACCGCCACACGCTGATGCCTCCTGAGTTCGTCCCCGCAGCGCACCCCTTCGGGGAACCGGCGGTGTTTCTGGCCGGGGTGGGCCAGGCGATGACCCGGGTGGCCGGTGAGGTCGCCGACGGTTTCCTGTGCCACGGATTCACGACCGAGCGTTGGATCCGCGAGCACACGGTCCCGGCGCTCGTCGAAGGGCGCCGACGCGCGGGGAAGTCACTGGAGGGGTTCACCGTCAAGGCCGCCGTCTATGTGGCCACCGGCAGCGATGAGGCGATCGAGGTCGCAGCAGCTGACATCCGGACTCATCTGGCTTTCTATGCTTCGACTCCGGCGTACCGGCCGGTGCTCGACCTCCACGGCTGGGGCGAGGTGGGCGCAGAGCTCACCAGGATGTCGAAAGCCGGTCGATGGGCCGAGATGAGCGGTCTGATCGACGATGACATGCTGCACACGTTCGCCATCGTGGCCCCAATGGAGGATGTGCCCGAACTGTTGGCCCGCAGGTGCGCGGGCATCGTCACCCGGGTCTCATTCATCTCGCTGACGCCGCCATCAGAACTTGTCGAGGCCGTGCGACGTATTGGGCCTTGAGTGCCGACGGCCTTCGGCATTTCGTCGATCTCCCGCCCGTTCCGTGGTGCGCCCCCCCGGACTCGAACCCAGGAACCTTCAGATTAAGAATCTGATGCTCTACCGTTGAGCTAGGGGCGCCCGAGCAGCATAAGAGTCGACCAGGCGAGCGTCAACGTCGTTGGGTCAATCAGGGGATGGGCGGCGTCCACGTGTCTCACCAGCTCCCCCTCCTGCAGTTGGTCGCATCCTTGCCCAACAGTCGGTTCGGAGTTGGTAGTAGTCGTAGGCCTGGTTGATCACGGTGAAGGCGGTGACACAGAAGACCAGGGCGAGGATCGGGAAGATCCGTAGGGCCCAGTGCGCGTTTCCCCAGCCCGAGGGATGGTCAGGAACGAGAACCACAGGAGCCGGCCTACAGGTAGAAGGACACCGGGAACTCGTCTGGCACCAGGTTGAAGACCTGAATGACCAAGCCGGTCAGGACGGTCAGGACAATGCTGGCCGGGATCCCGATGACCAACTGGCACGTCCAGGCCCCGTCGTGCCATCCCACCGAAAGAACCACCGACGCCAGAGCCACGATGACTACTGTCAGCGGGAACCAACCGGTGATCAGATCGATATCGACGGCAGGGGTGACCATGGATTCCGCTCTAAGCTAATCAGCGCTCATCTTTGGTGTTGGGATCCGCCGTCGCAGGGAGTTCAGAGGAAGAGAGCAGCACCGTGACCGACGAGTCCGAATCGAGCACCGAGGAGTCCGAGGCCGAGCACCTTGGAGTCATTGAGTGCGGATCGCCGGAGGAAGCGGGAGGTGCTGGCGGCCGAGGGGATCGACCCGTACCCCCTCCGATTCGACCGGACAGCTACCGCCGCCGAGTTGCACAAGCGGCACGGCGGTCTAGACCCCGACGTCCGTACCGGTGACGATGGTGAGGATGGCTGGGAGGTTGACCAGCATCCGTGGTCACGGCAAGCTCAGCGTTCGCCACCCTCCAGGACGTGAGCGGTTCGGTGCAGCTGCTGATGCAGGCCTCGACCCTTTCCGAGCAGGCCAAGACGGTCCTGGCCAACGCCGACCTGGGCGACTGGATCGGGGCCGAGGGCGAGGCTGTTACCAGCCGGCGAGGTGAGCTGTCGGTGGACGTGGTGGAGCTGTGGCTGCTGTCGAAGGCGCTGCGTCCTCTGCCCGACAAGTGGCACGGACTGACCACCACCGACACCCGTTACCGCCAGCGGGAGATCGACCTCCTGGCCAACGCCGACTCTCGGCAGGTATTCGACACCCGGTTCAAGGCCATCGCCGCATTGCGCAAGCAGCTCGATGCTCGAGGAGTTCGTCGAGGTCGACACGCCCGATCCTCCAGCCCCAGGCGGGAGGGGCCCTCGCTCGGCCGTTCATGACCCATTCCAATGCCCTCGACATCGACCTCAGCCTACGGATCGCCCCCGAGCTCTATCTGAAGCGCCTGGTCGTCGGCGGCTATGAGCGGGTCTTCGAGATCGCCCGCAACTTCCGCAACGAGGGCATCGACACTCGCCACAGCCCTGAGTTCACCGCGCTGGAGGCGTACCGGGCCTTCGGTGATGTCAACGACGGCATGGACCTGACCGAACGCCTGGTGGTCGAGGCGGCCCGGTCGGCTACCGGGCGACTCACCTTCACCGTTGGTGACCGCGCCATCGACCTGACCCCTCCTTGGCCTCGGCGTCAGCTGCTGGATTGGCTCGAGGAAGTCGTCGGGCGGCGTCTGCATCCGTCCGATCCGGTCGAGGATGTGCGGGCCGTGTGTCAGGAGCACGATGTCGACTTCCTGCCCGAGTGGGGCTCGGGCAAGCTCATCTTCGAGCTCTACGACACGATTCTCCTGCCCACTGTGGTCGATCCGGTGTTCGTGGTCGGCTTCCCTGTCGAGGTATCGCCCCTCGCCCGCCAGACCCCGGAGGATCCGAGCATGGCCGCCCGATTCGAGCTGGCCATCGACGCCAAGGAGTTCGCCAACGGGTACAGCGAGCTCAATATTCCCGAGGAGCAGCAGGAGCGGTTCCTGGGCGAGGCCGAGGCGGTGGAGCGGGGCGACCTCGAGGCCCACCCGGCCGATCTGGCCTTCATCCGAGCCCTCGAGTACGGGTTACCCCCGACGTCGGGCATCGGCATCGGTGTCGACCGCCTGGTGATGCTCATCACCGAGGTCGAAGCCATCCGCGACGTGATCCTCTTCCCGATGATGCGGCCGGAGGCCACCAGTTGACCGACGTGGTCGAGGAGGCACTCGCCCCCGTGGACCTGGCCGCCGAGGCGGACTTGGTCATCGAGGCCGAGGACGGGCACCCTTCCCGACTTCCTCATCGATGAGGAGGTCGAGATCGAGCTCCCCGCGGGCAGCCGGACCGTGGTGGTCAGCGATCTCCACCTTCCGACGGTGGCCACCGAGACCTCGATCGCCGTGGCCGAGGAACTGGCCGCATTGGTTCGAGGTATGACGGGACCCGCGGCCTTCGTGGTTGCCGGCGACGGGTTCGAGATGCTGGCCGGACCGCCCGAGGTCGGTCGGATACTCGACGTCCACCCCCGGTTCACCGAGGCGGTGGCAGCCTTCGCCGCCGGGGCCGACCACCATCTGGTGGTGCTGTCGGGAAACCACGACGGCCAACTGGCCTGGGACGGCACCGCTGTCTCCATCCTGAGGGATCGGCTGGGCGTCCAGCAGTTCGCCCTCAAGCTGAACCTGGTGGTCGGCTACCGACCACGGGGCCCAGCGGGTGCGGGTGGTCCACGGCAACCAGGTCGACCCCTACAACACCTTCGAGGATCCGTGGTCCCCGGTGGACACCCCGTTCGGCCACCACGTGGTCCGGGACCTCCTACCCGAGCTCGAGTCCCGCCAGTCCCCGGGCTCGCTCCTCGAAGGGGTGCAGTGGCTGGACGGCGACATGGCCGACTTCATCGGATCGCGGCTGTTCTACCGCAAGATCGTGGGCAAGCTGTGGCTGGCCGCCGTCCCCTTCGTCGCCATCCTTCTCCTCCGCCTCCTGACCTTCCTGCCCGGGGTCCGGCCGCTGCTCCACCATCATGCGGAGCGGTGGCTGCTCGGCTTCGGCCTGCTGGTGGCCTTCATCATCGTCGTGGCCGGGGTGGCAGCCGGCGCCACCTTGCTGCGGGTCAATCGGGCCCTGCGGGAGTCGGCGGTGAGCGCACGCTCCGACCCGGCCACGCACAATGCGCCGGCCCGGGCCGAGGCGGCGCGGCTGGTGACCCAAGGTTACGCCGGAATGATCTCGGGCCACACCCATGAGCCTGAGCTGTCGGTGGTGGGAACCGGCTTTTACGCCAACACCGGGAGTGGAACCGCCTCAGTGAAGGGCCGGCACTCCCGATTCCGCCTTCCGCACCCCTTCGTCACCGTCCACCGGTTCTCCTATGTAGAGATGACGGGCCACGCCGTGCTCGAGCTCAAGCTGTCGCTGCGCGAGGTTCCGGTCCGCTCTCCGGTCCTGTTGGAGCGGCTGGCCCAGGCCAGGACCAAAGTGGACATGTCCACCACCACCCAGGTCGCGGCCCTCCCCAACGGTCCGACGTGGCCGCTCGACGATTCGGGTCTGAAGCGGTGGGTCGTTCGGCGTCGTGTGCGTCGAGTGGCGGCCGTCGTCCTGTTGGCCTCCGGCGTGCTAAATGTGATCTTCGCCGCCCTCTGGAACGTCCAGAGCACCCGCCCGGTCGATCTCTGGCTTCCCTTCGGCGTCCACCCGCTATCAGTCCCCGAGGCTCTTGTCGGAGGGCTGGCCCTGTGCGGCCTGGCCCGGGGCGTTCGTCGCGGCCTCAGGCCGGTTTGGGTGGCCACCATCGTCGTCCTGGTCGCCACCACCACCGACCGACTGGTGACCGGGCACTCCCGTGGCGGGTCGACCCTGGGTTTGCTGTTCTGCCTGTGGCTGCTCGTCGAGCATCAGCACTTCCGGATCAAGCCCACCGGAGTCTCGCGGATGTTCATCTGGGCCGCGGCCGTCGGTCTGGTCGTCATCGGCGCTACCGCCGGGATCGGCAATGTGGTCGGGAGCGGGCCATCGCAGCCACGCCGATGTGGCCTTCTTGCTGGTCGTGGTCCTCGTCTTGGCGGCCCTGCTCCTCATCGCCGTACCCGGCCGTGAGTCCCGTCGGACGGGCACGGCCCGGGAGGAGGCCTTCGAACGGGCCCGCACGATCATCGAGACCCATGGCGGCGACACACTGGACTATTTCGCCCTCCGCGACGACAAATCGTGGTTCTTCACCGGGGAGTCGCTGGTGGCCTACTCGGTGATCAACGGGGTGATGCTCGTATCCCCCGATCCCATCGGCCCACCGCAGGACCGGGCGGAGGTGTGGTCCGATGTCATGGACATGGCTCAGGCCAACAACTGGCAGCCCTCGGTGCTGGCCGCCTCCCAGTCGTGGCTCGGCATCTACCGGGCTGCTGGGTTGGTCGACCACTACATCGGCGACGAGGCCATCGTGGATGCCACCCAGTTCAGTCTCAAGGGCAAGTCGATGAAGTCTCTGCGGGGTGCCTACAACAGGATGAAGAAGGCGGGCTGCCGGGTCGAGTGCTACCAGTCGACCGACGCGGTGAGTGACCAGCTGAAGGGCCAACTGCTGGAGCTGATGACCGAGACCCGGCAAGGCGAGGCCGAGCGCGGCTATTCGATGACGCTCAGTCGGATCTTTGATCCCCGTGACCAGGGGCTACTGCTGGCCGTTTGCTTCGACCCCGACAACCGGCCCCTGGCCTTCAACCAGTACGTCCCCTCGTCCAAGGTCGACGGCTACTCGCTCGACCTGATGCGCAGGACCAGCGATCCCGACGCCCCCAACGGGCTGACCGACTTCGTGATCATCGAGACGCTGCAGTGGATGGCCGAGCGCGGGCTGCGTGGCCTCGGCCTCAATTTCGCCACTATGCGGGCCGTGGTGGCTGGTGAGTCCGCTGATGGTCCCTGGACCTCGCTCGAGCGCAACGTGCTGCATCACTTCAGCGAGACGTTGCAGATCGAGTCACTCTGGCACTTCAACCAGAAGTACGATCCGCTGTGGAACCCCCGATATGTAGTTACGGGCCCCTTCCTCCCGCTGGCGCGGAGCAGCCTGGCCATCGCCCGTGCCGAGGCGGTTACGGAGATCCCAGTGGTGGGTGGCCTGCTGAAGACCCATGAGCCGGCCCACACCATGTCGGTCGAGCCGGAGTAGTCCGGTACCGGCGCTTCGGCGGAGCAGCCGGAGCTGGGATAAGAGCGCAGGGCCTATGGTGCCGGTCCGGGTAAGGACGGCGGCGGTCAGGATCCGAAGCGCACGTCGCGGTTCTCGGGTCCGGCCGCCCGCTCCGCACTGCGGCGAGCCTCACTCCAACCCTCCGGGGTGTCGGCCTGGTGCGCCCGGGCCACGATCTCCTCGACCAACTCGGCCCGCCGTTTGGCGCTGGCCGCCGCCTGGGTGGCGTCCTTGGCCCGCTCGGTCACCCGGGGTGCGGCCTCGGCGGCCTGCTCGGCCTTCCGTTTGGCATCCTCGGACTTGCGGGCGGCAGCGGCCGCGGCCTGTTCGGCCTCGCGAGCCGCCTTGGCCGTCTCCTGCACGGCCCGCTGCGCCTCTTCGACTGCCTCTTGGGCTTCGTCAGCCAGGCGCTGCGCCTCTTTGGCAGCCTGGTCCAGCTGCGTGGCGGACTGGCGGACCTCGGCCGCCTTCTGCATGGTCTGCGCCATCTCGGACACCACCAAGGCCGCCTTGGCCGCCTCCTGCCAGGCCTCCGGGGTGCCCGTGGATTCGGCCTTGGCGACGGCCTGTTCGGTGCGTTCGGCCCAGCGGCTGGTCCCATCGGCCGCTTCGGGCGCCGTCTCGGCGGCCTTGTCGGCTTTGTCCTCGTTGTCGTCGCCTGTCGTACCGGCCGGCACCTTCTCGGAGGTGCCGGAAACGGGAGCGGCGGCCACTACCTGGGCCGGGGACTCGGCGTCAGCATCTTCGGGGGTAGGGACAGGCTGGTCCATCGTGGGGATTCTCGTTTCGGTTTGGGCGGGGACGGCGGCGGTGGGTGGCTGGGGTGGGGTGACCGTGGTGGCTTGGGCGTCGGAGAGCAACCGGCTCCCGAGCAGCGGCGTCGGGGCCGGCGTGTCGCTGCCCAACCGCGGCGGGCGGTGCGGGTGGACCGGAGGAGATCACCTCGGCGGCGGAGCCCGCCGGTGGCGCGGTGGCGGCCGGGGCCTCGCTCGGCTCGGGGGCAACCGGGGGCGGAGGGCCCACCCTCATGGTCTGCCCGGTGAGGTGGAAGCCGTCCCAGTAGCGCATCAGGCCGGGATCCTTGGTGTCGGGGTACCACCCCGCTGAGGACTGCTCCTCCATGGTGACGGCGGGAGCTGGCGGTTCGACTGCCGCCACCGGCTCAGCCGGAGGCTCGCTCGGGCGGGGATCGTTCGAAAAGAACTGGGCGAATTCGTCCGCGGCGTTCGGCGTTTCGTCGTCGTCGGCCTTCCGCTTCGGGTGCCGTGCAAAGGGTCTCAATGCCATACCTCCTGTTTCGTCACATGCGTCTGGTTCCTTGAGCAGTTCACCATGTCCTTTGGTTGTCTTTTACCTACCGACCCGCGTCGGGCCTGTCGGCCCGTGTGGACCCCACGGGGAGCGGCCGTGTCGGGCCTGTGGAAAGTGGAATCGCGGGCGTGCGCTACTCAAGTCGGCTCCCGATCTGGCCGATACGACCGAGGTGACAGGACTGATGGGGACGCCTTCGGGCATCACAACGAGTATCCCAGCCCCCCAGCTGGGGTTGGGTGGCATACCCAGTCTGGCTTTCCAGCCTGCAGTGGACCTGGCCACCGGGCGACTACTGGGTTTCGAGGCCCTCCTCCGCTGCCACGATGCGTCCGGCGGCAACATCCCTCCCGACGTGCTCATCCCCTGGGCCGAGGCCCACGGGCACATGAATGAGCTCAACGAGTGGGTGCTCAGCGAGGCCTGTAGTCAGGCTTCTCGCTGGCCATCGGACCTGCAGCTAGCCGTCAACTGCTCGGTCTTCCAGCTCCGGCGGGGCACGGCCGCGGTGGCCGCGGCGACCGCTCTAGAGCGCTCCGGGCTGAATCCGGACCGGCTGACCGTCGAGGTCACCGAGGTGTCGGTCTCCGACGACGATGCCGCCGAGGACCTGCAGGTCATGACCCGATTGGGCATCCAGCTCACCGTCGACGATGTGGGATCGGACTTCTCCGTGCTGGAGAACCTCCGACAGGCCGTAGTCAATACGGTGAAAATTGACGCCGGGCTCATCGCCGGACTCACCGATCCTGACGGTCAGAGCCGAGCGGTGGTGGCGTCGATCGTGAAGCTGAGCCGGTCGCTGGGATTCTGTACCGTGGCCGAAGCGGTCGAGACCGGTGAACAGGTGGCCATACTTCGGGAACTCGGGGCCGAGACAGCTCAGGGCTACTTCTTCTCCGCGCCACTGACTGCTCAGGAGGCCTGCGACCTGGCGAATATGGACCCGCACCCCTGCTTTGCCCTGACGCTGCCACCGCTGCCCTCATTGCCGAAGATGACAACTCCGGGAAGCGCCTGAGGCAGTCCTGGCGGATGGTCCCCGGCTGGGGCCCGCGGAGCCCAACCGGAGGCGCCCCAACTTGGCGGAGGAACGGCGATGCGGGCCATCGGCTGCTTTGCCACAACCGACTTCGAGCTCGCTTGGGTGTGAAGCTAGTGGGTGCGTGGTCGGTGTTTGGCCAGCCGGGCCCGCAGACCCCGAGGGTGCTCCCCCCTACGAAGTCGATCGAGATAGGCATCCGCCTCCTCCTGGGTCAGCTCTCCCGATCGAATGGCGCCGTCCATCTGGGCGCTGGCATGGCGGGCCCGCACCGTCCCCATCGCCGCATCGAATGCAGGCGTCCCGGCGGTCTCCCGCAGGCGAGCTGCTTCGCCTTCGGTCACCCGCCCGGCGTCGACCATCTTGTCCAACTGGTGATGATGAGCTTCTCGTTCATGGGTCACACCTCTCGCATAATCGGTGCCGGTTGATGGGAAAATGGGCTCACGGGGCGGAGGAAGCAGAAACGTAAGTGGTCGGGTCAGCGGTGAATGCCTCGGCGCATCCCGAGCAACAGAAGTAGAAGTCCGTTCCATCGTGACCTCGATGTACGGCCCGGACCGGGTCGACCGTCATGCCGCAAACGGGGTCGACGGCATTGGCGGCGTGGGCAGGCGCATCAGGGTACGGGGTGTGGGCCGTCGCGCTCCGCTCCCGTAGGTACTTCGCCGGGTCGGCACTGAATCGATGCCGGCAGTGGTCGGAGCAGAAGTAGACGGCGTGTCCGTCGTGGACGACCGAAGCCGGTGCGTTTCCCGTCTGGACCTGCATGCCACATACCGGATCGAGCGCGTAGCCGCTCCCACCACCCAGGCGCTCACGATTCCGGTAGGTCCAGTAGAGGAGCCCGAACAGGGCGAGGAACGCGATGTTCAGGTACGTCGTGTAGTTCCACTGGAAGTGGGCGGGGGCGATGGTGACGGGCCGGGCCGTCGGGATGGCGCCGAAGGCGCCGAAGATCCCCTCGGTGATCAGGCCCGCTGTCGACATCACCGCCCAGAACAGCGCCAGCATTCGCAGGGTCATCCGGGTGCCGTAGTACCGGCGGTAGATCAGCAGCAGCGGAAGGGCGATGAGGTCGGCAAAGATGAACGAGATCACCCCGCCGAAGGAAATCCCGCCGCTCCACAGGGCGGCGGCCAGGGGCACGTTGCCGATCGAGCACACGAAGCTGATGATGGCGATGAACGGACCGACGATGACGTTCTCGAGGCTGGTCCAAAAGCCATGGCCATGGAGGAATACTGTGTTCCACACGCTTACCGGTACGAGTACGGCGAGGAAGCCCGCCACTGTGTAGCCGATGACCAGCTCCCGTCGGAGCATGGTGAGGTCAGCCATGGTGTAGGTGGAGGCATTGGCCCAGCCCTCCTTGCTGCGCAGCTTGGTAGCCCAAGGCTGGTGCTGGAGTTCGGCGTTCTCCTCGGGTCCGTGCTGATGCCCCGAGTTCGACTCCACTTCCAGGCGCTCCCGGGCCTGGGCGATGGCCCGGCCCCGGAACCAGAGGCTGCCGAGGACGGCCATGAGCACGATCATGATGGCGCCGCCGACGAATTCGGCAGCGGCGAACTGCCAGCCCATCAAGACGATGAGCACGATGCCGAGTTCGATGACGAGATTGGTCGAGGCGAACATGAACACTGTCGAGGCCACGAAATCGGCACCCTTGACGAACAGCGACTTGGACATGGCTGAGGCGGCGTACGAGCACGATGAGGAGACCATGCCGTACCCGCTGGCCCGGGCGATGGAAGCAGGGCCGTGGTCGCCCATCTTCTTCTGCATCGACTCGCGTGAGACGAATGCCTGGACTGCACCGGAGAGCCCGAACCCCAGCACCAGGGGCCAGAGGGTCTCCCAGAACATAAAGAAGCCCTCACGGAGGCTGCGAGCAATGTCGGTGAGGACCGGCACGCTGGCTGTGAGGGCACCGATCACGATCGGACCAGCCGGGCGATGGCCGCAGACGCCTCGGCCAGCTTCTCCTGCGCTTCGTCGCCCCCGGCCTTCACGGCATCGGTGACGCAGTGGCCCAGGTGCTCATCGAGCAGCAGCAAGGCCACCGACTGAAGGGCAGCAGTGGCCGCCGACACCTGGGCGAGCACGTCGATGCAGTAGCGGTCGTCTTCCACCATGCGCTGAATGCCGCGAACCTGGCCCTCGATGCGACGCAGGCGCCTGGTCACCAGCTCCTTCTCCGCCGAGTAGCCGGGCGCACCGGACTGATCCTCCTGGTTCTCTCTCATTATACTCATACCCCCTATATGTATAGAACCCTACCAGGTGCTCCCTCTTCGGCCAAGTGGTCAGGGCATCCGGTGCGGCTCGGGATCGACCTCATGCGATCCTCCGGCGAGGCCTATGGACGGCGTGCACCCTGAGCCGGTCGCTTGGGTCCGGCGGATATCGAGGCACGGAGTCGGCGGAGCTGAGTGGGGACCTTTGCCCCTGTCGGAGTGCGCGGCGGGCGGCCGAGAATGAACACGGAGCGTCTCTCGGAGGTTCGGTCAGCAGGCATGATGCACTACGGATACGGCAACGGCGGCACCCACTGGGGGCTGTGGGTCCTCATGATCGTCGCCATGGTGGTCTTCTGGGGTGCGCTCGCCTGGATCATCGTTACCCTGATCCGCCACCGGGGGACCCCTCCGGCGTCCACGGAGGCTCCCGCTCCCCTCGGTCCTCCGCCTCTCCCAGGTGCACTCGGCATCCTCGACGAGCGCTTCGCCCGCGCCGAGATCGACGAGGAGGAGTACACACGCCGGCGGAACCTGCTCAAGGGGTCGGGGTGAGTGCCCACCCCAGGCGCCGGGGTCTGGTTGCGGCCGTAGTGGTGGCAGCCACGGCCCTGTTCGCCGGGACCGCTGCCGCCGTCGCCCTGTGGTCGGGTGGCTCGAACCCGGGTGACGCCAGCTACGGCATCATCTCGTGTGCCGCACCGACACTCCCGGGTTCGGTGGTGAACGTCCAGGTCACTGACTCAGGGGCCATGATGATGAGCCAGACACCCATGCGCGCCGCCCTGGTGGCCACCCCCGCCACCGTTCCGTCCGGGCGCGTCTCCTTCATCGTGGCCAACACGGGGGCGCTGGTCCACGAGTTGGTCATCCTCCCCCTTCGGGCCGATGGCCCGGGGACCCGGCCTGCGGGCACCGACGGCAAGATCGATGAGACCCAGAGCCTGGGTGAGTCGTCTCACTCGTGCGCTGGGGGCCAAGGGGATGGCATCGCTCCCGGGAGTACCGGCTGGACCACGGTCACGTTGACGCCGGGCCGTTACGAACTGGTCTGCGACCAGCCCTGGCACTACGCGGCAGGAATGTTCGATGTCCTGACGGTCACCTGAGCGCCGTCAGGCGGCCGTTACCGTACCGGCGACGTGACCCGTTCCCCCCGTCTTCAGGTCGGCCTACGTCGAGCCGCGATCCAGGTGAAGGGCTGCTCGGCCCCACTGGGAGTCCGGTGGACCTCACGACGGTGCTCGACGACCTCGAACCCGCCGCCGAGGACGGCTGCCAATTCCTCTGTGCCGTAGCGGGTCACCAGAAGTCCCGAGCACCGCTCCGGCCCAGTGGGAGCGAAGGTGCCGAGGATGACCGACCCGCCAGGGGCCACCGCCTGTTCGACCGTGGCTCGGTAGGTGGCAACGTCATTTCCGATGAGGAAGTGGAGCACCGCCCGATCGTGCCAGAGGTCGTAGCGACGTGGTGGCTCCCAGACCAAGAGATCGCCGACGATCCAGTGCACCCGGGCATCATCGTCGACCCGCTGCCGGCTGGTGCGCAGTGCCGCCTCGGATATGTCAAGGATCGACACGTCGGCAAAGCCCCGCGTCAAAAGGCGATCGACCAGGAGCGAGGCCCCACCGCCGACATCGATCACCGATGCCTCGGGACGGATGCCGAGCGCATCGATGAGCTCCAGGGACAATGCCGGTTCGCTCTGGTACCAGCTGACCGCGTGCGCATCATTTGCCTCGTAGACCGCTTCCCAGTGCCTAGCGCGCTGGTCGGCATCCTGCGGTGCATCGGGCATCGTTGCCAGCATAGGGAGTACGACCCCCCCCAGGTCACCACGTCACCGATCGGACCTGGGCCCGGCAGGACTCCGGTTCGACGAAGTCTCCCGCTCAATGCGAGGAGGTCTGACGTTCGATTCCTCGGAAGGTTCGGCGGCCCGCCCGTGCCTCCCGGTCAGCGGCTTGCGTCTGGGCGGACCCGCAGACTCAACACTCCCGGTCGCCAACCTGCCGCATGGTCCCTGTCGTGCCGAATGCCGTGCCGCCAACCCAGTGAGGGATGTTCGAGGGATGGCCCCGGCTGGGCTGCAGGTGCCGCAACCGGAAACCAACCCTCAACGGCGGAGGGAGTGGGATTCGAACCCACGGTGCCTTGCGACACAACGGTTTTCGAGACCGTCCGATTCGTCCGCTCTCGCATCCCTCCGCCCGAGAGGCTAGCCGCGAGAACGGGCACCGCCGGGCGGATGACGGTACGCAGTTGGCCCCCATCGGCAGGAGCGCACGCCGATCAGGGAAAGGCGGTCGGCCCCCTACTCGCGGAGCTCCGGGAGGGGGTGACGTCCCACCCGAACTGGATGACGGGCCCGGGCCAGCATCGCCGTATCGCCGGCGCTGTTTCCGTAGGCGTAGGCCAGTTCGCTCCGTTGCCCGAGATGGCGGTCGAGCAGCGTCACCTTCGCGTCGCCCCGGACGTTGAGGCCATCGAGGCGGCCGGTCAGCGTGTCGGTGTCCTGATCTACCTCCCACCTGGTGGCAATGACCTCGTCGATTCCTAGTGCATCCGCCACCAGACGGACGTAGGCCTCGAACGACGCGCTGACCACAATGATCCGATGGCCCTCGGCCTGGTGCCATCGGATCCGATTTCTGGTGTCCGGACGGATCAGTGAATCCCGGACGACCTGAGCGGTGTTCAGGGCGGCGGCCTCCGCCCTCTGCCGGTCGAGCCCGCCGAGGACGTCCATGCAGATCGCTTGCTTGGCCCGGTCCCTGGCGCTTCCGCCCTGGAGGGCCAGAGCGAGCTCAGGTGTGTGGCGGATGAAGGCGGACGCCAGGTGGCGCGGACCCCGTATCCGGGTCATGAAGAGCCGGAGCGTGTCCTTGGTGGTGATGGTGCCGTCGAAGTCGAACGCCACGACGGGTCGATGTTCTTGCCCAGGTGGGGGGAGTTCATGCAGTGGCATGCAATTCCTTGTGAGTCATTCGATGGTTGATGGCCCAGGCCTTTCCCTCTGGCCAAGGAGTACTGCATCCAGAACGGAAGATGGAGGGCGTTTACCCGTCTGACCAGGAGCGCCGTGGTCGGCCCTTCGATCCACCGCCGGGGTGCCCCGGGCTCGCCTCCTCCTCAAGGCGCCACCCCCGGATGCCGAAGACAGATCAAGGGACACAACCAGCAGGGCGTTGGTGCGACCAGGAAAGCAGGTTTGGCTGTGGCAGTTTGTCATGAAGTTGTCAGCAGTCTGGCTCACCATGAAGATTGACGTTCCCACTATTGGCCGGGATGGAGTCCATTCCATCTCCGATGGCGTGTCAAGACGGCGTGCCATTGGACCGCTGCACCCGCAGGTGTGCGCCGGGGCATCGCTCGGTGCACAGACTGGTTGTAAGCCGAGTGCCCGATCCCAAAGGGAAGGCACGAATCAATGACTATGGCCGAGGCTCCCAAGCCACGAGATCGCAAGAGGCAACCAACTGCGTGGCCGGTCATGAACCTACCGGGAGGCGAGCCATCGAAATCCACCGTGTCTCGGTGGTTCGGACAGCTCGTGTGCCGCCACGCCGCTCATGACTGGTGGGCCTTGGCCTACCCGCCCGCGCGTCGCTGGGAGTGTCGTCGTTGTGGCCAGATCGTCGAAGAGGCGCCCACGTCGATGCCCGATCGTCGCAAGGCCCCGCGGGACAAGACCAAGCGGGCCAACGGCCCCGACGTCGGCTGAGCCTCGACGTCCGGCCGGCCAGTACGGCCACCGCCACGGAACGCGGCTCTCACGTGGGAAATCGTGGCGATGGGTGGCGTATTTCGTCACCGGTTGTGGCGGACCAAGCGCATTCCGTCCGATCATTGTTAACCAAGGGATAACTTGACGTTTTCCGCTTGTTTACCAGCGAGGCCACCGTTACGGTGACTGATGATGCAGGTGAGGGACACGATCGGCGCAATCGCGAAAGGGACTGGATGCCATGGCATCAATGCCTCAACGCGACTGTATCGGCGATCCGGTCGGCCCGCTGCGGCGGGCCGAGCTGGTGGTCAAACCTGCACTAGGCAGTGGGCTAGGCTGAGCGCTAGTGCAGGCGGAGCGGTCCACTCGGCGGACGGCGATGTGGGCGGACTCGAAGGAAGTTTTGTCGAGACGCGCGTGGGTGGTGAGATTCATACGGAGAAAATAGGTGCACATGGCGGGTACCTATTTTGTGGTCACTTAGGCAGTAACTATAAGACAAACATGCCAAGCGGTGTCGGACGTCTTGCAGTTAACGAGGGGCAAACGTGCAATCCATAGACATTAGTGTGGTCATCCCCACACGCAACGAGCGTGAGAACATAGAACCTCTCGTGACTCGTCTGGCTTCGGTATTGCCGGCGGGTGCTTCGCAGGTCATCTTCGTCGACGACAGCAGCGACGACACGCCCGCTGTCATTGCCGCCATTGCCGAGACGGCACCCCTCCCCGTACTGGTGCTGCACCGGCACCCCGGTGAGCGCACTGGTGGCCTCGGCGGTGCGGTCGTGGCCGGTTTGCGCCTGTGCGAAGGCCGGGTAGCCGTGGTCATGGACGGCGACCTCCAGCATCCACCCGAAACGATTCCCGATCTGGTCCGCCCGATCGAGCTGGGCGATGCCGACGTGGTGGTGGCGAGCCGCTACCGCGACAACGGAGAGGCCGCCGGTCTGGCCAATCGCTCTCGGGTTGGCGTGTCCCACGCCGCCACGAAGTTGACCAAGTCGGCCTTCCCCCGACGCCTGCAGGAGGTCTCGGACCCGATGAGCGGGTTCTTCGCTCTCCGGCTGGCCGCGGTGGACCTCGACAGCCTGCGTCCGGTTGGCTTCAAGATCCTGCTCGAGGCAGTGGCCCGGTGCCGGCTGAGGGTGGCTGAGGTCGGCTTCACCTTCGCCCCCCGCCACTCGGGCGAGAGCAAGGCCGACTTCCGCGAGGGGATCCGCTTCGCCGCCCACCTGACCCGGCTCCGCCTAGGCACCATCCTCACCCCCCGACAGCAACGGGCGGCCGGATTCGCCGCCGTCGGCGCCACGGGGCTGGTTGTCAACACCATCGCCTTCTGGGCCCTCATCCGCTTCGGCGGCCTGCCGTATCTGCTGGCGGCCGTACTTTCGACCCAGATCTCCACCACATGGAACTTCGTGGGCATGGAGCTCTTCGTCTTCGCCGGGCGGAAATCCGGCGGACTGTGGGGCCGCTACTGGCGGTTCTGCCTGCTTAACAACACCGTGATGCTGGCTCGGTTACCCCTGCTGGCGTTCATGGTCGAAGTCCTGCACACGCCGAAGACTGCCGCCAACGTGATCACCCTGCTGGCGGTGTTCCTCATCCGATTCGGAATCAGTGATCGCTTCATCTACGAAGGAGAGAAGAAAATGGCTCGAAGCCGAAACTGCGACCACCCAGGTCGGACCGATCGAGGTGGCGGTGGAGGAGTCACGTCCCGAGCTGAAGAGCCTGGATCTGGCCCTCGGCACGGTATTTCGCCATTATTACGACCTCCACGGGATCGTCACCATCGGGAGCGATGTGGTGCTGCCGGAGTTGGCCTACTTCCTCACCCCTCACCCGGTGGGGGACAGCACGGGTCCTGACATCGCCATCCGGATCGGCAAGGTCGGCAAGTCCCGGACACGGACCCGCCTCGTGCGCTCCGAAGACGGGAAGACCGTCCGCTGGGAGGAGCAGCTGGGCCGGAACTCGGCCAACTTCGCCATCCACTTCGGATCCCAGATCCTGGTCACGTCCTCCAAGGCCTTGGCCCGTAGTCCACACGTCCTCTACACCAACGTGGTGGAGGCACTGCTGCGGTTCGTCTTCGTCGATCGGGGCTACATGCTGCTGCATGCCGCCTGCATGGATGTGGGCGGCCGGGGCGTGGTGCTCTCGGCCAGAACCGACACCGGCAAGACCGGTACGGTGCTGAAGCTCCTCCGCACGAGTGAGGGTCGGTTCCTGTCCGACGACATGACGATCATCGACAGTGCCGGTGTGGCCCGGAGCTTCCCCAAGCCCCTGACTATCAGTCAGCACACGCTGCGAGCCATCAACGCCGGTGATCTCACCCGCCGAGAATGGGCCTGGCTGCGGGTCCAGAGCCGACTGCACTCAAAGGAAGGCCGTGGCTTCGCCATGAAGCTGGCCGACCACAACGTGCCGATCATGACCATCAACGGCTGGACCCAGCGGATCATCCCGCCGCCGAAATATCACGTCCAGCGTCTGGTACCGTGCGAGCTGGGCTCGACCACCACCATCGATCAGCTCTACATCATCGAGCGGGGTGTTCCCCATCACGATTTGGTCTCGCAGTCTCAGGCCATCGTGGAGCTTCTGGAGAACACCGAGGACGCCTACGGCTTCCCTCCCTATCGCTACCTGGCGCAGGCGCTGTCGGTGGGCGGACTCAGCTACGACGAGCTCAGGGAGCGGGAACGACTGATCCTGGTCAGCGCCATGGAGAGCGTGCAGATCCACCGACTCGGATCGAACGACTTCACCTGGGCGGAACAGATCGCAGCTGCCATCGCTCCGGCCACAGCATCGCCCAAGGCTGACATCCCCTACTACGAGGTCAACAACGCCGGCACCAATGGACATGACTACTTCAACAAGAGCGTTCCTGAGGGAGACCCCCTGTCCGGCTCTGAAGCCTGACGCACGCTGCGCCATCTTCAACGGGGCCGACGGTGACACTGCTTAGCGACGATCCCGCAGGCGTTCGCGAACGCCAGCGGGTGTCGTTCGGCGGTGGGCCGCGCCCGGAGGCGACCGAGAAGCCGACGCTCATGCAGCGACTGTGGCCGCTGCCCACGACCGTCTGGCTGGGTGTGACCCTGGTCCTCGGGCTGGTGGTTCGGCTGACAAATCTCAACGCCTTCGGGTTCAACAGTGATGAAGCGGTCTATGCCGGCCAGTCCGCGTCGCTGGCTGGCAACCCGCTGTTCGTCAACCAGTTCCCGATCTTCCGGGCCCATCCCCTTCTCCTGCCCACGCTGCTCTCGCCGCTGTTCCGGTCGGGCACGCCCGACCTCCGAGGTCGTGTGGTGGTGGCCCTGTTTGGCGTGGCCACCCTCTTCGCCATCTACCTGGTCGGCAAGGAGCTCTACGGGCCCAGGACCGGCATCGTCGGGGCGCTGCTCCTCGCCCTCATGCCCTATCACCTCGTGGTGACCCGGCAGCTCCTGCTCGACGGGCCCGCCGTCCTGTGGATCACCCTGGCCTTCTGGATGCTGGCCCGGTTCGTCCGCACGGACCGCTTCGAATGGCTGGCTGCCTCGGCGGCCACTCTCGGGCTGGCCGTCCTCACCAAGGAGACCAGCATTGTGCTGGCCGGCAGCGTGATCATCTTCCTGCTGGTGAGCACCGAAGTGCGGCGACCGGCCCGGGCCGTGGCCATGACCGTCGTGGTACTGGCCGCGGTGAGCCTGATCTTTCCCCTCGCCATCGATCTGGCCGGTCACACCTCCACGGGGCAGAACTATCTGACCTGGCAGCTCACCCGGTCGTCCAACCACGCCGGGACCTTCTACTTGACGGTCATCCCCGCGGCCATCGGCTGGCTGGTGGTGGTGGCGGCAGCCAGCGCGCTGCTCTTCCGGATCAACCGCACCTGGCGTGAGCTCCTCTTGGTCATGTGGATCATGGTCCCCTTCACCTTCATGGAGATCTACCCCCTGAAGGGCTATCAATACCTGCTGCCGGTGGCACCGGCCGTGGCTCTGTTGGCCGCCCGGGGCCTCACCACGTGGCACCTCCCTGCCCGCTGGGACCAGTACACCAAGTCGATCCTCCGGCCGGTGGTGATCGTGGTGGTGGCCCTGTCCCTGCTGCCCGGGGTGTGGTCGGTGATCTTCCCTTCGGTGAGCGCCTCGGCTCTGGCTGGCCAGGGAGGGGTGGCCGGGGGCCGGGAGGCCGGCAAGTGGGTCGGAGCCAACCTGGTGCCGGGAACCGAGCTCATGACCATCGGTCCCAGCCTGGCCAACATTCTCGAGTTCTACGGGCACCGTCCCGCGCAGGGTCTGTCGGTCAGCACCAACCCGCTGCACCGCAATCCGGCCTATACGCCCATCTACAACCCGGACAAGAGCGTCCGCACCGGTCAGTTCACCTACCTGGTGTGGGACGCCTACTCCGCCTACCGGTCCCCGTCCACCGCACTGCGGATGAAGAAGCTCATCACCAAGTACCACGGATTCCCCATCCACACCGTGTCGGTGAACGGCAAGCCAGTCATCATCTTCTACGAGGTCCACCCGTGAGCCGCCGCACGCTTCGTTCGATCGTCGGCGCCGCGGCCGTGGCCGTCACCGGGCTGGGAATCGTGCTGCCCGGGTCGGCGTCCGGAGCGGCCACTCCGGCCCCGGCCATTGCCGGCAACGTCTTTCCCGCCACCGGCAACCCGATCCAGCACGTGATCGTGGTCATCCAGAGCGGGCACTCCTTCGACAACTACTTCGGGACCCGACCAGGGGTGGACGGGATTCCGGCCAACACGAAGGAGCCGGTCGCCCCCGGCTCGACGAGCTATCTGAAGCCCTATCATCTGCAGGCTGACCAGGCGCGCGATGGGCTCCGAGACACACTGCGGGTAACCCAGAAGGCCATCGACGGGGGAAAGATGGACGGGTTCATCAGCGCCCAACCGAACTCCTCGATCGGGTCGGTGGCCATGGGGCACTACGACCGAAGCGACCTTCCCTACTACTGGAATCTGGCGGATCGATTCACCCTGTTCGACCGGTTCTACGCCTCCAAGTCAAGCCGGATCGCTTCCAAACCGACTCGTCGCCGTCTCGGGGCAGACCGACGGCATCGCCTCCAACAAGACCTTGGGGCCCGGCGTGGTCGTGCCGGGCGGGACCGTCTTCGACCAGCTGAACACCAAGAACTTGACCTGGAAGTACTACGCCCAGGGCTACAAGCCGGGGGTCGCGCCCACCAAGGCCCAGATCTCCCGTGACCCGTTGCTCGTCATGCCGTCGATGGTGGGCAACCCTTCGAACGCCGCCCGGCTGGTCAGCACCAGCCAGTACTTCGTCGACCTGGACAAGGGCCACCTGCCGGACGTCTCCTACATCACCGCCGCGACGGCTGACTCCGAGCGGTCGCCACAGGATCCGGCCCAGGGCGAAGCGTTCGTCCGCTCGCTGATCAATGCCCTCATGCAGAGTTCGGAATGGAGCAGCACCGCCCTGCTCCTCACCTATGACGATTCTGGCGGCTGGTACGACCACTCCGCGCCTCCGACGGTGGCGGGCACAACCCTTGGCGTCCGGGTCCCGACGCTGCTGATCTCCCCCTACGCCAAGCCCGGTTTCGTAGACCACACGACACTGGACACCGCGTCGATCCCGGGCTTCATCGACAGCGTGTTCAACCTTCCTCCGATCACCCCTCAGGTGTCGCAGGTCGGCAGCGTGATGACGGCGGTGGATACGAGCCAGCAGCCGGTTGCACCGGCCATCGGGCCCTCCGAGGGCACGCTGGCCTCCATTCCCCGGCCCAAGGTCCAGGCTGTCTACATCCTGTATCTCGGAGCCCTCCTGGTGGCCGCCCTCTTCCTGGTACTCGCGTTCCTCCGCCAGCGGCGCGGCACCGGTCCGATGATGGCGACCGGCACCGGTGGCGACGTGCCCCTGCCGGGCATGGAGTCGGCGGGCACCTCGCGGCCGGCCAAGCGGCCATGGTCCAAGCGGTCGTCCACTCCGAATGGGGTGGAGCGACCAGATGATGTCCGGGAGTCGCCTCCCCCCAACTCGCCCTCGGTCAAGATCCTCTCCGGCCAGAGTGCAGCACCATCGGGGACGGAGCGGTGACGATGGGCCGACGGGGACTCCGTAGGATCACCGTTGCCGGTGCCGCTCTGGCATTGACCAGCGTGGTGGCCATGGCTGCCGCCCCCTCCGCCGGGGCGGTGGTGCCGGCACCGCGGACCGTGCAGGTCCAGGCGGTGCCCGCCGTAGCCGGCGTCACGTTCACGATCGATGGGGTCACCGGCACCACCGGGCCTGGAGGTACGGCCATGATCACCGACCCGCAGCTCAACGGGGCAGCCGGGCGCTTGACCATGGCCCCCAACCAGATAGTTTCGCCCACCGGCGATGTTCGGGTCTCGCTCGATCGGGTGGCCAACGATCCCAATCACGGCGCATTCACCAGGAAGGTGGTGGCCGAACTCGACGAGGACCGCCTGGTCACCATGTCGATACTGGCACCTCCCAACCCCACCAACCCCAAGGGCTCGGTGCTCCCGCTCAGTGAGGTCAGCTCGGCCACCCTCACCGACAGCCTGGGCGGAACGTTGAACTACACGGGGGCGGAGTTGGCCAAGCCCATCTGGCTTCCCGCCAGCCGTCCCGCCCTGGTCAGCGCCGGCGCGAACGGGCGTCTGGTCACCTATGCCTTCAAGTCCGTGGTGATCCACGGTGCCAATGTGGTGAACAGCGGGCAACGGCGGTTCGTCCCCTACCAGGACCAGGCCTGGCAGGTCCCAGTGATCCTTCACTCACTGACCATCGAGGCCAACGACCTGCTGGCTGGCGCCCCTGCCGGCAAGACGGCTCAACTGACCTACCCCGACAAGACCGTGAAGGTCATTCCCCTGGGTCCCGAACACCGGGTCACGCTCTACAACCTGCCCCGTGGTACGTACAAGCTGAAAGTCGGTGGTGGGCTGATCGCCCTCTCGTCGACCGTCCGTCTGTCGCGCGACCAGACGGCCACCGAGGTGGTCATCACCAAGGGCGATGCCGGTGAACTGGCCCTCATGCTCTTCTCCGTGCTCGCCGTGGTGGTAGCGGCAGGAGTGATCGGCCGGCGGCTCCGCCGTCAGGCCGGTCGCAAAGCGGACGGTCGCGAAGAGACGGGTAACGCCAGTGCACTGCTGGCGTAGCGTCCGACCGGCCCGAATCCTGACACCTCTGGTAGTCGCGGCTGGACTTGCACTCGAGCGCGTGCGGCTCGGCCGCTCCCGAGGCGACGGGCCACTCGACCGCCACGGCGGTGCCTGCGCCCACCACCGCACCGACCAGGCCTCCGTCGACCGCCACGCCGACAACGACCGAATTCGAACCATCGGATGTTCGCCTTCTACTACCTGTGGTGGGACACCCAGCACTGGCACGCCCGGCTCGGGCCCAACTACCCCTACAACGCCGATCCGCTGCCGTTGCCGGCCACAATCAGCGGATACGGGTGCACGGTCACCAACAACTATCCCCGGCAACCAACTCACCGATGTGGCGTCACCGCTGTGGACCCAGGACGATCCCGCCCAGATCAGAGCGGACGTCTCGCTGGCCGCGCAGTCGGGCCTGGCCGGCTTCGCCGTGAGCTGGGCGGGTACGGGCCAGCCCAACCAGACGGCCACCTCGTCGGCGTTCAACCACCGGTTGGCCCTGGTGGTGGCGGCGGTGCACAAGATCAATGAGGAAGGCACGCCCTTCTCGCTGTGGATCGCCTACATCTCCTCGGCGCATATCCGGACCAACGAGGAGATGGACAACGACCTGGCCTACCTGTCCAGGACCTACGGCAGGGACTCGGCCTTCGACCACAGCAACTCCGGGCGCCCAACGCTCATCATGATGGGGAGCCGGAAGTATCCCCAGTCGGCGCTCGACGCCTTCAGTGCCCGCTGGCGGCCCCACTTCTACCTGGTTGCCGACGAGAACTGGAACACCTGGGACAGCGGCGAAGGCGGCAGACTTCGACGCCGACCAGTACTACTGGTCGAGCCAGAACCCCCTCACCAACAAGGCCTCCTTCGCCGATCTGGACCAACTGGCCGCTGAGGTCCGATCGACGCGCAATCCCGATGGGTCGGCCAAGCAGTTCTTCAGCCCGCTGGCCCCCGGATACAACAAGGTGCATCGGCGGGGGCTCGGGATGTGTACCCCGGCTGGCCGGCCAGACCATGCGGGACCTCTACCCGGGTAACTCGTCGACCCATCCCGACGGCTGGATGGTCATCAGCTGGAACGAGATTGACGAGGGTACCTACGTCGTTCCACTCGAGCGATACGGAACCCAGACCATCGACACCCTGAAGTCCATCATCGGCGGGCCCGTGGCCGGCTGATGGTCACCTACCCCACCACCGTCCCGCACCGGTCGGGAGTCTGGGCCCGATCGGTCGAGGTCATGTTGCGCACCATCGAGACAGCATCCACTAGGCACGACCTCAGCCCTCCAGGGGGGCGACGGCGAGCGTTGCACGAGAAGAGGCGGAAACATGAGAGCGGGAGGCGTACCCATGTCCGGTGATCAGAGCCAAGGGAGTTCGTTGACGTCCACCGAGCGGGCCCGACGGAGGCGACACCGATTGGCCCCGCTGCTGCTGGTAGTGGCGGCGGTGATGGCCACGGTCCTGGTGGTCCCGCTCCGATCGGCTCTGGCCGCCGGTCCGGGCCCGATCGCGGTCACCCCGTTCGCCGGTTTCAACTCCACGCTGACGCGGGCCCCCTACGTGACCGACCTGACCCAGACATCGGCGGACGTGAACTGGGCCACCTCGATCTCCAACGTGACATCACCGGGCTCCCTGCAGTGGGGTCCGCTCGGCAGTTGCACGGCCCACACCACACCGGTGCCGGCCAACCTGCCCAACTCGTATCCGACGGCAGGCACCCCGACCAGCATCACCGGCTCGGCCTTCACGGTGGTCTCGGGCTCAACCGAGTACCAGTCCACCGTCGTTCTTACCGGCCTCTCCCCGAGCACCAAGTACTGCTATCGGCCGCTGGGCCCAGGCGCCATCGACCTGCTGGGGTCCAACCCGACCCAGACCTTCACCACCCTGAACCCGGCCGGCACGTCCACTCCGCTGACCTTCGACGTGGTCGGTGACCTGGGGGAGACCCTGTACTCGTCGGGGACCGCATTCCCCAACAATCTCAACACCGACCAGGCGGCCATCGACAACCTGATCGGGCAGTCGGCGACCACTGCCGGGGCCAAGTTCGTCGTCACCGCGGGCGACGTGGCCTACAGCGGGGGCACGCAGGCCAACTACGGCGACCTCAAGAACACCGGCTCGGACATCAGCAACATCTTCGGCCCCTCCTACTGGCCCCAGACCGGAGGCCTGCCTGTCTATGCCGGTGAGGGCAACCACGGCCAGAACACCATCGGCCTACACAACTGGCCGGAGGGCAACATCGCCCAGTCCTCCAACGGGGTCTATGCCTACGACTCCTACCCTGCCATCTCCGCCGATGGCACCAAGGCGGCCAGCTATCCTGATGCGTGGTACGCCGTATCCGACGGCAACGCCCGCATCTACGTCATCGACGCGGCGTGGGCCGACGGCAACGTGGGCACCAGCAACATGTACCAGGTGGATCGCGACGCCCACTGGACGACCAGCTCACCGGAGTACCAGTGGCTGGCGGCCGACCTGGCCAGCCACCCCAACACCGTCAAGATGGCCGTGTTCCACTATCCGCTTCGCTCCGACAACTCCACCCAGAGCAGTGACACCAACCTGCAGAACACTGCCTCCAACCCCAACAGTCTCGAGGCCCTATTGGCCTCGAACGGCGTGCAACTCGCCTTCAACGGGCACGCCCACACCTACCAGCGCATCGCGCCGACCAACTACCAACAGAATGGCAAGATCGTCAACTACGTGACCGGTGGTGGCGGCGGCATCCTCGAGCCGGTCACCGGGGGCAGTGGCTGCTCCACGTTCACCAGCACCGGCTCCATCTACGCACTCGGCTGGAGCCCGACCAGTAACACGGGTTCCGCCTGCGGATCTGGTGTGCCCACCCCCCAGTCCGCCGCCCAGGTCTTCAACTACCTCCAGGTCTCGATCAACGGCAACCAGGTGACCGTCACGCCCATCAACGCCGCCGGTCAGAGCTTCGACCAGCAGACCTACACCTACTC
The DNA here is from genome assembly GCA_963835465.1 of uncultured Acidimicrobiaceae bacterium. Lineage (GTDB taxonomy): Bacteria > Actinomycetota > Acidimicrobiia > Acidimicrobiales > RAAP-2 > Bog-756. The sequence goes on from CAWIFR010000004.1 coordinate 187,450, forward strand.
GGGCGTGACGTCGACCCCGGCCACGGTGATCGACACGTCACCACCGGCGCTGACCAACGCCACATCCGCCTCGGTTTCCTTCCATGCCACCGGTGGGGTCTCCACCTTCACCTGCAAGTTGGACAGCGCTGCAGCTACTGCTTGCACCAGTCCCGCCACCTACTCTGGACTGGCCCCGGGCAGCCACACCCTCACGGTGACGGGAAACGGGGCGACGCCGGCCAACGCCAGCTGGACGGTGGACACGACACCGCCGAGCGTGCCCACCGGCCTGTCGGCCACCGCCATCTCGTCCACGCAGGTCGATCTGGCCTGGGTGGGTTCCAGTGACAACACCGGGGTCACCGGCTACGACATCTATCGCAACGGCACCTTGCTGACCACCACCACCGGGACCGGGACGACCTACTCGGACACCTCGGCGACGGCCGCCAAGCTGTACTCGTACACCGTCGACGCACGCGACGGTGCCGGGAATGTCTCGGGCCAGAGCTCGCCTCCGACCACCGTCACCACGCCGAGCGGACCATCGGGCCCTGCGCTCGTGCAGGCGGCCGGATCTTCGACCACCACGGTCACCCTGCCGGCGCCCAGCACCCCGGGCGACCTGCTGGTGTTGTCGGCCAGCGCCCTGACCGGGGCCACCAAGCCCATCACTGCGGTGTCCGATGGCAAGAACACGTGGACCAAGGTCATGGCCAAGTACGTCTCGGGAGCGAATTCGGACGGTGAGCTCTGGTACGCCCCCAACGCCGCCTCCGTGCGGAGCGTCACCGTCACCACCGGCGCCACCACGGTGGCCCTCCAGGTCCAGGAGTTCAGCGGCGTGGCCACCACCAGCCCGTTCGTCGACGCGTCCGCAGGTACGGCGGCAACCGGCAGTTCGGCCTCTTCCGGGTCTGTCACTCCGGCCGCGGCAGGGGAGCTGGCCGTCGGCTTCATCGCCGGCCACAGCTCGACCCAGACCATCAGCGTCACGGCTCCCGGCTACACCAACGAACCGCTTGTCACGACCTCGAGCCCCAGCAAGGTGTCGGTGATCTCCGGCTACCAGTCCCTCTCGTCGACCGGGGCCCAGAGCTACGCCGGGACCTTCGCCACCGCCATGTACTGGGCGGCGGGCATCGCCCTGTTCAAGGGGGGCGCCGCCCCGCCACCGCCCGGTGACTTCTCGATCACTGCGTCACCAGCTTCGGGGACCGCCGTCATCGGATCGCCGGCCACGGCCACCATCAACACCACGACCGTCTCCGGCGGCCCGCAGGCCGTGGGTCTCACAGCGAGCGGCCTCCCCGCCGGAGCGACCGTCCAGTTCTCACCGGCCACGATCACGTCAGGGGGGACGTCGGCCATGGCCGTCACGACCACATCGGCCACGCCAGCGGGCACGTACCCGGTCACGGTCACGGGGACCGGCACCGCCACCACCCACACGGCCGCCTTCACCCTGACCGTCGACACGCCGGCGGCCATCACCTCGGCCAACACCGCCACCTTCACCCAGGGCATGGCCGGGACCTTCACCGTCACCACGACCGGGACCCCCACACCGTCGCTGTCCATCGGCAGCTCGGCGCTGCCCGGTGGGGTGAACTTCACCGACAACGGTGACGGGACGGCCACGCTGGCCGGCACCCCGGCCAATGGGTCGGCCAGTTCATATCCGCTGACCATCACCGCCACCGGGGCGGGGGCGCCGACCACCCAGAGCTTCTCCCTGGTGGTCAACGCCCAACCCAGCGACTTCTCGGTCGGGGTACCACCATCGGCCACAGCCCTGGCCGGGTCACTCACCAACATCCAGGTGACCACCACCGACTCGCTGGGCCCACCGCAGACGGTGGGGCTGGCCGTCAGCGGGCTGCCCACCGGAGCCCTGGCTTCGTTCTCGCCCCAGTCGGTGATCTCGGGCGCGTCCTCGACCCTGGGGATCACTCCGGCGGCCGGAACGACGCCCGGCACCTACACCATTTCGGTGACCGGGACCGGCACGACCAACACCCACACGGTGACCTTCCCGCTGGTGGTCAACACGCCGCCGACCATCACGTCGGTCAACACCACCACGTTCACCGTCGGGAGTCCGGGCACGTTCACGGTCTCAGCCACGGGGAGCACCCCCATCGGGCTGTCCATCGGCACCTCGACCCTGCCGAACGGAGTGACCTTCACCGACAACGGTGACGGGACAGGCCACGCTGGCCGGGACGCCGGCGGCCGGCTCGAACAGCTCCTACGTCCTCACCATCACGGCCAGCAACGGGTACGGCAACCCGGCCAGCCAGAGCTTCACGCTGTCGGTGACGGCGGCCCCGCCCCCGCCCGACTTCACCATCGCCGCCTCGCCTCCTTCGGCCACGGTGGCGGCGGGGAGCGCGGCCACCACGAGCATCACGACCACGGCGGTCAACGGGCCCCAGTCGGTGGTGCTGTCGGCCACCGGCCTGCCTACGGGGGCGTCGGTGTCCTTCACCCCTTCGTCGGTGACCTCAGGTGGGAGTTCGTCCATGCGGGTCACCACGTCCGGATCCGCCACCGGCACGTTCGCCATCACGGTGACCGGCACGGGGACCGGCTCCGGAACGCCCTCCCACTCGACGACCTTCAGCCTGACCGTCACCGCAGTGGCGGCCGCCCCCCACCTGGTCCAGACGGCGAGTGGCACCGAGACGGCGGCGTCCACCTCCCTCGCCGGCTCCTTCCCCACCCCGACCGGCGGCGGGGACCTGCTGGTGCTCTCGGCAAGCGAGTACAACGGGGCCACCAACCACATCACCTCGGTGACCGACACGGCGGGGAACACGTGGAAGCTGATCGGCTCGTACAACGTCTCAGGGCACAATTCGAACGGTGAGATGTGGTACGCCGCCAACGCGTCACCCACGGTCACGGTGACCGTCCACAACAACACGGCTGCCTTCGTGAGCTTCGAGGTCCAGGAGTTCGCCGGCGTGGCGGCCACCGGTCCGTTGGACGTGTCGACCGGCGCCTCCAACACAGGCACCGCGGCCAACTCGGGGGCGGTGACCTCGACGGTGGCCAACGGGCTGGCCGTGGGGTTCGTCGCCGGTCACGGCAATGCCGAGGCCATCACGGTGACCTCCCCGGGGTACACCGCCCAGGCCCAGCAGACCACTACCGGCAGCATCGCCACGGTGATCACCGGCTACCAGGTCCTGGGTGCTCCCGGGGCCCAGAGCTTCGCCGGCTCGTTCGGGACGGCCATGTACTGGGCGGCCGGTGTCGCCGTGTTCAAGCCCGGGCCCTGACCCGCCTGGCGCCGGGTGAATTGCCGATCCGACGCCTCAACGTGAGCGCTCGCCACCAAGAGTGGGAGGTGTACTTCGCGTGAACGACAGTTGAACGGATCGTGAATCAGATCATCGTGCCTGTTCAACCGCACTGACGGCGCCGACTCACCTCGGAGCAAGGCCGCGGCTGGAGCGTCGGGTGCCCACGCCTTGTGGCTTTAGGTGGTCACTCCTTGCGGCGGCCCGGAGTGGGCAGTACCGTCCCCGAGGGTCAGTGCCTACCTCGACGAGTCGGCGGCTCGGGTGGGCACTTCCGGCACGGGACACCTGTCGAAGGACGGATCCGCCTCCTGGCTATCGGGCAGGGGGCGGCCAGACGAAAGGACATGATGAACAGACTTCTCGGAGCAGCCGGGCGGCGCCCAGGGCAGGGTCACCGGGCCGGAGGCCGCGCTCGACGCCTGGCCGGCGCGGCTCTGGTCGCCGGCGCCATCGTCGCCCCTCCCCTGGCTCTCGGCGCGGCCGTGACCGACGCGTCGGCGGCGGCACCGCACGCCACGCTAATCACCGACTGCCCAACCTGGTCGAGCGGCTTCGGTGGCAATACCGACTCCTCCAAGGTCGTGCAGGTGCAGTTCAGCTACCGGCCGGGCACCCAATCATGGGTCGTTCCGTCCAACGCGGTGCCCGGATCGATCTGCATGGACGCCAGCGGGGCCCCGGGCGGGAGCACAGGTGCCTCCGGAGGAGCCGGTGGCGACGTCAACATCGTCCCGACCGTGACCGTCAACCAAGTCCTCACGGTGGTCGTGGGCAAGGGGGCCGGCGCAGGTAGCAACCCGGGTACTGGCGGGGCCAGTGGCGGTGGTGCGTCTGCAGTCTTCGCCCCGGGTGGCACCCTGATCGCCGCGGCCGGCGGGGGTGGGGGCGCGGGAGCCGCGTCTTCCGGCGGCGCCGGAGGGCCGACCCCGTCGGGGGGCACCAACCCCAACGGGCAGGCCGGGTCCGGTAGCGGTGGTGGCGGGGCCACCGACTCGGCCGGCGGGTCAGCCGGCTCGAGCTTCGCTTCGGTGGGCACCGGCCCGATCAGCTTGTCGAACTTGGTGGTCGGCGGCAACGGCGATATCACCGGTGGCGGTGGCGGTGGCGGCGGCTACTTCGGTGGCGGTGGCGGTGGCGCCAACAGCGGCGGTGGCGGCGGCTCCAACTACGCCAACCCCGCCTTCTCCCTGGCCGGCACCACCCCCTACTACCAGGGCCACTGGACTGCCCCCAACGGCAACGTGAGCATCTGGTACCAGACCACCGCACCCTCGAGTGGCGGGGGCGGAGGTGCCCCACTCCCTTCGACGCCCAGCCTCGGCTACTGGCTCGGGGCCACGGATGGCGGCATCTTCTCCTTCGGGAGTGCCGCGTTCCACGGCTCACAGGGCGGCTCACACCTGAACAAGCCCATCGTGGGTATGGCCGCCACGCCTCCGAACGGGCCGAGCCCGTCCAACGGCTACTGGCTGGTGGCCTCCGACGGTGGGATCTTCACCCACGGCTCGGCCGTCTTCTACGGGTCCATGGGCGGGTCGCATCTCAACAGCCCCATCGTGGGCATGGCCGCCACGCCGGACGGCAACGGCTACTGGCTGGTGGCCGCCGACGGCGGGATCTTCGCCTTCGGTGACGCCGGCTTCCACGGCTCGATGGGCGGATCGCATCTCAACATGCCCATCGTCGGCATGGCCGCCACGCCGGACGGCAACGGCTATTGGCTGGTCGCCTCGGACGGGGGAATCTTCACCTTCGGCGATGCCCAATACAGCGGGTCGATGGGTGGTTCACACCTCAACGCCCCGATCGTCGGGATGGCCTCGGACCCGGTGGTGCCCGGTGGCTACTGGATGGTGGCCTCCGATGGGGGCATCTTCACCTTCGGCGGAGCACCCTTCCTGGGCTCAGAGGGTGGCTCGCACCTCAACAAGCCCATCGTGGGCATGGCCGCACCGCTTGATGGGGCCGGCTACCGATTCGTGGCCACCGACGGCGGGATCTTCACCTTCGGGAGTGCCGCCTTCTACGGGTCCATGGGAGGATCGCACCTCAACCAGCCGATCATCGCCATGGCCAACGCCTGAGCGACCCCGCTCCATCGGACGCCTGAACGGGATGGCCGTCGGCTTCGGTCGGCGGCCATCCCGGTCGAGTAGGCGCCTCGTCGCAGTGACCTTATGGCGCGGTCAGTCGATGTCTTCGCTGAGGCGTTGCTCAGCGAAGAACCCTCTGAGCTGCTCGGATGCCTCCGAGGCCCGCACCCCGGCGGTCACCGGCACCTCGTGGTTGAGCCGGGGGTCCGCACACACGTTGTAGAGCGATCCGCACGCGCCGGCCTTGGGGTCGGCCGCCCCGAAGACCAGGCGGCCCACCCGGGCCGAGACGAGTCCGCCGGCGCACATCAGGCAGGGCTCGAGGGTCACCACCACGGTGAGCCCCGTCAACCGCCAGGTACCCAGCGCCGCGGCGGCATCGGCCAGCACCAGAAGCTCGGCGTGCGCGGTGGGGTCCCCGAGCTGCTCTCGTTGGTTGTGCCGGGCGGCGATGACCTGGCCGTCGTAGATGGCCACCGCCCCGACCGGGACGTCCCCGTGGGCCGATGCGGCTGCGGCCTCTCGCAGGGCGAGCTGCATGGCCTCCTGGTCGCCCAGTGGTCGAGCGTCCGAGCCATCCGAGGCGGTTGCTCCCGCTCGCGGGAGCACCGATGGTGATGAAGTCGCGTCAGTGCCCATGTGGCGGAGGCGGTGGGATTTGAACCCACGGTGAGTTTCCCCACACACGATTTCCAGTCGTGCCGATTCGGCCGCTCTCGCACGCCTCCGGATGATCGACCCCACCGGATCCGATCCGGCGGGGCCAACAGCCCCGACAGGCTACTCTGCCGCTCCGGCCCGGCCGGACGCCTGGCCGTGCCGGTGGGGTGTGCCGGGGCCCCGGCCCCGTCCCGGGGGTAACATCGTCCCAGTCCCGACGTTCTGTGCGGCGGCTGGGTCCTGCGCAACGTCCTCCTGTGAATCGAGTCAGGGTCGGAAGGCAGCAGCTCTCAGCAGGTCAGGCCGTGTGCCGCAGCCAACCTGGCCGTCGCACAGAACGTCGGGGCCCCGTCGGTCCGCCATGGGATTTCCCCCGGCTCGGCGGCGGAAAATCCGGTCCCCGTGACCGGTAGGCTCCCTCGACGTGGCCGACATACCGGACGACACCCCCTACCAGTCGCTGTACCGACGGTTCCGTCCCTCCACCTTCGCCGAGGTGAAGGGCCAGGACCACGTGGTGCTGGCCCTTCGCAACGCGGTACGGGACCAGCGGGTGGCCCACGCGTACCTGTTCAGCGGGCCGCGGGGGACGGGCAAGACCTCCACCGCGCGGATCCTGGCCAAGGCCCTCAACTGCACCGCTCTGGCTGACGGCGAGCCCTGCGGGGTCTGCGTCTCCTGCGTGGAGATCGCCAAGGGCACCTCGCTCGACGTCCACGAGCTCGATGCCGCCTCCAACAACGGGGTGGAGGCAATGCGGGACCTCGTGTCGCAGGCGGCGCTCGGAACGCCGGGCCGGCAGAAGGTCTACATCGTCGACGAGGTCCACATGCTGTCGACGGCGGCCTCCAACGCGCTGCTGAAGACGCTGGAGGAGCCGCCCGCCCACGTGGTCTTCGTGCTGGCGACCACCGATCCCCAGAAGGTGCTGCCCACCATCCGGAGCCGGACCCAGCACTTCGAGTTCCGACTGCTGGGCCGGAGACCCTGGGCGAGCTGTTGACCTAGGTACGCCGGGACGCCTACCTCGACGTGCCCGACGAGGCGCTCGACCTGGCCGTCCGGCGGGGCCGGGGGTCCGCCCGAGACGCACTCTCGATCCTCGACCAGGTGGCGGCTTCGGACTCGGTCGATGACGACCTTCCCGAGCTCGACGAGGTGGTGGAAGCGCTGGCCGAGCAGGACATCGGTCGGGCCCTGGTGGCGGTGGCCCACCTGACGTCGGCAGGGTTCAGTCCCCAGCAGCTGACCGGGGACCTGGTGGACCACCTGCGTCAGGGATTTCTGGCCCTGGTGGCCCCCGAGCTGATGGCCGTGTCGGGAACGGAGCGGGAGGCCCTCTCGTCCCGGGCCGAACGGGTGGGCCTGGCCGCGCTGGTCCGGGCCATGGAGGTGCTGGGTCGGGCCCAGGTCGACATGCGTGATGCTCCCGATCCGCGGGTCAACCTCGAGGTGGCCCTGGTCCGCCTGGCCCATCCCGAAGCCGACGAGTCGCCCGAGGCGCTGCTGGCCCGGATCGAGCGGCTCGAGGCCGTGGCCCGGGGTAGCGGGACCGCCACTGCTCCGCCGGCGGCGCGGCCGGCGCCCCCGTCCGCTCCACCCCCAGCCGGCACGGGGGCCCGACCGGCCGCCGTCTCGTCCACGGCGGTCCCCTCCACGCCCGCACCGGGGGCGTCGGGCGCTGAGCCGCCGACCTCGGAGGCCGAGTCGGCCAATCCCCTGGCCAAGCCGACGCTGGGCGCACTGCGGCGCGGCGCCGAACCGCCCTGCCGGTCGCCAGCCGGTCGGTCTGGGCGCCGATCGAGCCGGCGGGACGCCGCCGCCCCCGAGTCGCCGCCGAGGCCGCCACGCCTCCCGATGCCGGAGCCCGGCCGTATGGTCTCGGAGCGCCCTCGCAACCGTTCCCCACCCGGGACCAGCTGGTCCAGGCTTGGGGCGACCACGTCATCGGCCGGCTGCGCCCCAAGGCCAAGGCGCTCTTCCAGGCCGGTCGGTTCGTCGGGGTCGACGGCGAACGGGCGGTGTTCGGCCTGCCCAACGAGACCCACCGGAAGCGGTGCGAGGATGTGCGCAGCGAGATCGAGGCCGCGCTGTCCGAGCAGTTCGGCCGCGCCGTCGGCCTCGAACTGGTGGTGGACCCGGGAGCCGAGCCGGCCCGGAGCCGGCCCGGCTCCGACCCGGCGAGCCAACCGAGCGCCGTCGGATGGCCCCGGGCCGCGCCGCGAGCGCTGTGGCGCCGCCCGACGGCGGTGGCAGCGCCGCGACCGGCCGAACCCGACGGCTACTCCGATGACGAGGACCCGTCGGTCTTCGACGAGGCCGAGCTCGGCGAGGTCGCCGAGGTGGACAACTCGGCGGAGGCCCGGGTCCTCCAGGCGTTCCCGGGCGCCGAGGAGGTGGGGTAGGTGGCGATCTTCTCGGGGCCGCTGCAGTCCCTGATCGACGAGCTCGGGCCGACTGCCCGGGGTGGGGCCCAAGTCGGCCCAGCGGATCACCTTCCACCTGCTGAAGGTGGCTCCCGAGGACGCCCTGCGGCTGGCCGAGGCCATCATCGCCGTGAAGGAGCGCATCACCTTGTGCACCCGGTGCTTCAACGTGGCCGAGGGGGGGCTGTGCGCCATCTGCCTCGACGACCGCCGGGACGCCACGTCGGTCTGCGTGGTGGAGGACCCCCGGGACATCGTCTCGGTGGAGAAGACCGGGGAGTTCTCCGGGCAAGTACCACGTGCTGCAGGGCGCGCTCAACCCGATCGAGGGGATCGGGCCCGATCAGCTGCGGGTGCGTGAGCTGCTGGTCCGGGTGGAGGCGGAGGGGATCACCGAGGTGATCCTCTGCACCAACCCCAATCTCGAGGGTGAGGCCACGGCCATGTACCTGGCCCGGCTGTTGAAGCCCATGGGGCTCACCGTCACCCGCATCGCCAGCGGTCTGCCGGTCGGCGGGGATCTCGAGTACGCCGACGAGCTGACCCTCGGCCGGGCGCTCGAGGGACGCCGCGAGGTCGAGGCCTGAGACCGGTCCCCGCCGGCACGCCGCACCGGTGGCCGACACCGAGTCGCGTCCACCTCGAGCCGCCCGTGGTGACGAGTCGATCCTCCGGTCCGCCATGCTGTGGATCCTCCGCCACGCCAAGGCGGCGTCGGATGCCCCGTGGGGCGGGAGCGACCGGGACCGTCCGCTCACCGCCCGTGGCCGGCGCGACGCCACCGCCCTGGGGAGCGGCTGGCCGTCGACCCGGTCCACCTGGCCTTCGGGATGCGGGCGGGGCCGGCCCCGACGGCGGACGCGAGGCACCCGACGCCATCCACCGACCTGAGCTGGCCGTGTGTTCGGCCGCCGTCCGAACCCGCCAGACCGCCGACCTCGTCGTCGAGGCGATGGGTGGCGGTCTGCCGGTGAGCTCCTACCGGTCGCTCTACTCCGCCGAACTCGACCTCGTGCTCCAGTACGTGCGCGAGATCGACGAGGGGGCGAGGAGCGCTCTGTTGGTGGGCCACAACCCGACCATGTTCGAGGTGGCCTGGCGGCTCCTCGCCGACTCGACCCACGGTGGCCGGCACCGGCGATCGTGACCTGCTCGAGGCCCACGGCTTTCCCACCTGTGCCCTCGCCGTCCTCGCGCTGGAGGTCGGGGCGTGGGAGGACGTAGCCCACGGCTGCGGCCGGTTGGTCGGCCTGTTCAAGCCGCCGTACTGAGGTCGCCCGAGGGTGGCGGCCCCGTGTCCGCGACCGGAGCACAGGCGGGAGGGACGCTCGGATCACCGACCGAGGTTCGGCGCTGCCGGGTCGGCACCCTCCGCCATGCGAGACCGGGCATCGGGGCCCAGGAGGCGCGGGCGTTGCTCAGAGGGTGCGCAGCACGGCGGCATCGCCCTGGCCGCCGCCACCGCACAGGCTGACCGCCGCGGTGCCGCCACCCCGACGCTTGAGCTCGAGCAGCGAGGTGAGGGCCAGCCGGGTTCCGGACATGCCGACGGGATGGCCGAGGGCGATCGCCCCTCCGTTGACGTTGACCACGTCGTCGCTGATGCCCAGGTCGGCGGCCGACGCGCAGCCGACGGCGGCGAAGGCCTCATTGATCTCGAAGAGGTCGATGTCGCTGACCTTCAGGCCGGCCTTGTCCAGGGCGACCTTGGTCGCGTGCGAGGGCTGGTGGAGCAGGGACGGGCTCGGGCCGGCCACCTGGCCGTAGCTGACGAGCTCGCCGAGGGGGGCGACGCCGAGCTCCTCGGCCTTGGCCTTGGACATCACGATGACCGCGGCCCCGCCGTCGGAGATCTGGGAGGCGTTGCCCGCGGTGATGGTGCCGCTCTTGTCGAAGGCCGGACGCAGCTTGCCGAGGGACTCGGCGGTCGTCTCGGGACGGACGCCCTCGTCGGTGTCGACCACCAGGGGGTCGCCCTTCCGCTGGGGCACGCTCACCGGCACGATCTCGGCGGCGAACCTGCCGTCCTTGATGGCGGCGGCAGCGCGCTCGTGGGAGAGGGCGCTGAAGGCGTCCTGCTTCTCGCGGGATACCCCGTCGGCGCCGTTGTAGCGCTCGGTGCCGAGGCCCATGGCACAGTTGTCGAAGGCACAGAACAGACCGTCGAACATCATCGAGTCCACCACGTTCTGGTCGCCGATCCGGTAGCCGGCGCGGGCCCCGGGGAGCAGGTAGGGGGCCTGGGTCATCGACTCCATGCCACCGGCCACCACGATGTCGGCCTCACCGGCGTTGATCAGGAGGTCGGCCAGGTAGATGGCGTTGAGACCGGAGAGGCAGACCTTGTTGATGGTGGTCGACGGCACCGTCATCGGGATGCCGGCGTTGGCGGCGGCCTGTCGGGCGGTGATCTGCCCGGCGCCGGCCAGGATGACCTGCCCCATGAACACGTAGTCGACCTGCTCGGGCTTCACGCCCGCCCGCTCGAGGGCCCCGGCGATGGCGAAGCCGCCGAGTTCGGTGGCGGCGAACCCGCCCAAAGCGCCCGACAGCTTGCCGATCGGGGTCCTGGCCCCTGCGACGATCACGGTTCCGGACATGACGACCTCCGAGGCCTGGTGGCCAGTTTGGGCGGCGGATCCCCCCGGGGGCTCGCCACGACGACGGCACCATGATACGACTCCCCGGCACCGGGGACCACACCGACGACCGACCGGCCACGCCCGGCGGGTGCGCTACTCCTGCCGGTGGCCGAGCGGGACCGGCCTGGCTCGTCCCCGGTCGTCGGGGGCGGACGGGGGCCGCGGCGGCTCCCGGGGCCAGAGTCCCACCATGGCCGGCGGACTATCCTCCCTCTTCATGCAGGAGATCCTCTCAGCCATCCAAGCCGAGGCCACGGGCGACGAGCTCGAGGCCATCCCGCTCCCGGAGCACTACCGAGCCTCCTTCGTCCTCCGGGACGAGGTCGGCATGTTCGAGGGCCTGGAGACCGAGGAGAAGGACCCGAGGAAGTCACTGCACGTCGGGGACGTGGCCGTGCCCGAGCTGGCCCCCGACGAGGCCTATGTGGCCGTCATGGCCAGCGCCATCAACTTCAACACGGTGTGGACATCGATCTTCGAACCCCTCCCCACCTTCGGCTTCCTCGACCGGTTGGGCAAGGAGAGCGCCTGGGGCAAGCGGCACGCCCTCGACTACCACGTGGTGGGGTCGGACGCCTCGGGAGTGGTGCTGCGGACGGGGTCGGCCGTCCGGAACTGGAGGCCCGGCGACAGGGTGACCATCCATTGCAACTACGTCGACGATCAGAGCCCAAGTGCCCATGACGACTCGATCCTGGCCGACAATCAGCGGATCTGGGGGTTCGAGACCAACTTCGGAGGTCTGGCCGATCTGGCCGTGGTCAAGGCCAACCAGCTGATGCCCAAGCCCAAGCACCTCACATGGGAAGAGGCGGCGGCCAACGCGCTGTGCAACTCGACCTCCTACCGGATGCTGGTGTCGAAGAACGGCGCCCAGATGACCCAGGGCGACAAGGTGCTGGTGTGGGGGGCGTCGGGCGGCCTCGGCGCCTACGCCGTGCAGTACGTGCTCAACGGCGGGGGGACCCCGGTGGGGGTGGTGTCCTCACCGTCCAAGGTCGACCTGCTCCACGATCTCGGGGTCGAGGCCGTGATCGACCGCAAGGTGGCCAACTACCGGTTCTGGAAGGACGAGCACACCCAGGACGAGTCGGAGTGGCGCCGATTGGGCAAGGACATCCGGGCGCTGGTGGGTGAGGACGTGGACATCGTCTTCGAGCATCCGGGACGCCAGACCATGGGGGCATCGGTGTTCGCGGCCAAACGGGGCGGCACCATCGTGACGTGTGCGGCCACCTCCGGCTACATGATCGAGTACGACAACCGGCACCTGTGGATGAAGCTCAAGACCATCAAGGGGTCCCACTTCGCCAACTACCGTGAGGCCTGGGACGCCAACCAACTGGTGTGCGAGGGAAAGATCCTCCCACCGCTCTCCGCGGTGCATACCCTCGAAGGGGTGGGCGACGCCGCCTACCAGGTCCACAAGAACCTGCACGAGGGGAAGATCGGGGTCCTGTGCCTGGCCCCCGAGGAGGGGCTGGGAGTGGATGACCCCGAATTCCGCGCCGAGGTGGGGGAGGACCGGATCACCCTGTTCCGGAGGCACGGGGCATGACCGAGCCACTCCTCACCGAGATCGACCACGTGGCGATCGCCGTCCCCGACCTCGAGGCGGCCATCGCCTACTACCGCGACACCTTCGGCGCCACGGTCGACCACCGGGAGGTGGTCGAGTCCGATGGGGTCGAAGAGGCCCTCTTGAAGGTGGCCGACAGCTACGTCCAGCTGCTCACCCCCACCAACGACGACTCGCCGGTGGCCAAGTACCTCGAGAGGAAGGGGCCCGGCCTGCATCATGTCGGGTACCGGGTGGCGGACTGCGGCGTGGCCCTCCAGTCGGTGAAGGACCATGGCGGCCGGGTCATCGACGAAGCGCCTCGTCCGGGGTCGCGGGGGACCACCGTGGCGTTCGTGCACCCCAAGGGGGCGTTCGGCACGTTGATCGAACTCGTCCAGGAGTGAGTGGCCGCATCGATGGACACGGCTGCCGCCGACTCTGAGGGGCATCCCAAGGAGTCCGGGGTCCGCCGCCCGCCGTCGATCGGAATGCGGAGCATCCCGGCCCAGAGTCCGCCGTCCCGTGCTCCCGGCGCCGGTGCCCTCCGTGCCCGTCCCGGGGGCGGCGCCCTCGAGCCCCGAGGACACCGAAGGAGCGTCCGGAGGGTCGGATGACGAGTCCGCCGACCGGCCGTCTGGGGGGACGGGGACGCTGGCCCCGCGCGCCGCGCCCCTGGTTGATCGGCCCCCCTCCTCGGACGGAGCGTCCGGATGCCCGTCGGCCCCGCCGACCGGGAGCGACCCGTTTGCGATGGCCTTCCCGCCCGGGGTGGCCGACAAGCTGGCCTGGTACGTGTATCTCCTGGTCGAACCGGGGTCGCCCGCCCCGTTCTTCGTCGGTCGGGGGCGGGGCAACCGTTGCTTCGATCACGTCCTGGCGGCACGTAGTGAGCCCTCGTCGGCCCCAGACGGTCGTGTCTCCCGGGCCGAGAAGAAGTTCCGGGGCCTGGACCGGATCCGTGAGATCGAAGCGACCGCCGGACCGGTCTGCGTGGAGATCCTGCGGTACGGGCTCACCGCCGACGAGGCCCGTTCGATGGAGGAGGCCATCACGGACGCCCTCGGGCTGACCCCCGACTCCAAACGGGGGAGCCAACGCCGGCCGGCCGCCGAGCTGGGCATCCGCCTGGCCAAGCCGGCCAAGTTCAAGCGTGAGCACCCGGTGGTCCTGCTGCAGCTCGGCGCCGGAGAGACCGACCTCGCCTACGGCACCGTCCGGCACGGTTGGCGGATCGGCCGGCGCTGGAGCGATCCGGACGCCCCCCGTTCGCCCCGCTGGGCCGTGATCGTGGCCGGTGACCTGGTAGCGGGCGTGTACCGCATCGACCGCTGGGAAGCGACGCCCCTCATCGGCCGGGCCGATCAACCGGCGCGGCCCGACCGACCGGACGGACCGGCCGAGCCCGACATCGGGACCACCACCCGGTCGACCTACCGGCACTCCTTCATCGGTGAGCGGGACGAACAGCTGGAGGACCGCTACCTGGGCAGGAGCGTCGCCGCCTACCTGGGCCCCCGGTCGGGAGCACGGTCCGGGACGGGTTCGGGTGGTGCCGCCCTCATCGGCGCACCGAACCAGGTCGCCTACGTGGGGTGTGGCCCGAGCACCACCCTCCGGTCCGGTTGACGCCGGTCCTCCCCCCGCCAACCCGGAGCCGGCCACGGGCGGCCCCTCCCGTCCCGGCCCCTCGCTTCGAACCCCCGTGCCTGGTCCGGTAGCCTCACTGACCATGGATCACCCGATGACCCAACGACTGGAAGAACTGGCCGAGCGACACGAGCAGGCCCGGAACGCCGGCTCGCCCCGGGCGGTGGAGAAGCATCACGCCAAGGGCAAGATGACGGCCCGGGAGCGGATCGACTATCTCCTGGACGACGGCTCATTCCAGGAGCTCGACATGCTGGCCCGCCACCGGGCCCACGGCATGGGGCTGGAGGAGAACCGCCCGTACACCGACGGGGTGATCACCGGCTTCGGGACCATCGAAGGGCGGCGGGTCTGTGTGTTCAGCCAGGACTTCACCGTCTTCGGTGGCGCCTTGGGCGAGGTCTTCGCCGAGAAGATCCACAAGGTCATGGACCTGGCCAGCTCCATCGGGGTGCCGATGATCGGCCTCAACGACGGGGCCGGCGCCCGCATCCAAGAGGGCGTGGTCTCCCTTCACTCCTACGGTGGCATCTTCCACCGGAACGCCCAGGCCTCCGGGGTCATCCCCCAGATCAGCGTGATCCTCGGGCCCTGCGCCGGGGGTGCGGTCTACAGCCCGGCCATGACCGACTTCATCTTCATGGTCCAGGGGACCAGTCACATGTTCATCACCGGCCCGGACGTGGTGAAGACGGTGACCGGCGAGGACGTGACCCTGGAGGAGCTGGGCGGGGCCATGAGCCACGCGACCAAGTCCGGCGTGGCTGCCTTCGTCGCGCCCGACGAGAAGTCGTGCCTGGACGAGGTGCGGTACCTGCTCAGCTTCCTTCCCTCCAACAACTTGGAAGAGGCACCACTGGTCGATTCGGGTGATGACCCCGAGCGGCTCACCCCCGAGCTGTCCGAGCTCATGCCCGCCTCCCCCAATCAGCCCTACGACATGAAGAAGGTCATCGAGGCGGTGGTCGATGACGGCGAGTTCTTCGAGGTCAACCACCACTGGGCCATGAACCTGGTCTGTGGGTTCGCCCGGATCGACGGCCGGGCGGTGGGCATCGTGGGCAACCAGCCCCAGATGCTGGCCGGTGTGCTCAACATCGACGCCTCGGAGAAGGGGGCCCGGTTCGTCCGCACCTGCGATGCCTTCAACGTGCCCCTGGTGACCTTCGTGGACGTGCCCGGCTTCATGCCCGGGACCGATCAGGAGTACGGGGGGATCATCCGCCACGGGGCCAAACTGCTCTACGCCTACTGCGAGTCGACCGTGCCACGGGTGCAGATCATCACCCGGAAGGCCTACGGCGGGGCCTACGTGGTCATGAACTCGAAGTCCATCGGGGCCGACCTGGCTTACGCCTGGCCGTCGGCTGAGCTGGCCGTCATGGGGCCCGAGGGGGCGGTGGAGATCGTCTACCGGAGGGACCTGGCCGAAGCCACCGACCCGGTGGGCCGTCGCAAGGAGCTGGTGGAGGAGTACACCGAGCGCTACGCCAACCCCTACGCCGCCGCCGAGCGGGGCTACGTCGACGACGTGATCGACCCCGCAGAGACCCGCCGGGTCCTGGTCCGGAGCCTGGCCCTGCTGGTATCGAAGCGCGAGGACCTGCCCAAGCGCAAGCACGGGAACATGCCGCTGTGAGCAGCACCCCGCTGGGGGCCGCACCGATGCCGCCCCCCCCGGCCGGCATCGCGGCGAGGCCGGCGATCGACCCCGAGGTGCTGGCCGTTCTGGCCGCCGCCGCCGACCAGGCCTGGCCGCGCCCGCGGGTGGTGGCACTCGAGCCGACCCCGCGTCTGCCGGCCTGGCGATTCAGCGGCCGGTGGTGGGCGCGTCCGGTCACCACCCGACGGGACCGCCCGTGGGCGGGCGGCTGACCGGACCGGGCTCCTCAGGTCGGGTCGGTGACGAAGTCGATCAGGCGCTCGACCGCGCCCACCAGCGCCGGCTCGAGGTCGGCATAGGAGCTGACCGAGGCCAGGATCCGCTTCCAGGTGGCGGGCGGATCGCCGAAGCCGAGCTCCCGGCACACCCCGGTCTTCCAGTCCGTGCCCATGGGGATCTGGGGCCAGGCCTCGATGCCCAGCACGGACGGCCTCACCGCCTCCCAGACGTCGACGAACGGCGTGCCGGTGATCAGGACCTGGGGGTGACGGAGGCCGGCCGCGAGGCGGGACTCCTTGCTGCCCTCGACCAGATGGTCGACGAGCACACCGAGCTTGCGGGCCGGCCCGGGCCGGAACTGCCTGATGGCCGCGCCGAGGTGGTCGATGCCGTCCAGGCGCTCCACCACCACGCCCTCGATCCGGAGATCGTCGCCCCACACCCGCTCGACCAGCTCGGCGTCGTGGACGCCCTCCACCCACAGCCGACCGGCCCGGGCCACCCGGGCCGATGCCCCGGCCACCGCCACTGAGCCCGAGGCGGTCACCACCGGGTTCCCGCCGCCCGCCGCCGCCGGCCGCACCAGCGAGACGGCCCGACCGCCGACCGAGAAGGCGCCGGGGGCCAGCCGGAAGACCCGCTCCAGCCCGGTGCGGCCCCGGATCTCGACGCCGCCCCCCTCCACCCGCACCAGCACCCCGCTGAAGCCACTGGCCCGGTGGCTCAGTGTCATGCCGGCCACCGCCTCGACCTTGGGGTAGACCTTGGCCAGCCGGTCCTCGGGAGGAGCATCGATGGGGCCGGAGAGGATGCCGGCCATGGGGTTCCGACGGGTGGACACGTCGGGAACCTATCCGCTGAGCACTCTCGGCGGGTGGAGGTGCAGCACCCCGCAGATCGGCGGTGCCGTGTCTAGGCGACCGTGGTGGCCCGGTGCCCCTCGGCCAGTCCCAGCAGGTCGTCCATCATCTGGCCGATCTCGAAGTCCTTCGGGGTGTAGACCCGGGCCACGCCCTTGCCCACCAGGATCTCCGCGTCCTCGGGGGGGATGATCCCGCCCACCACCACCGGTGCGTCGACGCCGGCGGCCCGCAGCCGGTCGACCACCTCGGGGACCAGTTCGAGGTGCGACCCCGAGAGGATGGAGATGCCGACCACGTCCACGTCCTCGTCCCGAGCGGCGGCGGCGATCTCCGCGGGTGAGAGGCGGATGCCCTGGTAGACCACTTCGAAGCCGGCGTCGCGTGCGGCCACTGCGATCTGCTCGGCGCCGTTGGAGTGTCCGTCGAGTCCGGGCTTGGCCACCAGCAGCTTGGGCGGGCCGCCGGTGCGGTCGGCCAGGGCTTTGGACCGGGCCAGCACCCCCTTGAACTCGGTGCCCCGGTGGCCGACCCCACCCCCCACCCCAGTGGGCGCCCGGTACTCGCCGAACACCTCCCGCAGGGCACCGGCCCACTCGCCGGTCGTGCCACCGGCGTGGGCGAGGTCGATGGTGGCCGGCATGATGTTCTCGGTGCCCTCGGCCGACCGCTTCAGCGCGTCGAGGGCGCGCCCGACGGCGGCTGCGTCCCGAGCGGCCCGCCATGCCTCGACGTCGGCCCGGAGCTCGGATTCCACCGCCGGGTCGACCCGCAGGATCGACTCCACGCCACCGCTGCCGGTAGCCAGGGGCGAGTCCGCCGTCTCGGTGAAGCAGTTGACGCCCACCACCTGGAGCTCACCGGTCTCGATGCGGCGGACCCGCTCGGCCTGGCTGCCCACCAGTCGGGACTTGAGCTCGTCGATGGCCTCGAAGGCGCCGCCCAGGGTCAGCACGTCCTCCAGCTCGGCCCACGAGGCCTCGGCCACCTCGGCTGTCTTCTTCTCGATGACCACCGAGCCGTCGAAGATGTCGCCGTACTCCAGCAGGTCCGACTCGAAGGCCAGGATCTGCTGGATGCGGAGGGACCACTGCTGGTCCCAGGGGCGGGGCAGTCCGAGGGCCTCGTTCCAGGCCGGGAGCTGCAGGGCTCGGGCCCGGGCCTTCTTGGACAAGGTGACACCCAGTGTCTCGAGGACGATCCGGGGGACGTTGTTCTCGGGCTGGGCCTCGGTCAGCCCGAGCGAGTTGACCTGGACCCCGTAACGCATCCTCCGCAGCTTGGGGTCGGTGACCCCGTAGCGCTCGGTGCAGACGCGATCCCACAGCTCGGTGAAGGCCCGCATCTTGCAGGTCTCCTCCACGAACCTGACTCCGGCATTGACGAAGAAGGAGATGCGCCCCACCACCGAGGGGAACTCCTCGGCGGGTATCTGGCCCGACGCCTGGACGGCATCGAGCACGCCGATGGCGGTGGCCAGGGCGTAGGCCACCTCCTGGTGGGGCGTGGCCCCGGCTTCTTGGAGGTGGTAGCTGCAGACGTTGATGGGGTTCCATTTGGGGACATGGCGCACCGTGTAGGCGATGGTGTCCACGGTGAGCCGTCGGCTGGGGAGAGGCGGAAAGATGAATGTCCCCCGGGACAGGTACTCCTTCACGATGTCGTTCTGCGTGGTGCCGGACAGGACCCGCGGATCCACGCCCTGGTCCTGGGCGTTGGCGATGTACAGGCCCAGCAGCCATCCCGCGGTGGCGTTGATGGTCATCGAGGTGTTCATGGACTCGACCGGGATCTGATCGAGGAGCTGGGCCATGTGGCCGAGATGGGCCACGGGCACCCCGACCTTGCCCACCTCACCCGCGGCCTCGGGAGCATCGGGGTCGTATCCGATCTGGGTGGGGAGGTCGAAGGCGATGGACAGGCCGGTCTGCCCCTTGGCCAGGTTGGTCCGGTAGAGGCGATTGGACGCCGTGGCCGTCGAGTGGCCGGAGTAGGTGCGCATCACCCACGGCTTGTCGCGGGGGGGTGGGGAGGTCGCCGGCACGCTCGCCTGGTCCATGTCGCTCATCCCTCCATTGTCCCCCAGGCCGGGGCCTCTGGCGACTGCCGGGAGCCGGCAGGCCCCGGGGTGGCCGGCCCGGCGAGCCTACTTGCGGTAGTCGAGGAAGCCCTGGCCCGACTTGCGGCCCAGCAGCTCGGCGCTGACCATGCGACGGAGCAGGGGCACCGCGGCGTAGTTGGGGTCGCGGAACTCGGCGTAGAGGGCGT
This sequence comes from uncultured Acidimicrobiaceae bacterium, assembly GCA_963835465.1. Taxonomy (GTDB): domain Bacteria; phylum Actinomycetota; class Acidimicrobiia; order Acidimicrobiales; family RAAP-2; genus Bog-756. The sequence continues at coordinate 206,782 of CAWIFR010000004.1, forward strand.
CGAGGATGGCCAGGGACGTGTCCAGGCCCACCAGGTCGAGCAGCGCGAAGGGCCCCATGGGGAAGCCACACCCGCCCTTCATGGCGGTGTCGATGTCCTCGATCGACGCCACGCCCTGTTCGTAGAGGCGCACGGCGTTGTTGAGGTAGGGAAAGAGGAGGGCGTTCACGATGAAGCCGGCCTGGTCCTTGACCTCGACCGGCGTCTTTCCACAGGCCTCGGCGAATGCACGGGTGGCCGCCAGGGTCTCATCGGAGGCCGTGAGCGGCCTGACCAGCTCCACCAACTCCATGACGGGAGCCGGATTGAAGAAGTGGACACCGCACACCTTCTCGGGCCGACCCGTCTGCATGGCCAACTCGATGACCGGCAGGGTCGAGGTGTTGGTGGCCAGGATGGTGTGCTCGGCGGTGATCCGGTCCAGCTCGTTGAAGAGCACCTTCTTGACGGCGAGGTCCTCGACCACCGACTCGATGACCAGGTCGACCTCCTTCAGGGCGGCCAGATCGGAAGTGCCGGTGACCAGGGCCAGGGCGGCGTCCCGGTCGGCCTCGGTCCTCTTGCCCTTCTCCACCTGCCGGTTGAGCGACTTCTCCAGCGCGGCCAGGGTGGCGTCGGCGGTGGACTGGCTGCGGGAGCGGAGGACCACCTCGAAACCGTTGGTGGCGGCCGCTTCGGCGATCCCCGAGCCCATGATCCCTGATCCGACAATTCCCACGCGTGCGATTGACATGGGGGGAAATGGTAGCGGGGGTCCTGGCCGTGGCGCTCCGGGTCTGCTTCCGGCGCCCCTCGGGCTACCGGCGCGACCGGCCGCCGTGCGGTCTCGTGACGCCGCGGACCCGCCGGGGGCTCTGGTCGAGCAGGAGCCCGGGGGAGATCCGGTAGGCCGCCCACACCAGCCGGGCGTGACGGGGCGAGACGATGATGGGGCGGTTGCGGGCCACGCCGTCGAGCACGTCGGCGGCCAGTGCGGCCGCCGGATAGGGCTTCCCCACCAGCCTGGTCAGCAGGTCCCGAACGTCGGGCATCGACGGGGCCGCCGGGAGGTCCTCGGGATTGGCCCGGTCGAGCAGGGGGGTCTCGATCACGCCGGGGCAGACCACGCTCACCCGGACGCCGTGACCGGCCGCCTCGACCCGCAGGCCGACGCTGAGACCGACCACCGCGTGCTTGGTGGTGGAGTAGGGGACGAGGAGCGGGCTGGGCACCAGTCCGGACAGGGACGCCGTGTTCACGATGTGCCCCCGACCCTGCTCGATCATCCGGGGATAGGCCGCGTTGACCCCGTGGACCACGCTCAGCAGGTTGACGTCGATGACCCGCTGCCAGTGGGCCAGGACCAGGTCGGCGACCTCGCCGCCGATGCCGATGCCGGCGTTGTTGAACAGGAAGTCGAGTCCACCGTGGTGGTCGGCGAACCGAGCCACCGCCTCGGCCACCGCGTCGGGGTCGGTGACGTCGAGGGCGATCGCCGTGCCCGTGCCCGGCCCGCGGCGGGTGACCGCCTCGGCCACCGCGTGGGCCCCGATCTCGTCGATGTCGGCCACCAGGACCGTCGCCCCGCGGTCCACCAACTCGTTGGCCAGGGCTTTGCCGATGCCCGATGCCCCGCCGGTGACGATGGCGCTGGTACCGGCGAAGTGCTCCCGTTGTCGGGCCCTCCGCTCCGCTGCTCTTCCCACGATCGACCTCGCTTCGCTCGTGCCGCTCGTCCGGCCTACCGGTGCGCCGATGGGCTGCTTGCCTTGGGCCGACCCTCCCGCAACGATGGTGGCATATGGACGACACCCCAGGAAGGCGGCCGGCCGCTCGACGAGCCGCTCCCAAAGCATCGACCAAACCGGCCACCGGGCGGTCCAAGGCCGGATCGAGCACGTCAGCGACCCCTGCTCGGGCCACGGCGAACGCCCGATCGGGCCGGGCCACCAAGGCGGCGGCAGCAGCCGCTCGGGTGAAGGGTGCGGCCGAGGCCGAGGCCGGGCTTCCCGACGAGCACGCCCGGGGTCCGTGGCGCGGGGCCCGCAGCCGGGCGCTCTACAGCCGTCGCATCCAACGGGCCAACGAGCACTGGGCGCTGGCCACCCGGGCCACGGCCGGCATCCTGAGCCACCCGGAGCTGGTGCTCGCCGCCCTGGGTCGCACCGACGTGATCGAGCGGGACGGGAGGGTCCTCAGCCGGGGGGTGCAGGCGCTCATCGGGCTGGCCGAGCGGTTTGAGGGCGGGGGGCGCCGGACCGACCCCGTGGCCCTGCGCCAGCAGCTCCGGCGCTCGACCCAGCTGGCCATGCCGGTGCGGACCGACGTGCACGTCTGGGGACGGGTGGTGCCCGGACCCGAGGGCGCCCCGCCGGTGCCGGTCAGGATCTACCGGCAGTACGGATCGGGTGTGGGCCTCGGGGGGGACGGCCGGGCCCTGCCGGGCGTGGTCTACTTCCACGGGGGCGGGTGGGTCACCGGCGACCTCGACACCCACGACGCGTCCTGTCGGATGCTGGCCGCGGTGGCCCGGTGCCTGGTGGTCTCGGTCGACTACCGGCTGGCGCCTGAGGACCCGTTCCCGGCCGCGGTGGACGACGCCCTGGCCGCCTACGCGTGGGTGCAGCGGCACACCGACGAGCTGGGGATCGACCCTCGGCAGATCGGCGTCATGGGGGACAGCGCGGGGGGGAACCTGGCCGCCGTGGTGGCCCTGGAGACCCGCGCCGGCAGCCCGAGCGCGGCCGAAGACGTCCCTCCCCCCGTGGCCCAGGGCCTGATCTACCCGGCGGTCGACGCCCGGCTCGACACCGACTCCCTGCGCTCGTTGGGGGAGGGCTTCTACCTGACCCGCCCGGCCATGGAGCAGTTCCGCCAGCTCTACCTGCCCGATGCCTCGGACTGGACCCGGGGCCGGGCCTCGCCCCTGTTGGCCGACGACCACCGGGGCGTGGCCCCGGCCCTGGTGGTCACCGCGGGCTTCGATCCCTTGCGGGACGACGGCAGCAACTACGCCGAGGTGCTGCGGGCCGCCGGGGTGGCGGTCGAGTACCGCTGCTACGACGACCAGATCCACGGGTTCATGGGCATGGGCGTCCTGCCCGAGTCGCTGGCGCTGGCCACCGAGGTCTTCGAAGCCATGGGCCGGCTCGTCCGCCGACCGGCCGACCTCGGGAACCCGACCTAGCGGCAGTGGTCACCGGACCCCGACCTCGTCGCACCGACCTCTACAGTTGAGCCATGGACCCATCCCCTGGCATGTTGGCTCTGGTTGGCGGCGACGAGTGGAGCGAGGGCTGTACCTTCGATGCCGGGTTCCTGGCCGCCTCGGGGACGTCCGACGTGTTGGTACTGCCGACGGCGGCCGCCTACGAGCACCCCGAGCGGTTGGTGGTCCGAGCCGGTGAGTGGTTCGAGGGACTGGGCGGTCAGGTCGAAGGCCTGATGGTCCTGGCCAGGGCCGACGCCGAGGACGAGGGGGCGGCCGGGGTCATGCGACAGGCCCGGCTGATCTATCTGGCCGGTGGATCACCCATGCACCTGCGCAGCGTGCTGAAGGGCTCCAAGGTCTGGACGGCGCTGGTGGAGGCCTGGCAGGACGGAGCGGTGGTGGTCGGCTCATCGGCTGCCGCCATGGCCCTCACCGACCCGATGGTCGACGCCCGCGGGGGAGGACTGACCATCGGGCTCGGTCTGCTGAGCGGGGTGGCCGTCGTGCCCCACTTCGGCGACACCCACGAGGATGTCCACGGCGAGAAACTGCACCGGTCCGTGCTCCTCGCCCCGCACGGCACGCCCGTGGCCGGCATCCCCGAGCGGACCGCCCTCATCCGGGACCCTTCGGGCGGGTGGCACAGTGAAGGGGTGGGCCGGGTGGCGGTGTACCTGAACGGGGCCCGGGCTGAGTCCGGGCTCGACGCGCTGCCGGTCTGACCGCCCCGGGCCGCTCCGCCGACGAGGCCCGCGCCCCGTACGACCCTGCTCTCGGCCTCAGTCGGCCTCGGTAATGGTGACGGACTCGATGACGACCTGCTCGGATGGAGCACCCGACTGACTGCCCACCGCCTCGATGGCCTTGACCACGTCGAGCCCACCAACCACCTTGCCGAACAGCGAATAGCTGGGTGGCAGCGAGGTGCCCGAGGGGCCGCTGACGATGAAGAACTGGCTGCCGTTGGTATTGGGCCCGGCATTGGCCATGGCCAAAGAGCCGATCTCGTAGCGACCCGGGGCGGGGAGCTCGTCGTTGAACCGGTAGCCGGGTCCGCCGCGGCCCGACCCCTCCGGATCGCCCCCCTGGAGCATGAATCCCGGGATGATCCGGTGGAAGACGATGCCGTCGTAGTAGTGCCAGCGAGCGAGGAAGACGAAGTTGTTGACCGTGGCGGGGGCGGCGAGGGCGTCGAGGGCGATGGTCATGGTCCCCTTCGAGGTCACCATCTCGGCCGTGTACCGCTTGGCCGGGTCGATGACCAGGGGTGGGGGAGCGTCGAAGCGCTGGGTCTTGGGGCTGGAGCCGTCGACTGCGGGAATCTCTGGGGCCATGGTGGAACTCCTCGGTCTGGTGGGCTAGCAGGGATGGACTGGGCTGAGGCGGCGAGGCTACGACGCGGTGACGTTGACCGAGATCATCCGGTGCAACGTGGCCGGGGTTCCGCTGCTGGACCCGGCGGCGTTGATCTTGCTGACCACGTCCATGCCCGCGGTGACCTTGCCGAAGAGGGTGTAGTTGGGCGCCAGGTTCTCGCCCTGGGTCCCCGCCACGATGAAGAACTGGCTGCCGTTGGTGTTGGCCCCCGAATTGGCCATGGCCACCGAGCCCAGCGGGTACTGGGGCGTCGCCGTCTTGGGGAGCTCGTCGGCGAACTGGTAGCCCGGGCCACCCGTGCCGGTGCCGGTGGGATCACCCGTCTGGTCCACGAACGACGGGATGACCCGGTGGAAGGTGATGCAGTCGAAGAAGTGCTGGTTGGCCAGGAAGACGAAACTGTTGACGGCCTTGGGGGCGGTCTTGGGGTCGAGCTGGACGGTGAAGGGCCCGATGTCCGTGGTGATGGTGGCCGTGTAGGTCTTCGAGGTGTCGATGGTCATCGGCGGGTAGGACGAGTACGACGGCTTGTTGAGCGGGGCGCTGAGGCTGGACGGGCAGTCGGCCGAGGTGGTGATGGCACTGGGTGTCTTGTCTCCCGAGCCTCCGGCCGGTGCGGGTTTGGTGGTGGTGGTGGTTGCCGATGCGGCCTTGGTGGTGGAGGTTGAGGTGGCGCCTTTGTTCGATCCCCCGCCGAAGATGGCGTAGGAGATACCGAACACCACCGCGGCCACGATGACCACGACGATGATCCGCCGGGTGTTCGACTTGCGCTTCTGGGCCTTCTGCTCGGCGGCCAGTCGGGCCTGCCTCCCGGCCTTCTGACGTTGTCGTTTCTCGGTGGCCACGGGGTAGCAGGGTAGCCGGTCCCGCCCGGGGCGCCGGTGTCGCCCGGACCGGCCACCTGACCGTTCGGGACCGACCGGGGTCGGTCACGGCGCGGGAGGCCCACCGGAGTGACGCGGTGGGTCAGGGCCCCGAAGCAGCACCTGTAGCCTTGTCCACCATGTCTCTGGTGGTACAGAAGTTCGGCGGGACCTCCGTCGCCGACGCAGAGCGCATCCGCGCCGTGGCCGACCATGTCGCCCGCTCGCGCCGGGCCGGGGACGACGTGGTGGTGGTGGTGAGCGCCATGGGCAAGACCACCGACGGGCTCGTCCGTCTGGCCGACGACGTCAGTTCGGTGCAGCCCACCCGTGAGGTCGACATGCTGCTGAGCGCCGGGGAGCGGATCTCCATGTCCCTCTTGTGCATGGCGCTGGCCGAGCTCGGCGTCGAGGCCACGTCCTACACCGGAAGCCAGGCCGGGATCATCACCGATGCTGTCCACACCCGGGCCAAGATCGTCGAGATCAAGGCCGATCGGCTACGGGCCACCCTGGACGGGGGCGGGGTGCCGGTGGTAGCTGGATTCCAGGGGATGTCCGTGGAGCGGGACGTCACCACGCTCGGCCGGGGCGGCTCGGACACCACGGCGGTGGCCCTGGCCGCCGTGCTCGACGCCGATGTCTGCGAGATCTACACCGATGTGTCCGGGGTGTTCAGCGCCGACCCCCGCATCGTGCCCGAGGCCCGCAAGCTGGCCCGGATCAGCTACGAGGAGATGTTGGAGATGGCCGCCACCGGGGGCCGGGTGCTCATGCTGCGTTCGGTGGAGTTCGCCCGCAACCACGGGGTGCCGCTGCACGTGCGGTCCAGCTTCACCTGGGAGCCGGGCACATGGGTCGATGAGGAGGATGCAAGCATGGAGGACGCAATCGTCACCGCGGTGACCCACGACGTGACCGAGGCCAAGGTGACGGTGATCGGCGTGCCGGACAAGCCCGGCCTGGCCGCCCAGCTGTTCCGCGGGCTGGCCGACCGACATGTCAACGTGGACATGATCGTGCAGAACACCTCGCTGCACGGGACCACCGACATCTCCTTCACCGTGCCCGGCTACGACCTGGCCGTGAGTACGGAGGTCTGCGAGCAGCTCGTCCCGGCGCTCGGGGCCTCCGGCGTCACCAGCGACGATGACGTCGCCCGGGTATCCCTCGTCGGGGCCGGGATGAAGACCCACCCCGGTGTCACCGCCCTCACCTTCGAGACGCTGGCCGCGGCCGGCATCAACATTGAGATGATCTCGACCTCCTCGATCCGCATCTCCTGCATGGTCCGCGCCGCGGCCGCGGAGGACGCGGTGCGCGCCCTCCACGCCGCCTTCGAGTTGGCGTGAGTCCCGGGGAGATGGGAGCGGCGACCCGATAGGGCCGAACGGCCCGGGCTGGTCGGCGGCGGCCCTCCGCACCCGGGACGTTCCCGTCGGTCGAGGGCGCTCCCGTAGACTGGGCCCATGCGAGTGGCTGTGGTGGGAGCGACCGGACAGGTCGGCTCGGTGATGCGGGCGATACTCGTCGAGCGGAACTTCCCCCTCGACGAGCTGCGGCTGATGGCCTCGGCGCGATCGGCCGGGCGCCGGCTGTCCTTCGGCGATTCCGAGTACGAGGTGGAGGACGCCGCCACCGCAGACCTCTCCGGCCTGGATCTGGCCCTGTTCTCGAGCGGGGCCACCGCGTCCCGGTCGCTGGCGCCGCGCTTCGCCGGCGCCGGTGTCATCGTGATCGACAACTCGTCGGCCTGGCGCATGGACCCCGAGGTGCCCCTCGTGGTTCCCGAGGTCAACGCGTCGTCGCTCGACTCCATCCCGAAGGGCATCGTGGCCAATCCGAACTGCACGACCATGGTGGGGATGCCGGTGCTGAAGCCGCTCCACGACGCAGCCCGGCTCGAGCGCCTGGTGGTCTCGACCTACCAGGCCGTGTCCGGTGCCGGGCTGGCCGGCGTGGCCGAATTGGAGGCTCAGCTGGTCAAGACGGTGGACGGGGCCGCCGCCCTGACCTTCGACGGTGGTGCGGTGGACTACCCCGAGCCCGCCACCTTCCCCGATGTCATCGCCCATAACGTGCTGCCGATGGCCGGCTCACCGTCGGGAGACGGTTCGGGGGGAACCACCGAGGAGCAGAAGTTCCGGGATGAGAGCCGCAAGATCCTGGACCTCCCGCAGCTCGACGTGGTGTGCACGTGCGTGCGGGTGCCCGTCTTCACCGGACACTCCCTGTCCATCGTGGCCCAGTTCGAGGAGCCGCTGAGCCCGGAGCGGGCCACCGAGCTCCTGTCGGGCGCATCCGGGGTGGAGGTGGCCGAGGTGCCGACGCCACTGCACTCCGCCGGCCGGGACCCGGTGCTGGTCGGACGGATCCGGAGCGCTGACTCCTCCGGCCGGCAGTTGGCCCTGTTCGTCAGCGGCGACAACCTCCGCAAAGGGGCCGCGCTCAACGCCGTGCAGATCGCCGAGGCCCTCGTGGCCCGGGGCGTGGTCCACTGACCCGCTAGCCATGGGGCAGGACCCGCCCGGCGGGTTGTGCTCAGTCCAGCGCTACGGCCGAGGGCACCAACACGGCCACCCGCTTGGCCAGATTGACGGCGTGGTCGCCGAAGCGCTCGTAGAAGCGGGCCACCATGGCCAGCTCCACCGCCACCGGCAGCGGCATCGTCCCGGCCACGACCTCGACGGTCAGGCTCACGTGCAGGTCGTCCATCTCGTCGTCCAATGTGTCGACCCGGGACTCCGTCAGGGGAAGCCGCTCGGCGTAGGCGTCGGTGGTGGCCCGCCACATGTGGATGGCCACCTCGCCCATCCGCTCGACCAGACCCCGGCTCCGGGCGGAGAGCTCGGCCCCGAGGCCCCGGGCCGCCCGCCGGGCCACGTGCTCGGCCAGGTCACCGTTGCGCTCGAGGTCGGGGAGCATCCGAATCACCGTCACCAGGAACCGGAGGTCCTCGGGGGAGGTGATGCCGGCCACGGTCAGCTGCTGGAGGGTCAGTTGTTCGATGTCGTGGTAGAGGCCGTCGACCACCTCATCGCGGTCGGCCAGGGCCTTGGCCGCCTCCCGGTCACCGGAGAGCAGCGCGTCGGTGGCTCCGGAGACGGACTCACCGACCAGGGCGAACAGCTGCAGGACCTTCCGGTCGATCTGTTCGAGGGCGGCTTCCACGCCAGCCACCGTACCCCCGTGACCGGCCCCGCCCGCTACGTGGGACCACCCCTGCCCAGATCGCCGGCTTCGCCGCGCTCCAACTCGTCGCCGACGATGACGCGGGGCCCCGACCCCCACGACAGGTACCGCCAAGACCAGTTGATGAGGACCACGATCTTGTTGCGGAAGCCGATGAGATACAGGATGTGGAGACCGAGCCACGCCAGCCAGCCCAGCGTGCCGCGGACCACCAGGCCACGGGGGAACTCGGTGATGGCGGCCCGACGCCCGATGGTGGCCATGATGCCCTTGTCCCGGTAGCGGAAGGCCCGGGTCGGCCGTCCCTCCACCCGGTTGAGGATTTGGCCGGCGGCATGCTTCCCGGACTGGATGGCCACCTGGGCCAGCTGAGGGCAGATCGCATCGTGGTGGCGGGGGCCGGGACCCCAGGGGACCGCGGCGGCGTCCCCGATGGCGTAGGCGTCCTGCCGCCCGGGGAGGGACAGGTCGGCCTCCACGAGCAGCCGGCCGTTCGGCCCGGCCGGTTGGTCGAGGGTGGCGGCCACGGTGTCCTCCACGGACACCCCGCCCGCCCAGACCACGGTGTGGGTGGGGATCTCCGAGCCGTCGTCGAGCGTCACACACGAGCCGCTCACCGACCGGACCATGTGGCCCAGCTTCAGTTCGATGCCACGCCCCTCAAGGGTGCGGGCGGCGTAGGCAGCCGCCGAAGGTTGGAACGGCGTCAGCAGACGGTCCAGTCCGTCCACCAGAATGATCCGCCCCGCACTCCGGGGGAACTTGAACCCGTCGTGGCGAACGGCCACGTCCAGGAGCTCGGCCAGTGCGCCCGCAACCTCCACCCCGGTGGGCCCGCCCCCGACCACCACGAACGTCAGGGACCCGGCGGCGTCGGCCCCGGGGTCGCGGTCGGCATCCTCCAGGCGACGCAGAATGTGGTCCCGCAGGGCACGGGCGTCGCTCAGCGTGTAGAGGGGGAAGGTGTGGTCCGACGCCCCGGGGATCCCGAAGAACCGGGCCGTCGCCCCGCTGGCGACGATGACCGAGTCGAAGGGCAGGGGGTCTCCGTCCACCAGGTTCACGAGATGAGCCTCCCAGTCGACCCCGGTGACGGTGCCGAACCGGAAGGTGACGTTGCGGCTGCGACCGAAGATGGCCCGGACGGGATAGGCCACGTCGCCCGCCTCCAGTCCGGCGGTGGCCACCTCGTAGAGCAGCGGCTGGAAGGTGTGGAAGTTCCGCTGGTCGACGATGGTCACCTCCACCGGCCGGCCGACCAGGGCGCGGGCGGCCGAGAGGCCCCCGAAGCCGGCCCCCACGATGACCACCCTGTGCATGGCACCATGCTGACACAGCCAACGTCCCCGGCCCTGCTCACGCCCGTCGCCGTCGGAGCGTCCCCCAGTAGTGATACACCCCCTCGGTACGCTGGCCGCGAGGGCCGAGACGGTCCTCCCGAGGAGGAATGGTCATGATCACCGGACTCATTGTGGGACTCGTCGCCGGCGCCGGCCTGGGCCTGGTCGTCGGCCTGCTGGTCCGGGCGGACCAGGTGACCGCGGCGAAGACGGCCGAGGCCCGCCTGGCCGACGTGCTCGGTCAGAACCAGGGCTTGACGGCTGACCTCCAGGGGATCCGGGACCAGCTGACCCGGGAGCAGCGGCAGGCGACGATCTTGCAGGCGGACCTCGCCCGATGCTCCGCCGACCTCGACCATGAGCGTCAGGCCAATGCCCAGCGGGCCGAGGCCTTCGACGAGACCCGCCGGCAGCTGACCGGGGAGTTCGCTCGACTGTCGACCCAGGCCCTGCAGCAGAACACCGAACAGTTCCTCCAGCTGGCCGACACCAGGCTCAACGAGACTCGCCAGGCGGCCGAGGGGGACCTGGCCAAGCGACAGGCGGCCATCGAGCAGCTGCTGAAGCCCATCGGGGAGCAGCTGGGCAAGTACGAGGTGGGGATCCAACGACTCGAGGTCGAACGACAGAGGGCCTACACGAGCCTTACCGAGCAGATGAAGACCCTCTCCACCTCACACGACCAGCTGCAGAAGGAGACCCGCAATCTGGTCACGGCCCTGCGGTCCCCCCAGACCCGTGGTCGGTGGGGAGAGCTCCAGCTTCGGCGGGTGGTGGAGATGGCCGGCATGCTCCAGCACTGTGACTTCGACGAGCAGGTGACCTCGGACGCCGACAGCGGGAGGCTCCGGCCGGACATGGTGGTGCACCTGCCGGGAGGGAAGAACGTCGCCGTCGACGCCAAGGTGCCCATGCAGGCCTTCCTGGACGCCAACGAGGCGGAGGATGAATCCCAGCGGCGGATCCACCTGGCCAGCCACGGTCGTCAGATGAAGGCACACGTCGACGCCCTGGCCAAGAAGGAGTACTGGAAGCGGGTCGACCCTTCACCCGAGTTCGTGGTGGCCTTCATCCCCGGCGACCCGCTACTCACCGCCGCCCTCGAGCACGAGCCGGGCCTCATGGAATACGCCGTCGCCAACCACGTGCTGCTGGCCACGCCGACGTCGCTCATCGCCCTGCTCCGGGCGGTCGCCTACGGATGGCAGCAGGACCAGCTGGCCGAGAACGCCCGGGAGGTGCAACTCCTGGGTGCCCAGCTCTACGAGCGGCTGGCGATGCTCGGGGACCACTTCGCCGGTGTGGGCAAGGGGCTCAACAGCGCAGTCAGCGCCTACAACAAGGCCGTGGGCTCACTCGAGAGTCGGGTCCTGGTCACCGCCCGTCGGTTCGCCGACATGGGGGTGGTCGGTGCGGGAGAGAAGGAGTTGGCCCATCCCGCCACGGTCGACGCCACCACCCGTGCGCTCCAGCTACCCGAGCTCGTGCCGCCGGTGGGACTCTCGCTACTTCCGGGAGTGGTGGAGCTGGACGTGGCGGTGCGGGCGGCATCCGGATCGGGGCCCGGACCCGTCGCCGACGACGGACCCTGATCGACGGACACGGCCTTCCCGCTGCTCCGTGTGAAGGAGGCGCTGCTCCGTGTGAAGGAGCAGCGGACACGCTGGAGGGCACCCGCTGCCCGGCGCCCAGGCGTGGATTGAGCGTGCCGGACCCGATCTGGGGACGTCTTGTCAGATTCGCCAGAGCTCGAATATGACGATTGCATTGCAATTCTCAGGCTATTCCAAGCTGGCTGATGGTAAAAGTAGTGCTGTCCATGTACCCAATCAGAGGGATCGACGAGCGGGCAGGGACGCCATGCCGGAGCGAGAGGGAGACAAGACGTGAACATTTTGGTACTCGGCGGTGACGGCTATCTGGGTTGGCCCACTGCTCTCTACCTATCCCGGAGGGGCCACCGTGTCGGAATCGTCGACAACTTCGCCCGCCGGGGATACGACTTCGAGATGGGGGTGGACACCCTCGTGCCCATCGCCAGTCTGCAGCGGCGTGTGCGCTGCTGGCAGGAGATCTCGGCCAACACCATGGACCTCTTCGTCGGCGACCTGACCGACGCCGGCTTCGTGAGCGAGACCCTGGCCTCCTTCCAGCCCGACGCCGTCGTGCACTTCGCCGAGCAACGGTCCGCTCCCTACTCGATGATCGACCGGCAGCACGCTGTCTACACCCAGGTGAACAATGTGGCCGGAACGCTCAACCTCCTCTACGCCATCGCCGAGCAGAACCGGGACATCCACCTGGTCAAGCTGGGGACGATGGGGGAGTACGGGACGCCCAACATCGACATCGAGGAGGGGTTCATCGAGATCACCCACCGAGGTCGGACCGACGTGCTGCCCTACCCCAAGCAGCCGGGCTCCTTCTACCACCTGTCCAAGGTCCACGACAGCGCCAATATCATGTTCGCCTGCCGGATCTGGGGGATCCGGGCCACCGATCTCAACCAGGGCATCGTCTACGGGCACGAGACCGAGGAGACAGCACTCCATCCCGACCTGGCCACCCGCTTCGACTACGACGGTGTCTTCGGCACCGTACTCAACCGGTTCTGCGTCCAGGCGGTGACCGGGCATCCGCTCACCGTCTACGGCTCGGGCGGTCAGACGAGGGGGATGCTCAACATCCTCGACACCCTGGCCTGTGTCGAACTGGCGCTGGAGACTCCGGCTGACCGCGGCGAGTTCCGGGTGTTCAACCAGTTCACCGAGTCCTTCTCGGTGCTCGAGATGGCCCAGCTGGTCGCTTCGGAGTTCTCCGGCAACGCAGTCATCGAGCACACCGCCGATCCTCGCGTCGAGAAGGAAGAGCACTACTACCGGGCCGCACACACCAAGCTGCTCGACCTGGGACTGGTGCCCCATCTGCTCACCTCGTCGGTCATCCAGTCCATCCTGGCCGTGGCGGACAAGTACAAGGCCAACGCCGACGCCGCCGCCATCCTCCCGACCGTCGAGTGGCGCAGCACGGCGAGCGACCTGGTGACAGCCGGTACGCCCAATCCCGAGCGCACCGACCCGAACGGTCGTACCTCGGTGGAGGCCACGCTCTCCGACCGGTAGGCGCGCCGGCGCCCGGGGCGACGGGACTGATGCCGTCGCCTGCCCGCCGTCGGCGACGCTCGAGTCGCGCCGCTCATCGGTGGCCCCGTTGGCCTGAGGGCGCCGGGCTGCAGGGTTGACGGGGGCGACAGCACTATCGTCGTGCGGATGCCCAGGGCCAGACGGAGACGCGCTCGTTCTGCGGCGTGCCGGAGCTGGGGTCGGACGCTCCTCCTGGTCGTAGCGGCCGTGATCGCCCTGGTCCTCGTGGTGGGATCGCTGGCGGAGATCCACGCCCAGTCCCGAGGGTTCCGGAGTGCCAGCGACTCGGGGTACGGCGCCCTGGCGGCACGGGTGGTGGACGATTCCAACCGGACCGGGGACCAGCTGGCTGCCCTCATGGACTCGGCTCCGGGTCTGACCAACCAGGCACTGCCCCGCACCGCGAGGGCCGTGCTGCAACAGGGCCTCGACGACGCGGTGGCCGCCACGACCCAGGAGGCCACCCGGGCGGCCAGCCTCGTCCCTCCCTACCCGTCGGACCATGTCAGCAATCAGCTGACCCAGGTCATGGCGGCCCGGGCGTCAGGGGTGTCCGACCTGCGCACCAGCATCGACCGCCTGCTCGGGATGACGCCCCTCCCCATCGCCGGCGCGCCAACCAGCGCCACGGCGGGGAGCTCGGTGCCCCTCACCTCCCCCACGCAGGCGGCTACGTCGATGGGGAATGCCGGGTTGGCCTTCCAGCAGTCCGACGTGGACTACCGTGGGCTGGTGGCCCAGATCCGCCAGCAGCGGATCCCGATCCGACTGCCGCGATCGGTGTGGGTGCCCGCACCGATCACCGGAGCGTCCCTCGGCTCGCCCCGCCTGGCCGCAGCGGCCGGGGTGCTGGCCGGGTCCAGCGAGCTGGCGCCCTTCCACCGCTTGGCCATCACCGCCATCGGGCTGTCGCCCCCCGCCGTCTCGACCGGCGGGCCCGGCCTGCTCGGTGAGGACTGCGTGCACGTGAAGTCAACCACCCCAGGATCGGTGCCGACGGTACTGCCGCCTTCGTCCACGGTGACCGCGGCGGTCACCGTGACGAACTGCGGGACCGTGCCCGAATCCGGCGTCAGGGTCTCCCAGACGCTCGCCCTGGCCGACCCGGCCGGCACCGCCCTGCCGGCTCCGAGCACCCGGGGTTCCGTGTCGCGGGCCACCGTCGCCCTCCGGTCCGGGTCGTCGAAGGCGTTGACGCTGCCGGCGCTGGCCGTCGCCCCGGGTCACACGTACACCCTGACCATCGCCGTCGCCGTCCCGGCCGGACAGGTCAACCGGGCCGGGTCCAGCCAGGAGTTCCTCATCCGAATCTCGGGCTGACCGCACCCGGGGCGGAGGCCGCCGCGGTGCTGTCCGACGCGGCCGCTGGTGAGGGCCGCCGGGGTCGGGGCCATCGACCTGGGTCGGTTGGTCGGCGACAGGTGGTGTCGATCTAAGATTGCTTGACGAGCAGCGATCAGGTTGACGAACGAAGGGTCTGAGGATCAGTGGCCGAAAGCATCACGATCACCGACAACCGTACTGGTGAGTCCCTCGAGATCCCCTTTGAGAACGGGGGCATCTCCGCAGCCCAATGGTCGAAGGTGCTGCCCGGAACCTGGTTCTACGATCCGGGGTTCACGACCACCGCCGCCTGTGAGAGCGCCATCACCTACCTCGACGGGGAGGAGGGCATCCTCCGCTACCGGGGCTATCCCATCGAACAGCTGGCCGAGGACTCGACCTATCTGGAGGTGGCCTACCTCCTGTTGAACGGGGAGCTTCCCACCACGGAGGAGTACGAGGTCTGGGAGCGGGAGATCACCCTCCATACCTTCATCCACGAGAACGTCCGCAAGCGGTTCCTCGAAGGATTCCACTACGACGCCCATCCCATGGGCATGCTGGTATCGGCCGCCGCCGCCCTCTCGACCTTCTATCTCGACGCCAAGGACATCTTCGACGTCGAGTCCCGCAACAAGCAGATCGTCCGACTCATCGCCAAGATGCCCACGCTGGCCGCCGCCGCCCACCGCTTCAGCGTGGGCATGCCCTTCGTGTATCCCGACAACTCCCTTCCCTTCACTTCGAACTTCCTGTCGATGATGTGGAAGATCGCCGAGCCCCGCTTCGAGGCCGACCCGGTACTGGCCCGTGCCCTGGATGTCCTGTTCATCCTCCACGCCGATCACGAGCAGAACTGCTCGACGACGGCCATGCGCACCGTCGGCTCGTCGCACGCCGATCCGTACTCGGCGACCGCCGCCGCCGCCGCCGCCCTCTACGGCCCGCGGCACGGAGGAGCCAACGAGGCCGTCATCCGCATGCTGACCGACATCGGCTCCATCGAGAACGTCGAGCCCTTCATCGCCTCGGTCAAGGAGGGCTCGGGCGGGCGGCTCCAGGGCTTCGGGCACCGGGTCTACAAGAGCTACGACCCCCGGGCCAAGATCATCAAACGGACCGCCGACGAGGTCTTCGCCGTGACGGGCAAGAACCCGCTCCTCGACATCGCCCTGAAGCTCGAGGAGATCGCCCTGTCCGACGAGTACTTCACCTCCCGGAAGCTCTATCCCAACGTGGACTTCTACTCCGGGCTGATCTATCAGGCCATGGGCTTCCCCTTGGAGATGTTCCCGGTGCTGTTCGCGATTCCCCGCACCGCCGGCTGGCTGGCCCACTGGCAAGAGATGCTGGACCAGGACTCGAAGATCGCCCGTCCCCGGCAGCTCTACATCGGGAACGACGCTCGAGATTACGTGCCCATCGCCGCCCGTTGATCAGCCTCACCCGGCAGACAGGGGTCGGCCGGACCGCCTGAACCGTGGTCGCTACTCGGTCGGCTTCGGCACCCGACGCATCAGGCCCTCTTGGACCATGGACACGGCCAGTTCGCCGGTCCGGGTGAAGAAGAAGCCCCGGGCCAAGCCCCGACCTCCGGAGGCAGTGGGGCTGTCCATGTCGAAGAGCAGCCACTCGTCGGCCCGGAACGGACGGTGGAACCACATGCAGTGGTCGAGGCTGGCCCCCATGAAGTCGGCGTCGTCCCAGGAGACGCTGTGGGGGGCCAGCATGGTGTCGAAGAGGGACATGTCCGAGGCGTAGGTGGCGATGCAGGCGTGGAGCAGGGGATCGTCGGGGAGCGTCCCGTCGGCCCGGATCCACAGCCGCTGGATGGGCTCCTTGCTGGCCTTGCGGCTGAAGGGGAGCTCACCGATGTGCCGCTGGTCGATGGGATGGGGCTTGGCGAACCAGTCGGTGAGCGCCTCGCGGTAGGGCTCGAGGCGGGCCTCCATGGACTGGAGTTCCTCCGGGTCGGGCACCTCGGGCATGGGGAACTGGTGGCTGAGTCCCGACTCGTCGACGTGGAACGAGGCCGAGAGGTGGAAGATGGCCCGCCCGTGCTGGATGGCCACCACCCGTCGTGTGGTGAACGACCGGCCGTCCCGGATGCGGTCGACGTCGTAGAGGATGGGCACCGACGGATCGCCCGGACGGAGGAAGTAGGCGTGGAGCGAGTGAGGACGGCCGGCCTCGACGGTGCGTCCGGCGGCCATCAGTGACTGCGCGGCCACCTGGCCGCCGAAGACCCGTTGCCGGTCCTCGTTGGGGCTGACCCCCCGAAAGATGTTGACCTCGATGGACTCGAGGTCGAGGAGGTCGACCAGGAAGTCGAGGGCTTCGCTCACTGCACCATCCTGCCAGGTGGCACGGAAGCGGACCCCCGTTGCCGCTCCGACGCCCCCGGTCCTGCGGCCCGCCCACGGTGCGGCGCCTCCCTGTCGGGCATGACGGTCGGGGCGCCGCTACGGTACGAAATCGTGCCCACGAACCAATTCCCCGACGGCTTCCTCTGGGGGACGGCCACCGCCGCCCACCAGATCGAGGGCGGCAACGTAAACAACGACTGGTGGGCGTTCGAACACGATCCGACCTCGGGTTGCGTGGACGTCAGCGGAGACGCCTGTGACTCCTTCAATCGCTATCCCGAGGACATCGCCCTCGTCGCCGACCTGGGGCTGGGCGCCTACCGGTTCTCTCTCGAGTGGAGCCGCATCGAGCCCGAGGAGGGCGAGTTCTCCCTCGTGGCCCTCGACCACTACCGGCGCATGGCGGCCACGTGCCACGAGCACGGCCTCCTCCCGGTGGTGACCTTCCACCACTTCACCCACCCGCGCTGGCTGGCCGCCGCCGGCGCGTGGGAGGCCCTGCACGCCCCAGACCGTTTCGCCCGCTACTGCGAGCGGGTCACCGCCCACCTGGGGGACCTCATCGGCATGGCGTGCACCATCAACGAACCCAATGTGGTGGCCACCATGGGGTGGCGTCTCGGGATCTTCCCGCCGCGGGTGCGGGACCGGATCCGTCGGGAGGTGGTCAACCAGGCGCTGATCACGGCCCACCGCAAGGGGGTCGAGGCCATCCGGTCGGGGTCATCGGGCATCCCGGTGGGGCTGACCCTCTCCATGGTCGACTTCCACACCGAACCCGGGGGGGAGGAGTGGGTGGAGCGGATCCGGCGGCCGTCCGAGGACGTGTTCCTGGAGGCCACCGGAGGGGACGACTTCGTCGGCGTCCAGACCTACACCCGCCAGCGGGTGGGACCGGAGGGCTCCCTGCCGGGAGAAGAGGGCGTGGCGACCACGCAGATGGGTTACGAGTTCTGGCCGGAAGCCCTCGAGGGGACCATCCGTCGGGCCTGGCAGGTCACCGGGGGGGTGCCGGTCTATGTCACCGAGAACGGGATCGGCACCGACGACGATCCGTCGCGTATCGAGTACGTCAACCGGGCCCTGGCCGGGGTCCAGCGCTGCCTGGACCAGGGGATCGACGTCCGTGGGTATTTCCTGTGGAGCCTGCTGGACAACTTCGAGTGGGTCCTCGGCTACGGGCCGACCTTCGGCATGGTGGAGGTGGACCGGACCACCTTCGAACGCCGCCCCAAGCCCAGTGCGGCCTGGCTCGGGGGTGTCGCCCGGGCCAATGCCCTGTGACGTCGAACGCGGAGCGCGCGGACGTTGAATATTACGGATCGGTGACGGCTAGGGTTTGCCCGATGACGAGTCTCGCGACGCGCGCCGAGCACGTATGGCAGAGGCGGCACACCCCCGAGGGCAAACAGCTCATCCGCTACACGATGGTCTCGGTCATCTCGACCGCCGTCTCCTTCGGCGTCCTGGCCATCGTGTTCGGCCTGCACATCATCAAGGGCGAGGTCACCGCCACGGTCTTCGCCAACGTGGTGGCCACCGTGCCCTCGTACTTCCTCAATCGGATGTGGGTGTGGAAGAAGGGCGGCCGGTCGCACGTCATGAAGGAGATCGTCCCGTTCTGGGTGATGTCGGCCTTCGGCATCTTCGTCTCCATCGGCGGAGCCGCAGTGGCCCGCCACGTCAGCAAGGCGCACCACCTCAGCCACCTCGAGCAGACGATCGTGTTGCTGCTGGCCAACCTGATCTCGTTCGGGCTCTTCTGGGTGCTGAAGTACATGCTGTACAACCGCCTCTTCCACGTGCACCCGGTCGAGGAGCTCGACGAGCTGGTCGAAACCGGACTGAGCAGCTAGGCGACGGGCCGGCGGCCACACCGGTCCTGCCCTTCCGCCGCCGGAGCCGCGTCGCCTCCGACCTACCCGGACCCCACTCAGTCGCGGAAGTTGTTGAACTGCAGCGGGATCCCGAAGTCCTCGGCCTTCAGGGCGGCGATCGCCGACTGGAGGTCGTCCCGCTTCTTCCCGTTGACCCGCAGCTGATCCCCCTGGGTCTGCGAGCTGACGCCCTTCAGCCCGAGGTCCTTGATGAACTTGTTGATCTTCTTGGCGTGGTCCGAAGAGATTCCGGCCTGGATTCCCAGCCGTTGCCGGGCCGACCCCCGGGATGCCTCCTCGATCTTGCCCACGTCAAAGGACTTGAGGGAGACCTCCCGTTTGACCAGCTTCTCCTGGAGGACCTGGTAGAGGGCCCGGAGGCGATCCTCGGTGCTGGAGGTGAGCACCAGCTCGGTGTCGGAAAGCTCGATGGCCGAGTCGGTGCCCTTGAAGTCGAACCGGGTGGTGGCTTCGCGGTTGGCTTGGTCGACTGCGTTGCGTACTTCCTGCATGTCGACCTCGGAGACGACGTCGAAGGTGGGCATGCGGAAACAGTACTCCTGCGCCAGGCGATATCCTTCCGCCCTGCGGGTCGGTGCCCGAGTGGCCAAAGGGAGCAGACTGTAAATCTGCCGCGCAAGCTTCGAAGGTTCAAATCCTTCCCGGCCCACGCAGACCAGGGCCCTGGTCAGGGAGCTCAACGCTCCCGGCCAGGGCCTTTGGCGTACCCGGCGGCCGCCCGGGTCGGAAGTCCCAGAGGACCCGGTGGAAGGTCCCCGCCCGGCGAGCGCCCTCCCCTCCACCCCGCCGGGGAGCGGGATGGGACACGGCCGACGACCACTCCACCGGTCGGCCCATCAGCCTTCCCGGTCGCCCGGTCGGTCCCGAGCCGGCCTGCCCCATGCCCCGGGAGTACGCGTCCTAGAGTGTGCGGAAGCTCCGGTGCGCCCGCCGCCGGCAGACTTGCTACCCCCGAGGCGTTCGTTACAATGAAGTTACGGAATGACTGCGATGGCGGCTTGCCACATGGACCGAGTCGCGTCCTGCCCACAATCGACCGTAGCGACAGTCCAGGACCACAGCCAGCCCAGGAACAGTTGAGGAACTAGGGAAATAGGTCCTCTTCGCTAGAGGGAATCGCCGGACGTCGGCGGTTCGACCGAGGAGAAGTCCCCCAACCCGATGCCATCCGAGATCACGGCCGACGAGGCGTTCGACCCGGAGCACCATCAGGTGACCGACCACGACGCGGGAGGGTCGGGGTCGCTCGCCCTCGACCTGGGCCGGGCCGGGCTCCAGGCGGTTGACGGCGCCAGTGCCTGGCTGCGGCGGCGCTGGGAGGGTTCGGCGGGCCGTCCCGACGACGAGTTCGGGGGGCTCGATCCCGAGGCCCAGCCACGGGGCATGGTCCTTCGGCCGGCCCTGCTGGGCTTCGGGGCCATGCTGGCCATCGCCATCGGGGCCTCCCTGCCGAGTTCGCCCTTCAAGCTGGAGATGCCCGGCGTGTGGTTCTTCGGGGTCCCGAGCACCGTCGGGGCCAGCACCTGGGGCGTGTACTTCTCGCTGGCCGCGGTGTATGGCGGGCTGCTCCTCTTGATGCGGGTGTGGTGGGGCATGACCCGGCTCTACGCCCGGTGCCCTGGGGTCCCGACCAGAAAGATGATGTGGGTGTTCGCACTCTGGGCCACCCCCATGTTGGTGATCGCCCCCTTGTTCAGTCGGGACGCGTACTCCTACGCCGCCCAGGGCGAGATGGTCAGCCACCACATGAACCCGTATCTGTACGGGCCCTTCGAGCTGGGCAACAACTCCTACACTGCCCCGGTCGACCCACTGTGGGGCAACGCCCCGGCCCCCTACGGCCCGCTGTTCCTCCAGATCGACGGGTTCTTCACCCGGATCACCTTCCACAACGAGCTGGCCACCATTCTCCTGCTCCGGCTCCTGTCCCTGCTGGGGGTGCTCCTGATCGCCTGGTCCGTGCCCAAGCTGGCCCGTCTCTACCACCGTGACGGTGCCGAGCTGTTCACCCTGATGGTGCTCAACCCGGTGACCATCCTCCACCTCATCGGGGGGGCCCATAACGACGGGCTGATGCTGGGGCTGCTGTTGGCGGGCCTGGTGGCGGCCAAGGAGAAGCGGCCCATCGTCGGGATCCTGTTCTGTGCCCTCGCCACCGCCATCAAGGCCCCGGCGGCCATCGGCATCCTCTATGTGGGGTGGAGCTGGCTCGGCCCCCAGGCCTCGACGCGGGACCGGTTGCGACCGGTGGTCACCGCCGGGCTCATCGGGGCCGGCGTGATGGGGTTCTTCTCCTATGTCAGCGGGCTCGGCTGGGGCTGGGTGTCGATCCTGGGCACGCCGGGCGCGGTGCGGTCGTGGACGGCACCGACCACCTCACTGGCTCTGCTCTTCACCGGGGTGGCCCACGTCGCCCACCTTGGGGTGGGCCTCAGCGGCGTGCTCACCGGGACCCGGCTCCTCGGCCTGCTGGCCGCGGGCGTGGTCGGGGTGTGGCTGCTGCTGAACAGCGACCGGATCGGCACGCTGAAGGCGCTGGGGGTGACCCTGCTGGTCTTCGTGGTCCTCGGCCCGGTGGTTCAGCCCTGGTACCTCTCGTGGGGCCTGATCCTGCTGGCCCCGGTGGCCCTCGGCCGCCTGCGGTCCCTGATCATCGGACTCTCCATGGTCACCGCCTTCATCGAGCTGCCCGGCGGGACCCAGCTGCTGAACAGCCTGATCCACGGCGATCCCCTCCTCATCGTCCTGACCCTGCTGTGGATCCTGGTGGTGCTCACCGTGCCCCTGGCCAGCTGGGAGCGCACCGATGGCGGCCCGGTCGCCGGGACCGTGGTCAACGGGGCCGGCCTGGCCTCCGCCTCGGCCGCCTGACGCCCCTGGGCAAGCCTGAGCGCAGCGAGCAGCTCAGGGCCCGTGGTCCCGCAGCCGGTGATCGGCCGAGCCGCGTGGTCAGAGCAGGCGTTGGAGAACCGAGACGTCCAGCCACCGGTTGAATTTGCGGCCCACCTCCTGCTCCACGCCGACCATGGTGAAGCCACAGGCCAGGTGAAGGGCGATCGACGCTTCGTTCCCCCCGCCGACCCGGGCGATGATGGCGTGGAACCCGTGGTGGCCGGCCAGATCCACCAACTCCTCTAGGAGGGCCCGACCCACCCCGGAACCTCGGCAGACGGCGTCCACGTAGACCGAGTTCTCGACGGTGGTGGAGTAGGCCGGTCGGTCTCTGAATACCGAGAGCGAGCCGAAACCCAGCACGGTGTCGTCGTCATCCACGGCCACGATGGCGGCGTGCGGTCCGCGGTGCTCGGCCATCCAGGCCTGTTGCTCCTCGGCGGTTCGGGGTCGGAGGTCGAAGGTGGCGGTGGACCCGAGGACCTCCACGTTGTAGATGGCCCGGATCGGTTCGGCGTCCGAGGGTCTCACCAGGCGGATGTGCATCCGACGATGGTAGCGAGGAGGCCCGCTCTCCTCGGTGGCCTCAGGTTTGGCTATGCTTGTACCTCTGCTGCTCGGTCGAGCTGCAACGCCCCTGTAGCTCAGTGGTAGAGCACCGCCATGGTAAGGCGGGGGTCGTGGGTTCAATCCCCACCGGGGGCTCGCCCATGGCGGCGTAGCTCAGTTGGTCAGAGCGCACGGCTCATAATCGTGAGGTCGCCGGTTCGAGCCCGGCCGCCGCTACCAGTCGTAGTACCGCAGGACGCAGCAGGAGGGACCCCCAGCGATGGGCGGGACCGGGCAGTTGGACAGCACCAGGCAACAGTCGTAACCGAAGCTCCGGGCCGGTCGGGTCGTGCGGGCGCAAGGGAGTCAGCGTGGCAAAGAACGAGAAGCGCATCCAGGTCACCCTGGCCTGCGAGGTGTGCAAGCGCCGGAACTACATCACGACGAAGAACAAGATCAACGACCGGGAACGGATCGAGCTGAAGAAGTTCTGCCGGTTCGACCGCCAGCAGACCCTGCACAAGGAGACCCGCTAGGGCGGACCCGGTCGGACCATGACCTGACCGAGGCCCTCTGGGACCGGGTCGAGGCGGATCCGGCTGGGCATTCGGTCGGGCGTCGCCTGGGAATTCCCGCGGGCCCGGTGCTAGCCTAGGCAACCGCCCCTGTGATCGGTTCGTCCGTTCGCGGCACGGCGGTCGGCAGAGGGCAGTAGCTCAACTGGTAGAGCACCGGTCTCCAAAACCGAAGGTTGGGGGTTCAAGTCCCTCCTGCCCTGCTCACCACCCGTGAAAGCGGTCGAAGGAAACAGCGCGTGAACCGAGAACAGAAGCGAGCCATGCAGCGTCAGGGGCAGGACCCCGAAGGGGAGGCCGCGCCCAAGCGGACGGCGCCCGCCCCCCGGCGCCCTCCCAAGCGGGAACCCTTCCGTCCGGGACAGTTCTTCCGCGAGGTACGCTCTGAGCTTCGACAGGTGGCCTGGCCCAACAGGTCCGAGGTCATCAACTACACCACGGTGACCCTGGTCACCCTCCTGTCGTTGATGGTCCTCATCTTCATCCTCAACTACGCCTTTGCCAAAGGCGTCCTCTGGCTGTTCAAGACGTGATCGGTGTGACTGTGACCCACGACGAAACCAACGCCCCCCTCGGTGACGACGAAGCCCTCGACACGGTCGAGGCGCCTGGCGCGCCCGAGGTCGATCCCGACCCGGTGGAGGTGGTCGAAGCCGTCGAGGTGATCGATGCCGGCGCCGACGCCACGGTCGACGAGGAGGACGAGTACGAAGACGACGACGAGCCCTTCGTCATCAGCCCCTACGACCAGCCCGGCCGCTGGTTCGTGGTGCACACCTACGCCGGGTACGAGAACAAGGTCAAGTCCAACCTGCACAGCCGGGCCGTCTCCATGAACATGGAGGACCGGATCTACGAGGTGGTCATCCCCATGGAGGATGTCATCGAGTTCAAGAACGGCAAGAAGGTGGTCGTGCAGAAGAAGGTCTTCCCCGGCTACCTGCTGTGCCGGTGCGAGTTGGACGACGACAGCTGGTCGGTGATTCGGAACACCCCGGGGGTGACCGGATTCGTCGGGCCGGGCACCAAGCCGACTCCGTTGTCCCGCCGTGAGGTGGAGGGCATCCTCCAGGTCAAGGTGGAAGGGGTCGAGGCCCCGTCCAAGCGCAGCCGACCCCGCCTCGAGCACGAGGTGGGCGAGACGGTCCGGGTCAAGGAAGGCCCGTTCGCGGACTTCTCCGGTCAGATCGCGGAGATCAACGAGGACCAGCTGAAGCTCAAGGTGCTGGTCAACATTTTCGGTCGAGAGACCCCTGTGGAGCTCGAGTTCAGCCAGGTCGCGAAGCTGTAGGCCGGCGGACCCAGGTAAGGAGACGTAACCAATGCCACCGAAGAAGCGCGTCCTCGCGGTCGTGAAGATCCAGCTCCCGGCCGGGGGCGCCACGCCCGCGCCGCCGGTGGGCACGGCCCTCGGGCCGCACGGGGTCCAGACCATGGACTTCTGCAAGCAGTACAACGCGGCCACCGAGAACCAGCGTGGGTCCATCGTCCCGGTGGAGATCTCGATCTACGAGGACCGGACGTTCTCGTTCATCCTGAAGACCCCTCCGACCCCGGCCCTGCTCCGACAGGCCGCCGGCCTGGAGAAGGCGGCATCCACCGCCGGCCGTGAGCAGGTCGGCACGGTGACCAGCGCCCAGGTGGCCGAGATCGCGGCCATCAAGCTCCCGGACCTGAACACCGCCGACCTCGAGGCCGCCAAGCGCCAGGTCGAGGGCACGGCACGATCCATGGGGATCGCCGTCGCCGGCTGAGGCCGACGACGAGCACCATCGAGAAAACGGAGAACCAGCACATGTCCAGGGGAAAGAAGTACAAGGCGAGCGTCGCCCAGTTCGACCGCCAGCACCTCTACACGCCGGCCGAGGCGGTGGACCTGGTCAAGGCGTCAGCCAAGGCATCCTTCGACGAGACGGTGGAGCTGGCCGTCCGGCTGGGAGTGGACCCCCGCAAGGCCGACCAGATCGTGCGTGGGACGCTCTCGTTGCCCGCCGGTACCGGGCGGACGGCCCGGGTGGCGGTGTTCGCCGCCGGCGAGAAGGCGGCCGAGGCCCGGGCGGCCGGGGCCGACGTGGTCGGCGCCGACGACCTGGTGGCCCGGGTGGCCAACGACGGCTTCCTCGACTTCGACGTGGCCATCGCCACCCCCGATCTGATGGGGCAGGTCGGGTACGCTCGGGCCGGGTGCTCGGCCCCCGAGGCCTGATGCCCAACCCCAAGACCGGCACGGTCACCGATGACGTGGAGCGGGCGGTCAGCGAGTTCAAGGGCGGCCGGGTGGAGTACCGGACCGACAAGGTGGGCAACATCCACATCCGGATCGGCAAGGCGCTCCTTCGATCGGGCCCAGCTGCTCGAGAACCTCCACGCCGTGATGGAGGAGATCCACCGGGCCAAGCCGGCGTCCTCCAAGGGCCGCTACGTCAAGGCGGTGACCGTCTCGTCGACCATGGGCCCGGGCATCCACATCGACCCGCTGCTGGCCCGCAAGGGCGACGAGGAGCTCGCCGCCAGCGCCTGAGCCCGCCCCCGCCCCGACGGCGGGTGGTCCACCGCGTTGCGGTGGGCTAGAGTTTCACCTTTCCAGATCTAGAGAACTGCCGTAGACCTCCGGTGTACCGCCCACCCGGTACCGAAGGGATCCGAATCGGATCCGCCTGATGAGGCGTTCCCCGTCGAGCGACCAGCCCGGCGTCCGCCACTCGATGGTGTCTACGGCCCACATGCGAGCAGATGCTCAGCGGAGGGACAATGGACAATCCGAGGGCCGACAAGGTCGCCGTCGTCAACGAGGTCAAGGACCGCCTGGCCGGGGCCGACGGGGCCGTGCTGACCGAGTACCGGGGACTCAGCGTGGCCGAGCTGGCCGAGCTCCGCCGCGAGCTGGCCGCTGCCGGCGGTGACTACAAGATCTACAAGAACACCCTGGTGCGCCTGGCCATCGCCGACGGCCCCCAGGCTCCCATCCACGACCTGCTGACCGGACCGACCGCCATCGCCTTCGTCCAGGGTGACGTCAGCGCGGTGGCCAAGGCCCTTCGGGACTTCGCCAGGAACAACCCCAGCCTGGTCGTCAAGGGTGGCATCGTGGGGACCGGGGTCCTGACGGCCTCGGACATCAACGTGCTGGCCGACCTCCCGTCCCGGGACACCCTGTTGGCCCAGTTCGCCGGCGCCCTGGCCGCGCCGCTCCAGCAGCTGGCCGGACTGGTCCAGGCGCTGCCCCGCAATCTGGCCTACGGGATCTCGGCTCTGATCGAGCAGCGCCAGGCCGGAGGCGAGGCGCTCGAGGCCCCGGCCGAGACCACCGAGGCGGACACGGCCACCGAGGACGGACCGGCCACCGAGGTTGTCACCGAGGACGCCCCGGCGACCGAGGGCGCCCCCGCCGAATCTGCCGCCGAGGTCGATGCCCCGGCCGAGGCAGAAGCCAGCAGCGAGTAGCCCGGTCAGTCGACCATCAGCACCGAATCACCCACTAGACCCCCCAATCGCACGAAGTACACGAAACAAGGAGCAAGACAATGGCAGGAAGCCTGACCAAGGACCAGATCATCGACGGCATCGCCGAGCTGTCCGTGCTCGAGCTCAGCGAGCTGCTGAAGGAGTTCGAGGAGCGCTTCGGCGTCACGGCTGCGGCCCCGGTGGCCGTCGCCGCTGCGGCCCCGGCCGGCGGCGGCGGTGGCGGCGAGGGCGGCGGCGAGGAGGAGAAGTCGGAGTTCGACGTCATCCTGACCGCAGCCGGTGACAAGAAGATCCAGGTCATCAAGGAAGTCCGGTCACTCACCAGCCTGGGCCTGAAGGAGGCCAAGGACCTGGTGGACGGCGCGCCCAAGCCGGTCCTGGAGAAGGCCAACAAGGAAGACGCCGAGAAGGCGAAGGCCCAGCTCGAAGGGAGCTGGCGCCACCGTCGAACTCAAGTACGCCGCGCCGGGCCCGGTCGTCGCTCCACGGCGACCGGGTTCCGGGGGTCGGCCTGGCCGGATCGTTCGCCGCCCTGTGGCGGGGCTGATCAGGGCTGCAGGTGCCGTGCCCGGACCGTGGCGGGGGCCTGCCGGAAATCGGCCGAATCCTTGACGCCGGACGGCGGGTCTCCTACCCTGTGCTGGCCTGGATCGGGGCTTTCCGTCCACGGGCTTGTGATCCTGTGCGTGTCCGTATAGGATTGCTGGTTGCCGTGCCTGCTCCTTCCGCCCTCCTCAGTGTTCTGGCTGATTGACGCGCGCCCTGGCGCCCCCGACGACTGCTCCGGCGGTAGTCGTCGACCCCTGTGATGCCCCGACCTTGCCCAGCAGTAACGAGAAGTCCTGAAGTGCCCGCCACCGCCTGACGTGACTCACCGCAGTACCCCGTCGTAGCCCCATTCACCCTGCAACTGGGAGGAGTAGGCCGTTGCCTACACGGTCCAACAGCCCGGAACGTTTTTCTTTCGCCAACATCGACGAGGCTCTGCCCTTGCCGGACCTCGTCGCCATCCAGCGTGACTCCTTCCAGTGGTTCTTGGACCGCGGTCTCGCCGAGACCTTCAACGACATCAGTCCCGATCGAGGACTTCACCGGCCAGCTGAGCCTGGAACTGGAGTTCGATCCGACCGATCCCGACCTGCGCCCACCGCCCAAGTTCTCGGTGGAGGAGTGCAAGGAGAAGGACATGACCTACGCCGCGCCGGTCTTCGTGCGCGCCAGGTTCATGAACGCCGGGACCGGTGAGATCAAGGAGCAGACGGTCTTCATGGGGGACTTCCCGGTGATGACCGACAAGGGCACCTTCATCGTCAACGGCACCGAGCGGGTGGTCGTCTCCCAGCTGGTCCGTTCCCCCGGGGTGATCTTCCAGCCCGGGCGCGATGCCAAGACCGTCTTCACCGGCACCATCCATCCCTACCGGGGCGAGTGGATCGAGTTCGATGTCGAGGCCAAGCCGGGCAAGGACGTCACCGCCGGCTGCCGTGTGGCCCGCAAGCGCCGGCTCTCCCTCTTCGTGCTGCTGCGCGCCCTCGGCTACGAGGACCAGGCCTTCCTGGAGCGGTTCGTCCGCCACTTCGACTTCCTCGAGGGCCAGTGGGAGAAGGAGCAGAACCTGGCGCCCACCCGTGAGGAGGCCCTGCTCGAGATCTACAAGCGGGCCCGTCCCGGCGAGCCCCTGTCGGTCGAGGCGGCCCGCCAGTACTTCGAGAACGCCTTCTTCAACCCCAAGCGCTACGACCTGACCCGGGTGGGCCGCTACAAGCTCAACCGGAAGCTCGGACCGGAGATCGAGCGCATCTCGGACATCCTGAAGATCGACCTCGAGCGTCCCACGCCGACCCAGGGCGTTCTCAGCCCCTCGGAGATCCTGGCCTCGTCCACCTACATGCTCCACCTGGCCAAGCACATGGCCGACGGCGAGTCCAACTACCGGATCGACGACCAGGACCACTTCGCCAACCGACGGATCCGCTCGGTGGGCGAGCTCATCCAGAACCAGGTCCGGGTGGGCCTGTCCCGCATGGAACGGGTGGTCCGTGAGCGGATGACCACCCAGGACGTGGAGGCCATCACCCCCCAGACCCTGATCAACATCCGCCCGGTCGTGGCCGCGGTCAAGGAGTTCTTCGGCACCAGCCAGCTGAGCCAGTTCATGGACCAGAACAACCCGCTGTCGGGCCTCGCCCACAAGCGGCGGCTGTCGGCCCTCGGGCCCGGCGGCCTCTCCCGCGAGCGGGCCGGCTTCGAGGTCCGCGACGTCCACACCTCCCACTACGGGCGCATGTGCCCCATCGAGACCCCGGAAGGCCCCAACATCGGCCTGATCGGCTCGTTGGCCACCTACGCCCGGGTCAACGAGTACGGCTTCATCGAGACCCCGTACCGCAAGGTGGTCAACGGCCAGGTGACCAAGGAGATCACTTACCTGGCCGCCGACGAGGAAGAGGAGCACGTCATCGCCCAGGCCTCCGCGGCCCTGGACGACAAAGGCAAGTTCACCGAGGAGAAGGTGCTGGTCCGACGCGGACCTCAGGGCACCGGTGTGCGGGTCGGTGCCACCACGACCTCCTACGGGACCACCTCGGAGATCGACTTCGTGCCCCCGGCCGAGGTCGACCTCATGGACGTGTCCCCGAAGCAGATCGTCTCGGTCTCGACCGCCCTCATCCCGTTCGTGGAGCACGACGACGCCAACCGGGCCCTGATGGGCGCCAACATGCAGAAGCAGGCCGTGCCGCTGGTGGTGCCCGAGGCCCCCTACATCGGTACCGGCGTGGAGGCCCGTGCCGCCCGGGACGCGGGCGACGTGGTCATGGCCGAGGCCGACGGTGCGGTGGTCGACGTCTCCGGCGACCAGATCGTGGTCGAGTACAAGGCCGGCGCCAAGGACCGCAACGGCGCCGTGCTGGGCAAGAAGATCTACCGCCTGGCCAAGTTCCGTCGCTCCAACCAGAACACCGCCATCAACCAGAAGGTCATCGTCGAGGAGGGCCAGAAGGTCTCGGCCGGCGACGTGCTGGCCGACGGTCCGGCCACCCACAACGGCGAGCTGGCCCTGGGCAAGAACCTGCTGGTGGCCTTCATGCCCTGGGAGGGCTACAACTACGAGGACGCCATCATCCTCTCCGAGCGCCTGGTCAAGGACGACGTCCTCACCTCGATCCACATCGAGGAGCACGAGGTGGACGCCCGCGACACCAAGCTCGGCGCCGAGGAGATCACCAGGGACATCCCCAACCTGTCCGAGGAGATCCTGGCCGACCTGGACGAGCGGGGCATCATCCGCATCGGGGCCGAGGTGGGCCCGGGCGACGTGCTGGTGGGCAAGGTCACTCCCAAGGGCGAGACCGAGCAGACCCCCGAGGAACGCCTACTCCGCGCCATCTTCGGCGAGAAGGCCCGTGAGGTGCGGGACACCTCGCTGAAGGTCCCCCACGGTGAGCAGGGCACGGTGATCGACGTCCGGGTCTTCTCCCGCGACGACGCCCACGAGCTGCCGCCCGGCGTGGAGCAGCTGGTCCGGGTGTACGTGGCCCAGAAGCGCAAGATCTCCGAGGGCGACAAGCTGGCCGGCCGTCACGGCAACAAGGGCGTCATCTCGAAGATCCTCCCCATCGAGGACATGCCCTACCAGGCCGACGGCACCCCCGTCGACATCATCCTGAACCCGCTGGGCGTGCCCAGCCGGATGAACGTCGGCCAGGTGCTCGAGTCCCATCTTGGCTACGCCGCCCGTTGGGGTTGGGAGGGCGCCGGTGAGGTGGCCCGCACCCCACTCCGGGGCACGGAAACCAAGACCCGTCCTCGGACCGACCCCGCGGTGTGGGTCTCGACCCCGGTGTTCGACGGCGCCCACTGGGACGAGGAGGCCGATGCCGGCCGCCATCCGACCATCCAGCAGATCTTCCGCAAGCTCAACCCCGACGGCGTCGACGGCGCCGTGCAGGTGTCCGACGACGGCAAGAGCGAGCTGTGGAACGGTCGGACCGGCGAGAAGTACGACAACCCGATCTCGGTCGGCTACGTCTACATCCTGAAGCTCCACCACCTGGTGGACGACAAGATCCACGCCCGGTCCACCGGCCCGTACTCCATGATCACCCAGCAGCCGCTGGGTGGGAAGGCCCAGTTCGGTGGCCAGCGGTTCGGCGAGATGGAGGTCTGGGCCCTGGAGGCCTTCGGCGCCGCCTACGCACTGCAGGAGCTGCTGACCATCAAGTCCGACGACGTCCTGGGCCGGGTGAAGGTCTACGAGGCCATCGTCAAGGGCGAGAACATCCCCGAGCCCGGCATCCCGGAGAGCTTCAAGGTGCTCATCAAGGAGATGCAGTCCCTCTGCCTCGACGTGGAGGTGCTGGCTCCGGGTGGCGAGGAGATCGAGATGCGAGAGCTCGACGAGGACGTGTTCCGCACGGCCGAGGAGCTGGGAATCGACATCAGCCGGCCCGAGCGCGGGTCCGACGAAGAAGATGCACGACGCGCTGCGGAAAGGGGATTCTGATGTTGGATGTCAACGACTTCGATCAGCTGAGGATCGGACTGGCGACGGCCGACTCCATCCGGGGATGGTCCAACGGCGAGGTGAAGAAGCCCGAGACCATCAACTACCGGACCCTGCGCCCGGAGAAGGACGGTCTCTTCTGCGAGAAGATCTTCGGTCCCACCAAGGACTGGGAGTGCTACTGCGGGAAGTACAAGCGGGTCCGCTTCCGGGGGATCATCTGCGAGCGCTGCGGCGTCGAGGTAACCCGGTCCAAGGTCCGCCGCGAGCGGATGGGCCACATCGAGCTGGCCGCCCCGGTCGTGCACATCTGGTACCTCCGCGGCACCCGGAGCTGGCTGGCCTACCTGCTGATGGGCACCGAGGCCCGCGAGGAGCTGAAGGCCAAGCAGCTGGAGAAGGTCATCTACTTCGCCGCCAACCTGGTCACCTGGGTCGACGAGGCCAAGCGCCACGAGGACCTGCCCGACCTCGAGGCCGAGCTCCGGGTGGAGCTGGCCGACATCGAGAAGAAGCGCGACCTCGAGATCGACCGCCGGTTCAAGGTCCTCGAGGGCGAGCTGGCCGACCTGGAGAAGTCCGGGGCCAAGGACACCGAGGTCAAGGCCCGGCAGCGCAACGTGGAGAAGGAGATCGCCTCGGTCCGCGAGCGCTACCAGAGCGAGATCGAGCTGGCCCAGCGGGCCTTCGACGAGTTCAAGAGCCTCCACTCCCGCAAGATCCTCGAGGACGAGATGCTCTGGCGCGAGCTGCGCATCCGCTACGAGGACTACTTCGAGGGCGGCATGGGCGCCGAGACCATCTCCCGGCTCATCGACCGCATCGACCTCGACGTCGAAGAGGTCAAGCTCCGCGAGATGATCGACGCCGCCGACGGCCGCAAGCCGCTGTCGGCCCAGCGCCGCCAGAAGGTCATCAAGCGCCTGAAGATCGTCACCGCCTTCAACCGCCGCGACGAGAACGGACGACGGGTCAACGACCCGCGGGCCATGATCCTCGACTCGGTCCCGGTCATCCCGCCCGACCTGCGCCCGATGGTCCAGCTCGACGGTGGCCGGTTCGCCACCTCCGACCTCAACGACCTCTACCGGCGGGTCATCAACCGGAACAACCGGCTGAAGCGCCTGTTGGACCTGGGTGCGCCCGAGATCATCATCAACAACGAGAAGCGCATGCTCCAAGAGGCCGTCGACGCCCTCTTCGACAACGGCCGCCGTGGCCGCCCGGTCACCGGGCCCGGCAACCGGCCCCTGAAGAGCCTGTCCGACATGCTGAAGGGCAAGCAGGGCCGGTTCCGCCAGAACCTGCTGGGCAAGCGCGTCGACTACTCGGGCCGTTCGGTCATCGTCATCGGCCCGACCCTCCAGCTCCACCAGTGCGGCCTGCCCAAGCTGATGGCCCTGGAGCTGTTCAAGCCCTTCGTCATGAAGCGGCTGGTCGACGCCGAGTACGCCCAGAACATCAAGTCGGCCAAGCGCATGGTCGAGCGCCGTCGCCCCCAGGTGTGGGACGTGCTGGAAGGCGTGATCAAGGAGCACCCGGTGCTGTTGAACCGGGCCCCCACGCTCCACCGCCTGGGCATCCAGGCCTTCGAGCCGGTCCTGGTCGAGGGCAAGGCCATCCAGGTGCACCCGCTGGTCTGCACGGCGTTCAACGCCGACTTCGACGGCGACCAGATGGCCGTCCATCTGCCCCTCTCCGCCGAGGCCCAGGCCGAGGCCCGGGTGCTCATGCTGTCGGCCAACAACATCCTCTCCCCGGCCACCGGCCGCCCGATCACCGTGCCCACCCAGGACATGGTGTTCGGCATCTACTACGTCACCCTGCCGGTGGACGGGGCCAAGGGCGAGGGCCGGGTCTTCCGCCACGCCTACGAGGTGGAGACGGCCTTCGACGCCGGCGACATCGACCTGCAGGCCAAGATCATCCTCCGGCCCGAGGCCGGCTCGCACCTGGCCAAGTCCATCGCCCTGGCCAACGGGGCCGAGGTCGATGACGAGGGCAACCTGGTCGGCGTGGACGAGGACGAGCGTGTCGAGATCGAGACCACGGCGGGACGGCTGTTCTTCAACACCGCCCTGCCCGACGGCTACCGCTACATCAACGACATCGTGGGCAAGCGGAACACGGCCATCGGCACCATCGTGGAAGAGGTCGCGGCCGGCTTCCCCAAGGGCGAGGTGGCGGCCAGCCTCGACCGGATCAAGGACCTCGGCTTCCGCTACGGCGCCCAGTCGGGCCTGACCATCTCCATCAGCGACGTGGTCACCCCGCCGGAGAAGGGGGCCATCCTCGACCGCTACGAGAAGGAGGCGGAGAAGGCGGAGGCCCAGTTCAAGCGGGGCATCATCACCGACGACGAGCGCCGCCAGAAGGAGATCGAGATCTGGACCTCGGCCAACTCCGAGGTGGGGAAGGCCATGGAGAAGACCATGTCCTCCATCCAGTTCAACCCCATCGACATGATGGTGGACTCCGGTGCCCGAGGGAACAGCCAGCAGATCCGCCAGATCGCCGGCATGAAGGGCCTGGTCTCCAACCCGCGCGGTGAGATGATCCCCCGGCCGATCAAGTCCTCCTTCCGTGAGGGCCTCTCGGTGCTCGAGTACTTCATCTCCACCCACGGCGCCCGCAAGGGACTGGCCGATACCGCCCTGCGCACCGCCGACTCGGGGTACCTCACCCGTCGTCTGGTCGACGTGGCCCAGGAGCTCATCGTCCGCGAGGACGACTGCGGCTCGGTCCGCGGCATCTGGATCGAGGGCATCGTCCCCGACGGCGCCGGCCAGCGGTCCTACCTCGAGACCCGGGTCAACGGCCGGATCACCGCCGAGGCGGTCACCCTGTCGGACAAGTCCAAGATCGAGGCGGGCACCGTGCTCACCGAGGAGATCGTCAACCGTCTCCGGGACGACCCGTCGGTCGACCGGGTCCGGACCCGGTCGGTGCTGACCTGCGAGGCGGAGCAGGGCATCTGTGCCGCCTGCTACGGACAGTCACTGGCCACCGGGCGAGATGATCGAGCTCGGCGAGGCGGTCGGCGTGATCGCCGCCCAGTCCATCGGCGAGCCCGGGACCCAGCTGACCATGCGGACCTTCCACACCGGCGGCATCGTCGGTGAGGACATCACCCACGGCCTGCCCCGGGTGGTCGAGCTCTTCGAGGCCCGGACGCCCAAGGGGCCGCCGTCCTGGCCCGCCACTCCGGCGTGGTCCGGGTGGAGGAGGACGAGTCGGGCCGCCACATCACCGTGGTGGCCGACGACGGCGAGGAGCACACCGTGCTGGTGGCCCCCCGCGCCCACCTCGAGGTCAGCGACGGCGACGAGGTCGGGGCGGGCGACGCCCTGGTCGAGGGCCCGAAGGACCCCAAGGAGCTCCTGGAGGTCAAGGGCATCCGCGAGACCCAGCAGTACCTGGTCGAAGAGGTCCAGAAGGTCTACCGGGACCAGGGCGTGTCCATCCACGACAAGCACATCGAGCTGATCGTGCGCCAGATGCTGCGGCGGGTGCTGGTGGCCGAGCCCGGTGACGCCTCCTTCCTCCCCGGCGAGCGGGTGGACAACCGCAGCTACGCCGAGGTCAACCGGCAGCTGGTCGCAGGACGGGAAGCGTCCCGCCGAGGGCCGTCCCGAGCTGATGGGGATCACCAAGGCCTCGCTGGCCACCGAGAGCTGGCTGTCGGCGGCCTCCTTCCAGGAGACCACCCGGGTGCTCACCGAGGCGGCCATCGAGGGCAAGTCCGACCAGCTGTTCGGGCTGAAGGAGAACATCATCATCGGCAAGCTGATCCCGGCGGGATCGGGCATGGAGCGGTACCGCGACATCAAGCTGGAGATGCCCGGAGCCGAGGCCATGCCGTTCTGGGCCCTGGGCTCCGAGGGCGATGCCGGCACCGAGGACCTGGCCGCCTGGCTGCGGGACACCGGAGGGGACGCCGCCCTGGGCGGGTTCAGCTCCGAGATCGACGCCAGCTGGCTGGGCACCATCCCCTC
>CAWIFR010000005.1:0-518373 GCA_963835465.1 uncultured Acidimicrobiaceae bacterium
GGCGGAACCTGTCAACCCGAATGAGACACCGGTCACTCAGATGGCGATCGGCGCCTCCTCGGGTCGGTTGATCCAGGCGACATCAGGTATCCGGGGTGCCTGGGGCGGTCGGCGGAACCGGTCGGGGCATGGCCGCGTAGGCAGCGTCGAGGACGTCCTGGCGCTTCTCCCGGACCACCTCGGCCATGCCGAAGTGGACGTCGGCCGGGGTGTGGAGCCCGATGCCCGAGTGGCGGTGCTCATGGTTGTAGTGCTCGAAGAACTCGTCGCAGAACGCCCGGGCCGCGGCGATGTTGGCGAACCGCTTGGGAAAGGTCGGCGAGTACTTGAGCGTCTTGAACTGGGCCTCCGAGTAGGGGTTGTCGTTGGACTGGTGGGGACTCGAGTGGCTCTGGAGCACGCCCAGGTCGGCCAGGAGCTGGCTCACCGTCTTAGAGGTCATGGACGACCCCCGGTCGGCGTGCAAGGTGAGCTGGCCGTCGGCGACGTCGTGGCGGTAGATGGCGTCGGCGATGAGCTGTTCGGCCAGGGTGGCCGACTCCTCGGGGGCCACCAGCCACCCGACCACGTAGCGGGAGTAGACGTCGAGGATCGTGTAGAGCTGGAACCAGGTCCACTTGTAGGGACCGGCCAGTTTGGTGATGTCCCAACTCCAGACCTGGTTGGGGGCCGTGTGCCACGAGCTCGGGCTTGACCAGGGCCGGGCGGCTGGCCTGGGCCCGGCGCTCCCGCACCTGGGCCCGGGCCCGCAACAGGCGGTACATGGTGGAGACCGAGGCCAGGTAGGCGCCTTCGTCCAGGAGGGTGGCCCACACCTGGGCCGGGGCCTTGTCGCAGAACCGCTCCGAGTTGAGGGCGTCGACCACCGCGTCGGCCTCGGCCGGTCAGCCAGCGGCCGTGGGAGCGACGGGGTGCCGGCGGGCCGCACCGGGGGGCCGGCCGGGCCCGGTAGTGGCTGGCCCGGGACCGGCCGAGAGCGGCACAGGCGGCCTTGCTGCCGACCATGGGTGCCAGTTCCTCGACGCCGGCGTCGAGGATGGCGTCCACTACTCCTCGGTGTCCGCGCTCTTGGAGATCTCCTCCAAGAGCGCGTGCACTTTTCCCTGGACGTTGATCACCGCCTCGGCCTGGGCCAGTTTGGCCCGCAGCCGTTCGTTCTCGGTCCGGAGCTTCGGTCTCCGAATAGGTCGGCCCACCACGGCCGCCGTCGGCCCGCCCGACGGCCGCCTTCAGCAGTCCTTGTCGGTGCTGGCGCCTCCAATCGGTGATCAGGCTCGAGTAGAGCCCTTCCCGCCGCAGGAGCGCCCCCTTCTCACCCGACTCCGAACAGCGGTCGTACTCAGCCAGGATGCTCAGTTTGTACTCGGCCGTAAAGACCCGGCGGACCGGTGACTTGTGGTACTTCGGACCTCCATCGGTCCCGGTGTCATCATCCACATGCCAAGTATCGGCACTGTAGATCGCTCGTTGTGGCTTTCCCATGCGAAACCCTCCATCACCCTCACACTCAGTACACGGATCGGAGGTGTCTCACGCATTGTGGACAGAGAGGGGGGGGTTCAGGAGAACTCCTGGTCAGCGGACCGGAATGCGCCGGACACTCCTCCGATGGTGCCGCCGCGTCAAAGGTCTGCTGGTACGGTGGGCACGCTCGTCAGGCGCCGTCTGTCGTCTACGGGGGTGTAACTCAGTTGGCTAGAGTGCGACCTTTGCAAGGTCGAAGTCGTGGGTTCGAGTCCCATCACCTCCACTCGGTGTTGTGGGAAGTACAACGTTCTCCCGGGAACGTTGTTCCTGGTCAGAAGCAGTATTTCACTGGCGTTTCCCACCTGAGATGTCAGGGCGCCGGATCGCGAGCTCGTCAACCTTGGATGGGAACGAACTCAGTGTTTAACTCGGCTTCGACGGCGAGCCGGAATCGCCCCCGGCCGGTCTTGTCGATGCGGATCGGGGCATGCCGTTCCTCCAAGCGTCGCTTCAAGAGGACGAGACGGCTCTCGAAGTTGTCCCGGAATTCGGGGAGCTCGAGGGAGGAGTCGAGGCGGACCTCCCGGTTTGAGAAGTCGACACGCCCCTCGCCCGCATACTGTTGGAGCAGGGACCACAGCAGTCGACCGGCGACTCCCTTGATCAGATAGTTCCCGTCGACGAAGATGCTGCCGTCGACGGCGAAGAAGCGCACCCGAGTGGGCGGCACCCCGTTGTTGGTCCGGAGGCCGCTGTCTGTTCCGGTCCGATCGCCGAAAGCGCCCCCGTCAGCATCAGGCTGCAGGTCAATAGCGCCGGCGACGAGGGTAGCCACCACCATCAAGAGAGCTTCGTCGTCGGAGGTGTAGGCCACAGGGGTCCGACTCTCGACCACCAACACCCCGACCAGTTGGCCATGTGCCATGGCCGGCACCGCCACTCGGCTCTGCGTCCCGACGAGCCCGGGAAAGGGGACCACATGTCCAGGGGCGATATCGCCGGTTGCCTCGTACGCATGTCTGACGGTCTCTCCGTATCGGCTGATTTGGGTGAGGTTGCCGAGCCGGATCGGGGTGCACTGAGCGGCAGCCATGCCGATGACTCCCTCGCCGATCGGGATTTCTGAGCCGACACCCTCGGCCTCGTAGCCGTGACTGGCGATGGTGTACAGATTGGTGCCCTGCTCGTCCAACAGCAAAAGCATTGAGTTTTGGTACCCGAGCAACTCTGCCAATCCGTCGACGGTGGCGGTGATGAGGGAGTTGAGATCGGCGCAGCGACTCAGGCGGGCACTCAGCTCAGCCAACAAGCCGGTAGCAAACCGAGAATCAGAGTTCTCAACTGGTGCCGGCGCCGGGACATCGGATCGAGTGCCGGGCACCAGCTCGATGTCCAGGACACGGTATATGTCTGCGCCGCGCAATCTGAACACACCCTGCATGCCCTGCATCGCAGCCACGGCGGTGACATCGTCCCGCAGGAGCTCGAACACGCGGCCTCGGCGCTCAGTCCGTTCGAAGGCGAGCGAAAGCCGGTACTGGCCATAGTCCACCGGATCCATGAGCATGATACTGGCCTGAGGATTCTCAATCAGATTCTGGGTGGTCTTGGAGAAGAACTGGTTGGACAGTGCGATCCGCTCGTCGTCCACCAACCGCACCCGCGACAGGAAGGTGACATTTGGCGTGCCGTCTGCTGCGGCGGTGGCCACGACCGCAGGGATAGCTCCTTCGAAACACAGCCTCAGGTCTTGAAGCGACGGCGTCTGGGCTCCCGGAGTGCCGTTCACGTATGTCGGCCGGGTAGCTCGGCTCCCGCTCCTGGCCCCGGCGCCTGGTTGTAGAGGGACTCGATGGCGACCGTACAGGCGACAAAGTCACTTGGAACGAGCCGTTCGAGGAGCGCGCGATCGGTACCTTCCACCTCCTCCACCACGCCGAAGAACGAGTCGCAGAAGCGGACCACCGCGGCACGGTCATCGGGCGTAGCGGCTTCGGCAGGCCCGGTCCGACCCTTGAACTGCACTGCCCGCAAGGTACGCGGGTCAGCAGCCGTCACTGCCAGCAGATGGCTCTCGCGGTCGGTGCCGAGCTGAGGTCCATCGTGGCTGCTGAGCACGAGGCGGAGCTGGGCGAGCGCACCGGGCAGCACCGTCAAACCCCACCCCCGAGTGGCGTAGGGATGGCCGTCCGCTCCGACGAGTCCGACGATCAGCGCGTACCGGTCCTCCAAGAGCTGGGCCCATGGGTCCTCGAGAGCGGCTCCCGACTGAAAGTTACCCACCATATGGACTATTTAGCATTCGGCTACGCGTCTTTCAGGAACGGGCCCCTCAGGCCTTCCTCACAATAGAAGCAACGTCAATGTGCCGCCCGGATGACCGGGGCCACCCACAAGGAGGACACGCAAATGACCGTCACGAAACAAGCCGGCCCGATCGAGACCAACGTCGCGACTCACCTGTATCGCGACGTCCACAAAGGGATCCGGGCCGAACTCTTTGCCGTCACCGGCCAGGCCGGCCACATCGACCCGGTCAGCGACCGCGAGCGAGAGGAGCTCGCGGTCCACGTTCGTGCCGTCGTGGAGATGCTGGAAGGTCATGCCGAGCACGAAGACAAGGCGATCCAGCCGGCATTGGAGGCCCATCTCCCTGACCTGGCGGCTCGTATTGAGGCCGACCACGAACTCGTCTCGGCTCGTGAGATCGGGTTGATCGTGCTGGCCGACAGTTCGGTCGAGGCCCCAAAGGATCACTGCGCTCGGGCGGTCCACCGGCTCTACCTGGAGCTCGCCGAATTCACTGGCGTGTACCTTGCCCACCAAAACGTCGAGGAACGTCACGTTCTGCCCGCGCTGGAGTGTGCCATGGGTCCCGAGGCAGTCGAGGAGATCCATCGGGCCATCGTCTCGAGAATTCCTCCCGATCAGATGGCCCGGTCACTGGCGGTCATGCTGCCCGCCATGAACATCGACAATCGGGCCGACATGCTCGGCGGGATGAGGGCCGGTGCACCACCCCAGATTTTCGAGGGAGTCTGGGGACTGGCCAATGCCGTGCTCGACTCTGCCGACGCCGACGCACTCGCCCGGCGTCTCGGCATTTGTTGAGGTGGATGTCATGAACACAAACGGTGCCATCACCGTCATGCCCGGAGCTGGCACCGCCACTGGTGTAGCGGCAGCCATCGAGGTGAATGTGGCAGATCCCCATCGCCCAGTGGACGGCCGGCGGTTCTTGCCGGCGGCTGGCTTCATCCCGACCAGAAAGTAGGCGAGACAATGCATGCAAGGAAGGAATTCTGGCAATTCGGTTCCAAACTCCGATGGATCGGCACGCTCTGCGTGCTCGTCTTGACCGGAGCTCTCGTGGGGGCCTGCGTCGCAAACGGCGGCGCTGCTTCTCCGCCAGATAGAGGCGCAACCAGCAGGCACCTCGACCCGTCGACGCTGGCCAAGGTCCAGCAGACCGTCCGTCAGTTCAAAGACGCCGCAAACACCCCTGGCGTCCTGGTCGGCATCTGGAGCCCAAAGGGAACGTTCGTCCATGCGGACGGTGTGGCCGACCTCACCACCGGGGAGCCACTTCGTACCGATATGCAGTTCAAGATCGCCAGTCAGACCAAGGCTTTTACGGCCGATCTCATTCTTCAGTTGATTGGCGAGGGCAAGGTGTCCTTCGATGACCACATCTCCAAATGGGTTGCGGGAGTGCCCAACGGGAACCAGATCACAATCCGAGAGCTCCTCAACATGACCAGTGGTCTCCAAACTGGCTTCCTCGTCGAGGAGGCCAACGTGAACAAGCTGGCCACCGGATGCACGGAAGCGGATGTGCTGGCGGCCGGAGCGGCGCAGGCTCCACTTTCACCTCCTGGCACCAAGTGGTCCTACAGCAACTACGGGTACGATCTGCTGGGGCGGGTCGTGGAGTTGGTCACGGGGGAGGATGTGAGCACGGCGATCCAGCAGCGCATCGCCCGACCCCTGGGCCTGCACCGCACCCTGCTTCCCACCTCGGGGAACGGTCTGAGCGTGCCCTTCACTCACGGGTACGGCACCGGGGGGGTTCTTTCCACCCAGGCACCAGGTGTTGCCTCCGATGACGCTACCGCCTTGCACCAGTCGTGCGTCGGGGCATCCGGGGGCATGGTCTCCACGCTGTCGGACCTGCGCGTCTGGTCTCAAGCGCTGGGAACCGGTGCCCTGCTCAAGCCGGCGGTCTGGAAAGAGGCACAAAAGGACATGATCCCCTACGCCTTCTCCGACGACTACAACGGCCCGGGCCGCTGGTTCCAAGGATTGGGCTTTATCGAGTCCGGTGGGTTCATCGGCAAAGAAGGCAGTTTCCCTGGCTACGAATCGATCACCATGTACTCGCCTTCCCGCCACACGACCATCGAGGTCGTATCCACCAAGCAACCCAATGCCGTCACGCCCACTCGGATGTTCCAGGCACTCGCCATGGATGTCTACGGCTCCAACATCGGCTTCGGGCTCACACCCTCTCAAGCCCTCGCTCCCAGTTACACGGGCTTGCCGGCTCAGGATTGAGGGCTGGAATCATGGGCGTCCTCGTCGTCGAGGGTCGGACGACGCGAAGCAAGCTGGTTCGGGCCGACGCTTCGCACCGCAGCCATGCAGACTCGATGAGGCTGATGAACTCGATGATCATGACTCGATGAGTTCGGTTGCCACACAGCATCCTGAGGGTGCAGAAAAGGCCACCCGCCCATCTGACCAGGACCTCTTCGTATGTGGGAAATCGAGAACAATAGTGTGGGAAACGGCTCTAAACAGGACCTAGTCCGACCAGGCCACCGGTTATGTCGGTAGCCGGCACCCCCTCGCCCACTCACCACAGCCAACGATGGCAAACACTCGCTGCTGTCTCGGGTCCACGGCGGGATTGTTCGACGTATGAGGCGTTCAGGCAGGGGTTCGAACATAGTCCCATCACTTCTCCTGCCGACCTAGCGGCGAGCCCTTCTGCACCCGAATTCCGGTCAAAGCCAAACGTTCTCGTCGCATTTCCCCAGGTCAGCGGACCAAGAGGGGTTCGAACATAGTCCCA
The DNA here is from genome assembly GCA_963835465.1 of uncultured Acidimicrobiaceae bacterium. Taxonomy (GTDB): domain Bacteria; phylum Actinomycetota; class Acidimicrobiia; order Acidimicrobiales; family RAAP-2; genus Bog-756. Next base: position 6,542 of record CAWIFR010000005.1, read on the forward strand.
TAACCTCCACGGTTGTTCTGTCCCATGACATCGCGGACAGACGAACCCACGAAGGGTAGATGATCAAGGGCTGGTGCCCAGGCGCTGGTAGTCCCTGGTGGGATCCAACGTGAGGTGGCGGAGCAGTTCGCCCTCCTCGCTCAGCACCCGGATGTCGAGGTCACAGACCAGAATGATGATCCGGCGTCCGGTGTGGGCCCGGCCGACGCCAACGTGGTGGAGCTTTGTGCCGTGGCGCAGGGTGAAGACCCCGGTCGTGTCGACCTTGTCGTGGCGCACCCGCTACGAACCGATTCCCGAGCCCTCCAAGCTAGAGGCGGTCATCGCTCAGCTTCCGACCGGGCACGACGCTGCCACGAGCTGTGGAAGCTCGATCACTGCTACGAGCGGCTTGACGAGTTCGACCGAGAGCACGGTATGCCGCCCGACCCGTTCGCCACTGCCGCCGCTGCGTCGCAATGGGAGCTTCACAACCTTACGAGTGATTCAGAGGAGCGACTCAATCTGGCGGAAACGACCTCCGCGGTGATGTCCGAATTGCGGGACGGGAACGTCCTCGACGAACAAGGTGAGTCGAAGCGACTCGTGCCCGGACTTCGCAATCCAGCCCCCTGGTCTGGGACGCTCCGCTGCGAGGGTGGAGTCCATGGAGAGGTCTGAGCGCCGGGGGCGGGACGAGTGACCACCACTACCCCTGCGGATCGCTCCGGGTCGAGGCAAGCGGTTCACCGGTCTCCAGAAGGGTCTTCAGGCTGGACAGAAGGGCGGGCCAGCCATTCCTCACCATGGTGGCCGCAGTGCTCCCGGGCTCGAAGTTGTCATGCACAACGGTCAGTTTGACCGTCTCGCCGACCGGTTCGATGTCGAATGCGACTCGCGACCGACGCTCGCCGGAAAGCTTGGCGACCAGCTCGTCTCCCAGGCGATCGCTCAATTCCGGCGTGAACGTATGCCACGTGTACGTCAGCCGCCGGAAGGGATCGGATTCGAGCACGACCTGCTCGGGGTCGTCGATGACGATGCCATTGTTGTCCCAGATCATGGGAGACCCCGCCACCCAGTCGGTGTCGAAGCTGGTCTGCCACCATCGGCGGGTGAGCGACGGGTCGGTCAGTGCCTGCCACAGTCGCTCGGGTGTGGTTCTGATGTAGGTCGTGTAGACGAATTGGGGAGAGTCCATGGGCACTTCCTCCAGTGCTTGCTTGAGGTCCGATAGCACTCGGACCCGATCTTGGTCATAGCGATTGATCCAGCGTTCCGCGATCTCGTTGATCGGTACGGCATTGAGGTAGTGGAGCTTTTCGCGGCCGCGTCGGATGGTCGTCACCAGGTTGGCCGCTTCAAGAATCGCCAGGTGTTTGCTGACGGACTGACGGGCCATATCCAGGCCCTCGGAAAGCTCCCGAAGGTTCTGTCCGTTGCGGGCGTTCAGGCGATCCAGCAGTTGACGGCGGCTTGGGTCGGCGAGTGCCTTGAACACATCGACCGTGATCGGCCCCACCCCAGCTGTCAAAACTTTGAGATCGTCAGGGAAGGGGGTCCCCTGGCCAGTCTCCAGGTAGCTCTTCAGGCTCAGTAGGAAGTAGGCCCACCTCGCGCTGCAATGGGCCATGAACTCGCTCGGCTCTCGCCAGTCCGCGTGCGCGAACAGGACCACGGTCTCGTTGTCCTCGTCGGTGAGGTCGAAGGTGATGCTCGTCCCGACCCACTCGTCGGCACCCTCTATGCAGCTCCAGCTCACGTGCCGGTCGGGATCCAGCCCGGTGACTTCCATGACGGCGGCTGGCTCCGGCTGGCCGAAGAAGAACTGGACCTTGGCGCCCTGCCTCGACTCCCCTCGGACGCCGTCTCGGGTCCACCATTCAGAGATTCCCTCCGTCGTGGCCACTGCCTCGTAGACGCTCTCGAGGGGAGCCGCGATTGCTACCCGGTGCCTGATGTCTGGCATGTGACACTCCTTTGCCTATGGGCAGCGTACCGTGTATCCGCAGCCATTTGGTTACCTAACTATAGGCAGCTATGTGGCTGCATGTCAAGGCCTCCAACGGCAGGTCCGGGCTGAAGCCGCGGGTGTGGTGCGGCGCCCCCCGCTGTCGTCGACCGGCCCGCGACGACAGCTGCCTTCCTCGGGCCGCAAGAAGCTGGATGACCTCCTGGTGGCGATGGTCCCGCGCCGAGATAAGGCCCAAGCGGAAGGTCCCGCCTGGCCCCGAGCGGCCGGTCGCCCCCATATCAGCCGGCGCGTCGGCCGTTCACACGCAAGGGTCAGGCGGCTGCTCGAATCCGCCAGTGCCAGCGAGGTGACGGCCGCTGTCGGCCAGGGCCGATCAGCGTTTGTGCCCAACCACGCCGCGCCACGCTCTCGCATTGGTGGCCTCTCCACGTATGGGATCCAACCTGGATAGGTTGCCTCTCATCGGACACCGCATCTTCCATCGTCTTGGATCGATGGTCGAAGTTGCTGGCCGCGCGGGGCGGCGGACACCACGAGTGGCAACCTGAGTGCTGTCGATCGCCATGGCCACAGTCTGGTCCGCGACGGCCAAGTTCAGGCCTGTGCGATACGAACCAGGTTGCCGGAGGGATCGCGGAACGCGCAGTCGCGGGCGCCCCAGGGTTGAGACGCCGGCTCCTGGAGGACCTCGGCACCGGATGCCCTGACCTTCTCGAAGGTGGTGTCGAGATCGTCTGAACGAAAGATCGCGGCCTGGATCGAACCTTGTGTCACGAGGGACAACAGCGCGTCGCCCTCCGCCTGCGAGCGGCCGCCGTGCGGCTGGAACAGGACGATGTCGACATCCTGTCCCGGTGCGCCGACGGTGACCCAGCGGAAGCCGCCAGACGCCACGTCGGTCCGCACTTCGAGGCCAAGAGCATCACGGTAGAAACCGAGCGCAGCGTCAGGGTCGTTGACCGGAATGAACATTGCCGAAACGGTGACTGTCATGCAGCAACCATAAGTGCGTGGTGCGGCCAGGTGCTTCTCCGATCCTGCTTGGTACCACCACTTCCCGGCATCCGCCCGAGGCAGGTCGTGCGGGGTCGACTCGTCGGGACCCGTGAGCCGGGTTCAGACCGTGACGGAGGTTCGCTGCGGTCGCGTGAGGAACATCATCAAGCAGGCCGGGAGGTCCTCGAGCTCACCATGGTCGCGGGCACGGTAGTGCGACGGTGTCTCACCCACGATCTCGGTGAAGCGAGAACTGAACGATCCCAGCGAGGAACAACCCACGGTCACACACGCGTCGGTTACCGACCTCCCTTCACGCAGCAGGGACTTCGCCCGCTCAATGCGACGGGTCATGAGGTAGGAGTACGGAGTCTCGCCGTACGCAGCACGGAACTTGCGGGAGAAATGGGCTGGCGACATGAGCGCGGCTCGGGCCATGGCCGGAACGTCGAGGGGCTCCGCGTAGTTGCGATCGATGAAGTCACGCGCCCGGCGAAGGTGTTCGAGGTCGGCGATTTCGTCCGGCGTCATACTCACGATGGTATCCAGCCGGCGTCCGAGCGGCCTCAGGCCCCCGATGGGCGCGCCCTCGGACCTCACCTGATCGAAGTGGCGAACTGGTCCGCGGCCTGGGCCAACTCGACCTGGAGCAGGCCCAGGCCCCCGAGCTGCTCCAAGAGCCAGATGAGCCGCATGGCCTGCAACGCCCGGTTCGCCGACCGGACCGACAGCGCTTCGTCCAGGGCCGCAAGTAGCTCCGGGCGGAGCGCGGCGTCGACCGGTGTGATGGCCGGCAGGCGAGCGTGGTGACGGCCCAGCGCCTGGGACGAGCACTCGTACCAACGCTCCACCTCGGCGAGAGCTGCCACCACGTCCCGCCGAGCGTCGGCAACGGCGCCGGGGGCGGTCGGACCCGGGGCTGGCGGTGGATGGGGCAGGCTGGCCAGGGTCAGGGCCACCAGCCGAACCCGGGCACAGCCGGTGACCAGATGGGTCACCGTGGGGAGGGGCACCCGCTTGGCGCCTCGTTCGTTCATGAATTGACGGAAGGCGTCATCCATTCGGGACGCGGTCACCAGTGCCCGCGTGCGCGGATCCTCACCGTCCGGTGCCCGGTCGACACGGTCGAACCGCTGCACCTCGTTCGCCAGCCAGGCCACGGCCCCGGCGTAGGACTCACAGAGTGAGCGGGCCAGCTCGGCGGAGGCACCCCGCGGCCAGAACACCAGGCCGATCACCATGCTGACCACCACGCCGATCGCGACGTCCTCGATCCTGATGAGACCGACCTTGCTGCCCACCGGGTCGATGATGTTGAAGATGATCACCACCGACACCGTGAAGCCGGCCTGGCCGGCAGCAAAGGAGATGGCTGACGGCGCCACGCCGGCTAGGAGCACAGCAAAGGGCAGCACCACCCACAGAAGGCTGAGGTGGTGTCCCAGGAGCTGCAACACCAAGGCGCCGAGGGCGACGCCGGCGGCGGTTCCCGCCATGGCCCGTAGGGCTGTGGCGCCAGTACCGACGGCGTTGGACCGCAAGACCGACAGGGTCCCGAGCACCACCCAGAACCCGTGCTGGACATCGGTGGCCTCCACCACGGCCACCGCCGCCGCCAAGGCCGCTGCCCCGCGCAAGCTGTTCCGGAACCAGACCGAGCGAAGCGTCAGCCGGGCGGAGGCCGCGGCGACCGTACCCCGGGCGAATCTGCGGAGCCCGGACCACGGACTCGCGGTGTCGCCACGGGCCGAGGTCACCGCCACTTCGGCGGTCAGCTCTGTTGCCGACGCCAGGATCCTGATTGGATAGGTCGGATCCAGCCTCCAGAGCAGGAGGTCCTCAGCCCCTGCGTCGAGGTCGGCCGGGGGCCGATCCACGCCAGCCTCGCCCGACAGCAGCCGTTGCCCTGCCTCCCGGGTCAGTGCCTCGCGTGCCTCCGCCATCGCCGCCACCTCGGAGTCCAACGAGCCGATGATGGGAGCAGTGGTGTGGTCGCCCTCGCTCACCAGGAGGATGGCGATCTGACGAAGGACCCGTGCCACCCCCTGGTGCACCGAGCGGACCGGGGCGTCGTCCAGAACGCTCCGACCCTGATGCGGTATAAGGGCATTCTCTCCTACCCACTCCAACCTCGAGACCAGGCTCACCAGTGCGGTGTCGGTGGGTCCGGCGCCCGCAGGACGGTACGGGGTGGCTTCGTACTGGTTGCGGAGTGCCTCCATGGCCAGCCCGACGCGCCCTTTCGCCTCGACGTCGATGTGGCCCTCGGCGTGCGCGTCGACCAGATCGGCGACCGCTCCCGCCGCGTCGGCTGCCTTTCGGCGCAGGGGATCGTGCCACCTCTCCGACCAGACCAGCATCACCGCGGGGAGGCAGAATGCCCCGGCCAGCGCCCATCCGGCCAGCCTGCTGCCGATGGCCGAAGCGCCCACCGGCACGGCCACGGGGAGCACGAAGGTCAAAAGCGCAGCGGTGGCACCGACCGCGGCTTGCGGGCTCACCGCCCCGGCGAAGAGGACGGCGAACCCGAACACGGCCATACCGAGTACCGCAGTGGCGGCGTGGGAGGAGCAGAGCGTCCCGGCGGTGATGAGGACGGCGCCGGCCAGGAACAGCCCGAGGTAGGAGCGGAACCGGGTGGACCTCCGCCCTCCGAAGTCGGCGAACAGCAGCAGGGCGAACGCCCCGAATACCGAGAACAGGGTCGTCTGCGGGTTGCCGATGCCGAAGTCGGCCAGGGCGAACACCCCCGGCACCAGCACGGCGGCGCGAAGGGCCCGCTTGGTGGCCCTGAACTCTGGGTCCCGTGCCTCCCAACCCCCGAGCCGCGATGGCGGACCAGGGGCGGGCGGCTGGCCTGGCGCCGCGGCAGGGAGCACGGTCATCGACGGTCGACGGCCTCCAGACTGTCGGCCATTCGAGCGCTGAAGTCCCAGCTGACGATCGATCTCGGCCGGATCCGCACACATACCTCATCATCGGCCTGAGCCAACAGCCTTCGAGCCAGCGGGCTCTCGATGTCGCCGAGGTAGCGGGTCAGCAGCCGCTCCAGGGTGGACCGGCCGGCGCTCCGGTCCAACTCGACCAATCCGCGGCCTCGGACCCCCCGGTACGGCGGCTCGTCGGCCGCAATTTCGAAGCCGCACCGGGACTGTCGCTCGAGGGACCGCACCAAGGCAGAGGTCGGCCTGGTGGCGGCCAGGAGGTCGTCATCGTCGGGAACGAACCAGACGGACAGGACCGTCGGCCATCCCGACGGGCTCTCCACCCCGATCCGCATGGGGATCACGGTGACGGCCAGGAACTCGGCGACCGCCGGACGACCCCACGGTCCACTGATCTCACAGAGAGCCACGGGCCCCAGGCTATGCACAGCCGTCGAAGCTCACCCCTGCCGGACCAGGTTGGCCAGGGTCAGGGCCAGTTCCATCAGATCGTCGAGGTGCCAGTCCCCCGCCTCGCCGGAGCAGGAAGCGATCAACAAGACGGGTCCGATGGTGCCGGCCGCATACCGCGACACGCGGATGCCGTCCGGCCCGGCCACCGACTTCTCGTACACCCAGAGGTTGGGCAGCCCGGGAAGTTCCTGGCCGGGCACCGCCACCCCCGCCACCAGCGTCTCGTCCGGACCATCGGCGCCCACGAAGTACCTCGGGGACTGGTCCAGCGAGAGCTCGGCGTCATCGGCCGTGGCGTAGGGAACCACCTCGACCCAGGCCGATCGTCCGGTCCCCGCCTGCTCGAACGAACGCCAGGCCGTCACCACCCCCGCCTCACGGGCTCGTCGGCTCTTGTCACTGTCCGGGTCCAACTCTCCAGTCACCCAGGTGCGGTCCCGTGTCACGCGCCAGCCCGGCCCGGGGAGGCAATCGGGCGCCACCAACATGGCCAGAGAGCGCTCCACCCCGGTCGTCGACTGGTCATCCTCCGCAGGGACCCCGCTCGGCACCATGGCCAGGATTCTCCCAGATCCCCCGAGCAATGGACCGCTGCATCGGCGGCCCCGAGAAATGTGCCGTCCTGCCCTGTACATGGGGTTCGAATTGCGTCACGATCAAGGTGCAGCTCCCATGGGCGGTCCGTCGGTGGATCGGACCGTCCCAGGGCCACCGCGGTGCTTGTGTCGGTCCATCGCAGCCAGGAGGAGGTCTCCCGATGACCACCCAGTTCGACGTAACCCCCTCCGATCCCGAGAGGATGGCCGCCATCTCGGCGACGGAGTCCGCTCGACGCCTGGACCGGCTCGCACCACTCCTGCATGAGTTGATCGCCTGGGACCTGGTCCGACGGACTGAGTCGGGGGGGTTCGAGATCCCCGAGGAGGTCCAGGAGCGGTTGGCCCAGCTGTCTTCGCTCCAGTCGGGATCGATCGCGGAGGTCTATGTGGGCCGGAAGTGCGGCCGCTGCGGTTCGATGCGGGTGACCCGGATGGTAGACGGAGTTCGACTCTGCTCCACCTGCAGCGCGGAGGTGGCCGCTCCGGCCACGCCCGAGCCGGAGACGGCGGACGGTGCCCGAAAGGGCCACCACAGCTGGTCCCGTCGACACCGGAAGGCCGGCTGAGCAGGGCCGGTCAGACGAGGCGCCGGTCGGTGGCCCACTTGGTCAGTTGGTGGCGGGTGGACAGCTGGAGCTTGCGGAGCACCGACGACACATGGGACTCCACCGTCTTGACCGAGATCACCAAGTCCCTGGCCACCTCCTTGTAGGTGTATCCCCGGGCGATCAGCCGGAGCACCTCCCGCTCCCGAGGGGAGAGTTGATCGAGTTCGGGGTCGATGCCGGCCGCTGGGGCTGTCCCTCCAGATTCGGAGGCGAACGCATCGAGCACGAAGCCAGCAAGTCGAGGGGAGAACACGGCATCGCCCGCCGCCACCCGGTCCACCGCGGCCAGCAGCTCCGGCCCCGAGATGGTCTTGGTCACGTACCCTCGGGCGCCGGCGCGGATCACCGCGATCACGTCTTCGGGCGCATCGGAGACCGACAGGGCGAGGAACTGGACCGTGGGATGGTGGGGCATCACCCCTCGGAGCACCGCCTGCCCTCCTCCCCCGGGGAGGTGAACGTCCAATAGGACCACCTCGGGGAGGCGCTCGTTGATCAGCTCGATGGCGGCGCCCGCCTCATCGGCCTCACCCACCACGTCGACGGCCTCCCCCAGCTCGGACCGGACGCCGGCGCGGAACATGGCGTGATCGTCGACCAGGAAGATCCTCCGGCGACGGGGCTCGCTCATCGGCTCGCCGGACCGATGGGCACCGACAGCTGGACCTCGGCCCCCCGGCCAGGGGCCGACCGGATGACCGCCGACCCCCCGCACCGGGCCATTCGACCGCGGATCGAACGGGCGATGCCCTGGCGATCCTCGGGGACGGCGTCGGGTGCGAAGCCGCGCCCCGGTCCCGGACGTAGAGCATGACCGAATCGGTCTCGACTTCGGCATAGATGGAGATCTGGGCGGCTCCGGACCACTTGGCGGCGTTGACGGTGGCTTCTCGTGCCGCCTCAAGCAGGGCTCGGACGCCGTCCCCCAGCGGACAGTCCCCGACCACCACGACCTGGACGGTGACACCGTGATCCATCTCCACCTGCCGCTGGAGCAGGTCCACCGCCTCGACCAGGGTGACGGCATCGTCCCCGATCGTGCCAGGGAGACGACCACCGAACAGCCACGCCCGCAGCTCCCGCTCCTGGGCCCGGGCCAATCGAACCACTTGGCGGGGGTCATCGGCCGACCGCTGGATGAGGGCCAGGGTCTGGAGTACCGAGTCGTGGACATGGGTCGCCATCTGGGCCCGCTCCTCGGCTAGGGCCCGCGCTTGGCGCTCGGCCAGGAGGTCCCGGACGAGACTGAGCCACCACGGGCCGAACACGACCACGATGGCCGCCACCACCAGGAGCGACCCGGCGATGGGTCGGAACGCCGCACCGGTGGGGTGGCCGAGGATGAGAGCGAACAGGCCGGCCAGGCCCAGGGCCACGCCGACGACGATACGGAGGGCCAGTGACCACCGGCCCTGCCGCCCGCCGTCGGTGTGCAGCATCGGGAGCACGTCGTCGTTGATCCACACCCGCTCGTCCTCGCTGGCGTTCCGGCGGATGAGGATGGCGGCCGCCAAGGCCAGGAAGACCGGCCAGCTGAACGAGCCCAGGAACCCGAGATGGAGGGCGCCCGCCACCACCTGGACCAGGATGAGGGCCGGAACGATCGCCACCACGAGGCGCAGGCCCCGCCGGTCGGTGACCGAGCGGGAGAAGATGGACGTGCGCTCTCCTTCGAGCGGCAGCAGGAGCCAGCCGAGGGCATAGGCCAGAATGCCGATGCCGCTCCCCAGGGACAACACCACAAAGGCCACCCTGACCAGCGTGACGTCGATCCCGGCAGCCCCGGCCAGGCCGCCGCAGACGCCGGCCAACACCCGGGTCTCGGGACTTCGGCGGAGCGGACCGTGCTGGCGGACACGTCGGCCCACCCCCCGACGGCCGCCAGGGTGGCGCTCCCCCCGGTGGGCCCTCCCGTGCATCGGCCCTCCACAGCCCCGCGCTCCGTCCCCGGACGGTGGGGTGGGAACCGGAGGCTCTGGTACTTCGGGCATGGTCGTGCCGGACTCGGTGAACTCGGCGATCCCTCGATGATCGCGCACCCCAGGGACGGCATCCATCGGGGATATCCCTGACCCCGCGGCCGTGCCCTCGGGGTACGACCCGGGACCTACCCGATTCCCCCTCCCGTCGCGGCGGGTTCACCGTGGAGCCATGGATACCGCGACCTCCCTCAACTCACCCCCGGACGCCGGGCGCCCTGCGCCCGGCCCGACCGATCGGCTCAGCCGGCGCCGGGACGGCCGAATGCTGGCCGGCGTGGCCGGCGGCCTGGCTGACTGGTTCGACGTGGATCCCACGCTCGTGCGTCTGGCCTTCGCCGCCCTGGCCCTACTCGGCGGGCTCGCCGTTCCCGTCTATCTGGCCGCTTGGCTGCTGATCCCCGAGGAGGGGTCCGACGTCTCGGTGGCCGAGGAGCTGCTGGCCCGCGAGCGGGGCCGATGAGCATGCGGTCCCGCCACGATCCCAGTCGGCCGGCCTCGGGCTACGGGGGGCCTCGGTCACCGACCCCCACCTCCGGGTGTCCGACGCCGAGCGGGACGAGGTCACCGAGCGACTCTCCCGGCATTTCGCCGATGGACGACTGGACCAGTCGGAGTTCACCGCCCGGCTGGGCCGGGCCACCGGAGCGGTCACCCGGGGCGACCTCGACGGCCTCTTCGACGACCTGCCTCGCCTGCCCGACGAGCCACCACCCCCCCGCACCGGCCGGCGGCGGCGACGACTCGTCCCGCTGGTGATCGTCATGGTGCTCGTGGTCACGGCCTTTGAGTCCGCCCAGTCCATGCTCCACGTCCCCTGGCTCTTGCTGACCGTGGTCGTCCTGCTGTTCTGGCACCGATGGGGCCGCGGCCCGCACGCCGGGTCGCACCAGTAGGTAGCATGCGCGTGGCCCCCCGAAGGGCCCTGTCCCGGTCGCGGCCTCAGCGATCGGACTCCTCACCACGGCGACCCCGACCATCGGGGACCGTAGACCCGCGAGCGTCGGGCTCCCGTGACGATGACGACGACGGATCCCTCTGGATCCAAAAGGACGGTTCACCATGACCCTCACCGAACAGCCGCCCCTCGGGGGTTTCGTACCCCCGGCACCCCGGCCGCCCGTGCCATCGATCTGGTCAAGATCTACGGCACCGCGGAAGCCGTCGTGCATGCCCTCGACGGCGTGAGCGTGGAGTTCGAGCGGGCCCGGTTCACCGCGGTCATGGGTCCGTCGGGGTCGGGCAAGTCCACTCTCATGCACTGCATGGCCGGGTTGGACACCCCAACGTCGGGACGCACCTTCATCGGCGACCTGGAGATCGGCTCGTTGGACGATGCCGGACTGACCCAGATGCGTCGCGACCGCGTCGGGTTCGTCTTCCAATCGTTCAACCTGGTGCCCACGCTCACCGCCGAGGAGAACATCACCCTCCCCGCCGACCTGGCCGGCAAACCCGTCGATCGGGACTGGTTCGACTACCTCGTGGGGCAGTTGGGTATCGCCGACCGCCTCACCCACCGGCCCAACGAGATGTCCGGTGGCCAACAGCAGCGGGTCGCCTGCGCCCGGGCCCTCATGGGCCGGCCCGACCTCATCTTCGCCGACGAGCCGACGGGGAACCTCGACTCCAACGCGTCGAGCGAGATGCTCGCCTTCCTGCGCCGATCCGTCACCGACTTCCACCAGTCCATCGTCATGGTCACTCACGATGCCCGAGGGGCCTCCTACGCGGACCGGGTGGTCTTCTTGGCCGACGGCCGCGTGGTGGGTGAGTTGACGTCGCCCACCGTCGATTCCGTCCTGGAGCGGATGAAGCAGTTGGGAAGCTGACATGTGGAAGGTGACCATCAAGGGCCTCCTGGCCCACAAGCTCCGCCTGGCCCTCACCGCCGTGGCCATCGTGCTCGGGGTCACCTTCATCTCAGGCACCCTGGTCCTGACCGACACCCTGCACGCCACGTTCACGACGCTGTTCGGCCACGTCTATCAGAACGTGGACTTCGAGATCCGGGGCAAGGCGGCGTTCACCGACAACACCGGTGGTGGCGGTGCGGTACGGAAGCCCATCCCCGACTCGATCGCCACCACGGTGCGGACGATCCCCGGCGTGGCCTACGCCGAAGGCACGGTGGGGGGCTACGCCCAGTTCGTGGCACCGGACGGCAAGGCCGTGACCACCGGAGGGGCACCTACCATCGGCCTGTCCTTCGACCCGAACACCCAGCTCTCATCGCTCCGCCTGGCCAGTGGCCACGGACCCAACGCCCCGAACCAGGTGGCCATGGATGCCGGGACGGCCACCAAGTACCACTTCCATGTGGGTGACCCCGTGCGGGTGCTCCTCATCGGCCCACCCCAGACCTTCACCATCTCCGGGATCGTGACCTTCGGGTCCGCCAGCAACCTCGCCGGCGCCACGCTGGCCGCCTTCGACCTCCCCACCGCCCAGCGCATCCTCGGCGAGCCGGGCCAACTGTCGTCCGTCGACGTGCTCACCAGGACCGGGGCCGACAAGTCCCAGGTCCAACGGGCCATCGCCGCCACGCTCCCCCCCGGGGTGGAGGTGGTAACCGGGCAGACGGTGGCCGACGAGGCCACCAACTCCATCAACCAGGCCCTGTCCTTCTTCTCGACCGCCCTGCTGGTGTTCGCCTTCATCTCACTGTTCGTGGGCGGCTTCACCATCTTCAACACGTTCTCCATCATCGTGGGGCAGCGGACGCGTGAGTTGGCCCTGCTCCGCCTGGTGGGCGCCAGCCGGAGACAGGTGTTCCGCTCGGTCCTGATCGAGGCGCTCATCATGGGGGTGGCGGCCTCACTGGTCGGGCTGGGCCTGGGCGTCCTCGCCGCGCTGGGCCTCGAGGCCCTGCTCAAGGGGTTCGGCATCACCCTGCCCACCGGCCCCCTGGTCTTCGCCACCCGGACGGTGATCGCCGCCCTGGTCGTCGGCGTCGGCGTGACGGTGGTGTCGTCCATCGGGCCGGCCCGTCGGGCCGTGCGCATCCCTCCGGTGGCCGCCCTGGCCGACCACCGCACCGACCAGGCCGAATCGTCCCGGCGTCGGATCGTGACCGGTTCGATCGTGACCGTGCTCGGTATCGCCGCGCTGGTGCTGGGACTGACCAAGCCGGCCATCCAACTGGTCGGGATCGGGGCCGTGGCCATCTTCCTGGGTATCGGCATGCTGGCGCCGGTGGTGGCCCGGCCCATGTCCAGCGTCATCGGGAGGCCCCTGGCTCGACTACTCGGGATCCCCGGCCGGCTCGGACGCGAGAACTCCATGCGGAGCCCCCGCCGGACGGCCCAGACCTCCTCGGCCCTCATGGTGGGCCTGGCCCTGGTGTCGACCATCGCCGTCTTCGGGGCATCACTGTCCAAGTCGGTGACGGCCAGCGTCGACGACGCCGTGAGCGCTGACTACATCATCACCAGTTCGGCCACCGGGGGCGCCGGCGGCTTCTCGGCATCCGTGGCCGCCGCCGCCGCCAAGGTACCGGGCGTGTCGGCCACATCCACGGTCTACAGCGGCGAATTCGAGGTACGCCACGCGTTGGCCACCCTCACCGCGGTCTCCACCGACCACCTGTCGGACACTGTGATCCTTCGCATGGACTCCGGCACCGGAAGCGCCGCCCTGGCCGCCGGCCAGCTGCTCGTCGACGCCAACACCGCCAACTCCAAGCACCTCGCGGTGGGCTCGGTGGTCCCCGTCCGGTTCGCCCAGACCGGGACCTCCACCATGAGGGTGGGCGGGGTCTTCAAGCCCAACGCCCTCCTGGGCAGCTATCTGGTGGGCGACAGCTTCTTCCTGGCCCACTTCAACCAGCCGCTGCCGGTGGCCGTACTGCTCCATGCCGGGGGCAGCACCGCCTCGACGACCCAGTCGGTCCAGGCCGGCCTCGCTGCCTATCCCAACCTGAAGATCCAGACGCGGGCTGAGTTCCAGAAGTCCCAGCAGGCCCAGGTCAACCAGCTCCTGGGCCTGGTCTACGCCCTGTTGGCCCTGGCCGTGCTCATCGCCCTGATCGGGATCGTGAACACCCTCATGCTGTCGGTGTTCGAACGCACCCACGAGATCGGACTGTTGCGGGCGGTGGGGATGAAGCGTCGACAGGTACGCGTCATGATCCGGGCCGAGTCAGTCATCCTGTCCTTGTTCGGAGCCGTCATCGGCGTGTTGGTGGGAACCGCCCTGGGTGCGGCCTTCGCCGCATCCCTGAAGCAGCAGGGCATCACCGACCTGGTCATACCCTTCGAGAACCTGGTGGTCTTCCTCGTGCTCGCCGGGCTACTCGGGCTGGGCGCGGCCAGCTGGCCGGCCCGGCGCGCAGCAAAACTCGACGTGCTGGCCGCCATCGCCACCGAGTAGGAGCGTGCCCCTTCCGACGAATCCGGGGAGGGGGAGGTCGGCTCAGGCTGACTTCTGGAGCTGCTCCACGTCAGTCACGGCCCCGGCGGCGGGGGACGTCAACGTCCGGGCCAACTCGTCCAGTACGGCATAGCTGGCCCGGACGTAGCGGTCACCAGAGACCCAGAACGGGAGGTGCCGAGGAGGCCGGATGCCGATCTCCACCGACTGGCCGGTCCAACGGGTCATCTCGACCACCACGCTGAGCGGTGTCCGCAGGCGGCCGAACCGGAGGGTGGCCTCTCGTGCCTCGTCGGGGAAGCCGACGACGCCCCCAGACACCTGCTTGCGCGGCGAGATGGTCAACTGGGCCTCGTGAACCTCGACGTCCAAGGGGAACCGGACGTCGGCCCATGCGGACTCACTGCACTCGATGACCCTCGAGGCGTAGATGGTGGTGGGGACGGTGGTCTCGTCGTACATGGGTTCATTTCCTTCGCTGGTGAGTTCGACCCCCCCGGGCCGGATCGCCTTCCCGTCCAGTCTCCCTGAGTGGTCGATTATCTGTCAAACAGTTTCAACAGATCTGACTGATCGCTATTCCCGATACGCCCTCGTCGGTGGGCCGGCGGTGGCGGGCGTGGGCGACACACCGTCTGAATAGAGTGCAGCCATGTCCCGGATCGTGATGGTGCACGGAGCAGGAAACGACCTATGGGGGCCGGCCTCCATCAAGTCGCGGTGGTTCCCGGCCCTGGCCGATGGCCTCGCCTGGCACGGGGTGGCCATCGAGGAGCGGGACGTGACGGTGGCGTTCTACGGGGACGTGTTCCGGCCCGACCCCGAGGATGGGTATCGGCCCCCGGTGGACAAGGCCGGGGCCGTGGCGAGCGTCGGGGAGCTCCTCCAGCGGCTCGACCCGCAGGTCGACCTGGCCGAGCTGACCAAGATGCTGACCGAGAGCCACTTCGACCGCCTGCTGGCGCAGGCCGCCGCCTACCTCGAACAGCCCTCACTCCGCCGGGCGGCGAGGGCGCGAGTCGAGTCGGCCATCGGGCCGGACACCAGGGTGGTGGTGGCCCACTCGCTCGGGACGGTCGTCTCCTACGAGGCCCTCTGCGCCCATCCCGAATGGCCGGTCACCGACTACGTGACCATCGGCTGCCCGCTGGCCGGCGACCTCATCCGCCACCGCCTCGACCCCTGCCCGTCCGAAGGCCTCAGTCCGTGGCCCGGCTCGGTGGCCCGATGGACAAACATCGTGAACCCGGAGGACCCCGCCGCCCGCACCACGCCCTGTGGCCGATTCCGGGGGGACGTGGTCGAGTTCAAGGTGGACAACGGCCACCGGGTCCACGATCCTGAGCCCTACCTGAACAACCGGTGGACCGGCCAGGCCGTGGCCGCGGGGTTGGCCGGCTGATCGGGGCGCGGGGGACCGCCTCCCGTACCGACCTTTGGGGACTTTCGGCCCTTCCTGACCCGGGACCGTGACGCCGATGCTGGTGCTGAGAGATCCGAGATGCCCAGGGAGGTGCGTGGTGACATCGACCAACCGCGAACCAGGGTTGTCGGTAGGCCGCCCTCCCGATGACCAGGTGATCGGCGAACTGGTCGCCCAAGTGGCCGCCACCATCGAGTTACTGTCCTCCCGCCGCTCCGATCTCTCCGCCGGTGACGACTGGTGCAACGTCGACACCGCCCTCTGCGGCCTCCACGGAGCCATGATCGCCCTCAGGCAGCTGGACCGCGGATCGGCGGAACACGTGGTCTGAATCCATCGGGACCTTCGACCCTTCCCAACCCGCCGACCGACGGGCAGTCTTACGGCATGAAGCGATCCCATACGGGCGACGGACGGCGTCCCCCGACGTGAGCCGACAGGCGTCGGCCCCACCGACCAGGGAGAAAGGCGCACCGGTCGCCCCACCGCCGCCACCCGCCTGGCGCCACCTCCTCTGGCCGGCCGCGCTGCTGATCTTCGTGGTCCTGCTGCTCGTCCTGCCCGCCTTCCAGGCCCACAAGGCGGTCACCCTGAGCTACTCGCAGTTCATGGGCGACGTGACGGCGCACAAGGTGAAGACCGTCACCATCCAGTCCGCCGGCGCCGCCTCGGGGACCCTCTCCGGGGGCGGGACCTACACCACGGTCATCCCCTCCCAGGCCGGCGAGGCTTTCCTGGCCCAGCTCCAGAAGGCCGACGTCCAGGTCACCGCCGAGACCAGCAGCACCTCGTTCGGCACCCAGATCCTCTCCTGGGTGTTCCTGCTCTTGCCGTTCCTCGTGCTCGGCTACCTCTGGTGGCGGCTGTCCAAGGGGGCCATGGGCAGGATGCAGGGGGTGATGGGGGTCGGACGGTCCAACGCCAAGGTCTTCGATGAAGAACGCCCGAAGACGACCTTCGCCGACGTGGCCGGGTACGAGGGGGCCAAGATCGAGATCCGCGAGGTCGTCGACTTCCTCCAGCAGCCGGAGCGATTCGCCCGGGCGGGCGCCATGGCCCCCCGGGGCGTCCTGATGGTGGGTCCGCCCGGGACGGGCAAGACCCTCCTGGCCAGAGCCGTCGCCGGCGAGGCCAGGGTGCCCTTCTTCTCCGTCACGGGCTCGAGCTTCGTCGAGATGTTCGTGGGCGTCGGGGCCGCTCGGGTGCGCGACCTGTTCCAAGAGGCCCGCAAGCAGGCGCCGGCCATCATCTTCCTGGACGAGATCGACGCCATCGGGCAGCGCCGCGGTGGCTCGGGGGCGGTGGTCTCCAACGACGAACGGGAGCAGACCCTCAACCAGCTGCTCTCGGAGATGGACGGGTTCGACCCGGCCACCGGCATCGTGGTGCTGGCCGCCACCAACCGGCCCGAGGTGCTCGATCCGGCCCTCCTCCGTCCGGGTCGGTTCGACCGCCAGGTGACCATCCCCCTCCCGACGCTGCCCGAGCGCATCGAGATCCTGCGGGTGCATGCCCGGGGCAAGAAGCTGGACCCGGGCGTCGACCTGAGGGTGGCGGCACGGGGCACGCCCGGCTTCTCCGGTGCCGACCTGGCCAATCTGGTCAACGAGGCGGCCATCAACGCCGTGCGGGCCGACCGGGACGTTTTGACCCCCGCCGACTTCGCCGAGGCCCGGGACCGGATCATCCTGGGGCGCCGGGAAGGCTCGAACGTGCTGATCCCCGAGGAGAAGCACGCAGTCGCCGTGCACGAAGCGGGGCACACGCTCGTGGCGGCCTTCTCCGACCGCGCCGACCCCATCGCCAAGGTGACCATCCTCCCTGCGGGGCAGACCCTTGGGGTCACCGAGCAACTGCCGCTGGTGGAGCGGCATCTCTACGCCGAGGACTACCTCACCGACTCCCTCTCGGTGCTCCTCGGAGGTCGGGCTGCCGAGCTGGTCGTGTTGGACCAGGGTTCCACCGGCGCGGCCAACGACCTGGCCAAGGCCACAGAGCTCGCCACCAAGATGGTCCGTGAATTCGGCCTCTCCCCCTCTCTCGGACCGGTGGGGTATCCGTTGGGCGGATCCGTCTTCCTCGGCGGCGGCGGCACCGAGTTCTCGAGTCGGCCGTTCGCCGAGGACACGCAGGCCACCATCGACTCCGAGGTGGCCCGCCTCCTGCGCGAGGCCGAGCAGCGGGCGGTCGAGACCCTGCGGGCCCACCGCAACGAGCTCGATCGGCTGGTGGAGCTGTTGGTGGCCGAGGAGACCGTGGACGGCTCGGCGGTCTACGCGCTGGCCGGACGGGACGAACCTGTCGACCGACCCGGCCGCACGGTCGCACCCGGCCGCGGAGCGCCGGTAGCCCCACCCCCCTCGGCCGTAGGAGCCGAGTGACCGTCAGCTCCCGTCGGCCCCGACCGCCCACGCCACGATGGAGCGGGTACAGGAGGTATGGCTATGCCGTTCATCGATCGTGATCAGGCCGGCCGGCTGCTCGGAAGCCGGCTGGCCGAGCTGCCCATCGCCGACCCGGTGGTAGTGGCCCTGCCCCGGGGCGGTGTACCGGTGGCGTACCGGGTGGCCTTAGCCCTCGGCGCCCCGCTCGATGTCATCGTGGTCCGGAAACTCGGGGTTCCCTTCCAGCCCGAGCTGGCCATGGGCGCTATCGGCGAGGACGGCGTGCAGGTGATGGACTCCGAGATGGTGGCCGCCTCCGGCGTCGGCGAGCGCGAAATCCAGGCCGTCCTCGATCGGGAGCGGAGGGAGCTGGAACGCCAGGTGGGCCAGTACCGGCAGGCGAGCCCGCGGATTCCGCTTCCCGGCCGTACCGCCGTCGTGGTGGACGACGGGATGGCCACCGGCTCCACCGCCCGGGCGGCCTGCCTGGTGGCCCGGGCCCACGGCGCCACCCAGGTGGTGGTGGCGACCCCGGTGGCGTCTCGTCAGGCCGTGCGGCTCCTGGGCCAGGTCGCCGACCAGGTGGTCGCCCTCGAGGAGCCGGACCCCTTCTATGCCGTGGGCCAGTGGTACCTCGACTTCCAGCAGACATCCGATCGTGAGGTGCTCTCGCTGCTGGCGTCGGCATCGGGCCATCGGGCAGCCGACCTGGCCGGGACACCGACGACGGCGCTGGACGATCCTCCGCCCGCCGATGACCCTCCTCCCCAGCCGCAGCCACCGCCGGACCGGTTCCGGGAGGTCGAGATCGGACTCGAGTCGGCACGTCTACCCGGGACCCTGACGTTGCCGAGCGGGGCGCGAGGGCTGGTCGTGTTCGCCCACGGCAGCGGATCGAGCCGGCACAGCCCTCGCAACCGGTTCGTGGCCAGGTCGTTGAACCGGGTAGGGCTGGCCACACTGCTGTTCGACCTTCTGACCCCGGACGAAGAGCTGGACCGGGCCAACGTCTTCGACGTGGCACACCTGGGGCACCGCCTGGAGGAGGTGAGCCGATGGCTCACCTCCATCGACGAGACCACCGGACTGTCCGTCGGCTATTTCGGGGCCAGCACCGGATCGGCCGCAGCCCTCTGGGCCGCGGCCGAGGCACCCGGTGCGGTCGACGCCGTCGTCTCCCGGGGCGGCCGACCCGATCTCGCGCTGGCCCGACTTCCCGAGGTGGCGGCGCCGACCCTGCTCATCGTGGGCGAGCGCGACGAGGAGGTGCTGGCCTTGAACCGCCAGGCCCAGACCGCGCTCGCCTGCGAGAACCGTCTGGTCTCGGTACCACACGCCACCCACCTCTTCGAGGAGCCGGGAACGCTCCAGGTCGTCGCCGACCTGGCCGCTGACTGGTTCCTCGACCATCTGGAGCACACCGGGTCCCGGGCCCGGTGACGCGCCGCCAGAGGCGGGTCCCGAGTGCTTCAGGCCCGCACGCGTGACCTTCGGCCCTGGCCGGACTGACGTCCGCGGTCGACAATGGTCGAGCAGGAAGGAGAAACCATGAGGGCCAGCGTCGGGGACCGCATCATCATCGAGGGTCGGCGGGAGGGCGCGCCGGTTCGGGACGGAAGGATCATTGATGTCCGCACCGGGGACGGCAGCCCGCCCTATGAGGTGGAGTGGTCCGACAACGGCCACGTCAGCCTGTTCTTCCCTGGATCCGATGCCCGGGTCCAGCACTTTGAGCACACCGGCAAACGGACACACGACGGGGCGCATCCCGGCTAGTCCGCCGGTGGCGCGTCTCAGAGCCGCTTCAGCGCTTGGCGCATGCTCGCCAGGCACTCGTCGGTGGTCCGGGTGGAATCGATGACCCACGCCTCCGGCCAGGGGGCGAAGCGCTCCGCCATCGAATCGATGACGCCGGTGGTGGCGTCCGAGCCACGGGCCATCCCCGGTAGTCGGTGCGTCACCCGTTCCACCAGGACCGCGGGCGGTGCCGAGCAGTGGAAGGCGGTGAGATCGCTCGCCGTGGATTCAGCCAGCTCGGTGACCAGGAGCCGTTGGCTGGCATCCGACCAGGATGCGTCGAGGATCACCGACTCCCCGTTGCCCAGCAATGTCCGCGCCTGCTCCAGTATCGCTGCATAGGTGGCCCGCGTGACCTTCGGGGAGTAGAGGCCCTGCCCGACGGCGGCCGGAGCGAGTTGGTCCACCGGGATCCCGGCGCGCTCCTTGCGGATGGTGTCGCTGTTCAGATGAACGGCATCCAACTCGTCGGCCAGCGCTCCGGCCAACGTCGACTTGCCACTCCCGGGGAGGCCACCCACGAGGATCAACCGGACCCGGGCCTCCTCGAGGAAGGAGCGGCACAGGCGGTGGAGTTCCCCCGCGTCGACGGACGGGGCCCGTGGAGCCTGCTCGGCCCGGAGACACGACACCTTGGCCCTGACGTAGGCGCGGCTGGCGCAGTAGTGGGCGAGCAATGACCCCGGCAGGGGGTCTCCGGCGAACTCGCGGTAGGCGTCCACCAGCACTCTGGCGTACCGCTTCCCGGCCAGCCGCTCGAGATCCATGACCAGGAATCCGAGATCGGCGAGGACGTCGCCATACCGCAGTTCGTCGTCGAACTCGAGGCAGTCGAGGATGCGAGGACCGTCGCCGAGGCAGAAGATGTCCTCGGCCTGCAGGTCACCGTGCCCGTCGCAGATGGAGCCCGAGCGGACCCGTTGCCAGAGGAGCTCGTGACGTCCGTCGAGATAGCGCCGGCTCAATCTGCGGATCTCGTCATCGACGCCTGCGTCGAGCAGACTCCCCCGGAACGGCGCGGACTCGTCGAAGTTGCTCTGCCATCCTTGGAGCAGCCGCTCCGGGGTGGCCGATCGGTCGATGGCAGGAGAGCGCGAACCTGCGGCGTGGAAGCTGGCGAGCCGTCGGGCGACGGAGCGGAGGGGACCTTCAAGGTCGGCGCCCCCTCGGACCATGGTGGCCAGACGCCTCTCCTCGGGCAGTCGTCTCATCACCACCATGTGGTCGATGTCCTGTCCGTTCCAGCACAGATCGACCACCCCGAGGTACACGTCAGGGGCCAATCGGCGGTTCAGGTCCACTTCCCGCTGGCAGTCCCTCCGACGGGCCTCCTGACTGGTGAAGTCCAGGAAGCCGAATTGGACCGGCTTCCTCAACTTGTAGACCCGGTCCCCCACGAAGATCACGGCCGACGCGTGGGTCTCGACCAGTCTGGCGCCGGACCACGAGCCGGGGGCGAGATTCTCGGGGGCGCCTGCGGGCGGTGCCGGCCCGCCGACAGGGGTCACCGCGGCACGACCGACCCACCGTCGGCGGGGATCGGGTCCCCCGGGGCCGTCGGGCGCGGTCGGCGGCGAGCGCCGGCCGGTGTGACCAGGGGCCCGCCGGGCAGCGTTCCGAAACCCCGAGGTTGCACAGGCCCCGGGCCGGGACGACGGTGCCGACGGACCGCCTTATGGACCGCGTCCACCGACAGCATGAGCGGTAGGGCCAGGCAGGCCATCACCCATCCGGCGGGAGGGGGCGGCGCTTGACCCAGCAGCGACGCCACCGCCGGAATGGCGAGGAAGCAGGCCATGAGGACCACGGCGGTGCCCACGCCGATGAGCAACAGGCGGTTGCTGGTCCATCCCAGACGCCACGGCGTCCGGGTCGCACTGCGGCAGGCGAAGGCCACGGCCACCTGTCCCAGGATCACGGTGGCGAACGCCGTGCCCGAGGCAGCCAACTCCGCCGGCCCATGGGGCACCGGATGCCCCGGCACCCACCCCCCGACGGCCAGGGCCACACCGAAGGCCGCCATGGTCCACAACGCCTCGGCCGGGCCGAGCACGCCGAAGACCCGCACCATGAGGGAGCGGTCGATCAGATGTCGGTTGGTGAGGGGCGCGAGCAGGGCTCCCGAGGGTGGCTCCAGGCCCAGCCCGAGCGCCGGCACCACGTCTGCGCCGACATCGAAGCACAGGATCTGCAGGACCCCGAGTGCCAGTGGGAAGCGCCCCCCGCTGAGCGCCCAGACCACGAACGGGGTGAGCTCGGCACAGTTGGCGGTGAGGTGATAGGTCAGGAACCGTCGCATGTTGGAGAAGGTCACCCGGCCCAACTCGACGGCGGCCACGATGGTGGAGAAGTCGTCGTCCAGCAGGACCAGGTCGGCGGCTTCCCGGGCCACATCCGTGCCGGACCGTCCCATGGCCACACCGATATCGGCGGTCTGGAGCGCCGGGCCGTCGTTGACCCCGTCGCCGGTCATGGCCACTACATGACCCCGGTGCTGGAGGGCTTGGGCGATCCGCAGCTTGCCCTCTGGCGTGACCCTCGCCACCACGACGCCATCGTGATCGAGGAGTGCCCCCAGCACAGCGTCCTCCTCGGGGAGGCTCTGCCCGTCAACGACCAGGGAGTCGCCGTCGAGCAGGCCCACCTGGTGGGCGATGGCTGCGGCCGTCGCCGGGTGGTCTCCAGTCAACATGGCGATCTTGATCCCGGCGGCCCGGCACGAGCCGATGGCCGCGCCCACCGACGGCCGTGGCGGATCCTCCAAGCCGCAAAGCCCGACGAGCTCCAACTCGTGCTCCACCTCCTCGGCGTCGGAGTCCGGATCGAGATCAGTGGCGCGGCATGGACGGCCGGCCACCGCGAGCACCCGCAGTCCCTGCCCGGCGAGCTCGGTGACCGCCTCAGAGGCGCCGCTGACCGGGGTGCAGAGGTCGAGCACCGACTCTGGTGCCCCCTTCACGATGAGCTGGTCACCCACGAGGACGCTCATCCGCTTGCGTCGGGCGTCGAACGGCCAACGTCGCCGTTCGGGCCGCGCCACGGCATCAGCGGCGAGGTCGAGCCCACATCGCCGGGCAAGGACATCGAGCGCCACCTCGGTGGGGTCACCTTCGGCCACCCAGGCTCCCTCCAGCTCGATGGCCTGACCGTCCGAGCACCGGCTCGCCGCCAGGGCCGTGGCCCGAATCGACTCGGTAGCGGCCGGGGAGGCCACCACCTCACCGGTGGGGTCATAGCCCTGACCCTGCACCTCACCTGTGCCGGTGGGCGTCCACACCGACTGCACCGACATCCGATTGGCGGTGATGGTGCCGGTCTTGTCGCTGCAGATGAAGGTGGTGGAACCCAGGGTCTCCACGGACTCGATCCGACGGACCAGGGCGCTCCGATGCGCCATCCGCTGCGCAGCACCGGCCAGCGAGAGGGTGACCGTCGGGAGCAACCCCTCGGGGACCAAGGCCACGGTCACCCCGATGGCAAAGAGGAGTCCGCTCCGGGCGCTCCCGCCGACCAGGACCGACAGGCCGAAAAAGCTGGCGCCGATGCCCACGGCCACAACGGCGATGATCCGGACGACCCGGTTCAGCTCGCGGGTCAAGGGGCTCATCGGGCGGGACTCCGTACTCGAGAGCGCGGCGATCCCCGCCAGACGCGTCGACGCGCCGATGGCCGTCACCTCACAGGAGGCCTCACCCTCCACCACGAAGCACCCGGCCGGCACCTCCCCGCCAGCGCCGATGGGCACGGGCTCACTCTCGCCGGTCAGGGTGGAGAGATCGAGGGTCAGGGCCTCAGCCTCCAGTACCTCCATGTCCGCCGACACCCGATCTCCGGGAGCGAGCAGCGATAGATCACCGACCACCAGCTCAGAGGCATCGAGTTCGTTGCGGCGCCCGTCTCGCACCACCACGGCTCGGCGCGGGAGGAGATCCCGCAGGCTGGCTGCAGCCCGCTCGGCCCGGTACTCCTGGGCAAAGGCGAAGGTGCCGTTGATCACGACCACGCCGGCGATGGCGTAGGCCAGTACCGGCATGCCCGCGATGAGGGCCAATCCAGCCGCCACCCACAGCATGACGGCGAAGAAGCTCACCATCTGGCGGCCGAGGCGTCGCCAGGCCGGTGTCGAAGGTGGAGCGGGGAGGACGTTGCGGCCCTCCACGGCCCTGCGCCGATCCGCCTCGGCCGTGGACAGGCCGATCAGCGCCGGCCCCACCGCGACGGCGGCGATCCCCGTCGATCCGACCACCTGCGGTTCGACGACTACAACTCCATCAGCGCGGCACCCGCCTCGGGGTGTCCGAAGATCACTTGGCCCGTGATGGGTCGGACCACTGCGGTGAGATCCGAGATGGTGTTCACCAGCAGGTCGTCGACCGTCAGCAGCCCGACCAGCCGCTCCGACTCGACCAAGGGTAGGCGGCGGATGCCATGGCGCTCGAACAGGCCGATGGCGTCATGGGGAGGTGCGTCGGCATCCAGGACGATCACGTCCGTGGTCATCACGCTGTCGATGCGGGCATCGGCCGGGCCGCCCCGGGCCACGGAGCGGACCACCAGGTCCCGGTCGGTGACGATGCCGATGGGCAGCATCCCCTCCACCACCACCACCGCACCCACCACCATGCGGTCCATCAGCTCGGCCACCGCACGCACCTGCGAATCCGGACCGACCGATACCGGTGCCTTCCGGGTCAACTCTCTCGCCCTCATGGCCACCTCCTGATCACAGAACCGGGGACCGGCCCGCAAGCCGCTGACCGTGGCTCCCCGGCCGTCGTTCCATCGTCCGCCGACCGGGGGTGGGGAGCTAGGGCCGATGGTCACTTCGCCGAGCCCGCCGAGGCCAAGGGGGCCCGCCGAGGCCAGGGGGGACGCGGACCCCGGTTTGCCGATTCGCCCACAGACGGGAGCCCGAGCCGAGGCGCCGCTCGCTTGCTAGCATCGGTACCACGCCTGCGACTCGACCGAGTGGCCGGTGTTCGTCCGACCGAAGGTGGTACCCGATGGCATCGACTGACTCTGGAGTGACCATGACCTCCTGTGTTCCTGTCGCGCCGTTCGCGTCCGCCGGCCGGAGACTCGGGGCCGTGGCGCTCCGAACCCCCCGGCCGCGGTAGGTCGCGGTCGGCTCCGCCGACCTCCCCCGAGCCTCCGGCCCGCCCCGTTCCCGACGCCCTCGACGTCCGGACCATCCACCACTCTTCGCTCGCTCCCACCCATCGGACGCACCTATCCCCGGGGGGGCACCCCCATCGCAAGGAAGCCATCGTGGCTGAACTCTCCGAATTCCCCTCAGCGTCCGCCAAGGACACCATCGCCTTCTGCTGGCAGCAGGTGGATGGACACAAGCGCCAACTGGTCACCTCCTGGGTGGTGATGATCGCCGCCGTGGTCGTGGCCGACGTCGTCTGCCCACTGATCTTCGCCTCCATCCTGGAGCGGGTGGCCGGACTGTCCGATCAGCCGGGCCGAGCTGAGTGGTCGGTCTTCGGCCCCCTCCTGCTGGCCTACGGCATCGCCGGCCTGGTGGCCATGGCCTGCTGGCGGGTCGCCGGCTGGCTCGAGTGGGGCGCCTGTCTGCGATCCTTCGCCGCCGGGCTCAACAACGGGTATGCCCACCTGCTCGAACTGAGCTACCGCTGGCACATGGACCACCCGGCCGGCGAGGTCATCTCGTCGCTGGGCAACTTCTCGTGGGCCTTCGCCGAGATGGTGGATGTGGCCACCTGGGGCCTGCTGCCCGTCGCGGTGGTGGTCCTGTCCGCCATCGGCGTGCTGGCCGTCGTGGCCTGGCCTGCCGCCCTGGCCCTGCTGGTGATGGTGTGCGGCTTCGTCTGGGTGATCATCCGCCGTCTGCGGATGGTGCGCGAGGCGTCGCAGGCCTTCGAGGACTACCACTCCAAGGCCACCGGCGTGGTGGCCGACACCGTGAGCAACCTGATGGCGGTGCGGACCGCGGCCAACGAGGGACACGAACGACTCCGGGTCGCCTCCCTCATGCACCAGTCGGTGGACGCGGACCTCCGGGCCCGTTCCATCTTCATGCGCACGCAGCTCGAGCTGGAGACCTCCATCGTGGTCGGCACCCTGCTGGCCCTGGTGGCCGGCACCACCATGGCCGTGCACCACTGGGCCTCCACCGCCGCGCTGTACCTGATCCTCTACTACTCGGCCCAGGTGGCCCTCAGCCTGCAACAGTCCTTCGAGCACCTCCGGTCGCTGGCCCGGTCCTTGGGCCGGGCCGCCAAGTTCACTGCCATCGCCGGGGAGCCGGTCGAGGTCACCGACCGGGCCGGGGCCGGTTGCCTGCAGGTCCCGAAGGGGAGCGTCGAGTTCCATGATGTGGGCTTCGGGTACCGATCGGGTGCGCCGCTCTTCGACGACCTTTCCCTGACTGTCCGGCCTGGCGAGCACGTGGCTCTGGTGGGACCGTCCGGGTCGGGCAAGTCAACGCTCTCCAAGCTGCTGCTGCGCCTCATGGACGTCGACCAGGGCGGCATTCTCGTCGACGGCCAGGACATCCGGGACGTGAGTCTGTCATCCCTGCGCCGGCACATCAGCTACGTCCCCCAGGACCCCCAGCTGCTGCACCGGACCATCGCCGAGAACATCTGCTACGGCTTGGGGCCTGACGCCGACGAGGGCGACATCGCACCGCAGGGCCACGTGGACTATGACCTCGTCCACCAGGTGGGCAGAGCCGCCCATGTGGAGGAGTTCGTCTACGCCCTGCCCGACGGCTACGACACGCTGGTGGGAGAGCGGGGCCTCAAGCTGTCCGGGGGCCAGCGCCAGCGGGTGGCCATCGCCCAGGCCATGGCCAAGCGCGCCCCCATCCTGGTGCTGGACGAGGCCACCTCCGCCCTCGACTCAGAGTCGGAGCACCTGGTGCAAGAGGCCCTGTGGCGGCTCATGGAACACTCCACCGCGCTGGTCATCGCCCACCGGCTCTCGACCATCGCCCATATGGACCGGATCGTGGTCTTCGACCGCGGGGCCATCGTCCAGGAAGGGACCCACCGCCAGTTGCTGGACCAGGGTGCGGGCGGCATGTACGGACGCCTGTGGCACCACCAGTCCGGAGGGTTCCTGGTCGAATGACGGTACCGGATCACCGCGGCCCGGCGGCGGGTCGGGGCCCAATCCCGCGTGGCCCCGGCGCCGGCGGGCCGGCCCCGGTAGCGTGCAGGCCGTGAGGGACGAAGCCAATCCCGCTACGGGGGTCCGGATGACCCGCCGAACACTCCTGGCCGGGGCGGCCGCCACGGGCCTCGCCGCCGTCGGACTGCACGCCGCCGTCGGCTCCGAGGCCTACGCCGCCACCGCCACCGGCCTCGGGCCGGGCGGGAGCATCCTCCCACCGGGAACCCTTCCCTTCCCGCATCTCCCGCCGGGCACCGACACGCTCCCCAAGATCGAGCACATCGTCGTGATCATGATGGAGAACCACAGCTTCGACGACCACCTGGGTACGCTCGGACGCGGCGACGGGCTGACCCTGGGGCGCGGCGGACGACCGGTCAACTACAACCCTGATCCGTCCGGTGGCTTCATCCGCTCCTTCCACAACCCCAACACCTGCGGGGAGGCAGACTCGGGGATCGGGCAGGACTGGAACAAGTCGCACACCAGTTGGGCCAACGGAACCAACCAGGGGTTCGTGGCCGCCTGCGGTGGCGCCGCCATGGGCTACTGGGACGGGGACGACCTGCCCTTCTACCACTCCATGGCCCGACAGTTTCCCATCGGGGACCGCTACTTCAGTTCGGTCATGGCCCAGACCTACCCCAACCGTCGGTTCCTCATCGCCGGCACCGCCCTCGGCAACATCAGCACGAACGGGTCGGGGATCTCGGCGGTCGACGCCCCCAACGGGACCATCTTCGACCGGCTCAATCAGTACGGCATCTCGTGGAAGGACTACTACCCCGACCTGCCCACCTGCGCACTGTTCGAACCGGTGTTCCTGGACAACCCGGACAAGGTGGTCCACGTGCCCCAGTTCTTCGTCGACGCCGCATCGGGCAACCTGCCGGCCTTCAGCCTCATCGACCCCTACACCAACTACTCGGAGGAGGACGGGGACATCACGGTGGGCGAGGCCTATGCCGCCCTGTTCGTCGACGCCGTCCTCCACAGCCCGGCCTGGGACAAGACCGCACTCATCTGGGTCTATGACGAGCACGGGGGCTGGTACGACCACGTACCGCCCCAGCCCGCCATCAAGCCGGACAACGTTCCCCCCAACCTGCTGGCCGGCGACCTGCCCGGGGCCTACGACTACACCGGCTTCCGAGTGCCGTGCTGTGTGGTTTCCCCTTGGGCGAAGCAGCACTACGTCTCCCACCAGGTCTTCGACCACACCTCGATCCTCAAGCTCATCGAGACCAAGTGGAACCTGCCCGCCCTGACCTACCGGGACGCCAACGCGCACAACATGCTCGACTTCTTCGATTTCGAGGCCCGGCGGCCGCCCTTCGCCGAGCCTCCGGTCCTCCATGCGCCGAAGAATCCCTTCTCTGGTCCCGCCGCCCTGCCGCCCAACTCGCTGAGCGCGCAGAACCTGGCCCTCTTCCACCCGGCCTGCACGGCGTTGCCCAGCGGCACCCTCCCCCCCGCCGGCGCCTCCATCGCGTCGCCACCCCGCGGCGCCGACGCCCTCCTCGCCGCCCAGCAGCGCGTGATCGGGCGCGAGATCCGGGCCCAGGACGCCGCCGTGGGCGCTGCGGCCAAGAAGTCGGCGCACCACTGAAGCTGGCTACCTCTTGACTACTACGTATGACGTAGTAACATCGGAGGATGGCCCGTCGCTCAACTTCCTCAATCACGTCCCTCGGACGCTCCAATGAACCGGGAGTCCTCATCCTCACCAGCCTGGCCGCAGGACCGAAGCACGGCTATGCGCTGACCAAGGACATCGAGGACTTCGCCGGTGTGGCGCTCGGACCGGGCACGCTGTACGGGGCCATCACCAGGCTCGAGGAGCGTGGCCTGATCGAGCCCGTCGGGGCCGACGAGCGGCGGCGCCCCTACCGGATCACCGCCAACGGCACCGCCGTGCTCACCGAGGCGGTCCGGGACATGCAGGCCCTGGCCGAAACGGGCGCCATCCGGCTCGGACTGCTCGGCAGGGTCGGCCGCGACATCGCCACCACCGGCATCAGGCCGGGATGGACGGCATGAGCGGGCCTGGCCGCTACGCGTCGGTCCTCCGCTGGTATCCGGCACCGTGGCGGAACCGGTACGGCGACGAACTGGTGGCCCTGCTCGAAGACACCTATGAGGGGGCACCCATCCCCCTGCGATCCAGGCTCTCCCTGGTGCGGGCCGGATCCGTCGAGCGTCTCAACCACCGTGGGATCGGACCATCCGGCCGGCCCTTGGAGCGGGTGCGGTCGGGGTCGCTCCTGGTGCTCTGCGCCTGGGCGGCCATGGTGGTGGCCGGCTCCGCGTTCGCCAAGACGTCGGAGCACTGGGACGCCTCGACGCCACGGGCCGACCGATCACTGCCGGCCGCGGGCTATGTCGCCGTGCAGTGGGCCGCGCTGGTGGGGTCGGTGGTCGTGGCGACAGCGGCGGCCCTCTGCCTTCCGCCGTTCCTCCGCCGCATGCGAGAGGGCGGGTGGGCCCAGGTCCGGCGGCCGATCCTCCGGGCCGTGGCCTTCACCACCGCCACCGGGCTCGCCGGACTGGGTGCCGTCCTGTGGGCCCACCATCTCACCGAACCGCAACGGAACGGGGCGGACTGGCGGTACAGCATGGTCGCCGTGCTCGGCGCAGTCCTGGTCGCTGCCACCGTGGCTTCGTGGGTGGCCGCCGCCGTGGACACCGTCGTCACTTTGCGGATCCCGGTCAGGACGCTGCGGGCCTGCGCCTCACTGGCCCTCCTGCTCACGCTGGCCATGGTCGTGGTGTTCGGGGGAACGGTCACCTGGTGGTGGAGCGTGGCCGTCCACGCCCCCGGCTTCTTCGGACGGGGCCCGACCGGGCGGCCGACCGACGCCTTCCCGGTCCCGCTGGCGGCGGCCGGGCTGCTCATGGTGGCCGGCCTGGGCACGGCCGCCTGCGGCGCGTGGCGTGTCCTCCGGTCGTTGCCCGCCTTGAGGCGGGCCTGAACGACGGCACCGCTCCCCGGCGCCTTCAGGCCGTGGTGGTCGGAGTCCGTTTCACGGTGCCCTGCTCCTGGGTGGGCATGGTCTGGACCGCGGCCAACGGATAGGGGGTGGGCGACGTGTCCAGCTCGAGGAGGTTGCCGGCATTGCAACCCATGGCCTCGACCGATGCCGTGGTGTCCTGGGAGGTCGAGGGCAGGTGGGGAGGCGCGGTGTCCGCCGAGCCCAGACGGAGCGTCGAGGTCAGATCACCCACCGTCCTGCGCCGCCACGCGGACAGCTCGGTGGCCCGGATGCCGAAGCGCTCCTCCAAGAAGCGGATCTGGGAGGTGTGGTCGAAGGTCTGGGACGAGACGTAGCCACCCCGGCTGAAGGGGGAGACGACGAGCATCGGGACCCGGTATCCCAGGCCGAGGGGACCGGCCACCCCTTGGGCCGTGGCCGGCAGGGGGTCGACGGTGATGTACTCCCCTGCGGTGCCGGCCGGCGGCACCGGAGGCGGCACGTGGTCGAAGAAGCCGTCGTTCTCGTCGTACATGACGAAGAGCACCGTCTTGGCCCAGACATCGGGGTTGGCGACGAGGGTCGACAGGACCTGGTCGATGTACCAGGCGCCGAGGCTGGGCGGCGCCGGCGGGTGCTCGTCGTAGCCCAGCGGGGGGATGAGCCACGACACCGAGGGCAGTGTGCCCGACTTCACGTCGTGGGTGAAGTCGTCGGGGAAGGTGGGCACGAACGCCTTCTGGTGGAGCGGGGACGCCGGGTCGGAGTACTGGGAGAAGTACGGAAGGATGGCGTCGGAGATGAGCAGGAGGTTGGGATTGTCGATCCGGTAGAGCGGGCCGGGCGGCGTATAGGTCTTCCAGGACACGCCCTTGTCCTCCAGCAGCTCGGGGACGGTGGTCCAGTCGACGCTGAACTTGGCCTCGGGGGAGCTCGTTGGTGATCAGGACCGGCCCGCCGTGCCTGCCGTCGGGGTCGATGGTGCCGGACATGGCCATCAGCCGGTTGGGGTGGGTGGGGCCCATGATCGAGCAGTGGTAGGCGTCACAGAGGGTGAAGGCGTCGGCCAACGCATAGTGGTACGGGATGTCGGCCCGGGTGTGGTACCCCATCGTCTGGACGCCGAACTCCGGTCCCTCGTATTACGGCTCGGGTGTGGGTGGTGACGAAGGCGTCCATGGCCCCGCCGTTGCGGCACAGGTGTTGGGGGCGCCAGCTGTGGGTGAGGTCGTAGGTGCACTCGCCGAGCCCGGTGGCGGTGTCGAGATGGAAGGGGAGCTGGATCCCTGCCGGAGGACGGGATTGGTTGGCCGGGAAGGGCTGGGCGAACGCCCCCAGATGGCCCTTGGGATGGTCGTCGAAGCCCCGGACGCCCTTGTAGGAGCCGAAGTAGTGGTCGAACGACCGGTTCTCCTGCATGAGGAAGACCACGTGCTCGACGGCACCGAGGTCGGAGCCCGCCGGGAGGGTGGTCGCGGCCCTGGCCACGGTCGATGAGGAGCTGCACCCGGCGGCCAGGGCCCCGGCCCCCAGCGCGAGGGCGCCGCCCAGGAACTTCCGTCGATCGAACGGCTCCCCGCCGCCCGATCGGGCACCCTCTCCCCACTGTTTCACCCTCGGTCCCCCCGGACTCCTCGGCGCCGGTCGGCGCTCCGCACGACCCCTGGAGCGTTCTACGAATCCGGCCGCAGCGCAACCACGGTGGCGGCCGAGGCCGGTGGGGCCGCCGGATCAATCGGTGGGGAGGTGCTGGATGACGTCGGGGGGTAGGTGGTCGTAGACGTCGGGGGGCAGGCTCTCCTGGACGGCATCGGCCAGCCGCTTGGAGCGTGATCGCAGCGAGAGCATCTCGGTGTACTGCTGATCGTCCCCCTTCATGCCCGAGATGAGCGGCGACTGGGCCACGAAGGCGGCGCCGGCGAACATGACCAGCAGCGAGAGCGCCTCGAGGGGACCGTAGGCGCCCGCGGTCCGCAGGTTGTCCCCGAACAGCCCGATGCCGATGGCCATGCTGGCCAGGGGGTCGACCAGCACCAGAGCGGTCTGGGAGGCGGCGATGGGACCGGCGTGGAACGCGTTCTGGGCCAGGAACAGCGAGGCCACGCCACAGACGGCCAACGCGTAGGTCTGCCAGTGGCTGAACATCTGGGTCCAGTCGGCCGTCACATAGTCACCCACCTTCTTGACCAGCGCCGCGGTGAAGGCGAAGCCGATGGCCCCGGCGGCCCCGAACATGGCCGCCCGCCACCACCGGGGGCCTCGGAGGGCAGCAGCGACGCACAGCACCACCGCGCCACCGCAGACGGAACCGGCCACCGCCCAGCCCAGGTTGGAGGGAGAGAGATTGCCCCCACCGGGCTGGGCGAAGATGAGGAAGCCGGCCAGGCCGCCGGCGGCGGCCACGCAACCCAACCACTCGCGGAGCCCGATCCGGAATCGGAACCAGGTGGCCAGGAGGAGGATCAGGAACAGCAGCTCGGTGGTGAGGATGGGCTGGACCACGCTCAGGTTGCCCAGGTGCAGGGCCACCGCCTGCATCACGAAGGACCCCACCATGAAGGCGAAGCCGAGCAGCCACACCCCTCGTTTCATGGCGTGGGTCAACAAGCTGAGCTTGAGGGTGGCGTCCTCCGGGGCGTCCTCCACCCCCATGCGTTGGAGCAGACTGGTCAGCGCATTGGACAGCGCCGCACCCAGGGCCAGCAGGTAGACCATGCGATCAAACCCCCTAGGCCACGCCCGGGCCGGCCCCCAGAGGTGGGGCCAACTGCTCCATGAATTCGAGGCGGATCCCCCCCGGGGCCTGCACGAAGGCGATCCGGCGGGTCCCGAACGCCCCTTCCACGACACTCGGGCCCCAGATCACCTGATGACCGTCCAACTCGGCATCGAGGTCGTCGGTGAACAGGGCCGGATGGAGGAAGCCCTCGGCGGGCAACTCCACCTCGTCCTCGTAGATTGCCCGGGTGAACAGCGTGATCATCACTGGTCCCAGGAAGACGTCGGCGCGTTCACCGTTCCCCCAGAGCATGCGGTCACGGACCTCGGCCCCCGCCGCTTCGTAGAACCGACAGGCATCATCAAGGTCCGCCACCTTCACGGCCAGATTGGCCAGGCCAGTCACGGACACGGATCCTCCTCGTTGCCCCCGCCGCACGATTCTAACGATCCTCACAGGAGGGCCGGTCGACGGTGCTCGCGCCGCGGTCGGACCTCGTGGGCACCTGGGCCGGACCGGGGCACTTTGCCGCGCCCGCCGGACCGACAGTACTCTCGCCCCTCTGGTCCTCCCCCCGGGCCGGTCCACCCGAGGAGTTCGGTCATGCAGGTTGTCATGCCGTTGCCGGACCACGACTTCGACCCCACCGAAGTGGCGGTGCCCTGGCGCCTGCTCACCGATGCCGGACACCGGGTGACCTTCGCCACCGAGCACGGCGGCCGGCCACCGGCGTGCGATCCGCGCCTGCTTTCCGGCGTGCTCTTCGGCAGGCTGGGAGCGGCTGCGGAGCCCGTCGGGTTCTACCACCGGCTCACCGCGGCACCCGAGTTCGCCGACCCGTTGTGTTGGGCCTCGATGGACGTCGAGCGGTTCGACGGGCTGCTCCTTCCCGGCGGCCACGCACCGGGAATGAAGCAGTATCTCGGATCCCACGGGCTGCAGCGCCAGGTGGCGTCCTTCTGGTCGCTCGGACGGCCCGTCGGCGCCATCTGCCACGGCGTGCTCGTGCTCGCCCGGGCCACCGATCCCGTCACCGGACGTAGCCTCCTGGCCGGGCGGCGGACCACCTGCCTCCCGCGGTACATGGAGCGGAGCGCCTACCTGGCCACCGCCTGGCGACTCGGCCGGTACTACCGGACCTACCCGGCGTACGTCCAGAACGAGGTGGTCAACAACCTCGACGACCCGGCCCAGTTCGTCCGGGGTCCCCGCACCCTCCGGCGAGGCACGGCCGACGACGACCGGGCGGCCTTCGCCGTAGAGGACGGCAACTACGTGTCGGCTCGCTGGCCCGGGGACGCCTACTTGTTCGCCCGCCGGTTCGAAGCCCGGCTGACCGGCACGTGACCGACGCTCACCGCGAGCGAAGCCCTTGCCGTCCCCAGTCATCGAGCCTCCCGCCGAGCAGACCGTCGAACAGATCGGCAGCCATGGAGTGCCGACCGGCGAAGAGCCCCTCGTTGGTGTCGAGCCATGCGGTCAGGGCGGCCCCGTCCTCCAAGAACACCTCGGCGTTGGCGTCCATCACGTAGACGACGATGGCGCCCCGATCGACGGTGACCGAGAGTTCGATCTCGGGGCCGGACAGGAAGCACCACTGGGCGGGCATCCCCGGCGAGGACGAGGGCTGGAGGCTCCAGTGGTCCCGGCCCCGCAGCCGTTCCTCGACCTCGCCCGTCAGCACCGTGTCGCGGGATGCCACATGCCCTCCCCATGATCGACCCCTCGACCCGGCCCACCGTAGGC
Source organism: uncultured Acidimicrobiaceae bacterium (assembly GCA_963835465.1). Taxonomy (GTDB): domain Bacteria; phylum Actinomycetota; class Acidimicrobiia; order Acidimicrobiales; family RAAP-2; genus Bog-756. The sequence goes on from CAWIFR010000005.1 coordinate 40,631, forward strand.
CGGGGACGACCGGGGGCACGAGCCAGGCGCGCGGCCGGGCGCCTCACCGGTCCGGCACCTCGCCGGTCGACCCCCAGGGCCTCGACGAACAGGTCGACGACCACCTCGGTCGGCGCCGACGCCATCTCGTCGAACCACCCCAACGACCGACCGAGGGCTACGCCCACCAGGGCCGACACCGCCAGCTCGGCCCGGAGCCGGGCCCGATCGGCGCCGTGCTCCGCCATCCTGGCCGTCAGCGGCTCCACCAGTCGTCGCGACAGCCGGGCCCGTGCTGCGGCCCGGATGTCGTCGGACGTATCCGAACGGACCAGGGCCTGGAGGATGGGCCCGGGACCGTCCCGGTCGACCCGCGAGACCAGGGAGTCGACCATCTCCTCCAATCCCTGGTACTCCGAGGTGTACTGATCGCCCATCCGCTCGGCGGCCACCGCGGCGATGTAGAGGTCGGCCTTGCTCCCGAAGTACCGGGCGATGAGTGCGGCGTCCACGCCGGCCCGCTCGCCGATCTCCCGGACCGTGGTGCGTTCGAAGCCTGACTGGCCGAACAGCTCCTGGGCCGCCTCGAGCAGGGCCTGGCGACTGGCAGCCGCGTCCCGTGACCGGGCCGGCTTGGTGGTCGGCGGCTCGGATCCTGCCGTCACCGCGAGGTCGCCTCATCGCTCAGGGGCAGCTGCTCCTCGGCCAACATCAGGCCGGCCCCGGCCAACTCGGACTCCTCTTCCATGACCAGGTCCTCGCGGGCCCCTACCCCATCGGGCCCCGACGGATGGGGGGCCGCCGTCGGACCGGGCAGCAGGTAGCTGATCACTGCGGTGGCCAGACACAGGGACGAGGCCACCAGCAGGGCGGCATGAAAGCCCCCCACGGTGGGGAAGGTGTGCCCCGGATGGGTGAAGGACGACAGGATGGCCGCGCCCAGGGCGCTCCCGACTGAGAGACCGACGTTCCGGAGGACCTGATAGAAGCCGGTGGCGCTGCCGGTCTCACTGCGGGGAACAGCGCGGACGATGAACCCGGGCATGGCCGCGAAGGTGAGTCCCACGCCCAGACCGGCGAAGCCCGATGCAGCGAAGGCCTCCCACAGGGCACCGTGCTCCAGGGCGAAGAACAGTGTCGACACGGCGAAGATCAGCGCCCCGAGGGGGATCATCGAGCGGGTCCCGAAGTTCCGCTCGTAGAGCCCGAGAAACCGGCTGGCCGCGAAGGTGCCCACCGACAGCGGGAGGAAGACCAGGCTCGACACGATCACCGAGGCACCGAAGCCGAAGCCGTCGACGGAGGGGACCTGGACGAACTCCAGGACGATGGGAATGAACAGGTACATGGCCACGCACATCAGGAAGCCGGAGATGTCGGCGGTGAGCACCGACCGGTTGCGGATCTGGCGAAGATCGACCAGGGGGTCCTCCTGGCGCAGTTCGTGCCGGATCCAGACCGCCAACGAGACGGCGCTGGCGGCCACGACGGCCAGGGACATGGGTGAGCTCCACCCCCACCGGCCCCCTTCGCTCAGGACCACCAGAAGGCCGATCACCGCCACGCTCAGGCTGATCGCCCCGGCGGTGTCGAAGCGACGGGTCGGGGTCTCCGACCGTCCGGGCAGGATGATCGCCGCGGCCACGAGAGCGAGGGTGACCGTGATGGCTCCGAACCAGAACGCGGCGTGGAAGTCGAAGATCTCGGCGATGAGCCCGGTGAGCGGATAGCCCAGTCCGGCCCCCACTGCGGCGGTGATGGAGAGGGTGGCGATGGCCTGGCCGGCCCGCTCGAAGGTCAGGTGGCGACGGGCGATGGCCATGGTCACCGGGAGCAGGCCGAGGCCGACGCCCTGGAGGGCCCTGCCGGCCACCACCATGACGAATTGGTTCGACACCGCGGCCAGCACGCATCCCACCAGGACCACCGTGAGGGCCACGAGGATCACGGCCGTCTGCCGGGGGCCGTCGGCCAGTCGACCCATGATCGGCGTGGCCAGGGCCCCGGTGAGCAGGGCCGCGGTCAGCAGCCACTGGGCCGTGCCCAGGCTCACGTGGTCGGCCCGGGCGATGGTCGGGATGAGGGGAGCGCCCAGGCTGCTGACGATGGCCACCAGCAGCGGCCACCAAGACCAGTGTGGGCACCATGGCCCTCTGGCGGCGAGCACCCCTTTCGCCCACGCCGCCGGCCGTCGTCGTCACGTCTGGCCTCTCCTCGTGCCGGTCGAATCGGGCGTCTCGGCCCGCCCCATGTCATCAATTGATGTCATTGATCGATGACATCGTAGCGCAACGCCGAGCCGGGACACGGGGCGAGGGCCGCCCCCGTCCGGAGTGAGCACAACCTTCATCTCCTGGAAATGCTCCCGTTACGAAGCGCCCGTAGGTTCTCGGTCACAGATCGGTTACGGCGCCGGGATTGCGGGGCGAGCGGACACTGGCTGTGCACACCTGCGAGATGTGACTAGGAGCGATCAATGAGTGGAAGCAAAGCCAGGCTTGACGCCATCGATGCCGTCAAGAACTACCGGGCCCCCCGACGCGATCTTCCCCTCGACCGAAGCGCCGGGGGAGATCTTCGGCGAGAACGTGTTCACCAAGTCCGTCATGCAGAAGCGCCTGCCCAAGCCGGTGTTCAAGTCGCTATGGCGACCATCGAGCACTCCAAGCCACTCGATCCCGACGGTGGCCGACGTCGTGGCCGTCGGCGATGAAGGACTGGGCCATGGAGAAGGGCGCCACCCACTACGCCCACGTCTTCTACCCCTCACCCGTCTCACCGCCGAGAAGCACGACAGCTTCCTCGAGCCCGGCGGCGACGGGCTCGCCATCGCCGAGTTCCAGGGCAAGACCCTCACCCAGGGCGAGCCCGACGCCTCCAGCTTCCCCAACGGCGGACTCCGGGCCACCTTCGAGGCCCGGGGCTACACCGGCTGGGACGCCACCAGCCCGGCCTACATCCTCGAGAACCCGAACGGGAACACGCTGTGCATCCCCACCGTGTTCGTCTCGATGACCGGAGAGGCCCTCGACAACAAGACCCCGCTCCTGCGCTCCCAGCAGGCCATGGCCAAGCAGGCCGAGCGGGTGCTCCACCTGTTCGGCCACGCCGAAGCCCGACGCCGTGGTGTCCTTCGCCGGCGCCGAGCAGGAGTACTTCCTCATCGACCGGAGCTTCTTCCTGTCCCGGCCCGACCTCCTCAACTCGGGACGGACCCTGTTCGGGGCCAAGCCGCCGAAGGGCCAGGAGTTCGACGACCACTACTTCGGCGCCATCCCCGACCGGGTGCTCGGCCTTCATGCTGGACTGCCGAGCGGGAGCTGTTCAAGCTCGGGATCCCGGCCAAGACCCGGCACAACGAGGTGGCGCCCGGCCAGTTCGAGCTGGCCCCGATGTTCGAGCGGTCCAACGTGGCCGCCGACCACCAGCAGCTGCTGATGGTCACGCTGAAGAAGGTGGCCCAGAAGCACGGCATGGAGTGCCTCTTCCACGAGAAGCCCTTCGACGGCATCAACGGCTCGGGCAAGCACGTCAACTTCTCGCTCGGCAACTCGACCGAGGGCAACCTGCTGCTCCCCGGCGACACCCCCCACGACAACGCCCAGTTCCTGGTGTTCTGCGCCGCGGTGATCCGCTCGGTCCACAAGTACGGCGGGCTCCTGCGGGCGTCGGTGGCGTCGGCCACCAACGACCACCGGCTCGGGGCCAACGAGGCACCTCCGGCGATCATCTCGATCTTCCTCGGCGACCAGCTCACCGACGTGTTCGACCAGATCGCCAAGGGCGGGGCCACCAGCTCCAAGGAGAAGGGCACGCTCGACGATCGGCGTCGACACCCTGCCGGTCCTCCCGACCGACCCGGGCGACCGCAACCGCACCAGCCCCTTCGCCTTCACCGGCAACCGGTTCGAGTTCCGGGCGCCCGGCTCCCTGCAGTCGATCGCCGGGCCGATGGTCACCATCAACACCATCCTGGCCGAGGCGCTCGACTACATCGCCACCGAGCTCGAGGCGCTCGTCGGCGAGGGCACCGAGTTCAACGTCGCCGTGCAGAAGGTGCTGGAGGAGGTCATCACCAACCACGGCAGCGTGGTCTTCAACGGCGACGGCTACACCGACGAGTGGCAGATCGAGGCGGCGGCGCGCGGGCTCCCCAACCTCCGCACCACGCTCGACGCCCTCCCCGAGCTCATCACCGAGGAGGCGATGGAGCTGTTCAGCCAGTACGGCGTGTTCAACCACCGGGAGATGCACAGCCGCTACGAGATCGCCCTCGAGCAGTACATCCTGAGCATCGGGGTGGAGGCCGAGTCGACGCTGGAGATGGCGAACACCGTGATCCTGCCCGCGGCGCTGCGCTACCAGACCGAGCTGGCCACCAACGTGGCCAGCCTGAAGGCGGCCGGGGTCGAGGTCGACACCATCGACGCTCGACGAGGTGTCGCGGCAACGATCGCCGAGCTGCGGGCGGGCATCGCCGCGCTGCGCGTCGGAGCTCGACCACGAGCACGACGTCGAGTCGACCGAGAAGAGGCCGAGCACGCCGCAGACGGGCTGCTGCCGGCCATGGACGCGGTCCGCGCCGCCGCCGACGACCTCGAGACACTGGTGGCCGACGACCTGTGGCCGCTGGCCACCTACCAGGAGATGCTCTTCATCCTCTAGGGCGGCGGATCACGGCCCGGGCCACGTCGGAGCCCGGGATCGCGCCGGTGGACCAGGCGTTGACGGAGGGACGGCATGCGGTGCTGATCGGGCACTTCACCACCGAGACCGACCATGAGTTCGACCGCACACTGGCCACGTTCAACGGACAACCGCACTACGAGATCATGGCCACCGGGGAGGTGTCCGACGGCGCCGAGGAGGTGATGGGCTACTACCGCGGCACCCGAACCGCCTTCCCCGACCAACGCCATGAGCATGTGCGGTTCCATGTCGCCGACGACTCGACCATCGCCGAGTTCGACCTCCTCGGCACCAACCTCGGTGGCTTCTATGGGCTGCCCCCACCGGACGCTCGTTCCGTGTACCGGTCATCGCCGTGTTCTTCTTCGCGGGGGACGGGATCATCGACGAGCGGATCTACTTCGACGCCGCCCTGATCCGCCAGATCGGCAGGTCCGAACTGTTGACCGCCGGGGGGGCACCTGACCCCGAGCGAACGCTCCGAGTCGGTGTGGATCGTCTTGGTCTGTACGAACTCCTCGATGCCGGCCCGACCGCCCTCTCGCCCGAAGCCGCTCTGCTTGGTACCGCCGAACGGGGCGGCCGGCGAGATGCGGCCCATCCCGTTCACCTGCACCGTCCCGGTGGTGAGTTCCCGGACGAACCGCTCGATCCGGCGCGGGTCGGTGGTGTGGAGATACGCGGCCAAGCCGTAGGGGCTGTCGTTGGCCAAGGCGAGCGCCTCGTCCTCGGAATCGAACCGGAGGATGGCCTGGACCGGGCCGAACACCTCGTTGCGGGCGAGGTCGCTCGCGTGGCACGGCGATGGCCTTGCCGATGCCGCGACTGGCTCCCGTGACGAGGGCCACGCCGCGCTCGGTCACCGCCCACCCCGATTGCTCGTATGAGTCAGTTGCATTATGAAACACACTCCCCTAGAGTCGGTTCCATGACGGAATCGACCGTAGACCAGGTGGTCCCGGCCATGGCCACGCCGAGACAGCGGACCATCTTCGTGGTCACCGCGCTCGGCGCCTTTATGGCCTCGCTCGACCTCTCCATCGTGAACGTGGCCTTTCCGGCCATGGAGCGCTCCTTCCCCGACCGACAGCCGGGCCACCCTGGCCTGGGTCATCACCGGCTACGGCATCGTGTTCGGGTCGCTGCTAGTCACCGCCGGGCCGGACGGCCGACCGCCTGGCAGCCGCCGGGTGTTCTTCGCCGGATTGGGCATCTTCTGCCTCGGCTCGGCCCTCTGCGCCTTGGCCCCATCGGTCCTGTTGTTGGTGCTCGGCCGGGTCGTGCAGGGGGTGGGGGCGGCGGCGCTGCTGCCCTCATCGCTCGGACTGCTGCTCGGGGCCTACCCGCCGGCGCGCCGTTCCCAGACCGTGGCGCTGTGGGGTGGCGTGGGCGCCCTGGCGGTCGCCACCGGACCCTCCTTCGGCGCCGCCCTCATCGCCGCCGGCGGCTGGCGCTGGGTGTTCGTCGTCAACGTGCCCATCGGCGTGGTGGCCTGGCTGGTCGGCCGGCGGGTACTGGCCGAGTCCACCACCCGGGCCTCGGGCGCGGCCCCCGACTATCTCGGCGTGGTCCTGATCAGCGTGGCGCTGGCCGCCCTCGTCCTCGGCATCTCCCAGGGCCCGACCTGGGGGTGGTCCTCAGCGCCGGTGCTGGCCTGCTTCGCCGGCGCCGTCGTCGTGGGCGTGGCCTTCCTCCGCCGGTCGGCGCGGCATCCCGAACCGGTACTCGACCTGACCTCTTCCGGTCCGGTCGTTCAGCGTGGCCAACGCAGCGACCTTCCTCTACGCCATGGGCTTCTTCGCCATGCTGCTCGGCAACATCCTGTTCCTGACCGGCGTGTGGCACTACTCCATCCTGAAAGCCGGTCTGGCCGTGACCCCCGGTCCCCTGGTGGTGGCGGCGGTGTCCGGTCCGGCTGGGCGCATGGCCGCCCGCGTCGGCTTCCGCCGGGTGCTCCTGAGCCGGGTTCGTCGTGTTCGTGGCCGGCCTGGCTTGGTACGCCACCCGGGTGGGGCTCCGACCGGACTATCTGGCCGTCTGGCTGCCCGCCACCCTGATCACCGGCCTCGGCATCGGTCTCACCTTCCCGGTGCTGAGCGCAGCTGCGGTGTCCAGCCTGCACCCCGAGCGCTTCGCCGTCGGCAGCGCCGTCAACCAGACGGCCCGCCAGGTCGGGGGCGCTTTCGGCGTCGCCCTGCTGGTGGTGATCCTCGGCACGCCGACCGGGGCGGTCGCGGCTCTGGCCGGCTTCCATCACCTGTGGTGGTACTGCGCCGGCACCGCAGCCCTGGCCGGCGGACTGTGCACCCTGCTCGGCGCCGGACGTCCGGCCGGCACCGGCCCCGAGGCCGAGCGGCCGCACACCGTCGGGCGCCCACGGACCACGCTGATGACCACGGCCACCGGGGCGGCCTGACCGGCCGGCTCATCGCCGCGAACCCGCGGACCCCGAAGGCTGGGGGTTATCGTGCCCCGATGCAGGCGACCGCTCCCGACCGCCGGCCCGGCGCCCTCGTCCTTTGTGCACTGGCCGTCGTCCTCCCCCTCGGCCTCGCCGCGTGCTCGAGCTCGAGCTCGCCGTCGACATCGTCGACGGCGGCGGCCACCTCGTCGGGCGGCTCGTCCTCGGGTGGTGGCGCCAAGGCGACGACGGTGTCGTGCCCGTCCATCCCGGCCAGTGAGGTCAACCGCGAGCTGGGCACCTCGGTGGGCCCGCCGACCTCCCGGGTCGAGGGTCCGGTGACGGTCTGTGTCTACAAGTCGACGACCGAGCCCCAGTCGGCGATCGTGCGCATCGAGACGGGCACCAGTGCCGCGGCGTTCGCCGCCGCCCGGGCCCAGTTCGACAAGCAGGGCGAGACCACCACACCCGCGCCCGGCCTCGGTGATCAGGCCTACACCTCGACCCTGACGGCCGGCGGGATCACCAACAGCACGGTGGTGGTCCTGAAGGGCTCGACCTCGCTGCTGGTCACTGGTTCGGCCACCGTTCCCCAGGTGGAGGCCCTGGCCGGCCAGATCCTCGGCATTCGGTAGGCCGCCCCGAGACCGTGGGATCGGCGTCGGAGGACGCCCCGGACGAGGGGCGTCTTGTTTGTCCACAGCCGACACCCCTAAAATGGCCATCCATTGTGTTTCGCGCCCGGTTCTCACCGATGGCGGATCTGACCGCCAGGGTGCACCGTCGACGCAGGATCTCGGCTGTGCTCCTCGTCTCGCTCGTGGCCTCGACCTCCTTGTGGGTGGTCGCCGCCTCACGAGCCGCGGGCGCCGACCAGCTCTCGTCGCTCCGGGCGCAGGCCGCCGCCATCTCCCAACAGCTGATCCAGCAGCAACTCGAGGTCGACACCTACCGGCAGCGGTACTCGGTGGTGTCCGCCCAGGTGGCCGCCGACAACCAGGCCATCGCCCAGATCGGCCAGCAGATCGACCAGGACACCCAACAGATCGCCGCCAAGGTGGCCCTCGTCAAGAGCCAGGCCGTGCGTTCGTACATGGACTACGGGACCGGCTCGGGGAGCACCACCGCATCGCTGTTCGCCGGTAATCAGGAGCACGCGCAGGCGGCCAGCGAGTACGCGTCCATCGCCGTGGGCAACATCACCACGGCCGTCGACCAGCTCCACACCGCTCAGGACCAGCTCCAGTCCCACCAGGCCTCCCTCCGCCAGCAGCAGGCCCAGGACCGAGCCGACCAGGCCAGCCAGGCGGGCGCCCTCAGCCAGGCCAATGCCAGCGCCGGTCACCTGGCCGCCCTCCACAGCCAGGTCACCGGCCAGCTGGCCAGCGCGGTGGCCGCCCAGGCCGCCACCCAGCAGGCCGCTGCGGTGGCCGCCGTCGCCGCGGCCCAAAAGCAGGCGGCGAAGTCCGCGCCGGCCCGCCCGTCGGGCACCGCGGGCAACGCCACGGTGCCGACCATCCCCGCACCCTCCACGCCGGGAACCACGACGGCTGCGCCGGTCACCCCTCCGTCAGGGGCCGGGGCCAACCTCCCCGATCCCGCCCTCAACGCGTTCCTGCAGTGCGTCATCCAACGGGAGTCGGGCGGCAACTACGGCATCAACACCGGCAACGGCTACTACGGCGCCTTCCAATTCAGTCAGTCGACGTGGAACATCGCCGCCCAGGACGCCGGGCTCTCCTACCTGGTGGGTGTGCTCCCGTCTTCGGCCACCAAGGCGGAGCAGGACACCGTGGCCGTGGCCCTGTACGCCCTCGACGGGGGCCGCCCTTGGACAGGGGACTGCGGGGCCTAGGCCGTCGAAGAGGGCCCGGGGCGGCCCCGCAGGTGGCTCAGTACCGCGATCGCAGCGCGCCCGCCGCTGAACAGGGCCCCCTGGGTCGAGGCCGTGTCCCGGTGGTCACCACACACGAAGAGCCCCTCGCCGAGGGACACTGACCGCTTCGTACCACGGCCCCAGGCTCGAAGGTGCGCAGATCGAGGGCGGCGAGGTCCAGCCGGCGCCGCACCTCGGGGTAGGCGGTGAGCAGGATCTGGAAGCCCCGGTCGAGCAAGTAGCCATCTACGGCGTCGGTCCGGACACGTCCGCCGACACCGTCCGAGGCCTCGAGCACCACGCACTCGACGCCGGCCCGAGCCAGGTCCTGGGCGCAGGCCAGCCCAGCCAGGCCGGCGCCGACCACCACCACCTCGGTCCCGCGGGCACCCGGACCCGGGGTCATCAGACCAGCCGGCACCGGCCGGTGCCGGCACAGACGGCGCACTCGGGGGCCTGTCCGGCCACGTGGGCCAGGCAGTGGTCGACCCGCTGCTCGACGATGTCACCGAGCAGGGGGTGCGGGCCCAGGGGTGCGGCCACGAGATGACGGACCCCGGGATGCCGTCGGCAGGCCTCGGCGGCCAACGCCGGGATGTCCCGGTCCCAGTGGTTGCCGGGCCACAGGAAGTACGGCGCGATGACCACCGTCGTGGCCCCGGCCGACACGCAGGCGTCGACCGCCGACCCAATGGAGGGCTCGGCCAGTTCCATGTGGGCTGCCTCGACGTTGGCCAGTCCCCGGGAGGAACGCCACTCCGACACGAACGTCTCGTGTCGCCGGTTGGCGTCGTCGCGCCGGGATCCGTGATCGACGATCACGATCCCGAGCGAGGTCCCCTGATCGATCACGCTCCGAGCGTAGGCCCTGGGGGGTTGAGCTCAGACCCGGATTGCTGACTTGATGCATTTGTGAATTCACTAATATACTCAGATGTGCCCCTCTCCGCCCTGAACCAGCCCCTGTACGCGGCCAAAGCCGACCTGTTCCGGGCCCTTGGCCATCCGGCCCGCATCCGCATCCTCGAGCTGCTGGTCGAGGACGAGCGACCGGTGAGCGGACTCCTGGACGAGACCGGGCTGGAGGCCTCGACGCTCTCCCAGCACCTCGCGGTCATCAAGCGGACCGGCCTGGTCGAGTCGAGCCGGAAGGGCAACGTGGTCACCTACCGGATCACCGATCCCTCCGTGGAGCAGTTCCTGGCGGCAGCCCGCAACGTCCTGGCTGCCACGCTCGGTCGGGCCCGACGCTCCCTCGAAGACCTTGAAGCGCCTGTGACGCGATGAGGGGGACCGTGCCCTCGGCCGGCCCGCGGGCGGGCCTGCTCCCCGGGCGGTCGGACTACGAGGGTCTGGGGCGCTCGTGGAAGGGCGATCTCCTCGCCGGTCTGACCGTGGGCGTCGTCGCCCTCCCCCTCGCCCTCGGCTTCGGGGTGGCGTCCGGTGTCGGCGCCACCGCCGGGATCATCACCGCCATCGTGGCCGGCGTCGTGGCCGCCGTCTTCGGAGGCTCCTCGGTACAGGTGTCCGGTCCAACCGGCGCCATGGCCGTGGTGCTCGTCCCGATCGTCGCCCATAACGGGGTCGGCGCCGTCGCCACCGTGGCCGTCCTGGCCGGGGTCATCGTGGTCGGCGCCGGGCTCGCCGGCTTCGGCCGCATGATCCAGTACGTCCCCTGGCCGGTGATCGAGGGCTTCACCGTGGGCATCGCGGTGACCATCGCCCTCCAGCAGGTCCCCCTCCTCGTGGGCCAGTCGAAGGGGACCGGTTCCGGCGTCCTCGGATCGGCGTGGGACGCGCTGGCCGGTGCATCGTGGGGTTCGTCCGCAGCCACGGTGGTGCTCGGGCTCCTCGTCGCCGTTGTCATGATCGGGTGGCCCCGGTTGTCCAAGCGGGTGCCCTCGTCCATCGTCGCCGTGGTCGTCGTCACACTGGTGGCCATTGCCTCGGGCGCGCACGTCCCCACCATCGGCGAGCTCCCGCGCCACCTGCCGGCCCCGGCGATCCCCGACCTGCATCCGACCTTGGTCCGCCACCTCCTCGGCCCCGCAGTGGCGGTCGCCATCCTGGCCGCCATCGAGAGCCTCCTGTCGGCCCGGGTGGCTGACGCCATGACCGGACGTTCCCGCACGTCGGACACCCGCGAACTGCTGGGCCAGGGGCTGGCCAACGTGGCCACGGGACTCTTCGGGGGGATGCCGGCTACCGGGGCCCTCGCCCGGACGACCGTCAACGTGCGCTCCGGCGCGCGCACCCGGCTGGCGGCCATCATCCACTCCCTGGTCATCGTGGCCGTCATCCTGCTCATGACGTCGGTGGTGGCCAGGATCCCCCTGGCCGTGCTCGGAGGCGTGCTGGTGGTCACCGCGGTCAAGATGGTCGACCACATCCGGGTGTTGACGGTGATCCGCGCCCACCTCTCCGAGGCCATCGTCTTCACCCTGACGGCGGTGGTCACGATCCTGGTGAACCTGGTGACCGCGGTGGAGGTGGGCCTGGTCGTGGCAGGGGTCCTGGCCCTCCGGGCCGTCGCCTCGGGCAGCGGTGCCACCCAGGAGGACCTCGCCGACCACCACGACGGCCCGGTGGACGACGTGGCCCTGCTCTCCGAGCACATCGCCGTCTACCGCATGGACGGTGCGCTCTTCTTCGGCGCGGTCCCCCGATTCCTGGAACGGTTCCGTCAGGTCCAAGGCGTGCAGGTGGTCATCGTGCGGATGCGGGGCCTCACCTTCATCGACGCCTCCGGGGCCGAGGCCCTGGCCCGCATCATCGAGGAGCTCGAGGGACGGGGGATCACCGTGCTGGTCAAGGGGGCACGACCGGAGCACGGGGCCATGCTGGCCACCGCCGGGGTCCTGGCCGACCTCGACGGGCGGGGCCACCTCTTCGACGACGTCGATGCGGCCATCGCCCATGCCCGACGCCATATCGACCGTTCAGACCTCGTCGACGGAGCCGCCTAGGGGCTGGCCCGCCCAGGGGTCCCTACCGAGCGGTGATGTACTCCATCAGCTCGTTGCGGTCCTTCTCGAGCTCCTGGATGCGGCTCTTGACCACGTCGCCGATGCTGACGATCCCCACCAAGCGTCCCCCGTCGACGACGGGGACGTGACGGAACCGGTGCTCGGTCATCAGGTTCATGATCGACTCCACGTCGTCACTCGGCGAGCACACCCGTACGTCGGTGGACATGATCGACGCCACCGGGTCGTCGAGCAGCTGGGTCCGCAGCACACTGAGCCGCTTCACGATGTCGCGCTCGGACACGATGCCCTGGATGGCGATCCCGTCCGGGGAGACCACGAGGGCGCCGATCCGGTGGTGGGCCAGGTCGGCGATGACGTCGCCCACCGTGGCCTCCCGGGTGACGGTGACCACCATGGTCCCCTTGCCTTCGAGAAGGTTCGATACTTGCATGGACTTCCCCCTTCCAGGGTCTCCCCTGGGGTACACCCCGCGCCGGGCACTGGTGCACCCACCGGCCATCTTCGCGCCCGGCCCGGCCAAAAGGAACAGGGTGCGCCAAGTTGCAACAATCGGACCCGGTGACCGGGGCACGCCGCGGCCTCGGGGCCACCCCGTCGGCCTCCGGAGGCAGATCACCGCCTGACCAGGCACGATCCCCTACCATTGGGCCGATGATCGATGACGCACCGGCCCCGGGGACCGGCGGTCCGATTGGACGGACCTGGGTCCGGCGGGCCGACGCTGACCGCCGGAGCCGCCTCCGGGCCACGCTCGAGGTGATCGGCGGCGAGGGTGTCGTCACCCTCAACGATCGAAGGATCCCCGGGTCGAAGGCGGTCATCCCGCTGATCGCCGTGGCCCCGGCCGGCGTCTTCGTCATCGACACCAAGGGGCACAAGGGCCTGGTCCACACCAAGCAGACCGGGCCCCATGGGCCAGTTGGACCTTCCCGAGCTCCACGTCGGCCGCAAGAACTGCACGCCGTCCCTCGACGCGCTCGGCCGGCAGGTCGAGATCGTGCGGACCACCCTGCGCGGATCGCCGTGGGGCTCCGAGGTTCCGGTCACCGCCATGCTCTGCCTGACACGCGCCGAGTGGGGGTTCGCCACATCGGCCCGGGTCCGCGATGTCTGGGTGGGCTGGCCCCGGCTGGTCCCCTCGGCCCTCCGGACCCCTGGGATCATGGACCACTCCCTGGTCCGGGAAGTGGCCGGGGCCCTCGCCGCCAAGCTGCCCGCCCAATGAACCCGGACGTTCACACAGCTCTCGCACGCCGGACACAGAACCGAAACACGGGGTGATTAGGTTCCGGGTGGGCTAATCGAAGGGCAGCTCGCCATGACGGATGCAGGGACACCGACCACCCATGAGTAGCACGGCGGAGTCCGAGCTCTTCACCGCCACCGACCCGGAGCTCCATCCCGTGCTCGCCGGGTCCGACGCCCTCCAGCCCCACGTGATCGTGCTGTTCGGAGCCACCGGGGACCTGGCCCGTCGCAAACTGCTGCCCGGCCTGCTCCGGCTCTCCGACTCCGGGCTGCTCCCCGAGTACCGGATCATCGGCACCTCCCTGGAGGAGATGAGCGAGGCCGACTTCCACGACTTCGCCCTGCAGGCCTGCCGCGAGTTCGCCCGCCAGGACATCGTGGACGGCCACTGGCCCCAGTTCCAGGGGCGCCTCCACTTCGTCACCCAGGCGCACGGCCCCGGAGCCCTGTCGGAGGCGGTGGACCGGGCCGAGGCCCTACTGAAGGGCGAGGCCCGGCGCCTCCACTACCTGAGCATCCCCCCCTCGGCCGCCCACGCCGTGGTGTCCACCCTCGGCGAGGCCGATCTGGTCGAGCGGTCCCGGATCATCATGGAGAAGCCCTTCGGGACCAACCTGGAGTCCGCCAAGGTCCTCAACGACGCGGTCCACGGGGTCTTCTACCCCGATCAGGTGTACCGGATCGACCACTTCCTGGGCAAGGAGGCGGCCCAGAACATCCTCGCCTTCCGCTTCGCCAACGGGCTGTTCGAGCCCATCTGGAACCGCAACCACATCGACCACGTGCAGATCGACGTCCCCGAGACCCTCTCGGTCGACTCCCGGGCCAGCTTCTACGAGGGCACCGGAGCCTTCCGGGACATGGTGGTGACCCACCTCTTCCAGGTCCTGGCCTTCATGGCGATGGAACCGCCGACGTCGCTCGAGCCGCGGTCGATCAGCGAGGAGAAGAACAAGGTCTTCCGGTCGATGTGCCCCATCGACGTCGACCCAGGTGGTCCGGGGGCAGTACGAGGGCTACCGCTCGATCCCCGGTGTGGCCGAGGACTCCCAGACCGAGACGTTCATCGCCCTGAGATGCGAGATCGACAACTGGCGGTGGGCCGGGGTCCCGTTCTACCTCCGCACCGGGAAGAACCTGGCCCAAGGGGCGCGCATCATCTCCATCGCCTTCCGGGAGCCCCCGAAGAGCATGTTCCCGACCGACTCGGGCATCGGCGCCCACGGGCCGGACCACCTCACCTTCGACCTGGCCGACTCCTCCAAGCTGTCCCTCTCCTTCTACGGCAAGCGGCCGGGGCCGGGCATGCAGCTCGACAAGCTGAGCCTGCAGTTCGCCCTGCACGAGACCGAGCACGAGACCGACGTGCTCGAGGCCTACGAGCGCCTGATCCACGACGCCATGAGCGGCGACTCCACACTGTTCACCGCGGCCGAGGACATCGAACGGCTGTGGGAGCTGTCCGCCCCACTGCTGGAGGATCCGCCCGAGGTGGAGTTCTACCAGCCGGGGTCCTGGGGACCGCCGGGGATCCATGACCTGATCCAACCCAACGCCTGGCGGCTGCCCTTCGAGCGCGGTTGGCGCAAGGCCGACCGACCGGGCTGAGTCCGATCGGCCCCGTCTCGCCCCCGCGGCCACCTGAGTCGGCCGGCACCCACCCACCCGGCCCCGCCGGACCTCACGGCCCGTCGGGACGGTCGTCCACCACCCGCCAGCAGTACCAGGCCACCAGGCTCCGGTAGGGGCGGAACGGCTCCCCGAGCTCGGTGAGCTCCTTCGGACCGGGGGTACCGTCGAGACCCCAGGCCCGACCGAAGCCGGCCCGAACCCCGTAGTCGCCGGTCGGCCAGACATCGAGACGACCCAGTGTCCCGAGCAGGAACATCTGGGCCGTCCAGGGACCGATGCCCCGGACCTGGGTGAGGTGGTCGACCACCTCCTCGTCGGACAGCCGGCCGATCCGCTCGAGGGCGATCCGCCCGTCGGCCACCTGGCCGGCGAGGTCCCGGATGGACGAGGCCTTGGCCCGGCTCAGGCCGGCATGAGGCCAGCAGTTGGTCAGGGGCCGACCAGCACGGTCCCGGGTGTCACGATCCCGCCCAGCGCCGCCACGAACCGGCCGTGGATGGTGGCGGCCGCCCGCCCGGCCAGCTGCTGGTAGACGATGATCTCGGCCAGCGACTCGAAGCGGCGGTCGGACCGCACGGGACGACGGATGGGCGGCGGGCCGTGGCGTTCGACGAGGGAGGCCATGCACCGGATCCAGGGCGGCAGAGGTGGGCGGTGGCCTCGCGCATCGACGGTCGGGGCACGCCACGATGATGCCACCGGTGCCCTCGCCGTCGTCAACCCGGCCATCCGCCAGGAGATCCCCACCCCGTGGCGGCGCCGGTCGACCGTTAGGATCCCGAGGACGGCCGGCCCTCGCCCGGGGGGACACAAGGAGCGCGATGACATCAGCACACCAGACCTCAGAGTCGGCACTGCACGGAAAGGTGGCCGTCGTGACGGGTGGCAACACCGGCATCGGCAGGGCCGTGGTCCTGGCCCTCGCCGCCCAGGGCGCCACCATCGTCATCGACTACATCGCCAACGAGGGCGCCGAGCACGAGGTCGAGCAGCAGGTCCGCGACCTCGGTGACCAGGTGGTCGGGGTCAAGGCCGACGTGAGCAAGGTGGCCGACCTGACCCTGCTGGTGGACACGGCGGTCTCCACCTTCGGGCAGCTCGACATCATGGTCAACAACGCCGGCATCGAGACCCGGACCTCGATTCTCGACACCACCGAGGAGCAGTACGGCAAGGTGCTGGACATCAACCTGAAGAGCGCCTTCTTCGGCACCCAGCTGGCGGCCAAGCAGATGATCGCCCAGGGCCACGGCGGCCGGATCATCAACATGACCTCGGTGCACGAGGACTGGCCCATGCCCGGCAACACCGCCTACTGCCTGTCCAAGGGCGGAATGCGGATGCTGACCCGAACGGCCGGGCGTGGAGCTGGCCCCCCACGACATCCTGGTCGTCGGTGTCGGCCCGGGTGCTGTGAACACGCCCATCAACGCCGCCACGGTGGCCGACCCCGCCCAGCTGGCCACCCTCGACGCCGCCATTCCCATCGGCCGGCTGGCCGAGCCCGGGGAGATCGCCAGCCTGGTGGCCTTCCTGGCCGGCGACGGAGCGAGCTACATCACCGCCACCACCATCTTCGCCGACGGGGGCATCATGCAGTCGAGCCCCGGACTCTGATCGTGGGCGGGGACGTGGTCTCCTGTGAGCGGATCATCCCCGCTCCCCCCGAGGCGATCTTCGCCGTGCTGGCCGACGCCTCGCGGCACCTCGAGTTCGACGGATCCGGCCAGTTGCGGGGGGTGAAGGCCGGGGTCCCCGAGCGGCTGTGCGCTCGGGGCGACGTTCGGGATGTCCATGCACCTGGGCATGGGCTACTCGATGGTCAACACCGTGATCGAGTTCGAGGAGAATCGGCGGATCGCCTGGCAGGCCACCCTGGCCGGCTTCGGGGGCCGGTTCCTGGGCGGCAGGATCTGGCGGTACGAGCTCGAGCCGGTGGAGGGCGGCACCCGGGTCCGCGAGAGCTGGGACATCTCCCAGGACCACCAACGGCTGCTTCTCCGGCACGGCATGGTGGCCAGGGCCACCGCGGCCAATCTCGAGCAGTCGCTGGGTCGACTGGAGGAGCTGACGGCCCCGCGCCGCCTGAGTGCGGAAGATCCCGGGTCGGAACGGTGTTGGACCGACCATGGTGCCCCTGTCCGTCCTCGACCTGGCCACCGTGGCCAAGGGATTCACCCCGGCCGACGCCTTGGCCGACACCACCCGGCTGGCCGGGGTCATCGAGCAGTTGGGCTACCGGCGGATGTGGGTTGCCGAGCACCACGGGATGCCGGCAGTGGCCAGTTCCGCCCCGGCCGTGCTCATCGGCCACCTGGCTGACGCCACCACCACGCTGCGCGTGGGGGCCGGGGGGGTCATGTTGCCCAACCACGCGCCGTTGGTCATCGCCGAGCAGTTCGCCACGTTGGAGGCGCTGCACCCGGGTCGCATCGACCTCGGCCTCGGCCGCGCCCCGGGCACCGATCAGGTCACGGCCCGCGCCCTCCGGCGGGTGGCCGACACGGGGCCCGACACCTTCCCCCAGGACGTCGTGGAGCTGATCAACTACCTGGCCGACAGCGACGAACCGGTGCCCCATCCGGCCCCGGTGCCGGGGCGCGGGTACCTGCCCGAGGTCTGGCTGCTCGGATCGTCAACCTTCAGCGCCCAGCTGGCCGGGCTGCTCGGCCTGCCCTTCTCCTTCGCCTACCACTTCGCCCCTGACCTCCTGGACCAGGCCGTCGAGCAGTACCGGAGCAGGTTCCGCCCCTCGGTGCTGCTGGCCGAGCCCTACTTCATGCCCGCGGTCTCCGTGCTGTGCGCCCCGACCGAGGAGGAGGCCGCGGTGGCTGTCGGGACCCTCGGCCCTCAGCACCTTGCAGCTCCGGACCGGCCGCTTGGGCCCAGTGCCCTCGCCCGAGGAGGCCGCCGCCTACCGCTATACCGACCAGGAGCGGGCGTTCGTCGAGTCCACGGCGTCCACCCACCTGATCGGGGAGCCGGAGTCGGTCCACGCCGGCCTCGTCGAGTTGCAGGCTCGCACCGGCGCCGACGAACTCATGCTCTCCACCCGGGCCCACTCCGTGGAAGCCCGGATCCAGTCCCTCACCCTGGTGGCCGACCGGTGGCCCATGGGTGCGGTGACCGTCGACACCGCCACCGCGGTCTGACCCGCCGGCCCCGGGGGTCGGTCCCTGAGCTCACAGCGAGGCGCAGTGGGGCAGCACCTCCTCGGCGATCAGCGCCAAGTGGTCGAGGTCGCCGAGGTCGAGGATCTGCAGATAGACGCGCTCGGCCCCCACGCCGGCGTAGGTGGCCAGCTTGGCCACCACCTCGTCGGGCGAGCCGCACAGGCCGTTGGCACGCAGCTCCCCGACCTCGCGACCGATGGCATCGGCCCGGGCCGACACCTCGGCCTCGGTGCGGCCGCAGCAGATGACCTGGGCCGCCGAGAAGGCCATCGAGGCGGTATCCCGGCCCTGGGCCCCGCAGGCCAGCCGCACCCGTTCGAACTGGGTGCCGGTCTCCTCCAGTGACGAGAAGGCCAGGTTGAACTCGGCGGCGTAGGTGGCCGCCAGCCGGGGGGTTCGCTTGGCCCCGTGGCCGCCCACGATGATCGGCGGCCCGGGCCGTTGCACCGGCTTGGGCAGGGCCGGGCTGTCCACCATCTGGTAGTGGTGGCCCTCCAGGGTGAAAGTGGCCCCGTCCGGCGTGCCCCAGAGGCCGGTGATCAGGGCCAGCTGCTCCTCGAGGCGCTCGAAGCGCTCGACCACCGGGGGGAAGGGAATCCCGTAGGCGGTGTGCTCGGACTCGTACCAGCCGGCCCCGAGGCCCAGCTCCACCCGGCCACCCGACATGGCATCGACCCCGGCCACGGTGATGGCCAGGGGCCCAGGGAGCCGGAAGGTGGCCGAGGTGACCAGTGTGCCGAGCCGTATCCGCGACGTGTCGCGGGCGATGCCGGCCAGCGTGGTCCAGGCGTCGCTCGGACCGGGCAGCCCGCTGGCATCGCCCATGGACTGGTAGTGGTCACTTCGGAAGAAGGCATCGAAGCCCAAGGACTCGGAGGCCCGGGCCACGGCGACCAGGGTGTCGTAGGAGGCCCCCTGTTGGGGCTCGGTGAAGATGCGCAGCAGCATCTCCACTGTCTAGCCGGGAGGGGCCACCGCCAGCGCATGGGGCGGCGGGCGGCTCAGCCCACGCCCGGCGCCGCGCCGATCACGCCTTCGTCGAACTCGGCGTCACCGGCACCTGACACCCCACCCCCCATGGCCACGTCCTCACTCGGGCGCTCCAGGCCCGAGGTCGACCGCAGCCCCACCTCCTTCAGGAACAGGGTCAGCGCGAACATCACCGTGGCCAGCGGCACACCGAGCAAGAAGACGGCATGGAGGGAGCGCACGAAGGACTCGAGGATGCCCGTGCTGGACCGCGGGAGGGAAGGTGTGGAGCTGGGCCGGGCTCATGGAGAAGCTGCCGTTCACGTGGATGGACGAGCCGTTGGCCCCCGGCACGAGACTGGCGATCCAGTGGCTCAACCGGGCGATGAAGACGGCACCGAAGAGTGCCGTGCCGAACGCCCCACCGAGGGAGCGGAAGAAGGTGACCGCCGCGGTGGCCGCACCCATCTGAGAGGGGGGCACGGCGTTCTGGACGGCGAGCACCATGACCTGCATGGTCATGCCCATCCCGGCACCAAGGACGATGACGTAGAGGCTCATGGTCAGGTGCGGGGTGTGCAGCGAGAGTCGCGAGAGCAGCCACATGCCCAGGATGACCAGGACGGAGCCGACGACGGGAAAGATCTTGTAGCGGCCGGTGCGGGAGACCATCTGTCCCGAGAAGACCGAGGCGCCGAGCACGCCCATCATCATGGGAATCATCAGCAGGCCCGACACCATGGCGGACACCCCGTCCACCAGTTGCAGGTAGAGCGGCAGGTAGATGATGGCCCCGAACATGATCATCGACAGCAGGAAGGAGACCGAGGTCGACACCCGGAAGATCCCGATGCCGTAGAGGTTCGGAGGCAGGATGGGCTCGGCGGCCTTCCGTTCCCAGAGCACGAAGGCCACGATAAGGACGACGGCGATGACCGACAGGCCGACGATCACCGAGGACCCCCAGGCGTACTGGACGCCTCCCCACACGGTGACCAGCAGCGCAGCGGTCACGCCGAACAGCATGAGGGCGGAGCCCAGGTAGTCGATCTTGTGCACCTGCTTGCGGAAGGGCAGCTTCAATACCGCGGACGTCACCACCAGGGCCACGATGCCGATCGGGAGGTTGATGTAGAAGATCCAGCGCCAGCTCAGGTTGTCGGTGAACACCCCGCCGAGGAGGGGACCGGCCACCGAGGACAGGGCGAAGGTGGCCCCGAAGTAACCCTGGTATCTGCCGCGTTCCCGAGGGGACACGACGTCGGCGATGATGGTGAACGCCAGCGCCATGAGGCCGCCGGCGCCCAGGCCCTGGATGCCTCGGAAGGCGATGAGCTCTCCCATGTTCTGACTGAGGCCGGCCAGCGCCGATCCGACCAGGAAGATGACGATGGCGATCTGGAACAGGCCCTTGCGGCCGAACTGATCGGACAGCTTCCCGTAGAGGGGGGTGGAGATCGTCGAGGTCAACAGATAGGCGGTGACCACCCAGCTGATGTGGTTGAGGCCGTGCAGGCTGTTCACGATGGTGGGGAGGGCGGTCCCCACGATGGTCTGGTCGAGGGCGGCCAGGAACATGCCGATCATCAGCCCGCTGAAGACGATGAGGATCTGGCGGTGGGTCAGGGCCGCCACCGGACCCGTGCTCGTCGCCGGCGGGATGGCCGCGTCGGACGTCGGGGCCGTCTGATCCTCGGGGCGCGACGGGCTGTCGATGCTCACTGGCCCACTCCCCTGGCGTGCTGTTCGCGAGTGCGGTGGAGCCCTGCCTCGAGGCGCACGAGGCCGCGGGTCAGCGCGTTGCGCTCCTCGTCGGTCCAGCCGTCGATGACCTCGGCCAGAGCCTGGCGCCGAGCTTCGGACACCGTCTCCAGGACGGCCCGACCCCGTTCGGAGAGGCTGAGCAACGACGCCCGGCCGTCGTCGGGGTCGGGGACCTTGACCACCAGGCCGATGGCCACCAGGTCGCGCATCTGCCGGCTCACCGTCGACAGGTCGAGCTCCACGGTGTCGGCCAGCTCCGAGAGCCGGATCGGGGCCTGGCTGGAGAGCCGGACCAGGAGCCAGTAGCCGGCCCGGTCCACCGACCTCCCGCCGGTGAGGTCGCCCGGTGGGACCTCCAGTCGAAGGATGGCCCGGGCCACCTGGGTCAGCGAGCGCTCCAGCTCGGCCGAGACGAGGCACGTGGGCTGGCCAGCCGTCACTTCCTCGATAGGGGTCGTCGTTGGTGTCACAGGTCCTCTCGTGTCGGGCTCTGATCCACCCGTGCCCGCCAGCAATATGCTTGTAACAAGCAACTATATCATCACCCGAGAGGACCGTGTGCGCCCTCACTCCGCTCGGTGCAGCAGGAACGTGCCGGTGGACCGACTGACCAGTCGCTCGCGGTCGTCCGTCACCGTGGCCTCGGCGTACGCCACCTGGCGGGCCAGGCGCACCACCTCACCCCGGAGGCGGTAGCGCTCCCCCAACAGGGCGGGGCGCATGGTCTCCACCTTCATCTCCAGGGTGGCGCGGGTCCGGTCTCGGCCGGCCAGGGCCGAGTTGATGGCGAAGTTCATGGCTGCGTCGAGGAGCAGGCCGTGCACCCCCGCTTGGACGATCCCGTGGGGGTTGCAGGCGGCACCGGTGGGGACCAGGGTGCCGGTCACCCAGCCCAAGTCCTCGCCGTCGACCCCGTAATCGTCGAACGAGCCCCCGACCGTGCCGATGAGCTCCATGCCGCCGTCGCCGAGCCATCGGTCCATGTCCTTGATCCGACCGGTCATGTCCCGACCGTAGCGCCGGGCCACGTCGGCGCCGGACCGGAAGGCCGAGAATTCGGTTGGACAGGGTCGTCCGGACGGGTACGATCAGACCGTGAGAGTTTCTTGACCGAGTGGTCAAGTTTTCATCCACGGCCGGGGCGGACCGTTCCGACCTCTGACCATGAGCCCCGGCCGGCAGGCGGCAGTCCGCCGGACCGGAAAGGAGACCGTTATGACCGATGCCGTCATCGTCGACGCAGTCCGCACCCCCGGGGGGAAGCGGAACGGGAAGCTGCGCAACTGGCACGCAGCCGACCTGGGATCAGAGCCGCTGAAGGCCCTGGTGGAGCGGAACGACCTCGACCCGGCCCTGGTCGACGACGTGATCATGGGCTGCGTGATGCAGGTGGGTGAGCAGTCCCTCAATGTCGGACGCAATGCCGTCCTGGCCGCGGGGTATCCCGAATCCGTCCCGGCCACCACCATCGACCGCCAGTGCGGCTCCTCCCAGCAGGCCCTCCATTTCGGAGCCCAGGGCGTCATCGCCGGGGCGTACGACATCGTCATCGGGGGCGGCGTCGAAGTCATGACCCGGACCCCCATGGGCTCGTCGGTCGTGCGGGACCTGGGCTACCCCTTCGGTCCCCGCATGATGAATCGATACGCCGAGCGGGGCGGGCTGGTCGGCCAAGGTGAGGGTGCCGAGCTCATTGCCGAGCAGTGGGGCATCAGCCGCGAAGCGCTCGACGAGTACTCGGTCCGCTCCCATCAGCGGGCCGCCCAGGCCACGGCCGAGGGCCGGTTCGAGCGCGAGCTGATCCCGGTGGCGGTGAAGGACGACGACCGGGCCGACACCGACGAGCTGATCACCGCCGACGAGGGCATCCGGCCCGACTCCTCGGTCGAGACCCTGGCCAACCTGAAGCCGGCCTTCCGGCCCGAGAACGGACGGGTGACCGCCGGCAACTCATCCCAGATCACCGACGGCGCCTCTGGCGTCCTCATCATGAGCGAGGAGAAGGCCAACGCCCTCAGCCTCACCCCCCGCGCCCGGTTCCACGCCTTCGCCGTGGCCGGCAGCGATCCCATCACCATGCTCACCGGGCCGATCCCCGCCACCAAGTCGGTGCTGGAGAAGGCCAAGCTCACCCTGGACGACATTGATGTCATCGAGATCAACGAGGCCTTCGCCTCGGTCGTCCTGGCCTGGGAGAAGGAGTTCGGCGCCGACCTGAGCAAGGTCAACGTGAACGGTGGGGCCATCGCCCTCGGCCATCCCCTCGGTGCCTCGGGCGCCAAGCTCATGGCCACCCTGCTCAACGAGCTGGAGCGGACCCAGGGTCGCTACGGCCTCCTCACCATGTGTGAGGGCGGCGGCATGGCCAACGCCACCATCATCGAGCGGCTGGGCTGAACCCGCCGGCGGGGTGGCCCCCGCCTCCATCAGCACCGGAGAGGACCGGCCCTTCGGGGCCGGTCCTCTCCGCAGCGGCAAGCTTCGGGTCGGTACCCCGTCAGTGGTAGCGGGTAGCCAGAATGAGGCCGGCAAAGATGGCGGCGATGGCGGCCACCAGCCAGAGATTGTTCACACCCCCCGGGAGCAGGTCGGCATAGTTCAGGATGACCACCAGTACGCCCAGGAGGAACAGGGCGATGATGGTGATCCCCATCCAGCGAGGACTGGTCTTCACGTTCTTCGGGATGGGGGGCGTGTACCGGTTGGACTGCACCGACTTGGCTGACTTGGCCGACTTGGCCGACCTGGCCGACTCGGTGGTCCGGCCGCCGGCCGAACGGCCCTTCTTCTGGGCCTTGCCCGGCCCCGACGTGGCCTTGGTTGCCATGGGCGAAGGATAGCCAGTCGTCATGGCGGGATGGTGCCGGTCCGGAAGGCACCGGCCCGACCAGTACGATGGACGGTCCATGGGGACGCGGGTGCTGGTGATCGACAACTACGACTCCTTTGTCTACAACCTGGTCCAGGAGCTCGGGGAGCTCGGGGCCGATCCCGTGGTGCACCGCAACGACGCCGTCGACGTGGCGGGCATCCGGGCGGCCTCGCCTGACGCCATCCTGATCTCACCCGGTCCCGGACGGCCCGAGTCAGCCGGCATCAGCATGACCGTGATCCGGGAACTGGCCGGCGAGATCCCCATCCTCGGGGTATGCCTCGGACATCAGGCCATCGGCGAGGTCTACGGGGGCGAGGTGGTGGCCGCACCCACGTTGATGCACGGCAAGACATCAGCCATCCACCACGACGGCCGGGGCGTCTTCGCCGGCCTGCCTGACCCCTTCGTGGCCACCCGGTACCACTCCTTGGTGGTCGAGCCGGGCAGTGTCCCCGACGTCCTGGAGGTGACCGCCCGCACGGCCGACGGGGTCATCATGGGCCTCCGCCACCGCACCCTGGCCGTCGAGGGAGTCCAGTTCCACCCCGAGTCGCTGCTCACCCTGGAAGGGCCGAGCCTGCTGTCGAACTTCCTGGCTGCGACCCTGCCCGCCTGAGTCGCCGGCCAACCCGTCTAGGGCGTGGACGACGGGGTGGTGGTCGAGGGCGGGCTCGTCGTACTCGTTGTCGTTGTCGTTGAGGTCGTGGTCGTGGTGGTCGGCGGTGAGCCCGAGGAGACCACGATGTCGATCGAGCTGCCCGGCTTGACCGAGGTCCCGGCCGACGGACTGGACGAGATCACGATGTTGGCCTGGAAGTTGTTCGACGGGGCCGACGAGATGTTCCCCACCACCAATCCGACCTGACCGAGGACGTTGCCGGCCTGGGTCTGGGACAGTCCGACCAGTGACGGCACCCGCACGTTCGACGGCCCTGAGGACACGGTCAGGGTGACCGAGCTCCCCTTGGGCACCTTGGTGCCCGAGGCCGGTGTGGCCCCGAGCACGGTGCCGGCCGCCTGGTTATTCACCTGATTGACCACGGTCGACGTGAGCCCGGCCGCCGTCAACAGCGACTGGGCATTGCTCAGAGACGTCTGGGTGATGCCGGCGGGGACGGTGACCTTCTGCACCGCGGCCACGGTGAGCGTGACGGTGTCCCCCTTCTTCACCAAGGTGCCCCCGGCCGGATTGGTCGAGATCACCGTGCCGGGTGCGTCGGTGGAGATCTGCGAGGTGGTCTTAACCACCAGGCCGTCCTGGGTCAGCTTCGAGGTGGCCTGGGCCACCGGCTGGCCGGTGACCGACGGCAGGTTGAAGGAGGCGCTCCCGCCCAGATATCCGAGGTTGCGGAGCAAGAAGTACCCCGCCACCAACAGCAGGAGTACCAGCACGGCCAGGATGATGGCGTAGGTGCGGGTCCGGTTGGAGCCGCTCTCCTCATCCTCGGCCTCCTCGGCTGGGGGGACCGCGCCTACCGCCTGGGTGGTGTCCATACCCGCTACCGCGCCCACCACTGCGGTGGTGCCAGCCGCCTGGAGGAGGGCCGTCTGGTCGTTCATGGCCAGTACCGTCCGGCCTTCGTTGAACCGGAGCAGATCGGCCCGGAGGTCTTCGGCAGTGGCATACCGGTGCTCGGGGTTCTTGGCCATCGCCTTCAGGATGATGGCCTCGAAGGTCGGGGGGATGGCCGGGTTCAGCTCGCGGGGCGGGAGGATGGTCCCGCACGTGCTTGGAGGCCACCGCCACCGGGGTGTCCCCGAGGAACGGGGGGCGGCCGGTGGCCATCTCGAAGAGCACCACGCCCAGGGAGTAGATGTCACTGCGGGAGTCGACTCCCATGCCCTCGGCCTGTTCCGGGGAGAAGTAGGTGGCCGTGCCCATGACCGCTCCGGTCTGGGTCAGGCTCTCCTCGGTGTTGATGGCCCGGGCGATGCCGAAGTCGGTCACCTTCACCTGGCCCTCGTCGGTGATGAGCACGTTGCCGGGCTTCACGTCGCGGTGGATGACCCCGTGCTTGTGGGCGTAGCCCAGGGCGGCGGCCACGTGCGCCCCGATGTCGGCGGTCCGGTCGGACGAGAGGGGTCCCGATGACTTCAGGATGGCCGACAGGGGCCGACCGTCGATGAACTCCATGACAATGAAGTACGTGCCGGTGTCCTCACCCCAGTCGAAGACGGGGACGATGTTGGGATGGGACAGGTTTGCGGCCGCCTGCGCCTCCCGGCGGAACCGCTCGACGAACGACCGGTCCACCGACAGTTCGGGGAACAGCACCTTCAGGGCCACGGGCCGGTCGAGCAACCGGTCATGGGCGCGGTAGACCTCGGCCATGCCCCCTCGGGCGATCAGGTGGTTGAGCTCATACCGCTCAGAGAAAATTCGTGGCGTGTCGTTCGGTTCCATGTGGGTCAAAGCCTAGGCCTGCACTCTCTCGGTTCCAGGGTTCTCATCGTTCCGCTTCGGATGTGACGGTTGCATGAAGTCATCGGTGGGCCGGCCGTCGGTTGCTCACGGCGTTCCCTGGTCAGCGATCACATTGCCGAGGATCTGCTTCACGATGGGGCCCGAGTACTCGGCGCCGGTGGCGCTTCCAGCCTGATGGGGCATGACCACGGCGATAGCCACCTTGGTGTTCCCCACCGGGGCGAAGGCGATGAGCCAGTCGTCGGTGAACTGGGGGTTCGGCCCGAACGATCCGGTCTGGGCCGTGCCGGTCTTGGCCGCCACGTTCCAGGCAGCAGGAAAGCCGACTCCCGCAGCGGTACCGGACTTGACCACTCCCTGCATGAAGGTCGTCAGCGTGTTCGCCGTCTCGGCCGAGATGGGCTGCAGCCAGGGCTTGGGTTGGTAGGCCCTCACCAGGTTGCCCTGGGAGTCACGGATCTGGGACATCACGTGAGGGGTCATCTCCACCCCTCCATTGGCCACGGCCCCGGCCACCAGGGCCATCTGCAGGGCCGAGGCGGTGACGTTCTGCTGGCCGATGGCCGACTTCATCAGCCCGGGGATGTCGTTGGCGAAGTCGGCGGTGGTTCCGAAGTTGGACACCGCTACGGTGTCGGCCGGGCTGTCGAGGGGGATGTGCTGGTTGAAGCCGTAGGCCTCAGCCTGACTGACCAGGGTCTGGGCGCCCAGGAGTTGGCCGATCTGGGCGAAGTCCGCATCGCAGGAGTTGATCACCAGCGTCTCCAGGTTGCCCCCCGGGGGTGCCGGACAGATGCCACTGTGGTAATTGGTGAGGACCTGGGGTGGGGTACCCGAGTTGGGCAGCACGACCGACGGCACCGCCGGGTAGATCATCTTGGCCAGATCAGGACGGTTCTCGAGGACCGCGGAAGTGGTAACCACCTTGAAGGTGGACCCCGGCGGGTAGACCTGGCCGTAGCTGCCCGGCACCAGCGGGCTCCCGGGGGCACAGAGCGCCTGGTTGGCGGTGGGGGGACAGGCGTTGATGTTCCAGGCCGCGGTCTCCGTGGCCAGGTTCTGGGAGACCAGGGGGTTGGGATCGTAGGTGGGGTTGGAGTACATGGCCTCGATGGCCCCGGTGACAGGATTGAGCACCACCGCCGCCGCCCCTAGCACTCCGGGGGCGTGCTGATCGAGGGCAGCAGCCACCTGGGTCTGCAGCCGGGTGTCGATGGTCAGCGTGACGTCGTCCACCACCGTGCGGTTGACGAGCAGGTCACGCAGGGTCTTGGCCGGGCGTGTGTGGGGGGTGAGGTAGCTGTTGTACTCGGACTCCACCCCACGGAAGTTCCCGTACTTGATCGAGTCGAACCCGATGACCTGGGCGAACAGGGTGGCGGTGTAGGGGTCGTAGACCCGCTGGTACTTGAGGACGCTGCCCTTCGGCGCCAGCTCGGAGGAGGCCAGCGTGACTCCGTCGGCCGACAGGATGCTGCCTCTGGTCTGGCTCCGTTCCACCAGCTGCACCCGCGGGTTCTCCGGGTTGTTGGCCAACGAGTTGGCCTTCAGCACCTGGATGTTGTTGAGCTGGATGAACAAGGCGACGAAACAGAGCATCATGAAGATGCCGAGTCGACGGATGCGTCGTTCCATCAGGGCACCGAGGCCGTGGTCGTGGGCCCGGGCGCAGCCGTGGTGGACGGGCTCGGAGCCGTCGTCGTGCCGGGTGTCGGTGTGCAGTAGGCGGACGAGGGGTTGAGCTGGCAGTTTCTCTGATCGACCAGGTTGGTCACGTAGGTCCGGGCACTCGCCACCGAGGACTCCTCGACACCGGCGTGCAGCTGGTCGACGAACTGGGGGGGGACATCAGCGGTGGTGACACCGGTCCGCTGCACTTCTACCGGGTTGTACCAGAGGAAGCCGCCGATCCGGCCCTGATAGATGACCAGCTCGTTGTGGTCGACACCGACGAAATAGGAGTTCGTGTCGTACCAACGAACGGCGTAGAACGCTCCGGCCAGCACCGCTCCCAGCAGTATGACGAACAGGAGCGTCCGGAAGGTGATCAACCGGCGTCCCCGGGCGATCCGGCGCTCCCGTCGCTTGGCCCGACGGCGCTCTCGGCGGCTGGGCTGGCCCTCTTTTGCGACGGTGTTCGGATAGAGGTCGGGGGCGACGGCTGCCTCGGGTGCCTCCCCGGGCGGCACCACGGGGACGAAGTCGGCGTTCACCGCCGCCACCACCGGCGCCGAGTCGTGATCGTCGCCCACCACCACGTCGACCACCACGACGGTGATGTTGTCGGAACCGCCGTGGGTCCGGGCTGCTTGGACCAACAGATCGGCGGCCCGGTGGGGGTCCCCCACCGAGGCCAACACCTCGCTGATCTGGCTGAGCTCCAGCTCATTGGTCAGGCCGTCGCTGCAGAGCAGGAATCGATCGCCCCGGACCGGCTGGATCCGCCAGAGGTCGACGGCTACGTCCGACGACACGCCGAGGGCCCGGGTCAGGATGTGGCGGTGGGGGTGGA
This sequence comes from uncultured Acidimicrobiaceae bacterium, assembly GCA_963835465.1. Taxonomy (GTDB): domain Bacteria; phylum Actinomycetota; class Acidimicrobiia; order Acidimicrobiales; family RAAP-2; genus Bog-756. The sequence continues at coordinate 69,164 of CAWIFR010000005.1, forward strand.
CCGCCGCCTCGGCGGTGGTCAGCTCGCCGGTCCGGACCATCTCCTCGGCCAGGCTGTGGTCGGTGGTGATCTGCGTCAGCTCACCCTCGTGGAACCGGTATGAACGAGAGTCACCCACGTTGACCAGGGCCAACACATCCTGCCCATCTTCGTTGACCAAGGCCACCGCGGTGAGGGTGGTGCCCATACCCCGGAGCTCGGGGTTGTCCTGACTGTGGCGCCAGACCACGGAATTGGCCTCGGTCACCGCCTGGGAGAGCCCGGACCCGGTGGGCTGCCTGCCGAAGGCGGCGGCGAGGGCGTCGACGGCCAGCCGAGCCGCCACCTCCCCCCCCGCGTGGCCCCCCATCCCGTCGGCTACGGCGAACAGCGTGGAGGTCTCCACGGCCAGGTCCTGATTGACCGAGCGGACCAACCCGGTGTCGGTGGCCGAACCCGAGCGGAGGAGGGTCATCTCACTTCCCCACTTCGAACACGGTGCCGCCCACCTGAAGGAGGTCGCCCTTCTCGAGCCGGGTCCGCTCATTGATCCGGACGGTGTTTACCCAGGTACCGTTGGTGGAACCCAGGTCCTCGGCCCACAGGTCCCCGTCCAGACGGAACAGACGGGCGTGCAGATTCGAGGAGTAGGTGTCGTAGTCGATGGGCACACCGCATCCCGCCGCGCGACCCACGGTGACCTCGTCGCCAATGTCGTAGATCCGTCCGGCCTGCTCCTCCGGACGAATGACGTGTAGCCGGAGCAGCCTGCCCTTCCGCCCTTTGGCGCCGACCACGGTCGGTTCGTTGGCGTCCTTGCGGCGACGACGCCGCTTCAGGGGCCGGACCTCGACCCACACGGCGCGCACCACCCACATGAAGAACAGCCAGAGCAGAAGAATCACGCCGTATTCGAGGGCGCGAAGCACGGGGGTGTTGTCAGTGGGCCCAGGCAGGGAGACCAAAAGGAGATGCATGTGCGATCAGGGACCGGCTGTCACGAGGTCTCGAATCGAAGGACCGTCGTGCCGATGACAATCTGATCGCCGTCGGCCAGCTTCCGCTCCCGGACGGTCGCTCCGTTCACTCGGGTGCCGTTGGTCGAGTTCAGATCGACGACGACCACGTCGTTCCCCGCCCGGCGGATCTCGGCGTGGCGTCGACTGGCGTTCGGGTCGGTCACCATCACGGCGCTCTCCGGCAGACGACCGATGGTGAGAGGCTCGGGGCCGAGCACGACCCGGGAGCCGTCGGCCAGGACGACGGAGGCCGTCGGCAAGCCCGAAGGCCCTTCTTCGACCTCGGACACGACGGCAAAGCGACCACGGCGTTGACGGGTGTCCTCCATGACGGTCACCGTGACCGGCCCGACGAAAACGTAGTCCTCGGTGCGGGCGTGCTCCCTGGCCGCTTCCTCCAGCTCTCGCACGAGCGCCTCAAGAAAGCTCTCGAATCGGTCGAAGTCGTTGGTAGACAGGTAGACGGTAAATGCGTTCGGGGCGATGAGCCCGTGCACCCCCAGGCGTCGCTGGAGGTCCATCTCCCTGGTGACCCGGCGCCCGATCTCCACGGGGTGCAGTTCTCCCCGGAACGCCTTGGAAAGGGTGCCGTCTACCAAGCGCTCGAGGCGCCCTTCGAATTTCTGGAGTCCCATGCTGGCGTCAGCCTACCGGTGGACACCCCCAATTAGGGGGTAGGGCGGCCCGAAGGTTGTCAATCAGGGCTGGGCTTTGTCTCGTCTGGGCGGTTCAAGGTTGTCCCGGGCACGTGATCAAGGGCTTTCGATCATCGGGTAGCCTCTGACGGTCGCTCGGGCGAGTGGCGGAATTGGCAGACGCGCAGGATTCAGGTTCCTGTGTCCGAAAGGATGTGGGGGTTCAAGTCCCCCCTCGCCCACTCAGGGGTGCCGACAAAACTGTGCGGTTCGCGTCGACAAAACTCCTTGCGGCGGGGTTGGTTCACGGCTGCAAGGGGCGTTCAGCGGCTGGCACCCACCTCGCTCGTCCCGCGGTCGCTGACTCGAGCCCCTGCCTCGGGACCGCGGCACGAACATCTACATCTCTCCGCCCGCGCCGACGCCGGGGTGGTCACCGCAGTGTCGGGACGATCGCCTCTCTCAGGCGGCGGTCGGGGGGTCCGGCCCAGGACCGCCGGTCACCGGTGGTGCCGAGGCGGATGTCCTCGGGGAGCCACTGTTCGAGGGCCTGGGTCCGACGCCTCCGCGGCCGGCGGCGACCGGTGCCGGCCGCGGCGGCCGCCAGGTCGACCAGGAAACGGTCGATCTTGCGCAGGTTGGCGGCCAACAGGAGCAGGGCGACGAAGACGCTCTGGGCGGCCACCCCCCGGATCCTCCGGCGTTGGGGATCGCCGAGCGCCTCCCGGGCCCCGTCCTTGAGGTAGCCGTTCATCCCCTCGTTGGTGCTCCGCAGGGTGCGGTAGGCCGCATGCCACTGCTCGCTCCCGTAGAGCAGTGGCTGGTCGAACTTGGCCCCGGCCTCGGGCGGCACGGTGATGCTCTGCTGGGAGCAGATGGTGGGTGGGTGGTCAGGCCACCGCGGCCATGACCGGGATCCGGAGCCGGCCCTGGGTGCTCGGGCGGACCGAGGCGGGCTTCAGGTCACACCGGGCCACCGGTGCCGGGTTGGCCGCGGGGCACCGGAGGCGGACGTGGCCCTCGGCGTCGGGGCCGGCCTTGGGCAAGATGAGGTACTTCCACCGCTCCTCCAGCCGGGCCCGGTAGGTGGGCTCGTCGATCACCCCCTTGCGGTGGTCGATGGTGGCCTCGATCAGCACCTTGGGGACGGCCGGGCAGTACCAGGCCCCCTCGATCTGGAGCATGCCCTTGTAGGAACCCTGGATGCCGAGCTGGTCGACCTTGTAGTCGAAGACCGGCTGGTAGCCGAGGGACCGGAGGGGGAGCTGGAAGTCCTCAGGCTTGGCACTGGAGTAGGCCCGGTCCCCCGCCAGGAGGTGGGCCGGGTGCCCCGCTCGATGGACACTGGCCAGGGCCCGGACGGCCTGACGGCCCGGGTAGCGGCCCGGCTTGTGGAGGGTGGCCATGCCGACCACCAGGCTGGGGAAGGGCTGGGGTTGGCCCGGGTCGTCGGTGCCGCTCACGATCAGGGAGGCCTCATAGCCCCAGTAGGCCTTGTCGGCCTCGCCTTCTGCGTGGGCCTCGGTCGGGTTCCGGACATACCAGTCGGCGTCGGGATCGGCCGAGTGCACCACGATCTCGGGTGCCTTCCCCCGCTTCGTGCGCCGCCGGCGCCGGTCGGCCCGGGCAAAGGTCGGGACGACGGTGGCGTCGACCGCCGAGGAACCCTTCCACTGGCGGCGGACGTCCCGGGGCAGGGTGGCAAGGCTCATCTCGATGATCTGGTTGATGAGCCACTCGAGGCGCCGGCCCCGCTCGGTCCACTCCTCCTCGGTATGGGCGGCCCGGCGGCGCTCGAGCTGGGTGGCGTAGGCGGCGGGATCGAGCCGGCGGTTCTTCGGGGTCGGGGAGGGGTCCACCAGGTCGAGCAGCCCGTGGAGCCGGGTGCGGACGTTGCGGTAGGCGGCGCGCTGGCCCCGGAAGTCGAGCGGGCCCGGTGGGGCCGGCACCCCGAGTTCGTGGCGTAGGGCCGCAGAGATCCTCCGGAAGAGGACGTCGGTCATGGCGGTGGCCAATACCGGGTGGTCGGTCCCCGGGCAGAGGACCATCGCCACCAGCAGCGCCCGGAGAGGGAAGGTCTCCGGTCGCCCACCCGGGCCCCGGCGCCCGGCGGTCCTCCACGCCTCGATCTGCTCCACCAGCCCCGACGCGTCGACCATGGCCACCGCGTCGCGGACCACGGCGTCGTCGAGGCGGTCCGCGCTCCCCCGCAGGCGGGGCACGGACGGATCCGGCGGGGCAGCCGACGGCGAGGCGGGAAGGGCCATGGTCACGGCGGGCCGGCCTCGCTGAGCTGCCGGTAGGCGAGGTCGTCGTCCAGCGGAGGGACGAAGGCGAGGTACTTGACCAGCTGGGCGGCCGTGACCCCGGAGGCCCGGTGGAGGGCGGCCAGGTGGGTGCCGGCGGCCAGGTGGGTAACCATCCAGGTGATCCGGGTCCGCTGGATGCAGAAGAGGGCCTCCTCCCGGTCCGAGCACCGATTGATGAAGGCGACGATGTCGGCCCGGGTGATCCGGGTCCGCTCGGGCCGGAAGAACGCCCGGTCCCCCGACTCTTTGGCCAGCTCCAGGACCTCAGTTGCCCAGGTGCGGAGCACCGGCACCGTGCGGGCCTTCGCCCCGATCACGTCGACCAGGACCAGTCCATCCTGCTCGTGGACGTCGGTGCCCACCAGGCGGGACACCTCCTGGCTGGAGAGGCCCGCGCCCAGCCCGATGGCCAGCAGGGCCTGGGCGTTCCGGCGCTTGTGGGCGGTACTCAGCCCCCGCGACCAGGCCACCAGCTCGGTCACCTCAGCGGTCGAATAGGGGGTGTTGGTCGGCGAACGGCGAAGCGGGAGGGGGTGGGGTGGGAAGAACTCGGGCCCGATCACCGCCTCACCGAACTTCCAGAGCTGGGACCGGTAGTTCATCCGGCTCCCGATGCTCAGGTGGGCACAGCCCTCTTTGATGTAGCGGTCGATGGTCTCGGGATGGAACAGGACGGTGTGCTCGAGAGGCACCCCGATCCGGTCGGCCCACACGGCCAACTGGGTGGCGATGGTCAGATGGCGCCGGGCGAGACCCGGGGTTTCCGGCGAGGTGCCGGTGACCGCGGCGGTGACCACCGGTCGGATCCGCTCCCAGACCTCCTCGGGGACGTCCTTCGGCGAGAAGCGGTTGACTGCGGCCGTCACCGAGTCGCCGGGCCGGAGCGGCTCACCCCGGTCCCAAACCTCGGTCCGGCGCTCCCGGGCGAAGGAGCTGTCCAGCTCAGCCGAGCGATCGACGGCAAAGGAAGTGTAGAGGGCCGAACGGCCGCTGCCTCCTTTGTCTGTCCGTCCCTCGATGTCGTCGTGGTCCACTGCCGGCTCCAGCTCGGGGCGAGAGCCACCGCAGGACGCGTTCCCGACGGCTGACGCAACTCACCTTCTTTAGCGAGTGCACCACAGCGGATGCCCGACCTTCGGGGATGGTGGGGAACGGGTGTTCGGGGGCCCCTAGTGGGCTTATGACCAGGACTTTCCTTTTGCGGCGCCGTTACTGGGTCCCCGGGATTCTCCTCTCTCGAAATGCCCTCGCCAGCCACAGGGTCCGCTGACCGTCGGTCGGCTCTTTCGGCCCGGGCGACCCCTCCGTCCGATCCGAATCGCTCCGCCCGACCCGGCTCCCCCACCTCGCTCCGGGACCGCCACCGAGCACTCGGGAAGGAAACATGAGGACCGATCTGCCGGCGACCGGCCATCGTGGCCGTGACACCCGGATGGTCCAGGCGCGTGAAGGCCACCCCGAAACTGCTCCCGGACCGGGAAGCTAGGTCGGGCGGGAAGGCGGCGTTGGGACGCGCTTCGATAACCTCGCTCATGTCAGTACCTCCTAGTTAGGTGCTGGCCACGGCCCCGGGGTGTTCGTGCACCGCCGGGGCCGAACTCTTTGCGCACTATCTTGCGCACTACCAGAATACCCATGCGCACTATCATGCGCAACACAGCTGAGTCATATCCATTGCGTACTCTTCAGGCGTGTCGAAGAAATACAACCTGGAAGATCTTGTGGGTGTCGCTGAAATCGCTCAACGATTAGGGCTGGGAACAAGCGTCGTGCATGATTGGCGGCGGCGTCACGCGGAGTTCCCAGAACCCGTCCTACGTCTCAGGATGGGTCTCGTTTGGTCGTGGACAGACGTTGCCTCTTGGGCGAGACAGACAGGTCGGCTTGACCGTTGAGGTGTCGCAGGTTCTAATCCTGTCGTCGACACATTGTGATGTCGCGAGGGGAGAGAGGGAGACGCGCACCTAAGCGGGCCAAAACCACCGCGCGCCGGGAGGCCGGCGGCGAGAGCCGGCCGGAGGAGCAGGAGGAGGAGGCGGCGGCCACCCGAACGGGGAGGGGCGGGCGGCAGGGAGGGGCGATCTAGCTCAGGTCGATACAGCTGCGGGATCAGTTCTGGTTCGGGGACCTGGTCGTTCGTGAGGAAGTTCCCTCGTAAACCCGAGCGAGATGAGGGCGAGGAGCGCAGCGGCCAGTAGCCCCACCTTGAGTGATCGGAGTTGTGCCGATTCGTAGTCGTCGACCAGCGCCGCTGTCGTCGCTTCGTCCAGGCCGGCTTTCTTCGCTGCGGCTTCGACCTGATTGGAGGAGACAAAGTTGGTGTTGGAGCCAGCCGCCACCCCCACTTGGGCGGACACGTCGGCGCTAATGCGAGTGTCGTGCTGAACGTTGGAGACGAAGGTGTTGGTCAGTCCGATCAGCACTATCGCACCAATGAGCGCCACCCCGAGGGACGAGCCGAGTTGCTGCCCCGTGTACTGCAGCCCACCGGCCTCGCTCCGGCCGGACTCCTCGACCGAGGACTGAACCACATTGCCCAACTGGGAGATCATCAGGCCCATTCCGACGCCGAGTACGCCCATACCGATGGCAAATCCAGCATTGGAAAGGGTTGGCTTGATCGTCGCCAGTAGGATCAGAGCACCGACGAGTGTCACGATCAGGCCGGTCTGGACGATCGACCGCACCGCGAAACGGTTCGAGAGCCGTGCCCCGACTGCCGCGGTGGCGAACATAGTGATCGAGATGGGTAGCATTTTGATCCCGGTCTCCAGGGCGCTGAGCCCGAGGACCAGTTGAAGATAAAGCGGAACGACGAAGAAGATGCCCATCAGGATCAGGTTCTGGCTGAACATCCCGATCAACCCCGACCGTACTGGCGGGATCCGGGCAAGTGAGAGATGGACCAAGGGGTCGCGGTTCATGGCTTCGCGGTGGCGTTGCCAAGTCACGAATCCCCAGAGCAGGATGCAACCGGCGGCGATGACGAACAGGGTGGGCGGAAATCCGAAGATGGTGAAAGGCGCGTTCTTGGGCTTGATCCACCCCCAGGTGCTCGACTCGAGGACACCGTAGACGAAGACTCCGAGACCGGCAGCCGACAGCACCGATCCGACGACATCGAGCTGGGGCTTGGGAGTTGGAGCCGGCGCGTCCTTGACCTTGCGGGTCATGATCAGGATGAAGGCGGCGATGAAGACCTCACCGACAAACACAACACGCCACGTCAACACCGTCGTCGCCCACCCGCCAACGATGGGCCCGACTGCGATCCCCGCACCGGCTACACCCCCAATGACCGCATAGGCGGCCTTGCGGCTGGATCCCTCGAAGTTGCCCGCAATCAGTGCTGCCATTGCCGGGAAGACGAGCCCGGCGCCGATTCCTTCGAGCACCGACCAACCGAGGGCGAGCTGGAACACGGTCTGGGACGCGGCGGTCAGGGCCGATCCGCAGGCATAGATGATCAGTCCGATGACGAACGCCCTGCGTCGACCGATGATGTCGCCGATCTTGGCTCCGGTCATGATCAGCATGGCCATGACTAGGCAGTAGAGCGTGATGACCGCCTGAATCGTGGTGACTGTGGTGTGGAAGTCGTGGACCAGCGAGCTGATCGAGACGTTCATCACGGACTGGTCCAGCACCATGAGGAACTGTGCAGTGGCCAATGCGATGAGTGCCAGCGAGCCCTTCTTAGCCGTGACGTGGTCTAGGCCCTCTGGCGACGTGCCTTTGCCCGGCCCCTCCGATTCGTCGGCTGCGACAGTCACAGCCCCAGGGTACCGGTGAGGATCTTGAGCGGGCTGCTGCTGCTCGATATCCTCGCAGCCGCCTGACTGAGTTCCCCAGTGTCGTTCTTGGCGATCCCGTCCCTGTACTTCTGGGATGTATTGCTCAGATCATTCAGCAAGGATGTCCACGCCTTCTGGGTGACCGAGTTGGGAATGGGTGGAAGTGCCTGGGCCACGGCGAACGAGTGACGGTAAGTCAGGATGATGCTTGCCTCTCCTCAATGGCGTTCTCGATCTCTAGCGCCAGCCCGAGGGCCTCGGTGATCGCAGTAGCTGCAGACACCGTCCTGGGAGTGCCGATGATCGGGGCAACCGCGATGAGAGCCCCTTGCGCGTCCTCCAGTGTCAGACCTGCATCCGCGGCCGCCGCCATGTTCAAGAGATACGAGGCTGGGGGTGCGTTGACAGCCGCCAGCGCAGCGAGCCGGACCATCATGAGTTCGCGTTCACCCAGATTGGTGCGGCTCACTGAGGCCGCAGTCATTTCTAGGACGGTGTTGAGGAGGGGTCGGTCTTCAGCCATGCTCATGCCTTTCTATTCGATTGGAATTGCTTGATACAGGGAATGCTGTGGTCCTTGGGCTTGGACCCGGCCCAGCCCAGTCTGACTTCGGAGGTCAAGGACATGTGTTACCTCCATGATGCACAGCCACGCATGCTTAGTAAACGCTCGTCGTATTTCGTTGGAGATACTCAGCCGATCTCTTTCGCCGTCTCCTGAACAGCCTTGTCGATGTCCTTGGCACTCACGTCGAGCTCTTTGGCCGCATGCTTCTCGGCCTTCAAGTCGGCCTTGTCGATGGCATCTTCGATAGTGCTCTCGCCGACGATGACCAGTGCAGCCTGCCCTGCATCGATGATGTCCCCGAACTCCTTCACGTCCGCCCGAGACATGCCTTTCCACAGGTGGCCGCTCACGCCGCCGACGGCCGCCCCGACTGCCGCGGCGCCGATGACTGCAGGTGGGAAGAGGATGCCGACGACCGCACCGACCGCCGCCCCACCCCACGCGCCATGACGTGTTGCCGTCTCATCTTTGTTGACGTGGACTTTGCCATCTGCATCCTTGGTCACTACAGCAGCGTCATAAGTGCCGACTGCCCCTGCAGCATGGAGGTCCTTCACGATGTCGTAGTCGGCTCGTGCCGAGACCTCGCTGGGATAGGTCCCGATGTAGACGAATACTGCGTCAGGTTTGGCCATCATGCTTTCTCCATTCTTTCTGTGCAGTCATTGGGGACGTCTGGCGCTACTTTGCATGTTTCGACAATGGCAAACGCCCTGTTGGTCAACTCGAGCTACACCTTCAGCGGTCGGTTCGTCATCCGGAAGGTTCACACTTATGTAGGCGAATTGTCATCACCTGCCAGCCGGATTCACCTAGGGGAAAACCACCACGTTGTCCGATCCGGCCTTCCATCGCCTACCGGGAGGTCGCCGCCAGTGGGGGAAACGTGCCTGGCCGGCAAGATCAATGGGCTCTAGGCGTCGCCGTGGAGGCCAGTCTGAGAGCGAGCGAAGGAACGGCGCCGGCTTCGCTAGGGACTTTCGGCCATGGACCCAGGAAATCTGAACTGGCAAGCTAGGCGTTATGTCCCCTGCAAGGGAGCCCCTCGGTAGTGAGCGGGGGCCGAGCCGGTCACTCCGTCAGGTACTGCCAGAGGCCCGCCACGACACCTCTGACCTGCAGGATTTCCCGCGGACGGCGGGGGGCTCGAGGGTGTCGAGCAGCCGATCCTGGTGGGCACAAAGCTGCGGCCGCCGCTCTGTGCGCGAACAGTCGATCCCGCGCGAGCGCCTCCAGGAACGTCTTCGAAGCGGATCGGATCGCAGGCTCACTCTTGTCGCCTGCCCGGCGGGCTTCGGGAAGACCACTCTTCTCTCTGCCTGGTACGAGGCCGAGGCCGCTCAGAGACTCGTTGCGTGGCTGACGCTGGACGAGGGCGACAACGACCCCGTGGTCCTGTGGTCGCATGCCATCGGGGCGCTACGGCGCGTGAACCGCGACGTCGCCAAGTCGACGTCATCGCAGTCGCTCGTGGCACCGGTGATTGATGTGGTTCTGCCTCGTCTGGTCAACGAGCTAGACGGCCAGGGTGAGATCACCCTCATCCTGGACGACTTCCACCGGGTCTCCAGCGAACCGGCACGCGCCAGTGTGCGCTGGTTCATCGAACATGCGCCGCTTGGATTCCATGTCGTACTCGCCACCAGGACGGAACCAAGCCTTCCGGTGGCCAGTCTGCGCGCCCACGGCGAACTACTCGAGCTTCGAGCCGCCGATCTGCGATTCACCAACCGGGAAGCGGACGCATTCCTCAACGGCCGCCTCGGGCTTGACCTCACAGCCGAAGACGTCGACAGTCTGGTGGGGAAGACGGAGGGATGGCCGGCGGGGCTCTATCTCGCGGCGCTCTCGCTGCAGCCCACCGTCGACCGCCACGCTTTCGTCCGCACATTTGGCGGTTCGAACCGTCACGTGGTGGATTACCTGGTGACGGAGGTGCTCGAGGCCCATACACCGCCGGCGCAGGCGCTGATGCTCCAGACTTCGATCCTCGAACGGTTGACCGGCCCTCTGTGCAATGCCGTGATGGAGCAAGAGGGCTCAGCGCAGATGCTCGATGAGCTGTCACGGAGCAACCTATTCCTAGTCCCGCTTGACGACGAGTCCGGGTCGTACCGCTTTCATCACGTCTTTGCGCAGCTGCTCCGGGTGGAGCTCGAGCGTCGGGAGGCGGGCCTGGCCCCGGCGCTGCACCGCCGCGCCTACTCCTGGCATCGTGATCACGGGACGACCGATGAGGCGATCCAGCACGCCGTGGCGGCCGAGGCTTACGCCGAAGCAATCGAGCTGATCGAGGCCTTCTGGATCAAGTACGCCAACACGTGGAGGTACGACACCGTCCTGGCCTGGCTACGAAAGCTCCCCAACGAGGTACTGACCAGCGAGGTGCATCTGATCCTGATTCAGGCATGGGTGCTCTCACTATCTGCTAGGCAGGAGGAGGCGGCGAGGGCCATCGCAGCGGTTGAACGGCTGGGAGATCTGGGCACAGGGCCGCTGCCCGATGGCTTCAGCTCCGCTAGGGCGAGCTTGACGATGCTACGGGCCGGCTTCCCTTGGGGCGATGTCGGCGCCCAGCTGGAGAATGCCCGACGGGCGGCCGAGCTTGAGGGTCCCGGGTCGCCTTGGCGGCCGTTGGCTTGCTGGGCGGTTGGCGTGGGCCTGTACTTCGAGGGTCAGCGTGACGAGGCCGACGATTGGTTCGCGGAATCGGCGGCGCTCGCGCCAGCGAGCGCCCAGTGGCTGTCCGGTACGTCGTCGCTGGCTTATCGATCGCTGATCGCCGGCGAGCGGGACCGTACTGACGAGCAACGCATCCTGGCCGAGGCGTCAGCCCAATTCGGAAAGGAGCACGGTACGGAGGAGGCCGTCGGCACGGTTCCGCTGGCGGTAGGGGTATCGCTGGCGGCACGTGGCAGGCCCGAGGAGGCGCTGCCGCTGATCGAGCACGGCGTCGCACTGGCCCGGACCTTTGGCCAGCCCATCCAGGTGGCCCATGCGCTGCTTGGCCAAGCGCGGGTGCTTAGGGTCCTGGGCGAGAACAAGGCGGCCACGGCCGCGATAGCCGATGCAAGATCGGTCCTCGAGCGCTGCTCTGATCCGGGGATCCTGGACGAGATACTGTCTACCCTCGAGCGGCACAGCGCAGGTCCGCCGCGCGTCCTATCCGAGGATTGCGAGCTGACACCGCGGGAGCTCGGAGTGCTACAGCTCCTGCGCAGCGATCTGTCGGAGCGAGATATCGGTCGTGAACTGTTTGTGTCGCACTACACGGTGCATAGCCACGTTCGATCGATCTACCGCAAGCTTGCCGTGCGCTCGCGGGCCGATGCGCTCGAACGTAGCCGCGAACTGGGCATCCTCTAGCGAGCGTCCAATGGCGAACGCGACGGACCCCGCCGGTCGGCAGCGACGCCCACATCTGTCTTCCATTGTCTGTGAACATTGGTCGGTGCCAGGCCGGGAGTGAGGACCGGTGGTCCGGTCCGGCGGCCAACGGCCTCCCCTAGGTGAATCCGGCCGGAAGGTGATGACGGGTCGCCTGCCGGAATGTAAGGCTGCATCGAAGTGGACAACAACTGGGCGCAACCCCGCAGCTATCGGCTTGTTCTTCGTGGGGAGCTAGGCGATTCGTTCGGAGTCCTGTTTGACGGCATGAAGTTGCAGCGGTTCGCGGGCACGACGGTGCTCACCGGCGACGTGACTGATCAGGCGCACCTTGTCGGGCTCATCGAGCGAGTCCAGGAACTTGGCGTCGAGCTCGTGTCCGTCAATCCAGGACACGGAACGGACGAGTGAAGGCCCGAAGCAAGTTAGGGAGAACTATGCCGAGGATTGACAGTGCGGCTTCTCTGTGACCGAACGGGTCCCGCCAAGGCGGTCTTGCCCTGGGGGGACCTGTACTTTCGCCCAAATGAAAGGCCCAACAAGATGAAACGCATAGCAGCTGCTGGCCGTCATGGTCACCGCGGTCGTGATGGCCGGGTGCTCGTCTTCGAGTACCAGTTCGACCACCACAACTAGCCACGCAGCAGCACCGACATCGTCGACGGTCGCCAACAGCGTGACTGGGACAGTGAAATGGGTCGCAAACAACAAGGCCGTGGTCACGACCCTGAGTGCCGATGTGGCTGCACTGGGGACCGACCTTCCAGCAGCAGTGTCCTCGCACAGTCTGTCGGCGGTCACCGCAAGTTGTCAGACGCTGGCCACCGACGTGGCGACGGCTAAGGCACTGCCCCCCATACCCAACTCAACAGCCCAGAAGGCATGGACGTCGCTGCTCAATGATCTGAGCAGTGCAGCGCAGAAGTGCGGCGACGGGATCGCCAAAAACGATACCGGTGAACTCAGCCAGGCTGCCACTAAGGTCTCGAGCAGCAGCAGCACCTTGAGCTCACTCAAGCAAACCCTCGGGCTCTAGGACGGGAGATTTGAATGCCAAACGCGAGCGATGTCGATTCTGCAGAGAGCATCAGAGCAATCGGGCGACAATGGTGGCTGATCGCTCTCTTCGGCGTGATCACCATCGGCTTTGGGATCGTACTGACGTTCAAGCCGAGTAAGTCCGTGCACGCAATTGCTGTGATCATCGCCATCTGGTTGTTGATCGTGGGGGCCATTCGCCTGATCCAGGCGATAGGTGACTCGGGCGAGCGGACGGCCCTCCTGGTCATGGGCCTGCTCTCCATTGTCATTGCGATCATCTTGCTCCACCACACCACGACGGCAGTCGCCTTCGTGGGATTCATCGTCGGCATCTTCTGGACCGTCGGTGGCGTGGCGGAGTTCATCCAGGGGTTCAGTGCCAATGAGGGGAGGGTCAGTTGGGCACGCGTCGTTCTGGGTGTGATCGCCACCGCAATCGGAATCCTTTGCCTCGTCTACCCATCGCTCTCGCTTTCGATCATCTGCGTGATCACGGGGATTGGAATGATCGTCTACGGAGCCGCTGCGCTCGTTGCTAGTTACGAGGTCTACGGGTTGAAGAAGGCTTAGGAGTGTCGCACTGGAGAAGGGGGCGCCCATACCCGCTCTGGAGACCACATTGCCATCGCCAGCTACCTCGGGAACGGGACCACATTCGAGCGGGCCTTGGCCACATTCACTACCACCTGTGCCGATCAGAACGACCGCGACTACGAGGCGCTCCGCTAGGCCACAGCCACGGGCCGAATCACCGTCAGATCCGACGTCTAGGCCGGCCACAGGGCGAACCGGAGCAACTTTGCGCACAATGGTTGAGGCTCGCCTACCCGAGACGAAAGGGGGTCGCATCCAATGAGCCAGCTCACAAAGGTATTCGCAGTCGATCGGAGCAAATTCAGCCCCACCGGTGGCATCGCCGTCGGCGCTGTCCTCCTGGTGATCTGGTTCGCCATAGCCCAGCTCAACCAGCAGAAGTACCTCGTCACCATCGTGTTCGCGGTGCTCACCACCGCGCTCAGCGACCCAGGGGGCACGTTCCATAACCGGGCCCGAGCCATGGGCATCTTCGGTCTCGTCGGGGCGCTGGTGACTGCGCTGGCCTTCTTCGTTGGCACTCAGGCATCAGGCTTTGTGGTGCTGGCCCTGTTCGCGGTCACACTGGCCGCCGGGTTGGCGGTGAGGTTCGGGCTGCACCGATTCACCGCCGGGGTACTGCTCAACGTCTGGTTCGTCCTCGCGGTTGGACTACCGATCAGCTTTCGTGCTGACCGGGTCCACACCACCGGATGGAACCAGGCGCTGGCCTGGCTGATCGGGTCAGCCGTGTGGATCACGCTCACCTGCATCGTGTGGTTGCTGAGCAGGCGCAAGTGGAACCCGACACCCATTATCGACGTTCCCGGCGAGCCTGGGGCCCCGGTTGCCCTAACCCGCCCGATCGTGCTGTTCGCGTTGGTCAGGGCGTTGGCGCTGGCGGCCTCCGCCGCCATTGCCTTCGGGCTCCATCAGCCCAATGCCGACTGGATGGTAATCGCCACCCTGATCGCAATGAAGCCGAGCCTCGAGCAATCCAAGCTGGTGGGACTCCAACGGGTCATCGGCGCAGCCATAGGCGCCGCCGTGGCGATACCCATCCTGCTCGTCGTCCACGACAAGGTCGCCCTTGAGGCGGCGATCATCCTCCTGGCTGCTCTCGGAGCGTCGATCCACGGCGTCAACTACGCCTACTACACGGCGGCCATCGCCTGCGCTGCCCTGATCGCCGCGGACATTCCCCATCCTTCCAACTACGCGGCCGAGGGACGACGGGTGCTCTTTACGTTCATCGGCGTGGGCATTGGCGTGTTAGTGATGTTCGTGGCTGACCGGCTCAAGCAGAACTCCGCCCAGCCGGCCTGACCCTCGGATCGAGAGAATAGGGGAGGAGGGCCATGTCTGCCGCTAACGAGCCGGCGACAGGAGCTACGCCGATCGGTGACCTTGCCGATCGGGGACGGAAACGGCTGTTCGTCTTCGCAGTATTGCGCACGGCTGCCACGGTCGCTCTAGTTCTTGCTCTCTACTTCCTACTGCCCCTGGGCGGCGGCACCAACGTCGAGAAGATCACCAAGCTGATTCTCGGAGCACTGGTGCTCACAGCGGTCATCATCTGGCAAGTCCGGCAGATCATCCGGTCCAACCACCCGGTCGGCCGGGCCGTCGAGGCACTGGCGTTCAGTGTTCCGCTCTACATGCTGCTCTTTGCGACTACCTACTTCGTCATGGCCCACACTAATGCGACAGCGTTCGGGGCACCTGTGAGTCGGACCGACGCAATGTACTTCTCCTCCACCGTGTTCACCACAGTCGGCTTCGGTGACATCACACCCAAGAGCGAAGCTGCACACCTTGTCGTTACCGCGCAGATGTGGCTGGACTTGGTGTTCTTGGGTCTGGTGTTACGTGTGGTCACCCAGGCCGTCACGCACAGTCAGCAGCGCCGAGCCTCATGGTCTGACGTGCCCTAGTCAATGGCTATGACCTGAACTTCGATGTCCAAGCCACCAGCTTGTCCCTCGCGTCTGCGAGGGCCCACCAATTCTGCATCGGCACCATGGGGCAAGAACTTGAGCACAAATCTTGCATTTCTCGGATCCCTTTGATGAGTGACCCCAGATGGTGGCCTATGGCGTTTGCCCCCATGCGCTGACCTGCATGTTCGTCGGCGCATGGGGCTCACCCCGCCTCTGCGTCAGTACGTGTTGGGGCAATATGACCTGGCGTTTTGGGCCCTTGGATAAGTGCCACCCACCCGCTGTTATACAGGTGATCCGTAGGTCCTGGGCTTGTCCCCTATCGAACCACACTCACTGGGCCTTAGCGACGCCCTCGATGAGGCCGTCGAAGAGCTCGCGCCGGTCACTCTGACCGCGCTGATCGGCGTGCTTGCTCTGTCGCTTCAGGATCGTCACGAACTGTGGACCAGTCTCGAAGAAGCCACACCGTTCGCAGACGCTCTCGAAGACGCAGCCGAGCAAGGCGGGCCTTGTGCAGTGACCGTTGGCCAGGAGTCGACGATGGTCAGTCGGAGTCATGCTTGTCCCGGTGCGCCCGGCACCGCCACCGGGAAGCGAGCCCATCTGCCGGTAGTTGGCCTCGACCGCCTCGGTCACCCTGAAGTACTCGTCGGCCACGGTCTGGTCCGAGATGCGAGCGTAGGTGAGCGTCATATCCATCGACCGGTGGCCGAGTAGTGCGGCGATGGCCTCGAGGCTCATGCCGCGATTGATGGACTGGGTGGCGAGAGTGTGGCGCAACTGGTGGGGATGAACGTGACCGATGCCGGCTCGCTTGGCCACGGCGGCGACGTAACGCTGGATGGTGCGCCGGTCGAATGGCTTCCCATCGTCTCGCTCGACCAAGTACCCGTTGTGTGATGGTCCCCGCCACGCCCTGTAGTCGATGATGAGATCGCTCAGCATGGGCAATAGGGGGACGTAGCGGTCGTTGTGCAACTTGCCGACAGGGATCCTGAGCTGTCGGAGGTCTCCGAGCGTCACCATGGCATCGTCCTCGAGGGCAGCAAGCTCGCCGACGCGCATTCCGGTCCGGGCGAGCAGCTCGACCATGAGCCGCCGTCGCCGGTTGGGATCCTGGGCGAGTGCGGCCATGAACTTGGCCGCCGTCGGGTCGTCCAAGAACTTGGGCAGGGCGTCATCGAGGATGGGGAAGTCGGTCGAGTGAATCGGCAGTCGTGCGGGAGCATCGTCATAGTCCCACTCGATGATCCGCTCGAAGAAGGTGCGCAAGAAGCCGAGGCGGTGCCGAATGGTGGTGGTCGACAAAGGCTTGCCCCCCTGCCCCGGTCGGGCAGCCTGCCACGTCTTGAAGTCCTCGATGTGGGGGCGTCCGATGGCGGCCACCGAGACGCAGGTGGGATCGGCTGTCGTGACCCGGTGGGCGAGCAGCCGGAGGGCCAGGTCCACTGCGGACACGGTGTTGGGACGAGCCGAAACCTCAAGTTGGTCCAGGTAGGAGGCCATAGTGGCGGCCATCCGGGGCGCTCGAGCGGCGATCTCGCTCCACGTCACCTCGGGCGTCCCGCCTCCCGGACGGCGGGTCTTCGGCTGCGCTGCTTGGGCCAGGGCGGTCATCGGGCCACCCCCGCTAGAGCCTGGGCCTCGATGGCCTCGACCGCCCGTCGGTACTCGTCGGCCAGCCAGTCCACGCTCAGGTGCAGATAGACCCGCGTCGAGGAGATGGAGCGGTGTCCGGCCTGGGCCTGGATAGCCTCGATGGCCATGCCCGCCTCCCGCAGCCGGGTGAAGCAGGTGTGGCGCAGTTCGTGGCAGGTGCCATGACTGAGTCCGGCCCGTCTCCTTGCCGCCCGCACGATCTCGTCGAGTCCCGGGGTCGAGAGCGGTTGCCCACGATGGGGTCCCTTGAGCGAGACGAACAGCGAGTCGCTGGTGGATTCGGCCGGCCGTTCGTCGTTCATGTAGCGGGCCACGGTGGCAAAGAAGGTGGGTGACAGCGGCACTAGGCGTTCGTGGCCGCCCTTCCCCTCGGTGATCATCACCCGCCACTCACCGAGCCGGAGGTCGCCGAGCCGCAAACCCAGTACTTCGCACCGCCGCAGCCCGCCGAGCACCATGGCCTGGACCATGGCCCGGTCCCGGTCGGTGCGCAGCGCCGCCATCAACGCCTCGATCTCTTCGGGGTCGAGGATCCTCGGCAGCCGACGCACTCCACGCACGAGAGGCAGACCACGGCCGGATCGAGACCGGCTCCGGCGGGTGGCGATGCCCCGGGGGACTGGGTTCACGCTCACGTCGACATCGTCACGGGTGATCAGGTAGCCATACAGGCTTGAGACCGCGGCCAGCCGACGCTTGATCGTCGCCGCCGATAGCCCGGACGAACCATCGGCGATGCGCACCACCTTCTCGGCGCCAGGCCGTGGCCGCCGTTGGGCGGTCACGAAGGCCATGACGTCTTTGGGAGTGACCTCGGTGGGCTCTTTGGGCACCACAGTGAAGAACACGCTCAGGTCGTGGGCGTAACACCGAACGGTGTTCGGACGCGCCCGGCCCACCACGAACTCCAAGAACTGATCGACCAACTCGTGGCCGACTCTGTACTCGCGTTCACCGTCCGGACGGACGTGACACTCGAATGACGGACTCCACACCACCGCATACCTCCTTGTCGGGCTTACACCCGAGGAGGATCCCCCGGATGCCTAGTCCAGGAGGTGGATCACCTGTATAACCGGCGGTCAGGGACACCCCTCAGGCTGAGTGGTGGACCCAATCCAAAATCTCCGGTCGCGCCAAGGTAGAGGCACGCCGGTAATAGCGGTCAAGCTCATCCCTACTCAGTGCCCCGGCCCCGGCCCCGGAATAGCCACGACGGAAGAACGCTTCCGGGTCCTTCAAGATGCCTGAGGGGTTGGGAGCCGTCGAAGCCGCATCGGCACGCATCCGAGCGAATGTCGCAGCCTCGACAAGTCCCGGCCAGGTCTCCTCCCGTACCGAGATGCCCAGTCGGTCGGCAATGCGACGCATCTCCCCTCCAAGGTTCCGGACGAGGTCGTTGTAGTGGACAAGGACGACATCCTGGACAGGACGACGGTTCCAGGCGTCAGTAAGGTGCCAAAGGACTCCTGGTAGTGAGTCCATCGAGTCTCTGGGATCAACATCCTGTTGGATCCAACTGACGAGCCAATCGTGGAGTGGTAGCCGCTGGTTGCCGACGGGCTGGGGTTCAGGCTGACCGGTCAGTTCACGCATCCGTTCCCGGTTGAGGTTTCCACCCTGGTGATACAGCGACACGGCCATGTCCAAGGGATGGCGCCCCGTCACCAAGTAGGTCACCTGGTTCACGACCGGCAGTCCATCGAGTGGGGTGTGGGACTTGATGAACCGGCGATGATCCTGACGAGCGAGCCGAGCGTAGACATCGCTCCGGGGAGCGCCTAGCCAGTCGAGCCACGGCGAGATGTTGGTGAGAGAGTCGGGAAGCTCAGGGCTCTGGAAGACCAAGAGGGCGCAGATCATTTGTAGCCAGGTGGTTCCGGTCTTGGATCTTGCACTTATGACGATGTCCCCATCACGAAACGGAAAGCCGATCCAGCGGGAACTGTCCTCATCCGGTGAGGAGTAGTGGATCGGTACATCTGGCACCGCTAAAGAGTAAATCGGCGAAGGTCCCGGGGAGTTGTGGGGGTCGGTCCGATTCACCGTCTTAGCCTGCGCCCGACGTGGCACACTGCCCCACGCAATCGGCGATGTGGGATACCCCCTGAACTGAAAGAGAGGCAGGACCGAAGGCCCACCTCTTCTCTCAGTACTTGTACCTGTGAGCCTGATGATCAGGTGCTTACCTACTTTGAACTAGATGCCCTCGATCCCCGTGTACAGGCCGGACGAGACCATTTCGGCTGAAGCACTAGCCACCGCTTCTGCCCAGAACGACTGCCACTCAGAGTCATCGGCCAGCGCATCGATGAATGACCCGTAGGTTGTCCCCGACTCAAAGGTCAACATGTAGACAATCGTCATGGCCTCGCCACCCACTTGCGTTTGGGCCACATTTACGGCCGCCCCGAGACGCTCATGTATCGCCTTGGCTTTGGAGACCTGACCGATGAAAGCGTCCAGCTTGTGAGGATCTGGTCTCCAGCTGGCGACCTGGGAAACTTGCGCCATTGTGATTCCGCCCTTCGGTAAGGATGGTCCGCACTCTACGGACTGACAATGAGTGTTGCACCTATTCCTGACGCTCGCATCTGTGAGGTTCAATCGACCCGCTTAGCCACGGTCAATGGCCGCCCCGCTCCCGGTGTTAGGGGATAGATCTGATGGTCGCCCTTGGGAGTGTGCTCAGCGACCCTTATGCAGTAACCGAAGGTTTGCGGAAAGGCTGTATCGTCCCGACACTGCCTACATCCGACCGGTGGTGACGGCCGGAAGGTAAGGGGTACCGGCCCGGTTGCCACTCGGTGAAGCAGCGGTCGGGCGCCCCGGCCGAAGGGGGATGACGGAAGATGAAGAGATTCGAAGGCAAAGTCGCCCTGATCACGGGCGCCGGCTCGGGCATTGGGCGGGCCATCACCCGCCGGTTGTGCGACGAGGGGGCCAGCGTTCTCGCCGTCGAGATCGACAAGACCCGGCTGGACGAGACTCTAGGCCTGGTCGAGGGAACCGTTGCCGGTCATCCCGCCGACGTGGGAGACCCCGACGCCTGCTCGGTGGCAGTGGACGCCTGCCTGGAACGGTTCGGCCGGCTGGACGTCCTCGGCAACGTGGCGGGCATCTACCGGGCGGCCCATACGACCGCCATGTCGCGAGACGAGTATCGCCTGGTGATGCGCGTCAACCTCGACGGACCCTTCTTCCTCTCTCAGGCCGCCATCCCGCACCTGCTGGAGTCAGGAGGCAACATCGTCAACATTGCCTCCAACTCGGGTATCCAAGGAGTTCCGTACTCTGCCGCCTATTCGGCCAGCAAGGGCGGTGTCGTCCAGCTCACCCGGTCGCTCGCCGTCGAGTACCTGAAGACGCGGTTGCGGGTCAACGCGATAGCCCCAGCCGGGACCAACACCAACATCGCCTCCAACGTTTCCTTTCCAGACGGCATGGACCCCGACCTGGCGATACGGATGGCCGGCCTCCGGGGCATGACCGAACCCGAAGAGGTGGCGGCTCTCTTCGCCTTTCTCGCCTCCGACGAGGCCCGGTCGGTGACGGGGGCCACGTACACCATCGACAACGGCATCACCATTAGCTAGCCGTTGGTCAGTGGCGCGGGTGCATCCACCGGTTGACCTCGCTCAACCGGTGGATCATCCAACGGCCATCCACGCGGACGAATCCGAGGTCGTAGTAGCCCCCCGTCGTGAGTGGTTGACCCAGATCCTCCAGGTTCACGGTCGTGAGGAACATGGCGCTCCCAGCGGCCGAGTCGCCCGTCACGTCGATCCGGAAGTTGGATACGACGTGCTGGATCTGGATTCCGGACAGGGACGACTCGAGCCAGGCCACCACCTCTTCCCGACCGCCGGCAGGGCCTCCGGTCGACGAGTAGTCGAGCTCGGCGTCGTCGCTGAACACCGACCGCAGCAGCGCCCAGTCGCCCTCATCGCACCCCCAAGCGTAATCGTACAAAAGGCGCTGAATGTCGAGCAGTTCGGTAGACATGCCACCGATTGTCACACAAGCCGACACGGTGGTGTCCAATCACTTCCGATTCAGCCAGTCGGGGCAGTCAATAGCTGTAACCGAGGACCACGTAGAACGTTGGAGCGGTCTTCACCTTGCCGCGTCGGCCACCGCTCTCCAGCGAGATCTGCACTTGGAACGTCTTCCCAAGCCGTGCGCAATAGCGTCCCGAGGGGTGCCCCCATGGTGGTGTGCCCCTCAACCGGTCATCGCACCGTCACGCCTACGACTGCCATCAGGACGGCCGGCACCCGACGGGTGACCCTTGGGAAGATGAGGAGAACGGCCAGGACACAGACGCCGGTCACGAGCGTAGGCCGGTTGGTTTGCCCCAGTCCGTTGAAGAAGGCGCGCACCTCGTTGATGAAGTTGTCCGCACTTGTGAGAAGCCGAAGAGCTTGGGCAGCTGCCCGACGATAGTGGTGATAGCCAGGCCATTGAGGTAACCCACGCGGACCTCACTGGAGAGGAGGTCAGCGACGAATCCGAGTTTCGCCACCCCCAGCCCGATCTCGATGAGCCCAACCAGAATGGCCAACATGCCCGCCAGCGCGATCGCACGGGCGGGGTCGCCGGTGACCATGAGGGGTGTGATCGCGGCCAGGATCAGCGGCGAGACTGACGAGTCTGGCCCAAGCACAAGCACCTTGGACGGTCCGAACATCGCGTAAGCAACGAGGCACACGATTGTCGTGTATAGACCTGTCACCGGCGGAAGCCCCGCAAGCTCGGCGTAGGCCATGCCCTGGGGGCCCAGGATCGCCGCCAGGACCAGTCCTGCGACCAAGTTCGGTCTAAGCCACCCTCGTTTGTAGTCCCGTAGGGTCGCCAATCCCGGGGTTCAACGCTGCAGTACAAGCCTCATGCAGTCCGCTTGCCGGGCGGCGACGAGGGTACGGGGAAGGGAGTTGCTGGCCATCGCCGAGCCTCGTCGCTGCCGATGCTCCACCATGGCTCTCCAGCATTGGGTATTAGCCCTGCGGGCGACGCTACCGTCGGTCCCGGCGGTCCTCCCGCCGGTCACCCCGGTCATCACGTCGATCGTCGCGACGGTCGTGCCGTCGTCCCACGCCGTGGGCGACGACCGCCGCACCACCTACGACGGCTGCAGTTCGAGCAACCGGCCTTCCTATGACGCCCCGACGGCCCATGCGTCCTGCTCCTAGTGGCATCTCACTCTCCTTTGCTGATTTTGTCTGCCTCGAGCGAGGCGAGAAGTGCTTGGATCGGGATACGACCGTTGGCGATGAGCTGTCCGCCAGCCCTCCGGGCCGCCGATGCGAACGGAGCCGCCCAGGTGTTCTCCCACACAAGGACCCCAGCCGTTGTGCCTGGTTCCATTGCCGCAGCAAGGTTCGCGACGTCTTCCGCTGCCAGGATTTCCGACAACTGGGCCTCGGCGGCTCGCAATTCGTCGACTGGGTCGAGGTCCTCAATCTCGATTCCCTCGATGTTGCCGTCCTCGTCCTTGACCAAAACAACCAGATCCAACACGCGAATTGTGCCTGCCTCTACTAGCGCCGCGATCTCTGCGGCCATCTCGCCATTGAAGTGACATACGCCCGGCGGAAACTCCACCACCAGGTAATCGACGGGTCCCAGTTCATCTACATCGGTGGGAGTCATCAGGTTCTTCCTTTCAGGAAGCTTCTGCCGGGCGGGTGACGATGTAGATCAACGCACCGAAAACCGGAATGAACAGGATCAGGAGGGTCCACCCGAGCTTCGCCCACCCATGGTGGTCGTGACGACGGAAATTGTCGATGAAACACCAGATGATGAGGAACATCATCAAGACGAACCCGGTGAACATCAGCATCGACCAGAAGATGCCAAGCAAGGGATACACATATCCAAGCATTCAAACTCCCAATATCTACGTCAGTGGACTTTCCTGCTTCATTGTCACGCTAGTGCACCCCGGGTCCTAGGGCCGAAGGTCCTAATCATCTCGGTGGACCAGATCACGGCAAGGTCTTCAAGACGACGGGCGCCCCTACGGGCTCGCTTCACTGAATGCGACGATCCCCGTCGGGGTGAAGCCGAGAGTTCGGCGTATATGCCGATGCCGAAGGTTGGTCTGATGGTGGAGAAGGAGAGTCCGAAGGGACTGGCGAAATGGTTGACGCGTTGCTCGACGCCAGTGCCAGTACCAGACACAGTTCATGAGCGCGGGTCGATTCGTCACCAGAACACAACGCCGCGCTACGTGCCACCCTGCGATCTGCCATCGGTGCCAGCCGTGTCGCGCCGGCCCTGGTCGAAAGGGTCGATCCGTCCCCACCGTCCCGTGGATTTCGGTGCGAGAACACCCTCCACCCGGCCATCTAAGTCGTGGAAATCCTGCTCGTGTCCCAAATCGAAGGTGCGGTCACCCAATGGCATGCGCCCACCAGGTCGGGTCTAGACAGTACTCCTGCGCCGGGCGTCCCGTGGCCTCTGTGTCGATCCGATAGACCAACCCGGCGGAAGGCGCAGACCGGCGCTGCTCGTCATTCCAACCCTCGGTGGCAGTTGTCACGTACAACCGGCTCAGTCCCGGGCCGCCGAAGCCGCAACAGGTGGCCTGCTCCGCCGGCACGACGAACACCTCGCGCAGCTGGCCGCTGAGGCGCGTAGCGGTGGACGCACCCCCCACCGTAGATCGCCACCCAGAGATCGCCGTCCCGGTCGACCGTCATCCCGTCCGGTGCACCCACCTCCCTACTCACGGTAACGACCACTCGCTGGCCGGAGAGGTCGCCGTTCTCGGGGTCGAATGCGAACGCGTAGATCAAGCGGGGCCCACTGTCGACGAGGTACATCGTGCGGCCGTCGGGGCTCCATCCGAGCCCGTTCGAGATCGTCAACCCATCCAACATGAGCGTGTGCTGACCGGAACCGTCGAGGCGGAACAAGGCACCGCCTCCCTCGTGATAGTCGTTGGCCAACGTGCCGGCCCAGAACCGACCTTGTGGATCACAGGCCGCATCGTTCATGCGCGTCCCTGGGGGAGCCACTTCGGCGATGGTGCGGTACGAGCCGTCGGGGCGTAAATAGACGAAGTCCCGGCCGGCGGCCAGGAGCCAGCCGTCGTCGCCCTCGATAGGAGCGATCGCTCCCACGGTGCCGGGGAGTTCGTAGACGCTTACCGAGGTCAAGTCGCCATCCTCATCGACGAGGTCGCGATGGACACGCCCAGCCAGGATGTCTACCCGCAGGAGCTCGCCCCGTCGGGCGTCCCAGCGGACGCCTTCGCCGAGTTGTGACTGCTCCGTCGTGCAGGCCACTGCTTCGGTCGCTACCGCCACTCGGCTCATGTCGCCGCCAGGATGGCGTGGGAGAGCATTCCCCCAGCACGGACTTTGGCATCGAATCCGTGCTGGACCAGGATGCGTGTCGCGTAGTAAGCACGCTGGCCCGAGCGGCACACGACATGGATCTCGCGGTCTCGGGGAAACTCGTCGAGCCGCGAGCGAAGCTGGCCCAAGGGAATGGTGACCGCACCGGGCACCCGCTCGACCGAGAGCTCGGCCCCCTCTCGCACGTCGAGTAGGAATGCCCCGTCGTCTGCCCCCCAATGGCTCAACGGCATGTCTCCCCGCATTACATCGGCGCCGACCATCCCGGCAAAGTTGACCGGGTCCTTGGCGCTCCCGAATGGCGGCGAGTAGCAGAGCTCCGCCTCCTCCAGGTCGTACACGGTCGCCCCCAACTGGATAGCCAGTGCGATGTGGCTGATCCGCTTGTCCACGCCGTCCTCGCCCGCAGCCTGCGCCCCGAGCAGACGCCCGTCTGACTTGCGGAAGAGGACTTTCATGGCGATCGGCTTGGCGCCCGGGTAGTAGCCGGCGTGAGAGTTCGGGTAGACGTACACCTTCTCGTAGTCCGTGTCCCCGAGCCGCTGGAGCGTCCTTTCGTTGGCTCCGGTCCAGGCGATCGCCGAGCCGAACAGCCCCACGATGGCGGTTCCCTGCGTGCCTCGGAAATGTGAGTCGCGGCCTGCGATCACGTCGGCCGCAATGCGGCCCTGTCGGTTCGCCGGGCCGGCCAGTGCCATGAGGCTCCACTCGCCCGTCACGAAGTCCCGGACCTCGACGGCATCACCGACCGCGAAGATGTTGGGATCGCTGGTGCGCATGTGCTCGTCGACCCGGAAGCCACCGAGCTCACCGATCTCGACACCGGCCGCCTTGGCCAGCGCGATGTCGGGTCGCACACCGAGGGCGAGAATGACCAGGTCTGCCGGGTACGACCCGCCCGACTGGGTCGAGACGACGAGGGATTCGTCATCCGACTGCTCGAAACCGGCGACCCCGTCGCCGACCACCACATTCACACCGTGGAGTCCGAGGAAGTCCTCGACGAGACGCCCGTACTCCCGATCGAGCGGCGCCAGGACCTGGTCCGCCATCTCGACCACGGTCACGTCGAAATCCCGGTGGACGAGGTTCTCGGCCATCTCGAGGCCGATGAACCCGCCTCCGACAATGACAGCCCGCCTCCGGGGTCGCACCGTCTGGAACCCGGAGTAGCGCTCCATTCCTGCGAGGAAGCTCGTCCCCCGCTCGATCCACTCGCGGATCTCCCGCGAATCGGGCACGGTGCGGACCTGGAAGATGCCCGGGAGGTCGATGCCGGGCAGCGGTGGGCGAACCGAGGCTGCCCCCGGGGACAGCACCAGCGTGTCGTAGGCCTCGGATGTCACCGTGCCCGTGGCAACGTCCCGCAATTCTACGGTCTTGTCCGCGGCGGAGATGCCGACGACCTCGCAACCGGTCCGGCAGTCCACAGCGAACTGCTCCCGGAAGACCCGCTCATTGGCGACCAGCAGACTCGACTCGTGCTCGATCACACCTCCGACGTGGTAGGGCAGTCCACAGTTCGCATAGGAGACATAAGGGCCGCGCTCCACCATGAGGATCTCGACCTCCTCGTCCAACCGACGCAGACGCGCCGCGCACGACGCACCACCCGCGACCCCGCCGACAATGATCACCTTCATGGCTCTACCTCTTTGCTCTCTTGTTCAACAGCCCGATTGCGACTAGCCCCACGGGCCACGCCAACCCCCGACGTCGGCGACAAGCGCGTCTGCGGCTTCAGGTCCCCAGGTGCCGGGTGCATACGCGTGAATGGTCGTCGGTGCGTTGAGAAGCGGCTGCATCACCCGCCACGCCTCCTCCACGGTGTCCTGCCGAGCGAACCGAGCGCTCTGACCGTTCATCGCGGCCAGTAACAGCACCTCATACGGTGTCGGCCCCTCGCCACCCTCCGACGCGAACTCCATGTCGAGCTCGATGGCTTCCGGCGTGGGAGCGTCAGCTCGTTGTGCCTGCAGGACAAACCGGACGCCGGTCGAGGGATCCAGCTTCACCACGAGTTGGTCGGGTTCGCTGTCCGGTTGGCGCAGCCCGAAACCGAGCTTCGGCGCGTGCTTAAAGACAAGTCGGAGTTCGGTCTGAGTGACGGGGAGGCGTTTGCCGGTCCGGATGATGATCGGCACTCCGGACCACCGCCAGTTCTCGATCTCGAGCCTCAGGGCGCAGTAGGTCTCGGTAGTCGACCCGGGGGCCACGCCCTCGATCGACCCATACCCGTCGTACTGGCCTCGGACGTACTGGCCGGGGTCGGCTTCGACCGTCGCCCTGAGCACTGCGGTCTGGGCCGCACGGAGTGTTTCGGGGTCGCCCCGGGCCGGCGCCTCCATCGTCGCCGCCGCGAGCAGTTGCAGGAGGTGGTTGACGACGACATCGCGCAGCGCTCCGACAGGATCGTAGAAGTGACCGCGGGTCTCGACACCGAAGTCTTCGGCCAACGTGATCTGGATGCACTCGACGTAATTTCGGTTCCAGATCGGTTCCAGCATCGTGTTAGCGAAACGCAGGTAGAGAATCTCCTCGAGGCCCATCTTCCCGAGGTAGTGGTCGATCCGGTAGAGCTGCGACTCGTCGAGGTACCCATGGAGTTCCTCAGCCAGGGCGCGTGCCGAGGCGAGATCGTGGCCGAACGGTTTCTCGACTACCACGCGCCCGGACTTGGTCAAACCCGCGCCGGCTAGGCCCTTCACGACCTGTCCAAAGAGGAACGGTGGGATCTCGAGGTAGAAGACCGGGCACGCGGCATCAGCCAGCCGGTGTGCCACACGGTCGTAGGTCGCCGCCTCGGTGAGGTCGCCCTGGACGTAGCCAAAACGCGTGGAGAGGCGGCTGAATACCGAGTCGTCGAGCGCCTCCCCCGTTTCGATGATCGAGGTGCGGGCCCGCTCGATCAGCTGCGAGACCGTCCAATCTTCGACCGCCACCCCGACGATCGGACAGTTGAGCAGACCCCGCTGCTCGAGACGGTACAGCGACCGGAAGGTCATCACTCTTGCCAAGTCACCCGTGATCCCGAAGATCACCAACGCATCGCAATTGGGTTGTCGACCCCCGGCATTCACACCCGGCACCGAGGGGGACGCGGTCATGAGAACTCCTCCTCGCGCTCGGCGATGATGATGCGACCGGCAGCCTCGATGAGGGCAAGGTGGGAGAACGCCTGAGGGAAGTTCCCCAGGTGGCGAGCCGTCTCGGTGTCGAACTCCTCGGCGAACAGACCGAGCGGTGAGGCAACCCTCAACAGTCGCTCCATCAGATCGCAGGCCCGTTGCCGCTCGCCAATGATGGTCAGTCCTGACACCAGCCAGAACGAACAGATAAGGAAGGTGCCCTCCTTGCCGGAAAGGCCATCGTCGGTCTCATCGGTCCGGTAGCGGAGCACGAACCCGTGCTCGGTCAGGTCGTCGGCGATGGCCAGCACGGTCGCCCGCATCCGTTCGTCATCCCCCGGCAAGAATCCGAAACCTGCAGCCAGAAGCGTCGAGGCATCGAGCGCATCGGTGTCGTAGTGCTGGCGGAGCACGCCCTCAGGGGTCACACCATGGTCCAGGATGTCGGCTCGGATCTCGTCGGACGTGGCCCGCCATGTGCGCTCCAGATCCGGCGCGCCCCGGATGCTGGCCAGCTTGGCTGCCCGATCGAGCGCCACCCAGCACATCAGCTTCGACGAAACATAGTGCTGCGGCTCCCCCCGCGCCTCCCAGATACCCTGGTCAGGTTCCTTCCATACCCGCGTGGCGCACTCGGCCTGCGCCTGCACGATCGGCCACATCGCTCGTGGCAGCCGTTGGCTGCGGCGGGTGTGGAGCAGGATGGAATCGAGCACCGATCCGTAGACGTCGTTCTGACGCTGGTCGAAGGCGCCATTGCCGAGCCGCACCGGACGGGCTCCGCCGTAACCGGACAGGTCATCCCTAGTCGACTCGGTCAGGTCCCTTCGACCATCGATCCCATACATGATCTGTAGACCGCCGTCCTCGTTCGGCTCGAGGTCGGCCACGAACTGCATGAACTCTTCGGCCTCCCATCCCAGATTCAGGTAGTGCAGGGCCTGAAGCGTGAACGTGGAGTCCCGCATCCAGGTGTAGCGGTAGTCCCAATTCCGTTCGCCGCCCGGTGCCTCGGGTAGTGACGTGGTGAGCGCCGCCACCGTCGCCCCGGTGGGCATATAGGTAAGACCCTTGATGGTCAGTGCCGAACGCTCAATCGGATCACGCCAGCGGTGGTCGGGCATTCGAGCGGTTCCCAGCCACTCACGCCAAAGACGAACCGTCATCTCCATCCGGGACTCGGCATCCTCCCGATCAAGAGGAGAAGTGAGGTTCTCGGCCCAAGACAACGAACAGTAGATCTGCTCACCCTCTCGTAGAGTGTGACGGGCCCGGGCCCGGTTTCCTTCGACACCCAGGTTCATGTCGGTCTGGAGTCGGATGGTCTGACCCGAACCGCTGGCATCTGCGACGTGTCGGCCACCTTCGCCCAGAGTCCAGTCCGCAGGTGTACGGCCATAGTCGAAGACGGGCTCGCAGACCAGCTCAATCTGCACGCTCCCCTTAATACACGTGGCCGTTCGCACCAGGAGATGGTCGGCATCGGCATCCGCAGGTGGGCGCGTGTGGGGCGTCACGCGGTCCTCAACAGAGGGTAGGCCAATGGTCAGGGCGTCGCGGACTACAAGCCAACCGCCCGGGGTATGCCACGTTGTCGTGAGGACGTTCGTTCCCGGCTCGTACGATCGGGCAGTGGGCACGTTTATGTCGAAGGGACCGAAGCGGAAGGCTCCGGCCCCCCTGTCCAGAAGGCTGCCGAACACGCTCGGGGAATCGAAGCGCGGGAGACATAGCCAGTCGATGGCTCCATCCGCAGCCACGAGGGCACCGGTGTGACAGTTCGACAGGAAGGCGTAGTCCGCTATCGGCGGGAAGGGTGACGGAGCCGCAGCGCTCTGTTCCCTCAGTTGGTGGTCCATGGCGTCCCTCGGCTATCCACGGGGATCCCCCCGATCACGACGGAATGCAGCCATTCGGGCGAGGGGTCGTCTTCGCAACATGTGATACCTCCTTCTCCAAATTCGTTCTTCTGCGTTTGTTCAGACCGCCGGTTGCAGAGTCTTGAGTGTGCCGGTTCCAGCAGGAGTGCGGGGGATGCGCATCGACCAACACATCATTCGCCCTGCATCGGCAAGAGGTGCCGCCAGAGGCCCTCCCGGATGAGGAGCGCCACCGACTTGTCCGATTGCAGTGCCGTGCCACCGCTGCATGCTCCACGTCCTCGGCCGTTCCGTCCTCCTCTGCTTTGGTCGACCTGGCCCTCATGGATGGTTGGGATGTCTACAACTGTAAATATTCAGTACAGAAATGCCAGGGCCTTTAGTCCCGAGATCTACGCGACAGCTCGCGCCCGGGAAGAGCCCCGGACTCGACGAGATCGTCATGGGTCGGAAGCCGTCGGTCCGAGCGAGCGCTAACTAAACACCATCCCCACGCTCAAGGGAGAGTGCTGAGCTCACTCCTCCATCGGCTTCTCACCGGTTTCCTCCGGGCCGCTCACTGAGCCGATGCCAAGTGCCCTGACCAGGGACAGTTGACGATTCGGAGCCGGAAGGGACGGGGCCGCTCCGAGCCTCAGGGCAGGCCCGTTCCTACCTCTCGCAGCAGTCCCAGCCGACCCTCGTCCTCCCCCATTGCCGCACCGGCGCATGCCCCGACGACGATGATGGCGCCAGCGAGCGTGAACCAGCTCGCAGGTGCGGGGGGCACGCCGAAGAACACTGCTGCTGATCACTGTCCACGATGTGCGGCACCCAGAGGGAAGCGGACAAGGCAAAGATCGTGACGCCAAGGCCGATGATCAGGGCCATCGGGCATCGGGGAGGGCTGCGGACGCGTCATGCCGCTGGGAATGCTATGCACTCTCAGACTCGACACGCGGTGAGAGCCATCGCAGGAAGATCGCACCAGCGAACCCAAGCACGACAGCAACACCCAAGGCCACGGCTCCCATGCCGATGAGAACCGCCACTCTGCGTTCGGCCGTTACCTCGGCCGCCTGAGCTGTAGCCAGACCCCTCTCAACCTCATCGAGCACCACCCCGGCCTGTTCGAGGTGGCCACGTGCACGATGGAACCGCTTTCCGAACTCACTCATGACAACTCTTCCCCTCCCGATCGGAGTTCAAGGCCGGATAGCCCGGACAATCGTGATCTGCCGAACTGCGCCGCGGCCAAGGCCACGAGTGCCGGCAACCCGTGGACCTCGTTGTCGTGTCCTTCACTCTGCTCCTCCTCCGCCGAGCCTCTACGCTCAAATCTCTCGGCGGCCGAGACGGAGCGGCACAACCGAGGTGACGGATTGAAACTCCCAGCCGATCGGCCATTTGACACCGCGAGACACTGAGAACCCACTGAATTGACTAGTGACCCCCACCCTTAACCTCGCAATGTCATCGACTGTAGACGATGTTGCGCCCGGGGCACTGATCCTCATGGCATGGCATCCCGGGCAGCCCTCCCGAGGTCTCTCTACCCCTTCCGATGAGGTAGGCATGTGCCCGACAATGGTGCGGGAGTAGGTCAGCGCTACCGACCATTCATTCGAGCCCTCGCCAAGGAGTGTGATGTCTGAGCAGGTGCCAAAGCGTCGTCCAGGTCCGCGTCGCAAGAAGGGCGCCCCAGCGGGACCTGAGTCCGTTCGGCGGGCGGTACTCGATGCCGCTATTGATCTGTTTGTCCAACACGGGGTTGCGAGCGTCTCACTGCGCGACATAGCGGCTGGTGCCAACGTAGAGCTGGCGCTGATCCGTCGCTACGTCGGCTCCCGCCAGGAGCTCATCTCGGCGGTATTCGACGATGTGAGCGAGGTACTTGGCGTCGAACTCACTGAACGCCCGCTCCAACAAATCGGTTTCGACAAGGACTCAACTATGGGCAGATGGGCCGTCGTGCTACTTCACCTCGTGATGACCGGAGCCGACATCAACATTGCCTCCGGACATGTTAATCCCGTCCAGACTCTGGCAAACGTCTTCATCGAGCGCTTCGGAGCCGACCCCGTGGCTGCTCGAGTACGCGCTGCTCAGGTCGCCGCGTTGGCTCTCGGTTGGCGTCTATTCGAGCGGTACCTCATCATTGCAGGTGACCTTGGTGCCGTAAGTATTGAGGCGCTGCACGACGAAGTGACGGCTCTCAATCGCTATCTGGGTACGGTTCCATGGCCACTGGGCGACCAGCGGATTGTAGGTGATTCCGAATGGTGATGGACCTCTTGCAGCGCCAGATTCAGAGCGACATGAGCCCATCGTTGCCCGGTTATGCCAGCTGACAAATGGCAAGACGGGATTGGCGAAGAACGATGCCACAGCTGGGTCATCGCGACACCATCACTACCGTCGGTAGTGATGGTGTCGGTCTCCTTCTAGTAGGCGTATCCGACCCACTGGTTGGAGACCTCAGGAACAGACGGCAATCTGAGGAGTCCAAGTCAGTGATGGGCCGGGAGTTCGCAACTTGCCCTGGCAACTGGGAATTGGGGTCCAGATCTGTCAGCGGGCCGACAAGGCCGACCATGAGCTGTTCCCAGCAGTTGTCGCCCGCCCATGGACGACATCTATGCCAAATGGCCGAAGCCTCGGTGTCTGCTCCGGCTTCCTCGAGGCCACAGATCGGGAGTCGCGCAAAGCGCCATGGCAGAGTGGTCGTCAATCGGTTCGCTCTCGACCCCTGGACTAGCTGTCTAACCGACGGCGTCGCAGCTACCAGGGCGGCTCGTTCGATAGGTCCGGTGCAGTGCCCCGGGGTAGCGCTGTCGACCACGGCCCACCCACCGGCTGTTCTCGGGGGAAGTACCTAGTCGATGATCCCGAGGGCACGGGCCCGGCTGACCGCCTCGGCTCGGCTGTGAACCCCGAGCTTCTTGTAGGCACGCTCGGCTCGTTCCTTCGCCGCCGACCGGGAGATCCCCAGCTTGTCAGCGATGACCGCGAACGACGACTGCGTGGGCAAGTAGCGCAGGACCATCGCCTCAGCCGGGCTGATCGACGCTGCCCTGACGGTGGCGGCGGCTTCCGCGACAGCATCCGCGGCGGCGTCGTGAGCGACCTTCACCTCACCGGCGTCCTCCACCACAGCCTTCCCAGCCGCTTCGTCTGTCGCTGCGACGATCAAACCGGCGGCGCGCACCGCCTCGACGGCCTCGTGGGCGGCTGCCTCCTCCACGATGCCTGCGCTGATCAGGGCTCGGACGGCGTCGGCTGCGGCGGCGGCACGGATAGCTTCGAAGGCGCCGATCGCCTCCGCTGCTCGGGTTTCCGCGGCGATGGCCAGCAGCGTCGCGTTAGCTTCGGCGTGTGGGTGCCTAGAAACTCGTCCACCGCCCTGAACTGGGTATTCCAGACTTCCTTGCATTCGCAACAATGTGGGAAATCGAGAGCAATAGCGTGGGAAATGCGCTCAGGCGGGCCGCAGTTCCCCCAGCCCAGGTGGGTTATGTCGGCACCCCACTACTCCTACTCCTCCACTCTGCTCACTCACTCATGTCGTCCGTTGACTCCCGATGCGTCGAGCGAAGGAACGAGGCCGCTGAACGAAAGTGCACCGGCCAAGGACCGGAACCGGTTGGGATCCCCCAGACGTGCCAGGATCTGTTGATCGCCCACACCCTAGGCACCGAGGTCAAGATCGCGGCCGGGTCGAGGGCGTGGAGTAAGACAGCGATGCGCTGCTCCAGCTCGTGGATCTCCTGGGTCAGCTGCGGCACGCCCCAAGCCCCACGGGAGTGTCGCCAGAGGAACTTCACCAGGCGGGCCTGCCCCAATCGCCGTAGCGTATAGGGGTCGGCATAGCCGGCGGTCAAAAATCGTAGAGGCGTATTGGACGACGTGTGCGCGCCGAAGACGCCATGCCAGGCCGGGCTCATCAGCTCGAGATAGGCATCGAGTCGGGCGATCACCACGGTCCGTCGTTTGACCAGGCTGGCTCGGAGCTTGGTGGCTCGACGCATCGCGTCGGCGGGGCCCAGGCCCTCTGCAGGGTGGAGACCCTCAGGGTGGAGAAGTGGAAGGCGAGCCAGGATCCGAGAGTCGAGTCGATCCGATTTGGTGTGCTTGGCGTAGTAACCGAATCTGCCGACGATGCTTCATTCCGACAGCCTCGTCCATCAGCGGTCCGGGTACGAGCCCCACGGCGTCCACACGAGGCCGTGCTCGATGCAACGTACCGCAGGGCCTCCTTGTTCGTTCAGCCCAATTTCTCAGCCTGTGAGGTCACCTTGAAGGTCTTTGTGCTGCACGAGTAGGGGTAGACCATCTTGGTGGTGCCACCCGTGTAGGCCAAGAACTCCGTACAGTAAGGGGTCGCTGCCAGCGACGACGCCGGGTACTGGATCGGCCCCACCAGGCCTGGGATCCCCCATTTGATGGTGGACAACACCTTGCGGACGTTCTCCGGAGTGATGGCCTGCTTCTTCGCCTGCACGATGTGCACCGCCGTCGCGAACATGGCGGTATCAAGGTAGGACGGCACATTGGAGTACGAGGTCAGCTGGGTCCCCGGCACGACAGCGTTCATGGCGTTCTGCATCGCTCTTAGACCGGGGCTCGGCTCGTTGTTGAACGAGGCGATGGTAACTGTCCCCTGCATCGTCGAGTCGAGAGCGGCGATGGCCCCAAGCGGT
This sequence comes from uncultured Acidimicrobiaceae bacterium, assembly GCA_963835465.1. GTDB lineage: Bacteria > Actinomycetota > Acidimicrobiia > Acidimicrobiales > RAAP-2 > Bog-756. The sequence continues at coordinate 103,125 of CAWIFR010000005.1, forward strand.
GTCCAGTAGGAGCCCGTGTACCCGGCGTTCTTGAGCGCCGTCCACATCGGGATGCACTGGGCCGTCAGTTGGCAACCGATCGCCTGGGGCGGCCTACCGTCGTTCGAGGTGAGGATCTGCTGGACGTAGGGGGTGTAGTCACTGGCCGTGATCGGCACCTTGGCCTTGTTGTAGACAACCTTGAAGCCAGCACCCCTGGCCTCGACTGTCGCGTAGGCCACGGAGCTGGCTCCGGAGGCCGCATCGTTAGAGAACAGGGCCATCGTGGGATGCGCGCTACCGGTCTTGGCCCTCACGTAAGTGTAAAACTGGCCGTAGCCGTCGGTGACCACCGGAGGCGTCGATGGGACCAGGCAGCCGCTGGACGAGTAACCCCAGAGGCTGGTTGTCACCTTTGTGGAACAGTAGGTGCCATCGAAGCCACCGCCCACATACAAGATCTTCTGGGACTTCAGGTAAGCGCCCGGATTGACCGGTGACAGGTCGGGGACGATGGCGAAGACCTGGTCCTGATTGACCAACTGTCGCACGCCACTCAGGGCAACGGCCGGGTCCTGACCGTCGTTCACATAGCCTGCGAATTTGAGCTTGATCCCGTGCAGATAGTTGGTCTTGTTGATCTGGTTGACGTAGCCCTCGGCGCCAATCTGGGCGCCGGCGAATTGCGCCGTCGGCCAGATGCCGCCGATGGTGATCGTCTTGCCGTCGAAGCCACGGGTCGCCGCCCCGACTTGGCCGGAGGTCACACCCACCGCAGTTGCCGAGAGCAGGACCGTCAGCATGACGGCAGCCCCCACTCGAACGTTGCGTTTCATCGTTCCCCTTTCGTTGATTCCTAGTTCGGTAAGTTCAGGCCACCTGGCGTGCCGATGGGCTCCCTGCCCCAAGGTGGGGCGTTCCACCACGTGGATCACCTTCACGTAGCGATCACCTTCGCGTAGCGATCGAGAAGCGGCAGGATCTCCTGGCGGGTGGCGGTGGGTATGTCGAGCACGACTTGATCGACTGACAGTTCCCGGAAGCGGTCGAGCTGGGAACGGAGTTGGTCGTCGTCAACCACCTCCTGCATGGGCCACACGATCGGGCCGGATTCGGAACGCCCGGCGTCAATCCACCGCCGTCGAAGCTTGCCGAGCCGGGCGGCGAGCCAGTCCGCATTGCTCCCCCCGGGGAGCCAACCGTCGCCCCACTTGATGATCGCTTCCATCGCTTGCTCGCCTCCTTGGACCCCGAGGAGCACGGGAATCGAAGGCTGCACCGGCTTGGGCCAGGACCAGCTGCGCTCGAGGTTGGCATGCTGACCGTGGTACTCCGCCTCGGTATTGGTCCACAATGCCCTCATCAACTCGACATACTCCCGGACAATCGCGCGGCGATCCTTGAAAGACTTCCCGTGGTTGGCGAGCTCTTCGCGGTTCCAGCCGAACCCCACCCCGAGGCTGAACCGTCCGTCAGACATGTGGTCGAGCGTGGCGATGGTCTTGGCCAGGGCAATCGGATCGTGCTGGGCGACGAGAGCGATGCCTGTAGCGATCCTCAACGATGTCTGCGCAGCAATGAAGGCGAGTGCAACATACGGATCGGGGAACTCAGGGTACGCGTCGGGCAGATCGCCACCGCCGGGCCAAAGAGTTTCGCGAGAGACAGGGATGTGGGTGTGCTCACCGATGACGATGCAGTCAAAGTCGCGCTCCTCGGCGGCATGAGCGAGCTCGAGGAGCGGCATCGCTGCGTCAGTTTGACGATAGAGGAGGCCAATGGGTGGACGATGGTTCGGTCTCGTCATGAGATGGCGCCGTTCCGACCCCACTCGAGCGGGCGGTTGGTGAGACCGTGAGGGGTAGACGGAGACACGGAGCGGAATCGACATACCCCCGTAGAACCGAATGCCTGCTTGGGGATCCTGATGTCATAGGTGCAATAACTGCGCAGATGATCAACCTGCAGGCGCGATTGGTCGAGGGGGTCGTTGCTGCGAGCGGAGTCGGTGTTGGCGAAATCGGTCATCGCTTCTCCAATCACTAGATGGAGCTGGAGTGTTTGGCTGTGTGTGGCACGACGGCCATGCGGTGCCGCAGGTACAGGCCAATCCGGGCGATGGCATCGTCGGCTTCGGGCATGTTGCCCGCCCAGATCTGGTGCGCGTGCAGCATCTCGGGGAACACGTCGAGGCGGACGTCGACCCCGGAGTGTCGCGCCTTGTCGGCCAGTCGAGTCGAATCGTCGACGAGTATGTCCCAGTCACCGGCTTGGATGTAGAGAGGCGGGAGGCCGGCGAGGTCGGAGTAGAGCGGCGAGGCGGAGGGGTCAAGTGGATCGTGACCAGCCAGGAACTGGTTCGCGCACCATTGCGTGCTGGCGGCGTCCTGGCGCACGTCGACGTCGGCTCGGGTGGTCACGCTGTCAGCGGTCATGGCGAGGTCCACCCAGGGCGACATGAGCACGCCGGCCACCGGGAGTGGCAAGCCTTGGTCTCTCGCCTTCAGAAGGAGGGCGAGAGCGATCCCCCCGCCGGCCGAGTCCCCGCCGACGACAATGTGGTCGGGATCGATGCGTTGTTCGAGAAGCCATCCGTAGGCGGCCAGCGCATCGGTGACGGCGGCGGGATAAGGGTCCTCGGGCGCCAGCCGGTAGTTGACGTTGAGGGCACGGCAACCGGCGGCCTTGGCAATGTGCCCGACAAGCCTACCGTGGGAGCGCATCGAGCAGTAGCAGAAGCCGCCGCCGTGGAAATAGACGATCACCCTACCCGTCGCGGCTCCTTCGGGTGTCACCCACTGGGCGGTCACCCCGCCCGCGCCGACGTCTTCAAAGGACACTCCAGTCGGCTCGGCGGTGCTGTCACCGACGCGCTCGGCCATGGCCCGTTGCTCGGTGAGCGACATTGGGTTCGGGGACCCGGCGGTTGCGTTACGGCGCTGGTCGCGCAGCAACTGGTGGATTGTTCGGGCTTGCTCGCTCGCCATCCTCGGCGGCATCCCGGTTGACTTCACCCTGCGCTCTTGGTGACCAGGCTGGGGCTGCCGGCGATGCCCGGCATGTGAGCCAGCAAGCCGCCGTTGACGTCAATGGTCGCGGCTTGCACGTACTTGGATTCGTCGGAGGCGAGAAACGCTACGACGGGAGCGATGTCCTCGGGCAGCGCGAGGCGGGGCATGCACACGTCTTCCAGTGCCCGATCGAACAGTTTGCGCTGAGCCTCGGTGAAGTCCTCTTCCCCCTTGGTCCATCCGGTGCCGATGGTCCAGCCCGGTACGATCGTGTTGCACCTGATGCCCTGCTTGCCGTACTGGGTCGCGATGTACTTGGTCAGGACAATCGTGCCGGCCTTGGCTGCCCCGTAAGCAGCGGCACCCAACCCTCCGGCCAACCCGTTCCCCGAGGAGACGTTGATGATAGATCCGGCGCCGTTCTGGAGCATGTGCGGGAGTACGGCGCGGCAACAGAGGAACTGGCTCGTCAGGCACGTGCGAATCGTCCAATCCCACGCCTCAAGGCTCGTATTGATGAGGTCGGCCGCCGCTCCTGGGTGCACGGCGTAGGCGTTGTTGTGCAGCGCATGCACCGTGCTGAAGCGTTCGACAGCAGCCTCGACAAGCGCTGATACTTCATCCTCGATGGTGAGGTCGACGCCATGAGCCAATGCCGAACCGCCGGACGACTCGATCTCGTTGGCGACGGCGGCCACGCCCTCCGAGTTCAGATCGGCGGCGACCACCGCCGCTCCCAGTGCGGCACAGCGTAAAGCGCTCGCCCTTCCCATTCCCGACGCAGCCCCGGTGATGATGATGACTTTGCCACTCAACGAACCCACTACTTGTTCAGGCATCGATATCAAGTCTCCCTATGCTCTCAAGTCGGTACGCTTCGAGACTCTCCATGGGACAACCTCCGCCTACCTTCCCGGCGTCCCCTCCTCGGGGCGTGACCGGGACGGCGCTCTTCACGATGGTGCCGGGCAGACGAAGATCGCTTTTCCCTGATGCCGACTGCGATGAAGAGCGGAACACCGCCTGCCTGTGGAAGGCCACCGCAGACCGTTCTTCCGCGTGGCCGCCAGGTAGCGCTGCATTGCGGTACAGATGGTCCCGGACGGGGCACCTCTGCCCACCTCGAAGGGAGTAAGAGCACGCCAGGTCCGGGCGCATCCATTGCTTCCCCATTTCAATTCCCCCATCGGTAGTTGCTCCTGGCTCCCCGCAGAAGCTGTTGCGTCGCACTGGCCATCTTAGCCGAATGACTAACCCATATTAGCCGAACGACTAATCCAGTGCGGGAGATCGTCCAGTGGGCATCCGGCCCGCGGCGGTGTCGCGGCGAGGTCGAGAGCATTTGCCACCCGTTGCCTGCTTGTCCCAGCAGCGCAAAGTCCGCTAACCAACGAAGAGTCGCTGCGCGTCAAGACGGGCGCGACAGGCGGAACACTTCGTAGTCCGTAGCTTTCACTCTGGCGATCTCCTTGAAGAGCTTGGGCCGGCCACCCGAGTTGAGAAGGTAGCGCCGGGGCTTCCCGGGGATGTTGGTGCCGTAGTAGTAGCTCTTCTCCGTGAACGACGACGCCGATGCCCACGTGTCCACCATGTCCGTCCAGCGCTGCTCGGCGGCAGGCTCGACCTCGATCATGTGGTAGCCGCGCTCGCGTGCGTACACGAGGGTGTCGGCCACGAAGTCGGCCTGGTCGCCGTTGTACCGGGGGTTGTTGCCGGCGGCGGCGTGCGGGCCGCCGGGGAAGAAGAGGTTCGGGAAGCCGGCGGTCTGGACACCGAGGAACGTCATCGGCCCGTCAGCCCAGTGATCAGCGAGGGTGAAGCCCTCGCGGCCCCGGATCTCCATTCGCAGGAGAGCCCCGGTGCCGAAGTCGAACCCGGTGGCCCACACGATGATGTCAAACTCGCGCTCGCTGTCGGTGGTCTCAATCCCTCCCTCAGTGACCCGGACCATTGGCGTCTCCTTCAGGTCGATGAGCGACACCTTGGGGTTGTTGTACGTCTCGTAGTAGTCGGTTACGAACGGGGGCCGCTTCTCGCCGAAGTGGTGGTCTTTGGGGATCAGCTTCTCGGCTGTCTCCGGATCCTGAACAATGATGCGGACCTTGGAGGCGATGAATTTGCACCACTCGGCGTTCGCTGCCGGGTCGAGTAGCAGGTCGGTGTAGTTGCTCGTGAGCTTGGTGAAGCCGGGGCTCTGCCACATCTTCTCGAAGAACGCCTGCCTCTCATCGGCGGAGTCGTCGAATGTGGCCCGATCGTGGGCCTGGTGCAGGAACCCGTGCACCGAGGTGTTCAGCACCTTCCGGATCGACTCGAACTCGGCTCGAAGCCGCGCCTGCTCATCCGGTGTGATGGGTGCGTTGTTAAGCGGCGCACACCAGTTCGGGGTGCGTTGGTACACGGTGAGCGAAGCGACTTCGCTGACGATGACCGGAATCACCTGCACCCCGCTCGATCCGGTGCCAATGACGGCGACGCGCTTGCCCGCGAAGTCGACCGGCGTCGTCGGCCACAGCGCCGTGTGGTACGACTCGCCTCGGAACTCCTCGCGCCCCGGCACGTCCGGGAAGAACGGAACCGAGAGGACACCGGTCGAAGCGATAAAGAACTCGGTCCGGTACTGGTTACCGTCGCCGGTTTCCACGGTCCACTTCCCCGACGGCTCGTCCCAGGTCGCTGCGGTTACCTTGGCCCCAAACCGCATGTGGCGCCGGAGGTCGAACCGGTCGACCACATAGTTCAGGTACCGCTCCGTCTCCGACTGCTCTGCGAAGTGCTCCTGCCACTCCCACGCCTCGAAGAGTTCCTGCGAGAACAAGTAGCCATAGGTGTAGCTCTCGGAGTCGAACCGCGCCCCTGGGTAGCGGTTCCAGTACCACGTACCCCCTACGCCCTCGCCGGCCTCCAACAGTACGGCGGAGAACCCGTCCTGGATGGCGCGGTACAGCTGATAGATACCCGTGATTCCTGCGCCGACGACAAGCACGTCGACGTCAGTGGAGTCGGGCTCTGCGGGTTTCATGGGCGGCTCTTCAACGTTGCACCAACGAGTGAAGACCTAGTCCGTCTGGACGCCATCTCGCCTCAAAGGTCGATCAACCCCAATTTTCGGTGGTGACGGCATCACGCTGGGGTCGGGACCTCGACCCCGAGCAATCCTCCGAGGGTGCCACCGACGATCGCCTGACGCTCTTCAGGTGCGACGCCTTCGAACTGACGTTCGATCGACTCGCGGCTGTGCATGAACGTCCCTTCGGCGTGGGGGTAGTCCGCTCCCCAGACGAGCGTCGAGATTCCGGTGACATGCCGACAGGCGATCGCCACGGGGTCTTCCTGAAAGGAGACATGGATCTGACGCTCGACGTACTCGCTCGGCATTAGCGGGTACGGCCACCGTTCGTTCAACCGGAACAGTTGGGCCATGTCTGGCTGGTCGCTAGCAGGACGATCATCGTCCCACGTTCCGACCCACCAGTCGCGAAGCTGTCCGACGCCGAGTGTCCACGCCTTGTCCATCGCCGCGACCGCCGAGACGAGCCAGCTGGCGTTGAACTCCACCAGCAAAAAATGGAGATCCGGAAAGCGTTCGAGGACACCGCTGCCCACCAGCGACACAACGATCCGCTGCGGGGCCATGGGCGCCATCAAGGTTGCTGACGTCATCCGGTCGACGATCAGCTCATCATTCAGTTTCTCGTGGTTCTGAGCGGAGACCCCTGCCATCATGCCCTGGAGTGTCGGCCCGGCCTTCTGGCTCACCTTGACGCCACCCGTGGCCACGTGGAATGCCACGAGTAGTCCATTGTCCTGTGCCGCCGCCCACACCCTGTCGAGCGCTCGAGAGGAGTATGGGATCGGCGACGTCGCTGGCAGAATGATCGCTCGAAAGCCGAGCGCAGCTATGCGCTCGATCTCGACTACGGCGTCGTCGAGATCGCTCAACGGGATGGGCGATGTCGGGAACACCCGATTCCGGTGCGGAGCGAATGCCTCCGAGACGTAGTCGCTATAGACGCGAGCGTGGGCCATGGAGAGCTCGTGGTGGTCGTGGGTATACAAACCAAACAGTGCGTGGTTGGGATGCATCAACTGGGCCCAGATCCCGTCCGTATCCAAGTCCTCGACGATCCGATCGGGATCGCCGAATTGCGGTGATCCGTCGTGATGGCGGTACCGCGGATAGGTCCAACCCTCGAAGCCCGGTGTGTGAAGCTTGCGGAAGTGGGTCAAGCCGTCGTCCCCGAGCGGCTCGATCTCGAAGTCCTCCTCCCAGACCGCGAGGTCCCTCAGGTGCCTCGGAAGCCGAGAAGTAAACAAATCCGTGGGTTCAACGTAGTGCCCGTCTGCTGAAACAACGACGTCCTCAGCCATGAATTTGTTTCCCCTTTGATCCGATTCTCAGCCCATGTCTTCCCTTGGTGTCGCATCGAGACGGGCGCTCACTGGATTAGGCGATCGGCTAATGTTCAGCATAGACAGAAGCTCGGAAGGATGCAACGGGCTCCGGCTGGATGCCGGTGGCGCAGGGCCACGGTCCACATGGACGCCAGAGAGGCTTGTGTATGTCGATGACGAATGAGAGTGACTTGTACTACGACCCGTACGACGTTGACATCGACGCCGATCCGTACCCCATCTACCGGAGGCTACGTGCGGAGGCGCCGCTCTACTACAACGAACGCTACGACTTCTTCGCGGTCAGTTTGGCCGAAGACGTCGAGCGGGTCCTCACCGACCACGAGACCTTCATCTCGGGGCGGGGGGCGTTCCTGGACTTCATCCGTGCGGACTTGGAAATGCCGCCAGGCATGTTCATCTTCGAGGATCCGCCCTCCCATACGAGGCATCGGAAGCTTCTCTCCCGAGTGTTCACCCCCCGGAGGATGGCGGAGCTGGCGCCGCAGATCCGGACCTACTGTGCCCGGAGCCTGGACCGCTTCGTCGGCGCTGGCCAGTTCGACTTCGTCACCGACTTGGGTGCAGAAGTACCGATGCGGACGATCAGCATGCTTCTCGGCATCCCCGAGTCGGACCAGGAGACCGTCCGCGACCAATCCACGGGAAGCATGCGCACCGAGCCGGGCCAGCCTATGCAGATCGAGGAGGTGGGCAATCCTGAGATGTACGCCCAGTACATCGACTGGCGGGCTGAGCATCCTTCGGACGACCTGATGACCGACTTGCTGTGCGCCGAGTTCCAGGACGAGTCGAGTACGGTTCGCCGCCTGACCCGTGAGGAGATACTCACCTACTGCACGCTCATCGGGAGTGCCGGAAACGAGACGGCTGCCCGACTCATCGGGTGGATCGGCAAGGTGTTGGCCGACCATCCCGACCAGCGGCAGGAACTCGCCGCCGACCCGTCACTAATCCCGTCGGCCGTCGAGGAGGTGCTGCGTTTCGAACCCCCGGGGCACAACTTCGCCCGCTACGTCACCAAGGACGTTGAACTGCACGGGACAACTGTGCCGAAGGGAAGTGTGATGGTCTTCCTCATCGGAGCCGCCAACCGCGACGAGCGGCGATTCCCCGACGGCGAACGTTTCGACATCCATCGGAAGCCTGTCAAGTATTTCACGTTCGGCTACGGCATCCACTACTGCCTGGGTGCCGCGCTCGGCGCGGCTCGAGGGACAGATCGCGCTCGAAGAAATCTTAAGCGCTTTCCCAAGTGGGAGATCGACATGGACAATGCCCACTTGACCTCGGCCTCCGTCGTCCGGGGCTGGGAGACGCTCCCTGCGTTGATCCCTTGAACCGGGCTGCGCCTCCGCCGAGAAGCGCTATCGCCAATGCGACTGTTTTAGTCGTACGACTAAAACACCCGGCTATAGTCCGAAATGGCCGTCAGGGGGACGGCGAGAGAGGGAGGTTTCGGATGTCGGGTCGTCTCGAGGGCAAAGTCGCTTTCATCACGGGAGCAGCGCGGGGCCAAGGTCGGGCACATGCCATCCGAATGGCGGAGGAGGGAGCGGACATCATCGCCGTCGACATCTGCGCGCAGATCGAGTCGAACCTGTATCCGCTGGCCACGCTTGAGGACTTGCAGGAGACTGAGCGATTGGTCAGGGACCATGGCCGTCAGATCGTGGCCAAGGTTGGTGACGTCCGCGAGCGCGACAACCTACGTGGTGCCGTCGAGGAGGGTGTGCAGCGGTTCGGGAAGATCGACGTCCTCGTCGCGCAAGCCGGCATCCTGCCCATGGGCCTAGAGAACAACCCGATGGACTTTGTCGACGCCACCGACGTCGATCTCCTCGGGGTAATGAACGCCGTCGCCGTCACCCTGCCCCACCTGACCGACGGCTCGTCCATCATCATCACCGGCTCAACGGCCGCCATGATGGGAGGGACCGTAGAGGGCAATCCCGGCGGCGCCGGATACGCGTGGGCGAAGAACGTGCTCATGGGCTACACCGAGCAGATGGCGCTCCACCTCGCGTCGCACCTCATCAGGGTGAATTGCATCCACCCGACCAACTGCAATACGCACCTGATCCAGAACGAGCAGGTGTACAAGATGTTCTGCCCGGATATCGAGAATCCAACACGGGAGGATGCGGAGCCACGGTTCGTCTACTTCCAGGGGATGCCGATCCCGTACATCGAGCCCGAAGACACCGCCAATCTGGCACTGTTCTTGGCCTCGGACGAATCACGCTACATCACGGGCCAGCAGATCCGCATCGACGCCGCGTCGCTCCTGAAGTTCCCGAATGGCCCGACATGATCCCCGGCCGCCCAAGCGGCGGACCAGGGAAGCTGGCGCGCTGCGCGTGGTCCGTGACATGCAGCGCTGCAGCCGACAACGCTGTCGTCGGTGAACCGCCCGGCGCTACGCTGTGCGACAATGGATCGCCAGGTCGGCTAGGCAGTCTGGTTCGCGGAGGTCGCAGACATGGCATCGGAACGGCCGAACGGTGCGGAGGAGTCCACGGCCCGAACGGCGCTGCTCGATGCCGCAGAGCGTCTCATGCTCAGCGACGGGTATGCCGCCGTGACGTCGCGGCGGGTGGCCGCGGAGGCCAATGTGAACCCCGGGCTCGTGTACTACTACTTCGGGCCGATGGACAGCCTCTTGATCGAGGTCTTCCGTCGGAGAGCGACGCGGATGCTGGAGCGCCAAGCCGAGGCCCTCGCATCGAAGCAGCCCCTGTGGGCGCTCTGGGAACTGATCCGCGACCAGACAAGTACGGCCCTCAACCTGGAGTTCCTCGCGCTGGGCAACCATCGCAAGGCGATCAAGGCCGAGCTCAAGGCGTTCTCGGTGCGGTTCCGCCGAATGCAGTTCGATGGACTGTCGAAGGCCCTGACAGAGCACGGTGTCGACACGCGACTATGGCCGCCGGAGGCCGTCATGCTGTTGATGGATGGCGTGTCCCGCTTCCTGCTGGAGGAGCACGACTACGGCCTCGACCTCGGTCACACCCAGACGGTCGGTGTGGTCGAGCGTCTGATCAGCCAGCTGGAGGGCCCTCCACGTATGCGACGACGCCAGACCCGTCGCTAAGTCACCCATGGGCGTCGAGGTCCGGCTGCTCCGGCGTCCACTCTGACCAGCGCGCTGCGGCGGGCGACGCGATCAGCGTCCCCCATTTCCCGAGGATGCTCCTCGGCATCGCCGGGAGCCAAGTAGCGCTCCGTCTCGATCGGCAACAACGAAATGGGAGGAAGCACCATGAGTGGTCTGGCTAGGTTCCCAGGCGTCGGTGTGCTCTATCGTGCAACTGACCAGATGCAGTTCCTCGATCTCGCCCACGCCGCCGCAGATCGAGGCTTCTCTTCACTCGTCCTAGGGGAACATACTCACATTCCCATCACGTCGGATCCCGGCATGTTTCCCGGCGGGGAGGCCATCCCCGATTCATACCCACGTTTGCTGGATCCGTACGTTGCGCTCTCATTCGTCGCTGCGCAGACCTCCCTGAAGATCGGCACCTGCACGTCGCTCCCTGCCGAGCACGATCCGATCGCCTTGGCCAAGGCCCTCGCTACGCTCGACTTCTTGTCAGACGGGCGCCTCACACTTGGCGTTGGATACGGCTGGAATCCCGACGAACTCATCAACCACGGGCACGAGCACAAGAATCGACGGGCAATCGTGCAAGAACACGTCGAGCTGATGCGGACGCTGTGGACCGACACCGAGGCCGAGTACCACGGTGAGTTTGCCAACCTCGAGCGCAGCTGGTCATGGCCGAAGCCGGTACAAGCCTCAATCCCAGTGCTCTTGGGCGCGGCCGGACGCGAGCTCGGCATGGAGGCGATCGTCCAGTGGGCAGACGGATGGATGCCGGGAGGGAGTCTCAGCTGGATCGCGGATCGTCTGGTGGAGCTCCGACGCCGGTGGGGCGAGGCCGGACGCTCCGAGTCCGGCCCCATCATCTGGGCCATTCAGGGGATCGTTGACGACGACGATCTCCGAATCAGGCTGGAACGCCTCAGCTCACTGGGTGTCGCCGAGGTCGTCATCGCATTCGACACCACCGTGAAGGACGAGATATTGCCAGTTCTGGATCGCTACGCGAAGGTAATAGAAGTGAACGCCGGCTGACCCATGCGATGTCGAGACTATGGGTGCCAACAATGCATTCTGGTCTGCAATGGGCTGTTCGGCTGCTAACTGCCATACGGGAGAGGTTCTGATGGTCGAGAAGCTCGTGGTCGATTTCGACCACCACTCCAAGGAGTACCGCGAGCACGGCATGGAGATCGCCGCAGAGGTCCGGGGGAAGTGCCCGGTAGCTTGGAGCGATCACCATGACGGCTTCTGGTTCGTCACCGGTCTCGAAGAGGTCAGCGCGTTCTACAAGCGTCCGGATATCTTCTCGGCATACCGAGAGGTGGGCAATCCCGACTCCATCTACAAGGGGATCGCCATTCCGTACGTCAACTCGGAGTACGGCGGCGGCTTCCTCGAGATGGACCCTCCCGACCAGCTCGACTATCGGCGAGTCCTCAATCCCTACCTCTCGCCTGCCGCCATCGTGAAGTGGGAGCCGATGGCGAGGGAGCTGACCAACGCCTGCATCGATGACATCATCGAGCGCGGCAGCGGCGATTTCGTCCGGAGGTCGTGAACGTCGTACCCGCTGTCGTGACGATGGCGATGATCGGCATGCCACTCGAGGACTGGCAGGTCTTCAACGAGCCGGCCCACGCCTCGGTCTACACCCCGCCCGATAGTGCGGACCGGCCCCGCGTCGACGAGCTGAACATGAAGATGGTGATGCGGGTCTTCGAGTATCTTGCCGAGTTCCGCTCGCAACCGAAACCGGGGATCCTGAAGGCACTCATCGAGGCGCGGATCGACGAGGAGCCCCTCCCCGACATGAGCGTCATGGGAACTCTTATGTTGGTGATCGGGGGCGGCTTTGACACGACGACTGCGCTCACTTCGAACGTGTGGCGTTGGTTGGCCGAGCATCCCGAAGAGAAGCAACGACTCATCGAGCACACGGACGCTCTGGGGCTCGGCGACCGAAGAGTTCCTCCGTTACTTCAGCCCCGCCCAGGGGACGGCCCGAAATGTGACCCAGGACTGCGAGGTCGCCGGTTACCATTTCTCGAAAGGCGACCGGGCCCTGCTCTCGTTCTCGATGCCGAATCGGGACCCCCGGTTCTTCGAGGACCCCGACACGGTCAAGCTCGACCGCTTTCCGAACCGCCACGCCGCCTTCGGTCTCGGCAACCACCGGTGCATCGGGTCGAATCTGGCCCGCATGCAGTTCAAGGCCATCATGCAGGAGTCGCTGCGGCGCATCCCCGAGTACGCCATCAACTACGACGGCCTCGAGCGCTATGAGACGATCGGCACGATCAACGGCAACAGGAACATGCCGATGACCTTCGAGGTCGGCAAGCGGGTCGGACCAGGCGTGCAGGAAGTCATCGAGAGATGGCAGGCCGCGCTGAACGCAGAAGCCAAGGCCGGGGCCTGAACCGAATGCCACAAGCGAGAGAGAGAAGAGCGATGGCGCGTGTCTACGTACAGGAAGATGTTTGCCAGGGTCACACCCTGTGCCACATGGCGGCCCCCGAGGTCTTCGAACTCCGGGAGGAGGACGGCCACGCCTTCGTCAAGGCGACCGATCTCGCCCCGGAAGACGTTGCCGCAGCCAGGCGAGCGGCTCTGACCTGCCCCGAACAGGCGATCGTGGTCGAAGACTGAGCCGGAGCAATAGGGAGTGTGGGTGCAAAGAACCTCATCCGGAAGCCTTGATCTGGGCTCTTCTCCAGAGCAGCGTCGGCGACCAAAATGACTCGTGCCCTCTCCCTTCTCTATCTCGTTTCTCTATCTCGCTTCTCTATCTCGCCTTCGTCCGGACCATGCAGATCCTCCGCCTGCAACAGTCCGACAACTCCGATCTGGCCATCGGAGTCGGTGCGCATCAACACGAGGTGCCCGTGTGTGTGCCAAGAATCTCGTCCGTTGCCGTGGCCAGGGGTTATCTATAGTTGTTGCGCCTACAACAACATGGGAAATCGAGAGCAATAGCGTGGGAAATGGCTCCGATTAGGGTGCGGTCAGGCCAGCTCAACCGAGTTATGTCGGTAGCCCACTCCGGGGTGCCGACAGAACTGGGCAGGCCATGTCGACAAGACGGCTCTTCGGATCTCAGCGGGGACCGGCTGGGCCCGAAATCAACCAGAATTAGGCGAAGGCGCTTCAAGCTTGAGGTGTGAGCCGAAAAGCAAGAAGCACCTTCGTCCTTGTCCACCCTACTGAGATCCTGCAGGCGCTCGTGGGTCTGAAGGACGTCCGCGTCCTTCGCTATGAACGCCGGGGCCGTCACGTCTCGTTGCTGGTCGAGCAGCAGCCGGGCGTCGTGCACTGTCCAGCCTGTCATCGAGTGGCCCAGGTCAAAGAACGCCCGGTGGTGCACTACGTGGATCTACCTGGCTACGGGACACCGATGTCGCTGGCCTGGAGGAAGCCGTAGCGTCCGAATACGCGATCACATGCTTCATCAGGGACTCCGCAAGGTGCGGATCGTCGCGACTACCGTCGACTCGATGCGAGGGAACCGGGTCGGTGGCCAGCTGTGGGCCTTCGTCTACCTCGCTGTCCGTCAGCTGTTCGGATTAGTCCTCCTGTTCTTCCGAAGCGACCAGTCCAAGGTCGTCGAACTCCTCGCCCTGCGCCACGAAGTGGAAGTACTTCGGCGCCAGGTGGGGCGATGCGCCTACCAGCCCGCCGATCGTGCCCTGCTGGCCGGCCTCAGTCGCTCGCTCCCCCGTTCGTCTTGGAAAGCCTTCGGCGTAACTCCCGGCACCTTGCTGGCCTGGCACCGCCGGTTGGTGGCCAAACGCTGGACGTACCCTCATCGCTGACCAGGTCGTCCACCCATCGACGACCAGACGACCGTCCTGCTCGTACGCCTCGCCAAGGAGAACCCGAGAGGGGGCTACCGGCGCATCCAGGGTGAACTGCTGAAACTCGGTGTGCGCCTGGCGGCGAGCACCATCTCCCGGATCATGAAAGACCACGGCCTCGGCCCTGCACCCCGGCGAAGTGGCCCCACTTGGCGCCAGTTCCTGCGTACCCAGGCGTCGGGCACCCTGGCCACGGACTTCTTCCATGTCGACACCGTCTTGTTCAAGCGCCTCTACGTGCTGTTCTTCATCGAGCTCGGCAGCCGGAGGGTCTGGATCACCGGGGTTACCGCTCATCCCAATGCGGCGTGGGTCACTCAACAGGCCAGGAACGTCACTGGTGATCTCGCCGATCAGGACCCCACCGCCAAGTACCTGGTTCGCGACAGTGACGCCAAGTACGTTGCGAGTTTCGACGAAGTATTCAGGTCCGAGGGTACTGAGATTCTGAGGACCCCCATTCGGACCCCGAACACGAATGCCTTTGCCGAGCGGTTCGTGCGCACCGTCAGATCGGAGTGCCTTGACCACCTACTGGTCGTGAACGAACGCCATCTCGAACGCATCCTTCGCAACTACGCCCGTCACTACAACGGGCATCGCCCTCACCAGGGACTCTCGCAGGAGATTCCAGCGCCGGAGAGTCCTGTTCCTCTACAGGTGGTGCCCACTTCTGACGGTCGGCCTCGGCATCTCCGGCACCATCCAGGACGGATACGTCGCCACGACCGGCTGGGCGGCCTGATCCACGAGTACCAACTCGTGGCTTGAGGCCTGGTTCGAGTTATCGGATACTACGGGCTGGATGAGTCGGATGAGACAACGACGCTTCATCCCGACAGCCTCATTCAGCCATGGCTCAGGCACGAACCCGACGGTTCCAGACCAGTTCGCACTCAATGCAACAGTGCCCGAGAGACTGGCTGCACCGGCGAGACGGGAGTCTGCGGACCTGCTTGACGTCGACTTCCCTGCGGGCGAGGAACTCGTCGATCTTGCGCAAGTTGGCGGCGAATTGCTGTTATGCCACCAGGACGCTCTGGGCCTGAGCGGCAACTGATCGATTCATGCACCTCCGGCTTGGTACGCGAGCCTTCCGGCGACCCACGTTTCCGCCACGCTCGGAGGGCGGTCGGGATCGAGTTCGCCGTCGAGGATGACGAGATCAGCCTGCAGCCCGGGGGCAAGAGCTCCCCGCTCGGCCTCCTGACCACCGGCGTAGGCTGCGCCCACTGTGTAGGCCCGCAGCCACTCCTCGTACGTGACGGCCTGCGAGAAATCGAGGACCCTGCCAGAGCTGGTGCGACGGCTCGCTCCGTAGCTTGACGTCCGTAGCGGTTCGTGGAACGTACACGGTGCGTCGGACGATGCAGCCATTACTACACCCGATTCCTGGACGTCGGCGAACGGCAACCAACGGGCGTCGTCGAAGGTGACTCCTTCGACGGCTCCACCCATATGAAACAGGAACCCGGGCTGCACAACGGCGACTCCCCCCGTGTTGGCCAATCGAGTGAGCTGAGAGCCAGAGGCCAGGCAGGCGTGCTCCACCCGGAAGCGATGATCGAACTCAGGATGCCGCCGGGCGATAGCCTCGAACGCATCAAGTGCGCTGTCCAAGCCGGCGTTGCCGATGGCATGGACACCGACGCGAAAGCCCCGCGATGCAACTAGTTCGAGATTGTCCTCGAGACCAGGGAACAGCGAACCCACCCGGAGCGGCACTCCCCGAAGGTGGACGTCAATCGCTGGCAGCACGCCCCCGTCGGCGAACAGCTTGATGGGTCCGACCCGGACGCGCGCGTCTCCCTCACCGGTCGGGGGACCTGACAGCCGGTCCACGTCCGGGCCCGAGAGAAGAGCCGTCGGGTGGGGCATCATGAGCACCGAGACCGGGAGACGGCCCGCCGCGGCGAGTATGCGGTAGGCGGCCTCGGCAGGAGGTGGGCACGCTGCGTCATGGATCGCAGTGATCCCGTCGCGCAACAGCCGCTGCGCCGCCATCTCGATGTGGTCGGCCCAGCGATCGGGATCCGAAAAGGGTGCCAGCGACAGGGCATGGGCCGTACCCCAGGCGCGCTCTACCAGCAAGCCGTCAGGGGACCCGTCGAGGTCGCGACCGATGGCACCCCCCGGCGGATCTGGGGACAACCTCCCGATACCCAGCTCGTCGAGACCACGCGAGTCCACGACCGCCTGATGAAGGCTGTAGTGCGCCACCATGGTGGGCCGATCCAATCCGAGTGCGTCGAGATCGCGACGGTGCGGTACGAAGCCCGTCTCCGCGTCGCTCCAACCGGCTCCGCGAATCCAGGGAGCGTCTGGCTCACGGGCAGCGTGCTCGGTCAGACGAGCACCGAGTTCTTCGAACGTGGCGACCCCCGCGAGATCTGCCCAGTAGGGATGGAGCGCACTGATTGACAAGTGATGATGGGCGTCGACGAAGCCAGGACATAAGATCCGTCCACCGAGGTCCTCAACCACTGCTCCCGGGAACGACTGGATCACGCCACGTTCACCGACGGCCACGATGCGGTCACCCTCGACAACGAGGGCTTCAACCGATGACTTCGCTGTTGACATCGGAAGGATTCGACCACCTGTGAACGCACGGACGGTCATCAGGGCTGGTCAGTCCGGCCGTCCACGTTAACTTCGACGGGCAGACTGAGATGTCGCTTCGGCACTATTGCATTATGGGCGATCGACACCAAACTCGCTTCCATTGGCGCCTTGACTGAGCATTAGGAGCGTTTGGGTGCCGAGCATGTCGTCCGAGTCCCTGAACAGGACGTTCGCGGAAACGTACCTCGACCAGGGCAGTGGGAGATCCGTCGACTGGGCAGGGGGAGATCCGGTCCAATAGCCCCAAGCGGTGCTTTCGAGGACTGCGTATCAACTCCGCTTTCCAGAGCGCCCTGCCTAGAGGCGCCCGCTTCGGCGCAGATGCTTGCGCCGGAGGAGCACCCCGTCAACAGGCGACCAGGAGTTGTTGCGCCAACAACAATGTGGGAAATCGAGAGCAATCGCGTGGGAAATGGCCCCAGTCAGGTCTCTGCCCAACCAGGTCAACACAGTTATGTCGGGAGCCCACTCCACTCCAAGCAGCACGACCTCGTCGTCAGTGAGGTCGAGCTCCCCGTCCCGGCGAAGCAACGCCACCAGCACAGGGAGCATGGGGCGAGGCACTTGCCCCCCGGCATCCGGGCCGCCCGCCAGCACGGATCGAGGGCCGACACGACCCGGGAGGGGTAGATTGGCACCCGAGGCTCACCCGCACCACCCGGACTGAGCAGGCGGGCACGGGCGTGACCCCGGTTCCATCCCGTGAGTTCCACCAACTGGTCGAGGATCACCCTCTTCTCGGACCGGGATCTCCCCTTGTACTGGTTCGCCAGCCTGTTTGTCACAGCACGTCGAGCACCCATCGGACGCTCTTGTGCGGTGACCTCTTCACACATCTCGGAAATGGTCCCGCCATCACCGAGGACGACATCGTGACCCCTGCAATGGACGCAGAGGCGCTTTTTCGGAGTGCTTCACTCACTCCTGACACCGCCGCAGTAATCCGAGCATCGGCGATCTCGAACCTCTGACGTTGGCCCTGATGCACGGATCTTCATTCAGCGGAAACGGAGAGCGGGCCCTGTATGGCCTCGCCGGTGCCTACGAGGCTCAGTACTTGGCATAGCCCAAGCACAAGCTGAGACGGTCGCTCGGTCATGTGCTTCGGTGTTCCACCGACCCGGCAGCGAGGATTGAGATTGCCACTGACGGTCCACTGACTCCAAGTCCGTGCCATCGAGCGCTCCGGAAAGGAACACGCACCTGAGCCTGCCTCGGGAGACGCCGTCGAACCCAGGCGGCGTCGGATCGGGTGCGACAAGTCCTAAGACATGAGTAGGGAGCGGACCGGGCAGCCGGGAACGGGTCGCCTGGTCGGCGGAACGTACTGGCAGGCTCAGGCCTTGCTCAGTCCAACTCGGTCATGCCCAGCCCTTCGGGATTCCCGGTAGCGTTTCGAGCGTGCACGATCGGTTGAGTCCTCTCGTTTGGTCGTTCCCGAGCATCGGGGACGGCGTCAGTCACATGCACGTTGCTTCCATAGGATCTTTGAGGGCCCAGCGCCGAGTATTGAGAATCTGGTGGCCATGATCGCCGGCAGGCTCGGTCAGTTTCCTCGCTACCGACTAATGGTCGAGCGAGCACCCGGTGACCTCGGTTGGCCGGCCTGGGCCGATGATGTGCATTCAGCTCAGAACTGCCAAGCACATGGAACGCAACGGGCCTGCTGACGAAAACACTGGATTGGAGGGCGCCACCTTGGCAAAGAGTAAGAAGGCGAAGGCGAAGGAACACAGAGGTCACTCTGTCGGCTCAGAAGCAGCGAACACACCTGGCTCCCACGGAGACCACAGGATGAAGCGCAAGGAGTACGAGCACGAGCTTCGGCGTCTGCACGGTGAACTGGTCGCTGTCCAGAGGTGGGTGAAGGGCTCTGGGGCAAAGATGTGCATCGTCTTCGAGGGCCGGGACACAGCCGGCAAGGGAGGGACGATAAAGGCCATCACCGAACGGGTGAGTCCAAGAGTGTTCCGAGTGGTCGCCCTACCCGCACCAACTGACCGCGAGAAGTCTCAGATGTACATCCAACGGTACTTGTCGCACTTCCCGGCGGCAGGTGAGGTCACGATCTTCGACCGCAGTTGGTACAACCGGGCCGGAGTCGAAAGAGTCATGGGATTCTGCACTTCGGAAGAGACCAGGCGCTTCTTAGAGTTGGCCCCAGGGGTGGAGAAGGCCATGGTCGATTCAGGCATCCTGCTCATCAAGTACTGGTTGGAAGTAAGCCCCGAGGAGCAGACTCGTCGGCTGCAAAGCAGGATTGACGATCCCCGCAAGATCTGGAAGCTATCGGAGATGGACCTTCTCTCGTATCGAAGGTGGTTCGACTACTCACGAGCCCGCGACGAGATGTTCGCCGCCACCGATACGGCATGGGCGCCTTGGTGGGTCGTGAGCTCCGACGACAAGAAGAGGGCCCGCCTCAATGTCATCTCACACCTGCTCGACAGGATCCCCTACGAGCGGCTCGAGCACCGTGACGTCGAACTTCCAGATCGTCAGGAGCCCGGCGATTATCAGGAGTCGAACGCCCCACTGCACCACATCCCGACTCCATACTGAGAGGTGGTTAGGGTCAGAGCTGCCATTACTCGTCCGTCGGTACAGGCGCGAGGAAGTATCAGGCCTCTGAGGTCAGCGGGTCGATGCCGCGGGCGATGGCGAGCAGGTCGGCGATCGAGATATCCCGTGCCCGACGTCGCTCAGCAGCAGTGAGGTTCCCCTCTGGGACCAGCAGGCGCAGTCCTCGGGGATGGATCTGGAACTCCAACGGGGTCGAGAGTTCTAAGGCTTCGCCGTCGACACCGGCGAACGCCCTTCCCGACCGGGACCGAACTTCGAAGTGGGCAGCGGTGAATTCATGCCAGTACCGGCTCCGGCGGCGTTGGCCCAGAGCCGAGAGGGCGAACACCTGGGCCGCCTCACTCCCTGAAGTTGCGGAGATGGCCACGATCCCAAGCCTTCCGGTGTCCAGCCGTCGGCGTTGCGACGCATCGAGGGTCGCGCCCAGGACGTAGGGATTGTTGGAAACCTGGAGCAAGAACGCGCCGTCTACCTCGATGCCACTGGGCCCAGTGAACTGGAGGTCGAAGGGCTCCTGTGTGCGGCCCAGCATCTCGGGCAACAGCGCCTTGGTGGTCTCCGATTTGGCTTCTCGGTATCCCTCCTGCTGCACGATCGTGGCATAGATGCCGAGGGACACATTGTTGACGAAGAGTCGGTCCCCGACGGTTGCGTAGTCGATGCGGCGCTCAATTCCGTCACCAAAGGCACGGAGACTGAGGCGAGGATCCTCGCGGTCAATTCCGAGGTCCAAGGCGAAGTGGTTTCGTGTTCCGGCCGAAACACACACGAACGGAAGGTCGTGCTCAATGGCGATGGAGGCGACGAGGGCCTGGGAACCGTCCCCGCCGGCCATGCCCAGACAGTCGGCCCCGCTCGCGATGGCATCGCGTGCCAGTTGCTCAAGGTCGAGGCCGTGATCGAGCATGACCACCTCGACACCGAGCTCCTTGGCCAGGTCGACAAGACCGAACTTGGCCACCTTGCCCCCGCCTGACCATGGGTTGCAGATCAGGACGGGATGGTGGGGATGTTTGACCGACACCGGTCGACGGGCCTCGTGCTCATCGAGATCGCTCATGAGCGCAGCCCTTCCGAAGCCGACCGCACCAACCAGGAGCACGGCCAGCAGCACCAGCCGAAGCAGTGGTCGATCAGCGTGAGGTGTCACCCAGACGATCGCCAGGCTCATCAGAATGACACCGACGACACCCCCGGCGATTCCAAAGCCCCGACGGGGCATCCGCTCGGTCACCACCCACCACAGACCGCTCACCGTAACGGCGAGGCCAACAAGCGCGAGGACGAGGAGCCCGAGATTGCGAACGCCAAAGACGACCACCGCCACGGTCAGAAGCAGGACACAACTGAGCGAACCGAGCGCCAGACCACGCTCGCGCCAACTGACTCGGCGCGAGCGAATGTTGTCCATGTTCCCTGACCCGTTCATTCCAAATCTCCTGCTCGTTACCGTAGGACACCGGCGGCTCCGGCGGTAGGGTCCGATGACCCTCAAGGGGAAACTGTTCGGCACCGCTGGTGGATCGGCGCTCGGGGTTGGGCGGCTCGTAAGATCGATCTCGCCGCTCCGATAGGGTGCCTGCGTGGCATCGGATCCTCGGGCGCACCGGGCCGTCGCTAGCCGTATCCTGATCCTTGTCGTTACCTGGATGGGATTGACCGGCGTGCTGCTCGGTGCCGGAGAGCTCGTCACCCACTGCTCAGTGATCGAGCAGTTCGACCGTCACATCACCTCCTGGGTCGTGGCCCATCGCTCCCATGCGCTGGATGCGACCATGAAAGTGCTCACCTGGGGTGGCTCTTGGCTTGCAGTTGCCGTTACTGGTGGGCTCCTCCTGGTCTTGGTGGCCGGTTACAGGCTCCCGTTGGCTGTCGTGATCCTGGCCGCCGCAGGCTGGCTGGGCGAGGTGACCGCAGTCAATCTCGTCAAGTCCTTGGTCGATCGCCGACGACCACCGGAGGGTCTCTGGTTGGTCTCGGCTCACGGGGGCTCGTTTCCCTCTGGTCATGCAGGTAACGCAATGCTCGTCTTTGCCACCCTGGGCTTTGTCTGGTGCATCCTCATCGTATCTCGGGCCGCCCGGATTACGGGCGTTGTGGTGTCTGTACTCGGAGTGCTGACCGTAGGGTTCTCACGGGTCGAGCTTGGCGTCCACTGGGTGACCGATGTCGTTGCCGGATTGCTCGTGGTTGCCGCATGGCTGGTCGGCATCGGTCTGCTGTTCGTGCACAGCGTTCCATTTCCCCCATCCCCGTCGTCCCCGTCGAGAGGAGCTACTGCGCGGATTGGTCACCCAGATGGCTTGGCGACCTCACCCGAGGTGGTCGGCCCCGAAGACTGAGTCCGCAGTGCTTCCTCGGTCAGGATGGCCGACCTGCGATAGTGAGGGGATGTCGGTCGTTGTCCACATGTCGGACATCCATTTCGGTGCCCATCAAGAGGAGCTGGCCGAATCGTTGCTAGCCGATGTCGCGACCCAGCAGCCCGATCTCGTGGTCGTGTCCGGAGATCTCACGCAGCGGGCGCGCCCCAGACAGTTTGAGCAGGCGCGACTGTTCCTGGACCGGTTACCTGGGCCGGTGCTCACGGTCGTGGGGAATCACGATCTCCCACTAATCAACCTTCCGAGACGATTCCTCTCACAGACTCGGCGGTACGAGCACTACATCACCTCCGATCTCGACCCTGTCGTAGCCGTCCCCGACCTGGTCGCAGTAGGTCTCGACACCATGCCGGCGTGGCGCTGGAAGGCCGGACATGTCTCACCCCGGCAGACTGGCATCGTCCGACACGCCTTCGGGAATGCTCCGGCCGATACCTGGCGGATCTTGGTGACCCACCACCCGGTCCTGCCCGAGAAGCTCTCGGGGCTCGTGGGTCGCCGACTCCTCGTCAGCACCTGTGCTGAGACGGGCGTGGCTGTGTTGCTGTCCGGCCACACGCATGTGGCATCGGTGACCAGCACGCCCCTCGGTGAACCAGGTCGCCGTTCTGCCTTGGCCGTGGTGTCGGGTACGACGATCAGCAGACGAACCCGGGGGAGCCCGAACGCCTACGGAGTCCTCCGCTTATCCGGACCGATGGAGGTGGGGGCCAGTCTGATCATGGAACTCCGAGAGGCCGATGGAACGAACTGGTCAATCGGTCCTAGTGCGCGATTCGAATACACCGCGAATGGAGTGGTCGCCGCGGGTGGTATCGGACCCGCTCCGGAGTGACCGGGAGTGAGCGGTTGCCTGCCCGAGGCGTTGATCCCGAGGAGGCGCGGCTGCGATCACTGAGATTTCGCTCAGAGCGCACTTACCTCAATCGTCAGCTCTGTCCTTCATGACGCCCGGTGGCTTCTCAACCTCGATCTGCGGCAGTCGTCCAAATGCCGCAATGGCGGTCTCAATGGTCGGAAAGAAGTGCGTCCGATCGATCGTCCGAGTCAGTTCGTATCGCTCGATCTTCGTTCGCACCGGATCCTTCAACTCGGCGAAGACCAGAGAGATCCCTTGCCCGTTGAGGGTCTGATCGAGGTCCTCCAGCATGTCCGCTGCAGTCGTATCGATGTCGGTGATGGGCTCTGCAGCCACCACGATCCAACGAGGGCAAGGTTCGGACGCAGCCAGCTCCCGTACCTGCTGGCGGAAGGCCCGAGCGTTGGCGAAGAACAGGGGAGCATCGAACCGGAAGACGACAAGGCCCTCGATCAGCTCGGCATCCGGATAGGAGCGCACGTCGTGATAGCCGGGAACTCCCTCCACTCGCCCCAAGCTCGTACTGTAGGGCCACCACGATCGACGGAATACGTTAAGGATGGAGAGCCCAACTGCGATGGCGATACCGGGGAGCACGCCCAGGACGGCGACTCCGAGAAAGGCGGCGATCGACAGGGCGAACTCGGTTCGACGCACCTCCCACAGTCGCTTCATCCCCGCCAGGTCGGCGAGGGACAAGGCCGCCGCCATCACCACCGCCGCCAGGGTTGGCTGGGGAAGGTTACGGAACAATCCGGGAACGACGACGAGCATAAGCACGATCACGCCAGCACCGACCAGGCCAGTGACCTGTGACTTTGCGCCAGATTGGTCAGCCACCGCGGTTCGCGAGCCACTGGTGCTGACGGGGAAACCCTGGAAGAAGCCGGCGGCCACGTTCGAGGTGCCGATACCAATCATCTCCTGGTTGGCCCGAACCTCGTCCCCGCTGCGAGCGGCGAACGCCGATGCCGTCGAGATTGTGTCCGTCAAGGCCACGAGCGAGATCCCGAGAGCCCCGGCGACGAGAAGACCAAAATCCGACGCAGTCACACTCGGGACAGTGAACGGGGGCAGCCCCTGAGGAAGTGTGCCCACGAGGGAGACTCCGTGCTTCCCGAGATCGAATAGCACGGCGGCACCGATGGAAAGCACCACGGCCACTAGCACCCCGGGGACCTTCGGCAGCCATCGCTGAAATACCAGGATTATCAAAAGCCCGAACAGCCCTATGAGGACGGCAGCGGTCACGGTCTGCCCTGACCGGACTCCGTTCACGAATCCGGTGATGTCGCCGATGAGCGTGTCGGAGTGAATCGAGAACCCGAACAACTTCGGCAGTTGGCCCACCAGGATCGTGAGCGCGAGGCCGGTCATGTAGCCGAGTTGGGTCGGTTTGGAGAGCAGATCAGCCACGAAGCCAAGCTTCGCCACTCCGGCCAGGATCATCATGGCGCCTACCAGGATGGCGAGCATTGACGCCAGGGCGACGGCGCGGGCAGGGCTTCCGTTAGCACCCGCCAGAGGCAGGATCGTGGCCGCGATCATCGGGCCGAGCGAAGAGTCCGGTCCGAGCACCAGGATGCGAGACGGTCCGAGTGCCGCGTACCCGACGAGACAGAGAACCGAGGTGTAGAGCCCGGTGATGGCCGGCAGCCCGGCCAACTCCGCATAAGCCATTCCCTGGGGCACGAGAATGGCCGTCAACACCAGGCCGGCCATAAGGTCCCTCGGCAGCCATCGTGGCTGGTAGTCGACCACCATCCGGAACCCAGGGATCTGCTTCAACATCGGGAATCCACCGTCCGGGTTTGCCGCGTCCACTCAGCACAATGGTAGGTCTGAAACCTGAGCGGCCTCCGGCGGACTCCGGGCACGGCCTGCCCGTAGAGGGTCCAACCCGCCTTCGAAACCGTATGCACCAGACCAAAGGGCATCCGCATCGTGACTTCGACCGAAAGATCCACTGCGTGAACATACCGATCTAACCGCTCACGAGGCGTCAAGTCGAAGGCATTAGGTCAAGCGCACCGGAGGTGGTGCTTCGCCCCCAGAGTCACTTCGATTGATCGGCCTCCTTGGCATCTGCCTCGATGGCGTTCTGATCGGCCCTCAATTCCTTAGTCTGGATCTTGTCCGCCCTGGTCATGGCCTTTTCGATCTTGGAGCCGATGTCAGACACCGCGACAACAACAAGACCAGCTTGCCCACTGTCGAGACCCTCTCCCAACTCCTTGAGGTCGTTTCGGCTCATGCCGGCAGCGGCGTGGCCGGCCAGAGCACCTAGTATCGCACCGCCACCTCCCGTGGCCAGAAGGAGTCCTCCGCCGATGACGGCGGCGGGGAACAAGGCAATGACTAGTCCCGTAGCCAGACCCACTCCGGCACCGGCGACCCCACCCACCCTCGTTGGTGTCTCGTGCTTCTTCACGATCTTGACCTTGCCATCGGCCTTGCGCTCCACAACAGCTGCGTCATAGGCGTCGATCAAACCCATCTCGCTGTGCAGGGCGTGGACGGCGTCATAGTCGGCAAGAGCGTCCTGAACGTTGGGATAAATGGCTGAATATGCGATGAATGTGTCAACAGGCATGCATCTCCCCTTCTCGGACCCCTCTAGCTCTATTGATGACCGAGCTACGGTCACAGGACAAGGCCCCAAGTGTGCCAACCGATCATGGCCCCAAGAGGTTGGACAGTCGTCCACCCCGATGCCGACATATTCTGACAGCGCAGGATCGGGGAGGTTTGCAGGCACCAGCGGACGGTGAGGGCGACCCTGTCGGCCAATGTAAACGGACCCCCTGTAGGGGTGGTCCACATCCTCACCGCGAGCGTCTCCGACCATCCCTCCACCTCCAGTTCACTCAGCGATCGCTAGCACGTCATCCCAGCTATCCAAGACCGACGCCTTCGATGTTTGCGTTGGGAGGGATATCCGGGAGGCGGAGCATGCGAAATGAGTTGGCCAGGCCCAGAAGTGATGCTATGGCGGGTATGAGCAGGGCGACTTGTAGAGAGAGGTTTCGGGCCCGAGCATTGATGAGAAGTACCTCATCCTCAACCACCTTTGGCTCGCCGGAGATCTGCTGCTGAAGCTGGGTATTGCTCATGATCTCTGCGTCGTATTCGGGTTCGGCGGAAATCTGCTGTTGTTGAGCGGGCGGTATCACGGTGCTGGCTTCGGTCATGTGGGTAAAGCTCGTCCGGTTCGGGTCGGCAATGGCGCCTGGAACCAGCACCAAAACGATGTGTGGGGCATGCTCCTCGACGGTGTGGACCAGCACTTCAAGCGGGGGGCGGCGCAGATCGCCCCGCCGGTGTGGGAGGGTCTGGCCGCACTGGTGGAAGATGCCATTTCCCACAGCGGGGATGCCGACCAGGGCATCTGGGAGATCCAGGGTGAGCCCCAACACTTCACCGCCTCAGCCGTGCTCTGTTGGGTGGCGGCGGACCGGGGCGCTGACCTGGCCCAAAGGCGGGGCGATTCCGGACGCGCGGCCCGCTGGCGCGAAGCGGCCGACGGGCTGAAGGCCGACATACTGACTAAGGGCATCGGTTCCAGCGGCAGATTCCGGCAGGCGTACGCGAATGACGACCTCGATGCATCCTTGCTTCTCATCCCGATCATGGGATTTCTTCCTCCCGACCACGACTCGGTAAGGGCAACGGTCCTAGCGATCGCCGATGAGCTCACTGAAGACGGGCTGCTGCTCCGGTACAGAGTCGACAGCACCGACACCGGATTTGAAGGGAAGGAGGGCACCTTCACCATCTGCTCATGGTGGCTGGTGTCGGCTTTGGCCATGATCGGTGAGATCGATCGGGCGCGGGCTCTTTGCAAGAAGCTGCTTTCCTTCGCCGGTCCGCTGCATCTCTACGCCGAGGAGATCGATGCCAACACCGGGGAGCATCTTGGGAACTTTCCCCAGGCCTTCACCCATCTGGCATTGATCGACGCGGTCTCTCAACTCATCGAGACGGAGATGAGGCTTGAGCCAGACTGACCGCGACCAGCGACCTTGGCCGCGGCCGTCATACCCATCAAGCCGTTGGGTCGGTGCATGCCTGGAACTCGACCGCTGCTCTTCTGGGTAGTCAGAGGCGATGACATGCCGATCCAGCTAGAGGCCGGGCCCGACGGTGATCCGCCCCTGTGTTGCCGCCTGCTGAAACTCCTCGTAGTCTCGCTCGTTCTGATCCGCGTACGCCGTGGCGAAGTCCACCAGCGCCCTGTCGAACACAGGGCCGTTTCCGAGCATGCTCCACGAAGGTGTCATCTGGTGCTTCCTGAACGGGCCCTTCTCAGTAATTCTTGGCACCTACAAGAACATGGGAGATCGAGGCCTAGAGCGTGGGAAGTGGCTTCGACGAGTCGCAAGTAGTCCCGGTCGACTGGGTTAGGTCGGTAGCCACACTCACTCACTCACTCACTCACTCACTCACTCACTCACTCACTCACTCACTCACTCACTCACTCACTCACTCACTCACTCACTCACTCACTCACTCACTCACTCACTCACTCACTCACTCACTCACTCACTCACTCACTCACTCACTCACTCACTCACTCACTCACTCACTCAGGGGTCTCGACAAAACTAGGGTGCCTTGTCAAGCAAAATTCCACGCTTATGCTCGTCCGAGAGCGCTAAGTGGTGATCTCCGGGCCAATTCTTAACTGCGCCCAGCGCAGATGATCTTGCTACCTCGCCAACCAATGGCCCGGGGCGCAAGGGGCGGCGGCGCGAGCTGCCGTTTCCAGAGGCAGTCTTACCGCTGCGAATGGGCCTCATTTGGTCCTGGGCAGAGGTCGCTTCGTGGGCAGAACGTACAGGCAGGCCCAAGCCATAGTGGGTCGAATTCGACCACGCCCAGCCCAGAGGGATTCCCGGTAGCGTTTCGAGCATGCATGACCGGCTGAGTCCTCTTGATTCTTCGTTCCTGAGCATCGAGGACGGTGTGAGTCATATGCACATCGCCTCCATCGGGATTTTTGAGGGTCCAGCGCCGAGTATTGAGGATCTGGTGGCCATGATCGCCGGCAAGCTCGATCAAGTTCCTCGCTACCGACAAGTGGTCGAGCGAGTACCCGGTGACCTCGGCCGGCCGGTCTGGGTTGATGATGTGCATTTCAACATCGACTATCACGTGCGGCATACGGCGCTCCCTCCCCCAGGTGGAGAGGCTGAACTCCGGCGGCTGGTTGGCCGGATCATGTCGCAGCAACTCGACCGATCCAAACCGCTGTGGGAGATATGGATGGTCGACGGGTTGCAAGAGGACCGCTGGGCAATGGTGTCGAAGAGTCATCACTGCATGGTCGATGGGGTGTCAGGAACCGAAGTGCTCTCAGCCATCATGGACCTGTCCCGTGAGACTGAACCGTCCCACCCTGCCGAGTGGGACCCGCAACCGTCGCCGAGTCCCCTGGCCCTGGCCATCGAATCAATAGTCGACCTAGCCAAAAGCCCGTATGAGCAGTTTCGAGCAGTACGTGCCGCACTTCGCGTCCCACGGGAGGCCTACCGGCAATGCGTCGGGGTGACCCGGGGTCTGACGTCGATGATGGGTCTGGTCCGTCCCACCCCCTCATCGTCGCTCAACGGACCGATCGGACCCCATCGGCACTGGGCCTGGGCGACCGCCTCGGTCGACGACGTAAAGACAGTGCGTCGGGAGCACGGTGGTTCGTTCAACGACGTGGTGCTTGCCTGCATCACCTCGGGCTTCCGTGAGCTACTGCTCTCCCGAGGCGAATCAGCCGATCGGATCGTGCGGACCATGGTCCCAGTGTCGGTAAGACCCCGTGACGAACAGGGGCTCGCGGTGGGCGACGGCGAGTTGGCCAACAAGGTGTCGGCGATGTTCGCTGAACTACCGGTCTACGAAACTGATCCGATGAAGCGACTGAAGGCAGTGACCGAGCAGATGTCGCGACTGAAGGACTCTAACGAGGCAGTTGCAGGGGAGGCCCTCACCTCACTCTCCGGTTTCGCTCCTCCCATGCTGCTCGCTTTGGGCGGCCGGCTGGCGACTAAGGGGTCTCAGCGCAATATCAACACCGTGACCACGAACGTACCGGGCCCACAGATTCCGCTCTATGTCATGGGCCGAATGATGCTTGAGGCCTATCCGTTCGTTCCGCTCGGCGGGCAGATGAGAGTGACCGTGGCCATTTTCTCCTACAACGGACATGTGAATTTTGGGGTCACGGGTGACTACGACTCCGCCCCAGACATCGACGTGGTCTGCCGGGGGATCGAGAAGGGTCTGGCAGAACTTCAGGCCGCCAGCTGATCGGTCAATCGGTCCCCCCGGCGATGGGTCGGGTACAGCCGGCGGGCGAAGGCCGGAGGGCTGAAGGGTGTCCAAATCCCGGCCGGTTGCGCCAGACGATCAGCTACTACCCACATTGCCGTTGGATTGTGTCCCAGTCCACAGTGGCTTCCGAAGACCTCGATGTTCTCGCGTCGGATTCCTGCGTCCTGGAGACAGGACCGCCACGCGACCACACCGTCGGCCTTTGTGTAGACAGCGGAGACTGGCACGTCGAGCTGATCCTGGTCTGTCTCGGCCGGTGGTAGCTCGGTTTGGGGAACGTGCATATGGGCGAGTCGCTCGAAGCTCTGGGTAGCGTGGCTGCCGATCGGCGACTTGCTCCGGAACGGGCTCCCGAGAGTAACGATCTGCCGGACGCATTCGGGGCGGTTGCGGCCCAGCCCGCGAGCGAACATTCCTCCCAGGCTCCACCCCACCAGACTCACCGGAGTGCCCGCCGATTCCGCAAGGCGCACGAGGCGCTGCTCCATCCCCTCGAGGATCTCGGGTGTGGGACCGACATTGCGCCGAAGGCCCCACCCACATGCGTTGTAGCCGAGTGAACCAAGGTACGCGCGCAAAACAAAGGTCGAGCGGTCGTCGGCCAGGAATCCGGGAAGGACAAGCACGGTGTGACCGTCGCCGCGGGAGGCGCGGCGAAGTAGCGGGACACTCATGACCAACGATCCGAACTCTGCCGTAGCCCGACCTGGTTCGGTGAAGAGGAGTGATCGGGACGGTGCACCGTGCAGCGAGACATGTTCCATATCCTGGCGTACTCCCAGCTTGGCACCGACGGACGTGGGCAAAATCTCGTCCAGATTCACCAAAATTTCAAGTGGAAGCAGGCTACAGCGTTGTTCCACGGCCGGTGTGCCCGCTGAGATCAGCATCAACTCGAAGTCCCGTGGACCATTGCGGGAGAAGAGACATGGACTTGGCGAGGTGCCCTGGCAGGATGATGCCACCGGTCTGAGTGTTCAGGTGTTCCTTTCTCCCGGGGTCACCGGGATCCTGGATCTACCTGGCAACCCTCTTGTCGAGATCCCGTCCAGCAGCTTCGCGTCGGCCTCCACCGCATAGCCCTGGGCCGCGTTCGCCGCCACGATCCCGGAGACGCACTCGCGAACTCGGTCGGTCTGAATCAGCGCCTTACCAATCAACCATTCTCCAACGGGTGGCGTCGGCAGTGATCCTGTGGCTTGCGGGCAGGCCCTGGGCTACCGTTTGCTAAGGAAGGTGGGTTCCCGTGGGGGCGAAGCAGAAGGCAAAGGGGAAGGCGGGGTCTGAGGTGGCGAGTCCTTCAACGACGTGCGTTGCGGTGAACGTGGATGTCAGCGGATGTCCGGCGGTCTGGATCTTCACCGAATTCGAGACGGACGAGTCCCTCGACGTCTTGCGCGATTGGCTGGAGCCCGACAACTGGCCGTCATGGGGTGGCGAGATGTTCAAGGAGATGCGGCCGACCGGGCCGATCACCCAGGGTCGAGCTCTCCCCAACGTTCAACAGACTCATGCCAACTATCTGGAGGTCGTAGAGATCGGTGGTCACCGGCTCGACACTGTCCTCCACTGTGACCTCAAGTCGACCCCAACATGGGCGGCGGTCAGCTACGACCTCGACCACAGCATCGGCAACATGCTGCAGGTGGACCGCGGCTATCTCCTGGCCCTCGACATCGCCGGCCGTCGCCAGGTGAAGGCACTGAAGGTTGTCGGGTTCACCGACACGCTTCTCAATACCTTCGCCAGCACCATGTGCCCGGAGTGGGGCACTTGGGTGCAGCGTGCCGTGAACGTGGCCGCCGTGCAGGCCACCGGTGGTTCGGTCGATCCCACGCCAGGATCGGTCGGTGACCCCAACCCGGATGTCTCCGAACCTGGGGCCGACTCCAGGGCCTTCACCGGAGGAGTCGCCGAGGAATGGACGAACACCGTGACCGACATGGCGGAGTTCTACGGGCAGTACGCATCGGATGTAGGTGCACGGCTGTGGTCGGGGACGTATGGACAGAAAGATGCCGCACAGGACAGCAGTCGACTGTTCCAACGGCTCGCCCGGGACTGGTCCCGTGCGTGGCAAGCCGGCACGGACGCCGCGGCGAACTGGGCGGAGGCTGATGTCCAACCCACGGCGACCAGCAATCCGGGCCGCAGTGGACACACCATCGAGCACACCGCCATGATCGTGCCGACCCCTTCTCGGGAGTCCGATGTATCGATCAGCGATCTGCACCGGATCGGCCGCCGTGCACACACGATCCCGTCCGCAGCCATCTCCATAGGCCCACCGTCGGTGGGCCCTGGTGAAGGTCCCGCCTACGTGACCGTCCAGACCGACACGACTGACGTGCCGTGCGGACTCTACGAGGGCAGGTTGACGGTCGGAGTCGAGATTCCCGTACCTGCGCTGCTCTATGTGAGCAACGCGTCGCCAGCGGCGTAGGCCAGATCGTGACCCAGGAAAGCACCACCGAGGATGATTCGGCCGAAGCTCGACTAGCGCTCCTGATCAATCGGCTGCTTGCGTCCATGGACGAAGCAGCCGAGACGGGTTCCTGGCCCCGCGTGATGGCACTGGCCGAAGACGTCCTGGCCGTCGACCCGGGCAACCGGCGAGCCGCCGCGCTGGTCGAGCGGGCCCGACTGGAACAATCCCTACCGGAGGGCGAGCGTGCCTTCGTGAGCCTGCTCTTCGCAGACATCGTCAAATCGACCCATCTCGCCGACGTCATTGAGCCGGAGACACTACGCCACGTCTTCACGTTGTACCGGCAGGTGGCGACTGACGTGGTCGGCGGGCTCGGAGGGCGAGTGCTGCAGTTCCAGGGGGACGGCGTCGTCGCCTGCTTCGGCTACCCCAAGGTGCACGAAGATGACGCGCGTCGAGCAGTACTTGCCGGTCTGCGCCTCATCGACGGGATGGCGGATGCCGGGCACGAATTGCGTCGGCGCTACCAGATCGATCTCCTCATCCGGGTCGGCATCCATTCGGGCACCGTGGTGGTCACCGGACTGACATCTGGCGCAGTCGACGCTGCCGACATCGTGGGGTCGGCCGCCAACGTGGCCGCTCGGCTGCAGGCCGAAGCCGAGGCGGGGACCTTGGTCATCAGCGACGCCACACGGCAGCTGGTTGAATCGCACTTCGTGATCGAACCGGCCGGTGAGCGGCTCCTCCGGGGGATCGCCCGTCCGATCGCCGTCTTCCGCGTCCTGCGGCCGACGGTCGCAGGGGCGCGATCCGGACCGAAACTCATGGATTCGGTCCCGTTCATCGGTCGGCAGGATGAGATCCGCATCCTCCGCCAGACATGGGAGAGCGCGGTGGCGTCCAGCGCCGACCGCCAGGCAGCAACGGAAATGGTGGGTGTCATCCGGGGGCCGGCCGGCATCGGAAAATCGAGAATGGCCGCAGAGCTCTGCGAGGAGATCCGCCTCGAGGGTGGGGTCGTCCTCGAGGCACACTGTTCGCCTTACCACGCCAATGTCGCACTGTGGCCCATCGGGCGGATGCTGGAGCAGCTTCTGGATCTCTATCCAGAGCAGACTCAGGATGATCGGCTGGCGGAAATCGAACACCGCCTCGAGGATGCAGGCCTCGACAAGGCTGAGACACTGCCGCACCTGGCGACCCTCCTCGGTCTCGACCTCGACGACCAGTGGGCGACGCCGCAGGTCGATGCCCTCGCCCTCCGCACCGAGACGCTTCGGACCCTGGTGGCATGGCTCGGTCAGGTGGCCAGGACCAGACCCTGTCTGATGCTCATCGAAGACCTCCACTGGGCGGACCCGACGACCTTCGACCTGCTCGGACTCATGGTCGCCGAGCGCATGCCTGCCGTCATGATCCTGGTAACCAGCCGGTCTTCGCCCGAAGCCGAATGGGCCGCGCGCTGTCTCGACATCGCGCTCGAACCACTCAGCGGCGACGAAGCCGACGCTTTCGTCCACAAGGTGACCCAGGAATCCGACCTCGGTCCTGACCAGCGACATGAAATCACCGAACGAGGTGGCGGCGTCCCACTGTTCCTTCAGGAACTGGCGCGGAGCGCACTGACGGCTACGCCCGGCGAGGTCCTGCCCCCCAGGCTCCATGAGTTGCTCACCGCCCGCCTCCGGTCGCCCGGGATCGATCTGCGGATAACCCAGCTTGCGGCCACACTGGGGGCCGAGTTCGAGGCCGGCCAGCTGCGTCAGATCGCCGACGTCCCCGTCGACGACGTGCTGGCCCAGCTCGAGCGGGCGGACATCATCGAGCCCGTTGGGGACGAGAGGCGAGGACTGTACCGATTTCGGCACGGGCTGCTGCGAGACGCCGCATACGAGACCCAGGTGCTCGATTCGCGGCGTTCCACCCACAGCCGGATCGCCGAGCTCCTCAGCGCCACCTCCACCACCCCGGGGGACCTGGCAATCGTGGCCCAGCACCATGATCTGGCCGGCGACCCGGCGCAGGCCATTCCGGCCTATCTCGCAGCAGCCCAGGCAGCACAGTCCGCAGCCAGTCACACCGAGGCCCGTCGGCAGCTCGATCGAGGGCTCGAGTTGCTCCACCTGCTGCCCGCCTCCGACGAACGCGACCTTACCGACCTGATGATCCGGATGTTGCGAACAGTCAGCCTGAGCTCGCTCTTCGGATACGGATACGCGGGCGTCTACGAAGACTTCCGGGTGGCGGACGACATCTGCCGCCGCCTCACTAGCAGGGCCGAGATCATGCCCGCACAGGTCGGAGTATGGAGCTACCTCCTCGTGCGGGGGGATGTGGAGGCGGCCGGGGTGGTGCTCAAGCCACTGGCCAATCAGCTCGACGCGCCCGAGACGGCTTGGTTTGCGCCCGAAATCCGCTCTTGCATCGGCTACAGCGAGTTCT
Organism: uncultured Acidimicrobiaceae bacterium; assembly: GCA_963835465.1. Classification (GTDB taxonomy): domain Bacteria; phylum Actinomycetota; class Acidimicrobiia; order Acidimicrobiales; family RAAP-2; genus Bog-756. Next base: position 137,142 of record CAWIFR010000005.1, read on the forward strand.
ACCGCGGCAGCCTCGACGACGCCCGGCGTTGGTTCGAAGAGGCGTGGGCCGGCTACCTCGCTCGCCCATCGGACGCCACCGCCTCACCGTTCTGGCCCCTTCCCCACGATCCGGTGCCAGTGACGGCGGTCGCCCTGGCCTGCATCGCAGGACTCCAAGGACGCACCGCCGAGAGTGCTGAGTGGGAGCAGACGGCGATCGCAGCAGCCGAGCAGCTCGACTTCCCGTACGGACCCTTCAGCTCAGCGTTCATCTCGACCTACCTGGCATGGCTTCGGATGCTCATCGGCGATCCAGTCGGGGCTCGTCAGTTCGGCCAGCGGACCTTGGATATCGCGGCGACGTGCCGATTCGACTACTTCTCGGTGATCGGCAGGCAATACACCCTGGTCCCCGACACGAACCTTCCGAGTGACCCAGCCGAGCTCCAACAGTGCGAAGTCGGAATGGACCTTGTCGGCCACGCCGCATTCCGACCGGCCTTCCTAGGAATTGTCGCCAGGAACCACGCCTACGTCGGGGATCTCGACCAGGCGTTGGCCAGGCTTGACGAAGCCTTCGTCGGAGTTGAGGTGTCCGGCGAGCGCATTCACCTGCCGGACCTCTTGCGATTGCGGGCCGAGCTGACCGCCGCGGCCCACCCAGACCGCACCGGCGCCGTCGTCGCCGACCTGCTGTCCGCCATCGAGGTCGGGAAATCGCAGGGTTCCGTCCTGTTGGCGCTGCGGGCGGCCAATCAACTCGGAGCGCTCGATGTCGACATCCGTCCCACCACCTGGCGCGACGTTCTCCGGTCGGTGCTCGACAGGTTCCCTCCCGACTCATCGAGCCCCGAACTTGTCCATGCCCACACCATCCTCAGAAGCTGACGTGGGTGCCCCCCACCGTCGATCCGTCGCCATCCTCGGTGGCGGCATGGGGGCGCTCACCACCGCGTTCGAGCTCACCAAGGGCAACTGGACCGAGCGATACGATCGGGTCACCGTCTACCAACGCGGATGGCGGCTCGGCGGAAAGGGAGCGAGCAGCCGTGGGAAGCACGGCCGTATCGAGGAGCATGGGCTCCATGTGCTGCTCGGCTACTACGACCACACCTTCGATGTAATGCGCCGGTGCTACGAGGAGCTCGACCGGTCCAACTCGGATCCCCACTGTCCGATCCGGTCTCTGGACGATGCGGTCTCGCCGTCACAACTTGCCGGCGTGGTGGATCATCACGACGGGCACTGGTCGCCATGGGTGGCATCGTTCGGCACAACGCCGGGGCGACCCGGCGTTGTGCCCCCCGAACCGGAGCTGCCCACGCCTTGGGCTGTTGCGGATCTCGTGACCCGTTCCCTCCGGCTGCTCCTGGACTTCTTTTCCTCGCTCCCGAATCCAGCCTGCGATGCCGGCGGGTCCGTCCGACTCTCGACCTCGCCCGTACCGCCACGCCCCACCGCGTCAGCGGCGAACGAGGCGATGGCGGCGGTGCTGCAGGGCGCGGGCCTCATCGGCCTCACACTTCCACTGAGCTGGGCGCAGCGACTTGTTGAAGTGGCCCAGAAGGGCCCGTTCGGCCGCCAGCTCGAGCAGGCGCTTCCCGCCGTCATCGAACCGATCCGAATCGGGCTGAGGCAGTCCGTTCTCGCTCGGGCTGAATCTCGCCGGACCTACGCATTGATCGAGTTGGTCACGGCGAACCTGGCCGGCATTGTGAGCGACGGCCTCCTCACGCGGCCCGAGGGATACGCCGCCATCGACCATCTCGACTATCGCGAATGGCTGGCCGTGCACGGTATCGACCCGGAGGCCCTCGAATCCCCGATCCTCCGAGGTATGTACGACCTGGTGTTCGGGTATGAGGCCGCCGACCCCGCCCGACCCAGGTTCAGCGCTGGGCTGGGCCTGCAGCTCGCCACGAAGATGCTGATGGGCTATCGCGGTGCACTGTTCTGGAAGATGCAGGCAGGAATGGGAGAGGTCATTTTCGCCCCCCTGTTCCAACTCCTGCGGGACCGGGGTGTCGAATTCCGCTTCTTCCACCGGGTCGACGGACTCCACTTGAGTGAGGACGGTAGATCCATCGCAGGCATCGAGTTCGGCATCCAATCCGAGCTGGCCGATGGAGTCTCCGACTACGACCCCCTTGTTCGGGTGAAGGGGCTGCCGTGCTGGCCGAACGCCCCGCTCGACGAGCAGCTCCGCACATCCGGTGCAGGAGCGGACGTGGATCTCGAATCGTTCTGGTCACCGCGCCAGGACACCGCACGGCTAACCCTCGAGGTCGGCCGGGATTTCGACGTCGTCGTCTTCGGCATCTCCCTCGGCATGGTCCGACACATCTGCCCAGAGCTCATTGAGCGGTCCCAGGCGTGGCGGTCCATGGTCGATCGCCTCGGAACGGTCGCCACCCAGTCCCTTCAACTCTGGCTGAACGAGGATGAGGCTGCCCTCGGCTGGACCGGACCCAAAGGCGCCACGATCAGCGGCTTTGTCAAGCCGTTCGACACGTGGGCTTCGATGTCTCATCTCCTTCCGATGGAGGATTGGCCTGCTGCCAACACGCCGGGGGGCATCGCGTACTTTCGCAGCGCGTTAACCCCGCCCGACCCATCGGTCGGTACCGGCGACGCCGCACGCGAGAGCGAGACCGTCCGACGGAACGCTCGGCAGTTCCTGGACCGCGACGTGGGCACCTTGTGGCCCGCCGCCGTCGACGCCGACGGATTCCGCTGGTCGTTCCTCCATGGCGGCGAATCGTCGGCGGCAACGGGAGCGAGCCGGCTAGATGACCAGTACTGGCGGGCCAACGTCGATCCTTCCGACCTCTATGTCCAATCGCTGCCAGGGACGGACAAGTACCGACTGAAGCCGGGGTCGACTGGCTTCGACAACCTGGTGGTGACCGGGGACTGGACCGACAGCGGATTGAACGCCGGCTGCGTGGAAGCCGCAACCCGCTCCGGGCAGCTGGCTGCCCAGGCCGTCCAGCGCCTGATGACGGGGGCCCGGACTGGGAGCCCACCGTGAGCGCCGGTGGCGAAGAAGCACAGAATCCGTTCACGGCAGGGAGCGCCGAGGCGGCCCGGCTGGCCTGGGAGGTGCAGGCGTTCGGATTCGATGCCGCCCGGGCGGTGGTTGACCGATTCGCCGCCGTCTTCGAGCAGTTCGCCTCCACCATGGGTGACCGGGTATCCGATGGGGGCGGTGCTCGTGGATCCGCGCCACCGTTCCGGCTGCACACCGACCCGGGCAGCTACCGCCGCCTCCAGTCCGAAATGCAGCGTGCGGCCGATAGCTACTTCGCTGTCCTGAGCCAGCTCAACGATGTCGCCCTGCGGTACTTCGACACCGGTCTGTCCGACGCCGGACCGGGAGGGGATGCCGATGGACTGGACCTGCCCGATGTCTCCCCCGGGGGTCGCTCGAGTGCTCGGCTCTGGCTCCACAACACCACCTCCGCGGCGGCCGTCGGCCTCAGGCCCTGGATTCCCTCGCTGGTCAATCACGCAGGCGGGTCGCTTCCAGCCGATGCCGTCACGTTCGTTCCAGCGGGCGTGGACCGCCTCGAAGCCAAGGCGAGCAGCGCCATCGTGGTGATCCTCAACGTCGGTGAGGATGCCCTTCCGGGCACCTACCACGGCCAGATCCTTATCGAACGTCTGCCTGACGTCGTGTTCCCCTTGACGGTCCAAGTGAACCCGCAGACAGTCCAAAGGTGAGCGACAGATCGGAGCCCATGGCGGGTCTGACCCGCTACAGCGCTGTCGTCACCGACGCATTGTTCGAGCGCCTGGCGTCCGTTGGACATGCCGACTACCTGGCTGCTCCGATGCGGGAGTACCCGGGCCGAGCAGGAAAGGGCCTGAGACCCAGCCTGTGCCTGGCCACCTGCGAGGCGTTCGGCGGCAAGATCGACGACGCACTACCTTCCGCAGTAGCTATCGAGCTGCTCCACAACGCCTTTCTCGTCCACGATGACATCGAAGACGCCAGTCTGCTGCGGCGGGGAGAGCCGACGCTCCACCGTCGCTTCGGCACCGCACTGGCCCTCAACGCCGGCGATGGCCTGGCCCTGCACGCCGTCGGAACACTGCGCGAAAATATCGCCGTGCTCGGTCCCCGCCTGGCCGACCGGATCATGCTCGAGTTCGACTTCATGAGCCACCAGACGGTTGCCGGCCAGGCCCTGGAGATCGGGTGGTGCCGCGAGAACCGGCTTGATCTCGAACCGGACGACTACCTCGACCTCATCATGAAGAAGACCTGTTGGTACACCACGGTCCTGCCGCTCCGCTCGGGAGCACTCATCGGTTCGTGGGGGACCGCTGACCTCGAACCGATGATCGAATTCGGCTTTCATCTCGGCGCCGCCTTCCAGATCCGCGATGACATCCTCAATCTCGTCGGCGACGCGGACGTGTACGGAAAAGAGGCCCAAGGCGACCTTCTCGAGGGCAAGCGCACCCTGATGCTGATCCATCTGTTGGCCGTGGCCGACCCGTCAGACAGTCGCTGGCTGAAGGCGTACCTCGCCAGGGAGCCGGACCACCGGCGTCCGGAAGAGGCGACCTACGTCCACGCCCTGATGACGACGTACGGGAGCATCGCGTTCGCCGGCGAGTTCGCGAGCGGCGTGGCCCGGTCCGCACTGGCCTCGATGGAGGTCGCCTTCGCCGGGCTGGCCGATACTCCGGCGCGCCGATTCATCGCAGAACTCGTCCCCTACATGATCGACCGCGCATCCTGACCGGCACCACCCCGCCGACAGCCCCAGGGTACCGAACACGCCATCCGTCACCATGACCAGGGAGTATTCAGTACTAGTTGCGCCAGCATTAGGAAATCCAGTCGAACAGCTTGGGAAATGGTCGCCGGTCGCTGCCGAATCCCCTGCCACCGTGGTTCTGTCGGCAGCCCACCGCCTCAGTGATGAAGGTCCTGTGAAGATCACGCCGACGGCCCCACCACTTGATGGATGCGCCGCCCGGCTCAAAACCCACCACGTGGGACACGCCACCCCACTCATTGACAGTCCGCTACTCACTTCTTCCCCACGCCAACCAGTCCCGGACGAATCCGGAGCGGACGTCGCCGATCCAGCGGGCCGGGCTACGGGCATCTGTTCCCGCATTCCACGGAAAGGCCATTGCCAATTCCCTCGGATTTAGCCCAGGTCAGATGAAGGTCTACCTCTGCTGGGTTCAGCGGACTTGATCCCCTGCAACAAATTTCAGCAGCCCGCACCGGCCACCGCTCTCAGCTAGTTTGGGCCTTAGACGCGGTGGGTGGCGACTCCTGTGGTGGACGTTTCGGAGGTGCGGCTCATCAACCCAGGGGGAGACGGTACTGATGACCACGACCGAGCTGAGGCCCAACTCACGCGTGGAGAACGCAGCCGAGGTTCGAGGTGGCGAGGACCCGCCCTCCCGGCCTGCGCACCGGGGACTGACCCGACGACTGCCATGGGTTCTCGTGGTGGTCGCCCTCGCCCTCGGCTACTGGATGGGGAACAACGTAGGCTCGACGCCGCCTTCTGCGAGCCCGAAAGCAGCGGAACTCGTGACCCCCCAGCAGATCAACCAGGCCTTGGCGGCAAGTAGTGGGGCTCCGACGCCCACCAACGACCGGGGCTTCTCCCTGCTCGAGAACGGAGTCCAACACAGCCACGGCTTCCCGCTGCCCGTCTCCCCGTCAGACCAGGTCCTCCTCGACCATCAGATGGCGCTCGCCCAATTGACGGCAGAGGAGCACCCGACGCTGGCCGACGCCCAGGCCGCCGGCCTGTTCAGAGCCGGGCCCTTCTCGCCGGGACTCGGCACCCACATGATTTCGGTAGCCAACTATGCCTACGCCGCCGGAGCAGGCGTAATGACTGATGCCCAGATTGAGCACCCGTTGTCGTGGATCTACGACGGCACCAAGCCTGACTCCCGAGTTGTCGGCCTCTTCTACCAGGGGTCAGTCCCCAGTCCCGGCGGATTCGCCGGCCCGAACGACGTGTGGCATCAGCATCACAACATCTGCCTCACCACTGGGGCAGGGGGAATCAACGCACCCCTTGGGGCGGATCACGACACCACCGTCGCCCAGTGCACCGCTGTCGGTGGTCACCTGATCGTTGCCACCGGTGCGCTCCTTCACGTCTGGGCCGTGCCGGGCTACGAGGATCCCCAGGGCGTCTTTGCTCATCTGAACCCGGCCATCACCTGCACCGACGGGACCTATCGGACCGTCCCTGCCGACAAGATCGGCAATCGCCTGACCACCTGCGTTGACGGGTCCGAGTAGCTCACCGACCGACCCGGTCGTCCCCCCAGATGGAACTGCGACGGATCAGCTGGCGACTCGCTGTCGGCCTCAGTGTCAGCCTGGCCTGGTTGGTCATGAGCGCCACCGCCGCGTCAGCGCACGCGTCTCTGGTCTCGACAACACCCGCTCAGTCGGAGACCTTCGCCTCCGGGGAGGGCCCCCGGGTGGTGAGCGTCACCTTCGACGAGGCGGTCCACGCCAAGCCGTCGTCGCTCGCCGTCTTCGATGCCGCCGGGCGATCGCTACCCCTCGACGGTCCCGGCGATGTGTTCCGGGCCAAGATCTCGGCTGAGCTCCCGGGGCTCCCGGACGGCACCTACGTGACCACGTGGCACATCGTCTCGGACGATGGTCACTTCGAGCAGGGTGCCTTCACCTTCACCGTGGGTCGGGGCGGGTCGTCGGCCAATATCGGCGACCTGCTGGCCGGTGGGTCCCCCGGTGAGCCTCTCGTAATTACGTACGGCGTCGCCCGGGCATTGGGCTATGCCGGCGCCCTCGGGGTCCTCGGCGGACTGCTGTTCGTGCGGTGGCGCTGGCCCGGGGCTCGACACCGCCGGGACATCCGGGGGCTCCTCACCGCAGCCGCGCTCCTGGGCGCGGCGGCCTCGCTGCTCAGCCTCCCCCTCGAAGCCGCCTACTCCAGCACCAACGGCTTCGGATCCCTGTTCAACGGTTCGGCCCTTCACGACGTGGTCATCGCCCGCTACGGCCAGGCCGACCTCATCCGAACCGTGCTGCTCCTGGCCACTCTGCCCTTCATCCTGGTAGGAGCACGGCGTGACCCGGCTCCGGCCCGCCCCGGTTCGACGGTCCTCGTGGCCCTCTTGGCCCTCGGGGTGTGGTGCAGCTACGCCTACGCCGGCCACGGATTCTCCGGACGCTGGATCGGACTCGGCTTCACCACTGACGTCGTGCATCTGGCCGCGGCGTCGGTCTGGTTCGGGGGTCTGCTCGTCCTCGGTGTGGCCGTCCGACGCGGTCGGCTCACCGAGGGGGCGGGGGGCGCGGTGGGATCATTCTCCGCGCTCGCCCTCCCCGCCATCGGTCTCCTGGTACTCAGCGGCGTCATACAGGGATGGCGGCAGGTCGGCTCCTGGGGTGCGCTGATCCACACCACCTACGGACACCTCCTGACCATCAAGGTGCTCTTGGTCATCGCCGTCGTCATCGTGGCCAGCGCGGGGAGGACTCTCGTGGCCAAGCACCTGATCCCCGCGCTACGTTCCACCGCTCGACCCGTTCAGGAGGCGCTCGACGACGAGGCCCATGCCGCCCGAGAACTCCGTGACGGCATCTGGGCCGAGGTCGTCCTGGCCCTCGCCGTACTGGGTGTGACGTCGGCGCTCGTCTTCAGCGCCCCAGCCCGTGAGGCGGAGCTCGCTTCGCAGGTCCCGTCGGCACGCACCGTCCGCGTCCACGGGTCGGCGTCAGGTCTGCGCTACTCCATCGTGGTCCAGCCAGGCCTCGCCGGAGTCAATACCATCGTGGTCACCCCCAGCCTCCTCGACCACAGTGGTCGCTTCCTCCCCACCAGCCTCAGCGGCCGAATGGTCGGTCCTGGCGCTAAGACATCCCGGCCATTCCACTTCACTCCGCTGTCGGACGGTCGCTGGGTGGTGAGTGTGCAACTTGCGAACTCGGGGACCTGGCACCTGACTCTCATGGAGAGCGATGGGACGTCCACCTCCACGGCCACACTCAACGTGCCGGTTGGCTGACCTCGTCGGGCATAGCGGATCAAGAAGGTGCGGAGGTCCAGCTGTTCTCCCGGGCGTGATGCCGTCCGAACGAGGCCGCTCGCCCGGGCTCTGGGTCTTGTCGATCTGGACGTCAGTGCCGGTAGGCCGACGCGTGCCCCGGTCGTCCAACGCACCGTCGGTGGGGTCCGTCAGGTCGCCGGTCACGCCCTCGTCGGATTGTCCCTCGCTGTCGATGACCGCGACAAGGGACAAGGCGCCGCTGGCTCTGACCCGCTGCCGTTACCTGACGGTGCAGGTCGACCTCGTCAGGACGTCAGCTCAGGTCGAGCGGCCGGCACGGGCGTCGCCTTTGCGGACAATCGTTGGCGGTGGGACTATTTGGTTGTCGTGCAACAGAATCCCTCCCAAACTGATGTGGCCGGTCGCATCGCTGCACAGTCGCTGGTGAAAAAGGGCCACGCCTATACCGAAGAGGTCCGCAGGATCCTCGACGCCGCATTTGCCGAAATCGGCCGACAGGGAACTAGATCCCGGGTTCGAGTCGTCGACATTGTCACCGCCGCAGGAGTCTCAAACGACACGTTCTATCGACACTTCACGTCGAAGGATGCCTTGATCGTCGCTCTCATCGAAGACGGCACCGAGCGGTTGACCAGTTACATCGCACACCAAATGCGGAAGGTCGTGACGCCCGAGGACAAGGTCCGCTGTTGGGTCGAGGCCATGCTCTCGCAGGCAAGCGGACAGACGGCCGCGGTCACATTGGCCGTGCTCCGGAACGGCATCAGCACGGGGGCCGGCATCTCCGGTGAGAACTACAACGCCAGCGTGCCCCTGGGCGCTCTACTGTACGAACCCTTCATCGCCCTGGGCAGCGGCGATCCTGAACTTGGTGCCTCGCTCGCCGCGCACGCCACGCTCGGCAAAGTGTCGGACCATCTGTGGGCGGGCACACAGCCCGATCAGGACGAACGCGAGCACATCACCCAATTTTGCATCGGAGTAGCCCGCAACAACAACCATTAGCCTCGCGAGTCGCAAGTAACGGTCCGGCGACAGAGGTCCCGACTCTGATTGTGACGCCTCCTGTCCCGGGTCCTCCCGCACCGGCAACAAATGTCAAAGTGCCTGATCAGTCGCGTTCGAGATCGACCATGCAGTTGATCCCCACGAGACCTTTGAGCGGGACAGCGCTCCGCTAGGTACAGCTGACCAGAGCCCATCGGGCCCGCCTCTGCGACCCGTGGCCACTCGCCGCTCGAAAGCGCAGCAGCCACACTGACACCTCCGCCGAGCGCCGCACTGTCCATTGATCTGCGCACGGGCCACGGCTCAGGAATCTAGTTCTTCATTGGAAGAATGCTATTCTGACCAAGTTCAGTTGCGGACTTGAACCGAGACAAGCCACAGGAGGAAGCGATGAAGGGGGACCAAATGGGGCACGACAAGCGACGCGGGTTGGGCGTCCCGTTGGTGGCACTGCTTCTATCCATCACGGCAGTCGGGTTGACGTCCGGCACGGCCGGCGCCGCCGCGGTCCGGGGCTTCGACGGCAAGACGATCAGCATCGGCGGAATTTGGGCCCCGCAGAACTTCTCCGGTGCCCAAACCGGCGCTCAGGCCTATATCAACCAAGTCAACAAGACCAACTATCTGCACGGCATCAAGCTCTAAGTTCGCCGGCTTTGTAAACGACGGCAATGACCCTGCCACTGCTCTCTCCGGGATACGGCAGCTGATCAATCAGTACCAGGTCTTTGCGGTGGTTCCAGACCTCTCGGACGTGAATCCTGGCCCCTACATGAAGTCCCAACAGCTGCCGTATGTGGGTGGCGGCTTCGATGGCACCTACTGCTCGACGCAGGTCACCACCAACCTCTGGGGCTTCTCGTCCGGTGGCTGCTTGGTGCCTTCAAGTCCTCCGGTCATGCCCAACACCTACGGCAAGTACTACGCCTACGTGAAGGCCAAGACCGGCAATGCCCACCCCACCGATGCACTCTTCTCAAACGACGGCGAGTCCGGAGCCACGTCAGTCAGGCTGTCCACGGTATCGGCCAAGGGTGCCGGCTTCAATGTCGTCTACGCCAAGGCCAACATCCCGACAACGGCCAGTGACTACACCCCGTACGTCCAGCAGCTCATGACGTCCAACCATGGCAAGCAGCCCCAGGCCATCTCATGTCAGTTGACGGCACAGTGCATCCCGATGTGGACGGCTCTGAAGAATGCTGGCTATACCGGCTCGTTCTGGAGCCCGCTCGGCCCGATTGCAGCGCTGGCCTCGACGATGGCTGGAACGGTCACCCTCGCCACCTACAACAATGCGCCCAATCCCGGGCTCACGGCGATGCAGGCCGCCATGAATGCCGTGGTTCCGAATACTCAACTCACCGGCTATGCCAACGTTCCCGCCTACTTCGACACCGCCATGTTCGCGAAGGCGGTGCACACCGTTCAGGCGAAGAAGCAGGCCATCACCCCCCAGAACGTGCAGAAGGCGTTGTCTACGATGACATGGTCGATCCCCGGCCTCGTCGGCCCAATCACCTACCCGGCGTCCACCGTGGCGGGCACCCCCTACTGCTCGCAGCTCCTGGCCTACACCGGTGGTACCACCAAGTCGCTCTACTCGTACTCCTGCTCTGCGAAGATGTTCAAGGTGACGCCGGCGTCCGAGAAGACCGGCTGAGCTAACCGGCGAAGGAGCGATCAGGTCCGCACCCACAGCCATCGGGTGCAGACCCGCGAGTGCGAACGAGGCCATCCATCACTGTTCTGGAAGTCTCTGATGGTGGGTGCGCCACGCCAATGGGGGAACCGCAAGCAGCAGCCTCGGAAATGACCAATTGCAGCGCAAACCGCTTCCCAGGGCGGCGGGTCCCGTCGAGACCCCGCGGAACTCACACGCACCACCAACCACTCACTGAACGATGACATCTCATGCCTCGGGAGATGTGGCTGGCGGACGGTGCCAGCCGGACCTGACCGGCTGGCCGGCGGCTCACGCTCCGACTGGCAACCGGAGAGGCTGGGCGGTGGAGGTCGGCGGGTTCGGCACGTCCGCTGGCACACAACGAGACCAGCATGGGCCCCGGTCCAGGGGCCGGGCTGAGAGAATGTCCATAGTCACGACCCATGGGAGACGACCGATGACCACCAGGGGACTCACCAGTGCCGCCGGGATCATCACGAAGGACAGTCCACGGGCGCTGGACGAAACCATGTCGAGGCTGACCGACCTGATCCATGCCAAAGGAATGAAGGTTTTCGCTGTCATCGATCAGTCTGCTGAAGCCCACGGGGTCGGACTCGAGCTGCGTCCCACCATCCTTGTCATCTTCGGCAATCCCACCGCTGGCACCGCCGTCATGGAGGCCGCACCGCTGGCAGCCCTCGATCTGCCCCTCAAGGTCCTCGTCTGGGCCGACCGAGACCAAACCAAGGTCTCCTACCTCGGACCCAGCGCGCTTGCCGACCGCTATGCCCTCGATGCCGACCTATCCCGCAACCTCGCTGGGATTGATCCCCTCACTGACGCTCTCGTCGGCCCATGAGAGCCGACCCCACTCATCTCGCTGGACGTGCTCCTGGGTTTCGCGGCACGTCCATCCGGCCGTAGCGTGCGCTGAGAATCTCTGGGCTGGCCATCCGAACACCGATGCAGCGCGCCCACGCGACTCTCCGGCCGCAGCGGTCTAGGCGCCCCGGATCAGCCAGACGGCAGGTCCACGGGCCATTCCATCCGCCTCGACACCACATTGACCCGAACAGGGACAAATGGCCCTATTCGCACCACGACGCGCCCCTCAGAATGCAACCATGGGCAAACAAATTGTAGTCCTCGGAGGAGGGACGGGGGGGACGCTCACCGCCAATCGACTGCGGCGTCGGTTGTCCACCGCGAATGTCGAGATCGTTGTCGTCGACCAGGACAATGACCATGTCTATCAACCGGGGCTGCTCTTTGTGCCCTTCGGACTGACCCACAGCGATGAGATTGTCCGCTCTCGCCGTCACCAACTCCATGAGCACATCGATTTCCGCCAGGTTCCGATCGAACATGTCGACGTTGGCTCCGACACCGTTCACCTCGGAGATGGCACAGAACTCGGTTACGACGTTCTGGTCGTCGCTACCGGCTCGATCTTGGTCGAGGAGGAGACAGAGGGGCTGACGGGGCCCGGCTGGATGGAGAAGGTCTTCACGTTCTACGACGTCGCCGGAGCAGCCGCACTGCATGAAGCACTCGAGGGATTCGATGGAGGCCGTCTGGTTGTCAATGTGGTGGACATGCCCATCAAGTGCCCGGTGGCGCCACTCGAGTTCTGCTTTCTAGCCGATTGGTTCTTCCAACAGGCCGGCATTCGCGATCGGGTCGAGTTGACCTATGTGACCCCCCTTGATGGGGCCTTTACCAAGCCTGTGGCCGCACGGAAGCTAGCTGGGCTACTCGACGAGAAGGGGATTGCTCTCGTGACCGAGTTCAATACCGGGGAGGTAGTGGGATCCGATGGGCGACTTGTCTCCTATGACGGACGCGAGGTCGGCTTCGACCTGGCCGTGATCGTGCCCCTGCACGGCGGCGCCAGCTACGTGGGACGATCTCCCGGACTCGGGGATGAGCTGAACTTCGTGCCGGTAAACGTGCACACCTTGCAATCTCTGGTGAGTCCAAAGGTCTTCGCCATCGGCGATGCTGCCGGTGTGCCGGCCTCAAAAGCGGGCTCGGTCAGCCATTTCGAGGGGGAGGTACTGGTCGAGAACATCGAGCGCTTTCTAGCCGACGAACCTCTCGACGCTAGTTTCGATGGGCACACCAATTGCTTCATCGAGACCGGGTTTGGCAAGGCCCTCCTCATCGACTTCAACTACGACACCGAGCCCCTACCCGGTCACTTCCCCGGCCCGATAGGTCTGCCCTTGCTGAAAGAGTCGCGACTCAACCACCTGGGCAAGTTGATGTTTCAGCCCCTCTATTGGCACAGCCTGCTTCCCGGGCGCGACCTTCCCGGCCTCAGCGCGGCGATGCCTTCCCGAGGCAAGGACTTCGAGACCCCCCCAGACACCCGAGCAGACCTTCCGAGCAACGGATAAGGAGCCGAGCATGCCCACCGCCACCTACGCGGGTACGACGATCACCGTCAACGATGAAGGGTTCTTCGAGGACCCAAACCAGTGGACCGAAGCGATGGCGCCCGAGATCGCCAGAGAGCAAGGCATCGACGAGCTGACGGAACCTCACTGGCAGGTGGTCAAGTTCATGCGGGCCGAATACGCCGAGAAGGGAACCGGACCGACTGTCCGAGTGCTGGGCAAAACGTCCGGGGTGTCGGTCAAAGAGCTCTACCAGTTGTTTCCAAAGGGCCCGGCCAAGATGGCGGCCAAGATTGCCGGAATTCCCAAGCCACGTGGTTGCATCTGACAGCTCAGCCGGTCTCAGAACCCTAAGGGAGGGTCAGCTATGACTGCATCGATCGAAAAAGTGTCAATCATCGTCTCGAAAGGATCCCTCGAAGGGGTATATCCGGCACTGATCATGGCCAACGGTGCACGCGCCGAGGGGATCGAGGCCAATCTGTTCTTTACGTTCTTTGGTCTCGACGTCGTCCATCGGTCCACCATCGATCACATCAAGGTCGCCACCGTCGGAAACCCTGGTCTGCACCTGGCCACGATGGCTGGTGGATTGCCGGGCGTTTCCTCGGTGATGACCCATTACCTCGGAAAGAAGATGGAGAAGCTCGACATTCCCCCCATACCGGAGTTCGTGGAGATGATTGCTGACACCGGAGCGGGAATATTTGCGTGCAAGGCATCTACGGACCTTTTCGAACTCACCAAGGATGACCTCATCGAGCAGGTGATGGATATCATCACCGTCGGAGAGTTCTATGCCATGGCCGCCGGAGGCCAGATCATCTTCACGTAGCGCACGCGCTGCCCCCTCGCCATGAGAGCAGATTGAATTGTTTGAACCGATGCCGGTCACCTTGTACTGGCGCCCAGGGTGCCCCTACTGCATGGTGCTGCGAAGAGGGCTTCGACGAGCGCGCATCTCGGCATCAGAAGTAAACATCTGGGAGGAGCCTGCCGCAGCGGCCGTGGTCCGAGGAATCACCGGCGGAAGTGAGACCGTGCCCACCCTCGTCGTTGGCGACCGAGCGCTGGTGAACCCATCGTCGCGCCAGGCAGTCGAGGCGATCAGGGCGTACGATCCGGACCTCATCGGTCCCGTGCCCTCCGCCCGGTGGTGGCGGCGAGGCTGACACGCCGCCGCCGAGCCCACGCCTTCCCCGAGTAGCGGCCTGTAGGTGGGTCGGCCAGTGCACACGACCGGGGCCGGGCTGAGCCGTGGAAGCACCCGGACGGAGGCTGGCCGGACGCGCCCTCACCTCGGTCAAACTGGAAGGCCGGCAGTCTGCGCCCGGGTCCATGCCGACCACGTCTGGTAGCCGCCATCGAGATTCCGTGCCTTGATTCCGAGCTCTTGGATCAGTGCCGTCGCGGTATGGCCCCGCTGGCCCACCTGGCAGTAGATCACCACCGGTCCGTGGCCAAGCGCGCCGAGATGGTCGCGGAGTGAGTCGACCGGTAGGTTGATCGATCCGTCGATGGCACCGGCTGCATGCTCCTCGGCCGTCCGCACATCGACGACCGGCCAGCCCTCTTCGACCAGTAACGCCAACTCCTCGGGCCCCACGACGTCGCACTCGCCACTGAGGATGTTCTCCGCCATGTAGCCGAGGAGGTTGACCGGGTCCTTCGCCGAGGAAAACGGCGGGGCGTAGGCCAATTCGACGTCGGCCAGCTGGGGGGCGGTGAGCCCGCCGACCATGGCCGTGGCGATCACGTCGATCCGCTTGTCGACGCCATGCTGCCCCACGATCTGTGCCCCCAGGATGGCTCCGTCGTAGGGATCGAAGATCAGCTTGGCCGCCATCCGGGTCGCTCCCGGGTAGTAGGTGGCATGGTCGAAGGGATGGGAGTGGATGACCCGGAAGGATCGGCCGGCAGTCCGGAGCCGCCGCTCGTTCCACCCGACGGTGGCAGCGACGATATCGAAGACCTTGACGATCGAGGTGCCGAGCGAGGCCACCTCGTGCGTACCTCGTCCGGCGATGTGGTCCGCCACTCGCCGGCCCTGGCGGTTGGCCACGTTGGCCAGAGCGATGAGTGAGGTCGAGTGCGAGATCGCATCGGGCTTCTCGACGGCGTCGCCGACCGCGTAGACGTCTGGATCGCTCGTCTGGTTGGCGTCGTTCACCGCCAGCCCGCCCTCCGGTCCGAGCTGCAACCCGGCAAGTTCGGCCAGCCGGACGTCCGGCCGGACGCCGATGGCCCCGACAACGAGGTCGGCCGGAAGGACCCGACCGTCGGACAGGGTGACCGAAGACTCACCGACCGCGACCACCGATGCTCCGAGCTCGACCCGTACGCCGTGGGTGACCAACTCGTCGCCGACCAGGACCGCAAGTTCGGGATCCAGCGGCATGAGCACCTGGGGGGCGGCTTCGACGACCGTGGTGTCCAAGCCCTGCGCCACCAGGTTCTCGGCCATCTCGAGACCGATGAAACCGGCCCCGATCACCACTGCTGTCCTTGGGTCACTGTCGACGTCAGCGGCGATGGAGGCTGCATCCTCCACGGTGCGGAGGGTCCGGACCCGGTCGTAGCCGGGGATCGGGGGCCGCACCGGGGCCGCACCCATGGAGAGGATCAACTTGTCGTAGGGCACGATGGACTCGTCATCATTGACGGTGGAGCGCACCGTCACCGTCCTTGCCGTCCTGTCGATGCCGACGACTTCGTCATTGACCCGAACGTCGAGTCGGAAGCGGTCGAAGAGCTGTAGGGGGGTCTGCAGGGTGAGATCCTCCTCTTCTTCGATCAGGCCACCTACGAAGTAGGGCAGTCCGCAGTTGGCGAACGAGACGTGGCCTGAGCGCTCGAGCACGGTGATGGCGGCATCGGCGTCCAGCCGACGAAGGCGGGCGGCGGCGGACATCCCGCCGGCCACACCGCCGATGATGACCACTCGCTTGGGAGCGGCGGCCGAAGTCGTCACCGGGACAGCCAGGATTTCCGTCTCGGGGCGGGAGCCCCGGCCGTCCGGCACTGGCACCGCTCTTCCTCGGGCACGTCCCCCAGGACCTGTTCGACGTGGGCTCCGCACCCCTTCCAGGTCGGGCGGCCACACTTCTTGCACTTCGCAGCTCTACACATACCCCATAGGGTATCATACGCCGGTATCTCGCCTGGGTGGGTGGTACCGGGGGTGGCGGAGTCATCCGGGCTCGCGCCGGTCCTCCGGCCGGATATCCACAGCGCCTGCATCAAGCGACGCGGCTCGGCCGTATCCTGCCCAGAGTGCGGTTCTCCCACCGACCTGGAAGCATCGACCGACACCCTGAATGAGGACGAAGGAGCAAGTGTGCAATTACCTGACGATGTGGTCACAGACCTACGTAAACGGCTGAAGCGGGCCGGAGGCCAGGTTCAGGCAGTAGAGACCATGCTGGCCGAGGGGCGCGAGTGCCGCGACATCGTGACCCAGCTCAGCGCGGCCACCAAAGCCCTCGAACAGGTGGGATTCCGTCTGATCGCCAGCGGATTGACCTACTGCCTGGAGCACCCCGAAGAGGCAGCCGAGTCCGGGTATCCCCTCGACGAGGTCCAGCGTCTGTTCACCAAGCTGGCCTGATCTCGCCGCCATGACGCTCCTCGCGGTCGGCCACGATCGAGACAACCTGTCCCGGGGTGTGGCGACCCACCGAATCCGAGGTGCTCGACCTGGCGAGCGGCGTCACGAGTGCCGCGGTCGCCGCCGGCAGGACTGTGGAGCGAGCCGAGCGGCGGTCAGAGTCGTGGACACCGTCGATGGACTGACGGAGGCGATCGCCACCCGGTAGGGCTGGTCGTGGGGTGAGCGGCCGGTGATCCCACTGACTGTGGACGACAACTGGGTGCCTCACAAGCTAGGTGTCCGCTCTGCCGATTCTGTTGCCGCGATGCCCACAGTGGCGGGACCGCCATCCGGTCCATCCCACGAAATGCCGGTCCGGAAGCAATCAACTGGAGGTGGAGCGAACACATGGCCTCCCCGGAACTCATGGTCGGCATGTGCCGTGACGCGGCGATGACCTTATCGGCCGCGGTTCCTTCTTCATCCATCGGACCCTGCCGGATCACATTTTGGAGGCGAGGTTCGCTCTCTGGTCGCGTACGCCTTCGGTTCAGTACTGTCGGCCGACCGCCAGGCGACCGGGGGTGTCGACAGGCCGAGGCTGTTCGGCAAGGCTTTCCAGCGAGGTCTGGCCCGATGAGTCGCCGTGAGGATTCCACTAGCGGGCCGGTTGGCGGTGCCGTCGGGGAGGAGTCTGCAACATCCACAACGCCCACTCATCCCCCCCGCTGGGATGAGCCCGCGGAGGAAGGAAGATGTCATGGACTCGGACAACCGAACGAGAGCCGCACTCGAGGAACACTGGCGGGCATCCGACCGCGGGGACTCCGACGCCGAGCATGACATCTACCGTGAGGACGCGATCCTCGACTATCCGCAGTCGGGTGAACGATTCCGGGGCCGCGCCTCCATTGCGGCGCAACGCGGCGCACATCCCGCCGATCGACACTTCACCATCCTCCGGATCGTTGGCGGAGGGGACATCTGGGTGAGTGAGTGCGTTATCACCTATGACCGGGAGCCCAGCTATTCCGTGAGCATCATGGAGTTCACGGATGGGTATGTCGCCCACGAGACGCAGTACTTCGCCTACGCCTTCGGTGCACCGCAGTGGCGGACAGCACTCGGAGAGCCCATGCCCGGCAGGGACATCACCAGAGCATGAACGGGACGTCCGGCCGACGGCGCATTCAGACGAGGGAGCTCAGGCCTCCGTCGACCGGAAGTAGCTGGCCCGTCACATAGCTGGCCTCACTGGAGAGGAGGAAGACCGCCACGCTGGCCACTTCCCAGGCCGAGCCCATCCTTCCGAGTGGTATCGGGGTCGAGGAGCGATTTGGCCGACCGGCCGAGGCCACCCGGCCCAGAGGGGTATCGATGAGTCCGGGAGCTACCACATTGGCTCGTACCCCACGACGGGCGCCTTCGGCAGCCACCTGTCGGCACAGCCCGGCCAATGCGGCCTTTGACGAGTCATACGCAGGAATCCTGCTGCCCGGCTTGAGGCCCGCCACCGAGGAGACGAAGACCACGGCGGCCGAGGCCCCGTTCCCCGCAGCGTGCACCAGCAACGGGAGTGCCGCCTGACTGAGCAAGAAGTGAGACCGGACATTGACAGCGAAGGTTTGGTCCCACTGCTCGACCGTCGTGCGGGCCAGGCCCGAACCCAGACCAATCCCCACGTTGAGTACCACGCCGTCAAGGCCACCCAGTCCGTCAGCTGCTTCCGACACAGCCCTTGAGCACTGGCCAGCATCGGTCACGTCGGCCTGCACCACCACACCACGCCCACCGACCTCCTCGACCATGCGGAGGGACTCGGCGGCCGCGCCACTGCTGAGATCCAGGCAGGCGACCGATGCTCCCTCCGCCGCACAGCGAACGCTGATGGCCCGGCCATTGCCCACCGGGGCCGCCGACTCATCGCGTGGTTGCGTACCCGCGCCCACCACCAGGATGCGGCGACCTGCGAGCAGCCGGTCACGGGCCCCCGGGTGTGGCAGCTCAGTCACCTCGGAAATCCCTCAAGGCCGTCATCGAGCTCGACGCCCAGCGTGTTGAGGGTCATGGCCACGAGGTGATAGTGCCCGACCAGCATCGGCAGTTCGACCAGTTGCTCGGTGTCGTACTGCACAGCGAGCTCCGCCCATGTCGCATCGGTAACCGTAAAGCTCAGGTGCAGCTCGTCGGCGGCCCTCAGCAGGGTCGCCTCAAACCGGGACCACTCGGCATCCACCGGATCGAGTGCAATCCGGTCGATCTCTTCAGCCGTCAGACCACACATGAGGGCGATTCTGGCGTGTTGGGCCCACTCGTACTCGGCCTGACAGTTCCAGCCGGTCCGCAGGATCAGGATCTCACGATCCCGCGCCGGCAGCTTGCCGGAGAGAAGTCTTCCGCCGAAGGGGAGCCATCGCCGAAAGAGCCCGGGCGCCCGGACGAGCGTGGCGAAGATGTTGGCATCAGCTCCGGTACCGACTTGGGCCTGGTCGAGTAGCTCACGCACCTGGCCGGTACGCTCCGCCACGGGAACGGGGCTGATCCTCGGCGGCCTTGCGGGCTGTGCCATGTCGCCTCCCACAGTGTGAAGCGTAGCCAGCTTCGTAGGACGAACCCGGGCTGCACGAAACAAGTCCAGCGCCGCCCACCGGACCGGAGCGCTCACTGATCCCCTTCCGGCAGCGCTCCACTGCATGGTCCTCGTCATGGACCGGCGAGGAGGTGAATCCCAAGGCTCCCTGTCCGAGGTGCCGGGCCCCTTCTACCAGAACCCGTTTCCGGCCTACGCATGCGCGGCAATCACGTGTCCTACGTTTCGCTCCATCTGATCGGCTAGTAGGCGGCCAACCGAGGCAACTGGTCTCCCCGGCAAACAGCCCCGGGGCGGTCTCGTCGTAGGCAACCGGGGAGAGGTCGACCAGCCGCCACCGAGTAGCGGCCTCTCCCTGGCCTGCCCCCGACGAACCCTCGTTCCCTGGTTCGCCACCTGACTCTTGCTCCGGGATGTTGTGGCTACGTCAACGAAAGGAAGCGGCGGCTAGTCCGCCTGGTCGCGCCGCCCGGGACCGTCCATCTGCAGCGCATTCATGAAGATCGTGGTGAGGTGCTCGACCCCTTCGTCGAAGCTGCAGACCAATCGCCCTTCGGCGAGCCACAGTTCGGGGAAGCGATTGGTCATCGAGCCCAGCACGGCAGAGGTGATCGTCGGATCGAGCCGGTCATCGACGACCCCGCGACTCTGGAGGCGACTGATCGAGTCGGCCACGAGTGCTCGTTCCTGAGCACCCCGCTCCGCCCGCGCCGCTTCGCAAGATCGGGTCATGGCGTGAGACCTGTTCGATCACGCCCATGATCCGGGCCTCCTGGCGGTAGCGCTCGAGATAGAGCCGCATGGCCGCCCGGATCCGCTCCCGGGGAGCGGCCGTCGAGGACCTGTCCAGAATGACGGTTCCGAGCGGCGCTCCGAGGTCTTCGTCGACCCGTAGGGCGACCTCGCGGAAGATTTCTTGTTTGGAGTTGAAATACGAGTAGAAGGTACCTTGCGCCACCTTGGCGCGGGCGGTGATGTCCGAGATCCTGGCATCGAGGAGCCCGTCCTCCTCAAAGACTTCCTTGGCCGCGGCGAGGATTCGGGCACGGGTGAGGGCGCCTTTCTTGGTCAACGGGCGGGGCACAGCGGGGGGCTCGTCCTGCTCGGGGGCCGCTATGGGCGGCAGCCTCGAGACGGGGCACCTCACTGCTCACCACGCCGGGCCGCCCAGGGCTCGCGACGTCACCGGTGCCGGTTACCATGACCGTCCCCTCTGCCGACCATCCGAGGTGTTGACATCGTCGCGTCGGCAGGTCTGGCGAGTCAATCGCTTCAGGCCGGGACCTTCAGGGCGGCGGCCAGGTTGCCACCCATGATCCGCTTGATGTCCTCTTCGGGCAGACTCTCCAGCTCCTTGGCGTAGGAGACGGGGTCGGCCAGCCCTTCGGGATGGGGGAAGTCGGAGCCGAACACCACCTTGTCGGGGCCGATCGCCTTGATCAATCCGACCGGGTCCTCCTCGAAGAA
This sequence comes from uncultured Acidimicrobiaceae bacterium, assembly GCA_963835465.1. GTDB lineage: Bacteria > Actinomycetota > Acidimicrobiia > Acidimicrobiales > RAAP-2 > Bog-756. The sequence continues at coordinate 157,882 of CAWIFR010000005.1, forward strand.
GGGGTGGATCCAGATATTCCGCCGGAGGACAGCGACGGGATCCTCCTCGTAGAGACGGGGCTGCTTGGCGTACGAGTGTCCCAAGGCGTCCATGAGCGGGAGGACCCAGCTCGATCCGTTCTCGACCGGGAGGATGCGAAGGTCGGGGAAGCGGGAGAGCATGCCGTGGGTAACCGCGGAGCACATGGCGTCGAAGATGCCCCGCGACATGAGGTGCTGCACATCCTGGAACGCCGTGGTGTTGGCGAAGGGGAGCATCTCGTCGAAATGGCCCTCCCACTGGTTGTAGTAGCGGGTCATCCCGTCGTCGGACGAGTGCATGCCGACGGTGACGTCGTACTCCTGGACCTTGGCCCAGAAGGGGTCGAATTCGGGCAGGGCGAAGGACCGGTAGCCCCTCAGGCTCGGCACGGGTGCCGGACGGATCAGGATGACCTTGGCGCCCCGCTCCACCACCCAATCGAGCTCTCGGATGGCCTCGTCCACGATAGGCAGCGTGATGACCGGGGTGGCGAAGATGCGGTCCTGGTAGTTGAAGGTCCATTCCTCGTACATCCACTGGTTCAGCGCGTGGATGACGGCGTGGGTGGCTTCGGGGTCCGCGGAAGTCGCTCCTCCAGGACGCTGGCCAGGGTGGGCCACATGACGGCACGGTCGACACCCTGCTCGTCCATGAGCTTCAGGCGTGGCTCGGGCCGGAAGAAGGCGTCCGGGGCAGCGCATGGGCTCACCGAGGATCTCGCGGCGGGACTTCCCCTCAGGGTTGCCGTTCTTGAAGAAGTCCTCCTGGGCGCCCGGCCGGGCCACCACGCTGAAGGTCGGGTTAGGGATGTATTCGGAGATCGTTCCCTTGATGACCAGCTTGTCGCGACCGTTGATCTGCACCAGCTTGACCACGTGCTTGTACTCGTCGGGGAGATAGCGGGTGAAGGCGTCCCCTTGCTCGTACATGTGGTTGTCGGCGTCGAACACCGGGTAGTCGAGTCGGTTGGTCATCAGGTCCTCCCTGGTCGCAATGGTGATGTCCTCGGACGTACGTTTCGAACGATGGGTCACAGACGTCGTCGATTCGGTCCCCGCTCACAGTACATGAATCTGACGTCGGAATCAACTTTCTGGAATCTCCCTGGTGGTCGGCGGCCCGCCCGCACGACCTAGCAGCCGATCGACTTCGGACGTCAACTGAGGGAAGTTTGGTCGGGAGAGGAGCAGCAGGGGGCGTTCGCCGAGCCGTGACGCCGATCACGAGACCACCTCGACCGGGGTGTGAACCCCGTCACGCACGGTCCGGCCCGGTGTCAGAAGCCAGCGAGCGCCTGGAAGCCAATGGCGGCGGCCGTGGCCACGTTCAGCGAGTCGATCCCGGCGGCCATCGGAATGCGGACGATAAGGTCGGACGCCTCCAGGGCGGCCCCCGTCAGTCCCGGACCCTCGGCTCCGAGCAGGAGCGCCACACCCATGAGGCCGTCTGAGCCGGTGACCCACGCCTTCAGATCGGCCAGGTCCATGACGGGGATCCCGGAACCCGCCGGAGGGTGCGGCGCCATGGCGGCGATGACGAAGCCGGCCGCCCGAACCTGACCGAGCCCCGCCGGCCACGGTGCCAACCGAGCGAAGGGCACCCGGAGCACCTGTCCCACCGACACGCGGATCGACCGACGGTAGAGCGGATCGGCGCATCTCGGGTCCAGGAGGACACCCGCCACCCCGAAGGCGGCTGCGTTGCGGAACAGAGCTCCGATGTTCTCATGGTCGTTGAGACCTTCGAGGACGGCAACGAGGAGAGGGGCTCCCTCCGGGGCGCGGGCTCCGGTAGTCCTGGCCAAGAGTCGTTCGGCCCCGATGGTCGGCGGTCGGTCCGCCACCGCCACCACCCCACGGTGCAGCGCGAAGCCGACCGTGCCGGCGACCACGGCGCGACTCCCCACGAACACCGGCGCACCCCGGGCCCGGGTCGCCGCCACCAGACCGCCGGCCACGATGGCCTGGTGATCGTCCACCAGTAGCGACCGGACCGCGTAGTCCGACGACAGGAGCCGCTCGACGGCGAGCCTCCCTTCGACCACGAAGATCGACCGCTCCGCCTCGATCCGGACCCGGTCGGTCGGATCGTTGAGATCCCGGTAGAGATCGAGTCGCTCATCGAGGGGGTCGTCCACCTCGATGAGCGGACCCGCCGGAGGGGGTTGGCGGGACTCGGCCGTCACCCCGTCAGCCTCGCGTACCGGCGACAGGACCCGCACCCCGACGTGGCGGCCGATCGGCCGCCGGCCACGACGCCACCGTCAGGCTGGAGCGAAGGACCCCGATGGGGGCCTAGTCCGGATGGCCCGGCCCGCCTTCATCGTGTCCGAGATAGGCACCGACCACCTCGGTCCGGATGGCCTCCGGGCTCCCGGCCCTGACCAGTAGGCCGCCGACCATGATGACCGCGTGGTCGGCGATGGACAGGGCCGTCTGTACGAACTGTTCGACCATGACGATGGTGAGGTGCTCGGCCTTCACCAACTGGTCGACCACGCCATACAGCTCCTCCACGATCAGCGGGGCCAAGCCCATGGACAACTCATCCAACAGGAGGATCTCCGGGTCGGTGGTGAGCGCCCGGGCCATGGACAGCATCCGCTGCTCGCCGCCCGAGAGGGTGCCGGCCATCTGCTTGTGTCGGGCGCCGAGGACCGGGAACCTCGCGAACGCCTTCTCCTCGATGACCGACGCTTTGAGGCCGGGCCGGCGGTAGGTGTACATCAGCAGGTTCTCGCGCACGGTCAGGTTGGGGAAGATGGAACGGCCCTCGGGGATCATGCACACACCGGCCCGGGCCAGTCGTTCGGAGGCGTTCCGCCCGATGGGCTCACCAGAGAATTCGACCGATCCCTCGGTGGGAGCCATCTGTCCGGAGATCACCTTCAAGAGGGTGGACTTTCCCGCCCCATTCGGGCCGAGCAGGGCCAGGGCCGAACCCTTGGCCACCTTGAGCGACACCCCGTGGAGCACCTCGATGCGGCCGTAGCCGGTCCGGACGTCAGAGACCGAGATCGCTGCGGGGGTGCCGTCCGCCGACCCGTCCGGTCGCGGAGGCCTGCCATCGGCCTCGGCATCGTTGGCCGAGGCGTCCGGGCCGGTGGGTACCACCGCGGTCTGGTCGGCGGCCTCGGTCTCCCCGCCCAGGTACGCCTGTTGGACCAGGGGGTCAGCCCGCACCGACGCCGGGCGGCCGCGGGAGATGACCTCACCGTTGTCGAGCACGTCCACCCGCGTGCAGATCGACATCACTAGCTCCATGTCATGCTCGACCAACAGGATGCCCATGCCGTCCTCGGCCAACTGGAGGAGCACCTGGCCGAGGGCGTGGGTCTCCTCGGCGTTCAGCCCGGAGCTGGGCTCGTCGAGCAGCAGCACGTCGGGTGAGGCGGCCAGGGCCCGGGCCATCTCCACCAGTCGGGCCAGCCCGGTGGGCAGGGCATCGGTGGGCTCGTCGGCGATGGACAGGAGCCCGACCCGCTGGAGCTGGACGGTTGCCTCCTCGGCAGGGGTTCGACCCGAGGTCAGCTTGCCTCGTTGCACCTCGGCCGCCAACTGGACGTTTTCCCGGGCGGTGAGGGTTCCGAACAGCTCCAGACGCTGGAAGGTGCGGCCCAGGCCGAGTCGAGACCGGACGTGGGGTTTGGCATGGGTGACATCGTGGGATCCGAGGCGGACGGTACCTACCGTCGGACGCTGCAAGCCGGTGATCACATTGAAGAGCGTGGTCTTGCCGGCGCCGTTCGGGCCGATGAGTCCGTGGACCTCCCCGCGCCCCACGCTGAGGTCCACCTCGTTGAGGGCCTGGAGGCCACCGAAGCGGACCGAGACCTCCGCCACCTGCAGGGCTGGCGCAGTGGACGTGGTGCCCTCAGGCAACGGACGGCTCCTGGGCCGATCCCAACCGGGCGGAGGCGCTCCCGGACGAATCGGTGGGTGGAGTCCTGGGTCCCGAGGCCCCCCCGGCTCGAGCCCGCAGGCGGTTACCCAGTCGCTCGTACTCCTGACCGAGCCGGTAGGGGTTACGGCCGACGGCGATGATGCCCACGCCGAACAGCACATAGGTGAAGCCGGAGAAGGACGGCAGGTGCTGACCGATGAGGGTGATGACCGCCAGACTGACCCCCGCCTGGACCGAGGCACTCAACATGGTCACCCCGGCCAGCACCACCGCCACGAAGAGCACCAGGCTCTCGACGAACCCGAACTGTGAAACCGACACCGTGCGCTCCATCCCGCCGTAGAGGGCGCCGGCCAGGCCGGCCAGTCCCCCAGCGATGACGAAGGCAGCCAGCTTGGTGGTGATGATGTTCATGCCCACGGTGGCACAGGCCACCTGGCTGTCGCTCATGGCTACCAGGCGGCGGCCGAAGGTCCCCCGTCGCAGCGCGCCTACCCCGACGATGCAGGCGGCCAGCACGATGGACAGCAGGATGACGAACGACCGGTCGGTGGCGAAGGTCAGGCCGAAGATCTCTGGCCGGCCCACGGAGATCGACCCACCGGTGACCACGGAGGGGTTGGTGAAGAAGATCTCGTCCATGAGGACGGCGAAGGCCAGCGTGGCCAGCGCCATGTAGAGATTGCGGAGGCGGAGTGCGGGGAGGGCCAGGATCCCACCGGCCACCGCGCAGAGGCCGATGGCGGCCAGCACGCCCAGCGTGGAGCTGCCGCCGTCCACCTTGGTCATGGCCCAGGCACCCATGCCCATGAAGGTGAACTGGCAGAGCCAGGCCTGCCCGCCATAGCCGGAGAGGAGCACCAGCGAGAGGGCGGCGATGGCGGTGGCCAGGGCCAGACCTTCCGTGTAGAGGTTCGTCCCGGTGATCAGGAAGGTGAGGACGGTGGCCAGGACGATCAGGACCATGCCGCTGATCAGCGTGGTCTGCAGGCTGGGAGTCCGGGGAGGCCGGTGCTTGGCCAGACGGCCCGCGGTGAGGGTGCCCTGGGGCAGGAGGAGCAGGACCACGATCAACAGACCCATGGGCAGTGCGTTGGTCACGTCATTGAGCGCGCTGCCGGGCACATAGCCGATGGCCATCGACCCGGCGATGCCCAGGATCATGGCACCGAGATACGTCAGGGGGAGCGAGCGGAGGCGGCCCACGATGGCCGCGGCATAGCCGAAGATGACCAATTCCGAAAGGATCTGCAGGCTCATGCCGGTGCCCGGGGCCACCAGGATGCCGGCCAGCCCGGCCGCCATGAAGCCGATGATCCACGCCAAGCCGGAGATGCGACTGGACCGGGCACCGGTCATCGACGCCAACGCGGGATCGTCGACCACCGCCCGCATGGACACGCCGGTGCGGGTGTGCCGGAAGAGGTACCACAACGAGCCGGCCACCAGTGCCGCGCACCCCACAGTGATGAGCTGCTCATAGGTGAGGTTGACGTTGAACACGTCCACCTGGTCGCCGGCGAACCACTCGGGGAGGTTTCGGGTGATGGACTGGTTCCAAATGGTGCCCGTCATACCGTAGAGGAGCAGGAACAGCCCAAGGGTCACCACGATCTGTGTGTTGAGCGTCGAGCCGTGGAGGGGCCGCATGAGGACCCGCTCCACCAGGAGGGCGAAGGGCGGGGCCAGCACCAGCAGGACGATGGCCAACGAGAGTACGGGGTTCCACCCCCACCCCTGCCACAGCTGCCAGTACAGATAGGCCAGGAACATCCCGACCGCCCCGTAGGCGAAGTTGAAGATGCCCGTGGCGTTGTAGGTGACGACCAGACCGCTCGCGCTCACCGCGTAGATCGACCCGGTGACGATGCCGATGACCAGGTACTGGACGAACTCACTCACGGTTGCTCGACTCTTCCTAGGGCCGATGTGGCTAGCGCTTCACACCCTTGTAGCTGGAGGGGTAGAAGCCGGCCGGCTTGCACACGAACCCGGACTTGGGATCCGGGGGTATGCGCTTCCAGGTGCCGTTCTCGTACTCGGCGACCAGCCAGCACTGCCCCGGGATCTTCTGGGCCGGATTCTGGGTGGAGATGAGACCGTTGGCATTGAACGAGGTCACCTTGTCGAGCTGTGCCTCGAGTCCGGCCCGGGTGGGATTGGCACCTTCGGCCTTCAGGGCCTGCACGAACAGCTCGGCGTTGATCCAGGCATCCAGGGTGTAGAGGTCGAGCTGCGTTTGGGGATCGACCTTCTTGGCCCAGTGGTCGAAGGTGGCCACCGCCGGCACCACCTTGGCGTCCTGGCCCATGTACAGGGCGTCCACTCCGGTGACCAGGGTGCCGTTACCGGCGGATCCCGGGTTGAAGTTCGCCTCATAGGCATTGGAGCCACTGAGGAGGATGGCGTTGAGTCCCTCCTGCTTCATCTCCTGGGCGATGTTGCTGATGTAGGCGCCCTGCTGTGAGGGCTCGAACACGATCTTCACTCCTGCGTTCTTCATCTTGATGATGTCGGGCAGGAACGAGGTCTCCGAGTAGCTGGCGTCGCGTTGATAGACCCACTGATAACCGAGGCTCTGGGTGAGATTCTTGAACACGTGCTCGGCCGTCACCGCGGTGGCGGCGGCACTGGAGCCGATCACCCCGACGTGCTGGATATCCTTGGGATACTTGGATTTCAACCACTTGAACGGACCGTCGATCTCCCCGTTGGTCACCAGCGGCACCGCGGAGTAGAGATTTGCGTCCGAGTAGTAGGCGGGCGTGAGGACCTGGGTCACCACCGGAAGATGGGCCGCGTCGACCGCCGGCTGCTCAGATCCGTCGAGGAGGGAGAAGCCCCCGACGATGGCGAAGTCCTTGGCGGCAATGCTGCTGGCCTCATTGGCCACGGTGCCCGAGGAGAAGGCACTGTCCCGGGCATCGAGGATGAGCTTGCGCCCGTTCACCCCGCCCTGGCTGTTGATGTAGGCGAAGTAGGCCTCGGTCCCGATCTTGGCGCCCTCGAACAACCCGGGTATGGGCTCGGAGATGTCGCTGATCGACCCGACGGTGATCGAGTTGGCGGTGACGCCCGGGTCAGTTGCTGCGGCAGCACCGGCCGACGGGCCTCCGACGCCGAAGGCGACTGCCGCCACTGCCACCGACAGCGCGGCTCCCACCGACATGATTCGCTTGCTGGACAATTGCACTCCCCCTTCGTCCCCCCCCGCTCAGGATGTCCCGACCCGGAAGACGGCCGACCCCTGTGCCCTTCGGGTGACATCAAATCACAGGCGGTCCCACTTTGCGCAGCAGAGCCCTCCAGGGCCGGTCCGGGAAGCGGAAGGGGGCCTGCCGGGGCCGGGGCAGGCCTCGGGTCAGCTGAGGCATGCTTTCGGCATGAGCACGTTCGTCACCTATGAGGTCGCCGAGCACGTGGCCACCATCACCTACAACCGACCGGGTGCGCTCAACGCCATCAATGGGGCGATGCGCCGGTCCCTCAACGAGGCGTTCCTCCGGTTCCGGGACGACGACGACGCCTGGGTGGCCATCATCACTGGCGCCGGAAGGGCCTTCTGCGCCGGCGGGGACATGCGCGAGGGCGGGGCGACGGGCGAATTCGCCGGCACCTTCTGGGAGAAGCCCACGGTCAACTCCTTCGAGAGCGGCTGGGAGATCTTCAAGCCGGTCATCGCTGCGGTCAACGGGTTCTGCCTGGGGTACGGGCTCACCATGGTCACCTGGTGCGACTTCGTCATTGCCAGTGACCGCGCCGAGTTCGGCTTTCCCGAGGTGCGCCTCGGGGTGCCGACGGTCGTCGGGGCGATTCGGATGCCCCAACGGGTCAACTGGCAGTACGCCATGGAACTGCTCCTCACCGGCGAGCGGATCGGCGCGGCGCGGGCCAAAGAGATCGGCCTGGCTGGATGGGTGGTGCCCCACGAGCACCTCATGGAGGAGGCCGGGGCCCTCGCCGGCCGCCTCGTGGCCGCAGCACCACTGGCCGCTCGGGCCACGAAGGAGGTGGCGATGCGCTCCCAGCACCTCTCCCCGGTCGAGGCCATCCGGTTCGGCGAGACCATGCGCCTGGTGGCCATGGCGACCGATGACGCTCAGGAGGGACTGGCGGCCGCCCGGGAGGGACGAACGCCCCGCTGGCGTGCCCGGTGAGGGGCACAGGCCGTCCGGCGCGGTGACCGAGGACGCGGCCCGGCGTCGTCGGTCCGGGTCGCCGACTCAGCGGATCACGGCCCCGCTGACTCCGTCGGGCGCTCCAGCAGTTCGAGGGAGCGGAGGGCGGCGCCGAGCAACTGGTGAGGGGCTTCGACCCCGTGCCGCCCGGCCACGTCCTGCACGAGGTCAACGTCCTTGCGCAGGAGGGGGGCGGCACCACGGAGTCCGGTGAGGTCGATGCCCGAGGCGGCCAGGATGGCCGCGGCGCGGCTGCCTCCGCTGCCGTGGGCCAGGACCGCTCCGAGCGCCTCCTGGTCGATACCCATCCGGTCGGCGAACTCGAAGGTGTCGAGGGCCATCGACAGCTGGGCGGTGAAGACGAGATTGTTGATGAGCTTGGCTGACTGACCACTACCGAGAGGGCCGAGGTGGACAACCGGGCTCCCGAACGTCTCGAGTACCGGCCGGCAGGCCTCGACCGCCGCCGCGCCACCTCCGGCCATGACCAGAAGTGACCGATTGGCCGCGGCCAGGCCTCCCCCGCTGACCGGTGCATCGATGACGGCGATGCCGTGCTCGGCCGCCCGTGCCGCCACCCGGGCACAGGTGTCGGGGTGGATGGTGGAGTGGATGGCCACGATGCCGCCGGGGGACATGCCGGCCACTACCCCTTGCGGCCCCTCCAGGACGCTCTCGACGTCGTCGTCGGCCACGACGCAGATCCCGACCACGTCGCTGGCTGCGCCGAGCTCGGCGGGTGTCGACACCACCACGGCCGCCGTGTCGAGGAAGGGCACGAGCGACTCCGGTCGACGGGCCCACAGGGTGAGCGGAAACCCCTCCTCGACGATGCGCCTGGCCATCGGGCCCCCCTGGCTACCCAGCCCGATAAATCCGACCCGCAGCCCAGTGGCTTCCGGCGCGCCGATGTCCGACGTCACTGCCCTACCGGGCCCAGGGTGGCGAGGTAGGCATCGGTGTCGGCGGCGAGGCGGCGGCGTTCGTCGTTGACCTCGGGCGCGGTGAGGATGAGGAACCGCCCATCGGCCACGCCTTGGGCCACCAGCTCGCCGGCGATGTCGGGGCCGATCACCGGCAGCGCTGGCCCGACCGGCGACGCCGGCTCGCCGTAGAAGGCGATCTGCTCGCGGATGTTCGTGGCGACGCCGGCGGGGCAGAAGCACGAGACGCCGATCCCCCGGGGTCGCAGGTACACGGCGAGCGCCTCCGACAGCCCGACGACGGCGTGCTTGGTCACGGTGTACGGCAGTCGATCGAAGCCGTAGGGCAGCAGGCCGGCGGTGGACGCCGTGTTGACGATGTGGCCGGACCCCTGTTCCAACAGACCGGGCAGGAACACCAGATTGCTCCGCACCACGCTGAGCAGGTTGAGGTCGATGGCCCGCTCCCAAGCCTCCAGGGGGATGGCCTCCACCGGCCCCACAGCCAGCACGCCCACATTGTTCATCACCAGATCGACCCTCCCGTAGCGGCGGACGGCCAGTTCGCGGACGGCTTGGAGGTCGGCCAGCGAGGCCACGTCACACTCCTCGGCCACCGCACGGTCCTCCAGCTCGGCGGCCACGGCGCGGGCCCGACCTCCGTCCACGTCGGTGACGACGATCCGGGCGCCGCGCCGAGCGAAGGCGTGGGCTGCGGCCCGACCGATCCCGCTCCCCGCTCCGGTGATCACGGCCACGGCTCCGTCCAGCTCGACGCTCATGCCGGCCACCTCCTCACCTGCCACCTCGACCGATCAGCCCTGCTCGGCTCTAGACGACCGAGCTCAGAACCTGGCCGTCCCCGTCGGCACCATCCAGGGCCGCCAGGGTCGACGCCGACACCGGGGCCCGGAGGAAGCCGACCAGCCCGTCCAGGACGTCAGCGACATGGACCGCGAAGGGCAACACGGCGCGATCGTGCATCTTGGCCCGCTCTCGGTCGCTCGCCGCGTGCACGCTGAAGGTGAGGGCCTGGTTGATGCGGTGACGCCGGATGGGATCGGGCAGATGGGTCAGGAGCTGACCCACCTCCTGACAGAACCGATCGGTCCGGAGCCGGAACTCCGGAGGTACCTCGGAGAAGAGCTCGCGGCTGGCGTGCTGCTGGAGCATGGCCACGAAGCTGAGGTAGTGGCTCCCCTCCTCCTCCCCCTGTTCGAGGGTGGGCAGCACGTAGCACTCGACCAAGGAACGGAGGTCTGTGGGTCGACACTGCGCGGTCAGCATGCGCCGGCGCTCGTCGAGCTGCGGTAGTCGGTACTCGAAGATGGCCCGGACCAGCTGCTCTTTGGTCCCGAAGTGGTACTGCACCGCCGAGTTGTTGCCGTTGCCCGCCGCAGCCCCGATCTGGCGAAGGGAGGCTCCGTCCAGTCCACGAGCGGCGAAGAGGCGCTCGGCGGCCCTCACGATCTGCTCCTTGGTCGATCGGGGGATGCCGGCCACAGGCTCATCGAACCATACTGGACACGCCAGAGTCAACCGTCTTAGATTCAAGGCAGTCGTGTGCATCAACCCGGTGAGGGAGGTCGGTATGGGACAGTCCGAGGCAGACCAGACGTACCGGGACGTGCTGGGCATCGACCCCGCCCCGTCGACGACGCCGTTCGGACAGGCCACCCACGAGTTCGTCTTCGGGGAGGTCTGGCGCCGGCCGGCGCTCAGCCGCCGCGACCGGAGGTGGGTGACCCTCGCCTGTGTGGCCGCGGCCGATGCCCCCGAGCCAATCGACCAGCATGTCTACGGCGCGCTCGCCAGCGGCGACATCGGCCTCGAGGCGATGCTCGAGTTCGTTCTCCAGCTGGCGGTCTACTGCGGCTGGCCCAAGGCCTCCCACGTCGAGGGGGTGATCGTTCAGCAGTGGGCAGCGCGTCCAGGAGGAGCGCGGCGAGGAGCCCACCCGGTGGCCACCTCTGGCCAACAGTGCGCTGGGGCCGAACGACTGGGAGGTCCGCATGGAGCGAGGGGCCCAGGAGTTCTTCGAGGTGAACCTCATCCAGCCGCCGCCGGCATCGACCCCCTACCGCCATGCCGGCATCATCAACTTCGTCTTCGGCCACGTGTGGCAGCGGCCGGGCCTCTCTCGTCGGGAGCGTCGCGTCATCACCGTGGCCTGCGTGGCTCTCGATGACGCCCCCATCCCCCTCCAGAGCCATGTCACTGCGGCGTTGCACTCCGGCGATATCACCAAGGAGGAGATGGACGAGATCGTTCTCCAGTTCTCTGTCTACTACGGGTTCGCCAAGGGCCAGGCGCTCGCCGAGGTCGTCGAGTCGGCGTGGGCCGGCCGCCCGGCGGACCTATGACGAACAGCCCCCGAAGCGGGCCCGGGAGCGGCGCTAGGATCCGGTCCGGCCGAACAGGGCCTCGGGGGACTCGGGGCTCCCCACGACACCGCGGAGGCAGAGCATGACGGTCACGGTCATCACGGGAGCAGCGAGCGGCATGGGGCGGCTCTGCGTCGAGCGGCTGCGCGGCACCTCCGACCACCTCGTTGCCGTCGACCTCCGAGCCCCTGAGATCGAGGGCACCGTCGGCGTGGCCTGCGACGTCTCCGACCCGGACGCGGTCGCGTCCCTCGCCGAGCAGGTGCGGGCGCTCGGCCCGTTCCGCTCCCTCGCCCACGCCGCCGGCGTGTCGCCGACCATGGCCGACCCCCGCCGGGTCATGGAGGTCGACCTGGTGGGCACTGCGCTGCTCCTTGACACCTTCGAGCCCATGGTGGAGCTCGGCTCGTCCGCCGTGTGCTTCTCGTCGAGCTCGGCCTATCAGATCGCCCTCCAGGGCATCGATCCGGGGACCCAGGCCCTGGTCTCCGATCCCCGAGCCCCGGGCTTCCTCGACGCCGTGGCCGCTCGATTCGACGACAGCGGCCTGGCCTATGCCTGGGCCAAGCGCGGGGTCATCGCCGTGGCCGCGCAGGCGGCTGTCGTCTGGGGGCGGCGTGGCGGGAGGGTCAACTCCCTGGCGCCGGGGCTGATCGACACGCCCATGGGTCGCCAGGAGGCCGAGCAGCAGCCGATCATGAAGATCATGTTGGAGAACACGCCGCTCGACCGTCTCGGCGAACCCGACGAGGTGGCTGCCGTGGTCGCCTTCCTGCTGTCCGACCAGGCCTCGTTCATCACGGGAATCGACGTCCTGGTCGACGGGGGAATGCTTCAGGGGCTGATGGCCGCCTTCCCCTCCTGAGAACGCGGCCCGGTCGACGCGGGTGCCCACCGACAGGGACTCGGCGAGACCGGACGGCTAGGCAAGACCGGGCAGGGTCAGACTGGAGAGGTCGGCCCGCCCGCGGAGACGGATGGTGCGAGAGGACTCCCCCACCAGGAATTCGGCGGGACCTCCCTCGAGGCGCCAGGCCCCCTCCACGACGTCCCAGTGACGGAAGGTCTCGGGTGGCAGGGTCAGGGTCACTGTCTGGGATCGACCGGGCCCGAGCTCGAGCTTCTCGAATCCCTTCGAGCTCCCGATCGGCCCTCGTGACGGCCGACTGCGGCCGTCGCACGTAGAGCTGGACCACAGTGCTGCCCCGGCGGCCGCCCGTGTTGGAGACGTCGAGGCGGACGGTCACGTCTTCGCCGACCTCGACCCGGAGGTCGCGGTAGTCGAAGGTGGTGTACGAGAGGCCATGGCCGAAGGGGAAGAGGGGCTCGGGCCCCCGACGGTCGTAGTGGCGGTAGCCGACGAAGATGGACTCCTCGTAGGCCATGACCCCGTCGGCCCCGGGGAACGTGGGGAAGGCCGGTGTGTCCTCGATCCCCCGGGGGAAGGTGGTGGGCAGACGGCCCGTGGCGTCGACCCGGCCCAAGAGCACGTCCACGATGGCGTCGCCGCCCTCCTGTCCCGGGTACCAGGCCTGGAGGACGGCACCGACCTCGTCGACCCAGTCCATGGAGACCGGCGCGCCGCTGTTGACCACGACCACCGTCCGCGGGTTCGCCGCCGCCACCGCTCGGATCAGATCGTCCTGATCCCCGGGCAACCCGAGCGAGGACCGGTCTTCCCCCTCTGACTCGGAGTGGTTGTTCGTCCCGACGAAGACGAGGGCCACGTCGGCCTGGCGGGCGGCATCGACCGCCCGCTCCTGCGCCCCCTCCGGGGGGCGGAAGCGGGCCCCGAGGCTCACCGCGGCGACGGGCAGGCCCGCCGCGTCGATTCGGTACTCCACCTCCAGGCGCACCGGTCGGCCCTCGACGAGGTCCAGGGCAACAGTGACCTCGTCGGATCCGAGCGTGAAGAACGACCCGCCCACCGGTACGCCCCGGTTGTCGAGGCGGGCGTCCCCGTCCACCCGCACGTGGGCCTGACCGATGGCGGTGAGCCCGAAGTCCCACAGTCCGCTCTGATCGGGGGTGAAGGTCGTCGTGGCCCGCGCCGAGAACGCACCCGCACTGAGCCGCGTGATGAGGAGGTCCGGACCAGATGAGCTGGGTCTGAGTGAATATCTCGTGGCCGACGGGGTCCCCGCCCAGGTCGAGGTTGTCGAAGTACTCCACCATGACGCCCTCGTCGCCATCGTCGGTGGCGAGACCTCCGGGTCCGATGAAGGGGATCGGGCCCGGGATCACGCAGCCGGGCGCGTGGACCAGCCGCCCTGGGCCCAGGATGTCGGTGAGCGCGTCGATCGGGCTGCGGACGTAGGGCGGGGTCACCTCGGCCGCACCCCCTCCCTGCGGGCAGAGGCGGGCCGCGGCTGGGCCGATCACCGCCACGGGGCCGGTGCCCGCCTCCACCATCGGGAGTATGCCGCGATTGACGAGGAGCACGACACCCTCGGCGGCCGCGCCGCGGGCCAATGCGATCCGTTCCGACCGGGACGGGCGCCGCGCCCGTGGCCCGCCGGTGCGATCCATCAGCCGGAGCATCCGGCTGGCCGCGGCCTCGACCGCCTCCCGCGTGACCCGACCCTCGGTCACTGCCGCCAGGAGGTGCTCACCCAGCCAGGCCGGGGGGCCCGGCATCTCAAGATCCAGACCGGCGTCGACAGCCTCGGAGGAGTGGGTGCCGAAGTAATCGGACACCACGACGCCGTCGAAGCCCCACTCGTCCTTCAGGACGCCGAGCAGCAGCTCGGGGTTCTCACTGCAGAACGAGCCCCGGAAGCGGTTGTAGGCGGCCATCACCGCCCACGCCCCGCCCTCCCGCACAGCCGCCTCGAAAGGCGGGAGGTAGATCTCGCGCAACGCACGCTCGTCGATCTCGACGTCGACCGACATCCGCTCGAACTCCTGGTCGTTGCCTACCAGATGCTTGACGGCGCAAGCCACCGCGGCACCTTGGACGCCCCGGACGTAGGCCACCGCCATCACCGCGGTCAGCAACGGGTCCTCGGAGAAGCACTCGAAGTGTCGCCCGCCGAGCGGGTGACGGTGGAGGTTGACGTTGGGCGCCAGCAGGACACCGGCCCCCTTGTCATTGGCCTCGGCCCCGAGGACTCGACCCACCCCTTCCACCAGGTCCCGATTCCAGGTGGCCGCCAGTGCGGTGGGTGAGGGCAGGCACATCGAGACGTCCCCCCATCGGGGCCCGCGCACCCCGTTGGGGCCGTCACTGGTCAGAATCGGTTCGAGGCCGAGGCGCTCCACACCGGAGGTCTGCCAGTAACTGGTCCCCCCGGTGAGTGCTGCCTTCTCAGCCGTGGTCAATGCGTCGGTGGCGGGAACCACAGATCGGTGCTGCTGTGCCGAATCGCCTTCCACCCGTCCATGCTCCCTTATTCGGCGACCATGGTGGCCACACCAAGTCCCGCTCGCTCTCCCGACCCAGGTGGGCGTTTGATCACGAGTCCCCGAGCAGCGAGGCCAGGGCCAGCGACCCCGGCCGCGCCGGTGCGCGAGGTTCTCCAACGGGGCATCGACGACGGCACGCTCCTCACCGATCTGCCGGTCGACGTCCTCTATCAGCTGTGGGGAGGGTTGCTACTCGGCGCCTCCCGTTCGATGGTCCAGCGGGAGGGGAGCGTTGAGCGGGCCGGGGCGGCGGCCAGTAGCCTGTTCCTCAAAGGCGCGTCGCGTCCCACGTCTGTCAGGTGAGGTGCGCGAGTGATGGTCAATCCGGTTGGAGTGCCGAGCGCTCGACGACGACCCGAAGGGTCGACCGGCCGGTGACCGTGGCCTTTGCTCTGTCCGGTGGCGGGAACCTCGGGCCGATGCAGGCCGGGACGGTGGTGGCGCTGATGGAGGCCGGCATCCATCCCGACCTCCTCGTGGGGACGTCGGTGGGTGCACTGAACGCCGCCTTTCTCGCGTCCCGGCCCGGAGTCGCCGGCGCCAGGGAGCTGCTGGCGGCTTGGGTGGGCCTGAAGCGTCGACAGGCGGTGCGGGTCAGCCTCCTCGATGCCGTCGGGGGGTTCCTCGGCCTGCGGAGCCATCTCCTCTCCGACCAGTCGCTGCGGCTACTGATCCGTCAGTGGGTCGAGGTCGAGCGGATCGAGCAGACGACGATACCGCTGGCGGTGACGGCCACCGACGCACTGTCCGGCGAGTGCGTGGTCTTCACCTCGGGCGCGACCGAGGACGCCCTGGTGGCCAGCGCAGCCATTCCCGGACTCTTCCCACCGGTCTCCATCGACGGTCGCTGGCTGGTGGACGGCAGCCTCTCGGCCAACCAGCCCATCCGCCAGGCACAGCGCCTGGGAGCGGATGATGTCTACGTGATCACCACCCAGACCGCGCCACGGGTGAAGCCACCCCGAGGCGCCATCGCCGTGGCCATGAACTCCGTGTCGCTGGTGACCTCCCGGGTGGCCCGCGAGGAGTTACTGGAGGCCTCGAGGCTGGCCGAAGCGGCCGACGGACATGTCTGGGTGGTCCCGACCTCCGAGCCCGAGGCACCTGGGCCCTTCGACTTCCGGCGCAGTGAGCGCCTGGCCACCGACGCCTACCACCGGACCCGGCGCTGGCTGGCCGACGAGGCGCCCGGAGACCTGGCCTCCGCCGTTCCGAGCGACGCCCGCGGGTAGCACGGGCCGACCACCTGGTCCGACCGCCTCAGCACCCCGATGGCCGATATCGTCGTGCCCGGTGAGGGGGAGGTCACGAGCAGCAGGCCCCACGGCCCGCCTGGCGCGATGGGCCTGCCGAGGCGCGTCTGCACTGGCGATGGTGGCCGGCAGCCTGCTGGTCGCCGGGGTCGGCCCGGGCGGTGCGGCCACGGCGTCCCCGCCTTCGGGGACCATCCACTGGACCCCGTGCCCCGGCCAGGCCGGCTACCGGTGCGGTCGGTTGGCAGTCCCGCTGGACTACCGGCATCCCTCTCGTGGATCGGTGGACCTCGCCGTGATCGAACACCCGGTGCGCCCACAGTCGTGGCGTGATCATCCTCAACCCGGGCGGCCCGGGTGAGAGCGGCGTGCTCATCCTGCCCCTGCTGGTGTCGCTCCTGCCCGCCGCGGTGCGGGACAGGTTCACCACGGTGAGCTTCGACGAGCGGGGACCGGGTCGAGCGAGCCGTTGGTTGCGGCCCCTCACCGGCCGCGGCCAGCAGTGCGATCGCCGGTACGGCGAGCGCGCCACCCGGGTCTTCGCCGATCTGGAACAACGTGTCGGGCCGAACACCCCGCCCTGCTCCCGACGGTGAGCCACCACGACGTCGGCCCGGGACATGGACCGGCTGAGGGTGGCGGTCGGGCGCCCGGCAGATCGACTACTACGGACTCTCCTACGGCACCGTCCTCGGATCCGTCTACCGCCAGCTGTTCCCGGACCACGTCCGATCCATGGTGCTCGACGGCGCCGTCGACGCCAACCTGACCCTCACCGCCGACGCCGTCGCCGAGGCGCCGGCGATCCAGACGGCGCATCGAGCAGCAGTTGGCGGCCTGCGCCGCCACCCCGGGGTGCCCACTCGGGGCGGATCCGCTGCGTTCTACCGGGACCTGCAGCAACGGCTGTCCCGGGCACCGCTGCCCGCACCGGGTGGTGGCGACCGCGTGCCGGTGACCGAAGGGGACCTCGACACGGCCACCCTGCTCTACCTGTCGGTCCCGAGCCTGACACCGGGCTATCTCCCCGCCCTGGCGTCGGCATCCGCCGGCGACTGGGCAGCCGCTCCGATCGGTGGCCCTCGGCCTCGAGACCGATCTCGATGCCAAGTCCCTGGTCGGGCCGCTGTGGGCCATCACCTGCAACGATGCCGTCGCTCATCCGGACGGTGGAACGACGGCCGCGCTGGCCCGATCGCTTGCGGCGCGCTATCCGCTCGGCGGTGCCGAAGCCGTGTCGAACAACTTGATCGGCTGCCCCGGCTGGAACGGTCCGGGCGAGGCCGTCGCCCACCTCTCCCCGAACCGGGCCCCGCCTGCCTTGGTGATCGGCAACCAATCCGACCCCAACACCCCCTACGTGTCGGCCCGGCGACTCGCCGCGGACATCGGCGGGAGGCTGGTCACCTACGTGGGCGGCGGGCACACCTGGCTGCTCAACGGATCGGCCAATCCCTGCATGCAGGGTGTGGTCGAGGACTACCTGGTCAGCGGGGTGGTCCCGCCGCCTGGAACCCGGTGCCCAGCCTGACCCCCGGATCGTCTCGGATCCGCTGCGCCACCGACCCCACGACAGCCCGGTCACACCGAGGCGGCTAGGTCGTCGCCCGGATCGCGACGTCGCCGCCACGGTGGTCGACGGCCCGCTGCCAATCGGCGGGCACATGATGCGATCGATTGGGGACCATGTGACGTAGGCGATAGGTGCCGAGCACCCTTCCGCCCTGTTCCACTCGTAGGCGCGGATGATCGAGGAAGGTGGTCGAACGGAGCAGGACCGGCTCGCGTGACCCCGCCCGGCCGTAGCAGATTGGGTACCACCCACTGCAGCGGGTCCGCGGTCCGCACGGTCAGGCTGGCACCGAACCTCGGGCGGGTGCTCCCCTGCCGGAGCCAGGCCGCGGCCGCCGCTCCCACCGCCGCCGCCCTCCGTGCCGCCACGTCGGCCGTCTCGACCGGATGGACCAGGTTCCCGGCGGCGAAGACTCCGTCGAGGGAGGTCCGTCCCCCGGCATCGCACGCGGGACCGCTGGTCCCCCGGATCCATGGACAGACCGGCCATTCTGGCCAACTCGTGGTCGGGGATCCACTGTCCGGTGAAGACGACGGCGTCGACGGCCACCTCGCCGGACCTGACCCGCAGGCCCGCAGAGCCGGACCATCTCCACGTGGTCCTTTCCGTACGATACCGGCCACCGTGGTCTCGGTCCAGACCGGGACCCTGAGTCCGATGACGGGTCACCAGGTCGAAGAGACCGAGCGTCTGGGGGCGCTGGAAGACCGGTGGCCAGGGCCACCGTACGGACGCCGGCCTCACGCAACGTCAGCACCGCCGAGTACGAGACGTGCTCGGCGCCGACGACCAGTGCCCGTCGACCCACCGGAAGCCGTTCCCGGTAGACCCACTGTTGGAGCTGGCCGGTCGTGAACACCCCGGTGGGCCGGGACCCGGGCACCAGGAGGGCCGCCCGCGCCCGCTCCCGGGCGCCGGTGGCCAGCACCACGGCTCGGGCGCGGATCCGCCGTCGGCCCTCCGGACCGGTGACCTCGGCGTGACCGTCGGCGGACCATCCGGTCACCATGGTCCGAGTCCAGATGGCGGCACCGGCGTCCGATGCCCGGTCGACCCATCGCCGGGCATACACGGGCCCCTGGAGGACCCGGTGCAGATCGCGGACGCCGAAGCCGCTGTGGTGACAGTGGCGGGGAACCCCGCCCGCCTCGTCCTCCCGCTCGACCACCAGGACGCCCCGGCCCCGCCCGTCCTCAGCGCAGGTGGCTGCGGCGAGCCCGGCCGGCCCACCCCCGACGACCAGGGCATCCACCGCGCCACCGGCTGCACTCACGAGCGCACGTCGGCCAGTCGGCTGGCGATCGCCGCGCCGCAGAAGAACCCCTGGCACCGACCGTTGGTGACCCGGGTGCGACGACGGAGGCCCCCGAGGTCCACCGCGGGCACGGGGGAGGCGAGTGCCCGCTCCACCTCGCCTTCGGTGACCCGCTCGCAGAAGCAGACGATCCGGCCGAAGGCCGGGTCGGACGCGATCAACCCGTCGTCCAGGTAGGGCCTCTGCCCCTTCTCGGCCAGCTCCGGCATCCGGGGGATGACCGGTTCGTCGTCGACCGGGTCCAGTACCAGTCCGGCGTCGGCCATCAGCTCCAGCAGGTACTCGGCGATGGCCAGCGATGCCGACAGGCCCGTGGAGCGGATGCCCCCCGCACAGGCGTACCGCTGGCCGCCGCCACCGAGATCTGGTAGTCGCGGTGCTCGGTGGCCGCGCGGAGCCCGGCGTACATGGCGGTCACCTCCTCGTCGACCAGTCCGGGGAGGATTCGGCGGCCGGCGTCGAACAGGCTGTCCACGGCGGATGCGGTCGTGGTGGTGTCGGTGCGGTCGTCGAGGTCCTCCGCGGTGGGCCCGAGGAGCACGTTCCCGTAGACGGTGGGTGCGACCAGCACCCCCTTCGTCTGCTCGGTGGGCACGGGAAGCAGGATCGATGACACCAGGGGTCGGGCCAGCTTGTCGAACACGATGAGCTGGCCGCGGCGCGGCGTGATCGTGAATCCGCCCTGGCCGGCCCGGCGGTCGAGCCGGTCCGAGTCGAGCCCGGCGGCGTTCACCAACCACCGGGCGAGGACCGGTCCGGTGGTGGTGGTCAGGTGCCATCCGTCGGCGTCGGAGGACAACCCGCCGACCTCCGTGCCGAGTCGCAGTCCGACGCCGGCGCCGACGGCCTCGGTGGCGAAGGCGATGCTGGGGCTCCACGGGCAGATCACCCACTCGTCGGGCACGGTGACGGCACCGGTGGCTCCAGGCCCGAGCTGGGGCTCGCGCCGATAGAGCTCCTCGACGGAGATGCGCTGGGCCGGGAGGTAGCCGTTGGCATGGGCCTTTTCCACCACACCATCGAGCCGCCGCGCACTGGGCCTCGTCCCAGGCCACCAGCAGCGCGCCGGTCCGTTCGAGGGCGATGCCCGATGCCACCGCATAGTCGGCCAGGAGGTCGTGGCCGCGTCGGACCAGCCTCGATTCGAGACTGCCGGGCTCGGCATCGAAACCGGTGTGCAGGATGGCCGTGTTCGCCTTCGACGTCCCGCTCCCGACGTCGTTGGAGCGCTCCAGCACCACGGTGTCCAGCCGGTAGCGGGCGAGCTGCCGGGCGATGGCGGTCCCGACCACTCCGGCACCGATCACCGCGACGTCGTAGCGTGGGGCCACCACTCACGGGGTGACCTGCGTACCCCGGTCGGGAAGCCGGGCCACGGCGGCCTCGAACCGCCCGAGGCGCTCGCCGGCCTCGGAGGCGCTGATGGCCGGGTCGAAGCGGATGCGTGGTGCTACCGGCCGGACCACGTCGGCCAGTGTCCCCCCCTCACCGGCTCCGAGGCGGGCCAGGGCACCGACTCCGGCGGCGGTCGCGTTCGGCGACGGGGCGACTTCCACCGGGATCTGCAGCAGGTCGGCCTGGGTCTGCATCAGAAGACCGGAGCGGGTCAACCCACCGTCGACCTGGAGGCGGGCGAGCGGAGCGCCCAGGTCAGCTGCGATCGACCGGACGAGGAGGGCCACCTGTGCCGCCACACCGTCGATGGTGGCCCGGATCACATGCGCGGGCTCCGTGCCCGGGCCGATCCCCTCGATGCTGGCCAGGGCATTCGGCCGCCACCACGGGGCGCCCAGTCCGCTGAGGGCAGGCACCACCGTCACACTGCCGGAGTCGGGCACCGACCCACCCACCGGGTCGAGCTGTTCGACGTGCTCGAGCAGCCCCCACCGACACAGCCAGGCGATGGCCGTCCCGGCCGCATAGACCTGCCCGTCGAGGCAGTAGGCGCCGCGGTCACCGAGCTGCCAGGCCACCGACGCGGCCAGGCCGCTCGACGAGCGGAGCGGCTGCTCCCCGGCGTTGGCCAACAGGAACGCCCCGGTCCCGTAGGTGCACTTGGCATCGCCCCGGTCGAGACAGTGCTCCCCGACCAGGGCCGCCTGCTGGTCCACGCTCAGGCCGCTCACCGGGAGGGAGGCACCGAACACCTCGGTCCGACCGACCGGCTGCGCACATCCCACCACCTCGGGCAGGTCATCGGGGTCCAGGCCGAACTGCGCGCAGGCCCACGGCGACCAGGTGCGGCGATCGAGGTCGAGCAGCATCGTCCTCGATGCCGTCGTGGCATCGGAAACGAACGCGCCCGTCATGCGGTGCAGGAGCCAGGTGTCCGTGGTGGTGACGACCCCCTCGTGGGTCACGTTGCCCGCAACCAGGTCATCTTCGGCGCGGCGAAGTAGGGGTCGAGGGGTAGTCCGGTGGTCCGGGCCAAGGCGTCGGACTGTCCTGCCAGCGCCTCACAGACCGTCGCCGCCCGCCGGTCCTGCCAGGAGATGGCGGCGCTCAGCGGGCCACCGGTCCCTCGGTCCCAGGCCAACACGGTCTCGCCCTGATTGGCCAGTCCGACCGCGTGCACGCTGACACCGGCCTCGGCCACGGCCTGCCGGCCCGACCGGCAGACCGAATCCCACAGCTGTTCGGGGTCCTGTTCGATCCCTCCCCCGGCCACCGGGACCGGCGCCACCGGGGATTCGGCGCTGGCCAGGACGTCGCCGTCGTCGCCCAGTGACCACCGCCTTGGTCGCCGAGGTGCCCTGGTCGATGGCCAGGACTCTCATCGGACGGCCCTTCCCGGGACCGGGGGGACCCCGGGGCACCCCGGGGCAAGGACCCCGGACCCGAGCGGTGGGCAGCATGCCAGCACTCTTGTGCAGGGAGCTCGCACCGTCCAGCCCCGGTGCAATCGGGCCCGCGCCGAGCAAAGGGGACCGGCCCCGGCCGGGTCCGGGTCAGGAGGCCGGTGGAGCGCCTTCCCCGGAGTCACCGCCGAGCGACCGGACGAGCCCCTCGAGGTCTTCGACCGTCACCGTGAGGGCCGAATGCCCTCGTTGGCTGAGGCGGGACGGGACCTTGTCGGCGAAGTGGATGCAGACCCCGGCATCACGGTTGGTCCCGAACGTCAGCCCGTCGTCGGCCAGGGACGACCGGGCTCCGACCGCGGTCCACCAGCGGTAGCCCCGAGTGATGTGGGCACCGGTGATGTTGACCCGGGTGGTCACCACGGAGAAGAAGCCGAAGGTGGCCTCGAAGGAACCGTCCTCGGCCAGGGTCACGCCGTCCCGGTCCCGGCGCAACCCGAACGGGATGAGCACGGGGAGGAAACGGCGGTCGATGGCATAGCCGAAGCGCTGGGTCATTCCCGGTCCATCCTTTGGTCGGTAGGTGCTGCCCCCGCCGTTCTACCCGGCCCACGGCTCGGTCACGCCTCAGACGCCGGGACCTGCTGGGTGATGCAGTGGACGTTGCCGCCACCCAGGAGGATCTCCCGACCGGGCACACCCGGTCGATCCGACGACCCGGGAACTCGGCGGCCAGCAGTTCGCTGACCGCCTCGTCGTGGCGCTCGTCCAGCCGGGGCCAGACCACCCCCGAGTTGGTGACCAGGAAGTTGACATACGAACCCGCCATGCGGTCCCCGGCCGAACGGGCTCGGGCGTACTCACTGCGGTCGATCCCCGAGGCTTCGTCAGGTGCATCGACAAGGGGCCCGGGGGCCGGCAGCAGGCCGACCTCCAAGGGTCGACCTCGGGCATCGGTCGCCGACTCGAGCACCGCCCGCGCCTCCCGGGAGATCGCGGACTGGGGGTCGTCCGGCGCCTCGCTCCAGGTCAGTAGCACACGTCCCGGACGCGAGAAGCACGCAAGGTTGTCGACATGACCGTCCGTCTCGTCGCCGTGGACCCCCCGTGGGATCCAGATCACCTTCTCCACTCCCAGGTACTCCCCCAGCAGCAACTCGATCTCCCGGCGGGACAGACCGGGATTGCGATTGGGATGGAGGAGGCACTCCTCGGTGGTGATGCAGGTCCCCTCGCCGTCGACGTGGATCGAACCCCCTTCGAGCACCAGTGGGGCCCGGTAGCGGGACGAGCCCTCGAGGTCGCACACCTTGGCCGCCACCAGGTCGTCGTCGGCCCACGGGAAGTAGAGCCCTCCCTCGAGTCCTCCCCACGCATTGAACTGCCAGTCGACCCCCCGCCGCTCCCCGCCCGGCCGGTTGACCACGAACGTGGGGCCGGTGTCCGCGTATCCAGGCGTCGTCGGTGCTCATCTCCACCACGGAGATGGCGTCGGAGCACGACGCCCGGGCGTGCTCCCACTGTCGGGCGGATACCAGCATGGTGACCGGTTCGCTCCGGGCGATGGCCTCGGCGACGTCGAGGAACGCCGCCTGGGCCGGTTTGGCCCCCATGCGCCAGGTGTCGTTTCGCTCGGGCCAGACCAGGTAGCAGCGCTCGTGTGGGTCCCATTCGGCGGGCATCGAGAATCCGTCGGCTCTGGGGGTGGAGGCGAGGGAACGAGAGGGCAACGGGTTGTCTCCTGGCCCGTGGGTGGTTGACGGTGCGGCCAGATCCTACCGGCGGAGCCCGACCGGTAGTCTTTCGTCACGATGAGGTGCGGGCCCACCGACTCTCCCTCTCACCGGCGGAGCCGCCCACGAGGGGTGGCGGGATACCCGACCGGTGCTGGTGGCCGCCATCCAGCGGGGCTTCGGCGAGGACCGGGAGGAGAACCGGGACGGGACCGTGTCCGCCGTGGCAGAGGCGATGGCCGCCGGGGCGGACGTCGTCCTGCCCTCCGAGCTGTTCGAGGGTCGCTACTTCTGCCAGTACGAGCGCCAGGAGTATTTCGCCTGGGCCACCACCGCCGAGGAGAGCCCGGCGATCGAGGCCATCCGCAAGCTGACGGCCGGGACCGGGGCCGTCGTGCCCGTCTCGTTCTTCGAAGACGCCCGCCCCTCCTACTTCAACTCGGTGGCGATGGTCGAGGACGGGAGCGTGCTGGGTGTCTACCGGAAGGCCCACATCCCCGACGGACCGGGCTATGAGGAGAAGTTCTACTTCACTCCGGGCGACACCGGCTTTCGGACCTGGGCCACACGGCACGGTCGAATCGGGGTGGGAATCTGCTGGGACCAGTGGTTCCCCGAAGCGGCGCGGGCGATGGCGCTGCAGGGAGCCGATCTGCTCCTCTACCCGACGGCCATCGGCAGCGAGGTCGGCAGCCAGGCCGGGAACGACACCTCGGACATGTGGCGGCGGGCCATGGACGGGCACGCCGTGTGCAACCACGTTCCGGTGATGGCGGCCAATCGCATCGGCGAGGAGGGCGACCTCACCTTCTACGGATCGTCGTTCATCGTCGACCACCGGGGGCGGCCTCTGGCCCAGGCGGGGAGGGACACGGTCGAGACCATCTATGCCGAGCTGGACCTGGATCAGGCCACCGCCGATCGGGCCGGCTGGGGGCTCTTCCGGGACCGGCGGCCCGAACTCTACGGCGGCCTCGCCGACACCACGCGCCCACCCACGTAGGCCGGCCGCTACTCCAAATGGGACAGGGGCGCCCTCGACAGGTCCCCGCCTACGCCGTGGCGATGAGCACCAGCCCCACCAGGGCCAGGGCGAATCCGAACATCTGCACCCGGGAAGTCCGCTCGTGCAGGAATCGCCACGCACCGAGCACGGTGAATGCCGGGGCCAGCGACGCCACCGGCGCCACCACGGCCACCAGCCCGAGACGCACCGCCACCAACAGAAGGGTGGTGGCCAACACGTCGAGCACGCCCGCCGTCACCGCCTGCCACCGGGGTACCCGGGCCAACGACCTCGGTGCCCGCCAGGCGACAAAGACCACACCCACGGCGATGACCGCGGCCAGCCGCCCGGTCAGCACGGGCCAGAAACCACTGTGGTGGGACGCGTCGGCGAACAGGATGAACGAGGTGCCGAATCCCACGCCGGCCACCAGGGCCAGCACCAGGGCCCGTCCTGGCCGAACGCCCCGACGTTCGTCGCGCTCCAGCGAGATCAGTCCGGCGGCCACCACGGCCAGACTGCCCCCCACCAGGGCGAGAACCGGTGGGCGCTCGCCCGCGGCCAGGCCCCAGACCACCGGGATGACCGCGCCCACCACGGCCGCCACCGGCGCCACCTCGCCGATCTGCCCGATGGCCAGGCCCTGATAGAGACAGCCCAGGGCGACCACGTTCAGGGCACCGGCACCCGCCCCCAGCCAGATCACCGAGGTGGAGAGCGGGCCGCCGGCCACCACCGCCACGGCCACGGCCCCCACGAGGGCGGTCACCTGGACGAACGCCAGGACCGTGATCGTGCTCCCCTGCCGGGACGCCAGGCCCCCGAGGAAATCCCCGCTCCCGAACGCCGCCGCCACCAGGAGGCCGACGAGGATTGCCACGCCGTCAACCTATCCGGCGACCCGGTCCGGCCGAGGACCGACGCGGCTGGGGCTGGCAACCACCCTCGCTCGACGGACGCCGCTCCCTTGGCAACGACGCCGACACCGTGTCAACTGGTGCCCATGGCTCGACTCGATGGATCCCGGAGGACTGCACGACCGTGGACGGTGGCCGCCGCCACCCTCACAGCCGCCCACCACGGTTTCGAACTGGCCAGCGGCGTCGGGCTGGTCCTTCAGCCCGAGCTGGGCCTCGTTCCCGCCTGCGCGCTCTGGGGTACCCAGATCCCGGTGTGGATCTCGCTGGCCGGCCGGCCGGACCGACGGTGGGACAGGCTGCTGGCCGTCTGGTCCGGTGCCGCGGTGGCCGGGGCCTTCGTCCATTTCCTCCTGTGGCCCTGGCGCCGGGCCCGGTGGGGAGTGCCCGTCCTGACCGAGGCGGAGGGCCTGGCGCCGGCGAGCCTGCCCGCGTATACCGCGTTGCTCTACGCCTGGGGCACGGCGTCGGCCGTCTCCATCGTGCTTGAGGTGAGCCCGGGCCACCGGCGGTGGGCACTGCTCGGGTTGGCCTCGCTCCCGCTGCTCCGTCATTCGGCCCGCCACCACTTCGCCTGGCTGACCGATGTCGCTACCACTGACCCGCAATGGTGGAACCGGGGGGTCCGGGCCATCGCGGGGCCCGCCGTCCACCAGTGACAACGCATGGGCGTCAGGCGAGCTGGGATCCGGCCGCCGCGGCCTCGACATCCAGACGGGACAGGAGCCCGGGGACGATCTTCCGTTCGGCCATTCGGCCTATCCCCGGCACCGCAACCACCAGCTCACCGTCGAGCAGGCGTCGGGTGCCGGTCCCGGACGTCTCCAAGACGAACTGGGCGGAGCCGTGCAGGCGCCTCGGGTCACGCTCCGCCTCGAATTCGAGGGTCCCCGAAGCGGCCGGCCGGTCCAACCTCACCTCCTGGACCCAGGCCAGGCGACCGGGGCCGATCAGCCGCTGGGCCATGGGATCCAGGTGGCCGATGAACTCGTAACGGAGCCGGATCACCGCACGCTCCCCGTCGTCGGTGGCCCCGAGCAGCTCAGGTTGGCCGAGGTCGGGAAGGGTGAGGGCCAGGTAGAAGGCGGGATCGGCCAACAAGTCCGCCACGGCCCCGCCCCGGGCGGGGAACGAATGCTCCGCATGGAACCGCACCCGGCGATCCTGCCACGCCGCCCGGGGAGGGGGCCGCCGGTCCTCGGCGGGACACGACCGCTTCCCTCCCGTCGAGGGCTTCCGGCGCGCGGCGGTGGGCTGTGCCACGATGGCCCCGGTGCGGGCGACGGCCCGACAGCCAGTGCGTGAGGGGGACGGCCGTGGAGGACCTTGCCGGCAAGGTGGCGGTGGTGACCGGCGGTGCCGCCGGCATCGGCCGGGGCATCGTGGAGGCGTTGCTCGACGAGGGGTCGCGGGTAGTCATCGCCGACATCGAGGCGCCGGTCCTGGAGGCTACCGTGGTCGAGCTTTCAGCCCGTGGCGACGTGCGGGGCGTCGTCACCGACGTGTCCGACCCGGCGTCGGTGAATCGCCTTGCCGACCGGGTGTTCGACGACT
Organism: uncultured Acidimicrobiaceae bacterium; assembly: GCA_963835465.1. GTDB lineage: Bacteria > Actinomycetota > Acidimicrobiia > Acidimicrobiales > RAAP-2 > Bog-756. Next base: position 184,846 of record CAWIFR010000005.1, read on the forward strand.
ACGGGGCGTGCCATGTGCTGTGGAACAACGCCGGGGTGACTTCGGGAGGGGGAGGGAACCCCTGGGATCAGGAGCCCAACGACTGGCGGTGGTGCTTCGGCGTGAACGTCTTCGGCACAGCCAACGGCGTACTGGCGTTCGTCCCCCGGATGATCGACTCGGACCAGCCCGGGGTGGTGGTCACCACGTCCTCGGGTGACGGGGGCATCGCCCCGGTCCCCTACGCCTCGGTCTACGCCTCCTCCAAGGCGGCCATCAGCTGCTTCACCGAGGCCCTGGCCCACCAGTTCGTCGCCCAGAAGACCAAGCTCTCGGCCTCGGTCTTCTATCCGTCCGGCGGCCTCCTCGAGACCGGGCTGTGGGAGGCCCAGCGCAACCGCCCCGACTCACTGGCCCGCCAGCGCCCCCGTCCGCCCGCTCCGGGCACCACGTTCGCCGAGTTCAAGGCGGCCCTGGCCGCCGCCGGACGGCCCACCGACACCGTGGACCTCGCCGAGCTGGGTCGGTTCGCCGTGCAGGGGGTCAAGGAGGGACGCTTCGTGATCAGCCACAATCTGGACCAGGCCGGCCGTCTGCTCCACGCCCGGGCGGACGCCATCGCCCGGGGGGAGCTGCCTCCCTCGGCCCTCGACGGACTGACCTGAATGGGTACGGTGTCGGGCGGGGAACGAGACGGGAGGGACGACGTGAGCGACACACTCGGGCCGGACTACCGGTACACAGTGATCTCGGCCGACGCCCACGCCGGCGCCGATCTCCTCGACTACCGTCCCCACCTTCCGGCGGCGTGGCACGACGAGTTCGACGACTGGGCTGCCTCCTACGTCAATCCCTTCGCCGATCTCTTGGCCCCGACCGCCTACCGGAGCTGGGACTCGGCGCGCCGTCTGGCCGAGAACGACGCCGACGGCATCACCGCCGAGGTGCTCTTCCCCAACACGGTGCCCCCGTTCTTCGAAGAGGGGAGCCTGGTGGCCCTCCCCCCCACCGAGGAGGAGTACGACCGGCGGTGGGCCGGCATCCAGGCCCACAACCGTTGGCTGGCCGAGTTCTGCGCCCAGGCCCCCGGGCGGCGGGCCGGGGTGGCCCAGATCTTCGCCAACCGCATCGAGGACGCTCTGGCCGAGGTGGCCTGGGCGGCGAGCGCCTTCTCTCCGTTCGGGGGGATCCTCCTACCGTCCCTCCCCCCCGGGTCCGCGCTCCCACCTCTGTGGGATCCGGCCTACGAGCCACTGTGGGACCTGTGCGAGGAGCTCGGCGTGGTGGTCAACATCCACGGCGGCGGGGGCATCCCCGACTACGGCGACGCCGAGGTGGCCCGGGCCATCATGCTGGTCGAGCTGCCGTGGTTCTCCCACCGCTCGGTCTGGCACCTCATCTTCGGGGGTGTCTTCGAGCGCCACCCCGACCTCCAGGTGGTCCTCACCGAGCAGGGCCTGGCCTGGCTCCCCCGGGGGCTCGAGACGCTCGACTGGTTCTACGGCCGGATGACCTTGGGCGACGCCGCCGAGGCCAACTTCTTCGGCGCCGCCGCCAAAGGCATGTCCCTGACGCCGACCGAGTACTTCCAGCGCAACGTGTCGGTGGGCGCCAGCTTCCTGCGGGCCAGCGAGTCGGCCCTCCGCCACGACGTGGGGGTGGAACGGATCATGTGGGGCGCCGACTACCCCCACTCCGAGGGCAGCTATCCATTCAGCCGGGAGGCGCTACGGGCCGCCTTCGGCAGCTGCGACCCGGCCGAGACCGTGCAGATGGTCGAGATCAACGCGGCGGAGCGCTACGGCTTCGACCTCGACGCCCTCCGGGCCATCGGAGCAGAGATCGGGCCGACGGTCGCCGAGGTGGCCACGCCCCTCCCCGTCGATGAGTACCCGGCCGGCTCGACCTGCAACGCCTTCGACCGCCACCAGGTACTGCGCTCCTGGTAGGCAGCGGCAGGCCGCCGGCCACAATCAGCCCGGGGGCTGCAGCGCCGTACTCGGCCTTCCACCAACGGGCGGAGGCCCGGTCGGCCAGGATCGCTGAACAGGTCGGGTCCTGGCCGAGCGAGTCGGGTGACGGACCGATCCGCTCGGCGATGGGTCGCAGGGCGTCGAGGTCGAAGCCGTAGACCTTGGCCGCGGTGAGCCCGAGCATGGCCGGCGGTGTCGTCCACCGGCACGGTCGGCGAAGTCGGCGGTCAGCTTGGCCGCGGTATGGGGCCAGGTGCCCTCGGGGTGCGGGTAGTCGGTTCCCCACATCACCACGTCGGTGCCGATCACGTAGCGGCGTCGGATCTCCTCTTTGGACATGGTGGACGCGCCGATGAAGATGTTGGTGCCGAAGTAGTCAGACGGGAGTTTGGAGATCTTCCCCTTCAAGAGGGCGGCCATCTTCTTGGTGGTGTGACCACCGCCCATGTACTGGTCCCACTTCCACATCATGTCCGGGGCCCAGTACGCCGCCGCCTCGGTGACCACGAACTTGAGGCCCGGGTACCGCTCGAAGGCCCCGCTGAACAGCAGATGCCAGGCCGGTCGCACCGCCCACCAGACCACCTCGGCCAGGTAGACGCCGGTGTGGTCCCCGTACTCCTCCATGGGCGCCTCGCCCGAGTGGGTGTGGACAGGGAGCCCGGCCTCGGCGCACGCCGCCCACACCGGGTCGTAGACGGCGTCGTTGTAGGGCGCCCGGCTGCGCCACATCGTCGGGATCATGATGCCCCGAATGCCCGGCTGGTCCGCCACCCACTCGATCTCGGCCACGGCCCGGGCGATGTCGTGGGTGATCGGCACCAGGGCGATGCCGCCGCGCCGGTGGGGTGAGTGCGAGCACATCTCGGCCAGGAACCGGTTGTGGGCGTGCGCGCCGGCGAAGGCCAGTTCGGGATCCTCGATGGCGCCGGCGAACAGACCGGCGCCGAACGGTGGGGAGGCCATCCCGGTGATGGCGTCGGCGTCGGCGAACAGCACGTCGGCGGACACGCCGTCGGCGTCGAGCTCCTTGTCCCGGATGACCGGGTCGAAGGCCCCTTTCAGCCCTCCTCGTTGTCCTTCTCCCAGCCCATGATGTAGTCGTAGTTGAAGGCCAGCGACTCCTCCCGGTGGGCCATCCGCTCGGCCAGGTAGTCGTCGAAGGCCGGGAAGTACTTGGGGTCGAGGTACTGCCGGTACTCCTCGCAGGCCAGGCCGGCGTGGCCGTCGGCCGACACCACGACGTAGCGGTCCGATCCCCCACCGGGCACGTCGATCATGACCGTGGCCCCCAGCACCGAGAGGTCGTCGTACCGTTGGTGCGTGTAGGGCTCGAGCCACTCGGCCGGCACCCGGCCCACCACCTCGCCCCGCTGGGACGAGGAGAGCTCGGCGTACTCGAACGACACCACCTTCCGCACCGGGAAGTCGGCGATGGGGTCGAGCGGGGCCTCGAGCAGCTTGCACTCGCCGGTGACCGGGCGGACGACCCGGGCCACCTCGTGCCGGCGGCAGTAGACGAAGGCCGGGTCACCCTCCAGGCCCGAGCCCGACGGGTCGGGCAGGAGCTTGAAGTAGAAGTCGAGCTTGTCGATCTCGTAGCCCGGCTGCTTCGGGCCCGAGGGTTCCGGTCACCTCGGCCACCGTCGATCCCATCCGGGCGATCCGGGCGGTCAAGCGTGTCACCGTCCAGGTCGAGGTCCATCTCGGCGATCTTCTTGGGCTCCCCGAAGGTCTCCCGGCCGCCCGACCGTGGCCTGCTCGGATGGTCATGGGCATGAACAGGGCGTACTCGCCCTCGCGTCCCCGTGCCGGGCCCGGACCCCGAACCAGCCGGCCCCGAACGGCTTCAGCCCCGTGCCCATGTCCACCACGGCGATTCGAAGCCGGGCCGTCGGGGTCCGAGGGCTCGAGCGGGCGGGGCAGGACCGAGGCGATGGCCTCCGGGTCGGTCTCGAAGACGACGGTCACCGCCTGGGACCAGATCGGCGTGGAGGTGGCCTCGACCTCGCGGTTCCGGATCTTCTCCGGCGGCCGGGCCCCGTATCGGACGTTTCCCATGGATCCCCCTTCCCGGGCGGACCGGGACGTCCGCCCGTGCCAGTGTTGCATGCCGGCGCCGGGACGGCCGGGCCGCGGCGGTCAGTCCAAGGCGTCCTCGGCCAGGGGAAGGGGGACGGCGGCAGGCCGGGCATGGGGTGGTGCCACCACAAGGTCTCCTCGACCCGATGGGTGATGCGCCAGCCGCCGGCGAGCCGCTCGAGCCGGTCGTGGTAGCGGCCGCCGACGACGAACAGCCACGGCTCCCCGTCGATCGACCATCTCGTTGGGGTTGTGGAAGTCCGAGCGGGCCCGTGCCGTGGCCGCGCCGGATCCACGGCACCGATCGGTTGACCACCAGGTGCTGGGTCCAGGTGAAGAGGGGCAGGACCTCGGACAGCCACTGCCGAACCTCCGGAAACTCCCCGCGGATGCCGCCGGCCGAGCGGTAGTCGAGCGTGGCCCGGGGTGCGAACACCGAGTCCAGGCGCACCCAGTCCCGATCGTCGACGGCGTTGGCGTAGGCGGTCAGGAGGTCGTCGATCTCCTGCCGGTCGAGCAGGAGTTGCAGACGCTGGTCCATGGAGACGAACCTATCCCCCGGCGACACGCGGCCACGGTCCGGCGGACCGCGGCTCCTGGTGGGCAAGCCGGGCGGACCACCGGGCGACCCGTCCGCCGCCGGGTGCCGCGCTGCACGCGCGGCACCGGAGGGGGATCGTCCGGACCGCCCCTCCTTGCCGCGAGCGCAACGCAGGCTCGGGATCCGCCGCCCGCGGAACCGTACCGGCCGCACCCGGCGATTCGCAACAGTAGTTGCAATTCCGGGCCGGGCGTGACCTGACGAGCGCGGTCCACGGCTCGCCCGATCGGCACGATCGGATGCACGGCAGCGTGTCGGCACTCATTCGACACCCCTGCACCGCGGCCCCATGATGGGCCCATGGCATGGAGAGGCACGGGCCGCCGGGCCGTGCCGGCACCGGTCGGCCCGTTGACGGACAGCGCAAGCCGCGGCTGAGCCGCGACGAGCTGCGGACCCTGGTCATGGGGGCGGGACGGGAGATCCTGCAGGCGGAGGGGATCGAGACCGGCACCGACAACCTCACCTTCAAGCGGGTCTTCGAGCACATCGAGCGCACCACCGGCATCCAGCTGACCAACGCGTCGGTCATCCGTCGGGTGTGGGAGAACCAGGCCGACTTCCAAGCCGACGTGCTGGCCGCCATCGCCCGGGACCACGAGCGTCCCGGAGATCGACGAGACGCCGCGCCGCCATCCATCTGCTTCCTCGACGGGTTCGACCTCTCCACGGAGGAGCTCGCGCTGGTCAGCCATCACCGAGCTGTGCCGCGTGGTGGGAGCCGCCAGCAGCGACGTCGTTCCAGCTCGACTCCGAACTGGCCCCTGTGGATCTCGGTGGTGGCCATGGCCACCACCGACCTCACCCTCCGAGCGACGCAGTCGGGTACGCGCCGCCCTGAGCGAAGGGCTATGCCTCGATCACCGAGTTCTGGGAGTCGAGCACCGAGGCCTTCATGGCCCGCCTCGGTCTCCGGTTCCGCCGTCCGTGGACCTTGCGGCAGTACACCATCGTCGCCACGGCGCTGAGCGAGGGATACGCCATGCGCCAGCACATCGAAGGAGGACTGGAGCCGTTCACCCGCGCCACCGGGGCCGACGGGCGGTCGCCGCAGGAGTGGACGCTGTTCGGCGCGGCGATGGAAGCCCTGGTCATGCAGGCCGTCGAGTTGGACCCCGACTTCCGTCCGAACCTGGGTGGAGCGGGACCGGACGGTTCTGCGGCCGGTCCCGACGCGGCGGGCCGCTGGCCGTGACCGCGGACTCCGTAACGGCTTCGCCTGACCCATCGGCAGATCGTGCCTTTCCGGTGCGGTACGTCACCATCCACGGGCATCGGATCGCCTACCGGCGGGGCGGCGAGGGCCCGGTGCTCCTGTTGCTCCACGGGATCGCCGGCAGCTCCCAGACATGGATCGCGGCGATGGAGCTCCTCCAGACCGAGTACACCGTGGTGGCCCCGGACCTGGTCGGCCACGGACACTCGGACAAGCCCCCGGGCGACTACTCGCTGGGCAACTTCGCCAACTGGATGCGTGACTTTCTCGTGGTCTTGGACATCGATCGCGTGACGGTGGTGGGGCAGTCCTTCGGGGGCGGTGTGGCCATGCAGTTCGCCTACCAGTTCCCGGACCACTGCGAGCGTCTGGTGCTGGTCGATGCCGGGGGTCTCGGCCGCGACGTCAACTGGGTGCTCCGCATGGTCACCCTGCCGGCTGCCGAGTACGTGCTGCCCCTGGTGTTCCCGCGCTTCGCCCGCGTGTGGGGCGACAGCGTCGCCCGGTTCGCCGAGCGGGTCGGTTTCCGGAGCGTGCCCGCCGTCGAGGTGTGGCACGCCTACCGCTCACTGACCGAGACCGAGCACCGCCGCGCATTCGTTCGCACCATGCGGTCGGTCATCGACCCCGGCGGCCAGACGGTGAGTGCCATGGACCGTCTCTACCTCGCCGAGCACATCCCCACCCTCATCGTCTGGGGTGAGCAGGACCGGATCATCCCGGTCGCCCACGCCTACGAGGCCTTGAAGGCCGCGCCCCACAGTCGGCTCGAGGTCATGCCCGGACTCGGCCACTTTCCCCAGTCCGAGGACCCCGCCGGCTTCGTCGCGGTGCTTCGTGACTTCCTGCGGACCACCGAGCCGGGTGTCGTCAGCGCCGCGGACCAGCGAAACCGTCTGCTTCGCGGTGGCTCCGTCGAGGAGGGAACGCCACCGGGGTGAGGGCTCAGCCCGGGTAGCCCCCGCCGCCGTGCACCGTCCGGTCGAGGATCCCGAGGGTGGCCCGGAGCGCCCCCTCGGACAGCACGGGGAAGATGTTGGCTTCCTTCCAGGTCGGATCGGCGGCCGACCAGTCGTAGTAGGAGGTGACCAGGGTGTTCTCCCCGTCGGGCTCCAACCGGTAGCCGTAGACGTGCCCCATCGGCGGGCGGATCTGGCCGTGCACCGTCCAGGCCACCTGATGGTCCGGATCGAAGTCGGTGATGACCACGGTCACGTCGTAGCGGCCAAGGGGGTAGTCGTTCAGGCCCTCACGGTCCATATGGACCACGAAGGAGTCCCCGACCGCCGTCACCGGCTCTCCCGTGGCAGCCATCAACATCCCCGAGCTGTCGATGGCCACATGTCCCCGGGGATCGCTCAGCAGCCGGAAGATCGCCGCCGGGGTCGCCTCGATCGTCCGTTGGACCTCCAACCGCTCACTGGTCATCGGCCAATCCTGTCACGACGGAAGACGGGGGTCACGGCGCACCGCCCTGACCCCAGTGCCGCGGTCCGCTGACCGGGGCAAAGGACTAAGGGCCCTGGAGGGCCGCCGACGATCGGTGCATGCTGCAAGAGGACGGCCGCCTATCGGCGATCGTCGGCAGAGGAGCACCGATGGACGAGGGCAGCAGTCGACTCAGCGACGCCGATGCGATGCTGTGGGCACTCGACCGTGACCCGCCGCTCCGCTCTCCCATCACCGCGGTGGCGGTCCTCGATCGGGAGCCCGACTTCGACGCCGTGCTCGAGCGGTTCCGGACCCTGTGTCGCTTGCACCTCCACTTTCGTTCCATCGTGGCGTCCTCCTGCCTGCCCTGGCGACAGCCCCAGTGGCGGGAGTGTCCGGGCTTCGACCCGGCTGATCACCTCCACCACGTCAGGGTCGCCTTGCCCGGCGACGTGCGGCAGGTCCTGGACCTGGCCCAGGGCATGGCTCTCCTCTCCTTCGACCCTGCCCGACCTCCGTGGGACGCCTTCCTCGTCGACGGAATGGTGGGCGGGCGGGCGGCCCTGATCATCCGGATCCACCATGCCGTCATCGACGGAGTGGGGGGCCTGCTGGTGGCGGCCAGCATGATGGACCGGGACACGACCGGCACTCCCCTGCTCCCGGACTCCCCCGCCGGGTCAGGGCCGAACGGCTCCGGCGGACCCGACCGCGCCAGTTCGGGCCGGTCACCGGTCGACACGGTGTTGCGCGTCCCACGGCAGCTGGCCACGACGGCGTGGAACACATCCGCCCATCCACTCCAGACCGTGGAACGGTGGCGCGAGACCACGGCGGACGCTGCCCACCTCGTGTCCCCGGCACCGCGCCCCCTCTCCCCGCTGCTACGCGACCGGAGCCTGGGCCGCCGGTTCGAGACGGTCGATGTGCCGTCGGATGCCCTGCGGGCTGTCGAGGGCTCTCCGACCACCCTCAACCACGTCTTCGTGTCCAGTCTCCTTCGGGGGCTGGCGCTCTACCACGGACGGCACGGCAGTCGGGCGGCCCACCTCCGTGTGGTCATGCCGGTCAGCACCAGACGGCCGTCGGACCCGATGGAGTCCAACCGGTTCGTGCCGGTGCGGGTGGTCCTGCCCGCCGACCTGCCCGAGCCGGCCGACTACCTGCACCAGGTACCTGCGCTCCTCGACAAGTGGAAGCACTCCGAGGCGCTCGGGGTGAGCGACCTGCTCACCACCGCGCTCAGGCGGCTCCCGGCCCCCCTGGCTGTCGGCGCCCTCTCGGCCATGTTGACCGGCGTCGACCTGGTGGCCACCAACGTCCCCGGGCCCCCGGAGGAGGCCTATCTCGCCGGCGCCCGTCTGGAGTCGCTCTACGCCTTCGCCCCGACGGCCGGCGCAGCGCTCAACGCCGCGCTGGTCACCACGGCCGGTTCGCCCACGATCGGCCTGACCATCGACACCGCCGCCATCGGTGATCCTGACGTGCTCGTCGGTTGTCTGCGCCAGGGGTTGGCCGAAGTACTCGGCGCCCTCACCTCGTCTGGGGGGGATGCACGGTGACCCACCCGCGGGCCCTGTCCCCGCTCGAGTCGGCCTTCTTGTCCATCGAGCGGGCCCGCACCCCGATGCACATGGGTTCGGTGGGTATCTTCGAAGGTGGTCCCCTGCGGGACGGCGACGGCAAGATCCGACTCGACGAGATCCGGGACCGACTCGGGCGGCGCCTCGACGCCACCCCCAAGCTGCGCTGCCGGGTGCAGTCGGCCGTCCTCCCCGGTGCCCCTCCGGTCTGGGTCGATGATGCCGACTTTTCGATCGCCAACCATGTCGAACTGGCCTCGCTGACCGCCCCGGGCGCCGAGCGGCAACTCTGGGACCGGTGTGGACAGCTGTTCAGCAAGCGGCTCGAGCGTGACCGGCCGTTGTGGCACCTCTGTATCGTCGACGGTCTGTCCGGCGGCCGGGTGGCCGTGGTCGAGCGGCTGCACCATGCGCTGGCCGACGGCCTGGCGGGCGTGGAGATGGCCGGCGTGCTGTTCGACACCGACCCCGACGCCGATGCCCTGGACTCACCCCGGCCCGAGGCCGGCCCGACGGCGAAGCGGGCGCCGTCGCCACCGGGGATCGTGGTCGGCATGGTGCAGGATCTTGGTCGCCTCGGTGACCTCGCCGGCCGCTGGGCCGGCCGCGGCGCCCAGTCGGCACGCCATCCCGTGCGTCTGCTCCAGGACCTAGGCAACCTGGGGGGGGCGCTGGCCACGGTGGCCGGGTCCGGACTCCTCCGGCCCTCGTGCTCCCTCAACCGTCCCATCGGCTCGGGCCGGCGCGTCGAGGTGGTCAGTCTCCCGCTCGACCAGCTCCGGGAGGCGGCGCACCACCACGAGGTCACCGTCAACGACCTGGTGCTGACCGCCGTCGGGAGCGGACTCGGTCGCATCCTGCGGGACCGGGGGGACCGGCGCACCACAGCCGTCCGGGTGGTAGTACCGGTCGGGCTCGATCCGAAGGACCGTCACGAGCTCGGCAACCAGGTGTCGGCCTGGTTGGTGCCCGTGCCCGTGGTCGACACCGACCCCATCGAGCGCCTGGCTTCGGTGGCATCCGCCACCGGAGCGGCCCGGCACCGACATGAAGAGCTGGCCGCCGAGGTGGGACTGGAACTCCTCGCCCCTGCACCCCGCTCGGTGGTGGACCTGCTCAGCTGGTTGGCCAACCACCAGCCGTTGTTCAATCTGGTGGTGACCAACGTGCCGGGGCCGCCCGTGACTCTCTACTTCTCCGGGGCTCGGCTGCTAGAGGCCTATCCCTTCGTGCCCCTGGCCGGGAACCTCACCGTGGGCGTGGCGGCCATGTCCTACGGGGACGTGCTGACCCTCGGGATCCTGGCCGATCCCCTGACCTGCCCCGACACCCACGCACTGGCTTCCGGCATCGAGAAGGACGTGCTCAGGCTCATCGCCCGCATGGAGCCGGACGACGGCCGCCCGGCCATCCCCCGCCCCGGTCGCTAGATTCGGACCGGCGTTGCCCAGCGCCGTCCTCCCCACACCGGAGCAGAGATGAGGTCCGCGTGACGCCTGAGCCGAACCCCCCCTTCTTCGATGTCGTGCTCGGCCAGCGGGCCTGCCGACAGTTCCAGTCCCGGGGCGTGCCCGACCAGCTGGTCGAGTGGTGCCTGCGGGCCGCCACCCACGCCCCGAGCGCCGAGAACAAGCAGCCGTGGGTGTTCGTGGTCGTCCGTGACGAGGACCTCCGCAGGCAGGTGGCCGATCTCACCCGGCGGGCATGGCGTCAGGGGGGCCGGGCCCACTCCGAGGGCCGGCTGCCGGCCGCTCTCCTCGACGAGGTGGATCGGGGGGCCGAGACCGGGATGGAAGGGGCCCCGGTAGTGGTGGTGGTGTGTGGTGACCGGGAACTGGGCCTTGAGGGCACACTTCCGGCGTCGGTCTTCCCGGCGACGCAGAACCTGTTGCTGGCGGCCAACGCTCTGGGGCTCGGGTCAGCCATGACCACGTTGGCCACGTTGTTCACCGATGAGCTGCGTGGCGTCCTCGGACTCCCCGACAGCGTGCTCCCCCTGGCCGTCGTCCCCCTCGGTTGGCCGGCCCGGCCCCTCGGGCCGCCCCGGAGGCTCCCCCTGGCCGAGCGCGCCCACCTCGACCGGTACGGGCAGCCACTGCCGAGCTCGCCACCGGCCTGAATCGCTCAGCCGGCATCTCCCCGGTCGCCGACCCCAGCGTCGTCGGTGAGGCGGTCGAGCGCAGGGATGAGGTAGCCGAAGCCGGCCACCACCGGGCCGGCCAGCATGAGCGCCATGCCCAGCAGGCGGAGGGGGTGGGCAACGGCGATGAGGCCCCCCGCGCCCGCCGTGGCCACTCCCGCCCCCCCGAGCCATCCGCTCAGCCGGAGCAGCCGGGTGGACCCGACCACCCGCACCAGGTAGCTCGCGGCCAGCAGCGCCAGTGGGAACCCGACCAGGGCATGGACCAAGTAGAGCACGGTGCCCCGCTCAGGCCACCAGCCGGTGGGGCGCCCGGTCGGGACCACCACCAATGTGGCCACACCCAGGGCGAACTCCGCGGCGACCAGCAGGGCCAGGAATTCGGCCCGGCGGCCGATCGGTGCCACGCTGGCGCCCTCGGACTCGTCAGCGAACTCCGCTTCCGATCGGCGGCGGGGGGGTGCCGGACGCACCAGGACATGGTAGGTGACCACGGCCACCGCCATGTGCAGGACCATCGGGACGGCCACGTCGCGCGCCGGTTGGCCGCCCACCAGCAGGTACACGTCGGGAGCCCACAGCACGAGTCACCAGAACGGCGAGCCGGAGGAACAGCCACCGCGGCGAAGTCGAAGCCCGGCATACCACCGACCAGGAGGCGCCGGCCCCCAGCACACCGATCAGGGTTAGTGCGGCGTAGCCACCGAACCGGAGGTGCCCATACCCCCGGACCGAGGGGGCGGCCCGCGTGCCCAGGGTGACCAGCATCCAGTCGGCCGCCAACGCTCCGGCCACCGCCACCACCACCTCCGCCGCCAGCCGGGCCGGCTCGGGGGTGGGTTGTCGACGCGACCGGTCGAGGTGCAGTGACCCGGCGACCCGGTGCCGGAACGGGGCGGGTGGCATCGCCCGGAGGTTAGGGGGCGGGCCGGAAGGGGGTGGACCCGCTCAACTCGTGCCGGTGGAGGCCATGGCCGCTTCGAGGACCGACGCCATGCCGGCCATACCGGTGGCGTCGGGATGCAGCGGGTAGGACTCGGCCAAGTGCAGCACGGGTTCAACCCAGCGCGTGCCCTCGTCCGCACAGGCGCTGTGGGCCGCACTCGGCGTGGCCATGTCCACGTAGTGGTCACCGGCCCCAGCCGCGGCGCCGGCCAGGGCCGTGTCGAGCTCGGACTCGACGCCACGCAGGAAGTTGAGGTCACCGGCACGGAACGGCAGCGTCGGCCAGCACCCCGAACCGGTGGGCGGCACGATGTCGGGGTAGCCGATCACGAACACCTTCGCCCCCGGAGCGCGTTGGTGCACCTCGGCCAACACCCCGGCCACCTTGGCCCCGACCTGTTCAACGGCAGCGGCCAATTGGTCCACGCCGCCGGCCGTGTAGTGCTCCTCACAGCTCCACCCCACCCGGGTGGGTCCCCACGGGGTGTAGGCGGCGCAGTTGGTGGCGATGGCCGAGAAGCCGAGGTCGTTGCCACCGATCCCCACGGTGACCAGTGCCGTCGAGCGTTGGAGGGCTGACAGTTGGGCCGGGATACCGTTCCCCTGGGAGCGCACCACGTCATCGGTGGTGGCACCCCCACAGCTGACATCGACCAGGTGGAGTCCGAGTGCCCTGGCCGTGAGTGACGGATAGTTCTCCGAGGACCGGAGACAGGCGGCCGGAGCCGAAGGGGTGGTACCCGGCCCGAGCTGGGCGGGTATGGCAGGCCCCGACGTGTACGAATCGCCGAGCGCCACGTACGAGCCGGGCACGACCACCGGCGGTGGTGGTTCCGAGCGGACCACGGTGGGTGGGGACGCCGACCCGGCGCCGGCCGTGGTGGCGAAGAGCGTGGTACCGGCGGCCACCAGCGCGGCCACCGCCACGACGACCAGGCGACCCTTGAGCGCGTCAGGGCCCGGAGGGCGGCGGGAGGTCATAGCGGGACAATGGTAGGGGGGCAGGCTGTCGAACGGGCATCGCCTTCCCGTCTGGAACGATGGCCCTCGGCGAGAGCTTCGGCGAGATCGCGTTGGTGCTCGGGGTCCCCCGCCAGGCATGAGTCGTCGCGGTCACCGACGTCTACCTCTTCGCACTGGACGAGGAGCTGTTCGTCCGGACCCTCATCGGCCACGCCGCCGCCTCGGCCGTGCGCCACGTCGTCGCCGACCAGCTCGGCGGCGATCGGCCGGAGGACAGACGCGGCGAGGACCTCGACCGGCAACCGGGTGGCGGGTGACGGTGGGCCGCCGTTGCGCCACACTGTGACCGTCCCGCAGCGTTGGGATATCGTGAACCAGATCACAAGGATCAGGGGGGTCCGGGGGGATCGTCGTCGATCGCACACCGCGCCACCCGCGAAGGAGGCCTGGCAGCTATGCAACGTAGACGAGAGGTGATTCGGACAGAGACCCCCTCCGCCATGTCCCAGCCCGGGAAGCGACGGTCGTTCCGGACCTGGCTGGCCGTCGGCACCGTGGCCGTCATGGGCACGGCCATGGCTGCAGCGGCCCCCGAGTCCGCCTTCGCCGCCAGCGGTGGGGGCACGGCCATTCCCAACGGCGTCCTGAAGTACGGCGTCGACCTCGACGAGACCTTTTCGGGCACGTTCGACCCGGCGTCGGGCACCAACGACTGCTCCTACACCGAGTACACCGCTCTCTACGACTCACTGCTCTCCCCGGGCAGTGCCAAGGTCAGCCCGCTGCTGGCCTCCAGCTACACGTCCACCCCCACGTCCATCACCTTCCACCTGCGCCCTGGTGCCACCTTCTCCAACGGCAGTCCGGTGACAGCGGCGACGGTGGCGGCCAGCATCGCCCACATCAAGACCAGCCCCTACCGCTTCTCACTCAGTTTCATCCAGAACGTGCAGGTGGTCGATCCCGAGACGGTGACCTTCCAGCTCAACAAGCCGGTTGCCGGGGACGTGCTCTGGGCCATGACCTACATCGACGGTATGCAACTCGACCCCTCCGCCCTGCCCACCGCCACCACCGTGCCGGCTTCGTCGGGCCCCTTCACCTTGGCCAGCTACCAGCAGGGTTCCTCCCTGGTGGTGAAGGCCAATCCCAAGTACTGGAACAAGGCCGCCTACAAGTTGGGCGGGGTCAACTTCGTCCAGGTCTCCGCCGGGCCCCAACAGGTCAGTGCCCTGGAGTCGGGCGCTGTCGACATGCTGGCCCTCCAGCCCGAGGACTACGCCGCGGTCAAGGCGCTGCCCAACATCGCCACCTCCACCACCCAGTCCTCCGACTATCTGCTCATCCAGACGCGCCAGAACGCCGCGCCGTTCAACGACCCCAAGGTGCGGGCGGCCATGGAATACGCCGTGGACCGCAAAGCCATCAACCAGGCGGTGTTCTCCGGGCTGGGACAGCCGGCCTTCCAGCCGTTCCAGAGCGGGAGCGCGGCCTTCAACAAGTCGGTCGGGGACAAGTACACCTACCAGCCAAAGAAGGCCAAGGCCTTGCTGGCCGCCGCCGGCCATCCCAACGGACTGAAGTTCACCCTCGTAATTCCGGGAGGCTCCTCCACCTTCAGCCGCACCGCCCAGATCATGCAGGCCGAGATGGCTGCGGCCGGTTTCCACGTGACCATCCAGCAGGTCAACGGAGCCGACCTGTTCACCGAGGTCTACCTGCACGGCGTCGGTGACGCCGTGCTGAGCGAGGAACTGACCAACGGACCCGACCTGGCCAACAACTTCGAGTCCGAGTACACCGGGGTCGGCTTCGCCGGCAAGCAGCTCGGGACGACCAACGCCACCCTCACCCCCTTGGTGAACTCGGCGTTGACCTCCCTCAGTCCCGCTGTCCAAGGGCCGCCGCTGCAGAAGGCCAGCGCCATCGCCATGGCCACCGGCACCGAGGTCCCGCTCATCTTCGAGCCCTCGGTGGTGGCCTACAACAAGAACCGGGTGGGCGGGAAGGTGGTGGCACCCATCGGCGGCTGCCGCTCCCCCAACCTGGCCGGCATCTACATCAAGAAGGGCTGACCCACCGCCGTGGGGTCGTCCGGTGGCTCGCTGCCCACCTTCATCGGCCGCCGCCTGCTCCTGATCATCCCGCTGCTGATCATCATCTCCCTGACCGTCTTCAGTCTGGTGCTCCTGATCCCCGGAGACCCGGCCCGCACCCTGGCCGGCGGGGCCCGGGCGTCCCCGGCCGAGGTCGCCCATATCCGTCACCTCCTCCACCTCGACCAGCCGTTCTTCGCCCAGTACTGGCGCTGGCTCTCGGGTGTCTTCCACGGCCAACTGGGCAACTCGCTGTTCAAGAACCAGAGCGTGGCCGCCGGCATCCGTGAGCGGCTGCCGGTCACCGTCAGCATCGCCGCCGGGGGGATGATCCTGGCCGTCCTCCTCGGGCTGCCCGCCGGCATCGCCGCCGGACTCCGGCCCCGGTCGTGGATCGACCGGGCCGTCTCGGTGGGAAGCAGCCTGGGGGTGGCCATCCCCGACTTCTGGCTGGCCATGCTGTTGGTGGTGGTCCTGGCGGTGAACCTCCACCTGCTGGCCCCCCTCGGCTACGTGCAGTTCTCCACGTCGCCTTCCGAGTGGTTCCTCCACCTCATCATGCCGTGGCTGGCCCTGGGCATCGGCGGGGCCGCCACCATCGCCCGGCAGACCCGGGGCGCCATGATCGACACCCTCCGCCAGGACTACATCCGGACCGCCCACGCCAAGGGGCTCTCGCCGAGATGGGTCATTGCCAAGCACGCCTGCAAGAACGCCCTCAGCCCGGTGATCACGCTGACCGGTATCCAGTTCGGCTACCTGCTGGGCGGGACCTTCATCATCGAGCAGATCTTCTCGCTGCCCGGGCTCGGCACCTACATGCTCCAGGCCATCAGCACCAAGGACTTGCCGGTGATCCAGGGGGTGGTGCTGGTCACGGCCCTGATGTTCGTGCTCATCAACCTGGTGGTCGACGTGATCTACGGCTTCCTCAACCCCAAGGTCCGGCTCTCGTGACCGCGCTGCCCCCTCCAGGCACCGACGATCCCCTGATCGGGCCCGAGCTCCTCGAGTTCGAACCCATCACCGAGATGGCCGACCACGGGTCCGGGGGACGACGGTTCTGGCGTGCCTTCCTCGCCGACCACTGGGCGGTGGCCGGGCTGACCTTCCTGGTCATCATGATCCTGGCCGCCATCTTCGCCCCGCTGGTCGCCCCCGACAATCCCAGCACCCAGGACCTCCTGGCCATCAACGCCGCACCCGGTGCCCATCACTGGCTCGGCACCGACGACCTGGGCCGGGACATCCTGTCCCGGATCATCTGGGGCGGACGGGTGTCACTGCGGGCCACCTTCGAGATCGTCGCCATCGCCATCGCCGTGGCGCTGCCGTTGGGCCTGATGGCCGGCTTCCTGCGGGGGTGGGTGGACACGGTCACCATGCGGCTCATGGACGCACTCTTCTCCTTCCCACCGCTGGTGCTGGCCCTCACCGTGGCCGCGCTCCTCGGGGCCAGCATCAACAACGCCGCCGTGGCCATCGCCATCGTGATGGTCCCGAGCTTCGTGCGCCTCATCCGGGGCGAAGTCATCGCCGTTCGGGAGGAGGCCTACGTGGAGTCGGCCCAGTCCCTCGGGGCCCGACCGGGCCGCATCATGCGCAACCACGTGCTCCCCAACGTCGCCTCACCGATCATCATCCAGGTGGCGCTGGCCCTCGGCTTCGCCCTCCTGGCCGAGGCCGGCCTGTCGTTCCTCGGCATCGGTTCCGAGCCCCCCACGCCGAGCTGGGGCGACATGCTCAACGAGGCCTACCAGTTCATCTTCACCGCCCCCCTGGCCCTCGTCTTCCCCGGCCTGGCCATCATGCTGTGCGTCCTCTCCTTCAACGTGGTCGCCGACGGACTGCGGGACGCCATCGGCGTGGGCAGCACGACGGAGCGGCGCCGCGGGATCCGGGCCCGGCTGCGCCAGCGGCGCGCCTCCGGCGCCGAGCAGACGGCCGAGACCCCCGCCGAACCCGCACCCGCCGGCGGTGCCGCCCGGGCGATCCCCACCCCTGCCCCGGTCGACGGGTCTGCCGCGGGGAGTGCGGCCGTCCCGTTGCTCGACGTCGATCGCCTCCGGGTCGAGTTCGGCATCAACGGGGGCTCGTGGCCGGTCGTGGAGGACCTCTCGTTCCGCGTCGAGCCCGGCCGCACGCTCGGACTGGTGGGTGAGAGTGGGTCCGGAAAGACGGTGTCGGCCCTGGCCATCATGGGGCTGCTCCCGCCCGTGGCCAAGGTGGCGGCCGGCTCGGTGCGGTTCGAGGGGCGCGACCTGCTTCGACTGACTCCGAAGGAGCTGCGCTCGGTGCGGGGCGACGAGATCGCCATGATCTTCCAGGACCCCATGACCTGCCTCAACCCGGCCTTCACCGTGGGCAACCAGATCGCCGAGCAGGTCCGGGCCCATCGCGAGGTGTCACGCAAGGAGGCCAACCGGATCGCCGTGGAGATGCTGGACCGGGTGGAGATCCCCGGGGCAGCCTCGCGGGCCGGCAACTACCCCCACCAGTTCTCGGGCGGCATGCGGCAGCGGGTGATGATCGCCATGGCCCTGTCCTGCTCTCCCCGGCTACTCATCGCCGACGAGCCCACCACCGCCCTCGACGTGACCACGGAGGCCCAGATTCTCGACCTCCTCCACACCTTGTCGGTGGAGGAGTCCATGGCCATGATCTTCGTGACCCACGACCTCGGGGTCATCGCCGAGATCGCGGACGAAGTGGTCGTCCTCTACGCCGGCCAGAAGGTCGAGCAGGCCACCGCCTCCCGGCTGTTCATCCGGCCCCGCCATCCCTACACCGAGGCCCTCCTGTCCTCCATGCCCCAGTCGACGCCCATCGGCTCCCCCCTGCCGGTCATCCCCGGCGTCGTGCCCCGACCCGAGGACTTCCCTGTCACCTGTCGGTTCCGTGACCGCTGCGGTCACGCCGTCGAGGCCTGCAGCACCACGGCGGTCGGGCTCCGGCCCACGACCGGAGCGGGTGATGATCCCGACGACACGGTGGAGGGATGGGCGCGCTGCCTGCGCCAGGACGAGCTCCGACTCAACGGAGCGGGGGCGGCCCAGTCGGCCGTCCCCTCCAACGGGCCGGTGTCGGGGGCCCTAGCGTCCGACGCACGGTTGGCCCTCTCGGTGCACGGTCTGGCCAAGCGGTTCCCCACCCGCTCGGGGGTGCTCCAGCGGATCACCGGTGGGGTGGACGCCGTGGACGGCGTGTCGTTGCAGATCCCGGCCGGCACCACCCTGGGACTGGTCGGCGAGAGCGGCTCGGGGAAGTCGACGCTGGCCCGCCTGGTCGTCCGCATCGTCGAGCCGACCGCCGGCTCGGTCGAGGTGGACGGCACCGACGTCACGGTGCTGTCGGGGTCCGACCTGGGACGGAGCCGCCGCCAGATGCAGATGGTCTTCCAGGACCCGTACTCGTCGCTCGACCCGAGTCACACCATCGGGGACACCGTGTCCGAGCCCCTGGTGCTCCACACCGACCTTAAGTCCGGGGCGCGTCGGGAGCGGACCCGAGAGCTGCTCTCCCTGGTCGGCCTGGGCGACGTCCCCCTCGACCGGTATCCGCACCAATTCTCCGGCGGCCAACGCCAGCGCATCGCCATCGCCCGGGCGCTGGCCGTCAACCCGAGTCTGCTGGTGTGCGACGAGGCGGTCAGTGCCCTGGACGTGTCCACTCAGGCCCAGGTGCTCAACCTCCTCGCCGACCTGCAACGGGAGTTGGGCACCGCGTACCTCTTCATCACCCACGACCTCTCGGTGGTGCGCCACATCGCCGACCGGATCGCCGTGATGTACCTCGGGCAGATCGTGGAGGAGGGGCCGGCCGTCCAGGTCCTCGACCGGCCCGCCCACCCGTACACGGCCGCCCTCCTGTCGGCCATCCCGGTGCCCGATCCCGCTGTGGCCCGGAGCCGGCGGCGTGTGGTCCTCCGCGGTGAGGTGGACACCGAACCGGGTGCGCGGGTTGGCTGCCGGTTCGCCCCGCGGTGCGCCTTCGCCATGGACGTGTGCCGGCAGGTCGACCCCCCTCCCTTCGCCGCCGAGGGTGACACCACGGTCCGCTGTCACCTGCACACCGAGGGGCCGGGCCTCGCCGGTCGGTCTGTCCTCTCCCTGACCCCGACCGACGCCGCCTCGCCCTGACAACCACGCCTGGATACGGTTGCCACCGGATGCGGCCGGACCCACGAGTCGACCTGGAGGTCGAAATGGAGACTCCCCCCTTCGAAGGTGTCATCGGTGACGACTGGCGGGATTCGACGCCCTGGTGGCCCGACGGCGCCACCCCGCCCGACGGGGCACCGAACGTGCTCCTGGTCGTCCTGGACGACGTGGGCTTCGCCCAGCTGGGTTGCTACGGCTCGGATATTGCCACGCCGACCATCGACGGCCTGGCCGCCGAGGGTCTCCGACTCACCAACTTCCATACCACCGCCCTGTGCTCCCCGACTCGGGCCTGTCTGCTGACCGGGCGCAGCCACCACCGCAACGGCCTGGGCCGGGTGGCCGACCTGGCCGTGGGCTTCCCTGGCTACAACGGCGAGATACCCAAGGAGAACGGCTTCCTCTCCGAGATACTCCGCCAGCACGGGTATGCGACCTATGCGGTCGGCAAGTGGCACCTCACTCCCGACGACGAGACGTCGATGGCCGCCCCGCGCCACAGCTGGCCGCTCGGCCGTGGCTTCGACCGGTGGTACGGCTTCCACGGCGGGGAGACCCACCAGTTCGTGCCGTCGCTCTACCACGACAACCACTCGGTGGCCCCACCCCGGTCCGTCGAAGAGGGCTACCACCTGAGCGCCGACCTGGCCGACCAGGCCATCGGCCAGCTCGCCGATCTCCGGGCCGTGGACACCGACCGTCCCTTCTTCCTCTACTTCTGCACCGGCGCCTGCCACTCACCCCACCACGCCCCCCGGGAGTGGATCGACCAGTATCGGGGCCATTTCGACCAGGGTTGGGACGCCTGGCGGGAGGAGACCTTCGCCCGCCAGCTCGAGCTCGGCCTGCTGCCGCCCGGCACCGAGCTGTCCCCCGCCCGCACTGGGTACCGGCCTGGGAAGAACTCCCCGCCGAGGAGAAGCGGGTGGCGGCCCGTTTCATGGAGTGCTTCGCCGCCTACCTCGCCTACACCGACGCCCAGCTGGCCCGGCTGCTCGACTTCCTCGACCGCACCGGTGACCGCGAGAACACGCTGGTCATCCTGGTGTCGGACAACGGGGCCAGCTCCGAAGGAGGCCCCACCGGCTCCATCAACGACAACCGGCTCCAGAATTTCGACCCGGCCGGCCCCGAGGAGCTGGCTCGCCGAATCGACGAGCTGGGCGGCCCACGGGCCCACAACAACTATCCATGGGGCTGGACGATGGCCGGCAACACTCCGTTCCGGCGGTGGAAGCGGGAGGTGCACGAGGGCGGGGTGGCCGATCCGTGCATCCTCAGTTGGCCTGCCGGCATCTCCGCCGCCGGAGGGATCCGCCGCCAGTTCACCCACGCCACCGACATCCTGCCCACGGTGCTGGAGATGGCCGGCATCGATGCCCCCGACACCATCGACTACGTGCCCCAGACGAGCATCGACGGAATCAGCTTCGCCACCCTGCTCGGCCCCGAAGGGGACCGGGCGCCCGCTCACCGGGACACCCAGTACTTCGAGATGTTCGGAAGCCGGGCTATCTACCACGACGGCTGGAAGGCGGTGACCTTCAAGCCCATCGGGCCCCTCTATGACGACGGGCTCAACTGGAACGCCCCGTTCAGCGACGACCGCTGGGAGCTCTATCACGTGGCCGAGGACCCAACCGAGCTCCACGACCTGGCTGATGCCCAGCCCGACCGACTGCACGACATGATCGAGCGGTGGTGGGCCGAGGCCCGTCGCAACCAGGTCCTACCCCTCGACAACCGGATCCTCCACACCTTGGTCAACCCCAAGCCGGATCGCCGGGCCACACGGCTGGCCACCACCTACTACCCCGACACGTCACCCGTGCCCGAGACCGTGGCGGCCAACATGAAGAACCGGGGCCACACCATCGAGGTGGATGTGACCGTGCCCGACGGCCCGCCGGCCCAGGGTGTCCTTTTGGCCCAGGGTTCGGCTCTGGGCGGCTTCTCCCTCCA
The DNA here is from genome assembly GCA_963835465.1 of uncultured Acidimicrobiaceae bacterium. Lineage (GTDB taxonomy): Bacteria > Actinomycetota > Acidimicrobiia > Acidimicrobiales > RAAP-2 > Bog-756. The sequence continues at coordinate 205,977 of CAWIFR010000005.1, forward strand.
CCTGTGGCAGGGGCGGCCGCGCTACCTCCACAACCTCTACGGGAAGGAGCTCTACTCCCTCCTGGGCGCCGATCCGCTTCCGCCGGGACGCCACCGACTCGTGTTCGAATTCGAGCGGCAGGGCAACTCCGGGGGACCGGCCTCCCTGCAGGTGGACGGGGAGCGCGTGGCCGAGACCGAGTTCCCCCTCTTCACGGTGGCCGCCTTCAGCGCCACCGGCGCCGGGCTCACCTGCGGGTACGAGTTCGGCCCCGCCGTGGGTGAGGACTACGAGGCACCGTTCCCGTGCACCGCCACCATCCACTCGGTGACCGTCACCCTGGACGAGCACGTCCCGGTCAACCCGATGGTCGAGTTCGAGCGGATCATGGCCGAGCAGTAGTCCACGCCGTAGGGCCGCCACCGGCGGGGGGAGATCGTAAACCGGGCCTTTCGGCCCTGGTTGCCCGATCCGCCGATCCGTAGCCTCCAGGTAGGAGGTCACGTACTATGCAGATCCTGCCCGCAGTGATGAGCCGCCTCTTCGGCAGCCTCGTCAACCTGAACCACCCCGGACACTACGTGCACTGGGGCTTCATCCAGCTCTCGGTGTCCAATCTCATCGTCATCGGCCTGATGGTGGTGGTCTTCGTGGCCGCCATCCTCATCCCCTTCCGCCGTCACGGGGGGAGCGACCGATGAGCATCGACACCGGAACACCCGTCGAGGCCCCCGAGGAAGTGGCCGCCGACCGGCCCGAGGACGCGGACCAGTGGAGCGCCAAGCTCCGCCATTCCGCCGTGGAGGCCCTCCCGCCCCAACGACTGATGCCCGACCGGCAACCCGCCTATGTGGCCTCGTGGATCTACGTGTTCGGTGTGCTCACGCTGAGTGCCCTCGTCGTGGTGATCCTGACCGGCCTGGTGCTGTCGGTCATGGGCCCCCAGTGGTGGCACGTCTCCACCACCGGCCTCTTCGTCAATTCGCTGCACCTGTGGAGCGTCGAGGTCTTCTTCTTCACCATGATCGTCCACCTGTGGGGCAAGTTCTTCATGGCTGCCTGGCGGGGCAAGCGTCGGGCCACCTGGATCACCGGCGTGGTGTCCTTCGTGGTCTCAGTGGGAGCTGCCTTCACCGGCTACCTGTCCCAGCAGAACTTCGATTCCCAGTGGATCAGCACTCAGGCCAAGGACGGGATCAACTCGACCGGGGCCGGGGCCATCTTCAACGTCACCAACTTCGGGCAGATGCTGATGTGGCACATCGTCCTCCTCCCGTTGGTGGTGGTGCTGCTGGTCGGCCTGCACGTCCTCCTGGTCCGACTGCGGGGCGTGGTGCCCCCCTTCGCCCCGCCGGATCAAAAGCCTGACCGGGCCCTGGCGACCGGGACGGCAGCAGCGGCCGTGGTGGCCGATCCAGCTGTCGCCCCGACCAATGGGGCGGCATCCGACGGAGGTGGGTCATGACCCCGGAGACGGTCACCAAAGGAACCCACCGGGCCCGGCGCTTCAAGCCCGACCGTGACGTCCAGGAGTGGCACGGCAGCTACCGTCCCTACGACCTGGTCAAAGAGTTCGTCATCGCCTTCGTGGTGGTGGCCATCCTGGTGACCGGCCTGGCTGTCATCTTCTCGTCGCCCGACGACACGCCGGTCACCGTCAAGTCATGGTCGTCGGCCAGTCCCGTCGACTTCGCCCAGACCGCCGCCACCGAGCTCGACGGCACGAGTGGCACCGCCACCTACGGCCCCCCGTACAACTCGACGAGCGGCGCCAGCCAGTCGATCCTCGGCATCTCACCGGAGAGCATCTTCGGTGTCCACCACCCCATCGACACCGCCAACGACTACGTGCTCAATCCGCTGCGCACTCTGCCCAACCGCCCCGAGGTGCAAGCCGCCGTCGACCGGTACACCGCCGCATCCCCGACCCAGCAGGCCGCGTGGACGACGGCCTACGAGAAGGCGGTGGCCAAGGCCAGCGCCGACAACGGCGTGCTCACGGTGCCGCCCGGCGACTATGGGCCGGTGGGCACCATCATCGGATCGCTCACCTCGATGGCCCGTAGTGGAGCCCTCGACGGCGCGCTCCTCAGTTCACGCCAGTTCTACGGCACCGACTACACCAAGCCTCTGCTGTTCGTCGCCGACGGGACCTACCTGGCCGACAAGGCCAGCGGCCAGCACCTCTCCGGGGACCAGTGGGGCATGATGAACGAGACCGGGAGCTATCCGGGCCAGGCCTGGCTGTGGCTCTACACCCTCTGGTACCAGGTGCCACCCCTCAACAACTCGGCCAACGCCGACCTGCAGGTGTGGGCCATCATGATGCTGCTGACCCTGATCCTGGCCTTGCTGCCCTTCATCCCCGGACTGCGGTCCATCCCCCGCTGGACGCGGGTGTACCGCCTGATCTGGCGCCAGCATTACCGGGATCTGGCCGCCGGATCGGCCCGCTGAGCGGGGTACCGAGAGCCCTTCAGCGTCCTGACCTGGTCAGACAAGTCTCAGCTGAGTCTACGGTTGGGCCCAGGGGACTCACGGGCCGACTTCGTACCGTAGTAGTCGAAGGAGGCAAGCAGATCCCCCCACCAACTGCTTGATACGCCAATGACGTTCTTCATCATCATGGTGCCGCTCATGGTTGCGGCCGTTCTCATTGCCACCGTTCCCGTCCTCTACCACTCGGTCCGGGAGCACCGTGAGATCCACTCCGGCTCTGCCGACAAGCCCCGAGCCCAGGCAGACACCGGGTACTCCGTCCGCAAGGTCAGCCCGGTCGAGCGGGCGATGCGCCAGGCCGAGCGCGAGCGAGTGGCTGCCTGACCGACACCTCAGACCTACCCCCACCCCCGCCCACGACGGCCGCCTCCAGGCGGTCGTCGTGGCGCGTCCGGGCCCCGTTCAGGAGGTCATGCCCCCGAGGCCCACCAGTCCCCGGGCCAGTTCGATCTCCCCCATGTGGCGCAGGCCGTGTTGGTAGATCCAGCACTCGGTGGCGTCCAGCAGGGTGATCCCCCCGGGCCCCGCCACCCGGGCGCTGTAGGTGCTGGCCACCTGAGGGGGGAAGGGCCGACCGATCACCACCCGGGTGAGTTCGGCCGGATCGAGGCGGTCCAGCCACTCCTCGGTCCGCCGGAACACCGCGTGCATGTAGTCCTGGAATTGGTCGTAGTCCCCGATCCGCTGGTGGACCATCTCCTCCACGGTGCGGTGTTTCCCGTGATCGGCGATGGCCGGGCGCACCTTGGCCTCCCAGGCGTCGTCCCAGATGGGGGGCGTGCCCGTCATGAGCAGGAACGAGGCGTCCATCATGTTGACGATGTGGAAGAGGCTGAAGGCGATGGGCAGGACGCCCTCGCGTTCGAAGTGGTTCACCTGATCGAGGCCCATCGTGGCCACGGCGTCGTCGTAGAGCGAGTGGAGGGCCCGCATCCTCCGCTGCAGGGAGTCGAGTACCAGTTCGTCGCTCATGGGCCACCCCGATCCGCGTCGCCCGGACGGGCGGCGGTGTCACCTAAACACTTGGCAGTCCGACTGTCAACGGTTACCCTCGACTCCGGAGGCGTCCAGGTGTCCGGCTCCGGTCATCGACACCCACAGGAAGGGTCACGGTCATGGGGCTCGAATCCGACTACGAGGCTCAGGACCGGACCCAGGTCCCGACCGTCGCTCGGTCAGGGGTCGCGGGCAGTAGCCTCCCCCCTCCATGACCTCCATCCCCGACACCACCGGCGCCATCGGCCTACCCGACCAGCCCGGCGACGGCTTGGCGGCTCGTACCGACGGACGCCAGCTGCGACGTGAGCGGAACCGGGAGGCCGTGGTCGAGGCCCTCCTCGACCTCTACCACGAGGGGAACCTCCGTCCGAGCACCGAGGAGATCGCTTCCCGCTCGGGGCTCTCGCCCCGCTCCCTGTTCCGCTACTTCGACGACGTCGACGATCTGACCCGGGCGGCGATGCAGCGCCAACAGGACCGGCTCCAGCACCTGTTCCCCATCGCCGTCCGCAAGGAGCAGCCGACCGAGGTGAAGGTCACCGCCCTGGTGGACCAGCGCTTCCGGCTCTACGAGGCCATCGGGGATGCGGCACTGGTGGCCCGTCTCCGCGCCCCGTTCCAACCGGAGTTGGCCGAGCAGGTCCACCAGAACCGTGCCCTCTTCCGGGGCCAGGTCGAGCGGCTGTTCGCTCCCGAGCTGGCCACCATGACCGAGGTGCGGGCGGCCCGGGTGTTGGCCGCGGCCGACGTGCTGACCACCTACGAAGCCTGGCGACACCTCACCGCCGACCAGGGTCTCCGATCGGATCTGGCCTGCGCCGCCCTGAGCGAAGCGCTGACCACGCTCTTCGGGTCCACGACATGACCCCCCCACCGGGATGAGCGGCTACTGGCCCGCACCCTGGTCCAGCGAGGATGGAGGCCCCGGCCGCCTCCAGGTGCCCGGCGGGCCCACTCCCTTGGACCTGCGGGCCGGCGCGTCCTTGGCGGTGGCGTGGCGCACCGTGCCCGCCGCCACCATGGCCGTGACCCGGGATCCGGGGCAGCTCTACCTGCTCCGGCATACCGCCGGCGACGATGCCGTCTCGTTCGTCGAGCGCATCGACCCGGTGACCCTCGACGCCTTGGGGCGCTCACCGGACCTGGCAGGGGGGCCGACCTGGCCGGGCAGCCTGGCCTCCCACGGCAACGGCTCCCTCTACGTCGTGTTCGGGAACCACGCCCACCGTCTCGACCCCGACCTGTCGGTGGTGGCCAGTACCGCCCTCCCCCGTCACCGCCCCTACAACGGGTTCGTCGTGCTTCCCGACGGCCACCTGGTGACCAAGGACTTCGCCGGGTCGCGACCGGGCCTCCCGGTCCCGGCCGGGGACCGGGAGGCCTGCGAACTGGTGGTGCTGGAGCCCGACAGCCTCCGCATCGTCGACCGCTGCACGCTGACCGAGCCCTCCATTGCCCGCCTGTCCGCCCAGGGCGACGAGGTCTTCGTGGTGGGCGACACCAGCCTCTTGGCGGCCCGCTGGGACGGTCGTCGTCTGGATCCCGCCAGCCGGGCACCGGCCCGCTACCGCACCCTGCCGGGACAGACCTACGGCTGGGACTGTGTGATCGCCCTCGGTGCGGCATGGTTCATGGACGACGGAGACGGCAGCGAGGGGTACTCCGGCACCCTGTTCGGCCATGGGCTCTCGCGGGCACCGCTGCACCTGGTCCGGGTGGATCTGTCCGACGGGCGATGCACCATGGTGGAGGTCTGCGGGCTCCCGGGGGGCCTGATCGCCAACCCTCCCTTGGTCGACGTCACCCGGTCCATCGCCGTGGGTTACGACAGCGGGAACGCGGTGATGACCGCCTTCACCGTGAGCCCCGACGGGACGCTGGCCTGGCGGTGGCAACGCCAGCAGCACCATGGCGGCCATCTGCTGCTCGACCCGGGGACCGGCGCGTTGGTGACCGGCGACTTCGATGCCGGACGCGGAACCGATCAGGTGGTGGTCCTCGACATCGAGACCGGGGACGAACTGGCCCGGGCCGACACGGGCAGCCCCGTGCAGTCGGTGTTGTTCCCGGCCGCCGGGTTCGGCAACGACTTCTACCTGTGCACCTTCACCACCATCACCCGGGTCTCGATCACACCCGGTTGAGCCGGTGGGTCCGGCTCAGACCGTGGCGGACGGGTTGGCATCTGCCAGTAGCCGATCATCATCGGCCAGCAAGGCCTGGGCCAGGTGACGGATCATCTCGACCACTTCGGGATGGTCCTCGGGATCCCAGCCCTCCAACACCTCGGTCAGCGACTGGCGCCGGGCGATGGTCAACTTCTCCATGGCCTCCTCCCCCCTCGGGGTGACCACTACGGTGTGGGAGCCGTCCTGCACCACCCGTTCCACCATGCCCGCCTCGACCAGTGCGTCCACTCCCTCGTGGAGGACGGCCGGGTCCACCTTCAGCCGGGCCCCGACCGCCTCGGTGCTCGTGGCCTCACGGTCGGCCAGGCGGTAGAGCAGCCACACGGCGCGGGGCTTGAGGTCGAGTCCGGCCCGACTGGCCAGCATCCCGTAGAGCTCGCCCCGGTTCTCGCGGCTGGCGGCGCGCTCGAGCTGCAGTTTGACCTCCTCCAGCGACGAGCGGGGGGCGGGAATACCGAGGTGCTCAGCGGGCTCCGAGCTGCGGATCGACTTGCGCAGGGCCAACTCGGGCAGCGTCCAGCTCAGCAGGAAGGCCACGAAGGCGATGGGCACGCCGATCAGGAACATGGTCTGGACGGTGTGGGCGATACCCTCGACCACACCGGCCTGCACGGCCGCCGGGAGATTGTGGATGGCCGACGGGTTGTCGGCGCTGAGGTTGAACCCCGGGGGCGCCTGGGTCAGGTGCAGTGCCTTCAGCACGTTGGTGACCAGCAGATTGGCGAAGATGGCACCGAACACTGCGGTGCCGAACGAGCCGCCGATCATCCGGAAGAAGGTGACCCCCGAGGTGGCCGTCCCCAGCTCCTCGTAGGGGACGGCGTTCTGCACGGCCACGGTGAGGACCTGGAGGATCAGGCCGAGGCCGAGGCCGAAGACCACCATGTAGGCCGCCATCACCCAGGCCCCGGTGGACACCCCGATCAACGACATCAGATACAGCCCCACGGTCATCAGGGCGGTTCCCACCACGGGGAAGACCTTGTAGCGGCCCCACTTGGTCACCAGTAGCCCCGACCCAATGGAACCCACCAGCAGGCCGCCCATCAGCGGGAAGAGGCGGACGCCGGACTGGATGGGGCTGATCCCCTTCACGTCCTGGAAGAACAGCGGGAGGAAGGTGAGGGCGCCGAACATGGCGAAGCCGACCACGAAGCCGATGGCGCTGGCGGCGGCGAACACCGTGTTCCCGAACAGGGGCAGGGGGATCACCGGCTCGACGGCACGCCGCTCGGCCAACAGGAACAGGCCGCCGAAGACCACCCCGGCCACAGCCAGGCCGATGATGAAGGGGGAGGTCCACGGGTAGGAGGTCCCCCCCAGGCTGGTGAACAGCACCAGTGAGGTGGCGGACAGGGCGATCAGCACAGTGCCCAGGTAGTCGATGACCCGGTGGACCCGGCTCAGGGACCCGGGCAGGGCCACCGCCGTCACCACCAGGGCCGCCGCACCGATGGGGATGTTGATGTAGAAGATCCACCGCCAACTCAGATAGTCGACGAACACCCCCCCGATCAGCGGGCCGATTACCGAGGTCACCCCGAACATGGCCATGAAGAAGCCCATGTACCGGCCCCGCTCGCGGGGCGACACCACGTCACCGACGATGGTCTGGGCCCCGATCATGAGGCCCCCGCCCCCCAGGCCCTGCACGGCCCGGAAGGCGATGAGCTCGATCATCGAGTGGCTGAGCCCGGAGAGGGCCGAGCCGATGAGGAAGAGCACGATGGCCACCTGGAAGAAGAACTTCCGGCCGTACATGTCGCCCAACTTCCCCCACAGTGGCGTCGACACCGTCGACGCCAGGAGGTAGGCCGTGACCACCCAGCTGAGGTGGGAGGCGCCGTGCAGGTCACCGACGATCGTGGGCAGGGCCGTCGACACCACGGTCTGGTCCAGCGCGGCGAGGAACATCCCCAGCATCAGGGCGCCGATGACGACGAGGACCCGACGGTGGGTGAGCACGGCGACGGGCTCGGGGCGAACCTCTGCAGCCGTGTCGGTCATCACCTCTCCCCGCTGGCTCCCGGGGTCCGGGTGCCGTTAGGGCGAGTGTAGAAGGAACGCCTGGAAGCGGACCCCACCCTGTGACCAGGGGTGGTGTCAGTACCGGAGCCGGGCCCTGTGGGCGGGGTGCCGGCCTCGTGGTCGGTGAGTTGGCCGGCTATTCGACACGGACCGTGAATGTCGTGGCACACTTGATCCTCGCCCCTTTGACTGACTGCGGAGGTCTTCTCGTGTTTACCGTGCACCGTGGGATCCGGAAGGCCGCAGTGGCGGCAACGATCGGCACGGTCGCCGTCCTGGCCGCCGCCTGCTCCAGCAGCTCCAGCAGTTCGAGCACCACCGCGGCACCGTCGACCACGGCCACGACGGTGGCGCTGCCCACGACGGTGATCCCCACCCAGGCCGCCAACCCCGCCATCGCCGCCACGGTGCCCGCCGCCATCAAGTCCGCAGGCACCATCTCCATCGCTCTGGATGCCACCTACCCTCCCGATGAGTTCATCGCCCCGGACGGATCCACCATCGTGGGGATGGACGCCGATCTCTCCACCGCCATCTCCCAAGTCATGGGCCTGAAGCCGAAGCTGGTCAACGTGACCTTCGACGACATCATCCCCGGCCTACAGAGCAGCGCCGGGGCCACACCCAAGTACGGCATGGGCGCCTCGTCGTTCACCGACACCATCGCCCGCCAGCAGAAGGTCGACTTCGTCGACTACTTCACCGCCGGAGAAGGCTTCTACGTGAAGGCCGGCAGTCCGCTGGCCTTCAACGGTCTCACCACCCTGTGTGGACACACGGTGTCGGTGGAGAGCGGGACCACCGAAGAGACCGACGCCAAGTCCCAATCGGCCAAGTGCCCGTCCGGCAAGAAGGTCACCGTCCTGTCCTTCGGTAATCAGAGCCAGGCCAACCTGGCCGTCTCCAGCGGTCGCGCCGACGTCGGCTTCGCCGATTCCCAGGTGGCCGGCTACATCGTCGCCACCTCCAACGGCGTCTTCCAGAACAGCGGTACTGCCTTCCAGGTCGCTCCCTACGGCCTGGCCCTCCCCAAGGGCAACGGCATGGCCGCCCCGGTCCAGGCGGCGGTCAACTACCTGATCGGCAACGGTGTCTACACCCAGATCCTGACCAAGTGGGGCGTCCAGTCTGGAGCCATCACCAGTTCGGTGATCAACGGCGCCACCAGCTAGTCAACCGCAACCGACGCCGAGAGACCGCCCCGTGACGGACTCCACCGGCTCGACCCCCGGACCGCAGGCCGCGGCGCGACCGCTGCAGTCCCCGCCGGCCAAGACGGTGCCGGTGCGGCACCCGGGACGTTGGATCGCCAGCATCGTGATCCTGGTCCTGGTGGCCATGCTGGTCAACACGCTGTTCTTCTCCAGCGTGGTGCGGGGCGGCGTGAGGGAAGGGCGCTTCCAGTGGCCGGTGGTGGGGAAGTACCTCTTCGCCACCCCGGTGCTGAAGGGCATCGTCATCACCCTCGAGCTGACGGTCATCGCCATGGTGGCCGGCATCGTCATCGGGGTCATCCTGGCCGTGATGCGGCTCTCACCGAACCGGCTGCTGTCCGGCTCGGCGTGGATCTACATCTGGTTCTTCCGGGGCACGCCGGTACTCGTCCAGCTCTTCTTCTGGTACGTCGGGATCAGCTACCTCTACCCGATCCTGACCTTCGGGATTCCGTTCGGACCGACCTTCTACACGGTGAACGCCAACGTGCTGATCACCTCGTTCGTGGCCGGGGCCCTGGGTCTGAGCCTGAACGAGGGCGCCTACATGGCCGAGATTGTTCGGGCCGGCATCATCTCAGTGGACGACGGTCAGACCGAGGCGGCCCAGTCGCTCGGGATGAGCAAGGCCCAGACGCTCCGGAGGATCGTCCTCCCCCAGGCCATGCGAATCATCATCCCCCCCACCGGCAACGAGACCATCTCCATGTTGAAGACCACCTCGCTGGTGTACGTGATCGCCCTGGCCGACCTGTTCACGGCCACCCAGAACATCTCCAACGCCAACTACGAGACAGTGCCCCTCCTGCTGGTGGCGAGCATCTGGTACCTGTTCTTCACCTCGGTGCTGACCATCGGGCAGTTCTACGTGGAGCGCTACTACGCCCGCGGATCCAGCCGGGCGCTGCCCCCCACCCCATTCCAGCGACTCCGTCAGGACCTCTTCCGCATACGGCCCAGACCGTTGCCGGCCATGGCCGAAGCTCCCTGGGTGGCCCCCCATGACTGAGGCTCACCGGCCGCGGGCGATGGTGGAGGCCGTCCAGGTCCGCAAGTCGTTCGGGCGGCTTGACGTCCTGAAGGGGATCGACCTCACGGTCCAGCCTGGGGAGGTCCTCTGTCTCATCGGCCCCTCAGGCTCGGGCAAGAGCACCTTCCTCCGCTGCATCAACCACCTCGAGAAGATCGACGGGGGGGAGCTGTCGGTCGACGGCGATCTGGTCGGTTACCGCCGCAGTGGGGACAAACTCTTCGAGCTGCGGGACCGCGAGGTGTGTAGCAAGCGTGCGGAGATCGGCATGGTCTTCCAACAGTTCAACCTGTTCCCCCACATGAGCGTCCTGGACAACGTCACTTCGGGACCGGTCCGGGTCAAGAAGGAGTCCCCGAGCTCGGCCCGGGATCGGGCCCACTTGCTACTCGAGCGGGTGGGCCTGGCCGACAAGGTCAAGAACTACCCGAACCAGCTCTCCGGCGGCCAACAGCAGCGGGTGGCCATCGCCCGGGCCCTGGCCATGGCTCCCAAGCTGATGCTCTTCGACGAACCGACCTCCGCACTCGACCCCGAGCTGGTCGGCGATGTGCTGGACGTGATGCGCGGCCTGGCCGAGGACGGAATGACCATGATCGTCGTCACCCACGAGATGGGGTTCGCCCGCGAGGTGGGCGACACGGTGGTGTTCATGGACGGTGGCGTGGTGGTCGAAGCCGGTGATCCCAGGACGGTCCTGACCTCGCCCACCCACGAACGGACCCGGTCGTTCCTGTCGAAGGTGCTCTGACCCGAGCACCCACGGGCAGGGCTCCGGGGAGGGAACAGAAGCGCCGGGCCCTGTCGTGGACGCAGGTGGTGTGCCTTACTACGGTGAGCGCCGGACCGACGTCACAACCTCTCGTCGGACACGAACAGCAACGCAAGGGAGCTCTAATGGCCAAAGCCGACGGCATCTTCATCTTCATCGGTACCTATCCGAGCGAGGCGGCTGCCCGGGCCGACTACGACGTGGTCAAGGATCTCCACCTGGCCGGGGCTGTGGGCACCTACGACGCCGCCGTGGTGACCAAGGACAGCGACGGCAAGGTCCACGCCAACAAGGACGAGATGGCCACCCGGCACGGGGCCTGGGGCGGGGCGGCAGCCGGGGCCCTGGTCGGCATCCTCTTCCCCCCGTCCATCATCGGCACGGCGATCGTCGGAGCCGCCGTCGGCGGCGTCAGCGGCCACCTCTGGCGAGGCATGTCCCGCTCGGACGTGAAGGAGTTCGGCGAGATCATCGACGAGGGAGAGGCCGCCCTCGTCATCGTCGGAGAGACCACCCTGCAGGCCGCCTTGGACAAGGCAGCGTTGAGGGCGGAGAAGCAGGTGGCCAAGGAGTTGGACATGAGCGTGAAGGACGTGGACGCCGCGGTGCGCGACGCGGCCGGCGAGGTGAGCTGAGCGGGAGCGGTCAGGCGGTCGCCCGTAGCTGCTGCACCAGGGTGGGCAGATCGGTCCGGTCGATCCGATCCGCCGCCCGCACCGAGGCGCGGCCCAGGCTGGACCCGAAGGGGAGGGCGTCGACCACACCCCGCCCGACCCACCTCCGCACCAGGCGGAGCTCGGTGGAGCGGTCGAGGGCCCGCCGGTCCACGAGGTCACCCTTGGACATCAACGCGGCGTTGGTCAGGCGGCGCACCTCGGACCGATCCACGGTAATCCCCTGGGAGCGGAGACGCCGCACCAGGTAGGACCCGGTGTTGTACCAGTCGCAGAACCCATGGACCACCGAGGCGACCTGACCTACCACCCCGTCGATGGCCAGGGCCAGGAACGGACCCCCCTCCAGGGTGGACGCCGCCGCCGCGCCGACCAGGGCCAATTGCAGGGCCCCCACCGCGGTGGCTATCGAACGGGTCTGCCGGCCGGCCAACAGCTCCACTCCCTGGCGGTCATAGAGCACGGCGGGGTGCTCGAGCACCTGACCGGACATCCAGTCCAGCAGCCGGGGCGGCGCCGCCCGCACCTCGACGCGGAGCCGGCGTAGCCGCCCCGGCCCTCCCGAGAACGCCTCCCGCCCCACCGTGCCGAAGGCCGCCTCCAGCTCGGCGGCCGCCTCCTCGGGCAGACCCTCGGGCCGCAGCAGGGACCGCAGTGACTGGGCGAACCGGGCCCGGGCCCGGGCCAGGCGGGACGCTCGTGGGCCAGGGACCGGAGGATCCTTCGGTCGGCCCGCTCGCCAGTCGTCACTCATCGGGCCCGCACCACGATGCGGAGGCTCACGAGCGGACCCGCTCGTTGGCCGGGTCATAGAAGGCCCGGAGGCTGACCGAGGCGGCGCACAGCCGACCGCCCACGTTGACCTCGAAGCGGCCCGTGGTCAGCTGCTCGGGCGTTACCGGCCCCCGGTCCTGTCGCCACACGTAGGCCAGTGCCACGCTGGCACCGAGGGTGCCCGACCAGGCCGCCGACGTCACTTGGCCCGCTGGCTCACCGTCCTGGAGGACCAGCTCCCCCCCCACAGCATCGGGTCGGGATCGTCCAGTCGGACCGACACCAGCCGCCGCCGGGGCCCGTCAGCCATGGCCCGCTCGACCGCCTCTCGACCGACGAAGTGGAGATCGGTGGCCAGCTTGCAGGTGAAGCGCAGCCCGGCCTCCACCGGATTGTGGTCGGGCGTCAGGTCCGAGCCGAAGGCCCGGTAACCCTTGTCCAGGCGCAGCGAGTTGATGGCGTAGTAACCGGCGTCGGTGAGCGGAAGGTCCGCCCCGGCCTCGAACAGGGCCTCGTACACGCCGACGGCGAACTCGGTGGGGACGTAGAGCTCCCAGCCCAGCTCCCCCACGTAGGTGATCCTGGTGGCCCGGACGGTCGAATAGCCGAGGTCGATCTCCTGGCTGGTGGCAAAGGGGAACGACTCGTCGGAGAGGTCCACCCGGGTCAGGCGCTGCAACAGGGTGCGTGCGCTCGGTCCCATCACCCCGTACACGGCGTACGCAGAGGACACGTCGACCACTACGGCATGCTCGTCTCGACCGGTGTGGCGTTCGATCCAGACCCGGTCCCGCACCACCGAGGCGGAGCTGGTGACGAGCAGGTAGCGGTCGGGCGCCAGGCGGGTCACCGTGACATCGGCCTCGTAGCCACCCCGATCGTTGAGCATCCCCGTGTAGACAGCCCGCCCCACAGGCACGGCCACATCGGCGGTGCACAAACGCTGGAGGAGGCCCTCGGCGTCGCGCCCGATGACCAGAAGCTTGCCAAAGGAGGTCTCGTCGAAGATGGTTGCGCCGGTGCGGGTCCGGCGCTGTTCCTCCGCCGACCAGGCCAGCCACTCCGGCCGGTCCCATGAGTAGGTGAGCCGGGGTTCGGTCCCGGCCGGGGCGAAGACGTTGGCTCGCTCCCATCCCATCTTCGACCCGAACTGCGCCCCGGCCGCGGCCAACAGGTGGTACACCGGCGACCGTCGGAACGGCCGAGCGCTGACCAGCTCGCGGTTCGGCCACGGGACCTCGTAGTGCAGTCCGAGGATCTCCCCTACCCGGTCGTGGAGCCACTGGACGTTCCCGTTGAACGGGGCGAAACGCCGGATGTCGACGGCGGCCAGATCGGACGTCGGTCGACCCTCGACGATCCATTCCGCCAGGGCCCGGCCCGCTCCCCCGGCCGAGGCGATGCCCACCGAGTTGAATCCGGCCCCCACGAAAAGTTCCGGAGCTCGGGCGCCTCCCCGAGGATGAACTGGTTGTCGGGGGTGAAGCTCTCGGGACCGTTGTAGAACTTCCGGATGCCGGTGTGGTGGAGGGCGGGTATACGGAGCAGGGCGCTCTCCATGAGGATGGCAAAGTGGTCCCAGTCCTCCTCGAGGAGCTGGAACTCGAAGGGGTAGGGCAGCCGGTCGGGCGCCACCCACGGTTTGGCCTCGGGCTCGAACCCCCCGATCACCAGGCCGCCCACCTCCTCTTTGAAGTACGTGTAGCCATCCGGGTCGCGCAGGATGGGCAGGTCCGGATGGACGCCGTCGATCTGCTCGGACACCACATAGAAGTGTTCGGCCGAGTGCAGGGGAACGTGCACGCCGGCCAGCGAGCCGACCGCCTTGGACCACTGCCCGGCACAGTTGACCACCACCTCGGTCTCGATCGGACCACGGTCGGTCACCACCCCGGTCACCCGACCGCCGGCCTGGCCGATGCCCACCACCCGGGTGTGCTCGAACACACGGGCCCCGCCGTTGCGGGCCCCCCGGGCCAGGGAGGCGGTGACGTCCACCGGGTTGGCCGTGCCGTCTCCGGGCAGCCAGATCGCCCCGACCAGGTCCTCGGTGGCCAGCACCGGATAGAGCTCCCGAGCTCTGGTCGGCGTGATCAGCTCACACTCGAGGTCGTAGGCCGCCGCGGTGGCCGCGGTCCGTCGGAGCTGCACCATTCGGTCCTCGGTCCGGGCCACCGTGACCCCGCCACAGCGCTTGAACCCGGTGGCGAGACCGGTCTCCTGTTCCAACGTGCTGTACAGCTCTGCCGAATACTGCACCAGCCGGGTTCCCCCTTCGGTGGCCCGCAGCTGGCCGAGCAGCCCGGCGGCGTGCCAGGTCGTCCCCGAGGACAGCTGACCCTGTTCGATGACGACCACATCGGTCCAACCCAGCCGGGTCAGGTGGTAGGCCGTGCTCGTCCCCACGATGCCGCCGCCGACGATGACCACCTGGGCCCGGCTCGGAAGCTCCTCGGTCCCACTCATCTGGCTCCGTCCTCTGCTGGTCTGGGGTGGGCCGGCGCCAGCCGGTCAGTCCTGGCGCTGCACATCCTCGATAAGGCGATCGAGGCGCGGGTGGCGGAACGTCTCGACGGCCCGCTCGTACTTCTCCACGCCCCACGTCCAGAAGTCGAAGTCGATGGCACTAGTCGCCTGCTGGATCGACGCCCACAGCGTCCAACCGTACTGGGACATCAGGGCCTGCAGGCGGGCACGGGCCAACCGGTTGACCAGGCGCCCCCCGTAGTAGGACGTGACCAACAGGTCCAGTTGGTCGTCGCTGAGATGGCACTCGCTCCCGATGTTGCCGAGTTCGAAGCAGGGGTCGTTGTTGCCCGCGTACTCGTAGTCGATCAACCGGATCTGGTCCCCGGTGTCGATGAAGTTCCCGGCCAGGAGATCGTTGTTGCAGGCCACGGTGGGCACGGAATGCACCGCAAGGGCCGAGCGGATCCGGGCCAGGTGGGGCTCGAAGTCGAGGTAGTCGCCGGGCAGCCGGTAGCCGTTGGCCAGAACCGTCCGAAGGTAGTCCTGCTGGATGTCGAACATGTCGAACTCGTTGACGAAGCGGTCTCCCTCGTGCAGCCGGCGGCACGCGGCCGCCGCCCGCTCGATCACCCCGGAGCGGGAGAAGTCCCCGTCGCTCAGCGTACGACCCTCGAGATAGCCGATGACCAGGGTTTCCTCCTCGGGCAGGTAGGCGTAGACCGGTGCGCCCACTCCGGAGGCGGCGGCAATCACCGAGTTCCGGTACTCGTGCTCTCGGTTGATGATCAGGCCCCCCGGCACCCGCCCCGAACGACGGACCACGAAGGAGCCCTCCGGAGTGGTCACCTTGTAGTTGCGGTTGGTCAGGCCACCGGGCAGCTCGATCACCTGCAGAGGCCGGCCGCGAAGCACGTCGACCTGATCGCAGAGCGATGGGGGCAGTGCCGGCTCTGGCTGGTTCACCGACGAGCAGCTCGGTGAGGCGGCGTCTGGCTAGATGCCCGCGACCAGCTCCTCATCGGTGAGGCCCACCGTCTGACGGGGCCCGGTGAACCAATTCTTCACCGATGCGTGCCAGTAGATCCACAAGAAGATCATGGCGGCCGGAACCACCAGGATGGTGTAGTTCACGTACTTCCAGGCGAACCCGGTGCTCCACGGCACTCCCAGGTTGGAGGTGGGCATGAAGGCCATCACCGTCACCATGACCACGTCGATCAGGGCGATGACCGACAGCACCTTGTACTTGGTCCCGAGGTTCCACCCGCCGACCTGGAACGAGTCGCCCATCTTGAGCCGGTGCCAGATGGGGATCGAGAAGCACCAGTACAGCCCGATGACGCCGATGGAGACCACGGCGTAGAAGGCCACCGGCACGGCGGCGCCGTTGATGTCCACCGTAATCAGTGCGGGCGAGGTGAGGATGATGCCGATGATGGCCGTGAGGATCACACCCGCCACCGGCACCCGTCGGGCGCTGAGCCTCGACCACTGCTTGTGGCCGGGCACCGCGCCGTCCCGACTGAAGGCGAAGAGCATGCGGGAGCAGCTGGTCATGCAGGCCATGGTGCAGAAGAACTGGCCCATGGTGGAGATGAGCAGGACCGTGCCACCCCACTTGGAGGTGAGGGCCTGGGCGAAGATGGTGGCCACCCCGCCTCCGGCGGCGGTCACCTTGCCCTCGTCCTGCACCGCGAACAGGAAGGCCAACAGGAGGATCCATCCGCCGATGGCCGAGTAGAAGATCGACCGCCACATGCCCCTGGCCGCGCTGTTTGCCGCGCTCTTGGTCTCCTCCGAGAGGTGGGCCGAGGCGTCGTAGCCGGTGATGGTGTACTGGGTGAGCAGTCCACCGATGGGCAGGACCACGAAGACGAAGCCGGCGCCGTGGGTCTTGCCACTGAAGAAGCCGGTGTTGTTGACCGTCGAGGTGAACACCATCGAGGCGCTGGCGTGGTGATGGGGCAGGAAGATCAGGATGAGCACGATGGCGGCCGCGCCGAACACATGCCACCAGACCGAGGTGTTGTTGATCCAGGCCAGCAGGTGGCTGGAGAAGATGTTGACCACGGCGGCGATCACCAGAATGGCGACGAAGAACAAGAAGATGGTGTTGAGGCTTCCCGAGTGCCAGCTGGTGGTGAAGAAGCCCAGGGTGAGGTCGAGGAAGGTGGCGCACCCGTAGGCCACCGAAGCCACGATGGCCAACAGGCCGATCAGATTGAGCCAGCCGGTGTAGTAGCCGGCCTTGGGTCCGCCGAGCTTCGAGGCCCACCAGTAGATGCCTCCCGAGGTCGGATAGGCCGAGACCAGCTCCGCCAGGCACAGTCCGATGCACAGGATGAGAGCAGCCAGGACCGGCCAGCCCCACGCGATGGCGGCCGGTCCGCCGCCGTTCCAGCCACTCGAGAAGGTGGTGAAGCAGCCCGCGAGGATCGAGATGATCGAGAAGGAGATGGCGAAGTTGGAGAAGCCGGACCACGATCGGTTCAGCTCCTGCTTGTACCCGAGTTCTGCCAGCAGCTCCTCATCGGTGCGGACCCCCATCGATTCGGGGTCGATCTCGCTGACTTCGATTCCCTCGGGCACGGTGTCCTCCTACTCGTCGTTTGCACTCGAACAGTGAAGCGAAATAAGGCGGAAGACCCCTCGTGGCTAGTGGGAAGGTAACACCGAACACGGGGTGTGTCTAGGAACCTGCACCACACGTTGCGCCTCGACCACCGGGGCCCGTTTCGGGCAGGGGCGCCCGCTCCCGGGTAACGTCACCTCGGTACGAGCCTGGGGTGAGAAGGGGACCGAGTGGCACTGGACATCGGGCAGAGGAAGTTGGCTCGGGCGGTGCGATCGGCCCGTCAGGAGGGTCGAGCCCTCCCACGTGTGGTGATCGTCGGCGGAGGCCTCTCCGGGCTGGGCACAGCCATCCAACTCAGCCGGGCCGGCCTGTCCGACTTCACCGTCATCGAACAGTCCGACGGCGTCGGAGGGACCTGGAGGGACAACTCCTACCCGGGAAGCGGGTGTGACGTGCCCTCCCACCTGTACTCGTTCTCCTTCGCCTCCACGCCCGACTGGACGCGTCGTTTCGCGGAGCAGAGCGAGATCCTGACCTACGCGGAACAGCTGGTCGACCGTTTCGACCTTCGTTCCCATCTCCGCATCGGCACCACGGTCGACCGGGTGACCCGGGACGAGGAGCGCGGCTGCTGGTTGGTGTCGGTCTCCTCGGCGGAGGGCGACGCGGTGCTCGAAGCGGACACGGTGGTGTTCGCCTGCGGTCAGCTCAACCGGCCCCACACGCCCGACCTCGAAGGGATCGACCGCTTCGCCGGACCTGTCTGGCACTCGGCCCGGTGGGACCACTCGGTCCCCCTTGAAGGCAAACACGTTGCCGTGGTGGGCAGTGGGGCCAGTGCCATCCAGTTCGTGCCACCGGTGGCCGTGCAGGCCGATCGACTGACCATCTACCAACGCTCTCCGAGCTACGTGGGCCCGAAGAAGGACCGGCCGTACCGGAGCTCGACTCGTCGTCTACTCCAACGGGTCTCCCCGTTGGCCCGTGCCTACCGCTGGTGGATTTACTGGACTCTCGAGTTCCGATGGATCTTGTTTCGCAAGGACAGCTGGGCGGGCAAGAGACTTCAGCAACTCTTCGAACGGGAGATCCGGGCCGGGGTGGTGTCCGAGCGCCTTCCGGACTCAGCCGTGGTCCCCGGCTACCCAGTCGGTTGCAAACGCATCCTCATCTCGAACGACTGGTACCCAACGCTGCTTCGGCCCGATGTGGAGGTCGTCGACCAGCCCATAGCCCGCGTCGAACCCGACGCCGTGGTGACGGCCGACGGCGCCCGGCGCCCGGCCGACGTACTGATCTTCGGCACCGGCTTCTCCACCACCGACTTCCTGGCGCACATCCCGGTGGTCGGGGAGGCCGGGGAGACGCTGGCCTCGGTGTGGCGCGACGGGGCACGGGCCTACCGGGGTACCGCCGTCCCCGGCTTCCCCAACTGCTACGTGCTGTACGGGCCCAACACCAATCTTGGCCACAATTCCGATCCTGTTCATGGTGGAGCGGCAGCTCAACCTGGTACTTCAGGCGCTGGCTCTGCAGACCGAGGCCTCCCGCACCACCGCCGCCCCCCGCGTGGGGGTGAACCCGGACGCGTACCGTCGCGACGATGAGCGCACCCAGAGGATGATGGCCGGTACCGCCTGGGTGGCAAGCTGCCACAGCTGGTACAAGACCGCCTCAGGCCGGGTCACCAACAACTGGCCCACCTGGACCGTGCGCTACTGGTACGACACCCTCAGGCTCCGTCCGGCGGAGCTGGGTCTCCTGGACCCGTCGTCGGAGCCCGCCTGCCCACCGGGCGCAGGTGCCGTTCCGCAGCCGGTGAGACGGGGCGCCCGCTCCTCTACCGGCTGAGCGGGCCCGCCATGGTCGACAGCCTTGCTACCGTCTCGGACCATGACGGGCATGGGTCCAGACGGGCAACCCCTCGGACCCTTCTCGGAGTTCGTCCGGGAGTCCCCGGCCCCGATCGATCCCGCGGCGGTCGAATCGGCCGCGGTCGCCGGGCCCGAGCGGCCGGCCTCACCCGCACCAGGGATGACGAGCGACAATGACGCCAGCTCGTCGCCAACCGACCGTCACACCGGGCCTTCGGGCACCTTTAACGAGTCGGGGCTCCTGGCCCTAGGGGAGGCGATCAACGGGGCCCGGCGCCACCGCCGCCGGCATCGGAAGGCCCGGTGGATCGTGGGCTCTCTGGCCCTGGTGGCGATCTTGGTCGTGGGGAGTGGTGCCGGGTACGCGTGGTACCTCAATCACGAGATCCACCGCATCGAAGTGCGCGGCCTCACCGACGTGGCGACGAGTGGGGCCGAGGCCGGCACCCAGAACATCCTGATGGTGGGCTCCACCGACCGATGCGCCCTGAAGGTCCAGAACGCTGCCTACGGTCTGTGCTCGCAGGGAGTCACCGGGGTCAACAGCGACGTGGTCATGATCCTCCACCTCGACCCCTCCCGGCATGCCGTGTCCATCCTCTCGGTGCCACGGGACCTGTTCGTGCCCAATGCCCGGACGACCGGGGCGAACAAGATCGACGCGGCCCTCTACCAGGGTCCAAGCCAGCTGGTGGCAGCGATCAACGAGGATCTGGGGATCCCCATCCAGCATTATGTGGTGCTCAACTTCGACAGCTTCGCCAACGTGGTCGATGCGCTGGGTGGCGTGAAGATGTACTTCCCCGAACCGGTCTACGACGCCTACTCCGGCCTCAAGCAGCTGACGGCCGGGTGCGTCCAGCTCAACGGGTTCGAGGCCCTGCAGGTGGTCCGGGCCCGGCACCTCCAGTACAAGGGACCCGGAATCACCACCACACTGCCCGAGTTCTGGCCGTCGGAGAATCTGAGCGACCTGGCCCGCATCCGACGGGATCACGAGTTCCTGAGGGTGCTGGCCACGGCGGTGGCCAGACAGGGCCTTTCGGACCCGATCACCGACGAGCGGCTTGTGAGTGGCGTGGCTCCCCAGCTCGAAGTAGACCGCAAGTTCTCCACGTCCGACATGCTCAACCTGGTGGTCGACTTCCACTCGGTCAACGTCAACCGCGCCCCCCAGCTGACGCTGCCCGTGGAGGTCGACCAGAGCAACGACGGCTACACCTACCAGGGAGGTGCCTATGGAGACGTCGAATTCCCCTCCATCGCCCAGGACCAGGCCGTCATCGACCAGTTCCTGGGCATCGGGCCCACGGTCGACTCGATGACCGGTGCCCCGCTCCCGGCGCCGGCCACCGTGTCGGTCTCGGTCCTCAACGGCACGGGCGCCAGCAACCAGGCCACGGACACCTCCACCGCCCTGGCCGCCCTCGGCTTCCACATCAGCGGCATCGGCGACACGCCTCCGGTGGCCACCCAGTCGGAGACGGTCGTCTACTACGCCAACAAGGCCGATCAGGCCGCCGCCCAGGCCGTGGCCCACTCGCTGTCGGGCTCGGTCATCGCCGCGCTCGGGCCCACAGCCGACGGGGCCGAGGTCACCGTGGTCACCGGCACCCAGTTCAGCGTGAACCCGCCCGCCGCGCCAGCTCCGGCGGGCACCACGACCACCGTGCCGGGGTCAACCACGAGCACTGGGTCCCAGCCAGCCTCGTCGGGCAGCTCGTTCCTGCCTCCCACGGCCGCCGTGACCCCCCTCCAGCCCTGGGATCCCCGGTCATGCTCGGCAACCGGGGGGTCTGGGAGCTGAGGGAAGCGGACGGCCCCGTCGTCCCAGCTCACAGGTAGAACTGAACGGAACGGTTGCGTTCTGTGAGGCTCGGGGGTACTGTTTAGTGAACGGAACAGTTCCGTTTCATAATCAGCCCGGAGCATCCAGTGGTGACCAGCGCCGAGATCGAGGAGTGCAGCGGAAAGGCCGATCGCCCCACCGGGGCACGGGCCGAGGCACGTGAGCAGGCCATCCTCGATGCCGCGCTCGAACTGCTCATGGAGGTCGGCTACGACCGGTTGAGCATGGACGCCCTGGCCGAGCGGGCCCACGCCGGAAAGGCCACCATCTACCGGCGGTGGTCGGGCAAGGCCCAGGTGGTGGCCGAGGCGGTTCGGCGACTGAAGAACGGAGGGACGTCGGAGCCCTTTCCGTCCACCGGCTCACTCCGGGGCGATTTCCTGGCCGCGCTGGACCAGATCTGTTGCTCGGCCACCGAGGTCGACGCCGCCATCATCGCCGGGGTCATCACGGCCATGCGGTCCGATCCCGAGCTGGCCGAGCTGGTCCGGACCCAAGTGCTTGACAGCAAGAAGGGGGAGTTCAACGGGATCGTCGATCGGGCTGTCCGCCGGGGGGAGTTGCCGCAAGGCGGCTCGGCGGCACTCGTGGAAGAGGTGATCTCGGCACTGCTCATCAATCGGATGGTCATCCAGGGCCAGTCGATTGACGAGGAGTTTTCGACGCATGTGGTGGACGACGTCGTCCTGCCCCTGCTGCAGCACCCCTGACCAGCAGCACGCTTCCAACTTCCCCCCAACCCGAGGAGCCCCCATGACGACTGTCACTGACTTCGACGCATCCCACGCACCACCCGGCACCGCCGGCGCCGGGGCCGATCCCAAGCGTTGGCTGGCCCTGGCCGTCATCGCCGTGGCCCAGCTGATGGTGGTGCTGGACGCCTCCATCGTCACCATCGCCCTACCCTCCGCCCAGCACGCCCTCCACATCTCCACGGCCAACCGGCAGTGGGTGGTGACCGCCTACACCCTCTCCTTCGGCGGCCTGCTGTTGCTGGGCGGTCGCATCGCCGACTATGTCGGGCGTAAGCGGGTGTTCATCATCGGCCTGCTCGGCTTTGCCGGAGCCTCGGCCCTGGGCGGGGTGGCCGTCAATGCCGCCATGCTCTTCGGGGCCCGGGCCCTCCAGGGCGCCTTTGCCGCCCTCCTGGCGCCGGCTGCCCTTTCACTGATCTCGGTTACGTTCACCGAAGTCCGGGAGCGGTCCACCGCCTTCGGCGTCTACGGGGCCATCTCCGGCGGTGGCGCGGCCATCGGACTCATCATGGGCGGCGTGCTGACCCAGTACGCATCGTGGCGCTGGTGCCTGTTGGTGAACGTGCCGATCGCCGCCATCGCCGCGTTGGCCGCGGTCCCGGTGGTCCGGGAGTCAAAGGCCCACGGGAACACCAGCTACGACATTCCCGGAGCGGTGACCGTCACCGCCGGCCTGGTGGCTCTGGTCTACGGGTTCACCAAGGCCGCGTCGGACGGGTGGGCGGCTACCGCCACCTTGGGCTTCCTGGGTGTCGCCGTGCTCCTCCTGGCGGGCTTCGTGACCATCGAAATGAGGTCCAAGAACCCCCTGCTTCCCATGCGAGTCCTGCTCGAGCGCAACCGGGGTGGCTCATTCCTCAGCTCATTCATGGTGGGTGCCGGTCTGCTCGGAATGTTCTTGTTCCTGACCTACTACTTCCAGGGGAACCTCGGCTACTCGGCCCTCAAGTCCGGGTTCGCCTTCCTGCCCTTCTCGGCCGGGATCATCGTCGCTGCCGGAGTGTCCAGCAAGCTCCTCCCCCGGTTCGGGCCTCGGATCCTGATGGCCACGGGCTTTGGAGCCGCCACCGTGGGCATGCTCTGGCTGAGCCGCATTACCCCCGACACCACCTATCTGGCCCACGTCCTCCCGGCCGAGATCCTGATCAGCCTGGGCATGGGCCTGGCCTTCGTGCCCATGAGCAGCACCGCCCTCTTCAGGGTCCCGACCCACGACGCCGGGGTGTCGAGCGCCATGGTCAACACCACCCAGCAGGTCGGTGGCTCACTCGGCACCGCCCTGCTGAACACGGTCGCCGCGTCGGCCACCGCCGCCTACCTCGTGACCCGGGTCCCCAGCCGGGCCAACGTCGAGGCAGCCCAGGTCCACGGCTACACGGTGGGCTTCCTGGTGGGGGCGGCCTGCCTGGTGGTAGCGCTCCTCTCGGCCGTCTTCCTGGTCAACGCCACCAAAGAGGACCTGGCCGACGTGGACGGCGTCTCCGGCGAAGTGGTGGTCTGACCGATTCCCGCCGCCGGGGCCAGACCGATGCTGGCCCCGGCAATCGGGTGACGCACGTCAGGACCGTCCACCAAGGCCCGTCGTCGCCGATCAGGAGGCCTCGGCCACCGGGCTGACTGACCCGACGTCGTCGTTACTGGTCAGTGGCCGATGTGGTCAGCGGGTACCGTGCCCAACCGACCGGCCTGGTAGTCCTCGAACGCCTGAGCCACCTCTTCCTTGGTGTTCATCACGAACGGCCCGTAGGCATAGACGGGCTCGCGGATGGGCCGGCCGCCGAGAATGAGGACGTCGAGGTTGGGGGTGCGGGACTCCTGGGCCGCGGCCGCACGCACGGTGACCGAGTCGCCGTCGCCGAAGACGGCCAACTGACCGGTGCGTACGGGCTGGCCGTCCCCTCCCACCGTGCCGTTCCCACCCAGCACATAGACCAGGGCGTTGAACTCTGCCGGCCAGGGGATCTCCGCTCGGGCCCCGGGCGCCAGGGTGGCATGCACCATGGCCATGGGCGAATGGGTGGAGCCCGGACCGGCGTGGCCTGCGACCTCACCGGCGATCACCCGCAACAGGGCACCGCCGTCCGACGAGGCCAGCAGGGCCACGTTCCCCCGCCCGATGTCCTGATAGCGCGGTGCGATCAGCTTGTCGGCCTTGGGCAGGTTGACCCACAGCTGGATGCCATGGAAGAGGCCGCCGTGGGCCACCAGGTCCTCGGGGGGTGCCTCGATGTGCAGAATGCCGCCGCCCGCGGTCATCCACTGGGTGTCCCCGTCACTGATCAGCCCGCCCCCTCCGATGGAGTCCTGATGCTGGAAGGTCCCGTCGATCATGTAGGTGACCGTCTCGAATCCGCGGTGCGGGTGCCACGGCGTCCCCTTGGGCTCTCCTGGCGCATACTCCACCTCGCCCATCTGATCCATATGGATGAACGGATCGAGATAGCTGCGGTCGACCCCGGCGAACGCCCGGCGGACGGGAAACCCCTCCCCCTCGAAGCCGGCCGGCGCAGTGGTCACCGAGACCACCGGTCGTCCGGTGCTCGTCGCCGGATCCACTGCTCCGACGGTGGGCAACGTGCCTACATCGTCAACGGTCACTGCTGGCATGGCCAACCTCCAGTTCGCTCTCAGGATGCCACCGCGGACCTCAGGCGCGCGGCACCCCTCGCCTGCTAGAACACTAGTTGCGCTCGCAACATTCCGAGCCCGCCGCGTTTGGATACAGGTTGGCGTGGTTCGTGCCGAAACGACAGAGTGAACAAGTACGCTTGGTGAACTGGGAACAGTCAGGAGATAGCTGGTGATCCGGCCACGTGGCGGAGCGACTCGTCGGCGCGACGACCAAGACGAAGAGCCCACCTCCTCGGCCGAGGAGATCGGGCGGCTCCTGCGCGAAGCGAGGGAAGAGCGCGGTCTCGACCTGCTGGCGGTCCATGACCGCCTGGGCCGCCCCATCACCCAGCTGGAGGCCCTCGAGCGGGGTGACCTGGCCAGCCTCCCGGATCAGGCCCTGGCGCTGTCCACCCTCCGGCGGTACGCCGCCTTCATCGGTCTCGACGGCGACGCCATGGCCCTCCAGATGATCGACGCCTGGTCCGACGGGCCCCGGGCCGCCAATGGTGCCACCCACACCGACGCCGGGATGGCCGTCACCAACGTGGTGGCCGCGGTGACGAGTAGCCCCGACCACCTCCGCGCCTTCACCCAGACCGGCCAGGTTCCTCGCGTCGGTGCCGGCTCGACCGCCGCTGTCGGCGGGTACGGCTACGACGTGGCCACGGGGCCGCCCACCGGCACCTTCCCCGTAGTTCCCCACCATGAGCTCCGCGAGAGCAAGCGGGCCGTGGCCAAGGCCCGCCGCAAGCTCCGGGCCCCGACGGCCTTGAAGGTCCTCACCTGGGTCGCCGGTCTCCTGGTCATCGCCGTGGTGGCCGGCTTCGTCATCCTCCAGCAACGGCCCCAGTGGCTGGTCACGGCCCACATCTTCCGCGTGGTCGAGCCGGGAAGGATCCACGCCCACCACCACGCCGATCGCCACCACGGGGCCCCGCCAGGTGGCCGCGGTGGTGCCTGCCGGGTCGACCGGGTCCACGTCCAACTACTCGGTCAACACCAAGGCCTTCTCCGTCGACATCACCACCACCGGGCCGTGCTGGGTGCAGGTCACCAGCTCACAGTCGACGGTGCCGTTGATCGTCGGGGTCCAGCCGGCGGGCAAGCGGCTCGCCTTTCCGGCCCAGGGAGTCATGACTGTCCAGGTCGGCTCCTCGTCCGTGGTGGTGGGCGTCTCGGTCAAGGGCAAGGTGGTGTTCTACAACGCACCCCACGTCACCCCCTACACTTACGTGTTCACCCCTGCCGGCTCGGGTTGAAAGGGCGGGGGGCGGGGGGCTACTCGGAGACCGCGGCCGATCCGGTGGCCCCCACCCGACCGGAGGCCAGTTCGGCGTCCAGCTGGGCGTCGTAGCGGACCCCCTTCCGCTCCTCCATCCGCACCCACTGCACGAACACCGGGATGAGGGCCAGGAAGGTGAAGAGTTCGGCTCCGATCCACAGGATTCCGGCGCCCGCATGGGTACTCCCCAGGGAGTAGATGGAGGCCACGGGACGGGTGGTGCTCAGCAGGGCCAGGGCCAAGAACGACTCGATGGGCACACCGATCAAGAGGCTGGTCATCCTGGCCCCGTGGCTCATCTGCCAGTGCGGGATGGGATCGAGCCCGACGATGGGCCACCAGAAGTGGACCGAGGCCCAGATGAAGGCCAGATTGACCAGATCCATCACCCACATGTGATTCATGGCGAAACCCAGAGCGAAGGTCAGGAAGAAGGCGAACATCGAGAAGTAGTAGGCGAACGCCACCGGTACCGGATGGGTCATCAGACGGAAGGGCCGCGAGTTGAGGATGCCGAGGAGCCGCACCTTGGTCTCCCGGCTCGATGTCTGCAAAGCCAGTGTCATGGGGGCGCCCATGGCCAGCAGGGGTGGGGCCACCACCATCAGCAACAGGTGCTGGATCACATGGGCCTGGAAGAACTCCATGGTGAACGTGGCGACCGGCGACTGGAGGGCCAGGTCCACCAGGACCAGGCCGGACAGAAAGGAAGCGGTGCGCTTCCCGCTCCAATGGCGTCCACGGGCGGTGAGGTTGGAGCGGGCCCGGAGATACCACGCCCCCGTGACCAGGACCGTCGCCAGCACCAGCAGGGGGAACGGGCTGAACTCCCACCGTGTCATCACCGTATGACCGTCGAGGGGGATGTACCTCATGCCCGGCATCCCGAGCATCGATCTCACGTCCGGCACGGATCCAGCGTACCGACCCGCGGGCGGCCCGCCCATTCGGCCACCGCCCGGACCCTCAGCCCATCTACAGCATGAGGACGAGCATGAACCCCATGGTCACGCACATGGCGATGTGGCAGGCAGCTTCGAGCCTCGGAGCCAGCCACCGTCCGGCATCCCGCCCGCCGGGGTCCCGGCGGTCAGAGCTCGATAACGAGCTTCCGGCAGTCCCGTCGTCCGACGACCCACTCCCCTCTTCGCTCCCTCCCCCGGCGATGACCAGGGACGACGGGGCCGGTCGGGGGGCAAACCGCTCGATCCCGTCCAGCTCCCAGACTCCCGAGGCGAACAGCACCATGATGAACACCAGCGGAATACCGACGAAATCAGTGGTCGTCCCGGTGGCCGCCCCCATAGCCATCCCCCCACCCCTGACCGGAGGTGGCGTCGGGGCCGCCAGATACATGTAGAGCATCGAGCAGGCCATCACGAGGTGGGTCAGGTAGTGGGACAGGTGGTGGACGTGGTCCTCGTCCTGTCCCTCGACCCCGCGTTCGGCGATGAACCGGACACAGCGGACCACGAACCACACTGCCAGACCCGTGAACACCACCTCCCACACCCCGTGGGGAACCGGATCGAGACCCGACACCAACATGCCCACCATGGCCGTGCCCATCAGCACATGGGCGACGTCCACATCGGCATGGGTCGGGCGCGACCAGGCCCGAGCGGCGCTGAGTCGCCCCAGGCTGTAGACCGCCACCAGGGCCATCACGGCGGCGAAGCTGTCGTCGAGCCAGGGCGGGCTGGCCACGTCAGGCTCCGGCCTGCGCCTGGGGGCAGGGGCCCGGGCATCCGGCCGGAGTGCGTCGGGACCCTGCCAGAAGGCCAAGGCCAAGAGGATCAGGAGTGGGCCCGAGTTCACGTCGGTCGCCGCATTGGTCAACAGCTCACCGAAGTCCTGCCCCACCACCCAGAACAGCAGCCCCAGCGCCGCGGCCAGTACCACAGAGGCGTTGGCCCAGGCCCGGGGCAGGTGGATCCCCACCGCGACCACGGCGAGCACCACGGCGACGATCAACGAATAGGCGAGACCGTGCCGATCGACCAGATTGGAGGCGCTCCGATCGATCCACACCACCCAACCCGGCTCCCCGTCGATCTGGCCGATAATCAGATCGTGGAGACCCCGGGCGGAGCGGTTGGCGCCGAGCACGGCGAAGAGGGCCAACGACCCCCACAAGATCGACCAGAGCACCTTCGCCACCCTGGGCCCGACGGACCGCGCCGCCACGAACGAGGGGCGGTCTGCGTGGCGGTCGACAGGCCACAGCAGCACGGCCATCAGGGCGTACAGGAACGCGGCCCCGGGCGCCCCGTTGATCGGGTCGGCACTCCCGGAGAAGACGCCTCCCAATCCCTCCCCAATCCACCAGACCCCGAGCGCCCAGACCAGCGAGACCCCCAGCGCCACCTTGGTGCTGCGCCGCCAGGCCACACCGAGGCCGATCCCGACCTGGATCAGCGCGAACAGGGCGTTGATCTCCACCGGATGGTGGCCGATGGTGCGGCCCGACCACAGGATGGACCTGGCGATCACTGTCGGATTCCCCTCGGCGGACATGGTGATCATCCGGGTGCCGAACGAGCGGGTGAAGAAGTAGGCCTGCATCTGCAGCACCCCGTCCAGCAGCCACAGCGTCGCCAGCACCAACTGCAGCGTCCTCCGCCCATCGGGGCGGACCCAGCTCGGCCCCGGACGGCCGGGACGGAGTTCCGGCCCGGAGGGGGCCAACAACTGCGGGGTCTCAGGCATCGTGGCCTGTCGACGGGGTCACTGCGCCGGGCTCCTCACGGCCACGGACCGGACCACCCCACCCCCGTGACCGGGCCGCTACCCGGGGATTACCGGCTCGACCTCGCCGGTCTCCACGTGGTAGCGCCACCCCTCGACGTGGGTCCCTTCCCGAAGCAGCGGGCAGTCACGGACCAACTCCACATCGTGGGCGAGTGCCGCGTCAGGATCCGCCATGGTCAGGAACTCCCACTCGGAGGCACCGTCGGGGAGGATGGCGCGGATGTCCTCGTCGCTGCGCTCGGCCATGGCGCAGTTGGTGTGCTGCATCACGGCGATCCGATACACGCCGAGGAGGTTGGTGGCCAGGATCAGGGAGCGAAGCACATCACGGGTCACCCGTCCGCCGGCATTACGGATGATCTTGGCGTCGCCCGGCACCAGACCCAGCATGGCCAACGGCTCGATCCGGCTGTCCATGCAGGTGACAAGGGCGAACCCCTTGGCGGCAGGAGCCGGGATTCCCGCCAGTCCGAACGACGAGACGTAGGTTGCGTTGGCCTGGAGTAGATCGTCCATCATGCTGTCAAAGCATGGCAGACGGACCGTGCTGTCGGCACGCCGGGCTCGCGTTACGGGCCGAGGTCAGTCCGAGAAGTGGGTTCGGGGTCGCCCGAACAGTTCCTCGTCGACAAACAGGTCGACACGTTCGTTGTAGAACGCCACCAACCCGGCGATGGGAAGGAGCTGACGAGTCGGGAAGGCATAAGACCAGGCCAGGTCCTCGTGGACGATCCCGTCGACCTCCGCCGCCCAGTACTCGGTGGTGGTGCCCTTGTACGGGCACCGCGTCACGGTCGCCGTCGGGACCAGGTGCTCGAAATGCACTTCGGTCCGGTTCAGGTAGTAGCGGGTGGGGAGACCGGTCTCGAACACCATGACTGGGGACGAGGATCGGGCCAGCTCCACTCCTTGGACCTCAATGCGCACGTTGCGGGTGGAGCGCAGGGCATCCACCCGGCTGTAGGGGTTGCGGGGATGGACGAAGACCTCCTCGTCCTCTTCGTACCAGTGGTCCAGTGCTTCCCACTCGAACCGGAAGGTGTCAACCAGACGCTGGTGGTCCGAAGCGATCACCAGACGCGCCGCGGGAGGGCCGGCCCCACCCGATTCGGCCATCCAGAACCACTGGACCGTGCCCTGAGGCGTCTCCTCGATGCGGCCGTCGCTTGCCATCAGCCCTTCGTCCACATCGCCACGGGGTACGTAGAACTGGGGGTAGTAGGCCCACTCCCACACATAGCGGGCCTCGAGGGTGTCGGCCACGACGCGGTCACCGTGGACCGCCCGGATCCGCCGCGGCACCGGCTCGATATGGTTGAGCCGGACGATCGTCTTCGGGTAGTCGGCCACTGATCGCCTCAACCGGTCCCGTCAGCGCGCGGCCGAGGTAATCCCGGCACTCTGGAGCATCCGTCGGAGATCCACCACCATCTGGGTGTCGATGTCGTGACCCCGGGGCGCATCCAAGGTCTCGGTCTCCGACCCCAGGGTCACCCGGTAGCGTCCGTCATGCTCTTCGACCACGGTGGCCACGTGCTCCAGCAACGACAGCACGTCGTGCCACTGGATGTTGTGGCCGGCCGGGTGCTGGAAGATCTTCTCGACGGTGGCCCGGTGGTGCCCGTCCAGGTGAATCTCGTCTGCCATGTCCCACTCCTCGGTTCGGCCCTGCGCCGGATCGACGCTAGTGCCCCGGTCCGCGTGACCGCTCCCCGCACCTGGCGGCCCGGGTGCGGTCAAGGGGGCCGGTGCTACCCTCGGCCCGTTCGCGCCGCACCAATGGAGGAACTGTGGACCCCGAGGGCATCAGCCAGAGCACGGCGGTACCCAGGCCGCACGACGTGCTTCCGGTGCGACTGGGCGTCACCACCCCGGTGCTCACGCTCCTGCCCCACGGTCACGCATCGTGGGAGCTCGAGGCCGGGATCGAGGAGGTGGCGACCGTGGCCCGCGCCGCCGAGACGCTCGGCTACTACCACCTCACCTGCAGCGAGCACGTGATCATCCCCGTCGATGTCGCCCCGGTGCGAGGGAGCCGTTACTGGGACCCCCTGGCCACCTTCGGCTATCTGGCCGCCGTGACCTCCCGTATCCGGCTGGCCACCAATGTGCTGGTCCTCGGCTATCACCACCCTCTGGAGATCGCCAAGCGCTACGGCACCCTCGACCAGGTCTGCGGTGGCCGGTTGGTGCTCGGCCTCGGGGTGGGCTCCCTCGAGCAGGAGTTCGACCTATTGGGAGCAGCCTTCGCCGACCGCGGTGCCCGGGCCGACGATGCCATCAGGGCGCTCCGGGCCTCACTTTCGACGACCCGCCCGACCTACCACGGCACCTTCTTCCGGTACCGAGACGTCGTCATGGACCCCTGTGCCCAACAGGCGTCGGTTCCCCTGTGGATCGGAGGTCGCACGGCGCGGTCGCTGCGCCGGGCCGTGGAGCTGGGTGACGGCTGGGTGCCCTTCTCCCTACGGAGCGCCGACATCGGACTCATGCTGGGCCGGGTGCGGCAGACCCCGGCCTGGGAGGCCCGTACCTCGCCGCTCGAGGTGGTCCTCCAGAACGGACGGCCGCTCGATCCGATCGGCGATCCCGACGGTACCCGCGCCATCATCACCAAACTGATCGGTGCTGGGGCCACCGGGTTGCAGCTGGGCTTCGTACACCACTCGCTGGGCCACTACCTCGAACAGCTCGAGGCCCTGGCCCAGCTGGTTCGAAAGGACGACACGTGAACCGGATCAAGGCCGGATTCTTCTCCCTCTCCCACCACTCGACGACCGGCGACGATCGCCAGTACCTCGACTGGCACCAGTTGGACCACATGCCCGACCAGTACCAGCTCCATGGACTGGTGCTCGGCCAGCGGTGGGCATCCACCCGGGCCTGCCGGGCGGTCAGGCTGGCCGAGGTCGAGGACTGGTCGCTTGTGCAGCACGTGGTCCTCTACCTCATGGGGAACCCGCTGGACGAGACAATCGACGACTTCCTCCGGCTGGGTCGCCATCTGGCCGAACTCGGCCGGTTCTCCCAGTCCCTGCCCTCGCACTACCGAGGGGCCCTCCGGCTGCTCGAGGCTCAGGCCGCGCCCCGGGCCCTCATCTCGTCGGAGGTGGTTCCCTGGCGACCCCACCGGGGGGTGTACCTCCTCGTGGAGGAGTTGGGCGACGGCTCGGGCCAGGACGCCTTCCTCCAGCGGATGCACACCGAGGTCCTCCCCGGGCTGGTGAGTGTGGAAGGGGTGGCCGGCGCGTGGTCGTACGGCACCACCCCATCCATCCATCGACCGATGTTCACCGACGGTCGCTATCGGATGACCGTCTGCTACCTCGACGGAGAGCCGGCCGTTGTCGGTGAGCGACTGGCCCCGGTGGTCGAGCAGGCATGGGCGTCGGCGCCCTCCCGCCTGGTGCTGGCGGCGCCCTACGAGTCCATGATGATCTGGGACTGGGACCGGTTCGGCCCCGACGCCTGAGCCGGCGTCACGGATGGACCGTCAGCTCAGACGGCCAAGTCGATGGGCGCATGCATTCGTTCGGTGAACTCGGTCACCCGGTTCCCACCCAGCTCCTTCGCGGCGAAGTTGGCGAGGTCGGCGTTGGACAGGAGCTGGTCGGCGCTGACGCCGGAGACCTCCAGAGCCGCACCGATGCTGGCGGTCACGACGAGCTCGCGGTCGGCCACCGTCACTGGTCGACGCAGGGCCTCCAGCACCCGTCGAGCGGAACCGAGGAGGTCGTCCATCCCCGCGACGTCTTCGAGCAGGATCCCGAACTCATCACCCCCCAGCCGGGCTACTGAGTCGCCTTCCCGCAGACATCCCGAGATGGCGCGGGCCGCCGACTGGAGGACGGCGTCGCCGGCGGCGTGGCCAAGCCTGTCGTTCACCGCCTTCAGGTTGTCCATGTCCACGAACAGGATGGCCAGTCGACCCCCGGTTCGAGCCATACGCGACGCGCCGTGGCGGAGACGGTCCTGGAACAGTGCCCGGTTGGCCAGGCCGGTCAGCGGATCGTGCAACGCCTGGTGGAAGAGGCGCTCCTCCAGCCGCTTGCGCTCGGTCACGTCCCGGAAGCACCACACCCGCCCTACCGTCTGGCCGTCCACTCGCTGTGGACGGGAGTTCCGTTCGAAGACCCGGCCGTCTTTGAACTCGAGGTTGTCGTGGCTCTCTGACTCGGGGTCCTGGTAGACCTGCTCCACCCGTGCCATGTACTCCTCGGGGTCGGCGAGCTGGCCGCTCACGAACTCGGTCACCTTCCGGCGCCTGTTGGCGGTCAGCGTCGACTCCGGCACCCCCCACATCTCGATCAGCCGTTGGTTGAAGCTCACGATCTGGCCGTCGTTGTCGACCACCATGACACCTTCGGTGGTGGCGTCCAGGGTGGCCTGCAGCAGGGAAAGAGCCTTGCGCAGACGCAGGTCGGCCAGCTGCTGATCGGTGATGTCATGACCCGTCACGACATAGCCACCCACGGTTGGGTCATCGATCAGGTTGACAATGGCCAGCTCGAAGGGGAGGGCCCCGATGTTGCCGTGCCGGAGCAGCGCCAGCTGCACCTTGACCGGTCCGGCCACCGAGGCCCCTCGGGAGGCCCGCTCGAACGCTCCGGCCAGTGCGATCCGGTCTTCCTCCAGCACCAGCTCGGCCAAGGGCAGGCCCTCGACCAGCTCGGGGTCCTGCCCCAGGACCCGGGTGAGCGCTCCCGAGGCCGACTGGATACACCCATCAGGGGAGATGAGCATGGTGATGGCGGCCGAGTTCTGGACCAACGAGCGCAGCCGGGCGTCGTGGTCATGAACTATCTCGTACTGTCGCCGCCGGGTCAGGTCACGAACCGTGAGAAGGACGCCGCCCTCCGAAAGCCACGTGACCGGCGAGCCGACCAGCTCCATCAGCCTCCATCCGGTGGCCGTGCGCAGTCGGATCTCGATCGGCGTGCCCACGCGCTTGTCCTGCACGCTGGACAGGGAGAGGAGGACCAGCTCCATGTCGTCGGGATGGACGAGGTCGAGACCACTCACCCCGTCTGAACCGACGATGGGTCGGCCCAGGGTGGTCTCGGCCGTGCGGTTGCCCCACTGCAGGATGCCCCGGTCGTTGATGACGATGACCGAGTCGGGCAACTCGTCAAGCAGACGGAGAAGGGTGTGCTCCTCGGCGGTCACCATCCCGTCCGGAGAAGGATGCAGCCCGATCTGAGACATACTTCAATCATCGTCCCATCTGAGGTGGTGCTTTAGCCCCGTGACGAGCCACGGGGACCTGCCGAGCGCTCCTCGTTGGGCTCACCTACCTGGTCGCCATCGCCGCCGTCGTCGTCAGCCCGTGGCATCGTTCGCCATCGACGCCGCGGTTGCCGCCTCCTGCGCCCTGTCCCGTAGCGAAGTGCCGGGCTTCTTGTCCGGGAGCTACTGAGCCCGGGTGATTCCGTCCGGCACGGCGAACGGGCACTCGCCGGCGCCGGCGCCCGCCCCCCGTCGATTGCCGCCCAGCCGGAATCCCGCGCGGGACATCGGGTCACCCGCGAACTACCCTGGCACCTCGTCATGGACTACCAATCGATCCGGTACGAGGTACGTGACAGGGTGGCCACCATCACGCTCGACCGACCGGCGGTTCGGAACGCCTTCACCGGCAGCATGGGCCGCGAACTGTCCGACGCGTACCGACGGGCCGACGCCGACGATCAGGTGGGTGCCGTCGTGGTCACCGGAACTCCACCGGCATTCTGCGCCGGAGCCGACCTCCGCGCCGGTGGTGACACCTTCGCCGACCGCCCCGGTGCCGACTTCAGCGCCGCGGCGATCGAGACAAGGGCGTGGGACGTTCGCAAGCTGGTCATCGCCGCCGTCAACGGGCACGCCCTCGGCGTCGGTCTGACCCTCGCCCTCCAGTGCGACATCCGCTTCTTCGCCGACGGGGCCATCTATGGAGTGGTCCAGGTCCGCCGGGGCGTCATGGGGGACGGTTACTCGCACTGGACCCTCCCCCGCACCGCCGGCATGTCCGGAGCGGCCGAGATCCTCCTCACCGGGCGTACCTTCGACGGTCACGAGGCCCGAGAGTTGGGCATCTGTAGCCGAACCCTTCCGGCCGACCAAGTGGTGCCAGCGGCCATGGACCTGGCCCGGGATGTGGCCGCCAATGCTGCTCCCCTGGCGGTGGCGGTGAGCAAGCGGCTGCTCTGGAGTACGTGGGACCGGTCTGCCGCCGCGGTGGAAGAGGCGGAGACCGAGCTGCACCACTTCCTCATGGCCAGGCCGGATGCCCGCGAGGGAGTCGAGGCCTTCCTGGAGAAGCGGGCGCCCAATTGGCAGGGTTCGGTGGAGCAGGAGCTTCCGCCCCTCCCGTCATGATTCAGCTGGTGGGCCTGGCGCCGGGCCAGCCCGGCCAAGCGGGCCGCAGTTGGCCGGTCGGAACGAGCCTGACCTCAAGCCTGGTCAGCAGCCCGCCTACCTCCCTCGGCCATCTCCTTCGGGGTCCCCACCGCGCGGGCGGCGACCAGTGATCCCAAGAGGCTCCGATACGAGTCCATGGAGGGCACCTTGGCTCCGATGAGCTTGGCCCGGTCGTCCCAACGGCGGAGCTCCACCGCCTGGGCGAAGCCGGGATGGTCCTCGAACCGACGACATTCCTCGGCATCGAGAAGACCGCCCTGGGCCTCGAGGGTCAGTGCTGACTGAGCCGAGAGCCGCGAGCGGTACTCAGGCTCGACCGTGCACCGCCAACGCTTGGCCTGGACGTGGAGGGCCACGGGAAGGGCCACCTCGGGACCCAGGGTGGCGGCCACGAGGCGGGCACCTATCGCCTCGTGATGGTCGTCGTCGCCCTCATCCGGGTGACTGCGGTCCACTTCCTCCTCGGTGGCCAAAAGGTGCCCCACATCGTGCAGGAGTGCCGCGGCGACGAGGGCATCAGTGGCGCCGTCCGCCCGAGCCAGACCGGCGGTTTGGAGCGAATGCGACAGGACCGTCACGTCTTCGCCATAGGAGCGGTCTGCGCAGGCTTCGTAGAGCCCGATCAGGTCGGCTGCCCAATTCCGGCGCCTGACCTCCCGTGGGGTGAGAGCGGTGAGTCTCACCGTTGTCCATCACCATTCGGCGTCACTCCCCCAGGATGGTTGGTTGTCAACGACGCCGGCGCGGATCTGGATCGGTCATCTGTCCCGCCCGGCAGATCAGCCCGTTCCGCACTGAGCCGTGTCATACGCCTCGATGACAGTGGCGGCCCGTTGAAACGATGCTCCGCTCGTCACCGCCTGTTCGCCCTTTTCGAACTGAGCAATGCTGGTCGAGTTCTTCAGGACTTTGAGCAGGGCCGGAACCACCGTGATGCTCTCGTGAGCGGCGGCCTTCACATTCGCCGGAGCAGAGGAGAGGGCAGCGGTGTACTCCTTGACCAACTTGCTCGACTTGTTCTCAGCAGCAAGGAGGTTCTTCTGAGCCACCTTCCAGTTGCCGGCGATCAGCGCCTTTGTGGCTGCCTTCTCATTCGCCGAATCGGCAACCGACAGCGAAGCCTTTTCCAGTTTGCAGAAGGCACTGTTCGGGTTGGAGCCTTTGGTTCCTCCGGAGGAGGCGGCAAGCGCCGGCGCGGTCGGCACGGCGAGAACTCCGACTGCAGTCAAAGCCATAACCATCCCGCCCAGTGATCGATGGAGCTTCATCTTCCAAGTCTCCTCAATGGGGCTTCGTAGCCGGTTGCGTCGGGAATCCAGGAGGCCGGGTCCAAATCTGCAAGCGACCGGGCATCGCGGACCTTTTGTGGCCCCGAAGCCATTCTTTCTCACCACTGGCGCCTGATGAAAATCGCCTGTCAACGCGGACATGGAATTCTCGGAGTTCCAGGAGTGGAGTCGGGCTTGGTGGGGCTAGCTGGAATCGAACCAGCGACCTCAGCATTATCAGTGCTGCGCTCTAACCGACTGAGCTATAGCCCCTTGATCCGGTGGATGACGCTACACCACGACCCGACCCGGTCGGCAAGGCCCTCCAGCCGAGTCCCATTTCCGCACGATCTACCCCTCCGCCGACACCTCGCCGGCCACCGGGGCCACTGCGGCTACCGCATCCCCGTCATCGAGGTTCATGACGCGAACCCCGGTCGCATCGCGGCCCTGGGACGCTATCTCCCGAACCGCAGTTCGGATGACGACACCGGTGGAGGAGATGAGGAGGATCTCGTCCTCCAGTCCGGCCATGAACGCCGCAACCACCTTGCCCCGCTTGGCTGTCAGGCGGATACCCCGGACGCCCTGGCCGCCCCGGGCCTGGCTATTGAAGCGTTCCACCTTGGTCCGCTTTCCGTAGCCGGCATCCGTAACGAGCAGTATGTCCGCCTCGTCCCCCGCGATATCGCAAGAGACCACCTCGTCACCGGCCTTCAGCCGAACCCCCCGTACCCCAGCGGCATCTCGGCCCATGGCCCTCACGTCCTGCTCAGAGAACCGGATGGTCATCCCTGACCGGGTAACCAGGAACACATCGTCATCACCGTGGGTCTCCACCACGCGCACCAGCTCGTCCCCCTCCCGGAGGTTGATGGCGATAAATCCCTCGCGACGGGATTTGTCGTACTCGCTGAAGGCCGTCTTCTTGATCTGGCCGAGCTTGGTCGAGAACACGAGGTAGTTGTCCGCGGCGAAATCACGGGTACCGATGATGGCTTGGATGCTCTCATTGGGTGCTAGGGGAAGGAGGTTGACAATGGCGGTGCCCCTCGCCGTCCGCTCCTTCATCGGGATCTCCAGCGCTCGGAGCCGGAACACCCTCCCCCGGTTGGAGAAGAGGAGGAGGTGGGCGTGAGACGACGTATGGACCACGTCGTCGATCAGGTCCTCCTCCTTCAGCTTGGCTCCCTGGATACCTCGGCCGCCGCGGCCCTGGGTGCGGAAGGCGTCGGCGGAGACGGCCTTGATGTAGCCAGCTCGGCTCATGGTCACGACCAGTTCCTCGTCGTCGACCAGGTCCTCGACGTTCATGTCCCCGGGGTCATGGGTGATCCGGGTCCGCCGTTCGTCGGCGAACTTCTCCCTGATCTCTAGGATCTCACTGGCGATCACGCCCCGCAGCTTCGCCGGGTCGTTGAGGATCGACTCCAGCTCGGCGATCTCCTCCAGCAGCTTGGCCATCTCGTCCTCGAGGTTCGAGCGGCCCAGCCGGGTGAGTCGCGACAACGTCATGTCGAGAATGTGGTTGGCCTGCTCCTCGGAGAAGTCGAAGGGTGTTGCTCGCAGGGCATCCAGCGCTGCCGGGCGGTCGTCCGAACCGCGGATGGCCGCGATGACAGCGTCGAGCATGTCGATGGCCTTCAGCAGGCCTTCGACCACGTGGGCGCGGGCGCGGGCCTTGTCCAGCAGGAATTGGGACCGGCGGGTGACCACCTCGACCTGGTGGGCCACGTAGTGGGTCAGCATCTGGGCCAGGTTGAGCGTCCGGGGCACTCCGTCCACGAGCGCCACTGCGTTCACACTGAAGCTGGTCTGCAGCGGCGTCTGTTTGAACAGGTTGTTCAAGACCACGTTGGCGTTGGCGTCACGCTTGAGTCGAATGACGAGCCGGGTCTTACCTCCCGACGAATCGTCCTGGGCTTCGGCGATCCCGTCAATGTCTCCGGTGCGGACCAACTCGGAGATCTTCTTCTCCACCGTAGCCACCGACGTCTGGTACGGCATCTCGGTCACGACGATCCGGGTAGCGCCATCTCGGCCTTCGTCGATCTCAGCTACTGCTCGCAGCTTGATCGATCCCTTGCCGGTGCGCAGGGCATCGAGGATTCCCTGCCGTCCGAGGATCAGGGCTCCGGTGGGAAAGTCCGGCCCCTTGACGAACTCCATCAGATCGTCGGGCGTGGCGTCGGGATGCTCGAGCAGGTGGACCGTGGCGTCGATCACCTCGCCCAGATTGTGGGGAGGGATATTGGTCGCCATGCCGACGGCGATGCCCTGCGACCCGTTGACGAGGATGTTCGGGAAGCGCGACGGCAGGACGGTCGGCTCTTCAGAGGTGGCGTCGTAGTTGGGGGTGAAGTCGACCGTCTCCTGGTCGATACCGGCCATCAGCTCGAGGGCCAGTGAACCCAGTCGGCACTCGGTGTATCGCATGGCGGCCGGGCCCTCGTCCGGACCAGTGCCACCGAAGTTCCCGTGGCCGTCGACCAGGGGGTGGCGCATGGAGAACTCCTGGACCATGCGAGCGAGGGCCTCATAGATGGAGGAGTCGCCGTGGGGGTGATACGAGCCCATGACGTCACCCACCACTTTGGCGCACTTGGTGTGGGGGCGGTCCGGCAGCAGCCGCTGGTCATACATGGAGTAGAGGATCCGACGGTGGACGGGCTTCAGCCCGTCCCGCACGTCGGGGAGGGCCCGCGACACGATGACCGACATCGAGTACTCGAGGAAGGAGCGCTCCATCTCCTCTTGAATCTCGATTGGCTCGATAAAGCCCGACATGTCGTCGTCGGTGTCGAGCCCTCGGCTGTCGTTGTCACCTTCTGGCATGCGGTGTCCTTCTCCGTGTCATTGGATCACTGGTCTCATCCCCGGGCCCGCGCTCCAGCGACCAGACCCGAGGGCTCCCTCAGATATCGAGGAAGCGCACGTCCTTGGCGTTGGTCTGGATGAAATGGCGCCGGAGGTCCACGTCCTCGCCCATCAGCACCGAGCAAACCTCGTCAGCCACGGCCGCCTGCTCCACCGCCACCTGGAGCAGCGAACGCCGGCCGGGGTCCATCGTCGTGTCGCGCAGCTCACCGAAGTCCATCTCTCCAAGACCCTTCAGACGCTGGAAGTCGTTCTTGTGGTCAGGCTTCTCGGCCAGGAAGGCGGCCTTGGCTGCGTCGTCCTTCAGATAGATCTTCTCCTTGCCGACCAGCGTGGAGTACAGCGGAGGCTGGGCCACATAGACGAAGCCCCCTTCGACCAAGGGCTTCATCTGACGGAAGAAGAAGGTGAGCAACAAGGTCCGGATGTGCGACCCGTCGACGTCGGCGTCGGCCAGAATGATGATCTTGTGGTACCGGGCCTTCGTGACATCGAAGTCCTCCGCCAAGCCGGCACCGATGGCCGCAATCAGCGCCTGGATCTCCGTATTCTTCGAGCATCTTGTCGATGCGGGCCCGCTCTACGTTCAGGATCTTGCCCCGGATGGGCAGGATGGCCTGGGTCTTGGGATTCCGGGCGTCCTTGGCCGAGCCGCCGGCCGAGTTCCCCTCCACGATGAAGAGTTCGCTCTCCCGAGGGTCTCGTGACGAGCAGTCGACCAACTTGCCGGGCAGGCCGGCACCGTCCAGCGAGGACTTCCGGCGGGTCAGATCGCGGGCCGACTGGGCGGCCACCCTGGCTCGGGCGGCAGACATGCTCTTCTGGATGATCTGGCCGGCTTCGCGGGGGTTCTCCTCAAACCACTCAGCCAGCTTCTCGTTGGTGGCACGCTCCACCAGTGAGCGCACCGGGACGTTCCCGAGCTTGGCCTTGGTCTGCCCCTCGAATTGGGGATCCTGCAGGCGGACCGAGATGATGGCGGTGAGACCCTCACGAATGTCCTCACCCCGCAGGTTCTCGTCCTTCTCCTTCAAGGTGCCCTTGGCCTTGGCGTATTTGTTGGCCACGTTGGTGAGGGACTTCTTGAAGCCCTCCTCGTGCATGCCGCCATCGATGGTGGAGATGCCGTTGGCGAACGAATGGATGCTCTCGTAGAAGCCGGTGTTCCACTGGAGCGCCAGCTCCACCTCCATCGTCTCTTCCTTCTGCTCAAGCGAGCTCACCTTGCGGAAGAGAGCCTCCTTGGAAGCGTTCAGATGACGAACGAAGTCGACGATGCCGTCCTTGTACTTGAAGACCTGGGAGACCTTGCCGTCAGGTCGCTCGTCGACGAAGCGGATCTCCAGGCCCTTGTTGAGGAACGCCATCACCTGCAGGCGCTCCATGACTGTCTGGGCCCTGAATTCGACCTCCTCAAAGATCGTGGCGTCCGGCCAGAAGGTGACCGTGGTACCGGTGCGGCCCCGGGGCGAGCGTCCGGTGACCTCCAGCTTTCCGACGGGTTTGCCACCGTCTTTGAACTCGATGACGTGGTGGTCGCCGTCCCGGTCGATCTCCAGCACCAGCCGGGTGGCCAGGGCGTTCACCACAGAAGAGCCCACGCCGTGGAGACCGCCCGACACTTTGTAGCCCCCACCCTCGCCGAACTTGCCGCCGGCGTGGAGCACGGTGTACACCACCTCGGCCGCCGACTTTCCCTTGTGCTCCTTCATGGCCCCGGTGGGAATGCCCCGCCCGTTGTCGGCCACCCGGACGCCGCCGTCGGCCAGCAGGGTCACGTCGATCTGCGTGCAGTACCCGGCCATCGCTTCGTCGACCGCGTTGTCGACAATCTCCCACACCAGATGATGCAAACCGGTGGGCCCGGTCGACCCGATGTACATCCCCGGACGCTTCCGGACCGGCTCCAGACCCTCCAGTACGGTGATGTCCTCGGCGTTGTAGGTGGCCTTTTTTTCGCTACCTCCGCCCTCATTTTTCAGCGCCACGGGCGCGCCCTTTCCAACATCGAGTGACTGGTCGGGAACCAGCAGGACTTGCTTACCGGCGAGGCGCAGAGGGCGCTCCGGAGACGGCGGCAATCCCCCGATTCCAAGGTCCCAGTGTAGCTCTCAGGTGTGACCCATCTGACCGATGGTCGGTGTGGAAGGACGCCGGTTAGCGCTGGACTCGGACCTCCACCCGTCCGGGACGTGCCTCGCCGGTCTCCTCGACCACCCGATCGAGGAGCACGTCCCCCATCCTCCGCACCTGGGTCGCCCAGGCTGGGTGATCCACACTCACGACCAGGGAGTCCTTGTCCAACCGAATCGGTCGCACGTGCTCGGCCATCCCCTCCCCCACGATCTCGGACCAGTGGGCAAACAGCCGTCCGAGTCCCTTTGAATCCCTCATGCCCAGCCGCCTCGAGACAGCGTCCAGCGAGGCATCCAGTGATCGGGGTCCCGAGTCCCCCCGCCCCCCTGGGCCTGGCACTACCCTTCCTCCCGGTCCAAGGGCGGAGAGGGCAAGACCGGTTGAGCGTGACCACCCGCCTCGACTGCGTAGACCCGGGCTGGGGCCACCTCTTCAGGAGCAGGTAGGGCGGTGGTCAGGAGCGCCTGTCCCGCGGGAAGTCCGGCCAGGAGCGCCTGGGAGCGGAACGGGTCTAGCTCGGAGAACACGTCGTCGAGGAGGAGCACCGGGGCCGAGCCGAGGCGTTCAGTGGCCAGTTGGTGGGCGGCCAACTGCAAGGCCAGGGCCAGCGACCGCTGTTCACCCTGGGATGCATGGGTGCGGCTTGGGAGTCCCTGTACGGTCAACTCGAGCTCGTCCCGATGGGGGCCGATCGAGGAGATCCCGCGTTCCAGGTCCTTACTCCGACTGTCGGCCAGGGCCTCAACGAGCCTCCCGGACCACGACCGCACGTAGACCAGGCCCACATCGGTATGGATTCCGGCCAATCTCGAGTAGTGGGCTTCGGCGACCGGTCCGAGCTCCACCACCAGTTGCTCACGGGCCTCCACCAGGGCCGTTCCCGCCACATCGAGCCGGCTGTCCCAGACGTCGAGGGTGTCGGCCACTTCAGGCGTCAAACGGCGACCCGAGTTCCGCAGTAGTGCCGCCCGCTGACGCAGTATCTTCTCCACGTCTTCGACGTTTCGGGCTGCCTTCGGGTCCACCACGGAGAGGGTCTCGTCGAGGAAGTGACGGCGCTCGGCTGGGCCCGCCCGCACCACGCCGATGTCTTCGGGTGAGAACACCGTGGTCCGTAGGGCCTGATGCAGATCGCCGCGCCGACGGACGTTCTGCCGGTTGACCATGGTCCGGGATCGCCCCGAGGCCAGCACCTCGGCCTCGATCGTGACGGCACGGCCTTCCACCAGGGTTTCGGCACGCAGGATGGCTCGTTCCGCACCCCTCCGGACCATCGCCTCCCGAGGCGATCCCCGGAAGGACTGGAGGGAGGACAGATATCCCACCGCCTCCAGCACGCTGGTCTTGCCGGCCCCGTTTCGTCCGGTGATGACCGTGGTGCCGGTCGGGTCCGGCTCGATCGAGAGATGCTCGATGTTCCTGAAGTCGGTGATGGCCAGGGAGACGAGGAGCACGACGTAATGATGGCCGACTTGGGGGTCAGGACACCCGAACGGGCATCAAGAGATACCGGAAGTTGGTCTCCTCCGCCGCCCGGACGGTGGCCGGCTTGGTTGCGTCCACTGTCTCGAGCAACACCTCGTCCCCGGTCACCGCCTCCACACCGTCGATCAAGTACGTGGGATTGAAGGCAATGGTGAGCTCGGTTCCGTCGAAATCGGCGTCCACCGTCTCGCTGGCGTCGCCCACCTCCTGGGACACCACCGTGAGGTCGACACCCCCCGATCGCATGGACAACCGCACCGGGGTGGTGTTGTCCCTGACCAGCAGCCTCACACGACGCAAAGCGTCAAGAAGCGAGTCCTTGCCCACGTGGAGCCGGTTGGGGTATTCGGCCGGGATCAGCTGGCGATAGTCGGGATAGCTACCGTCCAGCAGTCGGGTACTCACCTTTACTCCCCCAGCGGTGAAGGTGACGTCATGGTCACCCACCGAGAGCCCAACGGTGGGGCCTTGGCCCGCTCCATCCTGATCATCGGTGGCCGCGGATGCAGCCTCCTTGGCCGTCGACCCGAGCAGCGACAGCTTCTGGAGCTCAGCCAAGGCTCGGGCGGGAACGAGAATTTCGAGCGTCGTCGGTCAGGGCGTCGCTGCCATCGATATCCCGCATCGCCAGGCGATAGGAGTCGGTGGCCACCAGCCGCACACCGCTGCCCTCTGCGGCGATGAGCACGCCCGTGAGCAGCGGTCGTGCGTCATCGCTGGAGGCGGCCCGAACCACTTGGCGCAGGGCTCCGGCCAGGCTGCTGGCTGGCAGAAAGGTGGCCGGTTGCGGTGGCTCAGGCAGCGACGGGAAGTCATCGACGGCGAAGGTGCGCAGGCTGAACCTTGATCGGGCGGCACCGATCTCGATCTTGTCGCCTTCCGACTCAATGGTGACTGCGCCAGGCTCCAAAGACCGAACGATGTCGGCTAGCAGACGGGCCGGAGCCACACAGACCCCGTCGGTGATTCCGATGGCCTCGGTGGACGCGTGCACCGTGAGATCCAAATCGGTACCCACCACCGCCAGGTGGTTCCCGGTGGCCTCGATCCGGACTCCGCTCAGGGCCATGGCCGATGTGCGGGCACTCACCGCGCGGCCTGCAGTGGTGAGCACTTCCACCAGGGAGTCGCGCTCGCATCGAAACTTC
The DNA here is from genome assembly GCA_963835465.1 of uncultured Acidimicrobiaceae bacterium. Taxonomy (GTDB): domain Bacteria; phylum Actinomycetota; class Acidimicrobiia; order Acidimicrobiales; family RAAP-2; genus Bog-756. The sequence continues at coordinate 249,617 of CAWIFR010000005.1, forward strand.
ACCAGGGAGTCCTTTCTCGCTTTTGCTTTATAGATCTAATTAGGTAGTGATGGTAATAAGCCCTGTGGATTGGGGATGAAGGACTGTAATCCCTGTTCAGAAGGGATTTATTCATCCCCGCTCTGTCCACTGTTTCCTGGGCGAGGGTACCGGAGGATGTGGAGGGGGTGTCGTGTTATGGACAAGTTCACTTGGGTTCACAGAATTACCCCAGTTTCGACCATAGATATCCACAGATAGTGCACAACCTCTGGAAACAACAGACAGTCAAAGGCAGGCCACTTGTCTTTGATCGAGAGGTCGATCCGCTCCCCCACCCGGTTACGCGCCACTCTTGATCCGAACGATGAGATCGGTGACTTGGTTGTAGATCTGGTGCCGTTCCTTCATCAGACCGGCGATCTTGTCGACGGCGTGCATCACTGTCGAATGGTCACGACCGCCGAACTCACGACCGATCGCCGGATAGCTGAAATCGGTGAGCTCCCGAAAGACGTACATGCTCACCTGCCGCGCCGTGACCAGAGGACGGCGGCGGTTTGGCCCGCAGAGCTCCTCCACCGAGAAACCGAAGGTTTCGGAAGTGGCGTCCAGAATCACCTGAGGGGTGATGCGACGTGGTTGGTCGGCGGAGACGATGTCAGAGAGGACCTGTTCGGCCAGTTCCCGGCTCATGGGCTGTCGATACAGACTGGCGAAGGCGGTGACCCTGATCAGGGCCCCCTCGAGCTCTCGGATGTTGTCCTTCACGTGGGTGGCGATGAAGTCCAAGACGTCGTCAGGAACATTCACCTGCTCGTGCTCGGCCTTGGCCTGCAGGATGGCCAACCGGGTCTCGAGGTCCGGGGGCTGCACGATGGTGATCAAGCCAGAGAGGAACCGACTCCGGAGGCGATCCTCCAGCGTGGCGATCGATTTGGGCGGCCGGTCCGAGGTGAGGACGATCTGCTTGGACGCCCCATAGAGGGAGTTGAAGGTATGGAAGAACTCCTCCTGGAGCGATTCCTTGCGCTCCATGAACTGGACATCGTCGATGAGCAGGACGTCGCACTCGCGGTATCTGCGCTTGAAGGCGGTCGTCGCGTTGGTCCTGATGGCGTCCACAAACTCGTTCATGTAGGTCTCGGTAGTGAGGTAGCGGACATGGCGACCGCTGAAGTTCTCGAGCACGTAGTTACCGATGGCGTGGAGCAGGTGCGTCTTGCCGAGTCCCGCATCGCCGTAGATGAAGAGTGGGTTGTAGGACTGGGCGGGCGACTCGGCGACGGACTGGGCGGCGGCGTGGGCGAACCGGTTGGATGACGCGATGACAAAGGTGTCGAAGGTGTACCTGGGATCGAGTACCGGGGACTCCAGGTGCCCGGAGCCTCCGGCCGGGGAAGTCGGATAGGAGGCGTCGCGGCGGGCATAAAGGGGCTCAGCTGAGGAAGGAGCGAGGCTGGCTTCGACTCGATTGGCCGCGAGCACCTCCTCGGCGGTCTGGGGTCGGGGACTCACCACCTCCAGCTGTACGACGAGGTCCCGTCCAACCGTCCCGGTGACCGTGTCCTGGATCAATCCGAGGAATCGGGACTCGACCCGATCGCGGATCAGGGTGTTGGGAACACCGAGCACGATCTCGCCGTCCTCGATCGAGACGGGCGTGATTCCGGAGAGATAAGCCTGCCAAATGGAGTCGGACACCTGCTCACGCAAGGCCTCCGAGCACAATATCCACAGCTCCTCAGTGTCGTTCACGTGGGCCTCCGCCCTTGGACGGTTCGATCGGTCCACAAAGATATCCACAGCTGTGGATGAGCACCGATGCGAGTGCGCTCCCTCAGGATGGGGGTTGGAGCGCCATTCCGTCTTTGTTGTCCTGCGTCGTTCGTGGCGGCAAACGTAGTGACGGACGGAACTGGCTTCCGACCGTCCGTGTTGCTTGCGTTGCTCGGAACGGTACACCGTGACCACCGGGCGTGCCTCCCGAGGCTCGACTAGAGCGGCTGTGGATTCGCGCCTAGCATGTGGGGGAATGCCCTGATCCCTGTGACCGGGCCCCCTGCCGAACGCGGACATCGATGTCCCCGGTTCAGGGAGAGGAAGGAAGTGGATGGATGAAGCGTACTTATCAACCCAACGTGCGGAAGCGGGCGAAGACCCACGGGTTCCGCAAGCGTATGTCGACGAAGGCCGGCCGGGCGGTGATCCGGTCCCGCCGGGCGAAGGGGCGCCATCGCCTGTCGGTCTAATGGCCGAGAGGCCTCCGGCGTCGCGCCCAGCGGCTTTGGCGTCGGTACGATCTCGGCAAACGTTCGAGGCGCTCCGCCGGACTCGTTCCCGCGGACGCTCGGGTCCGCTGACCGTCGCCTATGTGGCACAAAGTTCCTGGTCAGGGTGCGAAGTGGCCTATGCCATCAACCGACAGGTAGGAAATGCAGTGGTCAGGAACCGACTGCGCCGACGGCTGAAGTCGATCTTGGCGGGCTACGCGCCCACGCTTCCGGCCGGGGCCTATCTGGTGCGTACCGGATCCGATGCTCCGCAACTGGCGTTCGATGAATTGAAGGTGGCCATGAGCCGAGCAGTGCAACAGGCGACACGGCGAACCAGTGATCAGGCTTCGGCCGAGGTCGTCCGGTGACTCGGGCGCGCGGAACCCTGGAACGGGACGCAGCAACGTTGCCGAGCTCGACTATCGCGGACGCGCCGCCCATCGCGGCGCGCGCCATGATCAAGGTGATTCGGGCCTATCAGCTCGCCCGGAGCGGCCGACCGACCGGCTGTCGCTTCATCCCGAGCTGCTCCGAATATGCCGTCGAGGCACTCCAGGAGTACGGCGCATGGCATGGCGCAGCGCTGGCTGCCGGCCGGCTGTCCCGGTGCACCCCCTGGGGCGGGCACGGCGTCGACCCTGTCCCTGACCGGAGGACCACATGTACGCATCCATAACCACGCCGATCGGCAAGATCTTCCAGCCCCTGCTCGACGCCGTCGGGGCTGTCCTGGCCTTCTTCTACTCCATCATCCCGAACTACCCCATCGACGTCGCCCTGCTGACCATCGTGATCATGGCGCTCCTCACTCCCCTGACAGTGAAGAGCACCAAGAACATGGCCGCCATGCAGGCACTCGGACCCGAAATGAAGAAGCTCCAGCAGAAGTACAAAGGAGCCGAGAATCGGGCCCAGTTAAACGAAGAAATGATGAAGCTCTACAAAGAGCACAAAGTCAACCCGGCATCAGGCTGCCTGCCAATGCTATTACAGATGCCCGCCTTCTTCATTCTATACAGCGTAATTCGGGGCATAACCAATACGGTGACCATTCCTGCGCACACGGTTGCCGGGTTGAAGGTAGGGGCCCAGGTCGTCGCTGAGCCCCGGTACATCCCCCATGACAGCGCCATGTATCACAACATCCGCGAGCACCATGGCCAGCTCATCTCCTTCGGCATGGACTTCTCCGAGAAGCTCCTGTCCCACCACAGCTCGATCTTCGTGGCCATCCCCTACCTGCTCCTGGTGGTGGCGTCAGTCGGCCTCCAGTATCTGCAGATGTCCCGCCTCAATGCTCGAAATCCCGGCGCCTCACAGGCGAATCCACAGGCGGCGATGCTTCAGAAATACATGCCACTTATATTCGGCTTCATTTATATAAATGTTGCCGCTATTCTGAACGTCTATTTCATTGTATCCAGCGCCATCCGCATCCTGACTCAGGAGATCCTGTTCCGTCGGGGGATCGTCGGCGGTCCTCCTCCGCCTCCAACTCTCGACGTGACGGCTACCGAGAAGAAGAAGCCCACGGGCCCTGTGGTCGACCGAACGGAGCGCGCCCTGCCCAAGCCGAAGGCGAACAGCGGATCCGGGACAGGAAAGTCGGCAGGGACCGGGAAGCCAGGAGCCGCGGCAGCTAACGGTAAGGCCCGTAAGCCGTCCCCCATCGCCAAGGCCGACGCCGAGGCTTCGGCGGTGGTCAAGCGGAATTCGTCCAACGGGTCGAATGCTAAGAAGACCCCGAGCCCGGCCACCGGCAGCGGATCGCGTCGGGGACCGGCCAAGCCTTCGGGTAATGGGAGCAACGGGTCAGCGAACGGAAGTTCCACCTCGGAAGAGTCGACAGCGCCCAAGCAGCACCCCCGCTCGAAGGCAAAGCGTGAGAGAAAGGCGCGATAGAGCGTGGAGTGGGTGGAAGCCAGTGGTAAATCCCTGCCCGAAGCCAAGGAGATCGTCCTGGATCTCCTTGGCGTCGCGGAGGACGATGCCGAATTCGTGATTTTGAGCGAACCCAAGGCCGGTCTCTTCGGTCGTCTACGGGGTGAGGCACGCGTCCAGGCACGCGTCAGGCCGGTCGCGCCCCCGCCAAAGCGGGGCCGGCGTCAACGCCCCGATCGAAGTCGAAGCAACGGAGAGCGCTCCCGGAGTGGGCCGTCCGGTGGAAAAGGCAGCCCCTCCCGCAGTGGTTCCGACAACGGCTCGTCCGGTGGGAGACGGGCCCAGTCCGGTAGTTCCGCTGAGGTCGGCGCGGCCGCCGGCACGGTCGAGCCCGCCGCCGGGGCCCCAGCGGGTTCCGACCGACCTGCCTCGTCGGGATCGGGAAGCCGCCGCCGCCGGGGGTCGCGGGGGGGCGGATCCGCGGCGGGGTCAAACGGCGGTCAGGCAAAGCAGTCGAAGCAAGGATCCGGTCGGATGGCCGGAGATAGTGAGGACAGCATGGAAGAGTCACTAACCCTCGAGCAGCAAGGAGCGGCGGCCACCGATTTCGTGGCCGGACTCGTACGGGAGTTCGGACTTGATGCCGACGTGAACTTCGTGGAGTTGGACGAAGACACCGTGCAAGTTGCCGCCAACGGCGACGATCTTGGCCTTTTGGTCGGGCCCCGAGGGGCGACGCTGGCTGCGGTGCAGGACCTTACCCGCACGTTCGTGCAACGCCAGTCTGAGGTTCGTACCGACCGTATCCTGGTCGACGTCGGGGGCTACCGCGAGAAGCGTTCGGCGGCATTGCGGCGCTTCACCCAAGGAATCGTGCAAGAGGTCAAGGACTCGGGCGAGGAGCGGGCCCTGGAGCCCATGTCGCCCGCCGACCGCAAGGTGGTGCATGACGCCGTCAACGAGATTGACGGGGTTGAGACCCGCTCCGACGGGACCGAGCCCTCGAGGTATGTGGTGATCCAACCCTCGAGTTGAGTACCACCGAGGCATACGTGGGATCGAACGGCACCGGGTACCCCCCGGTGCCGTTCGCATTCCCGACGGCCGCTGAGGTACGACGCGGTGTTTACCTGCTGCTGGCCGGGGGGCTTTTTGCATGCCCTTCCGGTCGGCGTGGAGTTCAGGTCGAGAGGCCATGACGAGCCCGCTTGTCGAGCTTCGGAGGAAGGTCGACGAGGAAGTCGTCGCCATCCTGTGTCGCTCAGCCGAGCAGGGATTTCTGGGCGGGATGCCGGTCGAGGAACAGATCGATCATGCCCTGGGATTCGTCGCTGTCGTCCAAGGGGCAATCGGGCGGGCCCCGTCCAGTGTTGCGGACCTGGGAAGCGGGGGCGGGGTGCCGGGCCTGATCCTCTGCTCTTGCTGGCCCGAGAGCCATCTGGTGTTGATGGATGGCAATCAACGCCGTACCGAGTTTTTGGCCGCCGAGCTTAGGCGGTGGGGCAGGACATCGGTAGAGGTAGTGAGAGGAAGGCTGGAGGAACTGGGGAGAGTCAACCGCTATCGACAGGAGTTTGAGGTCATCACAGCCCGCTCCTTCGGTCCCCCGGCCGTCACGGCCGAATGCGCAGCCCCACTCCTGGCTGCCGAAGGTGTGATCGTGGTGTCCGAGCCTCCGGGGGCCCAGGAACTGATCCGGTGGCCCGCCGAGGGCCTAGCCCAATTGGGACTGGCTCCGGGGCCTCAGGTTCGGGTTGCCGACCGATTTGGGTATCAGGTCCTCGTGAAGTCGGGGGACACCCCGGACCGATACCCGCGACGGGTCGGCATTCCCTCGAAGCGACCGCTCTTTTGACCCTCAACCCTAAAGGCCAGGCCTGGCGTGGACTGGGCGGACATCCCTCCATTGAAGCGGATCGCAACGACGGTCTGTGGGTTCGACGAAGTAGGGCCTGCTAAGCGGATAGAAGCTGCCCCCGTGTGGGTCGATCTGGAGCGTCCGTGGTCGTAAGGCCGCTCAGGTGAAATGGAGTTTCTCAGAGGGCGCTGGTGATTGAGGGTTGAAGGCGGCCTCGGTTGTTGCCTTCACTCAGTGATCCGTGCCTGAACAATGGGCTCTCCACCTGGCGGACCCACTCCCCCGCCGCCGCAGGGCAACGTTTCACGTGGAACATGGGTCCGGTCCCGCGATCTGTGGGTGGCCCTGGTCATCTGTCCGGGCGGCCCCTCTCCCGAGGAGGTTGGGCGGGAGGGGAATGGTAGAGGACCGCGTCCCCGGACTGCTACACGAGCCTCCACGGTTCCCGTTTAGCATCCCGCCTGATGGGAGGTCCGGGCGGACCCGGGCCGAGCGTCCGTCCCCGGGTCGACGCCCAGAGTGTGGTGGCCGCCAGGGGCCGGGCCCCGTGAATGCAGAGGATCCGATCCCTGGGGGTTGGCAGGCGAGCAGGGCAAATCCCGTCCGGACGTTGACTCTGGCCCGGGAGGCGCATCGGTGTGGCCTACTCGTGCAGGTCAGGCTCGCCGATGCGCCGGACCAGCGGGTGCTCGTGCTTGGAGGAGGTTTCACGTGGAACATTTTCGGCGAAAGGCTTGACCTGCTTCTCGTGGCGGGGGAGTATGAGTCCCTTGAAGCCTGCAGAACCGAGGAGACGATAATGCGCGGCCGTCGCCGGGGACGAAATCGGCCCTCCTTCCAGGATTCTCCGGAAACAGGCACTGAGCCTGGATCCCCACCCGTGGGAACCGGAGCCGTGACCCTGGTTGAGACTTCCAGTTCGCCGGAAGCCCCAGGATCAGCCACTGCATCTCCCGGGGCACCCCCTGCTCCACGGGATATGTCGTCAGAGCAACCCTCGACCTCTGGGGATCCTTCCAGTTCGCAACCGGGGCAGAGGCGGATCGAGGAGACGATCTCGGACGTGGCCACCGCCCACGCCCAACTTGACAACGTATTGCCTCCTACCCCCAATCCCCCGCCGGGAGGTCCTGTCCCAAGTGAGGTCGCTGCGACGGTCGAACGGGAACGGGTGAGCGATACTCCCGTGGCTCCCCCTACTCCCACTGCGTTCCCCGCCGAGGCCCACCCGGAAACGGGACCAATGGCCGAAGAGATGGCAGATCCGGCCCCTTCCCAGCTCGATGGGCCGAGCATCGATGAGGGGGCCGTGGCACTCGTCCACGACTCCCAGGCGCCTGCCCTGGCTGATTCACCTGCCGTTGAAGCCGCCATCGACGAGGAGCCCGTGGCGGTCACTCCACCGGCGTCGGCCGAGCCCGTTCTTGCGGAAGAGCCGGTTCGGGAGGCCCAGTCCGCGTCGGCCAACCCGCTCCCCCGCGTACTGGCCGTGGCCAATCAAAAGGGTGGCGTCGGCAAGACGACCACCTCGGTCAACCTCGGCGCCGCTCTTGCCGAACTGGGCTTCCGCGTCCTCGTCATCGACCTGGATCCGCAAGGGAACGCCACCACGGGCTTGGGTATCGATGCTCGGAACTTCGAACTCTCAATGTATGACGTGCTGATGCGGGACTCGTCCCTGGAGGACTGTGTCGAGCCGACGAGCATGAAGAACCTGTTCGTGGCGCCAGCCACCATCGCTCTGGCTGGCGCAGAGATCGAGTTGGTGCCAGCTTTCAGCCGGGAGTTGAAGCTGAAGAAGTCGATCGAGTCGATCATTGACGATTTCGACTACGTGCTCATCGACTGCCCTCCGTCGTTGGGCCTGATCACCGTCAATGCGCTCGCCGCCGCCGACGAGGTACTGGTCCCTATTCAGTGCGAATACTACGCCCTTGAAGGGCTCAGCCAATTGATGAGAAACGTCCATCTGGTGGCCTCCAATCTCAACCCGAAGTTGGACATCTCCACGATCGTCCTGACCATGTATGACGCCAGGACCAAGCTGGCCGACCAGGTGGCCAATGAGGTTCGCCTCCATTTCGGGGCCAAGGTCTGCCGAAGTGTCATTCCCAGGACAGTGCGGTTGTCCGAAGCGCCTTCGTTCGGACAACCAATCACTGCGTTCGATCCCGCTTCGCGCGGGGCCATCGCCTACAGAGAACTAGCCAAGGAGGTCAGCGGTGGCACGACGTAGCGGACTGGGCAAGGGCTTGAGCGCCCTCATTCCCACAGAAGTGGTGGGTGATCGGTCGTCGTCCCTCCGAGAGGTGCCCATCGGGAGCATCAAGCCAAACCCCCGGCAGCCGCGGGTCAACTTTGACGAGGACACCATGTCCTCGCTGGCGGCTTCAATCAAGGAGCTCGGTGTGCTCCAGCCCGTACTGGTCCGCCAGATTGGGTCGGCGGCAGCGGACGACTTCGAACTCATCGCCGGTGAGCGCCGATGGCGCGCGGCCCGTAGGGCCGGGCTCCAGTCCATTCCTGTCCTGGTGCTGACGTCTGACGAGACCCAGAGCCTGGAGCAGGCGCTGGTCGAGAACCTCCATCGCCAAGACCTCAACGTTCTGGAGGAGGCGGCCGCCTACCAGCAACTCATCGAGGAGTTCGGGTACACCCACGACCAGGTGGCGAAGCGGGTGGGGAAGAGCAGGACGGCGGTGACCAACATCCTGCGGTTGCTGCAGCTCCCCTCCGGCGTCCAGCGTCTGCTTTCCGAGGGTCAGATCAGCCCTGGTCACGCCAGGGCGCTTCTCGGCACCCCCGACCGCGGTTATCAGGAGATGCTGGCCAAAGCCGTCGTCGCCGAAGGTCTCACGGTACGCGCTATCGAGGATCTGGTCCGTGAACACAACGGTGGGGGAGAGGCCGACGCTGCGTCGGAGGCGTCCAGTGGGCCGGTGCCGGTGCCCTCCAACGGTGATGACCCTTCCGGGTCTGGGTCCCCACGGCGCCTGCCTCCGCCCGGGATCCTCGAATTGGAGGAACTGCTCTCCGGTCACCTGAACACCAGGGTCAAGGTTGACCTGACCTCTAAGCGCGGGAAGGTGGTGGTGGAGTTCGCCACGCTGGAGGACCTTGAGCGGATCTACAAGCTGATGGTGGGACGGACGGAGCCTAGTCCGGTCTAGTCAGCCACTCTACGTGGTGATAACTTGACATAATCCCAAATATCGAAGATTGTCCCCACTGTAAGTGGGAATTGTATCCCTGAACCCGCGGTAGAGCGTAATCCACAACCTGTGTATGAAGTTGTGGATTACGTCCAGGGAAGGGCGTTTTGAGGTTCGGAGGGGTGACGTGAGGGTCGATGCTTGAACAGCAGTGGGCCCTCAGTCAGTCCCACGAGGTCCCCACCCACTGGGCCAGAGCCTCGACCACCGATCGTGCGATGGTGGGGGCCTGCTCAACCACAACGGTGGCCGGTCCGATCTCGCAGATGACCGCCGGCATACGGGTCTCGCGTAGCAGAGGGAGGGACATCCCCCGGCTTCCGCCGTCGGGCAGGTCAAGTGAGTTCGTCAGGGCTCCCTGCAAGAGTTCAGCCAACCGGCGACCCCCAGGGGAGGAGTAGCGGTAGCCGGCGTAGTAAGCGGTGGAGCAGTGGTCCTCGCCGGCGGCCAATCGCAGGCCGATGTAGACACTGGCGTCGCCGGCGTTGGCCTCGGACGCCTGGATCGAGCCGTCAGGATGGTGGTGGGTGGTCACGACGGCCCCGTAGCTGACCAGTAGGCGTCGCAATGCCGCCACTGTCGCGTCCAGACCACCCTCCTCGCCGATCGCCACCCGTTGTCCGGCGAGCGTCCGGGGGCCCTGGCGAAGCCGTTCACGGTCGCGGACCGACGTGACAAGCTCGGTGTGGTCGTGGCGGGTCCCGAAGCGGAGCAGCTCAGCCACGGTGGAAGCCCCGGCAATGCCATCCACCGGAAGCCCGGCGTTTCGCTGGAACTCGCCCAATGCCGCCGAGGTCATGTCGCCGAAGATCCCGTCCACCCGACCGGTGTCGAACCCGAGCACGCTGAGCCGTTGCTGGAGCTCGGCCACGTCGTCACCCCGGAGCATGGGCGCCTGCCGGTAGAGGAATCGGTCGCCGAGCCTCTGACCGGCCTCGACCAGGGCCGCCCAGGTCTGGGGCCCGCAGATGCCGTCCACCCGGAGGCCCCTCCGGTACTGGAACGCCTCGACGGCGGCTCGGGTGCCGGCGTCATAGGAGCCGTCACGATCGATGCCGGTGGAGAAATCGAGCCGCTCGAGCCGACGCTGGACATCGGCGACCTCAGGCCCCCGGTGTCCGACTTCCAGCCATATGGTGGGCCCCGACTTCACCCTCTGCACCGGCGGACCGGCCGGAGGCCGGTCACGACCGACCCTCTAGAGGTGGGCCGAGATCTCCTGGAGGAGCTGTCCTTTGCCCTTCGCCCCGACAATGCGGGCTGCGGGCTCGCCGTCTTTGAACAGGATCAGGGTCGGAATGCTCATGACGTCGAACCGGCGAGTGATATCCAGGTTGTCGTCGATGTTGAGCTTGGCAATCTCCAGCTTGCCAGCCTGCTCGGTGGCGATTTCCTCCAGCACCGGGGCGATCATCTTGCACGGGCCGCACCATTCCGCCCAGAAGTCCACCAACACGGGAACGTCCGAGGACTTGACATGCTCGTCAAAGCTAGCGTCGCTCAGGGTCGTGATCTTCTCACTCATGATGGCTTCTTCCTCCTGCCCGTTCTGCGGGCCATGCCTGATGGCCCCTCGCTGGGACACGCTACGTCAACCCCGGTCGGACCCGGCTGATTCCCGCCCGGTGGGGGAGGTCGACCCGCGGGAGGTGGGGTACGGAGCCTCAGTGGGACTCCTGGTCCTCCAGCCAACGCTCGACGTCCAAGGCGGCCATGCAGCCGGAGCCGGCCGCCGTGATGGCCTGGCGGTACCGATGGTCCTGGACGTCGCCGCAGGCGAACACGCCGTCGACGTTGGTCCGGGTCCCGTCGAATGTCCGGAGGTAGCCGTTCTCCTCCATCTCCAGCTGGCCCTTGAACAGGCCGGTGTTGGGCTGGTGCCCGATGGCCACGAACAGCCCCGAGATCTCCAGGACCGACTCTTCTTCGCTCTCGTTGTTCCTGACCCGCACGCCGGAGACCGTGTTCTCACCGAGCACGTCGATGACCGAGGTGTTCCACAGGAAGGTGATCTTCTCGTGGGCGAAGGCCCGCTGCTGCATCACCTTGGAGGCGCGCAGCTCACCTCGCCGGTGGATCACCGTGACCTTGTCGGCGAATCGGGTGAGGAAGAGCGCCTCCTCGAGGGCCGAGTCACCCCCACCGACCACTGCGATCTCCCGTCCCCGGAAGAAGAAGCCGTCACAGGTGGCACAGGTGGACACGCCGTACCCGAGCAGCCGCTCCTCGTTGGGCAGGTTGAGCATGAGCGACTGGGCCCCGGTCGAGATGATGAGGGCGTCGGCCGTGTAGGTCGGCTCCGGGGCATCGGGATCGCCTACCCAGACCCCGAAGGGGCGGTGGGAGAGGTCGACCTTCGACGCCTTGGCCGTGACGTAGTCGGCACCGAACCGGGCCGCCTGCTCCCGGAAGGCCTGCATGAGCTCTGGCCCCATGATCCCGTTGACGAAGCCCGGGAAGTTCTCCACCTCGGTGGTCAACATGAGTTGGCCGCCGGGCTGGTCGCTGGTGGAGCTCGGCTCACCCTCGATGACCAGGGGAGACAGCTGGGCCCGGGCCGCGTAGATGGCTGCGGTGAGGCCGGCCGGCCCGGAGCCGACGATCACGACCTGCCGAGACTCGGTCACGCCACCCCCTCTGTGTTGGCGTTGGGATCGGAGCGCTGGGACCAGGCCACGAGGCCGACGGCCACGAAGACCACCCCCACCACCAGGTCCGACAGCCAGACCCGCCCGTCGAAGGCGTACACGGTGAGCAGTCGGATCAGGGTGATCGACAAGAGGACGATGGTCACCACGGCGGCGGCGAAGACGATGATCCCGAAGACCACGGCCCGAGTGGCCAGGGTGAGCGGCCGGACCGTACGGTCCCGCAGCAGTACGACCACGGTGTCGACCCAGTCGGCGCCCCGGGTGGGGAGGTCACCGAGCGCGTTGGAGCCGGGAAGTCGGGGAGGGGGCGAGTCGGGCTTCGGATCCATGCAGCGAGGATAGTCTGATCGGCCCAATGGCCTCCCGGAACGGGCTGAATCCCGCCGGGAGGGCTCAGTCCCGCAATACCAGGCAGAGCCCGATGGTGCCCGGGCCGGTGTGCGTTCCCACCACCGGGCCGAGGTCGGTGACCACCAGCGGATGATCGGTGGGTACGCCCTCCAGCATGCCCAAGAACTCGTCGATGTCGGGGGCGGCACCGTTGCAGACAGCCAGCCGGCTGATGGGGGGCGAGTTCTTGGCCTTGTCGGCGAGATAGCGGAGGGAGCGGGATCGGGTGCGCTGCTTCGACTCCTCCTCGACCCGTCCGTCGATCAGGGTGACCACCGGCTTGATGGAGAGCAGGGACCCGAGCAGCGCCCGTGCCCCGCCGATCCGGCCACCCTTCTCGAGGTGTTCGAGGGTATCGACCACGCCGTACACCTGGGTGCGGGTGATGAGGTCGGTGACCCGTGCCACCAGCTCGTCGAGGGAGGCTCCCGCGGCGGCCTGGCCTGCGGCATCGAGGGCTAGCAGGCCGAGACCCATGGTGAGTGAGCGGGAGTCGACGGTGCGCACCGGGATCCGGTCGCTCACCGCCTTGGCAGCGGCCACCGCGGCCTGGTAGGTGGCCGAGACCTCAGAGGACAGGCTGAGGCACAGGACACCGTCGTAGCCGTCGTCGGCCGCGGCGACGAAAGCCTCCTGGAAGGCGCCCGGGGAGGGTGCCGACGTCTCGGGGAGCACGGAACTGGCCTTGCAGCGGGCCCAGAATTCGTTGGTGGAGAGGGTGGAACCGTCCACGAACTCCTCGGAGCCGAATCGGATGGAGAGGGGAACGATGGTCAGGCCCTCCGCCGCGGCCATCTCGGCGGACAGGTCGCAGGCGCTATCGGTTACCACCCGTATCCGGGCCATCGAGATCCTCCTCTTCGTCCCCCGTCGCGAGCTCCTGCTCCGGCCCCGACTCGTCCTCTGGCGGAATCACCACCGGCCGGAGGTGCCGGTAGGGAAGCTCACCGGACTGATCGTCGAGTCTGCCACGGAACGGGTCGGGGGACGGTTCCTCCGACGGCGCCGGTGTCGGACCGGCGGACCCAGGGGCTTCGCTGTCGGTCTGCGCCGGCGGTCCAGACGACGGCAGGTCGGGGGAGTCCACGGGCAGGTCCACCGCAGAGGGAGGCCGGCCGCGAGCTTCCCGAGCCTGCCACACGGCGCGGGCGCCGAGCAGCCCGGCCGTGGCCACATAGGTCACGAGGCCTACCACTATGGCGAGGACCACACGGGCCAGGAGGGCCGCACCGGAGGTCGCCCCCGAGACGCTCAGGGCGAGCACCGTGGTCACTGCCATCACCCCGGACGCACCGAGCACCCGCTTCAAGGGCGTGGTCAGGTCGGCTCCTCCGAGGCCGCCTACCCGGTTCCTCACCACAGCCAGGGCGAGCAGGGCGGCCATCGTGTAGGCGATGGACAGGGAGAGGGCCAGACCTCGGACTCCGAGCGGCCCCACGAGGGCCAGGGCCACCACGATGTTGAGGCCGTTCTCCACGAGGTACAAGCGAAAGGCGGTCCGGGTGTCCTGCATCGACTGGAAGACCCGGACCATGTAGAGGAACGTGCAGAATCCCGGCAGGCCCAGCGCGAACATGGCCAGGGCGGCCCCGGTGGAGTCGGCGTTGGCCGGGGTCTCGGCCCCGTGGGCCAGCACCAGGTTGATGAGGGGATGGGCCAGGATCAGCATGCCCACCGCCGAGGGGATGATGATGGCCAGGATCCCTCGCAGCCCGAAGGCCATCCGGTGGCGGAAGGCGGGTAGGTCGTCGGTGGCCCAGCGCGCCGACAGGGAGGGTGTGACCGCCGTCATCACCGAGACGGCGACCACGCCGTAGGGGAGGAGGAAGAAGGTGTACGCGTAGGTGTACGAGGACACCGCCCCGGGGATCTTGGCCCCGTCGGCCAGGGCCAGCACCACCACCAGAGCGACCTGGTTGGCCACCACCCAGCCGAAGGTCCAGCCCGCCAGTCGGGTGATGGTGCGCATGGCTTGATTGGCCGGTTGCCACAGGAACCTGATGTGGAGGTCGGAGCGGAGCAGGGAGGGCACCAGCAGGACCGCCTGGACCACCACGCCGAGGGTGGTGCCGAAGCCCAGTAGGACCAGGCCGTGGTGGTTGGCGTTGACCGAGGCCAGGCTGGGGTGCGGTACCAGGGCGTGGAACCACAGCAGTACGCCGATGACGACCAGGTTGTTGGCGATGGGCACGAACATGGGGGCCACGAACTTCCCCCGGGCATTGAGGAGGGCCGAGAACACGGCGATGAGCCCGTAGCAGGCGACCTGGGGGACGAACCAGCGGAGGAGGAAGACCGCCACGGCCTGCTGCTGGTGCACGTCGGCATGGTGGTTGGAGACCGTGTAGAGGTCGATGATGCTCGGAGTGAGGACGAAGAACACCACGGTGGCCGTCACCAGAATGGTGACGGTGACGGTGACCACGGCGGAGATGGCCTCCCAGGCCTCCTTTCCCCGGCGGGTGCTGAGGTAGTCGACGAAGACCGGCACGAAGGTGGCGGAGAGCACGCCGCCCAGCACGACGTCGTAGATGATGTTGGGGGTGGTGTTGGCCAGGTTGTACACGTCGGCGAACCCCCCGCCTCCGAGGGCCAGGGTGAGGGCGATGACCCGGCCCACCCCGGTGATGCGGGAGAGCGTGGTGCCGATGGCCATGCCCACGGTGGCCCCGGCTAGGCGTCGCCTGCCACCACCCGCTCCGGCAGGCAGCCCGTCGACCTCGGTCTCGGTATCGGTCACGGTGTTCCTGTCGGCACCGGCGGCTCAGCAGGGAGGTCGTCGGACTTGCCAGCCTGCTCGGCCCGTCGCTGGGCCCGTCGCTTCCTCGACGTGCGCAGCCACCACACGACCAGCACGGCCACCGCGCCGAGCGAGAGGATCACGCCCACCACCGAGGTCGCTGTGGATCGGACGGTGACCTGACCGCCGGCGAGGGTGAGTCCGCCGGCGGGGGAGTGGAGGGCGATGTCCACCTTGAACAGCCCGGACGCCCGGGTCTGGACATTGAAGTAGGAGTTGTTGGTGACGCCCGGTTCCAGAGTGATCTGCCGGGTCTGGCCGTTCGGGAACGAGAGCTTGTCACTGGCCAGGGTGAGCGTGCCGGTGATCGGATAGCGGGCGTCGGAGATGATGGTCACCGGCACCCTCCCCTTCTGCGAGGTGAGGGTGATGCTCTGGTCACCAGCCACCTGCACCTGGCTCAGCTGGGCGTCGACGGCCAGGCCGGCCTTCCGGAGCACGTCGGCCTGTTGGGCAGGACGGAGGCGCTCGGACTGTCCGGACAGCACCAGGTCCCCGAGCTGGGTGGTGATCCTCACGGCGGCGGCGCTGGTGGCTGCCGTGCCGAAGCCCGCCACCCGCTGGCGCTCGGCGTTGATGGCGGCGACGGGAAGTCCGGAGGTCCCAGCGGCGCCCACGGTGCGGCACCCACCCCGGCAGGTGCCGGGTGGCACCACGGCGAACAGGTCGCTGGCGGTGACGGGCTCGACGACGGGGTTCTGGTTGAGGGCGTCGAGGAGGGCCCCCACGAGGGCGGGGTCGTCGGACCAGCCCGAAGGTGGCATCACGGCCACGACCCGGGGGGCGGTGTCGTTGGGCTTCTCGAAGTAGATCTGGGCCAGCTCGGCGGCCAGCTGCGAGGCGGCCAGGACCGGGTTCCCCGGGTCGGACGTGAACCGGTCGGCCAGGTCCGCGTTGGAGACCAGGGCGGTCATCGTCGGACCGGACGAGGGGCTGAGCGAGAAGGGCTCAGCCGTCGACTCGTTCACCGGGGCACCGGGGACGCTCGACGGGGGGACGACCACCTGGCGGTAGCCGTCTGCCCCCAGCTGGGTGAGGGCGCCGGAGTCGAGCGCGTCATTGGTGAACCAGGCGCCCAATCCGCCCGCGGGCGGGGTGGGGGAGACCGCCTTGGGCACCCTGGCCGCCAGGGTCTGGGCGCCCCGGGCCACCTGGAGGGCGAGTTCTTCCTGCAGTCCCGCACCCACCAGGGCGGACGCATTGACCGGGACAAAGGGGGCCGAGGCGAACTGGTGGGTCGCAGGCGTGGCCGCCAGGTCGGCCAACCGGTCCACGGTTGACGCGTGGCCGGTGCTGTCCAGGCTCAGCACGGTCTGGGGACTGACGTCGAGGGTGAGGGGGACCGACGGGCGCAGTCCGGCGGAGATGGCGGCCACGGTGGCCACCACCGCGGTGGTGGCCGCTTCCGACGGGGGGGCCAGGGCCGAGGACGGCTGGGTGATCAGCTGGGCCGCCGCCGGATTGCGGGCAGCGCCCTGGGTGGCGTCGATGGGGAGGATGACGCCGACGCGCAGCTTCTCGGTGGTGGACGGCGCCTCGGAGAAGACCAGGTGCGTGGTGAACCCGCCCAGCGACTGGCTGGTGGCCGTGTTCACCAGCTGGACGCGCACCGGATACACCCCCGAGGGGTAGACGGCGCACTGCCCCCCGGTGGAGGTGAGATTGACGGCGAAGCCCCCGGTGGGAACGGTGCCTCCCCGGCCCACGTACACCGGCATCGAGAGGTCGTACACCCCACCGGCGGTGACGGGCAGGCTGGACAGGGCCACCGGAGTGGTCGTCGAGTCGATGGGTGTGCCGGCCGGCCCTGCGGCCGCGCTCACGGACTGGTCGAAGGCCGAGATACTGGAGAGGCAGGTGAACACGCTGACCGAGAGGCCCAGGGTGGCCGGCGGGGGTGTACCCCCGCCCGGGGTCACCCTCAGGTCGAACGTGCCGTTGGGGGTGACCCAGGGGGTCTGGGACACCAGGATCAGGGGCACGCTGGCGGACGTGCTCGTGGTGGCCGGCGCCGACGCTGCCCCGGCCGGCGCTCCGACGGCGGTCATCGCCACGATCAGACCGAAGGCCACCGATGCCCACCGGACGGGGTGGAGTCGGGTGTGGAGGGAGCGGGGCCCGGGACGGGACCGGTCCCACCGGGCGCCACGCGGTACCACCCCGATCGTCGGGGCGGGCCCGTCCCCGAGTCCCGCGCCGGCCCGGGGGTGGCTGCCGCAGGGGCACAAGCTGGCTCGTTCCCGATCCACTTCGGACGCCACCCTACGCCAGTTCGGACGGTCCCCTACGCCAGCCGCACTACCCTCGGCGGCGTGTTCCCCGAGCGACTGCGACCCCTGGTAGAGGCGACTGCGGACCTGTCCGACCGTTTCCGGTCGGCCGGTCACTCCCTCTATCTCGTGGGGGGCTCGGTGCGTGACGCCATTGTGTCCGAGCCGGGCCACGAGGTGGTCGACGGCAACCGTGATCTCGACTTCACCACCGACGCGCGGCCGGACGCCATCGAGGCAGTGGTGTCCGGTTGGGCCGACGCGGTGTGGACGCAGGGCAAGCGGTTCGGCACCATCGGCTGTCGCCGGGGCGACCAGAAGTACGAGATCACCACCCATCGGGCCGAGGCCTACCACCCCGATTCGCGCAAGCCGGACGTGGCCTTCGGGGACCGTGTGGAGGACGACCTGGCCCGTCGGGACTTCACCATCAACGCCATGGCCCTGAAGCTGCCGGACCTGGAGCTCATCGACCCGTTCGACGGCCTGGTCGACCTGTCCGAGCGCCGCCTGCGCACGCCGCTCGATCCGGGGGTGTCCTTCGCCGACGACCCGTTGCGCATGTTGAGGGCCGCCCGCTTCATCGCCGGCCTCGAACTCGAGCCGGCCCCCGAGCTGGTGGATGCGGTCCGGTCCGACCATCACCGCCTGGCCATCGTGTCGGCCGAGCGGATCCGCGACGAGCTGGACAAAATAGTGATGGTCCCGGTCCCCTCGGTGGCCCTGTGGTTCGTGGTGCGCACGGGTCTGGCCGACGAATTCCTGCCCGAGCTACCGGGACTGGCCCTGGAGCAGGACCCGATCCACCGCCACAAGGACGTGCTGGCTCACACCTTGGCCGTCGTGGACAAGACCAGCCCGGACCGCCTGCTCCGGCTGGCCGCCCTCTTCCACGACGTGGGCAAGCCCAAGACCCGGGCCTTCGTCGACGGCGGCGTCACGTTCCACCACCACGAGGTGGTGGGCGCGCGGATGACCCGGCAGCGCATGCAGGCCCTCCGCTATCCCAACGAGGACGTGGAAGTGGTCACCGAGCTGGTCAACTTGCATCTCCGGTTCCACACCTACCGCCTGGGCTGGACCGACCGGGCCGTGCGCCGCTACGTCCGGGACGCCGGCCCCCTGCTCGATCAGCTCAACGAGCTCACCCGGTGCGACTGCACGACCCGGAACGCCAATAAGGCCCGGGCGCTGGCCCGCCGGATGGACGAGCTCGAGGCCCGCATCGCCGACCTGCGTCAGCAGGAGGAACTCGATGCCATCCGCCCCGACCTCGACGGGTCGCAGGTGATGGAGGAGCTCGACTTGCGTCCCGGCCGCGACGTGGGACGGGCCCTCGCCTTCCTGTTGGAACTCAGGATGGACGAAGGGCCCCTCGGCGAGGAGGAGGCCAGGAAGCGCCTTCGGGAGTGGTGGGCCGGCTCGAACTGACCGGTGCGGCGGCCGCTGATTCAGTCCTCGGGCCACTCCGGGTTGGGCTCCCCGGCGGCGAACTGCTCGACCATCTGGTGGCAGACGTCGTCATGGAACTGCACCGGTGGTGACTTCATGAAGTAGGCAGAGGGGCCGAGGAGCGGCCCGCCGATGCCCCGGTCCAGGGCCAGTTTGGCGCAGCGGACGGCGTCGATGATCACGCCGGCCGAGTTGGGTGAGTCCCACACCTCGAGTTTGAGCTCGAGGTTGAGCGGCACGTCCCCGAAGTTGCGACCCTCCATCCGGATGTAGGCCCACTTCCGGTCGTGCAGCCACGGCACATGGTCCGACGGTCCGATGTGCACATCGTCGGCGGGCAGGGCGCCGTGCTCGATCTGACTGGTAACGGCTTGGGTCTTGCTGACCTTCTTGGACTCGAGGCGGTCCCGCTCGAGCATGTTCTTGAAGTCCATGTTCCCGCCCACGTTGAGCTGGTACGTGTGGTCCAGGGCCAGGCCCCGGTCCTCGAACAGGCGGGTCAGGATCCGGTGGACGATGGTCGAGCCCACCTGGCTCTTGATGTCGTCGCCCACGATGGGTAGCCCGGCCTCGCGGAAGCGGCGGGCCCACTCCGGGTCGGATGCGATGAACACCGGGATGGCGTTGACGAATCCCACGCCGGCCTGCAGACAGGCCTCGGCGTAGAACCGTTGGGCCTGCTCCGACCCGACCGGCAGGTAGCTGACCAGCACGTCGGCCCCCGAGTCCTTCAGGGCCGCGACGACGTCGACCGGCTCGGCGGGCGACTCCTCCACCGTCTCGCGGTAGTACTTGCCGAACCCGTCCAGGGTCGGGCCCCGCTGGACGGTCACTCCCAGCTCGCCGACGCCGGCGAACCGGATGGTGTTGTTCTGTCCGGCGAAGATGGCTTTGCCCAGGTCGGTGCCGACCTTGGCCGCATCGGCATCGAAGGCGGCCACGAACTCGAGGTCGCCGACGTGGTAGCCACCCAGCACCACGTGCATGAGGCCGGGGACGGTCTCGGTGGGGTCGGCGTCCCGGTAGTACTCGACTCCCTGGATGAGGGAGCTGGCACAGTTGCCGACTCCGGCGATGGCCACGCGGATGGTGCTCATGGATGGGTTCCCTTCGTTGCTGTGACGGCGTCCCCGTCTCGGGGCTCGCGGCTTTCGGATCGGGGTGCTGGCTGCTGCTTCTGTCGCTCGAATTCGATGAGGCGGTCGAGCCAGGCGATGTCGTGCTCGGTGGCCTCGGTGCTGTGCTCCACGAGGGAGCGGGTGTAGATGTCCAACCGGTCCCCGGCCGCCCGGGCCCGGTCCACCGCCAGCCGACGGGTCAGCTGGGACCGACGGCGCTCGAGAAGGCCCAGCCGGGCCTGGGGGGCCAGGTACCGGGCGAAGGCCAGTCGGAGGCCGAAGCTTCGGGCATCGTCGGTGCCGGCCGGCTCGTCGGCGTCGAGGAGCTGCTCGAAGAGCAGGCGTCCCTGGTCGGTGATCCGGTACACCTTGCGCGACCGCTTGGTGCCGCGGGCGGCACCGGCCCGGCGGGCTCGGAGTCCGGCACGCTCGCCGCTCAGGGAGCCGGTGGAGGGCAGGGGGGCGGTCGCGGGGACGCCCGACGACTCGGTGACGGTCACCGCCGCCGCCTTCTCCAGACGGGAGAGGGCCGGGTACAGCGAGCCGAAGGAGATGTTGGCGAACAGGCCCAACTCGTCCCGCAGCCGGCGCCGGATCTCGTAGCCGTGGAGCTCCTGCTCGTGGAGGAGGCCCAGGATGGCCAGATCCAGCATCAGCGGGGGCTCCGACGGGTGTTGACCGGTTGCATGGCCGAACGATATATCAATTCGATATATCAATGCAATACATCCCGGCCTAGATTCCCGATTCCGCCGCGGCCGGCTGGTTCTGCAGGTGTGCATCACGCAGGGCGCTGTGCCTCAGGGCCCGAGGGATTACCCTTGGCGCCGTGGGCTTCCGACCCGGATCGCTCGACGGAGTGCAGACGTCCCCTACCGGGGGGCAGGTCGAGTACCTGCTCGCCCGCAACGCCATCATCCGTGAGTTTCGCAAGGGACGGTTGTCCCGGCTGGACGTCTGTGACGCCCACCCGGAGTTGCTCCGGGCCGCCCGCAACCTGGGCCGGCCCACCGGGGAGCGATGCCCGATCTGCGACGAAGCCGACCTGGTCGACGTGACCTTCGTGTTCGGCTCCCGCCTGCCCTCTGGCGGGCGATGCGTCGCCACCCAAGCGGAGCTGAGCCGCTACTGGCGCCGGAAGGAGCCGGTGGTCTGTTACGTCATCGAGGTCTGCTGCGACTGCTCGTGGAACCACCTGGCCCGCATGTACCCGGCCGGTGCCGGGGTGGCGACGGTGGCCCGCAAGGCCCTCCGGGGCCGGGCCAGCCTGTAGGTCGTCAGGGCGCTCGGCCAAGCCAACTGGAACGCGTTCCACCGATATTTGGTCTAGAAGGGGGGGATGATCCTCAACGGAAAGACCGTCATCGTCACCGGGGTGGGCGGGGGCCTCGGCCGGGAGTGCGCCACCAGTGCCCTGCGCGACGGGGCCAACGTGGTGTTGGCCGCCCGGACCGCCGAGACTCTGGAGCAGACCGCCGCCGAACTCGATCCGAGCGGCGACCAGGTGGCCACCCACGTCACCGACATCACCGAGGCCGAGTCGTGCGAGGCTCTGGTGCAGCACGCCGTATCCCGTTTCGGTGGAGTCGACGCTCTCATCCAGGTGGCGGCCTACGAGAACGTGTGGGGCGGCCTCTACGACCTCCGGTTCGAGGCGTGGCGGAAGGCGTTCGAGACCAATGTGCTCGGGGCCCTGACCGTGCTGCGCCCGGTGGCCACGGCCATGAAGGCCGGGGGTGGGGGTTCGGTGGTGCTGATCGGCTCGCAGTCCATGTTCCAGCCGGCCCTGCCCCAGAGCGGGTACGCCGCCTCCAAGGGCGCGCTCCTGTCGGCCATGTACTACTTGGCCGACGAACTGGGGGCCGACAACATCCGTTGCAACATGGTGGTGCCGTCGTGGATGTGGGGTCCCAACGTGGAGCTGTACGTGAACGGGACGGCCGCCAACCAGGGAGTGGAGCCGGCTGATGTCCTCGAAGGCATCGTGGGCAAGTTCCCGCTCCGTCGGATGACCGAGGACGGCGAGGTGGCCGACGTGGCCGTCTTCTTCGCCTCGGACTACGCCAAGGCCGTGACCGGCCAGCACCTGATGGTCAACTCGGGGGAGATGATGCGATGAGCACCGTGCCAAAGCGGGTCGTGATCTGGGGCACCGGATTCGTGGGGAGGATGGTCATCCCCGAAGTGGTCCGCCATCCGGCCTTCGAGCTGGTCGGTGTCGGGGTGAGCAATCCGGACAAGGTCGGGAAGGATGCCGGCGAGCTGTGCGGGATCGGCCCGGTCGACGTGGCCTGCACGGACGACATCGACGCCCTGGTGTCCCTGAGGCCGGATGCCCTCGTCCACTTCGGTCCAACGGCAGCCCACGCCAACGACAACATCCGGGACATCAGCGCCTTCCTCCGGGCCGGGAGTCGACGTGTGCTCCACGGCGATGACGCCGTGGGTGTGGCCGACCATGTCCCTCAACCCGCCCAGCTGGGTGGACCCGATCACCGAGGCCTGTCGAGCCGGCGGCTCGTCCTGCTTCACCACCGGGATCGACCCCGGCTTCGCCAACGACCTCTTCCCGATGACCCTCATGGGGCTGTGTGGCGAGGTCCGCCAGGTCCGGGCCCTCGAGATCCTCGACTACATCAACTACGAGGGGGACTACGAGGACGAGATGGGGATCGGCCGGCCACCGGAGTACGTCCCGTTGCTCGAGCACACCGACATCCTGGTCATGTCGTGGGGCGCGACGGTGCCGATGATGGCGCACGCCGTGGGCATCGAGCTCGACGAGATCACCACCACCTGGGAGAAGTGGGTCACCGACGCCACCATCACCACGGCGAAGGGCGTCATCAACCCAGGTGAGGTGGCAGCCATCCGCTTCACCGTGAACGGCATCTACCGGGGCGCTCCCCGGATCTGCCTCGAGCACATCAACCGGGTGGGCGAGGCCGCCGCCCCCGATTGGCCCCGGGGCAATCAGAACGACGTGTACCGGGTCGAGATCGACGGCTCACCCTCCATCACCCAGGAGACGGCCTTCCGCTTCACCGACGGCAGTGGGCGGGACGCCGCCGCCGCCGGCTGCCTGGCCACCGGCCTCCGGGCCCTCAACGCCGTACCCGGCGGTGAACGACCTCCCTCCCGGGTGGGTGACGGCCCTGGATCTCCCGCTCATCCCCGGCGTCGGCACCATCCGTTAGCCCGTCCCATCCGCCGTCCACAGGAGCAGCCATGACCCCCGACGACCTGGTCGAGATCGAACTGATCAAGCGACTGAAGTACAAGTACCTGCGCTGCCTCGACCAGAAGCTCTGGGACGAGATCGAGGGTGCTTCGTCCCTGAGGCCACCGCCCGCTACGGCGGAGGGCTCTACGAGTTCGAGGGGCGGGACGCCATCATGGCCTTCCTCCGCAGCTCGATGGGGACCGAGGCGATGCTCTCGAGCCACCGGTGTCACCATCCCGAGATCGACCTCACCGGCCCCGACACGGCCACGGGGGTGTGGGCCCTAGAGGACGTGGTCATCCTCACCGACGCGCAGCTCAACATCCAGGGGGCGGCCTTCTACACCGACCACTACGTGAAGCAGGGCGACACCTGGCTGATCGCCCACACCGGCTACAAGCGCACCTACGAGGAGTTGATGCCCCGGGCCTCGATCAAGGGCATCCGGGTGACGGCCGACTGGTGGGCCACCGACGGGCGGTCGACGCTGGGCTGACCGGAACCGGCCGGCGGCGGCGTCCCGGTCTGTCAGGCCAGGGTGGCCCCGTCGATCAGCAGGTCGGCCCCGTTCATGTGGGAGGCCTCGTCCGAGGCCACGAAGGCGATGGCCGCGGCGATCCCCTCGGGGGTCCCGAACGGCCCGAGCGGGGTCACCCGACCGAGGAGCTTGATGTCCGCCCCCTCGGGGAGGTGGAACGCTCCGGTGATGGGGGTGTCGATGGCCCCAGGACTGATGCTGTTGACCCGCAGGCCCTGGGCCGCGTACTCGACAGCCAGGGCCCGGGTCAGGGCCAGGACCCCTCCCTTGGAGGCCACATAGGCCGTGGCCCACGGCTGGCCGGCGTGGGCGGCGGTGGAGGCCAGGTTGACGATGTTGCCCCGGCTGGCCAGCAGGTGGGGCAGCGCCTGCCGGCAGACCAGGAAGGTGCCGGTGAGGTTGATGGCGATCAGCCGGTTCCATTCCTCGATGGTCACCTCGTGGGTGTGGGAGAACGACAGCACGCCGGCCACGTTGACCACCACGTCGAGCCCACCGAGGCGGTCCGCGGAGGCGTCGACCATCGACGTCACCCCGTGCTCGGTGGAGACGTCACCCACCAGTGTGGTGACGGACCCGGCCAGCCCTGTTGACTCCGCCTCGAGCTGTCGAGACAGCTCAGCGTTGACGTCGACGGCCACGACGCCGGGCCCCTTCGGTGGCCAGCCGCAAGCGCGGTGGCCCGGCCGATGCCGGAGGCGGCGCCGGTGACCAGGGCCCTACGTCCGGTGAATCGGGTGGGAGTCATGGCCAGACTGTACGGCGTCGACCCCGGGCCCGTTCCACGACCCGCCGGACGGGTGCCGTTACGATGGCCGGTCGAAACCGGTCGGCGGGCCACTGATGCGAACCGCGGGGGGTCGAGCATGGCCAAGAGCGGGCAGTCGGCGCGGGTCAGTCGAAGAACCTGATCCTCACGGCGATGATCTTCGCCGTCGCCATGACCTTCATCGACCAGACCATCGTGTCGATCGCCGTGCCCGAGATCCAAAAGGAGCTCGGTCTGAGCGCCACCGGGGTGCAGTGGGCGGTCAACGCCTACCTGCTCTCGCTGGCCGCGTTCTTCGCCTTCGGCGGCCGGCTGGCCGACACGGTGGGCCACCGGAAGATGGCCATGCTCGGCGTGGTCGTCTTCGCCGGCGCCTCCGCCCTGTGCGGGCTGACCCCGAAGGGCAGCCTGGCCGAGGCGTGGATCGTGACCTTCCGGGCCGTCCAGGGCTTGGGCGGCGCCATCATGTTCCCGGCCGCCCTGGCCATCGTGGTGCAGACCTTCCCCCTGCGGGAGCGGGGCAAGGCCCTGGCCACCTTCTTCGGTATCGCCGGCGGACTGACCGCCGTCGGCCCCATCCTCGGCGGGTACCTCACCCAGTGGACCTGGCGGGCCATCTTCTGGGTCAACATCCCCGTGGCCATCATCGCCCTGGTCCTCATCGTGATCTCCAAGCCGACCACTGCCTACCGGGCGGCCAAGATGGACTACCGGGGCCTGGTCCTGATCGCCTCGGGCGTGGCCGCTCAGCGTGTTCGGCTTCCAGCAGTCCTCCATCTGGGGCTGGCACAATCCCGGCACCGGGCTGTGCATCGTCGCGGGACTGGTCCTGCTGGTGGTCTTCGCCCTGGTGGAGTTGCGCACCGATCCTCCGCTGATGCAGGTCCGCATCTTCCGCATCCGCGCGTTCCTGGTCGAGAACCTGGTGCTCGGCGTGTCCATGCTGGCCTTCATCCCGGTCTTCTTCTTCGCCAGCGAGTACGCGGCCAGATCTCCCTGGGCAAGTCGGCCTCGCAGGCCGGCATCTTCCTGCTCTACTTCTTCATCGGCTTCGCGGTGGCCGCCCAGATCGGGGGCCGGATGCTGGACAGGGGCGGCGCCAAGCGCCCGGTGGTACTGGGCTGCGTGCTGGCCGCGGTGGGCTTCTACCTGTGGGCCGGCAAGGTCACCGGGCTCAGCTTCAGCAACCAGCAGTGGTACATCATCCTCGCCGGGGCCGGCATGGGCTTCATGCTGGGGCCGGCCAGCACCGACGCCGTCAACCGGGCCTCCCGGCTGTCCTACGGCGAGGCCACCGGCATCACCCAGACGGTGCGCAACTACTCGGCCAGCCTGGGCCTGGCCATCCTGGGGACGGTGCTGGTCACCGAGATGCGCTCCCGGCTGACCACCTCGCTCGTGGCCCAGGGTGTACCGCGGGGGATGGCGGCCACCGAGGCGGCCCGACTGGCGCAGTCCCAGGGGAGCAGCGGCAGCGTCGCCGTCCATCCCCCACTTCTACCGCCTCGACTTCGCCTACGCCACCCGCAGCGTCTTCTACGGGATGGCCGTGGCCATGGCCGTCGCCGCCGTGGTGGCGATCATCGGCCTGCGGGCCGGCCTGCAGGAGGATCCCAGCGAGGTTGGCACCCCATCGGTCGGCTCCGGGGAGATCGCCCCTGCCGAGGTCTGAGCCCGCAGGGCCCGCCGCCGGCTGGTGGCCCTCCCTTCTGTCGCCTCCGGCCGGTAGGCTGGTGACGGCAGTACGCAGTGCTCCGCGGTGACCGTGTCACCGCCCATGCCGCCGGCAGCCTTCGGGCGCTGGACGGTTCGATAGGAGGATGTCCATGCCCGAGTCCCGGTCTGCACCGGTCACCGTCCCGTCCGTCCGCGCTGCCAAGCGCCGGGACGGACATCCGCCGCTGGTCATGGTGACCGCCTATGACGCGCCCGGCGCCCGCATCGCCGACGCCGCCGGGGTCGACCTCATTCTGGTCGGCGACTCGGTGGCCAACAATGTCCTGGGCTACGAGGACAGCCTGCAGGTCACGGTGGAGGACCTGGCCCACCACACGGCGGCGGTAGCCCGGGCCAAGCCGGCGCCGCTCGTTGTCGCCGACCTCCCCTGGATGAGCTACCACCTCACGCCGGTCGACACGGTGCGGAACGCCGCCGTGCTGATCCGCGCCGGGGCCCAGGCCGTCAAGCTGGAAGGCGGGGCCAACCGGGTCCCCATGATCGAGGCCCTGATCGACGCCGAGATCCCGGTGATGGGCCATCTGGGGCTCACACCGCAGTCGGTGCACGTGATGGGCGGGTACCGCGTCCAGGGCCGGGACCAGGCGGCCGCCCACTCGTTGGCCGTCGGCGCCAAGGCCATCGTGGCGGCCGGCTGCTTCGCCGTGGTCCTGGAGGGCGTGCCCGAATCGGTGGGTGCGGCCATCACCGACTCGCTCGACGTCCCCACCATCGGGATCGGCGCCGGACCGGCCTGCGACGGACAGGTACTGGTCTTCCACGACCTGCTGGGCTTCAACGACCGGGTCCCGAAATTCGTCCGCCGGTACGCGGAGCTCGGCGAGGCGGCCACAGCGGCGGTGGCGGCCTATGCCGCCGACGTCCGGTCGGGGGCCTTCCCGGCCGACGCCGAGGTGTACCACTGAGGAGGCGCCGGGTCGGGGCGGTCCCGGTGCCCTCTCGATTGCCGGTAGGGTAGAGCGGTCGTTCCGGCCACCCCCGTGGTGGCCATCCAGTTCCGACCTGCCCCACGCCGTGGGGCTCGGACAGGGTTCTGTCCGATCCAGAGGGAGGTGAGCCGCCCATGCGGCCCTACGAAGTCATGGTCATTTTCGACACCGGAGCCGATGAGGCCGCCGTGAACGGCGTACTCGACCGGGCCCTGGAGGCACTGAAGGCCAAGGGAGGTGTCCCCGGCCGGGTAGAGCGCTGGGGTCGACGCACTTTCGCCTACGAGGTTCAGCACAAGCGCGAGGGCTACTACGTGGTCATCGAGCTCACCGCGGAGCCCGCCGCCGTGGCCGACATGGAGCGGATCTTCGTCTTGGCCGACGAGGTGCTCCGCCACAAGGCCATGCGCATCCCGGACAAGGTGGCCGGCCGTCGGGCCGCCGCTGCCACCGCGACTGTCGGGGAGGCCTGAGATGGCCCCGGGCAACGCCATCACCCTGGTGGGCAACGTCACCCGCGATCCCGAGCTGCGCTTCACCAACACCGGGCAGGCCACGGCCAGCTTCGGCCTGGCCGTGAACCGCCGCTGGCAGAACCGCCAGACCCAGGAGTGGGAAGAGGCGGTGTCCTTCTTCGACGTGGTGTGCTGGCGGGAGATGGCCGAGAACGCCGCCGAGAGCCTGACCAAGGGCTCGCGGGTGATCGTCACCGGCCGGCTGGACCAGCGCAGCTGGGAGACCCCTGATGGGGACAAGCGGTCCAAGGTCGAGGTGGTGGCCGACGAGATCGGCCCCAGCATTCGCTGGGCCACCGCGCAGGTCACCAAGAATGAGCGGCGCGGCCCGAGCGACGGTGGCGGTCCCTCGGGCGGGGGTGGCCGGTCGTCAGGTGGAGGTGGCGGCGGCGCCGCCGCCGAGCCCCAAGGGTACGGATACAGCGAGGAGCCTTTCTAGTGGCACGCAACAACGATCGTGGAGGCACCACCAGGCGCGCTCCAAAGGACACCGGCCGGCGCATCAAGAAGAAGCCCTGCGCCCTGTGCAAGGACCGGGTGGAGTGGGTCGACTACAAAGATGTCGGACTGCTGCGCAAGTACATGAGCGACCGCGGAAAGATCCGCGCCCGGCGCGTCTCGGGCAACTGCACCCAGCACCAACGGGATGTGGCCATCGCCATCAAGACGGCCCGTGAGATGGTCCTGCTCCCCTATACCCAGCGGACCACCACCGAGCGTCCCGGTGGTCGGGGTGGGGGACGTGGCGGCCGCGAGGGTGGCTACGGCGGTCAGGGTGGTGCCGGCCGTGGCCGGCGCGACGAAGAGCGCTCACTCTCGGCCGACGCCACCTCCACTGCTGTCGCCGACGATGCTCCCCGGGCCACGACGGTCATCGACGAGGTGGTCGAGGTCACGGGGACCGGTGACGGCACCGTGAGCGAGTCCGAGGTCCAAGAGACCGTCACCGAGGGTGGCGAGGCCTGAGATGAAGGTCCTCCTCCGCAGTGACATCGACGGTGTGGGCAAGCGTGGGGACATCATCGATGTGTCCGGTGGCTTCGCCCGCAACCACCTGCTCCCGGCGGGCAAGGCCATCGCCGCTTCGCCCGGGATCGAGACGCAGGCGGCCGCCATGCGCCGGTCTCGCGACCTGAAGGACGCGCGCGACCGCGAGTCGTCCGAGACCGTGGCCCGCACCCTGGTGGGCAATGTGATCACCCTGCAGGCCCGGGCCACCGGCGAGCGTCTGTTCGGGTCGATCTCGGCTGCGGACATCGTCAAGAAGGTCGAGGAACAGACCGGCGCCGTGGTCGATCGCAAGGACCTGATCCTCGAGGAGCCCATCAAGACCGTGGGCGAGCACAACGTGCGGGTCGAACTCCTCGGTGGGGTGGTCTTCGAGCTGACCGTGGACGTCGCCGCCACCAGCTAAACCCAGCGCCTCACCGACGATTCTTCTGGTCGGGGGCCGGTCTGCGCCCCGTCGGCGAGCCAGCGGGACCGTCGCCCCCGACCCCCGGCATCCACCGCGCTGTCACACCCGGGGTCGATGATGACGGAGTGAGCCGATCTGTCCGCAGTCGACCCTGGCTTGTCCACGGTCCGTCCACACCCCCCCACAGGTATTTCCCCAGGAAGAGGCCCTTACGCTCCACAGGGCAACTCGGACAGGGTTGAGGAACAATGGTTCAAGCGTTTGACGACACGCGACCCCGCAGGCTCCTCGCCCCCAACGGGGGCAACGGGATGCCGGCGGGCCGCATCCCTCCGCACAACCTCGAGGCCGAGGAGTCCCTCCTCGGCGCCATGCTGTTGTCCCGTGACGCCATCGCCTCGGCCATGGAGATCTGCAAGCCCGAGGACTTCTACAAGTCGTCCCACGGGCACATCTTCCTGGCCATCACCTCACTGTTCAGTCAGGGGGAGCCGGCGGACTGGGTGACGGTCACCGAGGAGCTGCGACGGCGTGGGTTGCTCGAAACCATCGGCGACCCCTCGGTCTTCGTCTCGCTGCAGGCCAATACCCCCTCCATCGGCAATGCCGACTACTACGCCCGCATCATCGAGGAGCACGCCCTCCTCCGGCGCCTGGTCTCGGTGGCCGGTGAGATCACCGAGCTGGGCTACAGCGTCCCCGAGGATGTCTCGGACGTACTCGATCGCGCCGAGAGCCTGGTGTTCGACGTCGCCCAGCGCCGGGTGGTCGACTCCATGACCCCGCTCCGGGATCTGCTCGGTGACGGCCTCGACCATCTCCAGCGTCTCTACGACCAGGGTGACGCCATCACCGGCCTGCCCACCGGCTACACGGATCTCGACGAGATCCTTTCGGGGTTGCAGCCGTCGAACCTGGTCGTGGTGGGCGCCCGCCCGTCCATGGGCAAGACCGCCTTCGCCCTGGGCATGGTGGCTCATGCCGGGATCAAGATGAACGTCCCCACGCTGCTCTTCTCCCTCGAGATGAGCCACATGGAGCTCACCCAGCGCCTGCTCGGTTCCGAGGCCCGGGTCGACGCCAACCGGATGCGGACCGGCAACCTGCGGGATGCCGACTGGACCAAGGTGGGCCATGCCATCAGCCGGATGAGCGAGGCCCCCATCTTCATCGACGACAACCCCAACCTCACGGTGATGGATATTCGGGCGCGTGCCCGGCGGTTGAAGAGCCGGGAGGGGTTGGGACTGGTGGTGGTGGACTACCTCCAGCTGATGACCGGTCGGAACGGTGCGGAGAACCGCCAGGTCGAGGTGTCCGAGATCAGCCGGGGCCTGAAGATCCTGGCCCGTGAGCTCGAGGTGCCGGTGGTGGCCTTGTCCCAGCTGTCCCGCGGGCTCGAGCAGCGTCAGGACAAGCGACCCATGCTGGCCGATCTGCGGGAGTCGGGCTCCATCGAGCAGGACGCCGACGTGGTGATGTTTATCTATCGCGACGAGATCTACAACCCCGAGGCTGCGGAGAGCCAAGGGGTGGCGGAGATCCATGTGGCCAAGCACCGCAACGGTCCCACCGGCATGCAGCGCCTGGCCTTCATCGGTCATCACACCCGCTTCGACAACATGGCCCGGGTGTAGTCCGGCCGAACGTGAAGCCCGGGCCGGCCGCCTGTCGCACCTGGGGCGTTCTCTACGATGCTCGGATGACCACGGATCCGCATCCGCCCTCGGCCGAGCTGGCCTTCCTCGGGACGGAACGGCTCCTGCGGCGACTCGAGGAGGGGGTCCTGTCCAGCAGGGAACTGGTCGAGACCCTGGTGACGAGGATCGGGGCACTCGATGCCGCCGGAGGTGACATCGGGCTCCTCTCGGTGGCCGCGCTGGCCCCTGACGCCGTGGATGTCGCGGCCCGACGTGATGACGAACGGGCCGCAGGACGCCTCCGCGGCCCACTCCACGGCATCCCGGTGCTGGTGAAGGACAACATCGAGGTGAAGGGACTCCCGGCCGCGGCAGGTTCGACGGCGTTGTTGGGGCGCCCGGCCGGGGAAGCGCTGCTGGTCGCCCGCCTGCGGGAGGCCGGTGCCGTCGTGCTGGGCACCACCAACCTGTCCGAGTGGGCCAACATCCGCTCGGCCCGATCCACCAGCGGCTGGTCGGCGACCGGAGGCCTGGTGGGTAACCCCTGGGCGCTCGACCGCAGCGCGGGTGGGTCGTCCTCAGGGTCGGGCGCCGCCGTGGCTGCCGGCCTGGCTCCTCTGGCCGTAGGCACGGAGACGGACGGGTCCATCATCTGCCCGGCGTCGGTCAACGGTGTGGTGGGGCTGAAGCCGACGGTGGGCTCGGTCCCGACCTCGGGTGTGGTGCCGGTCAGCGCCAGCCAGGACAGTCCCGGCCCCTTGGGCCGGAGTGTCGACGACGTCGCCCGGCTGTTCGCCGTGTTGTCCGGGTGTGACCGGACCGGCGCCGCCGGACCGGCGCCGACGCTGGTCCACGCCACCAACTGGCGCACCGGCCACGATCCCACGGACCGCTTGGTGGATGAGGTGATAGCCCGGCTCCGGGACGAGGGCGGACCCGTGCAGGAGCGCGTGGTCCCCATCCCGGCGCCGACCGATGAGGACGACGAGCTCACCGTGCTGCTGGCCGAGCTGGTCGACGACCTCGGCACCTACCTGGCCCACCGTCCGGGGGATGGCGTGCGCTCGCTGGCCGAGGTGGTGGAGTTCGAGCTCGCCCACCCCGAGGTCGAGCTGGCCCACTTCGGTCACGAACTGTTCGATCGGGCGGTGGCCTCCGGCGGCCGGGCCGGAGCCGCCTATGCCGGGGCGAGGGAGCGAAACCTCCGCTGGGCGGTGCACACCTGCCTCGAACCGGCCCTCGACGGTGCCGATGTCCTGGCTGCCCCGGCTTACGGGCCGGCCTGGAAGAGCGACCTGGTGGTGGGGGGCCATGCCAACGCCGCGGCCAGCTGCGCCACGTTTCCGGCGGCCGTGGCTGGCTGGCCCATCATCTCGGTCCCGATCGGTCTGGTCGGGGGCCTCCCCGTCGGCCTGGCCCTCATCGCCCGTCCTGGGGCGGAGTGGACGCTGCTGGACGCGGCGCGCCGCATCGAGGCACTCGTGGCCACTGTCGACCCGATCCCCCGCCCCTCCTGGTCTCGCCCGGGGCGGGGCTGAGGGCCCCTCGGCTACCCGACCGACGGGGGCCCCGCCGGGGAGCCGGCCCCGCCGGACCCCACCATGGCCAGGATCTCCTCGATGGCCCGATCCTGGGCCTCGAGGTGCTTCTGGATCTGCAGGGACTCGTGGAGCACGGCGTCGGCATCCCGGTAGGTCGCTTCCGAGCGTTTGTCGGAAGCGGCGCTGAGGATGTTCTGACCCACGATGATGATGGACAACAGCACCAGCTGGAGAAAGGTCTGGGCGATCCACGAGATGATGGCCGGCCGGCCGTTGCGGATGGCGTCGGGCAGGCTGATCAGGGCCAGCAGGGCGAAGGCGTAGGCACACCACATGGTCCCCACCGCGGTGGTGATCTTGATGGCCAGCCACGAGTTGAACCTCCTCGCCGGGCTGTCGGTCGGGAGCTGGTCGGCGACGGTGGTGGGGGCCCGGGCCTTTCGCTCTTCGATGTAGGGATGCGGTACGTGCTCGAACAGCGTGGACATGGACTGATCGTGGCATCCGTCCCTCCGGAATTCGGTGATGATGGGCCGGTGACCGAGTACGTGCTCCCCCGTGTCCCGGCGTCGTCTGGAGGGCTGATCCGGAACCGGGCCGGCGACCTGCTGATCCTCAAGCCGACCTACAAGTCGGGGTGGACGATCCCCGGCGGCCAGATGGAAGCGGACGGGGAGACTCCGTGGGAAGGATGTCGCCGGGAGGTGCTGGAGGAGACCGGCCTCACGGTGGAGACAGGTCGGCTGGCCTGCGTGGACTTCCTCCGACCCCGGGCCCGGCGACCCGGTGGGCTGCGCTTCCTGTTCGACTGTGGCGTCCTCGACCCTGGGGTGGAGGACGGCATCGTGCTCCAGGCCGAGGAGATCAGTGAGTGTCGGTGGGTGGTGGCCGAGGAGGCCCTAGAGCTCCTCAGCGGACCGGTGGGCCGCCGGGTGGGACAGGCCCTGGTGCACCCCGTGGGCACGGTCTACCTCGAGGACGGACGACCGGTGGGTGCCGTCACCTCCTGAGGACGGGGTCGGCCAGCCCGGCCACCAACCTGTGCAGCGGACGCCGGTCGAGATCGCCGGCCCGGGTACAGGCGAACCAGGGCTCCGGCGAGACCTCAGCGGCCACCGGTTGCAGCTCGACCATGGCGCCGCGAGCCAGGCCGTCGGCGCAGGCGAAGTCGGGCAGCAGACTGCAGCCCAGCCCGTGTTCGACGGCCCTCGCCACCGCCCGGAGGTCCGGGGCCACCAGCCGGAGGTCGCCGCCGAACGGTCGGCCCAGGGCCGACAGCCAGAACCGTCGGGTCATCGGCAGCTCGGCGCTGTAGGCCACCCAGGGCCGTCCGGTCAGCCAGTCCCCCCACCCCTCGAGCGAGGCCGGTCGTGCGGGCGGGACGGAAGCCGGCGCACCGACCAGCAGGAAGCGCTTCATGCCCAACGGGGTGGCGACGGTCGAACGCCGACCCGGGGCCATGCTGGTCACGGCCAGGTCCAGCTCGCCGTGCTCCAACAGGTCAAGGTTCTCACGGTCGGACCCGAACCGGGCGACGAGCGCCGGACCGTCGGGGTGCAGCCGGGGCACGATCACTTCCGAGAAGTACTCGGCCGACGAGCCCAGGCGCAGGATGGGGTCGGGAGGGGACAGCGGACCGCCGTCCAGCCCCACCAGGACGGGTTCGAGCCGATCGAGCGAGTCGGCCACCTGGGCGTGCAGCTCCCGGCCGCGGCGCGTCGGCTCCACCCCGCGGGGGCTCCGGGTGAAGAGGGGTCGGCCGATCTGGCGTTCGAGCGAGGCGAGTTGCTGGCTGGCCGCCGGCTGGGACAGGCCCCGCCGCTCGGCGCCCGCGCTCACCGACCCGGTCCGGTAGATGGCGATGAACGTGCGGAGCCACTCCGATGATGCCATTCGAAAATCTTATAGCCCAGTCATGGACTTTCTGCTTTGCCAATGGTCAAACCGAGGCGCATGCTGGAGTCATGACCGACGTCACCTACACCCACGGACACCACGACGCCGTCCTGCGCTCCCACCGCTGGCGAACGGCGGAGAACTCGGCGGCCTACCTGCTCGACCAGCTGCGGCCGGGACTCTCCCTCCTCGACGTGGGCTGCGGTCCGGGCACCATCACGTGTGACCTGGCCGCCCGGGTGGCCCCGGGTGCGGTGACCGGGATCGACACCGCCGAGGAGGTGCTGGTCGAGGCCCGGGCCGTGGCCGCCCAGGCCGGGATGGCCACGGTCACCTTCGAGCAGGGGAGCGTCTTCAACCTCCGCTTCGACGACGGGTCCTTCGATGTGGTCCACGCCCACCAGGTGCTCCAGCACGTCGGTGATCCGGTGGCCGCCCTGGTGGAGATGCGCCGGGTGTGCCGACCCGGTGGGGTGGTGGCCGCCCGGGACAGCGACTACCCCGGCTTCCGGTACTTTCCCGACGACCCCGACATGGCCCGGTCCATCGCCACCTATGGCGAGCTGACCCGGGCGAACGGGGCCAACTGGGACGCCGGTCGGCGCCTGTTGGGCTGGGCCCACGCGGCCGGCTTCGCCACGGTGGTGGCTTCCGCGTCGACCTGGTGCTTCGCCACGCCCGAGGACCGCGCCTGGTGGGGAGGGCTCTGGGCCGAGCGCTTCACCAGCTCGCTCATGGCTGAGCAGTTGCTGGCCCACGGGATGGCCACTCCGACGGACCTGTCGGCGTTCGCCGACGGCTGGCGGCGGTGGGCGGCCTCCCCGGACGGCTGGTTCGCCGTCCTCCATGGTGAGGTTCGCTGGCACGGCCTGACCGAGGCGCTCGCTATGCGCCCGACCCGGCCAGGGCGCCCACGAACCGGTCCGGGGCCTCGACCATCGGATAGTGGCCCACCCCGTCCAGGAGCACGAGCGTGGCATCGGGCCGGGCGCGCCGCAGGCGGTCGGTCATGGCGGCCACGGCGATGGGGTCGTCCACCCCCCACACCACGGTGAGCGGGGACGGATGGCGCTCGATGGCCCCGGTGAAGCGCGACTCGCTCCGTCGGCGCTCCTCGATGTACCGGATGAGCCGCGGCAAGAGGAGGTGGCCGTCGTCCGCGGCGATCAGGTCGACCTGGGCGGCCAGCTCCTCGGGGTCGATCGACGACGCCGGACTGAACGTGGCCGCCACCCCGGCCGCCACCGTGTCCCGATCCACCGGGGCACCCGGACCCAGCCGTTCGTCGGGCAGACCCAGGAGGAACTGCTGGCCCAGGCTCAGCTGGGCCAACGCCACGTAGATACTGCCGTTGGCCAGCACCCGGTCGGTGACCTCCACCGGCCAGGCGCCCTCGAGGTGGCGGGCCAGTAGCTCGCCGCCGACCGTGTCCCCCACGTCGTGGCTCAGCAGTCCCAGCCGGTCGAGGTCGAGCGCAGCCACGAAGGCCTCGGCGATGTCGGCCTGGAGGGCCATGGTGTAGGCCTGATCAGGCTTCTCCGAGAGCCCGTAGCCCAGCATGTCGAAGAGCAGCACCCGCCGGTCGGCGGCCAGCCGGTCGACGATGCCGTGGAAGTCGAACGACGAGGTGGGGAAGCCGTGGAGCACGAGCAGAGGGGGCCGCAGCTCGGGCCCCGACGCGGCGACGTCCACCGTGAAGATCCGATGGCCGCACAGGGTGAGGAGGTCTCCCCGGTCCCGCCACGCGGCGGCCAGCCGATTCACGGCTTGAGACGCGTGGCGAAGAACTCGAGGACCTGATCGAGGGCGGCCCGGGTCGGGGTTCCGGGGCGATCGTCGAGATGCTCGGTGAGCACCGAGTGGGACATCCTCCCGTGCCCGTACGGGTTGCCCTTGGACGAGTCGATCTCGACGGCGATGAAGGCGTCACCGAGCAGTTCGCGTAGATGGTCGAAGCGGTCGGGCGGGCTCATCATGTCGCCGGTGAACCGCAGGCCGAGCACCTGGCATCCGGCCGCGGCCCGCTCCTGCACCCGGGTCAGGTCCTCGGGGGAGAGCCCGAGGTCCCGTCGGTGGGCTTTGGTCACCCCGAACGGCAGGGACGGCTGGCTCAGCACCGGAGCCACCACCACGTCATCGACCATCATGCCCAGGGCGAAACCCCCGGTGAAGCACATGCCCACCGCCCCGACCCCGGGGCCGCCGCAGGTGCGGTGCTCGTCGGCGGCCAGGGCGCGCAGCCAGGCGATGACGGGGCTGGTCCGCCCGGTGGCCAGCACGGTGAACTCCTTGGCGATGCAGGCCCGGCTGATCGACCCCAGGGCGTAGCCGGCGCTCGGGGCCCGCCCGTCCTCGCCGAACAGATGGGGCATGACCGCGGTGAAGCCGGAGTCGGCCACCTTGCGGGCGAAGTCGGCCACCGCAGGGGTGATGCCGGGCATCTCGGAGATGACGATGACCGCCGGTCCCGAGCCGGACCGGTAGATGGTCCGGGTCTCGCCGCCATGGGTGAAGGTGGACCGGTCGAACCCGGCCAGTGCGTCGCTCATGGGATGACGCTACCGCTGTCGTGGCTGGCCGACAGGGGCCCGAGCGTGTGGCCGGGACGGATCGGTGGGGATCAGGGGGAGAGCGACAGCGTGGCCATCACGGGACGGTGGTCGGAGCCGGCGAATCCTCCGATGCCGCGCCGCGTCCACCGCGACCGGCGGAGTGACCATCACATGGTCGAGCTGGCTGTGCGGCCGGACCGCCGGCCAGGTGCGGCCGGTGAT
The DNA here is from genome assembly GCA_963835465.1 of uncultured Acidimicrobiaceae bacterium. GTDB lineage: Bacteria > Actinomycetota > Acidimicrobiia > Acidimicrobiales > RAAP-2 > Bog-756. The sequence continues at coordinate 286,483 of CAWIFR010000005.1, forward strand.
GGCCCGGCGCCATCCCCGCACGTAGGAGCTGACCGGTGGTCCCCACAGGTTCATGTCCCCGGCCAGCACGGCAGCGGTACTCACCGGTGGGAGTTTGATGCCCAGCAGCCGGTACTGGGCGTGGGACCCGTGGGTGATGTGGGACATGTGGGTGCCGTGCAGCGGTGATCGGCCCGCCCTCCAGGTCGACCACGGCCTTGATGACCGCCCGCCGGGCCGGGTCGCGGCGCAGCTGTCCGAGCGGGATGACCTCCACGTCCCGGACGGGGATGCGGGACAGCAGGGCGATGCCCCACTGGCCCCGCACGAAGGTTCGGCCGGCCGGCTCCTTGGCCGAGTTCCAGTGCTCGCCGTCCAGTCGCAGCGTCTTGCGCGACTGGATGAGTGGCGGCCCCCACCGCTCGTCGGCCCCGGGGTGCGGGGAGTAGAGCCGACCGTGGGCCAGGGCCACCTCGACCACCACTGTGTGACCCAACGCCTCGGCGATCAGTGCCGCGGTACTCGGACTTCCGTCGTCAGGGGCCCAGGACTCCTGCAGGATGATGACGTCGGCGCCGAGATCCTGGCACCGTGCGGCGATGTCGTGGGGACGTCCCCACCCGTCGACCGCCCATGTGGATGTTGAAGGTGGCCAGCGTGAAGGAGGCCGGCGACCCCGGATCGGCCACCGGCCTCAGTGCCGGCCCAGGTGAGTCCGCCACCTGACGGAGTTCCTGGCGGAAATCGGGATGGGCGATCTCGGCCAGTGCCCGGGCCCGTTCCCGGACGGTCAGCCCCGAGAGGTCGGCGCTCCCGTGCTCGGTGACCACCACGCCGGTGTGGTGCCGGGGGGTGGAGACCACCGACCCCTCGGGCAGTACCGGAACGATCCGTGAGCGGGTCTCCCCGTTGGCCACCGCCGTGGAGCGGAGACAGATGAGGGAGTGGTCGTCCAGGCGCAGCTCGGCACCGGCCACGAAGTCCTCGTGGCCACCCACGCCCGAGATCTGTCGGCCGTCGATGTGGTCAGCCACCACCTGCCCGTAGAGATCCACGCTGAGGGCCCCGTTGATGGAGATAAAGGAGTGGTTCCGGGCGATGACCGTCGGGTCGTTCACCACCTGGACCGGCACGAAGGCCACTGGCTCGTTCCCGTCGAGCCAGGCGTAGAGCTCGGACGACCCCAGGGCGAAGGTGGTCACCGAGGCCCCGTTGAAGATGCTCTTGGCGTCGTTGGTCACCTTGCCCGCCTGGTGGAGGCACATCAGCCCGTCAGTGAACATCTCGCTGTGGACCCCGTACCCACCCCCGGTCCCTCGGCCAGCAGGGTGGCCACCATGTTGGGGACGGCCCCGATGCCGATCTGCAGGGTGGCCCCGTCGCCGATGAACGATCGGGCCCGTTCGGCGATGGCCGTGTCCACGTCGTCGGGTGGTGTCGGCCGGGAGGGCGTAGGGCGTGCCGTCTGGCCTCCACCACCACGTCGACCAGGTCGAGGTCGATGGTGTTGGTGAAGTCGGGCCCGAGCGAGCAGGTCCGGGGCAGGTTGGGGTTGACCTCGATGACCAGCAGCCGCTCGGGATCGCTGCCGGCCAACAGGAGCTCCTCCAGGGTGGCGCCCAGGTGCAGGGAGAGGTTGACCCTGCCGTCCGGTCCCGGCGGGGCCGCCTGGGCCGTCATGACCCTCGGGGCGAACCGGCGGAGGATGGGGGCGAACTGCCGGAATCCCCCGGGGACCAACTCGATGTTGGCCCCCTGGGCCAGCATCATCCGCTCGGCCGGGCCGAAGAAGCCGCTGCGGTACGAGACGCGGGGGTGGAGCAGGACCGTGTAGTAGCCGAGCAGCAGGGCGCCCCCGAAGGTGAGGTCCTCCCAGTCGTCCCGCTGCCCGAGGGCGGTGAAGAAGGCGTCGGGGTTGGCCGGTCCCAGTCCGAACCCGATGCTGTCGCGCCGGGTGGATGAGGGCGGCCGCCTCCTCCGGGGTGCAGAAGCGGGTTGCCATACCCCCAGTGTGTCACCGTCTCCCTGCTGCACCGGGATCGTGCCCGGCGGGCACCTTCGGGCCCCGGGTGGGAACATGGCCCCATGAAGATCGACACCCAGCTCTCGGGGCTCGAGGACGCCCCCGACCACGCCCGTCGCCTGGAGGAGCTGGGCGTGGACGGGGCCTTCACCTTCGAGGGGCCCCACGACGTGTTCACCCCGCTGGTACTGGCCGCGCCGGCCACCTCGCGCCTCGAGCTGGCCACCAACGTGGCCATCGCCTTCCCCCGAAACGCCGTCCAGCTCGCCCACCAGGCCTACGACCTCCAGCTGCTGTCCCGGGGTCGGTTCAGCCTCGGCCTCGGGTCCCAGATCCGGGCCCAGGTGGAGAAGCGCTATGGCGCCTCCTTCGACCGGCCCATCGCCCGCATGCGGGAACTGGTCGGTGCCCTCCGGGCCATCTTCACCACCTGGGAGACCGGGGAGCCACTCGACTTCCGGGGGGAGTTCTCCTCCCACACCCTGATGCCGCCTATGTTCAACCCGGGCCCGCTGCCCTTCGGTATGCCCCCCATCGCCATCGGCGGCCTCGGACCCCAGATGGTCCGACTGGCTGCCGAGGTGGCTGACGGCCTGCTGGTCATGCCGTTCAACACCGCCGGCCACTTTGCCCAGCGCACCCTGCCGGCCATCGACGAGGGCCTGGCCCGTGCCGGACGGAAGCGGTCGGAGCTCACCGTGACCGGGGAGGTCATCGTCTGCTGCGGCCGGACCGAGGAGGAGCTGGAGACGGCCCGCACGGCCGGCCGGTGGCTGCTCTCCTTCTACGCCTCCACCCCGGCCTACCGCCCGGTCCTGGAGGTCGAGGGGTGGGACGACCTCCAGCCCGAGCTCAACCGGCTGTCCAAGTCGGGGCGGTGGGAGGAGATGCCGGGCACCATCGACGACACCATGCTCGGAGCCCTGGCCGCGGTGGGCTCGCCCGACGAGGTGGCCGACGACATCGTGGGCCGCTTCGCCGGGCAGGTGGACCGGGTGGGCTTCTACACTCCGTACCTGATGGCCGACGAGACCCTGGGGGAGATGGTGGAGGCGTTGGGTGCACGAGCGGCGGACGTTGGGGAGGGTAGCGGCGTGAGCGCTTCGTCGACCGGTGACTATGACGAGTTCTCGCTCTTCCCCGAGAACGCCAGCGAGGTCGGCCTGCCCTGGAACGGGCCGCCCACCGTCCGACGCGAGTTCGTCGAGGTGGAACCGGGCCGCAGGGTCAGCGCCCTGGTGTGGGGCGAAGACCCGGCCGAGGTGGTCTTCATCCACGGCGGGGGCCAGAACGCCCACACGTGGGACACGGTGGCCCTGGCCCTCGACCGTCCCCTGGTGGCCGTCGACCTGCCCGGCCACGGGCACTCCGACTGGCCCGGAGACGACGCCGTGCTCGAATCCGCGGGCCATGGCCGAGGACGTGGCCGTGGTCATCGAAGCGTTGGCCCCGGACGCCTCGATGGTGGTCGGGATGTCCCTGGGCGGGGCCACCTCGATCGCCCTGGCCCGGGCCCATCCCGGCCTGGTCCGCCAAGCTGGCCCTCATCGACATCACCCCCGGCGTCACCCGGGAGAAGAGCTCGGATATCGCCGCGTTCCTGGCCGGACCGGAGAGCTTCGGCTCCTTCGATGAGATCCTCGAGCGCACCATCCAGTTCAACCCGACCCGATCGGAGTCGTCGCTACGGCGGGGTGTGCTGCACAACGCGGTGCAGCGGGAGGACGGCACGTGGACGTGGCGGCACCAGCTGGGCCGGCCGGCCGGTTCGAGCGGCATGCACGTGGGCTCCGTCGACTTCGGCCCCCTGTGGGACGAGCTGCAGGCCATCGAGAGCCCGGTGCTCCTGGTTCGGGGCGCCCTCTCCCCGGTGGTGGACGATGCCGACGAGGCCGAGTTCCGCCGCCGCCGACCCGCCGACCGCGTCATCACGGTCGACGGGGCGGGGCACAGCATCCAGGGCGACCAGCCGCTCGAGCTGGCCGCCATCCTCAACGGCTACCTGGCCGAGGCCTGAGCCCCGGGGGACCGCGAGCCGCCTGTACGTTCAGGCCGCTACCGGGGTCGAGTCGGCCGTACCGGTGGTCTCCGCCTCGTCGGCCAGCGCGGCGGCGAGCACCTCCCCGATCTCGGTGGCCAGGTGGAAGGTCATCTCGGCGCGCACCGCTTCGGGGACGTCCTCCAGGTCCGGGCCGTTCCGGACGGGCAGGACCACATGGGTCAAACCGGCCCGGTGGGCGGCGAGCACCTTCTGGCGCACCCCTCCGATCGGGAGCACCCGACCCTGCAGGGTGACCTCACCGGTCATACCCACCACCGACCGCACGGGCACGTCCAGCAGCAGGCTGACCAGTGCCGTGGTCATCGTGACTCCGGCCGACGGACCGTCCTTCGGGATGGCGCCGGCGGGGACGTGGAGGTGGAAGCGCTTCCCGGCGAAGCTGGTCGGGTCGATGCCCAACGGCTCGGCGTGGGACCGCACATAGGACAGGGCGATCTCGGCCGACTCCTTCATCACGTCGCCCAACTGGCCGGTCAGGGTGAGGCCCTCGGGCCCGTCCATCATCGACGCCTCGACGTACAGCACGTCCCCTCCGGCCCCGGTGACGGCGAGACCGGTGGCCACTCCGGGCACCGCGGTGCGGTCGGCGGCCTCGAAGAAGAAGTGGGGCCGGCCCAGCCAGGCTGCGAACGTCGTCGGGCCCGATGGCCGACGGCGTCTCCACGTCATCGGCGGCGATCCTGGCGGCCACCTTGCGGAGGAGGCGTCCGAGCTCACGCTCGAGGGAGCGGACCCCCGCCTCCCGGGTGTAGTCCCCGATGACGGTGCGCAACGCGTCGTCGGAGATCGCCACCTCATCGGGGCTCAGTGCGGCTCGCTCCTGTTGGCGCCCGACCAGATGATGGCGGGCGATGGCCACCTTCTCCTCCTCGGTGTAGCCGTCCAGCCGGATGACCTCCATCCGGTCGAGCAGGGGCCCGGGGATGGTGTCGATCATGTTGGCCGTGGCGATGAACAGGACCTTGGACAGGTCCAACTCGACCTCGAGGTAGTGGTCCCGGAACGTATGGTTCTGGGCCGGGTCGAGCACCTCCAGCAGCGCCGAGGACGGATCGCCCCGATAGTCGCCGCCCAGCTTGTCGACCTCGTCCAGCAGGATGACCGGGTTCATGGTGCCCGCCTCGCGCAGGGCCCGCACCAGCCGACCGGGCTGGGCCCCGACGTAGGTCCGGCGGTGACCGCGGATCTCCGCCTCGTCGCGGACTCCGCCCAGGGCCACCCGCACGAACCTCCGACCGAGGGCCCGGGCCACCGACTCGCCGAGGGAGGTCTTCCCCACCCCCGGGGGGCCCACCAGGGCCAGGATCGCCCCGGCCCCGCGACCGGACACGGGGGCCAGCCCGCGCTCGGACTGCAGCTTGCGCACGGCCAGGTGCTCGAGGATCCGGTCCTTCACGTCGTCGAGACCGTCATGGTCCTCGTTGAGGATGCGGGCCGCCTCCACCACGTCGAGCCGGTCCTCGGACTGCTGGCCCCACGGCAGCTCGAAGACGGTGTCCAACCACGTGCGGATCCATCCGTGCTCCGGGTTCTGCTCGCTCATCCGCTCGAGCTTGTCGATCTCCCGATCGACCGCCTTGGCCACGGCCCCGGGAAGGTCGCGCTCGGCGGCCTTGGTGCGGTAGTCGTCCGGCTCGGACTCGTCGCCCGATCCCATCTGGCCCAGCTCCTTGCGGATGGACTCCAGCTGGCGTCGGAGGAGGAACTCGCGCTGGGTCTTCTCCATGCCCTCCTCGACGTCGGTCTTGATCCGCTCGCGGAGGGTGAGGTCGGCCAGGACCTCACGGGACCAGGCGATGACCAGGCGCAGCCGCGTGGCCACATCCAGGGTCTCCAAGACCTCCACCTTCTGGTCCAGGGACAGGTCGGGCGAGTAGCCGGCCATGTCGGCCACCCGTCCGGGCTCGGTCACGTCGGCGAGTCGCTCGGCCAGTCGGCCCGCGCCGCGGCTCAGCAGGATGTTCTCCACCACGGCCCGGTACTCCCGGGCCAGCTCGCGGGCCTCCTCGGTGACGGCACCCTCAGGGATGAGCTCCACCTCCACCCACAGGGCGTGCCCGGTTCCGGGCACGGCGGTGCCCAGCCGGGCCCGCTCGACCCCCCGCACGGCCACCGCCGGCATCCCGCCGGGCAGTTCGCCGGCCTCCATGACCTCGGCCACCACGCCCACCGAGGCGTACCGCCCGTCGATGAAGGGCACGATGACGAAGTGGCCGTCGGCGGCGTTGGCCGCCTCGGCCGCCGCCTTGGCCTCGTCTGACTCGAGGGCCATGGTGAACACCATGCCCGGGAGCACCACGCCTGAGGTCAGGGGGAGCAGGGGCAGGTTCTGGACCGCCGATGCGGCCCGTCCGGTCGTCTCGTCTGTGGTCTGGTCAGTCGTCTCGTCCATCGGTTCCTCCAGGTGTCACCAGCGTGCGCTGTGGAGGAGTCAACAGGTGAATCGAACGTGTATTCCCCTGGGTGCGCTGGCCTGGCCTTCTGGCCGGATTCTTCCCGAAACATTCCGGCAATCCGGCAGAAATCCTGCTGGGGCACCATACGGGGATGGACGGAGCACGGGTGGCCGACTGGGAGGGCCACGTGATCGTGTGCGGCCTCCAGGGGGTGGGCCTGCGCATGGTCGAGCAGCTCCACCAGGCCGGTGTGCAGGTGGTGGTGGTGGACGAGGATCCCGATCAGCGCCTGGTGCGGATCGTCGAGGCCTGGGAGATCCCCTTCATCATCGGGAGCCCGCGGCTCGGCGGGTTCCTGGACCGGGCCGGCCTGGCCGCGGCCCGAGCCGTGGTCTGTGCCGAACGCACCGAGGTCCAGACCCTGGAGACCGCACTGCTGGTCAGCGAGCGCCGGCCGGACATCCGGGTGGTGGTCCAGCTAGCCAACGCCGCCGTCGGCGCCGCGGTGGGCGGAGTCACCGGGCCCGGCACCGTGCTCGACGTGGCCTCCCTGGCCGCACCGTCCATCGTCGAGGCCTGTCTGGGCCGCGACTCCTATCAGATCGAATTCGGCGACACCCAGTTCATGACCTCCGAGGTGGAGGTGGCCCGCTTCGCCTCCCTACGGGCCCTGTTCGGGGCGCTGGCCCCCATCGCCGTGGTGCCGGCGGACGGTTCGGCCACGGTGGCCTGCCCCGGACGGGACTACGAGGTCCACATCGGTGACCGGGTCACCGTCCTCGGTACCCCTGAGGAGTTGGCGGCCGCCGATCTGCTGCCGGCCAAGGCCGGCGACGACGGTTCGGGCCTACGGGGCCACCGCCACCACTCCGGCGCCGGGCTGCTCAGGCGGACCACCACGCTGCTTGGGTCGGACGACAACAGCGCGCTGCGCTTCGCCATCGTGGCCGCCTCCTCCCTGATCGTCCTGTCCACCATCATCCTCCGCCTGGCCTACCGCCTTCCCCACGGCGGCCACATGACCACCCTGACCGCGCTCTACTTCACCGTCGAGACCATCTCCACGGTGGGATACGGCGACTTCTCCTTCGCCGATCAGTCCACCGCCATGGAGGTCTTCGGGATCCTGCTCATCGCCGGAGGCGCCACCCTGTTGACCACGGTCTTCGCCCTCATCACCAACGTGCTCGTCTCGTGGCGCATCGAGCAGTCCCTCGGACGGCAACAGCTGGTCGGCCTGGAGGACCACGTGGTGGTGATCGGGCTCGGCTCCGTGGGCATCCGGGTGCTCGAGGGCCTCCACGCCGAGGGCCGGGAGGTGGTGGTCGTGGAGCGGAGCGAGAACAATCGGTTCCTCAACCAGGCCCGGGCCCTCGGTGCTCCGGTGCTCATCGCCGACGCCACCCAGCGTCAGACCCTGGAGGACGCCAACGTGCACTCTGCGGCGGCGGTGGCCGTCCTCACCAGTGACGACCTGACCAACATCGAGACGGGATTGGCCGTCCGGGACTACCTAGGGGAGCGCTGGACCGACGTGCCGGTGGTCCTCCGGGTGTTCGACCGTGAGCTGGGCCACACCGTGGAGCACCACTTCGACTTCCGGCACGTTCGGTCCACGTCCGCCATCGCCGCCCCCCGGTTCGTCGGGGCCGCGCTGGGTCTGGACATCCTGGGGTCGTTCGACGTTGCCGAACAGGCCTTCCTGGTCGGTCGGCTCACCGTGGCGCCGGGCCGGGGCCTCGACGGGCTGGCCATGGTGGACCTCCCCGCCCGGACCCGGGTGATCGCCCTCAGCCGGGCGGCCGACGGCGGTCGGCTCGAGCACCCACCCCGGCGGGACACCCGGTTCGCCCCCGGAGACCAGGCCTACGTGCTCGGATCCTATGAGGAGCTGCTGCGGGTGCTCCGCCATCAACACGAAGGGGATGTGGGAACCGTCGCCCCCTAGAGCCGCGCGCCTCGGTGACGCCGCTGGACCGGGCGGCGCCGGGGGCCCCACCGAGCCTGGTCCGTCGGCCCTCGGTCCAATTCATCACAAGACCACGCACTGTTCGTGCTGAGTTCACCCCAGGTTTGCCGGGCGTTCATCTCGGCTCGGTACCTTCTCTCTGGGGCGTCCGATACGTCCTGGCCGTGGGCTCTCACCAGCGCCATGCGCCGAGCAGGTTGGAACCTTACGGAGGTCAGAGCACCAGTGGACTCAGGAACTACCCCTCAGGCGGCCGAGCGACCGCAACGAAAGACGAAGCGAATCTTCGTCGTGGGTCTGGTGGCGGCAGGATCCCTGCTGGCTGCCTGCAGCTCGTCGTCCACCCCCGCCACCACGACGACCGCACCTCCGGGAGGCAAGCTCACCGGGGACAACGCCGCATACATCGCCGCTGACCTGAAGGCCCCGGCGGGCAACCTGACTGCAGCCGGCTCCACCTTCGTCCAGCCCTTCTTCACCAAGGCGTTCTTCGCCTACACCTCGACGAACCAGGGCCTGCAGGTGAACTACTCGGGTGTCGGCAGTGGTACCGGCATCTCCGACTTCCAGGCCGGATCGGTGGACTTCGCCGCCTCCGACGTGCCCATGTCGGCCTCTGACCTTGCCAAGGTTCCGGCCTCGGCGGGTCCTGTCATCCAGATTCCCGACATCCTCGGGGGGGTGACGCTCTCGTACAACCTTCCCGGGGTGACGACGCGCATCAAGCTCGACGCGCCCACCATCGCCGGCATCTTTGCCGGCACCATCACCACGTGGAATGCGGCGCAGATCAAAGCGCTGAATCCGGGGGTCAGCCTGCCGAGCAACGCCATCGTGCCCCAGGTGCGGGCCGACAGCTCGGGCACCACGTACATCTTCTCCGACTACCTGAACACGGCCGCACCCTCGGTGTGGACGCTGGGAGCGAACAAGACGATCACCTGGCCCTCGGTGGCCGTGCAGACCCCGAAGAACTCGGGTGTCGCCTCCAGTATCAAGGCGACCCCGTACTCGATCGGCTACGTCGAGCTGGCCTACGCCATCCAGAACAACTTCACCTACGCCGCGGTCAAGAATGCTGCCGGGAACTACGTCCTGCCTTCGAGGAGCACCGTCGCTGCTGACGCCGACCAGAAGACGGGTATCACGCCCACCAACTTCTCGATCGTCAATGCACCCGGGGCCACCAGTTATCCCATCTCCGGCTACAGCTGGGCCATCCTGCTCCAGAAGCAGACCGATGCCACCAAGGGCGCCGGCGTGGTCAAGGTCCTCGACTGGACCACCCACACCGGAGGCGGACAGGACCTGGCCGCCGGTCTGGACTACGTGGCCCTGCCCCCCGCGGTGCAGAACAGCAACCGCACGGCACTGCTGACGGTGACCGGTCCGACCGGGGAGAAGCTGCTCACCAAGTCATAGGCCCTCGGGCCACCTAACGCCGGCTAAGAGGGGCTGACACGACGCTGTGACCACAACAGAAAAGACACCGGCACCGGGGAGTGCGAGGCGCGGCGGGCGCTTCGCACTCCCCAACGGTGCTTACACGGGCATCCTGATCGCCATGGTGGCGATCTTCGTCGCGCTGGTGGCCTGGTACGTGGTGTCGATTATCGTCCAGTCCAAGCCGGCCTTCTCGACCCTCGGGTTCTCCTGGATCGTCCAGAAGGTGTGGGCGCCCAGCCAGGGGAAGTACGGACTGCTGCCGTTCATCCTCGGCACCGTCGAGACCACGGCCATCGCCCTGGTGCTGGCCGTCCCCATCGGCTTGGGCACCGCCATCGCCCTGGCCCATCTGGTGCCGGACCGCATCCGGCCCCCGCTCTCGACGGCCGTGGAGCTGCTCGCCGCTGTGCCCAGCGTCGTCTACGGCCTGTGGGGACTGGTGGTATTGGCCCCGCTGTTCCGAGAGCACGTCGAGCCCTTCCTGACGTCGGTGCTCGGATGGACCGGACTGTTCGACGGCCCCAACAACGGAGTGGGCCTGCTGCTGGCCGGCGTCATCCTCTTCATCATGATCCTGCCCACCATGGTGGCCATCTCCCGTGATGTGCTGGCCGTGGTGCCAAAGGAGCAGATCGAGGGGGCCATGGCCCTCGGGGCCACCCGGTGGCAAGTACTCCGCAAGGTGGTCCTTCCCGGGGCCCGCACCGGCCTCCTGGGCGGTTTCACGCTGGCCATGGGCCGGGCCCTCGGCGAGACGGTGGCCGTGGCCCTGGTCATCGGCAATTCGCCGTTCATCGCCCATTCGGTGAAGTCCAACGCGGCCACCCTGGCCTCGCTCATCGTCAACAACTTCGGCGAGGCCAGCGGCACCGAGCTCAGCGCCCTGTTCGGCGCCGGCCTGGTGCTGCTGCTCATCGGCGTCGCCGTGAACGCGTTGGCCCGGGTCCTGGTGCACGGCACGGCCAGGGCCGGCGGCGCCTCCTCGGTGGCGGTGGCCTGATGACCACGCTCAGCTTCGACTCCTCGACCGACCCCATCCTGGTCCGACGGGAGCGCATCCAGGGTGTGGCGGCCGCCTCGCTGGGCCGCCGCAAGGTCTACTCGAAGATCGCCGTGGGGATCTGCTGGGCCTTCCTGGCGGTGGCCATCGTCCCCCTGGTGGCCGTGGTCCTCTACGTGGTCGTCAAAGGCCTGCCCGCCTGGAGCACCGACTTCTTCACCCACCCGACCTACCCTGAGGGGATCCCGGGCGGCGGCGTGTGGAACGCCATCGTGGGCACCGCTGAGATCGGGCTCATCGCCACCGCGATCACCGTGCCCCTCGGCCTGATGTGCGGCCTGTTCCTGGCCGAGTCGGACGGCAAGGTGGCCGCCAGCGTCCGCTTCACCGCCGACGTGATGACCGGCGTGCCCTCCATCACCATCGGTATCTTCGGCTATATCGCCATCGTCAAGAACTTCGGCTACAGCGGGCTGGCCGGCGCCTTCTCCATCGGGATCATCATGCTGCCCGTCATCATCCGCGCCGGGGAGACCGCCATACGGGGCGTGCCCAACCAACTCAACGAGGCGGCGATGGCCCTCGGGGCCCGCAAGGCCACGATCGCCCGCCGGGTGGTGGTCCCGGCCGCCATGCCCGGCCTCATCACCGGGACCCTGTTGGCGGTGGCCCGGGGCCTGGGTGAGACGGCACCGCTCCTGCTCACCATCTTCGGCAACGAGTACATGCAGTGGAACCCCACCAAGCCGATGAACGCGCTGCCCCTGGTCATCTTCAACAACAGCAATCAGCCCTACGCTGATCTCGTCGAGATCGCCTGGGGGGCGGCACTGCTGCTGATGGTGATCGTGCTGGTGCTGAGTGTCGGGAGTCGCGTCCTCGCGGCCGTTCTGCAGAAGGAGAGACGATGATCGACCCAACCACCCCCTTGGAGAAAGGTGTCGCCGTGAACACCGCTCAGGTGCTGCTCGAACCCCCCACCGGTAGGCGGGTGATGCACCTCGACGACGTGACCGTGGCCTTTGCCGGGCGCAAGGCGGTGCGGGACGTCACCTTCGACGTCCACGAGGGGGAGATCACCGCCCTCATCGGTCCCTCGGGCTCGGGCAAGACCACCTTGTTGCGGGCACTCAATCGGATGCACGACACCGTGCGCACGGCCACGGTCACGGGACGGATCATGCTCGGCGACACCGACGTCAACGCCAGCTCCACCGACGCCACCCTGTTGCGCAGCCGCGTGGGCATGGTCTTCCAGCGACCGAATCCTTTCCCCACCATGAGCATCTACGAGAACACGGTGGCCGGGCTCAAGTTCAACGGCGTGCGGAAGAAGGCCCTGCTCGACGAGGCAGCCGAGTCGGCACTCATCGGGGCCGCCCTGTGGGACAGCGTGCGGGACCGGCTGAAGGCCCACGCCTCCACCCTGTCGGGAGGTGAGCAGCAGCGGCTGTGCATCGCCCGGGCCCTGGCCGTCGAGCCCGAGGTGCTGCTCATGGACGAGCCCACCTCGGCCCTCGACCCCATCGCCACCAAGCGGATCGAGGAGCTGGTCGGTGAGCTCAAGCACCGGGTGACCATCATCATCGTGACCCACAACATGCAGCAGGCCATGCGGGTGTCGGACCGGTGTGCCTTCCTGCTCATGGGGGACGACAAGGCGGGTGAACTCATCGAGTTCGGCCCGACGGCCAAGCTGTTCAGCGAGCCGACCGATCCCCGCACCCTCGACTACGTGAACGGCCGGTTCGGCTGAGCCCACCGGTCAGGCGCTGACCGACCGGCCGTGCCCGGGGGCATCGGAAACCTGGGAAACCTGGGGTCGTGGAGGCGGGTACGGGGTCCCGTCGGGGTCGATCCTGAAGCCCACACCCCGCACCGTGACGATGTATCGGGGATGGGCCGGATCGGGTTCGAGCTTGGTCCGGAGCCGGTGGATGTGGGTGTCGAGGGTGCGGCTGTCGGCCAGGTACCGGTCCGGCCACAGCAGATCGATCAGCTCGTCCCGGGTCCGTACCCATCGCGGTGGGGAGAGCAGGACGGCCAGGAGATCGAACTCACGCCGGGAGAGGTGGGTCTGCGCCCCGTCCACGATGACCTCCCGCCGCTCGAAGTTGACGGTGACCTGGCCGAAGGTGGCGTCGGGCCGCGAACCGTCATCGGTGTCCGGTCTGCGGCGGCCCGGGTCGGGCCCGGGCCGGTCGCGAGCCGCCCTCCGGAGGATGGCGTGCATCCGGGCCACCAGCTCGCGGAGCCGAAAGGGCTTGGTTACGTAGCCGGAGGCCCCCAACTCGAAGCCCAGCACCACATCCAGCTCGGCGTCGACGGCGCTGACCATCACGATGGGTACGGCGGACACCTCCCGTATGCGTCGACACACCTCGATGCCGCGCATGCCCGGCAGGAGGATGTCCAACAGGACGATGTCGGGGTGGCGCTCGGCGAAGCGCTCCAGGGCCTCGATCCCGTCGGCGGCCACCTGCACCTCGAAGCCCTCCCGGCCCAGCCCCGAGGAAAGGGCCTGGCGGTAGGACTCCTCATCCTCCACCACGAGGACCCTGATGCGCTCGTCGTTGTCCATGGGGCCGCGGTACCTCCAGGAGCAGGATAGGTAGGCCACATGAACGGGGAACGACCGAGGGCTGACACCAGCATGATCGTTCAATGAACGTTGTGGGGCGGACGGATCGTGCCCGTCACCAGGGGCGGGTGGTTCCGTGCGCCGATAGGTGGGGCACTCAGGTGGCCGAGCCGATGGCCAGCCCGAGGGCCGCCGCTCCCAGGCCCAGCACGATGCTGACCGCCACGTTGAGCAGCGAGAGGCCCCACCGCTCCCCCTCGGCCAGTCGCACCGTGTCGAAGGTGAACGTGGAGAACGTGGTGTAGGCACCGATCAGGCCCGTGCCGGCGACGGTCAGCCAGGTGGCCGAGACCCCGTGGTGGAGGGCAGAGCCGGTCAGGAAGCCCAGTGCCAGGGAACCGCTGACGTTGATGACCAGGGTGCCCAGGGGGAAATCGGAGCCGGCCCGGCGCTGCACCACGTGGTCCACCGTGTAACGGAGCACCGCGCCACAGGCCCCGGCCACCATCACGCCGAGCACGATCATGACGGGAACCCCCCGTCGGGCCCGCGTCCGGGCGCCATCGCACCCAGGTCGTCCGGGTCGGGAATGGGCCGGTCGCGGGGGATGGGGAGGACCCGGCCCCGGGCCAGGGCCATGCCGAGGGCGGCGGCGGCCACGCCGGCCGCCAGGGAGGCCAGCACGTAGGCGGCGGCCAGACCGCCCCGGCCGTGCTGGATCCGCTGGGTCGTCTCGACCGCCATCGTGGAGAAGGTGGTGAAGCCGCCGCAGAACCCGATGGCGGCGAAGGGCCGGACGAACCGGGTGGGTGGCCACCGCTCCACCACCAGGGTCACGATCAGTCCGAGCACGAGGGATCCGGCCACGTTCACCGTGAAGGTGGCCCACGGGAACCGGGTCGGGGCGACCACCAAGACCCGCTCGGTCCCGTAGCGGGCCAGGGTGCCGACCGCCCCACCGGCGGCGATGGCCACCACCCGCAGGGCCGGCTCGGAACTCCGGGGGGCGGGTTCCCGTCCTGGGGGCATCGTCACTCCTTCCGGTGTCGCGTCTGGTGCTGTTCCGGTAGGAGTCATCAGCCCCTGGGGGCGGTTACGGCGAACTCCATCGCCACCCGGTGATTCTAGGGCAGCTCCGGATCCGATGGCGGCATCACCACCGCCGGCCGGAGATGGGGCCCCGGACGCGGGCCGAGGCGGGGTACGACCGGAGGCTAGGGCTTGAACCGGTAGCCGATGCCCCGCACGGTCAGGATGTGCTGTGGATCGGCCGGTGTCAGCTCGACCTTCTTGCGTAGGCGCTTCACGTGGGTGTCGAGCGTTCGGCTGTCCCGCTTGGTCCGGTCGCGCCAGATCCGGTCCATGCACTGGGCCCGGGTGACCACGTTGCCGGCCTCGGACACCAAGAGGGCCAGGAGGTCGAACTCCTTTCGGGAGAGGTCCACCTCCTGGTCGCGCACCAGCGCCTGTCGCACGGACATGTCGATGCTCACCGGACCCAGGCGGTAGCGGTCGTTGGGTGGGACGGTGGCGGTCGGGGCCGGGGCGCTGACCCGGCGCAGGACGGCCCGGATACGGGCCGTGAGCTCGCGGGGGCGGGGCGGCTTGATGATGTGGTCGGCCGCTCCGGCCTCGAGGGCCAGGACGGCATCCAGCTCGTCGTCCCGGCCCGTGACCATGATCACCGGCACCGAGGACACGGTGCTGATGCGGCGGAACACCGACAGCCCCTGGGAGTCACCCAGCTCCATGTCGAGCAGGATCAGCGATGGTCGGGCAGCCTGGACCTGGGCCACGCCCTCAGCGCCGTCGGAGGCGGTCACCACGTCGAACCCCTCCACCGACAGGGTGGCGGCCAGCCCCTGACGGGATCGAAGGTCGTCGTCGATGATGAGGATGGTCGGATGATCTGCGGGTCGGGGCACGCCGTGCTCGCCTTCGCGGAAGGCCAGGCTCATCGCCGGCCCTGCGACCTCCAGAGGAGGTCGCAGGCCGTCCCTTCGTGACGGCGACGACGGGCCCGGGCCGTGGCGCCGCTGCTGGGCCGACGCACCGGAGGCGCCACCATCGGGCGGGCGGCCGTGAGAGGCAGGGGGAGCCACCCGCGCGGACGGGAGGGGGGCCTCCCCCCGGACCTACCCGGTGCCCGGCCCGTACGTACGCACCAGATGTCGCGGTGTGCCCCCATCGATTGCACCCTAAGGAAGCCAGGTGAACAGCAGGCGATCTACGGGCTACCGAAAGGTGAATGGTGGGTAATCTTCTCGTTCGGGCACCCAGAGGGGGAGTCGCTGTGTCAGCCTGGTCGCTACCGGCGACCGGCGAGCACCCCTCGGCACGGAACGGAGCGGCATGGACAGGAGACGAATCGACAGCGTGGCCGGTACGCGATGAGCGACCGAGACGGTGTCGTGGATCTGCAGTCCACCGACGAGTGGCGGCGGTTGACCGACCATTTCGAGGGCATCCGTGACCGCCACCTCCGCCAACTGTTCGCCGAGGACCCCGGTCGCGCTTCGGCCATGACCGCCGCCGCCGGCGACCTGACGCTCGACTACTCCAAGCACAGGGTCACCGCGGACACCATGGCCGCGCTGATGGCGGTGGCCCGTCGGGCCGGCGTCGAGGAGCGGCGTGACGCCATGTTCGCCGGGCGCCACATCAACACCACCGAGGATCGGGCCGTGCTCCATGTGGCGCTGCGCATGCCGAGGGACGCCCAGCTGGAGGTGGACGGCCAGGATGTGGTGGCCGACGTGCACGGGGTCCTGGACCACATGGGCGCGGTGGCCACGGCGATCCGCAGTGGGGAGTGGACCGGGGCCACCGGCCGCCGCATCGGCGCGGTGGTCAACATCGGCATCGGGGGGTCGGACCTCGGTCCGGCCATGGCCCACGAGGCGCTGTCCGACTACGCCACCCCCGACATCACCTTCCGCTTCGTTTCCAACATCGACCCGGTCGACCTCTACCGGGCCACGCACGACCTGGACCCGGCCGAGACGCTCTTCGTGGTCAGCTCCAAGACCTTCACCACCCTGGAGACCCTGACCAACGCCTCGGCGGCCCGACAGTGGCTGCTCGAGGGGCTCGGTACCGGAGAGGAGGCGGTGGCCAAGCACTTCGTGGCCGTCTCCACCAACCGGTCCGGGGTCGCTGCGTTCGGCATCGACCCCGACAACATGTTCGGCTTCTGGGACTGGGTCGGCGGTCGGTACTCGTACGACTCGGCCATCGGGTTCTCGCTCATGGTGGCCATCGGGCCCGAGGCCTTCGCCGAGATGCTGGCCGGGTTCCACACCGTGGACCGGCACTTCGCCGTCACCCCGCTCGAGGCCAACCTGCCGGTCATCCAGGCCATGCTCAACGTCTGGTACACCAACCTGTTCGGGGCCGAGACCCATGCGGTGTTGCCCTACAGCCAGCGGCTGGCCCGCTTCCCCGCCTATCTGCAGCAGCTGACCATGGAGTCCAACGGGAAGTCGGTGCGGCGGGATGGCTCACCGGTGTGGGGGCAGACCGGGGAGATCTTCTGGGGGGAGCCGGGGACCAACGGCCAGCACGCCTTCTACCAGCTCATCCACCAGGGGACCCGGCTCATCCCGGCCGACTTCATCGGCTTCGGCCGATCCACCCGGGAGCACGGCGACCAGCAGGACCTGCTGATGGCCAACTGCTTCGCCCAGTCCAAGGCACTGGCCTTCGGGAAGACTGCCGAGGAGGTGGCGGCGGACGGTACGCCGTCCGAGGTGGTGCCCCACAAGGTGATGGCCGGCAACCACCCGAGCTCGACGATCATGGCGCCGGAACTCTCGCCCTCGGTCCTGGGCCAACTGGTGGCGCTCTACGAGCACACCGTGTTCACCGAGGGCGCGGTGTGGGGCATCGACTCGTTCGACCAGTGGGGTGTGGAGCTGGGCAAGGCCCTGGCGGTGGCGCTGGCCCCGGCCCTCAGCGGCGCCGACGCCCCCGAACTCGGTGGCGAGGACTCCTCCACGGCCGGCCTGGTCCGCCAGTACCGGGCGCTGCGCGACCGTCCGTGCTGACCGTGGAGCAGTGAGGGCCTCAGGCTGAGGCCAGGGCCCTCCACAGCGACCGGTAGTTCGGATAGGTGATCCCGTCGGTGATGTAGCCGGCCCGCGCCAACTCGGCGTGGAAGGCGGGGAGGTTGCGGAACGGGATGCCCATGTCGACGTGGTGGGCCAGGTGCCAGCCGGTGTTGTAGGGCACGATCCAGAACCGGGCGGGTAGGGACTGGCGCACGTTGTGGGTGGTCACCCTGCGGTCCTGGCCGGCCTGCAGTCCGCCGTGCTCGGCGATGGCCCGGAGCCGGTTGATCACTCGCCACTGGGTCATCCACGGCAGCCACCACAGCAGCGGGTAGATCCACCACCGGCCGGTGGTGGCCCAGAGCACGGCCCACAGGAGCACCTGCACCCCGAGGATGGAGCCGGCCACCCGACGGGTGGACGCTGACCGCAACGCCTTGAACAGGGGGGTGAAGTTCTTCCAGCCCGAGATGCCCACGGCATCGCGGACGAGGCGACGGGCCAGGGTGCGCTGATCGCACCGGTAGCCGCCGTAGAAGGCCAGGTCCGGCTCGCGGGGTCCGAACTCCTCTTTGTGGTGGGCGAAGTGGCCCCTGCGGTAGATGGAGATGGGTGTCCACGTGGGGTACGCCAACAGCCACGTGCCGACCCAGTCGTTGACCCGTTTGTCGGTGAACAGCAGCTTGTGGGCGGCCTCATGCATCAGGATGGCGAAGCGTGCGTACATCGGACCCATCAGGACGAAGGCGATCAGATAGGCCCACCAGCGATCGATCACCACCGATCCCCCGATGATCACGGCCACCCACACCCACACCGCAGCCACCGTGACGGCGTTGCGCCAGTTGTTGATCCGCCGCAGCTCGTGTCGGATCTCGGGGCGGGCCATCCCGTTCTCCAGCAGCCGGTCGGTAGGGAAGACCTCCGGCCGCACCGCAGCATCAGCCACCATGGTCAGGGCCATGTGTGCAATATTACAGATATCAGACAGATGATGCAAGAAGGTAATAGCCCGTTCACCGCCCGATCGGTCCTGGCCAGCGCGCTGCTGGGGGAGAGCCCGCCCGAACTGTCCGTGTCCCACCTGGTCCATCTGGCCGGTCTGTTCGGGATCAACGAGAACCGCGCCCGTGTGGCCCTGAGCCGGATGGCCACGGCCGGGGAGGTCACCACCGACGGCTCGGGCCGCTACCGGCTGGCCGGCCATCTCCTCGACCGGCAGGGGCGCCAGGCGGGCAGCCGACGGGGGGAGACCCGGCCGTGGGGGGGTGGCTGGCGCATGGTGGTGGTGACCACCTCTGGGCAGTCGGCCGACGACCGGTCGGCCCGGCGGAAGCGGCTGTCCCTGGCCCGTCTGGCCGAGCGGCGCGAGGGGTTGTGGCTCCGACCCGACAACATCGACCTCCGACCCGATCCCGCGACCGACCCCGGTGTCACCCTGTTCACCGGAGCACCCGAGGGTGACCCGCGGGCCCTGGCCGGCTCGCTGTGGGACCTCCCCGGATGGGCCGATCGGGCGGCCGAACTCCTCGGGCAGATGGCATCGCTCCCCCCGGAGGGACCCGACGATCTGGCCCCGGGGTTTGTGCTGTCCGCCTCGGTGCTCCGACACCTGCAGGCCGACCCGCTCCTGCCGACCGACCTGCTCCCGACGAGCTGGCCCGGGACGGCCCTGCGGGAGACCTATGACCGATGGGACCGTCAGTACCGCGACGTGCTAACCCGATGGGGCCGCACGGCCTGAGGAGTGACCGTCCCTTGTGCGCGGTGGCCGGCGGGGACCGTAGGATCGTCCGGCCGCCGCATCGACCATCGGCGCCGCAAGGGGGAGTGACCATGACCGGAGCTAGCGAGGCCAGGCCGTTCGAGGGGCGGGTGGTGGTCATCACCGGAGGGGCGAGGGGCCAGGGCCGGTCGCACGCGGTGGAGTTCGCCAGGCTGGGGGCGGACGTGGCCGTCTGTGACCTCTGCCACGACCTGGGCAGTGTCGGCTACCCGCTGGCGACCCCCGACGATCTGGCCGAGACGGTGCGGCTGGTGGAGGGCCAGGGTCGCCGGTGCGTGTCGACGGTGACCGACGTGCGGGACCTCGACGCGACCCTCGCCTTCGTGGAACAGGCCCGGGACCTGCTGGGCTCGGTGGACATCCTGGTGGCCAACGCCGGCGTCAGCTCACTGGGCTCGATCTGCACCATGGGCGAAGCCGAGTGGAGTGAGACCATCGACACCAACCTGACCGGGGTGTTCAACGCCATGCGGGCTGTGGCCCCGCACATGCGACGCCAACGGTGGGGCCGGATCATCGGTATCTCGTCCATGATGGGGCGCTCGTCCAACCCCGGCATCGCCGCCTACGTGGCCTCCAAGTGGGGGGTGATCGGGCTGGTCAAGTCGGTGGCCTACGAGCTGGCCGCCTTCGGGGTAACTGTCAACGCCATCGCCCCAGGCAACGTCTCCACCCCCATGATCCACAACGACACCCTCTACGGGCTCATGCGGCCGGACCTCGAGCACCCCACCCGGGAGGATGTGGAGCCGGGCATGACCGCCCTGCACGTCCAGCCGGTCCCCTGGCTCGAGCCCGAGGAGATCACCGCGGCCGTGGTGTTCCTGGCCTCCGAGGGTGCGAGACACATCACCGGATCGGTCATCGATGTCGACGCCGGCGCCTCAGCCAAGTTCACCGCCTGACCGCCGGGGCTGTTGACTCCGGCTCACCCCCTCACTGGCGGGACATGGCCGCCCGCTCGGCCGCTTCTGCCTCGCCGTCGCCCGGCGAGCCCCGGGTCAGCTGCACCTCCAGTCGGTGGAGCGTCCCCTCGAACGGGAACGGCGCGTCGTAGCGCTCGCTCACCGGTGACCCGTGGTCGTAGCCCACGCTCGGGCCGACGCTGGAGATCATGGTCATCATGAAGGGCACCTCGAGGGAGCCGCTGGGCTCGCCGTCGATGACCAGGGTGGCCCCGCCGCCCCGGCCGGCGCGGACGAAGCGGACCCCGACCACCGAGGGGCCGCTGGGCACGCTGGCCTCCGACACCACCAGGTGGTGGTCCCCGAAGCAGTTGTAGTCGAGGACCAACCGGTCGTTCTGGATGAACAGGCTGACCCCCGAGTTCTCGTTGCCCGAGGCGTACAGCACACCGCCAGCGCCTTCGGGCCGGTCGATGACGGCGTCCATGTCCCAGCCCCGACCGCCCAAGGCCGGGGCGGCCTGGCCCGGGAGCGGGGACATAGGCGGGTAGTAGGTGTACTTCCGGCTCGTGGGGTGGGGCGAGCCGTCGCGGTACCGGGTCATGAAAAGCTCGATGGTCCGGTCGTCGAGGGGGAGCGCCCCGTAGGCTTCGGCCTCGCTCCACCACAGGTCGACCAGTTCGGCCACCCGCTCGGGCTGTTCGGCGGCCAGGTTGTGGCACTCCGACCGGTCCTGATCGAGGTGGTAGAGCTCCCAGTCGTCGTCCTCGAAGGGCACTCCGGACTGATGGCGGGTGACCGCCTTCCAACCATCGGCGTAGATGCCGCGGTGACCCATCATCTCGAAGTACTGGACCCGCTTCCTGCTGGGCTCATCGGGAGAGTCGAACGAGTAGGCGAGGGAGGTGCCCGAGACCGGGATCTGCTCGAGGCCGCGGTAGGTGGTCGGCGCCTCGACCCCGAGGGTCTCGTAGATGGTGGGCACGATGTCGCTCACGTGGTGGAACTGGTGGCGCAGGCCGCCGCCCTCGGCAATGCGATCGGGCCAGTGCACGATGAGCGGGACGTGGACCCCGCCCTCATGGGTGTTCTGCTTGTACCACTTGAAGGGAGTGTTGCCGGCCTGGGCCCACCCCCATGGGTAGTTGGCATGGCTGTGCGGCCCACCGATGTCGTCGAGCCGCTCGACGGCCTCATCGGGTGACTCGGCCAGGAAGTTGAAGTACTTCATCTCATGCAGCACCCCGAACGGCCCGCCCTCCTGACTGGCCCCGTTGTCCGACAGCAGCAGGATGAGGGTGTTGTCCAGCTCCCCGATCTCGTCGATGGCGTCCACGAGTCGTCCGATCTGGTCGTCGGTGTGCTCGAGGAAGGCGGCGAAGGCCTCCTGCAGCCGGGCGGCCAGGCGACGGTGGTTCTCGGGCAGGGAGTCCCACGGCTCGACACCGGGGTTGCGTGGGGCCAGGTCGGTACCGGGGGGCAGCAGCCCCATCTCCCGCTGACGGGCGAACCAGCGCTCCCGGGCCACGTCCCAGCCCTCGTCGAACCGGCCTCGGTACTTCTCGAGGTAGGCCGCTGGAGCCTGATGGGGGGCGTGCATGGCCCCGAAGGCCAGGTAGGTGAAGAACGGACGGTCGGGCCGTATGGACTTGCTGTCGTGGATGAAGCCGATGGCCCGGTCGACCAGGTCCTCGCTCAGGTGGTAGCCCTGGTCCGGGCGGGCCGGCGGCTCGACGCTGTGGTTGTCGTAGACGAGTTCGGGATGGAACTGGTCGGTCTCTCCCTCGAGGAAGCCGTAGAAGCGGTCGAAGCCCCGTTGGCACGGCCACTGGTCGTATGGACCAGCGGCCGAGGCGTTGTTCATGGCGCACAGATGCCACTTCCCGACGGCAAAGGTGGCGAAGCCCTCGTCTCGGAGGACCTCGGCCACCGTCGCCGCGTGGTTGGTGATGTGGCCCCGCATGTTGGGGTAGCCGCTGTCGAAGTTGGAGAGGGAGCGCATCCCCACGGTGTGGTGGTTCCGTCCGGTCAGGAGCGAGGCCCGGGTCGGCGAGCAGAGGGGGGTCACGTGGAAGTTGGTGTAGCGGAGGCCGCCGGCGGCCAGCCGGTCGATGTTCGGGGTGGACAGATCGGAGCCGTAGCAGCCGAAGTGGGAGAAGCCCGTGTCGTCGAGGAGGATGACCACCACGTTGGGG
Source organism: uncultured Acidimicrobiaceae bacterium (assembly GCA_963835465.1). Classification (GTDB taxonomy): domain Bacteria; phylum Actinomycetota; class Acidimicrobiia; order Acidimicrobiales; family RAAP-2; genus Bog-756. Next base: position 308,874 of record CAWIFR010000005.1, read on the forward strand.
GCACCCTCGCCCGGGTGGGGCGGCGTGGACCACCAGGGGGTCGATTCGGCTTCAGTGCGGTTGATGACCCCGTCGAAGCGTTCGTAGCTCTTCATGGCCGTCCTTGGTCGGAGCGGAGGCGGAGGGCCGGCCGGTGAGCCGGATCGCAGTGACAAGGTTCTGTCATCTGAGGTGACGATACCGGCGCACCGGTGGCCTTGTCGATCGGCGGGAGGACAGCGCCAGGAAGGCGCATCCGGTGCGTCCACCGGTGCGACCGCCGGCGACCTGCCGCGGCGTGGCCTCCGGCGACCTGCCGTCGGTACCGTCAGACGAATGCCGATCCCGTGGTGGTGGAGTCGTCGCCGGGGGAGTGAACGGGCTGTGCTTGCGATCCGCGGGGAATCGGTGGGGCGACGACGAGCTGTCGGTGGCGGTTGCGCTGCCACACCCACCCGCGTGAGCGGTGAGGCGTCATCTCGCGAGTCCCCCACGGCCTCGACGGGAGCGGAACCCGACGACGCAGGGCCGAGCCGAGCGGGCCACACCACCGATCTGCCGCCGTCGGGGTGCGGCCCGCGAGAAGTGGGGGGTCAGCTCGTAGCGATCGAGGAGGCCCTGGGTGGCCACGCGTATGGCCGAGACGGAGAATCGCGCCGCCGGGCAGCGGTGCACTCCGTGCCCGAAGGTGCTGACCAGCTCGGGGGTGGGCAGCTCCACCGTGGCGGCCAGTCGCCGGCCCTCGTAGTGGGAAGGATCGAAGTGGTCGAGTCCAGGGGCGGCCGAGGTGTTGTGGCAGGAGAGCATGGTGGTGAGCAGGACACCCGGGTCGAGCCGGTGCGTGCCCGCACCGGTGTCCACATCGATGGGGGTGAGGACCTGGCGCAGGGTGATGGAGCGCTGGGCCATGCGGATGGACTCGTTGGCGCACTGGTCGAGCAGCCCGTGGTCCCCTTCCCGTACCCGGTCGAGCAGCCACGGCCGCTGCATCAGGTTGACCACCGTCCAGGCCAGGGCGGCGTAGAGGTTGGACTGTGACCCCATGTGGATGACGATGACGTCGCGCGCCACGGCCACGCTCCTCTCGTCGTCGGGCAGGTCGGCGTAGGAGTCGAGTATCTGGGTGAGGAAGTCGTCGACGCGTGGCTGTGACCGGCGGGCGTCGATGATCTCGGCGAAGATGGCCTCGATGCCGGCCATGGCCGCCCACTCCCGGCGCTTGCCCGTGGCCCAGGTGACCAGGGCCTGGCCCGGCCGCACGAAGGACTCCGAGCTGTCCAGCCGGTCGAACAGAGGGATGAGCGCCTCGATGTACCGATCGGAGGCCGCCTCCCGGCCCGCCCACGACGCCAGGCCCAGCCGGTGGCTCAATCGACGCATCTCACCGAACACCTCGAAGGTGCCCGACGGCCCCAGCCTGTCCATCTCGAGGTCGACAGCCTGGCGGAGATGGTCGAGGTAGGTCTCGACGCGCTGGCTGCCGAAGAGGGACTTGGGGTGGTTGCGCCGACCCAGGAGCAGCTCGACGGGGACCTTGGACCTGATCAGCTGGTAGGTGGCGATTCCGAAGCTGGCCCGGTCCTCGGGCTGGGCGTAGAGCGAACGCACCCCCTCGGGGGAGAACACGCAGAACATGCGGTGGCCGAAGGCGTCGACCACGAAGGTGTCGCCGTGCCGCCGGCGCTGCCGAGCGAAGAAGGCGGTGGGGTCTTGGAGGAGTCCCAGTCCCCCACGCACCCAAGGGAGGGGACCGCCGACGAGGGGGACCGGCGGCTCGACCCGGGGCACAGTGGCGGCCATCGCCGGGAGCCTACGTCTTGCGCGGGCGGGTAGGCCGACCAGCGGCCCGGGCGGGTCGGCGACCGCCCTGCCCGACGGTGTGCTATCTCTGGCCGTGTGCCAGACGCGCTGATCGAGCCGCCCTGGGTGGTGGGCACCAGTTCGGCGCAGGCCCTGGCCAACAGGCTCGGCGCCCCCCTCGACCGTCTGCCCGAGGTGGCCTTCGATCCATCGTGGTCGGAGGCGTCATCGGTCGAGGGATGGAGGGATGACCGCAGGGCCGGGCCTCCGGTGGCCGCCGCGGTGGTGGCCGTGTGGCCGTCGTCGCCCGCCCCATCCTCGGTGCTCGACACAGACCTCGGGGGATGGACGGCGCGGTTGGAGACGGACATCGCCCTGTGGTTCGCCGCCCTGTCCACGGCGTGCACGCGGTGCCGGCACGGTGGTCAGGTGGTGGCGGTGGTTGACCGACCTGAGGCCAAGGGCAGTGCCGGTTGGGCCCTCGAATCGGCGGTGGCCGATGCCGTCGAGGTGATGGCCAAGTCGCTCGTCGAGGTGGAGCGGTGGCGCGGCGTCCGGGTGAATGTGGTCTCCACCTCGGCCCGCCTTTCCGGTGCGGGCCGCCCCTGGGAGTCCGACGTCGTCGGCGCAGTGGACATGCTGCTGACCGGTGGAGGCCAAGGGGTCAACGGCACGGTGATCCGGGTGGATCAATGACCGCCGACGAGGGTCCGGTGGTACTGGTCTCGGGGGCCAGCGGCGGGGTGGGCCGAGGCATCGCCATTGCCTGCGGTGCGGCCGGATGGTCGGTGTGGGTGGCAGCGCGAAGGGAGGCGGAGGGTCGGCAGGTAGCCGATGAGGTCACCGCGGCCGGCGGTCGTGGCCACTACGTCCACTGTGACGTCGCCGACGGGTCCGCGGTGGCCGCGGCGGTGGACCGCGTGGTGGGGGAGGAGGGTCGGCTTACCGGCGTGGTCCACAACGCCACCAGCGGTCGGTCGCCGCATCCGGTGGTCCCCGCCGAGGTGCCCCTGGCCGACCTGCGCGACCACGTCGTGGTCTCGGTGCGGGGGGCGGTCTGGTTGGCGCACTACGCCCACCCCCATCTGGTGGCCAGTCGCGGCAGCCTGGTGCTCCTCACCTCCGAAGCAGGCTTCCGGGGGACCAAGCGGCTGGCGCCCTACGCCTCGGTCAAGGCCGCCGTTCGGGGGTTGGCCCGGGCGTGGGCGAGGGAGTGGGGGCGGGACGGGGTTCGGGTGAACTGTGTGGCCCCGTTGGCCGACTCACCGGCCGTGGGCGTGGCCATGGCCGCCGATCCCACCATGGCCGAGCGCGTGCTCGGCGACCATCCCATGGGCTATCTCGGCGATCCCGTCAAGGACATCGGACCGGTGGTCCGCTTCCTGCTCTCCGACGAGGCCCGCTACGTCACCGGGGCCACGGTCATGGTCGACGGGGGGAATGCGCCCATCTCCTGAGCGGCGTAGGGGCGCGTGGCGGCTGCTTGCTCCAACCACGCCCGCCAGGGTGTGGGGGCCACCGGGGCGGTGCCCCCGCGTCACCCGGTGCCCGGAACTCCCGGGTCGTGCCGCCCGACGGGCCCCAGTATGGGGAACGCGGTCCAGTAATTGCAACTGCTAATTGCAGTACTCTGCAGTCTTCCGGTCCGCTCCACCGCCTCTACACTCGGCGTAGGGGAGGCAGGGGCCGAGGAAAGAAGCAATGAGGGCGACCAACCGGGCAGTTCGCACCAGCCGGTGCGGGGTGGAGCGCTGATGGGAGCGGCTCGTCAGCGCAAGCAGACCAAGGAGGAACTCCGGGTCCTCCTCCTCGATACCGGTCGGGCCATCCTCCAAGAGGAGGGCCTGGGCACGGGCGCCGAGGCCCTCACCTTCAAACGGGTCTTCGACCGGGTGGAGCGGGACACCGGGGTCCGGCTGACCAACGCCTCCATCATCCGGAGGGTCTGGGACAACCAGGCCGACTTCCAGGCCGACGTCCTCGTCTCCATCGCCACCGATGACGGGAGCGCCGAGTTCGAGGACACCGAGTCGTCGATCACCTCGCTGCTCGGGCAGCTCGACGTCTCGTCGCCCGAGGCCCGGTGGAGGAGTGCCGCGGAACTGTGCCGAGTGGCCGGGGCGGCCAATGTCGAGGCCCTCGAGCGGTCGCCCAATTGGACCTCGTGGATCGGGGTGTGGGCCCTGGCCACCGCCGGCGACCCCTACGTCTACCGGAAGCGGATCGAGTCGGCCCTGGTGGACGGCTATAACGCCTTCACCCACCGGTTCGTAGAGCTCTACGCCGGCATGGCGTCACTGCTGGGCCTCCAACTCCGCCCCGGCTTGTCGTTGCGCCAGTTCGCCATTGCCGCCGAGTCGCTGGCCGAGGGGTGCGCCCTCCGGAGTCGGGTCGACCCCTCGGGCATGTTCGGCATCCTCCGACCCACCGGGCCCGATGGTCCTGTCCGCGAGTGGACCCTCTTCGCCGTGGGCCTCGAAGCCCTGACCCTCCAGTTCTTCGACCTCGACCCCGGGTGGTCCCCGGATCCGGACCAGGCATGAGGACACGCCGGGCCTCCATTGAATTTACGATCTTCATACGCGGAGTTGATGTCGTCCTTAGAAGGCTGCCCTCCAATGGTGTGGTGAGGTCGACGGCCCAGACGCCGGGCGGCCTCGGAACGTCGCCGAATCGGAAGGTGGAAGCAAGATGAGCGAGTCCTCGGACCCCACGACGGGACCGGAGCCCACGACACCGCCGGCGGGTGCCGACGCCGATCCCCGGTACGGGCGGGCCATCCCCCTGCCTCCGATCGCCGGGGCCCCGGTGCCGCCGGGAGCCCCATTTCCCGTGCACACCGGTTGGCAGGATCCGACCGGCCAGTACCCACCCACCGGACCCCAGCCCCAGGTGGGGCCCGGCGCGCCGACGCCGCCCACCGGCACCTGGCCGCCACCTCCCCAGTCGGCCTGGCCCCCACCTCCCCAGTCCACGTGGATGCCCAACGACGGTGGTGCCTCCACCACGTACGGGTGGCCCCCGGCCGGCCCCCCGGCGCCCAAGGCCCCGGCCAGCTCCCGCAACGGCATCATGATGGCGCTGGCCACCGTGGTCGTGGTGGTGGCCGTCGTGGCCGGGGTCGGACTGGGCCACGTGGTGTGGCCCACCTCCTCGACCGCAGCGGTATCGGCCAATCCGTCCACCGGTTCGGGGGGCGCCTCCGGCTCGTCGGGCAGCGGCTCGTTCCCCTTCGGCAACGGCTCCGGTTCCAACGGCATCGGGTCCGGCGGCGGCTCGTCCTCGTCGGGCAACACGTCGACCGGCGCCGGCGCCCCCTCGGACATCTCGGCCATCGCTGCCAAGGTCTCGACCGGCCCTGGTGGACATCAACACCAACCTCAGCTACCAGAACGAGCAGGCGGCCGGCACCGGGATGGTGCTGACGTCGGACGGTGAGGTGCTCACCAACAACCACGTCATCGACGGGGCCACCAGCATCAGCGTGACCGATGTCGGCAACGGGAAGACCTACTCGGCCAGCGTGGTCGGCTACGACCGGACCGGGGACATCGCCGTGATCAAGCTGTCGGGGGCCAGTGGCCTCCAGACCGTCACCACCAACGGCGGGTCGGCCGCGGTGGGCCAGGCCGTCGTCGGTGTGGGCAACGCCGGTGGCACCGGCGGCACCCCCAGTGCCGCCGGGGGTTCGATCACCGCCCTCGACCAGTCGATCACCGCCAGCGACAACGGTGGTGGCAATGCGGAGAACCTGACCGGACTGATCGAGGTGAACGCCGGTATCCAGCCCGGCGACTCGGGTGGTTCCTTGGTCAACACCCAGGGCCAGGTCATCGGGATGGACACCGCCGCCTCCGCCGATTCCGGCTATCAGGTCTCAGCCACCCAGGCCTACGCCATCCCGATCAACACCGCCCTGTCGGTGGCCCACAAGATCATCGCCGGACAGGCGTCCTCGACCATCCACATCGGGCCCACCGGGTTCCTCGGTCTGGGCATCGGGTCCTCGCCGTCGAGACAACTCGGGCGGACTGGGCAACGGGTTCGGCGACAACGGGAACAGCAGCGGCACCTCGTCTTCCGGTGCCGTCGTGTCGCAGGTCCTGTCCGGATCGGCTGCCGGCCAGGCCGGCGTCGTGGTCGGTGACACCATCGTCAGCGTCAACGGAACGGCCGTCAACTCGCCCACTGACCTGTCCAACCTCCTGGAGCCCCGGCACCCCGGGGACACCGTCCAGCTGCAGTGGACCGACCAGTCCGGTCAGACCCACTCCGCCTCGGTGAAGCTGGGCTCGGGCCCACCGGCCTGATCCACCGGCGACCGGCCGGCGGCGCCGGGGTCAGGACGTGACCCGTCCGACCCGAGAGGCGCCGCCGAGCCGGGCCCGGAGGGCCTTCCGGTCCGGCTTGCCCAAGGCGGTCACCGGCAGGTCCTCGGCGAACTCGAGGTACTCGGGAACCTTGTAGGTGGCCAGTCCCGAGGCGCAGTGGTGAAGCAGCTCCTCGGTGGTCACCGGACCGGACTACGACCACCATGGCCCCCACCCGTTCGCCCAACTCCGGGTCGGGAAGGCCCACCACGCCGGCGTCGACCACCCTCGGGTGGGAGCGGAGCACCTCTTCGACCTCGACGGGCCCGAACTTCTCGCCACCCCGGTTGATGGTGTCGGACAGCCGGCCCACCAGATAGAGGTAGCCCTCAGCGTCCTGTCGTCCGGTGTCGCCGGTGTGGAGCCATTCGGTGGTGGTGTTCTGCACGGCCCGCACCACGAACTCGCCGACCTCTCCGGGCGGCACCTCACGGTCGGTGCCCGGCTCCACGATGCGCAGCTCGACTCCGGCCAGGGGCCGACCGACCGAGTCGAAGCGGTCGCCCCGCCGGTGGTCGTCGGGGGAGAGGGCGGCATAGGCCCCGAGGGTCTCGGTCTGGCCGAAGGTGTTGGAGAAGTCCACGCCGGGGAAGGCGGCCACCGCCCGTCGGACCAGGTCCACCGGGCAGGCGGCGGCACCGTAGCTGAGTGAGCGCAGCGACGACAGGTCGGTCGCGCTCGAAGCGGGGATGGTCGAGGATGCGGCGGAGCATGGTCGGCACGACGAAGGTCTGGGCCACCCGGTGCCGCTCGACCAGGTCCAGCCACTCGCCGGGATCGAACTTGGGTAGGAAGACCATCTGCTTGCCCTGGACCAGGCAGACGAACAGGCCCAGGGTGCCGGCGATGTGGAAGATGGGCGCCGACATCATGTCGACGACCTGGGGGGCGTCGGGGTCGATGGGCTTCCCGTAGAAGGCCAGTCGGTCGGCGACCACCCCGTGGCTGATGGGGATGGGCTTGGGGAGGCCGGTAGTGCCGCTGGTGTAGAGCACCAGGGCGGTGTCGTCACCCTGGCCGACACCGGCCGGGGCGGTGCGCTCGTCCACCTCGGTGGCGAAGACCTCGTCCTCGGCGAGGACCGGGCCGGCCAGCGACCGAGCGCAGGCCGTCGGCGTAGCGGCCACCGGCCACGCCGACCCGCGTGCCCGGTCAGCTCGGCCAGCTGGCCCAGCTCGCCCGGGGTCAGATAGGCGTTCATCTGGGCCGACGCCGCACCGATCCGGGCCGCCCCGAAGATGGTGGCCACCGACAGCACGCTGCCCAGGTTGACCAGGGCCACCCGGTCCCCGGGGCCGACCCCGGCGGCGGTGAGGGCCGCCTCGGCCTGGCGGATGCGGTGCTCCAGCTGCCGGTAGGTGACCGACTCGCCGTCGACCACCAGGGCCACCCGGTCGGGGACGGCCGCGCAGCGGGGCGTCGGTGGCGTGGCCGACGTTCACGTCTGGGGCCGCTGCGGCCGCGGGTGGTGTGGGTCTGGTCTCATCGGCGGTCATGGTAGGTCACGGCTCCGCCCTCAGCCGGTGGGGAGATGGGTGAAGGGCTGCACGGTCACCCAGCAGGTCCCCTGGGCCTTGCCCTGCGAGGTGAGCTGGCAGTCGGCTGAGGGAGGGACGTTGTTCCGGAGGCGGACGATCTTGTACTGGGTCGGGCCGTAGTGCTTGGTGGCGCTGTAGCTCAGCACCGGGGTGGTGGTGCCCGGGAAGTTCTTGATCTTGGACAAGGCGGTGACGAAGGTCCGGCGGTTGAGGTGCGGACCGGCGGCACGGGCGGCCGTGGCGAACAAGCTGATGACCTGGCACCAGCTGACCACCGGGCCCTGCTGCTCGAGGTAGTCGGTGGTGGCGCCCTTGGGGATCTGCGGGTAGGCCGCGTGCCACGGGGTCCAGCACGCCTTGACCCCGGGGTCGTAGCCCAGCGGGCCGGTGTAGTTGGACGCGTTGGTGCCTCCACCCGAGGGTCTGGACGGTCAGCCCCTCCTGGCCGTCGAGGGCCTTCTCGTACGGGATGGGGATCAGGCCGAGGGCCGACTCGATGCTCGACTCGTAGTCGGAGAGGAGCAGCGTGGGGTAGTAGTTCTGACTGGTCTCGGCGGCCAGCACCGGGTAGAAGACGTTGAACGGGATGAGAGGGATGACCGAGGTCACCCCGGCGCTGCGCAGCTGCTGGATGACCAGCGGGGCCTGGGTGTTGGTGGTGGCCGAGTCGTTGGGGTCCGAAGCGATGGTCTTGACGGTGGCGGTGATCCCGGCCCGCCGCAGGTCGGGCAGGAGGTACTGCTTGAGGGCCAGCTGGTCGGAGGCCCGGTCGCCGACCAGCACCCCCACCTTGTGGGTCCCGCCGAGCAGGGCGGAGCTGAGGCCCCAGTTGACCACGGCCTGCAGGATGACCGACTGGTCGGGGCCCGTCCACCACAGGTAGGGAGACCCCTCGTTGGTCCAGTTGGTCACCGTGGTCCACTGCCCGATCATCGGGGTGTGGCCCTCCTGGGTGACGCACAGCTGGTTGTCGCCGGTCCAGGCCCCGATGCCGTCGAGCACGGCGAAGGCGGCCGGCGAACCCTCCGTCCAGGTCTTGCACAGCGCCCGCATGGACGACTCGTCGGTGGGGTCGAAGGTGGTGATGATGGCGTGGATCTTCCGGCCGTTGATGCCTCCCGGCCTGGTTGATCTGGTTGACGTAGAAGTTGATGGCCTTGGACTGCTCGCCGTACTCGGAATCCTGGGCGAACCCCTCCTGCCCGGCCAGCGAGTTCAGCGACACCACCGGGAACACCACGTTGATCGTGGAGCTGGTCACCCCGCGCGTCGAGGTGCTGGCCTGGTTGACCGAGGGGGGCGTGCTGGCCACCGCCGACGCCGACGGGGCGATGGCCCCAACCAGCGAACCGACGAGGACCGTGACCGCAGGGACAAGGCCCGGGCCGGGAGCCGCAGGCGCCGAGTCCTGTCCCGGCCTCGCTCGGTCCGTGGCCTCATGTACCCCTCCTTCGCCAACGCCGGGTAGGGCGCGGGACAACCCTGACTGATGCAGTGGGTAGGCAACAATCCGGGCGCGGTCCGGCCGCCCGCGCCGGCAGCGCCTATCGTCATCGTCGTGCGGGTGACGGAGAGCATCAGCGGCTGTCGGCAGGCGTCGGACCTCCTGCTCGATGCAGTGGGGGGCGGCCGGCTCACCGACGACCTGGCCCGACAGCGCTCCCTCCTGCCCGGATGGTCGGTGGGCCATGTCCTCACCCATCTGGCCCGGAACGCCGACAGTCATCAGAGGATGGTGGAGGCCGCCGTCGAGGAGCGCGTCGTCGATCAGTATCCGGGCGGCCCGGCCCAGCGGGACACCGAGATCGAGGCCGGCGCCCACCGCTCGGCGCGCCAGCTCGTGGACGACCTCAGCGGCGCGGAGATGGCACTGCGCGAGACGTGGGACCGCGTGCCTCCCGAGGTGTGGGCCCGGGACAGCCGCCGCTGGGGCACCCAGCTCTGGCCGTTGGCCGGGCAGCCGTTCCTGCGCTGGCGCGAGGTGGCCCTGCACTCGAGCGACCTGGGACTCGACGGTCTGACCGACGAGTCCTGGTCGGACACCTATGTGGCCCATGAGCTCCTCCGCCAGGTGGCGGCCCTGGCCCATCGGCTGCCTGGACGGACGCCGGTCGATCTGGTGGTCACGGACCGGGGCTTTGATGTGGTGGTGATGGGGACCAACCCCGGTGATCCGGTCCCGCTCGTCACGGTGGCGGGGACGTCCCGAGAGATCCTCGCCTGGTTGGTGGGCCGGGGGGCCAGCCCCACCTCGTGGCCGCGACTCACCGGATGGCAGGCGGTTCCCTGAGGGTGGGTCAGGTGGTGACTAGGGCACCTGGAGGGCCGGCACCACCTCGGCCATGAACCGTCGGAGGGTCTCGTCGGCCGGATAGTCCCGCAGCCAGAGGATGAGCCCCCGCAGCCGGCGTCGACGAAGGCCTGGGCCTTCTCGGTGACCTGCTCCACCGTGCCCACCAGGTTGTCGGCCAGGTACTCCTCGGTCGGCGTGCCGCCCCACAGGTCACCCCCGCCGTCGGACTCGCACCAGGCCAGGCAGTCGGCCTCGGTGTCGAACAGCCGGCAGTCCGGGCCGTGGGTGCGGCGGATGGCCTCGAACGGGCGCCCGACCTCGTCGCAGTACCCGGCCAGCAGGCCCGACTTGCGCCGGAAGGCCTCCAAGCCGACCTGCCAGTTGGTCAGGTCGGCCCGGCGGGCGGCGATCCGGAGGTTGACCTTCTCGCCGCCCCCGCCGACCAGCAGCGGGCGGCAGCTGCTGGACGGGCTTGGGGTCGCAGTAGGCCCCGTCGAAGTGGAGGTGGTCACCGTCGAAGGTCACCGTCTCCTCGGTCCACAGCCGCCGGACCACCTCGAGGGTCTCGTCCAGCACGGCGAGTCGCTCGGGGTTCGAGCGGTAGGGGTAGCCGTAGGAGGCGTACTCCTCGTGGAACCAGCCGGCCCCCAGTCCCGAGGATGAGCCGTCCCGCCCGAGTAGACGTCGACGCAGGCCGCCTCCTTGGCCAGCAGCCCGGCGTTGCGGTACGAGGCAGCAGGTGACCAGTTGGCCCAGTCCCACCCTCGACGTCCGCTGGGACAGCGCGGCCAGCATGGTGAACGCCTCGAACACGTGGGTCGGCTCCCGTCGGGGCACCGTCTCCACGTGGTCGTAGACCCACAGGTGGTCGTAGCCGAGGGACTCGGCCAGCTGCGGCCAGCTCCACCGAGCGGGCCCAGGCGTCGGGACCGCTCCAGCCGGTGTACTCGAGCTTCCAGCCCTGGGGGACGAAGACGCCGACCTCGAGCGCCGGCCGCGGTGCCGCTCACTGGGCGAACTCCCACCACTGCACCTCGCACATCATGGGCAGCAGGTACCGGACGTAGAGCGAGTGGATCTTCACCACCCCCTGGTCGTCGGTGTGCAGGTCGATCAGGTCGACCCGGTCGTCGTGGGCCCGGAAGGCCTCGGCCCGGTCCTGGACCCCCTCCAGCTCGGCCAGCGGTCCCGACGGAGAAGCCGAAGTGGTCCATCCGCGGGCACGCCATGGGCTGGTCGTCGGCGATGAGGAAGATGAACTGGTCCCAGTGCACGCACGACAGGATCAGGCGGTGCCGGTCCTCGGTCATCACCTCGATCTCGTCGAAGCCGAAGACCTCGCCCCAGAACCGGCAGATCGCGTCCCGGTGGACTCTGGTCGAGCAGGTCGGCCGGCAGGCTCATGGCCACGTGGTTGAAGCGGGGCACGCCGCTCGGGTAGTAGGGATGGGCCATCAGCCGTCCCCGCTCCCGGCGCGCGTCCGACAGCCGGGGCACCACCATCACCTTGCCGGCCAGCCGCCCCTCGGCCAGGCCGGTGAGGGCCTCGGACAGCCGGTCGAGGGGCACGTCCTCCGCCTCGATCAGCAGGTCGGTGGGGAAGCCGTCGGTGGCCAGCAGCTCGAGGGCCCGCTCGAAGCCGTCCTGGTCGTAGACGAACGAGCCCACCACGTGGAGCTCGTTGAGCACGAAGCGGTTGGGGTCGAAGGACGGGTGCTCGAGCCCGGCGCCCACCAGCACCAGGGTCCCGCCCCGCCCCAGCTGGTGGAAGCCGGCCTCCATGGCCGCCTTCTTCCCCGAGCACTCCAGCACGACGTGGACGGCCCGGCCGGTGATCCGCTCCGGCTCCCACGCCGGGAAGGTCTCGAGGTCGGCGGGGTCGAGCACCTCGGCGGCCCCGAGCTCCCGGGCCAGCTGCCTGCGTCGCTCGCCGGGCTCGACGGCGATGATCGGTCCGATGCCCCGGGCCACCAGCGCGGCGATGGACAGGGCGCCGATCGGCCCGGCCCCGATGACCATGACCCGGTCGCCGGGGGCGACGCCGGAGCGGGTGATCCCGTGGAGGGCCACGGCCAAGGGCTCGGCCAGCGCCGCCTGGCGGGAGGTGAGGCCCGGCGGGCAGCCGCAGGAGCGAGGCCTCCCGCACCAGCACGTAGCGGGCGAAGGCCCCGTCGTGGCCGTCGACCACCGAGCCCTGCCGGTTCTCGCACTGGGAGGGCTTGCCCTCGAGGCACCGCCGGCACCGCCCGCACCGGGGGGACGAGCCCCCGACCACCTGCTCGCCGAGCTCCCAGCCGGTCACCTCGGCGCCCAGGGCCGACGATGGCCCCGGTGAACTCGTGGCCGGCCACCAGCCCCTTCTCGCCCCACCCGTCGAGGAGCATGTGGACGTCGGACCCGCAGATCCCGCAGTGGTCCACCTCCACCAGCACCTCGTGCGGCCCGGGCCGGGGCACCGGCCGCTCCTCCACGACGACCACGCCGGGACGGTGCAGCACCGCCGCCGGCATCGACTCGGGCAGTTCGGACATCGCGCCACCCCCCCGGATGGGCCCGTCGCCGGCTGGTCCGGCGGCGGGTGGATCTCTGGTTCGGGCGTCACTCTAGGCCAGGCGGCCGGGGGGCAGCACGCGGCCGGGGCAGACCGGGGGCCGAGGGGCTAAAGGGATTCTGCGGCGCGTGACGATGATTCCGGCATGGCACCGGACCTCCGCTTCGACACCGACGATCCCGAGTTCCAACGCGGCTTCGAGATCGGCGTCCTCTGGGAGCGCCTCGTCACCGACGGGGCCTGTCACATGGCCGTCAGCGCCTCCAACGCCGAGATGGTCATCCGGGTGGCGCAGGCCTTCGGGTGCGAGTTCTCCGGCCGGGAGATCGAGGACGACCAGATCTCGGTCGAGCTGCACCAGGTGAGCGGGTAGCCCGCGACCTCGGGCCGGAAGCCCGCCGTCCGGGTGGACCGGTCCGGGGATGCCGCCATGATCACGGTGTGGAGAGCACCACTCCGACGGCTGATCGGCCCGGCCGATCGACACCGATCCGGCGCCGGTCCCCGTCGGGTGGCCGACGTGCTCGCTGGGGTCCGCGCCCTCGGCGTGCCCGGGGCCCTCAACCTCTACGACGAGGCCGACTCGGTGGCCTGGGGCGACCCGCCCGGTGCGGCCACGGCCCGGCTGGACGCCCTGACCGCATACCTGGCCCGGCGGTGGTCGGCCCCGGTGGTGCTGGTCGGGGAGGCGCCCGGGCGGCACGGGGCGCGGTGGACCGGCGTGCCGTTCACCTCACCCCATCTGCTCACCGGCTCGGGACGAAGGAGCCGACGGCCACCGTCGTCCACCGGGTGCTGGCCGAGCTGGGGTGTGCGTCCGACGTGCTGCTGTGGAACGCCATCGTGCTGTTCCCGCCGGGCAACCGCGATCCCCGACGGGACGAGCTCGACGCCTGCGCCCCCGTACTCGAACGGGTGTGCCGGGGGCGGACGGTCGTGGCCGTCGGCCGCCACGCCCAGCGGGCCACCGGCGCTCCCTACGTGCGCCACCCCTCCCACGGCGGCGCCGCCCGGTTCGCCGAGGGTCTGCGCCGGGCCCTGCGCTGACCGCCGGTGGGGGGCGGCTACCGTCTGTCTCGAGGAGGACCCGATGATCGAGCAGGTGATCGAGCAGTGGCAGGCCCATCTGCGGGGCGAGCTCGCCGGCGGGCTCGACCGGCTGCTCGACGACGAGGTGGTCTTCTACTCGCCGATCGTCTTCACCCCCCAGCGGGGCAAGGCCGTCACCACCCTCTACCTCGAGGCCGCCGCCCAGACCTTTCCGGGGGACCACGGACCGACAAGCCGACGGCGGGACCGCCCCGGCCGGTGGCTTCCGGTACACGAAGGTCGTGACGTCCGGGGACACCGCGGTGCTCGAGTTCGAGACCACCATGGACGGGAAGTACGTCAACGGGGTCGACATCATCCGATGCAACGCCGAGGGCCGGATCATCGAGTTCCGGGTGATGATCCGGCCCTTGCAGGCGGTCGAGGTGGTCCACCGGCGGATGGCGGCCATGCTGGAGCGGTAGGTGGCCGCACCCGACCGAGGGCTGAGTCGGCGCCGGCCGTCAGTACCCGCCGGTGCAGCCGTGCTGGTCCGGGGCCGCATTGGGGTTGCCCCAGTAGCGGACGGCGAAGGCCACGGCCACCCGGATCTGCTGCTCGGGCGTGGCGCACGGGCGGCGTCGGCCGGGTAGCCGAAGGTGTTGAACTGGGCCCAGTTGGCGTGGCTGAAGCCCAGGCCACCGCTGTACACCGGGCCCGTCCACGTTCCAGAGGCCGCCCTCCTCGCACATGTTGACCCGGAACCACGCCTGGCGCTGGAAGTCGGTGACCCCGTCGGCCCCGACATCGACGGCTGCCGAGGGCGGGCTGAGACACGTGCTCCCGGCCAGCGAGCCGTAGAAGCCGGCGTTGCCGTAGGCGAAGATGCCGCCGTCGGAGGCCACGGTGAGGTAGCCGGCGGTGGTGGAGGAGATCCCGATCATGGGCTTGTTGAGGCGCGAGCCCCCGGCCGAGCCGAAGAAGGAGGCTCCGCCGAAGTCGAAGACCCCGCCGTCGGCGGCCACGCAGCCGGTAGCCGGTGCCCATGGCGCTGATCCCCACGACAGCCCGGGAGGTCGAGGCCCCCCCGGCATAGGCGGCGTCGCCGAAGGCGAAGACCGCGCCGTTGGCCGCCGCCTCCCAGTAGCCGTTGCCGTCGGGCGAGGCGGCCAGCCCCACGATGGCACTGGTCGGGGACAGCCCGATGGCCGAACCGTGGAAGGTGGCGTCGCCGAAGGCGAACACGCCGCCGTCGGCACTCACCAGCCAGTAGCCCCCGCCGTCCGGGGTGGCTCTCGATGCCCACGATGGGCTGGTTGAGGTGGAGGGTGCCGGTGGAGCCGTAGAAGCCGGCGTCGCCGAAGGCGAACACGCCGCCGTCGGCCCCCACCTCCCAGTACCCCAGCCCGTCGGGGGTGGACTGGATGCCCACGATGGGTTGGTTGAGATGCAGCGAGCCGGTGGACCCGTAGAAGCCGGCGTCGCCGAAGGAGAACACGCCCCCGTCGGCGCCGACCAGCCAGTAGCCCGAACCGTCGGGCAGTGCCGGCGGCCGCCACGATCGGCGCGTTGAGGACCATGCCGGCCCCGGTGGTGAGGCCGGCGCCGGCCCGGCCGATCTCGGACAGGGTGCCTCCGGCCAGGGACCAGCACGGCGGCCACGTGCGGCCCAGGCGACGGCGCGCATCCGCGCCGACGGGGCCGGGTCGCGTGGTGGGGCGGTGCTGGTTCGGGGTGGGACGGGTACGTCGGAATGAGGGGAAGTGCAGGCATGGCGGGTGACCTTTCCTCGGTCGGTCAGGGCCGGTCGGTCGACGACGGACGCCCTGGCTCTCTTTTGGTTGGGTGGACCCCACGTCTGTGCATTCAACGCCCCAGCCGAGCACCGGGAAGGGTGGTACGGCCTGGCTATAACGAGCCGGGTGTGCTAGCGGGTGTGTTTGTCCGAGTCGTCTGTGTGGTGTGTGGTGATCTCCTGATCGGTTGGTCCGTCGCCGAATGCCGGAGGCCATTCGAGGGGTTCTCCCCACTGCCCGGGTGGGGGGCGGGCCAACGGGGGCGACCGCGATCCGACGGCCGCAATCTACCGACCGGTCCGGCTAGTCGGGTAATCGAGGCGCCGCCCGTGGCGCGCCGCCGCAGGCCCCCCTCGCGCACACACACGGCTCTGACCTGCGAAGGATCCGTTGCCGGTCCGCCGGCGCACCGCCGATCGCCCTGCCACGCAGAGTGGCGAGATGGCTTGGTCCGCCCGGAGGGTCGGATCAGCTGGCCTGGCTCACCGAGCTCATGTTGAAGTCGGGCACCCGCAGGCGGGCATGGCAGGGTGCGATTGAAGTACTCGCCGAACTCCCGGCCCAGGGCCCGGACGCTCGACCCCACCTCGCTGACCCGGGCCAGGAGGTCGACGGGGCTCTCGTTGAACCGGAAGTTGTTGGTCGCGCCGACCACCTCGCCGTCCTCCACCACGTAGACGCCGTCCCGGGTGAGCCCGGTCAGCAGCATGGTGGCCGGGTCCACCTCGCGGATGTACCAGAGGCAGGTGAGCAGCAGGCCGCGCTCGGTCCGGGCCACCAGCTCCTCCAGCGAACCGGAGGCTCCCGGCACCTCGAGGATCAGGTTGCCGATGAAGCCGGCCGGCTCCACCGCCGAGCGGGCGGCACCGGCGCGGTGGTAGCGCAGCCGCTGGAGCCGCCCGCCGGCGATCCAGTCGGTCGGGGCCAGCGGCAGGCCGTTGTCGAAGACCGACGTGTCGGCCGAGGAGGCGGCGGCGGTGAGGAACGGCGAGCACTCGAGGCCCGGGCGGCCGGGGTCGCTGCGCAGGTCGAAGGGGACCGCGGGAGAGCTGCTCGCCCACCCGGGTCCCCCCGCCCGGGCCGCGAGAAGACGGTCCTGCCGTCCTCGGCGTTGCGACCGCTGAGCTCATAGGCCAGCCCCACCATCAGGTCGCTCGACCGCCTCGGGGGGGAGGAGCACCTCGTAGCGCCCGGCGGGCCGCTCGAGCCGTCGGGCCGACCAGGCCAGGCGCTCCGGCAGCCGGTCCTCGAGCTCCTCGACGGAGACGTCGGTGAAGTCGGTGGTGCCGGCCCCGGCCCAGGTGGAGCTGATCCCGTCGGCGCTACGGGCCACCAGGTGCAGCGCCCCCTGCGGCTGGGCGTGGGCCAGGCGGAGCCCGGTCGAGGTCCCCAGGTACTCGGTGGTCTGCGCGGTGCTCGGCGAAGCCGGCCAGGACGTGGTCGGACCGGCGGGCCCGGTCGAAGGCCGGCCGACAGGTCGGTCGAGCACGCCGGACAGGACCGGACAGATCGGTGGTGGCCGCGGGGCTGGTGGAAGCGGCGTCGAGGCGCCGGGGCAGGCCGGCGGCCTGCGGGCGTGAGGAGCGGGCTGGCATCGTCGGCCGGCGGTGAACCCGGCCGCGTCCTGCTCGGCCGCCCGGACCAGCTCGGTCACGTCGACGTCGCCGCCCCGGCGGGCGACGCCGGCGGCCATCCCGCCCTCGACCTGGCGCAGGCTGATCACGGTGACCCGCCGGTCCCGGCGGCTGCCGTTGGTGGTGGTGGTGTTGTTGGCGAAGCGGACCTCGACCTCGCTGGTCTCCTCCACGAGGACCACGCACTGGTCGCTTCCCGGCGCCGCCGCGGCCAGCGCCGCCTCGACCACGTCCTGGGCCGGTGGGAGCCCGTCCGCTCGGCCGGCGGCCGGCGCCGCTCACCGGCCGGACTCCTCGCGGGCGTTGAGCACCCGGACGCCCCGCACCAGGACCGAGGGGCAGCCGTGGGAGACCGGCGCCACCTGGCCGGGCTGGCCCTTGCCGCAGTTGAACGCCCCGCCCAGCAGGTAGGTGGACCGGCCCCCGACCGCCTCCATCGACCCCCAGAACTCGGTGGTCGTGGCCTGGTAGGCGACGTCACGGACCTGGCCCACGAGGCGGCCGCCCTCGATCCGGAAGAACCGCTGCCCGGTGAACTGGAAGTTGTACCGCTGCATGTCGATGGACCAGCTCTTGTCGCCCACGATGTAGAGGCCGCGGTCCACCCCGCCGATCAGGTCCTCGGTGGTCGGCCCGTCGCCGTCGGCCGGCTGCAGGGAGACGTTGGCCATCCGCTGGATGGGCACGTGCAGGGGGGAGTCGGCGAAGGCGCAGCCGTTGGACGCCCCGAGGCCCGCTGGCCGACGCGATCGACCGGTCGAGCTGGTAGCCGACCAGGATGCCGGCCCGGACCAGGTCGAACGACTGGCCCGGGCACCCCCTCGTCGTCGATGGCCACGGTGGCCAGGCCGTGCGGGGTGGTCCGGTCCCCGGTCACGTGCATGACCTCGGAGCCGTAGCGCAGGGACCCCAGCTGGTCGAGGGTGGCGAACGAGGTCCCGGCGTAGGCCGCCTCGTATCCCATGGCCCGGTCCAGCTCGGTGGCGTGCCCGATCGACTCGTGGATGGTGAGCCACAGATTGGTGGGATCGATCACCAGGTCGTAAGGCCCGGCGACGATGGAGGGGGCCCGGACCTTCTCGGCCAGCAGCTCGGGAACGGCCGCCAACTCGGCGTCCCAGTCCCAGCCCTCGCCCTGCAGGTACTCCCAACCCCGGCCGACCGGGGGGGCCACGGTCCGCATGGTCTCGAAGCTCCCGTCGGGGTCGACGGCGAAGGCCTCGACGGTGGGGTGGACCCGGACCCGTCGTTGGGTGGCCTCGGTGCCGGACAGGTCGGCGTAGAACTTGTCCTCGGTCACGGCCAGGACGTCGGCGGTGACGTGGTCCACCGCCGCGGCGGCCAGCAGGCGGTCGCTCCAGGCCGCGAGGAGTCCCACCTTCTCGGACAGGGGGACGTCGACGGGATCGACGTCGTAGTCGGACGTCCAGTGGACGGCCCCGTGGCTCGGCTCGTCGGCCAGCTCGACCGACCGCCCTCCGGCGCGGGCGACGGTCCGAGCCACCTCCACCGCCTCGTCGACCAGGGCCGCGGCCTGATCGGCACCGGTGGCCACCGATGCGGCAAAGCCCAGGGACCCGTCGATCACGACCCGCACGCCCATCCCGAGTTCGACGTCCTCGGCAGCTCCTTCGAGACGGGCGTCCCGCAGCCGGACCTGTTGGCTGCAAAGGTGTTCCACTCGGAGCTCGGCGTGGGCGCATCCGAGGGCCTGGGCCCGGCGAGCGTGCCGCGTCACCGACGGCAGCCAGCTGATCGGCGTCGAGAGGACCGCGGGGGGTGGCCACCCACGGCAGGCTAGACGCGCCGGGGCGTACCATCGTGAGGTGCCCGACCCCAAGGCGGCCCGTCCCGGGGAGGTGGTGGCGACCCACGTGCAGGTCCAGTTCGCCATCGACGATCCGGTGCGGGCCGATTCGATGGTCGACCAACTGTTGGACGACCGTCTGGTGGCGTGCGGCCAGCGGGCGGGGCCGGTGGTCAGCCGGTACCGGTGGCAGGGCGTGCTGGAGCGGGCCGAGGAGTGGCTGGTCCTGCTGAAGACCCGGGCCGAGTTGGCCCCCGCGGTCATCCGGGCGGTGGTGGAAGCCCACCCCTACGAGACCCCCGAGGTGGTGGTGCTGGACCTGGCCGGCGGTGCCCCCGGCTACCTGGCGTGGATCGACTCGGTCACCGAGGCGGCCGGTACCATCGGGCCGACCCCCGACACGCAGACGGAGGAGCGATGAGCACGGACTCGACGAGCACAGGCCAGGGACCGAGGATCTGCCTGATCGGCGCCGGTGGGATGTCGTTCGGGCCGGTGATGGTGCTGGACGCCATCAACACCCGCCGCACCCGCGGGGCCACCATGGTCCTCCACGACGTCAGCCCCGAACGCCTCGGGGTGGCGGTTCGGTTCGCCGACCGGATCAATGAGCGCAACGACAGCCCCATCACCATCGAGTCGTCCACCGATCCGGCCGAGGCCATGGCCGGCGCCGACTTCTGCCTGACCAGTGCCGAGGTCGGGCGGTGGCCGCGCTGGGTCGAGGACTACGAGATCCCGCGACGCTACGGCGCCACCCAGATCACCGGGGAGAACGGTGGACCCGGGGGTGTCTTCCACTCCCTCCGGTCGATCCGGACCATGCTCGGCATCTGTGCCGATATCGAGCGGTACTGCCCGGAGGCCTTCCTCATCAACCTCACCAATCCGCTCAGCCGGGTGGCCCTGGCCATCAACACCGCCACCTCGGTCCGCAACGTGAGCATGTGCCACGAGTTCGCCGGAGGGTTGGCGCGCATCGCCGGCCTGCTCCGCATACCCAAGTCCAAGATCGAGGCCAAGGCGTCGGGGATCAACCACTTCACCTTCTTCACCGAGATCCGCCGGTCCGATACCGGTGAGGACCTCTACCCCCGGCTGCGACGACTGTGGCGTCGCCGCTACTTCGACTATCCGGCCCCGGTGACCTCGGCGGCGCGCCAGCTGGCCAAGGTCCCGCTGGTGCAGGTGGCCGTCGAGCAGATGTACGCCCCGCTGGTGGCCCACATGTTCCGTGAGTACGGCCTGCTGCCCTGTTCGGTGGACAGTCACATCGGTGAGTACCTGCCCTTCGCCGAGGAGGTCGCCGGCTGGCACCCGGTCCCCGTCTACTTCCACCGGGGGATCGGCCATTCGATGGAGCGGTTGATCACGCGCTACGGCAACGGGGAGTCCCGGGTGCCCATGCACCGCGCCGGCCGCTCGGCCGAGGAGGTCTTCCCCATCATCGGGGCCATGTGGACGGACCACCACCGCTCGCTCAACGCCGTCAACGTACCCAACCGGGGCTATGTCCCCAACCTCCCCGACGGGGCCATCGTCGAGGTGCCGGCCACGGTGGACGGAACGGGCGTCACGCCCGACACCGTGCCCCCGATCCTCGAGCCACTGGCCGAGTTCATGCGGACCCAGATCGAGCTCCAGGAGCTGGTGGTCCAGGCCGCCCTCACCGGTGACCCCGAGCCGGCCTACGAGGCGTTGCGACGGGACCCTCTCTCCCCCTCGGACGAGGCGTCGTGCCGCATCATCTTCGACGAGCTTCGGTCGGTCCAGGCCGAAGTACTGCCGTTCTGAGCAGCAGTCGGCCCGGGTCAGGTGGCGGCCGTCTTGGCCTGCTGCTCCTCGGCGTGCTTCTCGAAGGCGGTGGTGACCGCGGTGGTGGCGGCGCCGATGAACTCGGGGCGGTTCTCCGCCGCCCAGTCACGGCTGGCTGTCAGCGTCCGGGCCGTCCCCTGGAATTCGGGGGCCACGTAGCGGGCGATGAGCTCGTAGGAGTGCCGGGTGGCCGCAGTGTCGGCCCACTCATGCCCCATGAGGAGGAAGGTCCCGAACCCGTTGGACTGCTGGCGGAGCCGCTCGACCTGGTTGATGGCATCCTCCACCGTCCCGATGACGGCGAAGCCCGAGGCGTTGAGCGCGTCGACCAGCGACTCGTGGTTGGTGGTGTCCGGAGCCAGGGGCAGGGCGGCCACCCGTTGGAAGTAGTCGACCCACTGGTCGAGCCCGAACTCGACATCGGCGATGGCCTGCTCCTTGGTGTCGGCGATGTGCATGGGTCCGACCAGGCGCCACTTGCTGCGGTCGATGGTGGTCCCGAACTCGGCGGCGCGCGCCTCCATCACGTCCCAGTGCAGGCCGAGCACGTCGAAGCCTCCGGCCGAGGTGGCCCCGATGGACAGCAGGCTGCACCCGAAGCGGCCGGCCGCCCGCGGGCCGGCTGGCGACACCTGGGCGGCCACCGCCACCTCGGGGAAGGGACGCTGATAGGGCCGGAGCTGCAGCCGGGCGTCGCGCAGGGTGAACCAGTCGGTCTCCATCGTCACCGGCTTCTCACCGGCCAGCAGCAGCAGGATGGCCTCCAGCGACTCCTCCATCATGTCCCGCTGGCGGACCGGGTCGATCCCCATCATGAAGGCGTCCGACGGCAGGGCGCCTGGTCCCACCCCGATCATCAGCCGGCCGCGGGTCAGGTGGTCCAGGAGGACCAGCCGGTCGGCCAGCATGAAGGGGTGGTGGTAGGGCAGTGACGAGACCCCGGTGCCCAGCCGGATCTGGCGGGTCCGGGCGGCGGCGGCGGCGATGAACACCTCGGGGGAGGCGATGATCTCGAAGCCGGCCGAGTGGTGTTCGCCGATCCAGGCCTCGTCGAAGCCCAGGGCGTCGAGGTGCTCGATGAGCTGGAGGTCGCGTTCCAGGGCCAGCGTGGGGTTCTGTCCCACCGGATGGAACGGGGCCAGGAAAATCCCGAAGCTCAGACGGTCCGTGGCGGCCAGGGTGGTCATGCCGATGCCTCTTCTCTACTCGGTGGGGAGACGGTGGTCGGGGTCACGGGTGCACGACGATCTTGCCGTGATCGCCCGGGGTGCGCAGGAGGCCGAAGGCTCCCGGCGCGCCGTCGAGGTCAACGGCCGCGGTGACCAGCCGGTCGGCCCCGGGCACGCCGGCGGCCAGTCGGCCGAGGGTGGCGGCGAACTCGTCGGGGGTGTAGCCGAAGGAGAACACCAGCTCGATCTCCTTGGTCACGGCCATGAACGGCTCGATGCGGTCGGAGTGCATGCACACCCCGACCACCACGATGCGGCTCTTGGGCGGGGCGTCCTCGATGAGGGACTGGAGCATGCCGGGCACCCCCACCGCCTCGAAGACCACCGGGACGGGCACCGCCGCCCCGGACAGGGAGGCCATGGCCCGATCCAACAGGGTGGTGGGCACGCCGAGGTCGGACCAACGACGGTGGGGCGATTCGACGCCCGGGTCGATGACCTCGTCGGCGCCGCAGGCCTCGGCCAGCCGTCGTCGGGTGGAGGAGAAGTCGGCGGCCAGCACCGGGCCGTGGCCCCGACCCTTCAGCGCGGCGATCACGGCCAGTCCCACCGGTCCGCACCCCACCACCAGGCACGGCTGCCCGGGCTCAAGCCGGGCCAGGCCCACGGCGTGCTCGCCCACGGCCAACGGTTCGGTCAGGACGGCCAGGTCGGTGTCGAGCGCCTCGGGGACCGGGAGGAGCAGCAGCTCCTGGAGGACCAGCAGCTCGGCCAGGGCCCCGGGATATCGGTTCGAGTAGCCGATCTGCTCGACCCCTGAGGGCCCAAAGAGGATGGGCACCGAGCACACCCGGGTGCCCACGGGGAGGGTGCCGGCGGTGTCGGGGCCGTGCGCCACCACCTCGGCACAGAACTCGTGTCCGAAGACCGTGTCCGAGGTGGGGTCGAGCGGAGGGGCACCGACTCGGCCCATGAGGTCGGTGAAGTGGGCGAAGTCGGCCAGGGCGTGCAGGTCGGAACCGCAGATGCCCGCACTCAGCGATCGCACCACGACGTGACCGGACCCGGGGGTCGGATCGTCGACCGTTCCGACCTCCAGCCCCCCACCCCGTGTGACCGCTGCTCGCACCGCACCCCCCGACCCGGACCCCTCAGGGGTGCCCGGCGCCTCGACCTGTCGACCCGGTCAGTCTCACACAACCGAGTTGTCGACGGCAGGGTCCACCGCAGAGGCGGGTGCCGTCACCTCGTCGGCCAGGAGGTCCATCAGGAGCACGTCGTGCCAGGAGCCGTCAGGCCCGCGCTCGCCCTGGCGCCGGATGCCCACCGGCCGGAACCCGACCTTGGTGTAGCAGCCGATGGCCATCCCGTTGTCGGCGGCGGGGTCGATCTCGAACCGTCGGTGGCCGTGATCGGCCACCAGGTGGGAGACGAGTGTCCGCACCGCGTCGGAGCCGTGCCCCTGTCCGTGGACGGCGGGGTCGAGGTAGAGATCGATCGAGGCGAACCGGTAGTCGGGCTCTGCTTCTTCGGACCACTGGATCCACCCGACGACCCGGGCCTCGGCCTCGATGACGTAGGCCGTGGCGCCCGGCTCGGCCAGGTCCTCCTCGATGGCCGAGCGGAGATCGGTGCCACCGCGCCACCAGCGGTAGACCTCGGGGGTCTGCCGGATGGCCAGGAGGGCCGGGATGTCGCCCTTGGCCACCGGCCGCAGCCGGACCCTCGATCCCTGCAGTGCCGGCACGGACCCACGGTAGATCGGACCGGCCGGCGAAGGGCCCGCACCCGCACCGGGTCCGAGCTCACCGGTGAGCTGCCGCCCCCCGTGGGTCGAGGCAGTGGGGGTCGAACCGGAGCTCCCGTCGGGCCATGGCCTCGAAGAACCCGAGGAACCCCTCGCCGTCCGACGACCGGAAGAAGCTGCGGGCCGGGTCGGGGAGCTCCCGGCCGTCGCCCAGGGACTCCACCTGCCAGGCGCGGCGGCTGCGGTACTCGAGGGCGACGGCCCGTTGGTGGGCGGCCCGGATGCTCCCGGCGGTCACGAAGACCCCGTGGTTGGCCAGCAGGGCCATGTCGGCCGATCCCATGGCCGAGACGGCCTTGGCGGCGCTGTCCCGAGAGTCGACCGGTCCGTCGTACTCGTCGACCACCACCAGCTCGCCGCCCCCCAGGGCGGAGCTCTGGTCGTAGCAGCCCGGCACCCGACCCAGATCGGCCCAGACCGTGCCGTACCGCGGGTGGCTGTGCACCGCCACCTCCACGTCCTGGCGCTGGCGGTGGAGCTCGAGGTGGAGGGGGATGCCGAGCGGGACCGGCCAATGGCCCTCCAGCCGGTTGCCGTCGAGATCGATGACCAGGAGGTCGTCGGGCCGGAGCTCCTCCCACAGCAGGAGCCAGGGGTTGCACAGGAGGGTGCCGTCGGCCTGCCGGTAGGTGATGTGGCCGGCGAGGTGGTCGTCGTACCCCTCCCGCCACAGGGTGCGGGCCAACAGGACCAGCTCGTCCCGCGGCGTCAGCGTGGGCAGCAGCCCCCCGGGCGACGGCTCGAACCGGGCGCTCACGGCCGCGGGTGCTCGGGCAGTGGCCACCGGTAGAGGGCGGCGGCGTTCTGATGGGTCAGCTTGCGCAGGTCATCGACGGGCAGGTGGCCCCAGCACCGCTCGATGACCTGTTGGGTGTCCGGCCAGGTGGAGTCGCCGTGGGGATAGTCGACCTCCACCATGATGTGATCGATCCCGATGCGGTGCCGGGTGTCGATGGTGGAGGGGTCGTCGATCGTGCAGAACCAGAAGTTCCGGGTCAGGACCTCGGCCGGCAGGAGCCCCGAGGGGTCGTAGCCCTTGCCGTAGCCGGACCGGTCCACGATGTTGTCCAACCGGTCGAGCAGCATGGCCACCCAGCCGATGCCGCCCTCGCTCATGGCGATCTGGATTTCGGGAAAGCGGACCGGCAGGCCCGACCACAGCCACTCGGCACAGGCTGACAGCGACATCTGGCCGAACAGGGTGGCCCCCAGGGCCACCATCGGGCTGTCGTCGGCCATGTC
Source organism: uncultured Acidimicrobiaceae bacterium (assembly GCA_963835465.1). Classification (GTDB taxonomy): domain Bacteria; phylum Actinomycetota; class Acidimicrobiia; order Acidimicrobiales; family RAAP-2; genus Bog-756. The sequence continues at coordinate 333,704 of CAWIFR010000005.1, forward strand.
GGGCATGCCTGACGAGCCGACATGGAGGGAGACCACCGTGCCCGTCTCCTCGCAGGCGGCGATGATCGGGTCCCAGTAGCCCGAGAACAGGCTGGGCAGACCGATGCGGTGGGGCCGCTCCGGCAGGGTCACCGACCGGAAGCCCCGTGCCGCGTTGCGACGGACCTCGGCGGCCCCGAGCTCCGGGTCGGTCAGGAAGGTGATCCCCCCGGGGATGATGCGGTCGGGATAGGGCTGCCACCACGCTTCGTAGAGCCAGTCGTTCCAGGCCCGGGTGACGGCCAGGCCGAGCTCGGCATCACTGCACTCCGAGAAGACCCGGCCGGAGAATCCGGTGATCTGGGAGGGGAAGTTCAACGAGGCCCACACGCCGTTGAGATCCATGTCGGCGATGCGGGCGTCGATGTCCCAGCACCCACGACGCATGTCCTCGAACCGGGTGGGTTCGAGGGTCACCGCCTCGGGACGGCGGCCGGCCACGGCGTTCATCCCCACCTGGGAGTACCGCTTACCGTCGAACTCCCAGAGCTGGTGGCCGCGGCTGTTCTCGATGATGCGGGGGGCACGGTCGGCGAACCGGGCCGGGAGCCGGCCCTCGAACATGTCGGGCGGCTCGACCAGGTGGTCGTCGACGGAGATCACCGTGTACCGGACCGGGCGGGGGGCGGGATCGGGGAGCAGGGTGTCCCGCCGGGTGACGATGGTCATGACGCGCTCCCCACGGTGCGAGTATGCCAGCGGGCTCGGGCGGCTGCCCGACGATCCGGCCGGACGGCGGGGTCGGCCTGGTAGACACGGACCATGCGCGGGCGCCCACCGTTCACCGCCCCCCGGTCCCCGAAGGGCGGGACGCCGTGAACAAGGCGCGGGTCGAGACGTTCAGTGACGGGGTGTTCGCCATCGCCATCACCCTCCTGGTCCTGACCATCGCCCAGCCCTCCCGGTTCGACGAGCTGCGCAGCCAACTGCTCGAGCGGTGGCCGTCCCTGGCCGCCTACGTGGTCAGCTTCCTGGTCATCGGCATCATGTGGGTCAACCACCACACCGTCTTCTCCAACCTCCGAGCGGATCGACCGCGGGCTCTTCTACTGGAACCTGCTGCTGTTGATGACCATCGTGTTCATCCCGTATCCCACCGAGGTCTTCGGCGAGGCGCTGCGGAGGCACGAGGGAGCCCGGACCGCCGCCGTGTTCTACAGCATCACCATGACCGTCAACGCCCTGATGTGGACCGGCATGTGGCTGCACGCCTCACGGCGACGACGCCTGCTGACGCCTGACTTCCCCGAGCCCCAACGGGCCGTCTCCACCCTTCTGTTCACCGGGGGCACGGTGATCTACCTGGTCTCCATCGGGGTCGCCTTCATCAACGCCTACCTGTGCCTGATCTTCCACGCCGTGCTGGCCCTCTACTACGCCTTCGACCCCATCTCCCGGCGGTTGGAGCACACCGCCACCGAGTAAGTACCGGCGTGCGACACTCGGGGCCGTGAGCAGGCGAGTGCCGTGCCGACGTCCTGGATGTGCGACATGGATGGGGTGCTGGTGCACGAGGGCCAGCTGATCCCCGGGGCCGACGCCTTCCTCGAGGCGCTGCGCCGTCGGGGCCATCCGTTCCTCATCCTGACCAACAACTCCATCTACAGCGCCCGTGACCTCTCCGCCCGCCTGGTCAACCTGGGACTCGATGTCCCGGCCGCCTCCCTGTGGACCTCGGCCGAGGCGACGGCGGCCTTCCTGAAGTCCCAACGCCCCGGCGGCACCGCCTTCGTCCTGGGTGAGGCCGGCCTCACCACCGCCCTGCACGAGGCGGGCTACGTCCTCACCGACCGACGCCCCGACTACGTGGTGCTCGGCGAGACCCGGACCTACAGCTTCGAGTCCATCACCCGGGCCATCCGCCTGGTGGAGGGGGGCGCCCGGTTCATCGCCACCAACCCCGATCCCACCGGGCCCACGTTGGAGGGGATCGTGCCGGGCACTGGCTCGGTGGCCGCCCTCATCGAACGGGCCACCGGGGTGTCCCCCTACTTCATCGGCAAGCCCAATCCCCTGATGATGCGCGAGGCCATGAACTCGCTCGGTGCCCACTCGGAGTCGAGCGTGATGGTCGGCGACCGGATGGACACTGACATCGTGGCCGGCATCGAGGCCGGGCTCCAGACCATCCTCGTCCTCACCGGGGTCACCAGCCGGGAGCAGATCGAGCGCTTCCCCTATCGCCCGGGCCGGGTGGTAAGTTCCGTGGCCGACCTGGTGGAGGGCATCAACCAGGGGGACCAGGCTCCGGCCTAGGGGGAGCATGCTCTTCATCCACGAGTTCCACCAGGTGGTGGGCAAGCGGGCCTCGGAGTTCGAATCGCCTCTACCGTGACGGGTGGATGCCGCGGCTGGCCGAGGGCCACGATGCCCGTCTGGCCTGGTACTTCGACCTGGCCCACGGGAGCGGCCTGGCCTACCGGGTGGTCACGGTCACCGCGGTCACCGATGGGGCCGCCTACGTCCGGCTGGCCGAGCGGCGTGGCCGGTGGCGACCTGCAGGCGTGGGCCCGCCGCCTCGACGGGTTGCAGCACCGAGTCCGACGGCCGGGTCCTGGCCCCGCTGCCCTGGTCGCCCGCGGCGCCCCCACTCGACGAGATCCCGACCGGGGCCGTTGACCACGAGCCCTCCATGTACATGGAGGACACCATGTGGCCCTTCCCCGGAAAGCTCCGCGAGTACGTGGAGGCCGCCGGGGAGGTCTACCGGCCTTCGCTGGCGGCCGCGGGTGCCCGCATGCACATGGACGTGGCCCTGGGCCTCGAGACCATGCCCGGCGCCGGGCGCAGCCCCGAGGTCACCCTGCTGCAGCGGCTCTCCAGCCTCGACCCCCTGATCACCCTGCTGACCCAGGACCTGCCGCCGGAGGTGACCGGGCCGGGGTCGTGGATGCACGAGGCCCTCGACCTCCGTGACCGCTGGCGGTCGAGGTTGCTCCGGACGGCCCCGTGGTCACCGCTCCCATGAGCCTGTCCCGCGGGCTCCGGACCCAGACCCGACCGGGGGAGGCCTGACGGTGCTGTTCCTCCACGAGACCCACCGGGTCATCGGCCGGTGGGCCCGCGACTTCGAGGACCTGGTCCGCGACGAGTGGATGGGTGCGCTGGCCCGGACCGACGACACCCGACTGGTCTGGTACCTGAACCACGCCATGGGCAGCGGCCCGGCCTACGAGGTGGTCACCATCACCGCGCTGGCCGACGGGGCGGCGTGGGAGTCGCTCGGACAGCGGATGCGGGAGGGGGACCTCACCGACCTGGCCACACGGCTCGACTCCTATCGCCACGCGGTGGAGGGCAAGCTCCTCGTGCCCGTCTACTGGTCGGCGCTCCAGGGGGTGGACCTGGCCACCGTGCCCACCGACGCCGACACCCACGACCTGTCCCTGTACATGCAGGACACCGGGTGGCCGGACGCCACCGCTCGACGAGTACATCGAGCTGTGGGACCGCGACTACTGGCAGATCATGCGGGAGATCCCCGCCCGAGAGGAAGCTGCTCGACATCCAGGCCTGCTTCCAGGTGGCCCACGGATCCGGCATCCGGCCCGAGGCCATCCTGATGCAGAAGATCGTCAACTTCGACACGCTGGGCCGGCTCCTGACCAGCGTCGAGGAGCACGACCCCACCACCTGGCCGGGCACCTACATGGCCAAGGGCCTGGAGATCCGGGACCAGTGGGAGAGCAAGCTGCTGCGGACCAGCGCCTGGTCGCCGCTCTGGTGACCGGGCCCGGCACCGGCGGAGCGACCTCGGCCCGGGCCGCTGTCTATCCTGGGCCGGCACCAAGGGGGAGTGCCATGACCGAAGGCGAGACCGGCGCGGGCCGGCAGTCCCTCGAGGCGTGGGCGTTCGTTCGCCGGATGCTCGACGACATGACCGCCATGGTCACCACCGAGTCCGAGACGGAGCTCGAGCTCCTGGAGGGCCTGCGGGTCCTGGGACGGGTCACCGCCCTGTGCTCGGAGCTCGCCCTCGACGTCGACCCCCAGGCCCCCTGGTTCTTCAGCATGAACTCCGAGGCCCGACTGGTCGGTGGGCCCAATCCCGACGGGGAGTACCACCTGGCCATGATCGACGGGCGCCAGCGCTACCGGGTCACCGGCCGGCGCGGCACGGTCACCTACCTCGGATTCCAGGTGCTGGCCGGCCGAGGCCTCACCCCGCGGCGGCAGGCCGCCTACGTGTCCGACCCCGAGCTCGAGCTGGACGACTGCCGGCACCTTCTCCCTGGTGCTGGCCGCCGAGGAGCCGTCGGCCGCCGAGCTGGACGGGTCGACGTGGGTCCCCATCCCCGAGGACGCCTCGGCGGTGCTGGTGCGCCAGTACGTGGCCGACCGGTCGGTCGAGCGGCTGGCCGACTTCTGGATCGCCTGCCTCGACCCGGTCGGTCCTCCCGACCGGCCCATCGGACGCGGCCATCGGCGAGGGACTGAGCGCCATGGGCTGGACCATCGTCAAGCTGATGACCCTGCACCGGACGGTCATGCCCGAGCTCCTGGACGCGGCCCAACCGGTTGGCCACGGCGGAGGCCGCTGCCCTCGGGGACGAGAACACCACCCCGGACAACCTCTACATGCTGGGCACGTTCCGGCTGGAGGAGGGCCAGGCCCTGGCCGTGGAGTTCACCCCGCCGGGCACCCGCTACTGGAGCATCACCATCGAGAACATCTGGCACGAATGCATCGACCCGCGCCGGCGGACGAGCTCGGCGACCAACGCCACCGCGCCCGGCCGGCGACGACGGGAAGGTGCGACTGGTCATCGGGGACCGTGACCCCGGCCGCCGGGACGGTTCGCCCCACACCTGGCTCGACACCGGGGGCCGTCGCCGGGGCTTCGTGACCCTGCGATGGCTCGACCATCCCGACCCGCCGGTGGTGACCACGTCGGTCCTCGCCGCCCAGGAGGTGTGACCCGCCGTGACCGCGCCTGCCCTTCTCCGCGGACGACCTGGTGGCCGCGGCCACCGAAGCCACCGGCCTCGACGACTTCGGCGAGCCCACCTGGCGGGAGGGCCTCGACCGGATGCTCGAGGACCTGGACCGCTCGGCCCGACTCAACGAGCTGGGGGTGACCATCGTCCAGACGCGAGTTCACCGGGTACCTCGCCAACCGGCTCCGGATCCTCGACTGGCGGGCCAACCACCCGGCGGTCGGCTGACGGGGAGATCCTCGGCCCCTGGTCATCTGCGGCCAGCCGCGGACGGGCACCACCATCCTCTTCGACCTGCTGGCCCAGGATCCGGCCCATCGGGCCCCGCTCACCTGGGAGGTGGACTTCCCGGTGCCCGCCACCCACCACCGCCACCTACGACACCGATCCCCGGATCGAGGAGTCGGAGGTCATGTCGGGCATGGCCGACCAGATCATCCCGGGCTTCACCGCCTTCCATCCCCTCGGGGCCCGCCTGGCCCAGGAGTGCGCCCGCATCACCGCGAGCGAGTTCCGCTCGATGATGTTCCAGACCCAGTACGACGTCCCCGCGTACGAGGAGTGGCTGCTGCACGAGGCCGATCCGGCACCGCTCTACCGGTGGCACCGGATCTACCTCCAGCACCTCCAGTCCGAGCACGCCGCCGACCGCTGGCTGATCAAGTCGCCGGCCCACCTCTGGCACCTCGGGGCGCTGATGGCCGAGTACCCCGACGCCGTGGTCATCCAGACCCACCGCGACCCCCTGAAGGTGATCACCTCGATCAGCGCCCTGGTGGCCCACCTGCGCCGCATGGCCAGTGACCACAGCTCGGTGGCCCGGGCCGCCGCCCAGTACAGCGAGGACATCTTCGTCGGCCTCGAGCGGTCCCTGGTCGCCCGGACCGACGGCACGCTGCCGGCCGGACAGGTGATCGACGTGCAGTTCGCCGAGTTCATGGCCGACCCCTTCGCCACCATCGGGGCCGTCTACGACCAGCTGGGCCTGCCGCTCACCGCGAGGCCGAGTCGCGGATGCGCGAGTTCCTGGCCACCCATCCGGGGGACGGGGGCGGCGGTCGGGACCCGGTACACGTGGGCCGACACCGGCCTCGACGAGCGGGCCCTGCGCGAGCGGGCCGCCCCCTACCAGGAGTACTTCGGGGTGCCCAGCGAGGCGTTGGCCTGAGCCGACCGGCCCTGGGCCGCCCGGCCCGGGCCGGGGTCAGTCCGGGGTCGGCGCGGTGTGGGCGGCGACCTGGTCGTCGATCTGGTGCAGGTCGAAGTAGTCCCGCCACCGGGTGACGAGCCCGTCGGGGTCGACGTCCACCACGGTGGAGCCGTGGATCTCGATGGGGATGGTGCCGCCCGAGGGTGCCGCGGCCGATCCACTCGAAGGCACCGCCCCGGTCGTCGCCGTGCACCCAGATGATCTCCTGGCGCCAGTCGGGGAACGAGGCCTGGGTCATCTCCTCGATGGCGGCCAGGTCGGAGGTGGGCTCGTTGACCGGGTCGCTGAACAGCGCCCCAGGGGCGAAGAAGGACGGGAAGTCGCCGTCGGGCCCGAGGGCGTGCTCCAGGCGCTGCGCCCACGACGACCAGTCCATGGCGGCCACCGTACCCCTCCCGTCGCCGGTGGACAGGGTCCCGCACTAGTCTGCGCCTGACCGGGCGGGGGACCCGAGTCCGGGGGAGGCAAGTCGATGGCAGCACACGATGGTGTCGGCCCGTCCAGCGGACGGCCCTACGTGGTGGTGTCGGCCGACGCCCACGCGGCGCCGGACACCCTCGACGAGTTCCTCTCCTACGTCGACCCGTCCGACCGCGAGGCGGTGGCCGCCTTCGGTGACCTCTCGGCCGTGGCCATCCCGATGTTCGGGGGGGTCGACCCCGGCGAGGTCGACGACGCCGACGCCGTGCGGGCGGTGGCCACCCGGCGGCTGGCCGGGATGGGTGTCGACACCGACGCCGCCTCGTACTGGCTGGCCCGGTACGGCGAGGAGTGGGTCTTCCCCTCCGACGCCGGGGGACGGCGCCTGGCCTACCTCGAGGACCAGGGGATCCACGCCGAGGTGGTCTTCCCGGGCCCGGTGCTGGCCGGTGGGCTGTCGCCGGCCATGTACCTCGGAGGCCACTCGTCCAAGAACCTCGGACATGGTGTGGCCGGCCCTGTGGGCCTACTACCGCTGGCTGGCCGAGTTCGTGGCTGCCGCCCCCGGGCGGCGCACCGGGTGCATCCCCATCGACCTCCACGACATGGACCGGGCCGTGGAGGCCATCGCCTGGGCCCGGGAGCACGGACATCCACGGCGGCGTGATGCTGCCGGCCATGTCCCTGCGCACCGGGCTGCCCGGCTACGCCGACGAGTACTACGAGCCGCTGTGGAGCGGCGTGCGAGGAGCACGATGTCGTGGTCAACCTGCACACCGGGGCGTCGGGGTCGGCCACCGACGCCAAGCAGCTCTACGACGCCAAGCACGGGGGGTTCCTCGGGCCTCTACGAGGTCTTCGTGTTCACCCGCCGGCCCCTGTGGTTCATGATCTTCGGCGGCGTCTTCGACCGCCATCCGGACCTGAAGGTCGTGGTCACCGAGAACGGGGTGCAGTGGCTGCCCTCGCTGGTGCGGGACATGGAGTCCTTCTTCGACACCCACGGCGGTGCGCCGGTCCGCTCCTACCTGTCCATGCGGCCCAAGGAGTACGTCGACCGGCACGTGTTCCTGGGCGGCTCGCTGATGAACCGCGGCGAGGCCGAGATGCGCGAGGAGATCGGAGTGGACCGGCTCATGTGGGGGGCCGACTACCCCCACCTCGAGGGCGCCGCCCCGGTCCACCGGCTGGTCCTCCGCCAGGTCTTCGGCGGGATGCCCGAGGCCGACCTGCGCCCGATCCTGGGCGGCAACGCCTGCCGGGTGTTCGGGTTCGACGAGGCCGGCCTCCAGGAGGTGGCCGACCGGGTCGGGCCCACCGTGGCCGACCTGTCGACCACGGTGGCCATGGACGAGATCCCCGAGACCTTCAGCTGGAGCCTGGCCCGGCCGGTCCCGCTGGTCACCGCCCCCGGTGCCCCGTCCTGAGCCGGCGGCGGGCCGGTCCTGCCGCCCGGGCGACCAGTGACCGGGTTGCTCACCGACCAGCTCCGGATCATGGCTGCCGCCTATCCCGACGAGGTGGCCTACCGGAACCTCGGGGACGGCACGTCCATCACCTTCGACCGGTGGGAGCAGAGGTCCAACCAGTTGGCGCGCGGCCTGGCTGCCCGCGGGGTCGCCAAGGGTGACCGGGTGGCCATCGTCATGGAGGCCGACCACATCCTCGACTGGATCGTGGCCTACAGCGCCACCCACAAGCTGGGAGCGGTGGCCGTCCCCCTGAACAACCGGCTCTCGCCGCCCGAGGTCCGCGGCATCCTGGAGCACGCCGACGTCACCGCCGTGCTCACCAGCGGCAGCTACGGGGACTCGGTGGGCCCGCTGATCGGCTCGCTTCCCTCCCTGGTCCTGGTGGCCGCGGTGGGCGGTCCGGGGATCGAGGGGGCGGTCCCGCTCGAGGAGGTGCTGGCCGAGGACGGCTCGGCCGTCCAGGCTCCCCTCGAAGGCGGAGACCTGGCCGACATCATGTACACCTCGGGCACCACCGGGAGGCCCAAGGGGGTGGCCGTGCGCCACGACCAGGTGGCCCGGGTGCCCAACCAGCTGCCGGAGTGGCTGGGCACCGGATGGCTGAGCGCCTCGCCGGTCTTCACCTTCGCCGGGCTGGGCTTCATCCACAACCCGATGAAGGCCGGGATGGTCCTGCTCTACCTGCCGCACTTCGATGCGGGGACGTGGCTCGGGATCGTGGAGCGGGAGCGGCCGCACTCGGCCTTCGTGGTCCCGGCCATGGCCCAGCTGCTCATCCACCATCCGGGGTTCGAGGCCGCCGACCTCAGCAGCCTGCAGCTGCTGGTGCTGGGCAGCGCCCCCCTGGCGCCGAACACCCTCCAGGTCCTCCAGGCCAAGCTGCCCGGCACGGCCGTGCTCAACAGCTACGGCATGACCGAGGGCGGGCATGCCACCTTCACCATGGACCCCGAGGCGGCCCGGACCCGGCCCGGGGCGGTGGGACGGCCGACGCCGCCGGTCGAGGTCCGCATCGTGGACGAGGACGGCCGGGACTGTCCCACCGGGACGGTCGGCGAGGTCCTCACCCGGAATCCTGCGGGCCACCGCGAGTACTACCGGGACCCCGAGGCCACCGAACGTCAGTGGGAGGGGGGCTGGCTGCACACCGGCGACCTCGGCCACCTCGACGCCGAGGGCTACCTCTACATCGTGGGCCGGAAGAAGGAGATGATCGTCCGGGGTGGGATGAACGTCTATGCCGATGATGTCGAGGCCGCCCTCCAGGCCCACCCCGACGTGGTGGAGGCCGCCGTCGTGGGCATCCCCCACGACGTGCTGGGCGAGGACGTCGCCGCCTACGTGGTGCTGCGGCCGGGGTCGGGAACCACGGTCGTCGAGGTGATCGCCTTCGCCGGCGGGCGCCTGGCCGACTACAAGGTGCCGCGGCAGGTGGTGGCCGTGGACGAACTCCCCCGCAACGCCGGGGGCAAGGTGGTCAAGGCGAAGCTGGCGTCGGCCACCGTCGTGGACCGGTCGGTGACGGCACCGTGAGGGGGCCGGGAGTGTCAGCCATAGGCAGGAGAGACGGGAGACGCGGACATGCAGGTCCATAACTTCGACTTCGTGGTCGACGGCACGCCCGAGGAGGTCTGGGACGTCATCTGGACCCGGACCCGGGCCGGGGTCAAGACCGACACGGTGACCATCGAGATCTACCACCAGGGTGACGAGGAGGGGAACGGCCTGGTCCGGCACTGCTACTTCCCGGTCCCCAAGTACCTGCTGTCCAAGGGCCGGGCCCAGTCGTGGGAGTGGATCACCGAGTCCCGGCGGCCGGTGTCGTGGCGCTATGACGCCATCGGCAAGCCCCTGTGGTCGCGTGCCTCGGGGCTGACCCGGCTGGAGGACCTGGGCGGTGGGAAGACCCGGGTCCACTTCCAGGAGACCTACGAGGTGTTCAACCCGGTGATGCGGGCGCTGTTCGAGAAGCGGGTGCACCACTTCATCTCCAAGGACAACGACAAGCTCATCGAGGCGTCACTGGTGCGGTCGTTGAAGAAGCTGCACGAGCAGAGGGCCGAGCCCGCCTGAGCCCGGTCAGCTTGCGGCGAGCGATGCCGGGGGTCGGCCCGTCGCCCGGGCGGCGCCCCAGCCCGGTCCCCGCACCACGTGGGCGAGGCGCTCGGCCCACGTGGTCGACCCGGCCACGTCGCGGAACATGGCGGCGAACTCGTGGGTGGCGATGGTGCCGGGGTTGAAGCTCTTGATGTCCTTGGTCAGCCCGTAGACGACGGGCTGACCCTCGCGCTCGAAGGTGCCGAACAACCGGTCCCACACGATGAGGATGCTGCCGTGGTTGCGGTCGAGGTACTGCGAGTTGGAGCCGTGGTGCACCCGGTGGTGAGACGGGGAGTTGAGGACCCCTTCGGGCGGCCCGAGGCGGCCGATGGTCTCGGTGTGGATCCAGAACTGGTAGAGGAGGTTGACGCCCCGGGCCGTGGCCACCAGCTCGGGGGAGATCCCGGCCAGGCAGAGCAGCCCGTAGGGCACCGAGGTGCCGAGGGTGTCGGCCACCGGCTGGCGCAGCGCGGTGGAGAGGTTGTAGCGCTCGCTCGAATGGTGGACGACGTGGATGGCCCACAGGTGGCGGCTCTCGTGCATGAGCCGGTGGTTCCAGTAGTAGATGAAGTCCCAGCCGAGGACGGCGAGCGCCACGGCCAACGGCCCCCGGCCCAGGTCGGGAAGTCGGCGGTGCCCCCACAGGCGCCGGGGTGCGGTCCGCTCCGCCCAGGTGGCGGCCAGGGCGGTGCCGGCCAGGGCGATGGTGGCCACCCCGCCCACGGAGGCCACCCGGCGGGCCCGGTCGATGACGGGGGGAGGGCTGGGCGGGACGGCCCCGGGCCCCTCGTCGGCAAGGCCGGCCCGGGTGGCGCGGCGGACCATCCGGTCCGCGGCGGTGGTTACCGCGGCGCCGGCCACGGCCAGGGCCACCACGGCCCGCCCCCGCCTCCCGTGCCCGAGGCGGAAGGGCCGGAGGAGACGGGGGACGACGAAGGGGGCGATCAGGCTGCCCGTCCCCATGGCCAGGCTGGCCAGGGTGTCACGGCGCTCGTACTGGCCGGCCGACGGCCCCTCGCGCTCCGCCCTCCGGCGGAGCCAGACGTACTCGACGGCCATGCTCCCGAAGTAGAAGGGGACGGCGAGGACGGTCAGGTCGCGGGTCGGGCGGGCCGCCTCCATCAGCTGACCAGCACGCTGACGCAGGCGTTGGCGCCCCGACCGATCACATGGGCCAGGCCCACCCGGGCGCCGTCCACCTGCCGGGCGCCGGCCGTGCCCCGCAGCTGGCGGACCACCTCCACCACCTGGCCCAGGGCCGACGCCCCGAGGGGCTCCCCCTTGGACAGCAGACCACCCGACGGGTTGACCGGGATCCGGCCACCGACCTCGGTGTCCCCGGCGGCCAGCAGGGCGGCCTGGCCTCCCGGACCGCACAGTCCGAGCTCGGCCCAGGCCAGCAGCTCACGGGCGGCGTCGGTGTCCTGGCACTCGACCACGTCCACGTCCTCAGGGCCGAGGCCGGCCTGGGCGTAGGCGTCCTGGGCGGCCAGGGTGGTCGGCGGGGTGATGGACGTGTCGTCGATGCCGCTGAGCGGCGAGTCCTCGCCCAGCACGCTGCCCGGCAGGTGGGACCGCAGCGAGATGCCGGCCAGGCGGATGCCGGCATCGGCCCGCTCGAGGACCACGGCCGCCGCCCCCTCGTTGGGCGAGCACAGCATGAACAGGGTCAGCGGAGGGCAGATCATCTTGGCGGCCAGCACCTCTTCGACGGTCACCGGCTTGGTGAACATGGCGTCGGGATTGGCCACGCCGTGGCGGCGGTTCTTGACCACCACCTGGGCGAGGTGGTCTTCGGTCATGCCGGTGTCGGACAGGAGTCGCTGGGCCCGCAGGGCGAAGAAGGCCGGGGCCGGGTTGAGCCCGGCGGCCTCCTGCCAGGGGGCGAAGAAGGACGACCTGATGATCCCCTTGGGCATCTTCTCCAGCCCGAAGACCAGCACCCGGTCGTGTTGGCCCGAGGCGATGGACGCCGCCCCCAGCTGGAGGGCGGCCCCACCGGAGGCGCAGCCGGCCTCGACGTCGTAGATCGGGATGCCGGTGCCGGCCAGGGACGACAGGACCCGGTGACCGGCGGCCACCCCTCCGTAGGCGGTGCCGCAGAAGGCGGCCTGGACGTCGCCCGCGCCGATGCCGGCTTCGGCCAGGGCAGCGCGTACCGCCACCACACCCATGGCCGTGCCGGTCAGGTCGCCGAACCGGCCGAAGGGATGGAGGCCCACGCCGGTGATGCGGACGTCGCTCACGGCCGGAACACCCAGGTCACCGACGGCTCGCCGTCCGGACCGGGGAGCTCCTCCCCGGCCAGCTGCACCGGTGTGCCGGGGACGAGCTCCTCGCCCTGCAGCCTGGTCACCACCCGCAGCAGGGGCTCGCCGTCCAGCTCGACGACGCCCAACCCGTAGGGGACCGGCCCGGCGTACCCCGGAGGGGCAGTGTTCACCGTGGTGTGCAGCCAGACCGTGCCGGTGCGGGGCAGGTCGATCGGCTCGACGTCGTCGGCGCCGGTGAACGGGCAGACCGGGCTCGGCGGGAAGTGGCGGAGGCCGCTGGTGGCCGACCACCCGCCCAGGAGGGTCACGCCGTCGTCGTCCACCCGCAGCACAGCCGGGTCGATGGGGCGTGTCGACATGCCAGGACTATGGCACACGGGGAGCGTCCAACGGTCAGCCCCAGTCGGCCTGGAGATCCCCGTCGGGCCCGGGCCGGAAGACGGGCATCGATCCGAGGGCCACCACGGTGTCGGCGTCGGGTCCGAGCGTGTCCCGCCAGGCACTCCCCTCGGTCATCAGCACGCCCACGGCCACGGGCTCCCCCCCGCTCCGCCGCACGAGGGAGAGGGCCGCCGCCGTGGAGGCCCCGGTGGAGACCACGTCGTCCACCACCACCACCCGGCGGCCCGACACCGCCCCGGCCCGGGCCGGATCCATCCGCAGGGTCTGCTGACTGTCGGTGGTGATGGACCGGACCGGCTCGGCCAGCGACTGGCCCAGGTGGATCTTGGGGGTCTTGTGCAGGATCACGTAGTCGTCGAGGCCGAGGGCCCGGCTGACCTCGATGGCGAGGGGGATGCCCATGGTGGCCACCGACACCACCACCTCGGGAGCCAGCGGGGCCAGTCTGTGCGGCCAGCTCCGCCCCGGCCGTCTCGGCGAAGGCCACACCGAGGTCGACGCAGATGAGCAGGGCGATGGTGCAGTCGGCGGCCACCGGCACCAGGGGCAGCTCCACCCGCTGGGAGCCGACGGTGGTGCGGTAGGTCGGGTGGGCGCTCATGACCATGACTCTCCTCCTGCGTTCGGATCGGTGCAAACGGCGCTCGAGGATGGTGGCCGCACCGGCCCTACCCTGGGTGGGTGGCCGCACCCGTCTTCACCCACCGAGGTGGCTACTCGTTCGGGCTGGCCCCCGACGAGCTGTGGAGCAGGATCGAGGACGTCGACCAGTTCGAGGGGTGGTGGCCCTGGCTCTCCGAGTTCCGGCTGGAAGGGGATGGGCTGACCGAGGGCTCGCTACTGCAGGGCGTGGTCACCCCGCCGCTGCCCTACCGGATGCGGCTGACCGTCGAGCTCGGCCGGTGCGAGCGGCCCCGGGCCCTCGACGCCACCATCAGCGGCGACCTCCGGGGGGAGGCCCGGCTGCGCATCCGCCCCGAGGGCGGGGGCTCGATGGTGGGCATGGCCTGGAGGATCGAGGTGCGCCAGCCGGTGATGCGCGTGGCCGCCCGGTTCGGGCGGCCGCTGCTCCAGTGGGGCCACGACCGGGTGGTCGAGACCACGGTGGCCGCCTTCCGCCGCCGGGTCGAGGCCCCGTCGTAGGAGCCGTCCGGGTCAGTCCAGCCGGGCCACGGCCAGGGCGGCGGCGGTCAGCACCACGGCCCACGACATGGCCCGAAGGGCACGCTCGAGCGGGGCGAGCAGGTAGGCCCGGCTGACGGTCAGGGCGTCCCGTCGGACAGGCTCACCGTCCCGGTCACCTGCCCGGCGCGACGGCGCAGCAGCCGGGCCGGGGTGCTGAGCGCCCGCTGGGCGGCGGAGAGGGCGAAGGCGCCCGAGCGCGGCCAGGACCGGCGCCACGAGCCAACCGCCCGGTCTGGGCGACATAGGCGGTCAGGACGGGGAACGCCCCCCAGCTGGCGGCGAAGCCGACATCGTTGTGGATGGCCCCGCCGAACAGCTCGAAGTTGTAGCCGACGACCAGCACCGGGCCGAGGACGAGGAACGGGACCAGGGCCCAGCCCACCTGCACGGCACCGGCGATCCCGAGTCCGACCGCCCCGGCCAGCCCGACGGCGGCCACCGTCACCAGGGCCGGCCCGGGGATCTGGGTGCGCAGGGGGCGGCCGTGCAGCTCGTCGAGGGCGTGGGCGGCGAGACCGACCGCGCAGAAGAAGGCCAGCAGGGTGGCGATCAAGCGGCTGGTGCTGACCACCGGGGCCAGGCACGCGCCGATGACCACGTAGGCCAGGTGCCAGGCGGTGTAGGGCGGGTGGAGGAGGGTCCACCAGTCCCGCCAGCCCCCGGGGCGGGCGGCGTAGTAGGCGGGACGGGCCTCGGGCGCGTCCGGCTCCCGGCGGCGAGGCTCACCCACCGGCCCGCCGCCCCCACATGACCAGTCCGCCGCCGAGGCTCATCCTCCGCACGCCGACGTCGACGAAGCCGGCACGGCGCCATGCCTCGACCGTCCACTCGAGCGGGTAGCGGCGGTAGTGGCGGCGAGATGTTGGGACCGAGGAACCGGCCGACCTCGAACCACGCCCTGCCCGCCGCCGATCCATCCGCCCACCGGGAGCAGCAGGCGGGTGTAGCCCCACCACCAGAACCGCCAGAACCGGCTCGCGGGGAGGAGGAACTCCATGTTGGCCACGGCCCCTCCAGGCTTGACCACCCGGGCCAACTCGTCGAGGGTGGCCTGGGGGTCGTCCACGTAGCGCAGCAGGTAGGTGAAGGTGAGGGCGTCGAAGGTGGCGTCAGCGAACGGCATCCGCTCGGCCCGGCCGTTCACCAGCTGCACCCGGTCGGCCAGGGACCGCCCGGCCACGTTGCGCTGGCCCTGGCGCAGCATGTCCAGGGTCAGGTCGATGCCGACCACGCCGTCCGGCCCCGCGATCGACCAGCTGCAGGGCCACGCCGGCCGGCCCCGAGGCCACGTCGAGGACCAGGCCCGGGTGCTCGGGGACGATGTGGTCGACCATGGCCCGACGCCAGCGCCCGTTCTGACCCATGGACAGCACCTCGGCCAGCCGGTCGTAGCGCTCGGGCAGCGGCGTGAAGAGGGCCTGGGCGAACCGGTTGGGGTCCTGTCGGCTTCGCGGTCACCGTGGTGCCTCCTCGAGTGGGAAGATCTCACCGTAGGCGGTGGAGACGAGGGGAGTCGTGTGAACCCGAGGCGTTACGACGTACTCGTGGTCGGGGCCGGTCCTGCCGGCAGCATCGCCGCCCTCGTCCTGGCCCGGGCCGGCGCGCGGGTGGGGCTGCTCGACAAGGCCCGGTTCCCGAGGGACAAGGCCTGCGGGGACTTCATCGGGCCACGGGGACTGCAGGTCCTGGCCGACCTCGGGGTGGCCGAGCCCCCCGGGCTCGACGTGGGCGACATGGTGGTGATCGGACCGACCGGCCGCCGGGTCCTCCTCCCCTGCTTCGACGGCAGCACCTATCCCGGGCGGGCCCGGGCCGTCCCCCGGACCGTGTTGGACGGGGCACTGCGGACCGCGGCCCTGGAGGCCGGGGCCGAGCCCGTCGAGGGGCGGGCCGGGGTCCCGGTCGGCTCCGGACCCGGGCTGCGGGGGTTCATCCTCGACGACGGGGCCTCCCTCGAGGCCGACTTCGTGATCGGCGCCGACGGTGCCACCAGCCACGTGGCCCGCTCGGCCGGACTGGTCGAGGACAGCCGGGTCTTGTGGGGGTTCGCGGTCCGGTGCTACCTCGACCAGCCGGTTGACGTGCCGGCCATCACCCTCTGGGAGGAGAGCCGTTGGCAGGCCTTCCCGGGCTACGGCTGGATCTTCCCCGGTCCCGACGGGATGGCCAACGTGGGGGTGGGCGTGGGCACCCTGGCCGACCGCCAGGCCGGCTCGGCCGCGGTCCGGGTGCTGCCGGACTACCTGGTCCACCTGGCCGGCCTCGGCCTGCTCGACCGCGTGCCGGATGGTCCGCTGCCCCGCCGGCTCGGCGGGTGGCTCGAAGATGGGCATGGTGGGGACGGTGCCCTCCTCGGGCCGGGTCCTGCTGGTGGGTGGACGCGGCCGGACTGGTCAACCCCCTCCAGGGCGAGGGCATCGCCCAGGCCATGACCAGTGGTCGGTCCGCGGCCGAGGCGGTGCTCAGCGCACCCGGCGTGGCCGCCGGCGAGTACCGGCGCCGGCTGGCCCGGGCCCACCTCCCCTACCAGCGCATCACCGCCGCCGGCCACGCCGCCCTGGTGGGTCGGCCGCGGGCGGTGGCCGCGGTGGGCCGGCTGCTGACCGCGCCGGTGCTGGGCCGGGCCGTGGCCGGTGGGTGGGGCATCTTCTGGAACGAGTTGCTGGAGGGGGCGGCTCCCGGCCCGGCTCGGGCCGTGGCCCGGGCCTCGACCCGGCTCGGGGGAGCGGTGACGGCCCGTACCCGGGTGGCGCGGTGGTTCGACGCCGCCTACGGGGACGGCGCCGGAGGGTAGGTCAGGCGGAGTTCAGATCCCGGCTGACCAGGGCGATGCCCTCCCCCCACGAGGCGAGCTGGCCGGCCGGGAGGTAGGCGGTGCCCTTGGCGTTGTGGTCGACCATGGGCGAGGCCAGATAGCGCTCGTGCCCCTGGGGGTCGATGAAGTAGAGGGCGTCGGTGTGCTGGATGTCTTTGGTCGGATCCGGTGCGTCGACCTCGATGCTGTAGGCGCTCCAGACAGCCCGCAGGTCGCTCACCGATCCGGTGACGAAGTGCCACGAGGGAACCGAGCTCAGGCCGTGCTTGTGGGTGTAGGCGGCCATGTCGGACACACCGGTCACGTACGGGTTGACGTTCACCGACACGAAGACGACGTTGGCGGCGGAGGACCCGAGGTCGTGATAGGCGTCCACGGTCTCCTGGCTCACGATCGGGCACACGTCGGTGCAGTGCGGGTCCGAGAAGCCCAGGACGACGACGTGGCCCCGAAGGCTGGACAACGAGAAGGATCTCCCGTTCTGATCGGTGAGTTGGAAGTCCGGGGCGGTCCGGGCGGGCACCGGAGAGAGGGCCATGAGGTTGGCCTGGGAGGTCGAGACGGTGGCGGGGATGCCCGAGGGGCGGATCAGGTCGACGGCCTCGCTGTTGCTGTGGGTCCGCAGGGCCAGGCCCCCGAAGACGGCGGCGGTGAGGACGGCCACGGCCAACAGAGCCAGCAGCACTCGGTCGCGGGCACTGACACGCCGGACCTTGCCGGCCGGTGACTCGGGCAGTTCCGACGGCACGTGTTAGGTCTACCTAAGCACCGGGTACCCGTCAATAGCGGGGTGCGGGATGGCGTACCCGGGAGCGGTGCCTGACCCTACGGTGGTGGGGGCCCACGCGGGTCCTGACGGTGCAGACACGCACGGACCCAACGACGAGCGGAACGGAGCCGGCATCCATGCAGCAGAGGACTCTCGGCGGTACCGGCATCTCGGTCAGCGAGCTCACCCTGGGGACGATGATGCTCGGCGCCATGGGGAACGCCGACCATGACGACTCGGTCCGCATCATCCACCGGGCGCTCGACGCCGGCATCAACTTCGTGGACACCGCCGACGTCTACTCACGGGGCGAGTCGGAGGAGATCGTGGGCAAGGCCCTGCAGGGGCGCCGGGACGGCGTGGTCCTGGCCACCAAGTTCGGCCTCCCCATCGGCGCCGACCCCAACCAGCGGGGTGGCTCACCCCGCTGGATCAAGCGCGCCGTCGAGCACAGCCTGCGCCGGCTGGGCACCGACCACATCGACCTCTACCAGATGCACCGGCCCGACCGGTCCACCGACCTCGACGAGACGCTGGCCGCCCTCTCCGATCTGGTGCGGGCGGGCAAGGTCCGGGCCATCGGCTGCTCGACCTTTCCGGCCGAGCTCATCGTCGAGTCCCAGTGGGTGGCGGAACGGGGCGGACACCACCGCTTCCGCACCGAGCAGCCGCGCTACTCCATCCTGTCCCGGACCATCGAGGGCCACGTCCTGCCCACCGCGCAGCGGTACGGCATGGGCGTGCTGACCTACGGACCGCTCAGCAGTGGCTGGCTGTCGGGCAGGGCCGATCCGACCAAGGGCCACCGGGCGTCGGGGGCCGGGGCCCGCGGCTTCGACATGACCGTGCCGGCGAACCAGGCGCGGCTCGAGGCCGTCGGCCAGCTCAGCGCGGTGGCGGCCGAGGCCGGCCTGCCCCTGACCCATCTGGCCACCGCCTTCGTCCGGAGCCATCCGGCAGTCACCTCGGTGATCATCGGACCGCGCACCTTGGGGCAGCTCGAGGACCTGCTGGCCGGGGCCGAGGTGGTACTGGCCGGCGACGTGCTGGACCGAATCGACGAGATCGTGCCCCCCGGGACCGAGGTCAACCCGGCCGACAACTACTTCGCCGGCCATCCGGCCCTTGAGGACCGGCAGCTGCGACGTCGATGAACTGGTCGGTGCGGGTGGGAGCGGGTGACGCGAGGAGCTCTCTCCGGCGTGGGCACGACGTGCGGCACGGAGGCTCGGTGGAGAGCGGGCGACGGGAATCGAACCCGCGTTCTCAGCTTGGGAAGCCGGCAGTACCGAACTACGGCGGTCTGAGACGAACAAGAATGGCAAGTCAGAGCGGTTGTTCGTTCAACGACGAACGCCATCGGATGGCATCGTACACGGGATGTGACGGAGAATCAGTGAAGTTCTGACCACCCCCCACCCCCCCTACCTTAAGCACTCGGTGGAGTTGGGGGGAGCCCACGAGAATGTCGAAAAGAGACCTCATTGGCAGCTAGCCCTCAGTTGCGTTCTCAGCCTGCTTCGGGGAGCCCAATTTTAAGCGAGCGCGCCGGTGAGCCGCCGCCGCTGCTACCATCACGAAGAGCCGACACAGACCGCGATCGAGTGGGGACGAAATGGGGATTCGCGTAAAGGTGCTTCCCGGTGTCCGCGTCCGTGTGTGGCGGCTAGAGGGGTTCGCACCGGTCTAGGGCCAGAGTTGCCGCGAGTGCATGTGGGAGGCGGGCGTGCGCGGTTCAACAGGATTCGGTCCCGTTGGTGCCTACGGTGCTATCGGACGCGAGAAAAGCATCATGGGAGGGGCCGCGAGTTCACCCCATTCGGGGACAGATGGAGGGACACTTGCCGGTCTCTTCAACGAACACTTTGAGCGGACGAGCAGTGGGAATGGCGCAGAGGATTTGGAGTCCTGGCTGAATGCGTCCCCGCCACCGTTGGATCTTCCTGGGCGCTTCACCCGAAATTGATTGAGGGAGAATATGAGCAGCGTTCATCCCGGCCAAGTCCCGACACTGCTCGATGAGCTTGCTTAGCGGGGTTGGTCCGGGGATGACATTGACCGCAGGGTGATGCCGCATTTGGAAAGGGTCAACGAACAACGTCGGGTGGGTAGTCTTGTGAGACTTGCCAAGGAGAGGGAAGAAGCCGCACGGATCGAGCAAGCAGCGGAGGCCCGTCAGTTTGAGGACGCAAGGATTGCGTCAGAGCGGCGGGAAGCGAAGGCTCGGCGTGTGGATGAACGCAAGGCCGCCAGATCCACACGTTGGCGCTTAAATTCTGGCATTCCCTTCAGCAACGTGGCGGCGAATCGGTGCCCTTGGACATTCTCAACCTCAGTCCGCATCAAATGATCCGGCGAGCTTCACACAGTCTGCGCAGCAATCAGAGGAAAGTGATTTACGAGGGGACTCTGACCAAAGTCGAACCCATGCCGATCCCACGGCGAACTCGGTATCGAAGCACCGGACAGCGGAGCCGAGATGCGCCACGAGGCTATCGAGCAGCGGCGTAACGCTCGGGCTGCTCGTTGGGATGCTCAGCGGCGTTCCTGAGTACGGTCGGATTGATATGGAGAAGGGCGCGTGCGCTGATATTGCGAACATGTCTATTGCGAACATGTCCGGTTTGTCCCGCTCCACCTTGCGGCACACGCCCTGACGGGCGCCGGTGAATGGCGACATTCGCAGGCGGGCTCAGTTGCACCCGTTCGTTGCATCATGGCGAATGTTTACCGATTGGAAAGTTCAGTTGGCAGAAGGATTTGGAAGGAGCCGTGTCGTTGAACCGTTGGTAGCAACCCTCGGCACTGATCGGCCCGCTTAGACATACCTCCGCCGCCAGCACTGATCACAGACCCAACCACCATCAGAGTCTCGGTACCATTCTCGGGCGTAGTCGATAGAGCACGCATCGCAGAGGTGCACCAATCCGTACTTGTGGCTCAAAGTGCGCCACGACCTCCGTCCACGCACCGTGGAGCTATATGAATCGCTCCTGCGCTTACATATTTGTCCAACATTCGGCGGCATGCCGCTGGGGAAGATCACCCCTGGGGCCATCAGAGTGTGGAATGCCTCCGTGGCAGAGCGGCATCCCGCCACCACGGCAGCAAAGGCCTACCGGCTGTTCGAGTTCACTCATGAAGACGGCGGTGGCAGGATGAACTCATCGGCAAGGAATCCCTGCCAACTCAAAGGCGGGGCTGAGCGCGAGAGACCAACAGAGCGTCCGGTGGCATCAATTAGCGGAGGTCGAGGCGATCGCAGATGCCGATGCCTGCTCACCTCGAAGATCGCTTGTTCTACTTGCTTCGTGGTGCCAACTTCGCCGTGGGGAATTGCTGGGGCTCGCAGGCGCGATGTTGACTTACTGCGGGGCATGCCCTTGCGATCGTTCAAACGCCGAGGGCCGAAGCTAGGTGGTGGTGAGATCATCAAGGCCCCTGAAAACAAACGATGGGCGCCGATCGGTAGCTGTGCACGAGCACATCCTTCCAGCGCGTTGCGGAACCACGATCAGCACTTGGACAAGTTCGTGGACGTTGAACTCGACTCGCGCCTTCCTGGTAGGGGCCGCAGACGGTCAGGCCGCATCACAGCCCTCAGGGCGCTGCAGGAGTCGTGGGAGAAGGCGACGGGCCAAGACTGGAGCGGTCTGACCTCCACCTTCACGACCTCCGACACTCCGGGCTTACTTGGTCGGCCGCTACTGGGGCGACATCTCGCCGAACTGATGCGCAGGGCCGGCCACAAGTCCCCAGTTGCCGCTATCCGGTATCAGCACGCGACCGAAGATCGGGACCGTGTGCTTGCATCAGCACTCGCCAGATTGGCCAAATCCGCCGAGATCGTTCCGCTGGCCCGCGCGATGGACCGCGCGATGAAAGGTGAACCTGAGTCGCTCGGATTGGCGGTTGGTGGTGAGAATATGCCGACTACCAGGGATGACGTCGAGAGCGGGCGACGGGAATCGAACCCGCGTTCTCAGCTTGGGAAGCTGATGTTCTGCCTCTGAACTACGCCCGCGTAGCGCTGACACCCTAGCCCTTGCCTGTGCGGCACTCGCCCCGGGAGTCGCGGGGGACGGCCCCGCTCAGGGCTCTCCGGTGCTGCCCTTCCGAATCCATGGCTCGTCCCCGGGTACCTGCTGCCGCCCGAGACCGAAACATGGCCCCACTGCATGGACCCACCGCCCGCTCCCTCAGCATCACGACCTACCGGCCTAATTGCAACTCAAAGTTGCACAGTGGATCGAGTCGGCCCGTACACTCACAACCGACAGCCGTCCGTCACCCTGTCGGGCAGACTGCTTCCCCATGGCCGAGCGACAACCACGACGAACCAAAGAGGACCTTCGCTCCCTCTTGCTCGACGCCGCCCAGACCATCCTCCGCGAGGAGGGCCTCGGGGTCGGCACCGACGGGCTGACCTTCAAGCGCGTCTTCGACCGGGTGGAGCAGGACACCGGGCTCCGACTCACCAACGCCTCCGTCATCCGGCGGGTGTGGGAGAACCAGGCCGAATACCAAACCGACGTCCTCCTCGACATCCTCAGTGCCGACGACAACACCGAGGAGTTCAACACCACGTTCGGGGAGGTCGTCCCGCTCCTGGCCGAGCTCGACCTGTCCACGCCGGACAAGCGGTGGGAGGGGCTGCGGGAGATGTGCCGGGTCGGAGGTGCGGCCAACATCCACGCCCTCCGCTCCTCCAACACCTGGTCCCTGTGGATCGGGATCTGGGCGCTGGCCACCGCCGGGGAGACCAACGCGCACAAGCGCAGGATCCAGTCGGCACTGTTGGAGGGCTACGAGTCGGTTGCCCAGACCTATCTGCAGACCTACGCCGCTCTGGCCGAGTTCCTCGGGGTGCGCCTGCGAGAAGGGCTCACCATGCGGCAGTTGACCGTATCGGTGGGGGCGCTGGCCGAAGGTTGCGCCCTCCGCAACCGGGTCGACTCGGACATGGACGGGATCATGCTCCCGACCGGGCCCGGGGGAGCCCTGCAGGAGTGGACACTCTTCGGCTTGGGGCTGGAGGCCCTGACCATGCGGTACCTCGAGATCGACCCCGACTGGGAGCCCCCACCGGCCTGACCGCGCACCGGGTGCGCCCATCCTCCCCGGAGCGAACTACGCCCGCGGTGCGTGCGCCCCACTATCGTCTGTCCGGCATGGTTCTCTCTGACCGCTCCATACGCGAGGCGCTCGCCGCCGGCCACATCAAGATCGACCCCTTCGACGAGGCCTGTATCCAGCCCTCCTCGGTCGACCTCCACGTGGACCAGTACTTCCGCCTGTTCCGCAATCACACCAGTCGGGTGATCGACGTCCGCGAGGACCAGGAGGACCTCACCGAGCTGGTCGACGTCGGCGAGGAGCCGCTCATCCTCCACCCGGGCGAGTTCGTGCTCGGCTCCACCACCGAGAAGGTCACCCTGCCCGACGATCTGGTCGCCCGGCTGGAGGGCAAGTCCTCGCTGGGCCGACTGGGCCTCCTGATCCACTCGACGGCGGGCTTCGTGGACGCGGGCTGGGACGGCCACCTCACGCTCGAGCTCTCCAACGTGGCCAACCTGCCCATCACCGTCTACCCCGGCATGAAGATCGGCCAGATCAGCTTCCTGCAGATGACCACCCCGGCCGACCATCCCTACGGCTCCGACGGACTGAAGTCGAAGTACCAGGGTCAGTGGGGCCCCACCCCCAGCCGCTACGCCGACAACTTCCGCTCGTGAGGTGGGTTCCGCTCGCGACGTGGGTACAGCCGGATGCGGCGCCCCCGCTGGCCTTTGTTACTCTTGAGTAACCAACTAGGAGGATCGCAGTGCCCCTCAGACTCGCCCTAGGGCTCGGAATCACCGCGGTGATGTTCGCCATCGCCGGTCGTCGGTTCTTCTGGCTCTACCAGCTGATCTCGGCCGGGGAGCCGGCCGTGCCGTCTCGTTTCAAGGACGTGCCCAAGCGGATCAAGGCGGAGCTGGTCGAGGTGGGCGGCCAGAAGAAGCTGCTGCAGTGGACCGTGCCCGGCGTGGCCCACGCCTTCACCTTCTGGGGATTCACCATCCTCTTCCTCACCATCATCGAGGCGTTCGGCTGCCTCTTCCAGCGCGACTTCCACATCCCCCTGATCGGGCAAACCGCGGTGATCGGCTTCCTCGAGGACTTCTTCGCCGTGGCCGTGATCGTGTCCCTGCTGGTGTTCGTGGCCATCCGGGTCAAGCACTCGCCGAAGCGGGAGAACCGGCGGTCCCGCTTCTTCGGCTCGCACACCGGGGCCGCGTGGCTGGTCCTGCTCATGATCTTCGGGGTCATCGCCTCGTTGCTGCTCTACCGGGCCGCCCAGGTCAACACGGGCAACTTCCCCTACGGGTGGTGGGCGTTCGCGTCGCACGGCCTGGCCAATGTCCTGAAGCCACTGGGCGAGGGCGTGAACAGCGTGATCGAGACGGTGGCCCTGCTGGCCAACATCGCCATCATCACCGGCTTCCTGGTCTTCGTCTCCTACTCGAAGCACCTCCACATCTTCATGGCCCCGATCAACGTGGCCACCTCACGTCGACCCCGGGCCCTCGGCGCCCTGGCCTCCACCCCGGATATGTCCATGGAGGACGTGGGCGAGGAGGACGAGGTGGTCTTCGGGGCCGGCCGCATCGAGGACTTCTCCTGGAAGCAGCTGCTCGACATGGCCACCTGCACCGAGTGCGGGCGATGCCAGTCCCAGTGCCCGGCCTGGAACACGGGCAAGCCGCTCTCTCCCAAGCTGCTCATCATGGACCTGCGGGACAACCTCTTCGCGTCGGCCGACCGCGTCATGGCCAAGAACCGGGCGGCCGGGGTCGAGGTGGAGAACCTGGTCCCGTCGGTCATCGATCCCGACGTGCTGTGGTCCTGCACCACCTGCGGCGCCTGCGTCGAACAGTGCCCGGTGGACATCGAGCACATCGACACCATCATCGACATGCGTCGCTACCAGGTGCTGATGGAGTCCGAGTTCCCCACCGAGGCCGGGCTCATGCTCCGCAACGTGGAGAACCAGGGCGACCCCTGGGGCCTCGGCTCGACCAAGCGCACCGAGTGGATCAACGGCCTGGACTTCGAGGTCCCGGTGATCACCGGGACCATCCCCGATGACGTCGAGTACCTGTACTGGGTGGGCTGTGCCGGCGCCTTGGACGAGCGGGCCCGCAAGGGGGCCCAGGCCACCGCCCGCATGCTCCACCGGGCCGGGGTGACCTTCGGCATCCTCGGTCCCAAGGAGTCCTGCACCGGGGACCCGGTGCGGCGTCTGGGCAACGAGTACCTGTATCAGGAGCAGGCCCGGATGAACATCGAGACCATGGAGAGCGCCGGGGTCAAGAAGGTCATCGCCACCTGCCCGCACTGCTTCAACTCCCTGGCCAACGAGTACCCGTCCCTCGGCGGCAACTTCGAGGTGATCCACCACAGCCAGCTCCTCGATCACCTGGTGCAGGCGGGCAAGCTCACCCCGGGTGGAGGCTACAAGGGCACCGTCACCTATCACGACCCCTGCTACCTCGGCCGCCACAACCGGGTGTTCGACGAGCCTCGGTCGGTGATCGACGCCATCCCCGGCGCCAACCAGGTGGAGATGAGGCGGTGCCGGGAGAAGGGCTTCTGCTGCGGAGCCGGGGGCGCCCGCATGTGGCTGGAGGAGAACATCGGGAAGCGGGTCAACATGGAGCGGACCGAGGAGGCCCTCGGCACCGGGGCCGACGTGGTGTCGACGGCCTGTCCCTACTGCATGATCATGTTGGACGACGCGGTGCGGGCCAACGCCAAGGAGGACGACGTGCGTGTCCTCGACCTCTCCCAGCTCCTCGAGGAGTCGATGGCCGAGCCGGTGCCTCCTCAGTCGTAGGCCAGGGCGTCC
Organism: uncultured Acidimicrobiaceae bacterium; assembly: GCA_963835465.1. GTDB lineage: Bacteria > Actinomycetota > Acidimicrobiia > Acidimicrobiales > RAAP-2 > Bog-756. Next base: position 359,218 of record CAWIFR010000005.1, read on the forward strand.
GCTTCGCGTAGGCGGTTGGCCAGGGCGGCCAGCATCTTGCGGGCGATGGTGGGCACCGAGTCCAGCAGTCCGTTGAACTGGCGTTGGGACAGGACCAGCACGTCCAGCTCCGTCTCGGACTCGACCGATGCCGATCGGGGCCTGCGGTCCAACAGGGCCAGCTCGCCGAAGTGGTCGTTGGGTCCGAGCGTGGCCACCTTCTTCCCGCTGCGGGTGACCGCCGCGGTGCCGCTCACGATGATGAAGAACTCCGTGCCGATGCGCCCCTCTTCCACCAGCACTTTTCCCGGAGGGACGGTGAGCTCGTCGAGCGAGCTTCGGATCTTCTTGAGTTCGGACGCGGTGCAGTTGGAGAAGAGCCAGATGGACCGGAGGTCCAGCGTCTTGGGGCTTGGGGACATGTCCTCGAGGCTAGCTCTCGGGGGTTCCTGACGCGGGCGGTCCCCGACCGACGCCGGCCACCCGCTGGTACGCTCTCGCCCCGTCCGGGGAATCCACACCGCCTTCGGACCCGACGGACCCCAGGAGGACCCGTGCCCATGATCGCTCCTGCATCGGACCACTCCGACGCCCCGTCCGACCGACCGGTCCGTGACGACCGACCGGTCACCGCCCACCGGGGCGGCACCGTCAACGTGGACCCCCGGCGGGCCGCGCCAGGTGATGGTGACCGTGGGCCTGGTGGCTGTGGCCGTCACCGGGCTGGTCCTGTTGATCGCCGGCATCCAGAACAACAGCCAGATCAACAGCCTGCGCAACGACGGTGTCCCGGTGACCGTCACCGTCGACAGCTGCCTGGGCCTGATGGGAGGCACCGGCCAGAACCCCGCCGGATTCTCCTGCACCGGCTCCTACGTCCTCGGCGGCACTCAGTACCGCCAGTCGATTCCCGGGACCGCCTTCCACGCGCCGGGCAGCAGCTTCCAGGGGATCGCCGTCCCGAGCGACCCGAAGCTGCTCACGACGCCGTACCAGCTGGCGCGACAGCACGCCTCCTGGACCGCCTTCATCATCCCGGGACTGCTCTTTGGCTTCGTGGTGGCGGTGGTGCTCGTGATGCTCCTGCGCCGCCCGCGCCGACCCTCGGCTCCGGCTGCCGATGGGACCGTGGCCACAGAGCCGAGGTAGCCTGCCGCATGACCCGCAGCGATCCCGATGCCGCCGGCGACGACCAGTCCGACACCGGCCGGTGGCAGCGGTTCACGCTGGCGATCAGCAATTTCGCCCTGAAGCCGGCGGTGGTGGCCGAGAACGCCACGGGCAACGAGAAGCCGGCCGCGGACGAGCCCACCACGGTGCCCGAGCTCGAGGCGGCCATCAAACGGGCCAACGACAAGGAGCGCCTGATCGGCCTGCTGGCCGCCCCTATCGCCGCGGCCATCGTGTTCCTCGTCATGTCGACCCTGGTCCACAACGACCCGAGCGCGCTGCTCAGCAACGGCCTGGCCAATCCGCGGCACGTGAACCCCAATCTCTACACCGAGCTCGGCCTGGTGACCCTGGCGCTGGCCCTGGTCATGCTGGCCGGCGCGTGGTTCCGCAAGCGCCTCATCATCGGTATCGCGTCGGCGCTGTACGGGCTCTCGTTCTTCAACCTGCACTACTGGGGCTTCGGCGTGCCCTACATCCTCATCGGCTCGTGGTACCTGGTGCGCGCCTACCGGCTCTCGCAGAAGCTCAAGCTGGCCAAGCAGGGTGACGTCACGCCCGGCTCGGCCGGGACAGCAGCGCCGCCGAGCAAGCGCTACACGCCCCCGGCGGCGCCGAACCGCCGGATGCCCAAGTCCAAGCCGGCCAAGGGCACCGAAGCAGGCTGAGCCGGTCATCGTCGGCCCGGGGCGGCGTTCGCCGACCGGGCTGCGGCCGGCAGCGGGGTTGCCCGCTCGCGGCCGTCCGTACCGCGGTCCCGAAGGTGATGCCACGCGCTCACCGAGGCCCGTTTGACCGCTTGTACTGGACCGTTGGATCAGTTCACATGCTGGTAACACGGCAGTGACAGTGCGGAAATCCCCACCAAGCATTGTTTGCGGCGGCAAGGCGAAACTGCCCGCCTCGCCCTTGACGGCCCCGTGTCGGTTGGCACTCGGCCCTTGAGAAGCAGTTACCGAAGAGAGGAGCACCTAAACCGTGCTAGCCGCAGCAGTGTCATACGTTCCCTATCCCAGTTGGCTGAATCCCGGCGACAACACGTGGCAGATGACTGCCGCCACGTTCGTCGGCCTGATGAGCCTCCCGGGCTTGGCGGTCCTGTATGCGTCGCTGGTCCCGAAGAAGTGGGCCGTCAACGTATTGGGGATGATGTTCGCCGGGTTCTCGTTGGTGATGATCTGTTGGTTCGTCTACGAGTACAAGCTTGGATTCGGAGCCAACTCCATCGGGGGTGGTGTCAAGGACGGAATCCAGACCCAATTGGGCACGGGGAAGGGGTTGAGCTACTTCTTCCACAACTTCTGGGGCAAGCCCGGGCCGATACTCAGTCCACAGGGTGAACAAGGCCAAGCGGTGTCCGCGGCGAACACCGCAGTGCCGTTCCACTTCCCGACCTCCACGCTGGCCTACTTCCAGCTGGTGTTCGCGGCCATCACCCCGCTCCTCTTTCTCGGCAGCGTCCTCGGACGGATCAAGTTCAGCGCCTGGTGCCTGCTGGTGCCGCTGTGGTCGACCTTCGTGTACTCGATCGACGCCTTCCTGCTGTGGGGCGGCGGCTACTTCGCCCAGGAGGGTGCGCTCGACTACTCGGGTGGGTACGTGATCCACATGTCCGCCGGTGTCTCCGGCTTCGTGGCCGCCTGGGTGCTCGGGCCCAGACTGCTACGGGACCGGCAGCACTTCCTGCCCAACAACCTGGTGATGGCCGCGGTCGGTGCCGGCATCCTGTGGCTGGGCTGGAACGGCTTCAACGGTGGTGACCCGTACTACGCGGGCTCCGATGCCGCGGCGGCCATCGTCAACACCAACCTGGCCACCGCCGCCGGTCTGCTGACCTGGGTGGCCATGGACGCCTGGCTGTCGAAGGAGAAGAAGCCCACCTTCCTGGGTGCGGTCAACGGCATGATCTGCGGCCTGGTGGGAATCACCCCCTGTGCCGGTTGGGTCAACGGGCAGGGTGCCATCTACATCGGCATCATCTGCTGCGTGATCGTCTGGGTGGCCTGGAACTTCCTCTCCAAGGTCCGCCCGTTCTCCAAGGTGGACGACGCCCTCGGTGTCATCTACACCCACGGCATCGCCGGCTTCTTCGGTGGCCTGCTGCTCGGCATCTTCGGAGACCCGAACAACTACTCGATCGGCTGCGGACACCTGGACGCTTCCAATCAGGTGATCGCCACGACCGCCTCCCAGTACGCCACGGCGAAGGGCAGCTGTGTCCCCTTCGGCGTGAACGGCCTCATCTACACCGGCTCGGCCCACCAGCTGTGGGAGCAGTTCCGGGCCGCCGTCTGGGTCATCCTGTGGTCGGCCGTCGTGACGTTCATCCTGATGAACCTCATCAAGCTGGTGCTGCGAGGCGTCCGGTACAAGGACGAGATCCTGGAGGTCGGCGATCTGGCCATCCACGGCGAGGAGGCTTTCCCCGAGGACTCCTTCGCCTCCCGGGTGGGGATCTCGATTCCCGGCGAGCGCTTCGAGAACGAGCCCACGCCGCCTGACGACCCCGTACCATCCGCCGGATCAGGCAGCTAGAACGACCACTACGCACTCAAGGAGGAATGCACATGAAACTCGTCGTAGCGGTTGTGAAGCCGTTCAAACTCGATGATGTCAAGGAGGCCCTGAAGTCGTTGGGTGTCCACGGCATGACGGTCTCGGAAGTCCAAGGCTTCGGTCGCCAACGTGGTCACACGGAGGTCTACCGGGGTGCGGAGTACGAGGTCGAGTTCGTACCCAAGGTCCGACTGGAGATCCTGGTCGACGACAGCCAGGCCGAGCCGGTCGTCACAGCCATCGTCGACGCTGCCGGAACCGGCAAGATCGGCGACGGCAAGGTGTGGATCGTCGGCGTCGAGGAAGCCGTCCGGGTGCGCACCGGGGAGCGGGGTTCCGAAGCGCTCTGAGCCCACCAGGGCGGCATCACGGTGTCGTTTGTGGGGACAGACGGACCCGAAGAGGACGGAGGGTCGGCTCGAGAGGGTCGGCCCTCCGTCTCGTTCCGGGGCCCGACCGGCGCGGCCCGAAGTGGGCCTAGCCGGCCTGGCGGCTCACGGCCTCGGCGGCGGCCTGCGCCGCCTCGGGGTCGCCGAGGTAGCCGCTCGACACCACCGACAGATCGTCGGCCAGGTGGTAGAGGAAGGGGATGCCGGTCGGGACGTCGAGGCCGACGATCTCCGCGTCCCCGATGCCGTCGATGTGCTTGCGCAGGGCGCGGAGACTGTTGCCGTGGGCCACGACGAGGACCGCCCCGCCCCTCGGCCCCTCGGCCAGGAGGTCGGGGACGACGACGTCGTACCAGTAGGGCAGGACGCGGTCGACCACGTCGGCTAGACACTCGCTGCGGGGCAGGAGCTCGACGGGGACGTCGCGGTAGCGGGGATCACCGGCGGGGTGGTGTTCGCTGCCCGGCTCCACCGGCGGGGGCGGGATGTCGTAGCTGCGTCGCCACTCCTTCACCTGGGCCTCCCCGTGGAGCGCGGTGGTCTCCTTCTTGTTGAGACCCTGCAGCGCCCCGTAGTGGCGCTCGTTCAGTCGCCAGTGGCGGCGGACCGGCAGCCAGGTGCGCCCGGCCACCTCCAACGCCAGGTCGGCGGTGCGGACGGCCCTGGTCAGCACCGACGTGTGCAGCACCCGGAGGTCGAGCTCGGCCTCGTCGGCCAGCAGGCGGCCGGACTGGCGGGCCTCGGACTCACCCTGGACGGTCAGATCGACGTCGTACCACCCGGTGAACAGGTTGTCGGCGTTCCACTGGGACTGGCCGTGGCGGAGAAGTACCAGTTGGGGCATGGGATCGAGCGTATCCCGGGAGCGGGGGGCTTCGCCTGACAAAGAATTGAGAGAAAACTTAACAATCGGCCACTCAACTTTGGTATAGTGGTCATCGTAGGAAATCGAGGAGTCCGAGGGAGAGTCCCAGGACCCAGACAGTTCGAGTGAACCGGGCTCCGGCCGCAGGGCCGGCGCCGCAGACAGAGCGCCCGGAGAGGGCAGGAAGCAGGAGGCAGCAACGATGGCCAAGGCCGTAGGAATCGACCTCGGGACCACCAATTCGGTGGTCGCCGTACTGGAGGCCGGCGAGCCGGTCGTCATCCCCAACGCCGAGGGTGGACGGACCACCCCGTCGGTGGTGGGCTTCGCCAAGTCGGGCGAGGTGCTGGTGGGTGAGGTGGCCAAGCGTCAGGCCATCACCAATCCCGACCGGACCATCCGCTCGGTGAAGCGCCACATGGGTACGAGTTGGACCGTCGACATCGACGGCAAGGACTTCACCCCCCAGGAGATCTCCGCCCGCATCCTGGGCAAGCTGAAGCGGGACGCCGAGGCGTTCCTCGGTGACACGGTGACCCAGGCGGTCATCACGGTGCCGGCCTACTTCGACGACGCCCAGCGCACGGCCACCAAGGAGGCGGGCACCATCGCCGGCCTCGAGGTGCTCCGCATCATCAACGAGCCCACCGCCGCCGCACTGGCCTACGGCCTCGACAAGGAGGGCGCCGATCAGACCGTGCTCGTGTTCGACCTCGGTGGCGGGACCTTCGACGTCTCCGTGCTGGAGATCGGCGATGGCGTGTTCGAGGTCAAGTCCACCGCCGGCAACTCCAAGCTCGGTGGCGACGACTGGGACCAGCGGATCATCGACTGGCTGGTCAAGACGTTCAAGGACACCGAGGGCGTCGACCTGTCCAACGACAAGATGGCCACCCAGCGGCTGCAAGAGGCGGCGGAGAAGGCCAAGATCGAGTTGTCCTCCCTCCAGGAGACCCAGATCAACCTGCCCTTCATCACGGCCACGTCCGAGGGCCCCAAGCACCTCGACGTGAAGCTGACCCGGGCCAACTTCAACGAGCTCACCGCCGATCTGGTCGAGGCGTGCAAGGGGCCGTTCGACCAGGCGATCGCCGACTCGGGACTGTCCAAGTCCGACATCGACCACGTCGTGCTGGTCGGCGGGTCCACCCGGATCCCCGCCGTGCAGGAGCTGGTCCAGTCCCTCACCGGCAAGGAGGCCCACAAGGGCGTCAATCCCGACGAGGTGGTGGCCCTGGGGGCCGCCGTCCAGGCCGGGGTGCTGAAGGGCGAGGTCAAGGACGTCCTGCTGCTCGACGTGACGCCGCTCTCACTGGGCATCGAGACCAAGGGCAGCGTCATGCACCGGCTCATCGAGCGCAACACCACCATCCCCACCAAGCGGAGCGAGGTGTTCACCACCGCTGACGACAACCAGCCGTCCGTGGAGGTCCACGTGCTGCAGGGTGAGCGGGAGATGGCCATGTACAACAAGACCCTGGGCAAGTTCCAGCTGGTCGACCTGCCCCCGGCCCCCCGGGGCGTGCCGCAGATCGAGGTCACCTTCGACATCGACGCCAACGGCATCGTCCACGTGTCGGCCAAGGACCGGGCGACCGGCAAGGAGCAGTCCATGACCATCACCGGGCAGTCTTCGATGGCCAAGGAGGACATCGAGCGCATGGTGAAGGACGCCGAGGCCCACGCCGAGGACGATCGGAAGCGCAAGGAGGAGGCGGAGGTCCGCAACAACGCCGACACCCTCGTCTACCAGACCGAGAAGCTCCTGAAGGACCAGGGCGAGAAGTTCGAGGGCGACGAGAAGGAGAAGGTCGAGACGGCCCTGGCCGCGGTCAAGGAGTCACTGGCCGGATCGGACATCGAGGCCATCAAGACGGCGACCGAGTCACTGCTCACCGCCAGCCAGTCGTTCAGCCAGCGTCTCTACGAAGAGGCGTCGAAGGCCGACGCCGGTGCGGGTGCGGCGGCCGGGCCGTCCGCCGGCGAAGAGGAAGCCTCCGACGACGAGGTCGTGGACGCCGAGATCGTCGACGACAAGAGCTGATCGTCGATGACCGGCATCGACAAGGCAGGCGATGACGGGGAGTCGCGGGAGACCGGGGCCGGACACGGCCCCGGCTCCCGTCCCGTCGAGGGTCCCGAGGAGGCTGACGAGAACGGGCTGGGCCCGGACTACGAGGCCCACGGGGGCGCCCCCGAGGGCAGTGAGAGCGACGAGGTCGCCGACGCCGAGATCCTGGACGCCGCCGACGTGAGCGCGGCCGTGGACGAGGCCTTCGCCGACGACGACCCTCTGTCGTTGGCCCTCAATCAGCGTGACGAGTACCTCGACTCCCTGCGCCGTCTGCAGGCCGAGTTCGAGAACTACAAGAAGCGGGTGGTGAAGCAGCAGAGCGACCAGGTGGCCCGCGCCGCCGTGTCATTGGTGGAGAAGGTCCTGCCCGTGCTGGACACCCTGGACCTCGCCACTCAGCACCTGGGGGATGCCGACTCGGCCGATGGGCGCGCCCTCGTGGCCGTGGCCAGTCAGCTGCACGACACCCTGGCCAAGGAGGGCCTCGAGCGGATCGACCCGCTCGGGGAGGAGTTCGATCCCAACGCCCACGAGGCGGTCGGGCACCTGCCGGCCGACGAGGCCGGGGACGCCGGGCCGAGCGACGCGGGTGCCGGCGGCCCGGGCGAGCCGGTGGTGGGACAGGTGATGCGGGCCGGCTATCGGTGGCGGGGCACGGTGGTCCGTCCGGCCATGGTGATGGTGCGGGGCTAGCAGCGAGACGAAGTCGAGAAGGGACCGGGTAGACACCGAGTGGCGCCGCAACGCGAATGGTTCGAGAAGGACTACTACAAGACCTTGGGCGTGTCCTCTACGGCCACGGCCAAGGAGATCACCAGCGCCTACCGGAAGCTGGCCAAGAAGCACCACCCCGACGCCAACCCGGGCGAGGAGGAGACCTTCAAGGAGATCTCCGCGGCCTACGACGTCCTCGGCGACCCGGACCGGCGCAAGGAGTATGACGAGGTCCGGACCATGGGCCCGGCGGCCGGGGCCGGCGGCTTCCCGGGTGGCTTCGGTGGCCCGGGCGGAGGCAGCTACCGGGTGGAGGACATGGGCGACCTCGGCGACCTGTTCGGCGGGCTCTTCGGGCGCGGGCGCCGGGGTGGCGGAGGGGGCACGGCCGGTCCGCAGCGCGGCCATGACGTCGAGGCCGAGCTCCACCTGTCGTTCGAGGACGCCGTGCAGGGGGTCACCACCTCGGTCAACCTGACCACCGACGCCCGCTGCCACACCTGCGGGGGCAACGGGGTCGGCGCCGGGGACGCAACCGGCCACCTGCCCCCGCTGCCACGGATCCGGGACCCTCCAGGACAACCAGGGCCTCTTCTCGCTCAGCCAGATCTGCCCGCAGTGTCAGGGGCGGGGCACCATCGTGACCACGCCGTGCCCCACCTGCTCGGGCACGGGCATCGAGCACCGCAACCGGACGGTCAAAGTCCGCATTCCCGCCGGCGTCGATGACGGCCAGCGCATCCGGGTCAAGGGCCGCGGCGCGGCCGGTCGGGGTAACGGGCCGAGCGGCGACCTCTACGTGGTCGTGCGGGTGGACCGGCACGGCCTGTTCGGCCGGCGCGGCCGGAACCTGACCCTCACCGTGCCCGTCTCGTATCCCGAGGCCACCCTGGGCACCACCTTGAAGGTGCCGACGCTGGGGGACCCGGTCACCCTGAAGGTGCCGGCCGGGACCCCCTCGGGCCGGACCTTCCGGGTCAAGGGCCGGGGTGTCCCGGCCGGCAAGAAGAGCGCCACCGGTGACCTCCTGGTCACCGTGGAGGTGGCTGTCCCCGACCGGCTCACCGACGAGCAGCGGGCCGCGGTGGAGGCCCTGGCCGCAGTGGTCGAGCCGCCGACGCGCGACGTGCTGGGGGTGTGACGATGGCCGACGACCGACACACCCGTGCCGTCTACGTGATCTCGGTGGCCGCCGAGCTGACCGGGGTGCACCCCCAGACACTCCGGGTCTACGAGCGCAAGGGCCTGCTCGATCCGAGCCGGACCCGGGGGGGCAGCCGCCGCTTCAGCGAGCAGGACCTCGACCGGCTGCGCCACATCCAGAGCCTGACCAACGCCGGCCTCAACCTCGAAGGGGTGAAGCGGGTCATGGAGCTGGAGGCCGAGGTGGCCCGGCTCCGTCAGGAGCTCGAGGCCACCCGGGCCGAGGCCCGCGAGGCGGTGGCGGTGACCCATCGCCAGTACCGGCGTGAGCTGGTGCCGCTCAGTCAGAAGCTCGTGCCCACCCGGCCGGGCCGTCGATCCACCCAGGCAGCAGGAGGTTCCCGATGAGCATCAGTCCCGACCGTTGGACCGTGAAGACCCAGGAGGCCTTTTCCTCCGCCGTGGAGCGGGCCCGGGCGGCCAACAATCCTGAGGTCACCCCGGACCACCTGCTGGCCGCGGTGCTGGACCAGGCCGACGGCATCGCCGGTCCCGTCCTCACCCGGGTGGGCGTGGAGCCGGCCGTCCTGGCCGAGCGGATCGGCCGGCGCGCTGGCCCGGCTGCCCCACAGCGTGGGCGGCTCCGAGCCCGGCATCGACCGGCAACTGCGAGACGTGCTCACCACCGCCGACACCCTGCGGACGGACATGGGGGACGAGTACCTCTCGGTCGAGCACCTGGTGCTGGCCATGGCCGACCGCATCGGGGTGCGACCGCGACCAGCTGCTGTCCGCCCTGCGGGACGTGCGGGGCAGCCACCGGGTCACCTCGCCAGAACCCCGAGGAGACCTTCCAGGCCCTCGAGCGCTACGGCCGGGACCTCACCGCCCTGGCCCGCCAGGGGAAGATGGACCCGGTCATCGGCCGGGACGAGGAGGTGCGCCGGGTCATCCAGGTGCTGTCCCGCCGCACCAAGAACAACCCGGTCCTGATCGGCGAGCCCGGGGTGGGCAAGACGGCCATCGTGGAGGGCCTGGCCCAGCGGATCGTGGAGGGCGACGTCCCCGAGGGGCTGAAGGGCAAGCGGGTCATCGGCCTCGACATGGGCTCGATGGTGGCCGGGGCCAAGTACCGGGGTGAGTTCGAGGAGCGGCTGAAGGCGGTGCTGAAGGAGATCACCGACGCCGAGGGCGAGGTCATCACCTTCATCGACGAGCTCCACACCATCGTGGGGGCCGGCGGTGGGGCCGAGGGGGCCATGGACGCCGGCAACATGATCAAGCCCATGCTGGCGCGCGGCGAGCTGCGGCTCATCGGGGCCACCACGCTCGACGAGTACCGCAAGTACATCGAGAAGGACGCCGCTCTCGAGCGCCGCTTCCAGCAGGTCTTCGTGCCGCCGCCGTCGGTGGAGGACACCATCGCCATCCTGCGGGGTCTGAAGGAGCGCTACGAGGTCCACCACGGGGTCCGCATCCAGGACGCCGCGCTGGTGGCGGCCGCGGTCCTGTCCGACCGCTACGTGACCGGCCGGTTCCTGCCCGACAAGGCCATCGACCTGATGGACGAGGCGGCCAGCCGGCTGCGCATCGAGATCGACTCCATGCCCACCGAGCTGGACGTGGTCACCCGGCGGATGCGCCAGCTGGAGATCGAGCGCATGGCCCTGGCCAAGGAGACCGACAGCGCCTCGGCCGAACGCCTGGCCCGCCTGGACGAGGAGCTGGCCAACCTGTCCGAGCAGTCGGTGGCCATGACCGCGCACTGGCAGTCGGAGAAGGAGGCCATCACCACCATCCAGAACCTGAAGGGCGAGCTCGAGCAGCTGCGCGGGGAGGCCGAGCGGCTGAGCCGGGAGGGCAACCTGGCCGAGGCCTCGGAGATCTCCTACGGGCGCATCCCCGACCCTCGAGCACGAGGTGGAGGTGGCCACCCACGCCCTGGACGAGCTCCAGAAGGAGCCAGCGCTTCCTGAAGGAGGAGGTGGACGCCGAGGACGTGGCCGAGGTGGTCAGCCGGGCCACCGGCGTGCCGGTCAGCCGCCTGCTCGAGGGTGAGGTGGAGAAGCTGATCCGGATGGAGGACGCCCTCCACGCCCGCGTGGTGGGCCAGGACGAGGCGGTCTCCGCGGTGTCCAACGCCATCCGGCGCAGCCGGGCCGGCCTGTCCGACCCGAACCGGCCCATCGGCTCGTTCCTGTTCATGGGCCCGACGGGCGTGGGCAAGACGGAACTGGCCCGGGCGCTGGCCGAGTTCCTCTTCGACGACGCCAAGGCCATGGTCCGCATCGACATGGGCGAGTACGGCGAGCGCCACTCGGTGGCCCGCCTGGTGGGGGCGCCTCCCGGCTACGTGGGCTACGAGGAGGGCGGCCAGCTCACCGAGGCCATCCGCCGCCGACCCTATGCGGTGGTGCTGCTGGACGAGTTGGAGAAGGCCCACCCCGACGTGTTCAACATCCTGCTCCAGGTGCTGGAGGACGGACGGCTGACCGACGGGCAGGGCCGGACGGTGGACTTCACCAACACCGTGCTGATCATGACGTCCAACATCCCCGGCGAGCCCATCGAGTACTTCAAGCCGGAGTTCGTCAACCGGATCGACGAGATCGTGCGCTTCCAGTCCCTCACCCAGGCCGACCTGGCCCGCATCGTCTCCATCCAGCTGGACGGCCTGCGGGGCCGGCTGGCCGAGCGCCGGCTGTCCCTGGCCGTGACGCCGGCCGCCGAGGCGCTGCTGGCCAAGGAGGGCTTCGACCCCGACTTCGGGGCCCGGCCCGCTGCGTCGGGTCATCCAGCGCCAGGTGGAGGACCCGCTGGCCCTGGCCCTGCTCGAGGGTCGCTACGCCGAGGGCGCCACGGTGACCGTCGACGCGGCGGACGGGGTCGATCGTCCTGGTCTAGGCGGAGCAGTCGCCCGGCGAGCGACGGCCTCCTCGTGACCCACCGGCCGGGCGGTGGACGGTGCCGTCGAGGGGCGGGTGCCGTCTGGGTGGACGGCGGCCGGTGGGCAGGGCGATCATGTGGCCGGTACGCGGGCGGAGGCCCTCCAGGTCGGCGAAAGGGACAGCGGTGTGATGCTCGGGACCCTCCCGGTGAGTTCGCTGGCCGCCACGGCGGCGTCGGTGACCGTGCGGATCACCTTCAAGAACTTCTTCTCCTTCCTCCTCGCCGTCGCCTTCGTGATCGTGCTGGGCCTGGTCAGCGGCCGGCTGGTGGGCATCAGCGTGGGGCGGTGGCGGGCCATGGCCACCGCCCTGGTGGGCACGGTCATCGGCGCCATGGGCGCCGAGGCGGTGGTGCAGGGGAAGCACGACGCCACGATCGTCTACGCCCTCACCGCCCTGTTCGGGGTGCTGGCCACCATGGTCCTGATGATCATTCCCGAGGCCGTCGGGCGCGGGCGGACCGAGGGCCGTCGCCGGTCGCAGGCGCCAGTGGCTCCACCCCGTTCGTTGGGTCCGCCGCACGCTGGCCCCCCTCGGCCGGTCGTGGGAGGTGCTGCCGGACGGCCCGCCGGAACGGACTGGCCCGACCCCAGTTCCTGACGGCCTCGGGCATCGCCACGGCCGAGTTCGGCCGACGACTCCGGCTGACCCTGGAGGAGGTGGGCGGGATGTTCGTCAAGTTCGGCCAGATCGCCTCGACCCGAAGCGACCTGTTGTCCGAGCCGGTCATCGACGAGCTCTCCCTACTCCGCTCGTCGGTGCGGCCCATCCCGGCCGAACAGGTCCGACCCCTCCTCGAGCACGAACTCGGCCGGCCGGTGGAGGAGGTGTTCGCCTCCTTCGAGTTCGAGCCGCTGGCCGCGGCGTCCATCGGCCAGGCGCACCGGGCCACCCTCAGCACCGGTGAGTCGGTGGTGGTCAAGATCCAGCGGCCCGGGCTCGACGACCTGCTCCGACGGGACGCCACCGTGCTGCGACTGGCCGCCCGGATGGCCGAGCGCCGGGTGGCCGGGGCCGCCGAGCTCGGCCTCCGCGCGCTGGCCGACGAGCTCATCACCAGCATGGACCACGAGCTGGACTACCTCCGGGAGGCCACCATGTGCGACCGGCTGCGCCTGGCCGTGGCCCACGACGACCCGGCCGACGACGTCATCCGGGTTCCCCTGGTCTTCCACTCCCTGTGCACCGACCGGCTGTTGGTCATGGAGGAGGCCCCCGGCCGGCCCATCGACGCCCCCGGCGCCATCGCCGCCAGCGGGGCCCCCCCAGGCTGCTGGCCACCGCCCTGCTGTCCAGCTTCTTGACCCAGGTCCTCCAAGGCATGGTGTTCCACGCCGACCCGCACCCGGGCAACCTCATGGTCGACCGGTGGGGGCGCCTGTGGCTGCTCGACTACGGGGCGGTCGGGCCTGCTCGACCCGGTCACCCGCCGGGCCCTCCAGGACATCGCCGTCGGTATGAGCGCCAACGAGCCGACTGGTGGTGGCCCGGGCGGTCCGGCACCTGGCCGGGGCCGACGCCACCGCCGACCTGTCCAGCCTGGAGTCCGACATCAGCATGCTGATGGTGGAGAGCGCCGGTGGGTTCGACCCCGCCGTGATCCCCGAGGTCCTGGCCGGTGATGTCACGCCACGGGCTGAGGCTGCCCGGCCTCCATGACCTCGCTGTCCAAGGCCCTGCTGACCCTCGACGGGACCCTCCGGGGCATCGATCCGGGGTTCGACCTGGCCCAGGAGGCCACGGCCGCGGCGGACGCCCTCTCCACCCAGGACCCCGAGGTGACCGGCGACCTCCTCCAGCAGGAGCTGAAGCGGTCCATGCCGGTGCTCCGCAACCTGCCCGAGCACATCGACGAGCTGGCCACCCAGCTGCGGTCCGGCCGGATGAGCGTGCGGACGGAGCGGTTCGCCGGTCGGGACGAGCGGGTGGTGAGCGGGTGGATCGACCGGATCCTGGTCGCCGTCTTCGGCTCCATGGGCCTGGTGGCCTCGGGGGTGATCCTGGTGGCGGCCGAGCTGGCCGGCTCTCGCGACATCCGGCTGTCCCTGCAGGCCATCGGCTTCATCGGCCTGGTCTTCTCGTCGGTGCTCTTCATGCGGGCGGTGGCGCAGGCCCTGCGCCGGGAGCGGACCTCGACCGGCTGAGCGGGCGGCTCCGGGGCCCGGTGGACGCCGAGGGGCCATGCCGGTGGCGTCGGTCATTCCTCGTCGGCGCCCCCAGCTCGATGAGCACGCCGAGGGCCGCCCGGGCATGGGCGACCGGCTCGGCCCCGACCCTGGCGATCAGTTCGGCGTCGATCGCCTCGACCGCCTGGCGCGGCGGCGTCGGCGGCGACACGGCCGCGGTCGGTGAGGCACGACGGTCATCCGGCGTCGGTCCTCGGGATCGGGCGAGCGCTCGAGGTAGCCCCGCACCACGAGTGAGTCGACGAGCTGGCCCCCGGCCTGCTTGGACACGCCCAGCTGGCGGATGATCCCGCCGAGCGGCGATCCGCCGCGGGCGACGGCCACGATGACGAAGGCGCCGTTGCGGGGCACGTCGTCGCAACCGACCTCGAGGAGCGACGCCGCGGATGGCCGCCCCGTAGGTGTGACGGGCCCCCCGCAGGAGCGCGGGGACGGTCACCGTCTCGTACCAGGGCCGGGCGTCGTGCATGCCTCGAGACTATGGTCAATTTTCAGGATAGTCAAAGATATGTACTAAACTCGGTGGCGATGCCCAGCCCGCCCACCCCGTCGCGGACGGCCCAGACCGTGGCCGTGACCCGGGTCACCTTCGCCCGTCCGAGCACGCCCGGGGGCGAGCGGGACACGCAGTCGCGACTCTCCGCGGGGATGGACGCCGCGCCCCTGGGGGCGACCCCCATGCGGGCGCACCTCGAGGCCCGTACCGGCTTCTTCGACCGCCAGGTCCTGGCGGCCATCGAGCAGGGAACCGGTCAGGTGGTGGTCCTCGGCGCCGGCTACGACGACCGGCCCCTCCGGTTCCGGGCCCCGGGCGTCCGGTACTTCGAAGTGGACCATCCGGGGACCCAGGCCGACAAGCGGGGCCGACTGGAGCGCATGGGTGCCGACCTCGGCGGGGTGTCGCTGGTGCCGGCCGACTTCGGCCGGGACGACGTGGCCGTCGCCCTCGAGCGGCACGGCCACCGCCCGGACGTGCCCACGCTGGTGCTGGCCGAGGGGCTCCTTGTCTACCTCGACGTGGAGCCGATGGTGGCCCTGCTCAGTGGCGTCCGGCGCCGGGCGGCGCCCGGGAGCGCCCTGGCGGCCAGCCTGGCCGTCCACCCCGACGGGATCGACTCGGCTGTCGTCGTCGAGCGGGCCAACGCCGCCCGCCCCGGAGCCGACGCCGAGCCGTGGCGCACCATCCTGCCCGTCCCGGCCCACCTCGACCTCGTCCGGCGCTCGGGCTGGTCGGTGGTCGAGTCGGTGGACGACGCCACCCTCGGCACCGGGGCGGCGCGGGGGCAGTCGTTGCTGGTGTCGGCCCGACCCGGGAGCGGGTGACCGTGCGTCCGGTCGGGAGCTGCCCCACCGCGCCCGGCACCCGCGTCACGACCCCTCCGGGGCCCCGTTCCCCCGGGCTACACTGGTGCGTAATCCGCTTTTCGCAACGGAGGAGTGACGCGTGCCGGCAACCGTCGTCGTCGGGACCCAGTGGGGTGATGAGGGCAAGGGCAAGCTGACCGATCTCCTGGCCAAGGAGATGGAACTGGTCGTCCGGTACCAGGGCGGCCACAACGCCGGCCACACCATCGTGGTGGACGGGGAGACCTTCGCCCTCCAACTGGTCCCGAGCGGGATCCTCTACGACCACATCACCCCGGTGATCGGCAACGGCGTGGTCGTGGATCCGACCGTGCTGCTGGCCGAGGTGGACACCTTGGCCGGCAAGGGCATCGACACCAGCCGCCTGCTGGTCAGCGGCAACGCCCACCTGATCATGCCGTACCACCACGAGCTGGACCAGCTGGCCGAGCGGTACCTGGGCAAGAACAAGCTGGGCACCACCAAGCGGGGCATCGGGCCGGCCTACGCCGACAAGTCGTCGCGGGTGGGCCTCCGGGTGCAGGACCTGCTCGACCCCAAGATCTTCCGACAGAAGCTGGACGTGGTCCTGAAGGAGAAGAACCAGATCCTGGCCAAGGTGTACAACCGGCTGCCCCTGTCGGCCGACGAGATCTGCGCCCACTACCTCGACGAGCTGGCCCCCCGGGTGACCCCGATGGTGGCCGACACGGTCGGCCTGCTCCACGATGCCCTGGAGCGCGGGCGCCCACGTGCTGCTGGAGGGGGCCCAGGCCACCTTCCTCGATCTCGACCACGGCACCTATCCCTTCGTGACCTCGTCCAACCCGGTGGCCGGTGGGGCCTGCACCGGGGCCGGTATCGGGCCCCGGTACGTCGACGAGGTCATCGGCATCGCCAAGGCCTACGTCACCCGGGTGGGCAGCGGCCCGTTCCCCACCGAGCTGATCGACGAGATCGGCGACACCCTGGTGGACCGCGGCCACGAGTACGGGGTCAACACCAAGCGCCGGCGGCGCCCGGGCTGGTTCGACGCGGTCATGATGCGCCAGGCCGTCCGCCTCAACTCCCTCTCCGAGGTGGCCCTGACCAAGCTGGACGTGCTGGACACCTTCGACACCGTCAAGGTCTGCGTGGCCTACGAGTCCAACGGCCAGCGCTTCACCCATCCTCCCTACCACCAGTCGGTCTTCCATCAGGTGACCCCGGTCTACGAGGAGCTCCCCGGCTGGAAGACGGACATCACCGGGGCCACCGAGATCGGCGACCTGCCCCAGGCCGCCCGGGACTACGTGCACTTCCTGGCCGAGCAGATCGGCACCCCGGTCCGCCTGGTGGGCGTGGGCCCGGGCCGCGACCAGTTCGTCCGCTTCGCCGCATGAGCGGGGCCGCCGACGTGCCGGGGGGCGGCATCGACGGGATCAGGACGGTGTGCGTGGTCGGGTCGGGCGGGCGTGAGCACGCCCTGGCCGTGGTGCTCGGGCGCACCGCCGACGTGGTCGTGACCCCGGGGAACCCGGGCATCGGCGGCACGACGCCGGAGGGCCACACCATCACCAGCGTCGACCGGCCGGCCGAGGAGATCGACGCAGACCTCTTCGTGATCGGGCCCGAGGCCCCGTTGGTCGACGGCCTGGCCGACCGGCTGCGCGCCGCGGGCCGGCTGGTGTTCGGGCCCGGGGCCGACGGCGCCCGGCTGGAGGGCTCCAAGGCCTTCATGAAGGAGCTGCTGGCCGAGGCCGGCGTGCCCACGGCCCGGTTCGGCGTGTTCACCGAGGCCGGTCCGGCCAAGGAGTTCCTCGCCACGCTGCCCGCCCCCTGGGTGGTCAAGACGGACGGACTGGCCGCCGGGAAGGGCGTGCTGGTCACCGGGTCGCTGGCCGAGGCCGAGGCCGACATCGACGCCAAGCTGTCCGGGGACGCCTTCGGGGACGCCGGGCGCCAGGTGGTGGTCGAGGAGGGCCTCACCGGGCCGGAGTGCTCCCTGCTCGTGCTGTGCGACGGCCACCGGCTGGCCGCCCTGGCCCCGGCCCAGGACTTCAAGCGGCGCGACGACCGGGACGGCGGCCCCAACACCGGAGGCATGGGGGCGTACTCACCGGTGCCCGGAGTCGACGACCGGCTGGTCGAGCGGCTGGTGGAGGAGGCGGTGAGCCCGCTGGTGGCGGCCCTGGTCCGGCGGGGCATCGACTACCGCGGTGTCCTCTACGCCGGCCTCATGCTGACGCCCGACGGGCCCAAGGTGCTGGAGTTCAACGTCCGCTTCGGCGACCCCGAGACCCAGGTGGTGCTGCCCCGGCTGGAGGGCGACCTGGTGGCGCTGCTGGCCGAGGCGGCCGCCGGCTCGCTCTCGACCAGGCCCCGGTTCACCGGTGACGCCGCCGTCTGCGTGGTCATGGCCTCGGAGGGCTATCCCGAGTCCCCCCGCACCGGCGACGCCGTCGCCGGCCTCGGGTCGGCCGCCGGGGTGCCGGGCGTCACCGTCTTCCATGCCGGCACCGCCCCGGCCGCCCCGCCGGCCGAGGGCGTAGTCACCGCCGGGGGCCGCGTCCTCGGGGTCACCGCCCTCGGGCCGACCCTCGAAGAAGCTCGGTCCCGGGCCTATCGGGGAGTGGCGGCCATCTCGTGGCCCGGCGCCCATGCCCGCACCGACATCGCCCGGGAGGCGTCGGGCCTGCCGGCGGTCGCCGACGACCTGGTGGCCTCGACCGCCCGAGAAGGAGCCCGATGATCCCCCGCTACGCGCCCGAGGTGATGGCCGCCCTGTTCTCCGACGAGGCCCGCTTCGCCATGTGGCTGCGGGTCGAGCTCCTGGCCACCGAGGGCTGGGTCGAGGTGGGGGACGTCCCCGTCGACGCTGCCGAGGTGTGCCGGGCCAAGGCCCCCACGGTGGATGCGGCCTTCGTGGAGGCGGTGGCCGAGCGGGAGCGCGTCACCGACCACGACGTGGCCGCCTTCGTCGACGTGGTCCAGGAGGCCATCGGCCAGCCCGAGGGCTCGTGGATCCACTACGGGCTCACCTCCTCGGACGTCGTCGACACCGCCCTGTGCGCCACCCTGACCCGGGCCTCGGACTTGCTCATCGAAGCCGCCGTCGAGCTGGTCTCGGCCCTGAAGGCCCGGGCCCTCGAGTGCATCGACGTGCCGGTGACCGGCCGGACCCACGGCATGCACGCCGAGCCCACCACCTTCGGGGCCAAGTTCTCGCTGTGGGCCCTCCAGGCGGACCGTGACGTGCAGCGCCTGCG
Organism: uncultured Acidimicrobiaceae bacterium; assembly: GCA_963835465.1. Taxonomy (GTDB): domain Bacteria; phylum Actinomycetota; class Acidimicrobiia; order Acidimicrobiales; family RAAP-2; genus Bog-756. The sequence continues at coordinate 377,834 of CAWIFR010000005.1, forward strand.
GACGGCCCGGGACCGGGTGGCCGTGGGCAAGCTGTCCGGGGCCGTCGGGACCTACTCCAATATCGACCCCCGGGTCGAGGCGCATGTCTGCTCGTCACTGGGGCTCACCCCGACGCCGGCCACCCAGGTGGTGGCCCGGGACCGGCACGCCGAGTACCTGTGGGCCTGTGCCTCCGTCGGGGCCACCATCGAGTTGATCGCCACCGAGGTCCGCCACCTGGCCCGCAGCGAGCTGGGTGAGGCCGAGGAGCCGTTCAAGCCGGGCCAGAAGGGCAGCTCGGCCATGCCCCACAAGCGCAATCCGATCCTGTCCGAGCGCCTCTGCGGCCTGGCCCGGGTGCTGCGGGGCTATCTCTCGGCCGGGTTGGAGGACGTGGCCCTCTGGCACGAGCGGGACATCTCCCACAGCTCGGTGGAACGGGTGGTGCTCCCCGACGCATCCATGCTCACCCTCTACATGCTGCAGAAGGCCAAGGGTCTGGTGGAGGGACTGGTCATCCACCCCGAGCGGGCCCTGGCCACCCTGACCGAGGGCAGCCACGGGCTGGTGTTCAGCCAGTCGGTCCTGCTGGCGCTGGTCAGCGGAGGGCTGAGCCGTGACGCCGCCTACCGGATCGTGCAGCGCGACGCCCGGGCGGCCTGGTCCGAGGGGCGCCCGTTCCGCCAGGTGCTGGACGAGGACCCCGACGTCACGCTGTCGCCCGAGGCCCTGGACGACGCCTTCGACCTGACCCGTACGCTGCGCCATGTCCACCGATTCACCGATGCCCTGGAGGAGCTTGCCCCATGACCACCTCATCGACCAGTGAACCGCTCGCCCTGATCCAGTCGGGCAAGGTGCGAGAGCTCTACGAGGCCGGCGAGGGCCGGCTGCTCATGGTGGCCTCCGACCGCATCTCGGCCTTCGACGTGATCATGGACGAGCCCATCCCGGACAAGGGCAGGGTGCTCACGGCCATGACCGCGTACTGGTTGGAGGAGCTCTCCGACCTCGCCCCGAACCACCTGATCAGTGCCGACGTGGCCGACTTCCCCGACGGGGCCGCCGCACTGCCCGGTGGGACGGACTACCTGGCCGGTCGGTCCATGCTGGTCCACCGGGCCCAAATGCTCGATATCGAGTGCATCGTGCGCGGCTACCTGGCCGGCTCGGCCTTCAAGGAGTACCAGAAGGAGGGCACCGTCCACGGCATGGCCATGCCCACCGGGCTCCGCCACGCCGACCGCCTGCCCGAGCCCATCTTCACCCCCTCGACCAAGGCCACCGAGGGCCACGACCTCAACATCGGGATGACCGAGGCCATCGACATCGTGGGCCGAGAGGCGGCTGAAGCCGCCTCGGCCCTCTGCCTGGCCGCCTACTCCCGGGCCGCGGCGCGGGCCGAGTCCCAGGGCATCGTGATCTGCGACACCAAGTTCGAGCTCGGGTACATCGACGGGAAGCTGTCCATCTGCGACGAGGTCCTCACCCCGGACTCGTCCCGCTTCTGGCCGGCCGACGACTGCGCCCCGGGGACCAACCCACCCTCCTTCGACAAGCAGCGGCTCCGCGACTGGCTGGAGGCCCAGCCCTGGGACAAGCAGGCGCCGCCGCCCGCCCTGCCCGAGGAGATCGTCTCGGCCACGTCGGCCCTGTACACCGAGTCCTACGAGCGGGTCTGCGGCCGCCGGTTGGCCGACTGGTACGGTGCCTGAGCATGGCCCCCTCGGCGCAGTTCTCGGTGCTGGTGGAGGTCCGACTGCGTGAGGGCATCGCCGACCCGCAGGGGGCGACCATCGAGCGGGCACTGCCCGCCCTGGGGCTGAGCGGGGTCACCGGGGTGCGGGCCGGCAAGTCCTTCCGGTTCGAGATCGCCGCTGACGACGAGGCCTCGGCCCTGGCCCAAGCCACCGTGGTCGCCGACCGGATCCTGGCCAATCCGGTCATCGAGGAGTCGTCGGTCACCGTGAGCCCGGCCGTCGCCGGCGCGGTGGGGTCGGGCGCCTGATGCCCACCCGGGTCGGCGTGGTCATGTTCCCGGGGACCAACTGCGAGCACGACGCCGTGCTGGCCGTGGAGCGGCTGGGGGCGGTGGCCGACCTGGTCTGGCACGGCGACACCTCGGTGTCGGGCTACGACGCCCTGGTGCTGCCGGGCGGATTCGCCCACGGGGACTACCTGCGGCCGGGAGCCATCGCCCGCTTCTCCCCGGTGATGGAGGCGGTGGGACGGTTCGCCGCCGGGGGCGGCCCGGTGGTGGGGATCTGCAACGGCTTCCAGGTGCTGACCGAGGCCGGGCTGCTGCCCGGGGCCCTGCAGAAGAACCGGGGCCTGCGCTTCCTGTGCACGACCGTCACCGTCCGGGTCGAGTCCGCCGCCTCGGTGCTGACCGCCGGGGTGCCGGTGGGCACGGAGCTGTCCATCCCGATCAACCACTTCGAGGGCAACTACACCTGTGACGCCGACACGCTGTCCCGACTGCGGGACGAGGACCGGGTGGTGCTCCGCTACGTGGACAACCCCAACGGTTCGGTCGACAGCATCGCCGGGGTGTGCAACGAGGCTCGCAACGTGGTCGGCCTGATGCCCCATCCGGAGCGGGCATCGGACCCGCTCCTGGGCTCGGTCGACGGGATCGTGCTGCTGTCGGCCCTGGTGGCCTCGGCTGAGCCGGCGCGGGCCACGGTGGCCTGAGCCGGATCGGCGGCCGGGCTCAGCTGCGGGTGCGGGGGATCTTGGCCTGCTGGAGGACCGAGGCGCTGACGCCCACTGCCCGCCAGGCCGAGTACGAGATGCCCTTGCGCTCCCCGTAGACCCGGGCCACCTTGATGAAGCTCTTCTCCAGGGCGGCCAGATCCACGGTCTCCCCGGTGTGGGTGAGCTCGGCTTCGAGACGCTGGCGCTCCTCGATCAGGTGCAGCCGGGAGAGCGGATCGGCAGTGGCGAGCGAGTTGTCGATGGCGAACAGGCGCTTGCGGATCGACTCCGGGGTCCGCTTGCGGCCACGCCGGGGCTTGGTGGACTCGAGCGCCTCGAGATAGCGGCGCACGATGCGGCCCTCTTCCCGTCCCTTGGCCAGCGCCGCCTTGTGGTCCTCGGACATCGGAGTTTTTTTGCGAGATTTCGTCGGGGTAGTAGCTGCCATGATTCCAGCCTCGCAGAGAACATCATTCAACGCAACCCAGCGGAGTGGCCCGGCTATCCATAGGCAAAAATGGCGACAAATTGCCGGGGCGATTGCCGGACGAAGGGGGCCGGGCACGCGGCAATCGTCCCAAACCCCTTCCCGCGTTTGGGAGTTGGACCGCGGAGTTTGTGGTGGCCATTGATTGCTGGCCTCCCGAGTGGGCGGTCCCCTATTCAGGGGCAATCCTGCCTCTGGTCCGATGGTTTTCCTTCTCCCTGCGGAGGGACGGCGTCTGCACGGCAAGGCACACTGCCCGCTCGATCCGTTCTATCGGGGCAAGGTATTCGTGAGCTATCCAACTCGATGGGCGACCAAAGCAGGAACTGCGTGAACCGTCGACGGCCAGCCCCGACGCACCCGGTGACGGGGTCATGACGAGCGGACCGCATCGGCCATCCGCCCGACCGCGCCCGTCGATTTCCCTGTGTGGGTCGAGCTCCTTCCGGGGCGGAGTGGGGTGTATCCGGGGCCCGCGCAGGCCCACGGCTTAGGTGCTGTCTACCCCGGTTGTCACTGGCCGGTGCCGCGCGGCGAGGCTCGGACCCCCGGAGCGCCAGGTGCCGGCACGCCGCCGGGTACGCTCGGAGACGGAGCCGTCCGGAGTTCGGGGACTGTCACGCCGCCCTCGGATCCCCACCGCCGGTCCATCCAACGACGACAGGATCAGGAGCGAAGCGAGCACGTGACGGTCGAGACGGGATCCTCATCCACTGAGCCGCTGCACCGGGCCCTCGGCCTCACCGACGGGGAGCGGGACGAGGTGGAGGCCATCCTCGGCCGCCCGCCGAACCACCTCGAGCTGGCCCTGTTCGCCGTCATGTGGAGCGAGCACTGCTCGTACAAGTCGTCGCGGGTCCACCTGAAGCGGCTGCCCACCGAGGGCCCCCATGTGCTGGTGGGCCCGGGGGAGAACGCCGGCGTCATCGATGCCGGCGACGGCATCGCCGTGGCCATCCGGATCGAGAGCCACAACCATCCCTCGGCCATCGAGCCCTACCAGGGGGCGGCCACCGGGGTGGGCGGCATCCTGCGGGACATCTTCACCATGGGGGCCCGACCCATCGCCGTGATGGACCCGCTGTTCTTCGGGGACCCCTCCGAGGCCCGGCAGCAGTGGCTCATCGAAGGGGTGGTGGCCGGCATCTCGGGCTACGGCAACTCGGTGGGGGTGCCCACCATCGGCGGGGAGCTGACCTTCCACGACTGCTACGCCCAGAACCCGTTGGTCAACGTGCTGTGCATGGGGGTGCTGCCCACCGAGCGACTGGTGCTCGGGGCGGCCACCGGGGTGGGCAACCTGGCCGTGCTGCTCGGGTCGTCGACCGGTCGGGACGGCATCGGTGGGGTCAGCGTGCTGGCCTCGGCCGGCTTCGGGGGCGGGGACGCCGAGGCCGAGGCGGCCAAGCGGCCGAGCGTGCAGGTGGGCGACCCCTACGAGGAGAAGCGGCTGATCGAGGCGTGCCTCGAGCTGCTCGACGCCAAGTTGGTGGTGGGCATCCAGGACCTGGGCGGGGCCGGCCTGGTCTGTGCCACCAGCGAGACCGCGGCCCGCGGCGGCATGGGCATGGACGTCGACGTGTCGGCCGTGCCCCGGCGCGAGCCGGGCATGGCCGCCTACGAGGTCATGACCTCCGAGAGCCAGGAGCGGATGCTGGCCATCGTCACCCCCGAGGACCTGCCCCGGGTGGAGGAGGTCTGCCGCCGCTGGGAGGTGCGCTCGGCCGTGGTGGGCCGGGTCACCGATCCCCGCGACGGGCAGCCGGGGCGGCTGCGCATCCTCGACGGGTTCGACGGCGAGGTGCTCGGCGACGTACCGGCCAGCGCCCTCAGCGACGACGCCCCCCTCTACCACCGGCCGCTGGCCCGGCCCGGCGATCACGAGGCCCGGGCGGCCGACGACCCCGGTGCTCTGGCCGCCCCGGCCGACTGCGGCGCCGACGTCCTGGCCATGCTGGCCGACCCGTCCTGGGTCTACCGCCAGTACGACCATCAGCTGTTCCTCAACACGGTGGACGGCCCGGGCGGGGACGCCGCCGTGCTCCGCCTGGCCGCCCCCGGACTGCCCCCCTCGGCCAAGGGCCTGGCCCTCACCACCGACTCCAACCCGCTCGTGGTGCGCCATCGACCCCCGGGCCGGCACCGCGGCCACGGTGGCCGAGGGCGCCCTCAACGTGGCCTGCGCCGGGGCGCGGCCCATGGCCGTGGTCAACTGCCTCAACTTCGGCAACCCCGAGCATCCCGAGGTCATGTGGCAGCTGTCCGAGGCCATCGACGGGATGCGCGAGGCCTGTCTCGGACTGGGCCTGCCGGTCATCGGGGGCAACGTGAGCCTCTACAACGAGAGCTACGGGGTCGACATCGATCCCACCCCGGTCATCGGCGTGCTGGGTCTGATCGACCACCTGGCCGTCCGTCCCCCCGGGGTCACCCTGGTGGACGGGGCCTCGCTGGTCCTGTTGGACGCCAGCGTGGGCACCGCCGCACCCCACCGGGCGCCACCGTCCCTGGCCGGCTCGCGCTGGGCCGTCGAGGTGCGAGGGCACCGGGACGGCACCCTGCCCGCGCTCGACCTCCCCGGCCACCGGCGCCTGGTCTCCTTCGTCACCGATCTGGTGGCCGAGGGCGTCGCCGGCGGCGCCACCCGCGGACCGGCCCTGGTGTCGGGAATCCACGACGTCTCCGGCGGCGGCCTCGGCGTCGCCCTGGCCGAGATGGCCGTCCGTTCGGGGATCGGCGTCCGGGTGGCCGGCGTGGCCGACCACCACGAGCTGTTCACCGAGGCCCCGTCCCGGGTGGTGGTGTGCACGACCCGACGGGCCGACCTGGTGGCCCGGGCCGCCGAGGCCGGCGTCGGGTTCCGCGGTGCTCGGCACCGCCGGGGGGGACCGGGTGGTGGTGGACGGGCTGGTCGACCTGGGCCTGGCCGAGGCCACGACCGCCTGGCGCGACCGCCTGCCGTCGTTGCTCGACGATCTGGCCCCGGTCACCAACTAAAGACCGGGGCCCGGCCCGTCGGGCCCTCAGCCGGCCGGCCGGCGGGCCTCGAGCAGGCCCAGCACCTTGTCGGGGACCTTGAGGTCGCCGCGTGCCGGTGCCCACCCGGAGGTCGGGCTTGATGGTGCCGTGGTGGTCGGACCCGCCGGTGGCCACCAGGTCGAAGCGACGGGCCAGGTGGCCGAGCTCGGTGCGCTGGCGCGGCGAGTAGCGGCCGTAGACGGCCTCGATCCCGGCGAAGCCGGCGTCGGCCAGCTCGCCGACCACCCGGGCCAGGTCGGCCCGCGCCAGGCCCAGGCTGTAGGGATGGGCCAGGACGGCCACGCCGCCCGAGGCCCGGGCGAGGACGGCCACGTCCGACCCGGACAGTCGGGCCTTGGGCACGTAGGCCGGTCGGCCGTTGGCCAGGTAGCGGTCGAAGGCGTCGTCGACCGAATCGGCCGACCCCGGCCTCGACCAGGGCGGTGGCGAAGTGGGGCCGGCCCATGCCCTGCCTCGCCCCCGGCGATGGCCACCACCTGCTCGTAGGTGACCGGGAGGCCGAGGTCGCCCAACCGCTCGGCCAGGGCCAGGTTGCGGGTCCGGCGGTCGGCGCGGAGGCGGCCCAGCTCCTCGTCGAGCGGTCCGCCGTCCTCCTCGACGAAGTAGACCAGGACATGCATGCCTCCCGAGCGCGACCGGCCGGCAGGAGACCTCGCAGCCGGGGACGAAGGTGATCCCGAGCTCGGCCGGCCCGGCGCCGGGCCGGCCCGGTTCCGGCCAGCGAGTCGTGGTCGGTGAGGGCCACCGCACTGCACCCGGCCTCGGCGGCCAGCTCCACCACCCGCGCGGGGGCGTCGCTCCCGTCCGACACGGTCGAGTGGGTGTGCAGGTCGATCACACCCGGGGACGCTACCGGGGAGACGGACCTCGGACCGGAGGCCCACCCCGGGCCCCGCTCTCTGGGCGGCAGCCGGTGGATCGGACGCTCCGCCGCCGCTCACCCCCACTAGGCTGGAGTGGCACGATGAGGTGATTGTGTGGCCTAATCGTGGCGAAGGACGAGCCCGACGACCCCCGGTGTGTGCGGTGACCAACCGATGATGGAGGCCAAGGAAGCGTGCGGAGTCTTCGGGGTCTATGCCCCGGGGCGTTCCGTGGCGCACCTGACCTTCGACGGCCTCTACGCCCTCCAGCACCGGGGCCAGGAGTCGGCCGGCATGGCCGTCAGCGACGGCGACGTCATCACCGTCATGAAGGACATGGGCCTCGTCACCACCGTCTTCGACGAGCGGAAGCTGTCCGGCCTGCGCGGGCACATGGCCATCGGGCACACCCGCTATTCCACGGCGGGCTCGAGCGACTGGATCCACGCCCAGCCCGTCTACCGGGCGGTGGGGCGGGCCGGATTCGCCCTGGGCCACAACGGCAACCTGACCAACACCGCCGAGCTGGGCGAGGCGGCCGGCATGCTCCCGGGCCTGGTCTCCTCGGACAGCGACCTGGTGGCCGAGCTGCTGGGCCAGGCCTTCCCGCCCGAGTTGCCCGAGCGCACCCGCGCCGAGATCGGCGACGACCTCGAGCACGCCCTGTCGAAGGTGCTGCCGTCGGTGGAGGGTGCCTTCTCCTTCGTCCTCCTCGACGCCGACCGACTCATCGGGGTCCGCGACCCCAACGGGTTCCGCCCCCTCTGCCTCGGCCGGCTCGAGGCCACCGACGAGTTCGAACAGGGCTGGGTGCTGGCCTCGGAGTCGCCGGCCCTCGACGTGATCGGCGCCACCTTCATCCGCGAGCTCGAGCCCGGCGAGATGGTGGTCATCGACGGCAAGGAGGTCCGCTCGGAGCGGCCCTTCCCCGCCGAGCGGCTGGATCCGAAGCTGTGCATCTTCGAGTTCGTCTACTTCGCCCGTCCCGACACCCGCCTCTACGGCAACGAGGTGCACGGTGCCCGCCGGCGGATGGGCCAGCTCCTGGCCACCCAGGCCCCGGTGCCCGCCGACCTGGTCATGGGGGTGCCCGACTCGGGCGTCCCCGCCGCCGAGGGCTATGCCGTGGAGTCGGGCATCCCCTACGGCCAGGGCCTGGTCAAGAACCGCTACATCGGCCGGACCTTCATCGCCCCCACCCAGGCCGAGCGGGCCAACGGGGTGCGCCGCAAGCTCAACCCCCTGCGCGAGAACATCACCGGCAAGCGGGTCATCGTGGTGGACGACTCGATCGTCCGGGGCACGACCACCCGGGCCATGGTCAAGATGCTCCGCGAGTCGGGGGCCACCGAGGTGCACCTGCGGATCTCCTCGCCGCCGTTCCGGTGGCCGTGCTTCTACGGGATCGACACCCCGGACCGGACCGAGCTGCTGGCCTCCATCAAGACCCTCGACGAGATCGTCGAGTTCCTCGACGTGGACTCCCTCGAGTACCTGACCCTCGACCACCTGGTGCAGGCCATCGACGCCCCGGGGGCGGGCTTCTGCGACGCCTGCCTGACCGGCAACTACCCGGTGCCGGTGCCCGTGCAGCTCTCGCCGAGCGCTGCCGACCGGCCTCTCGCGGCGTGGCCGGCACCCCGGCGTGACCGGGTCCGCCCCGGACCCGACCCTGCACCCGACCGATCCCCCGACTGCGGCGAGCGCCCGGCCCGGACCGGCGACCTACGCCGCCGCCGGGGTGGACATCGACGCCGGCGAGCGGGCCGTCGAGCTGATCAAGCCCCTGGTGGCCTCCACCCTCCGCCCCGAGGTGCTCGGCGGCCTGGGCGACTTCGGCGGCCTGTTCGCCCTGGACCCCGACCACCGGTTCGCCCAGCCGGTCCTGGTGGCCGGCACCGACGGGGTGGGGACCAAGGCCCTGGTGGCCCAGGCCCTCGGGCGGTTCGACACCATCGGCATCGACCTGGTGGCCATGTGCGTCGACGACCTGGTCTGCCAGGGTGCCGAGCCGCTGTTCCTCCTCGACTACATCTCCTCGGGCGCGGTCGACCCGGCCCAGATGGCCGCGCTGGTCTCCGGGGTGGCCGACGGGTGCCGCCGGGTGGGGGCCGCCCTGCTCGGCGGCGAGATGGCCGAGCACCCCGGCGTGATGAAGCCCGGCGAGTTCGACCTGGTGGGCTTCGCCGTCGGGGTGGTCGAGCGGGACGAGATCCTGGGCCCGGCCCGGGTCCGGGCGGGTGACGTGCTGATCGGGCTGGCCTCCCCGGGACTGCGCTGCAACGGCTACACGCTGGCCCGCCACGTGCTGCTGGAGCGGGCCGGTCGCTCCTACGACGCCCCGGCGTGGCCCGGAGCCTCGGTGACCCTGGCCGACGAGCTGCTCCGGCCGTCGGTGCTCTACACGCCCGGCGGTGCTGGCGGCCATCGGGGCGGCCGAGGTCCACGCGGTGGCCCACATCACCGGCGGCGGGTTCGAGGGCAACGTCCCCCGGGCGCTGCCCGGCGAGGGCCTCCGGGCGGTGATCGACCGGGCCGCCTGGACGGTGCCGCCCATCTTCGGGGAGATCCGCCGGCGGGACAGGTGAGCCGACGACGAGATGGCCCGGGTGTTCAACCTCGGCCTCGGCATGGTCATGGTGGTCGACCCCGGCAGCGTCGCCGATGCGCTGGCCGCCCTTCCGGCGCCGGTGTCGACGCCGCCGTGGTGGGCCGGGTGGACGAGGGCCGGCCGCGGGGTGCGAGTTCACCGGCCCGCCTTCTGGCCCGATGCCGGGCGGGACCGGCGGGCCCGTCGCCGGCGTGAGCGACGCCCTGCCGGCCACCGAGTTCGAGGCGCTCCGCGCCCACCTGCTGGAGCACTCGGTCAGACGGGGCGACTTCACCCTCAAGTCGGGCCGGAAGAGTTCCTGGTTCATCGACTCGAAGCAGACCGTGTGCCGCCCCGAGGCCATGGTCCTGGTGGCCGACGGCGTCCTGTCGGTCATCCCGGCCGACGCCGACGCCATCGGCGGGCTGACCATGGGCGCCGACCCGGTGGCGTTCGTCACCGCCGGGGTGGCCGCCACCCGGGGCGGCGGCTCAAGGCGTTCAGCGTCCGCAAGGAGGCCAAGGACCACGGCGGGGGTGGCCGCATCGCCGGTGCCCTCGATCCCGGGGACCGGGTGGTGGTCACCGAGGACACCGTGACCCGGGGCACGTCGCTGCTCGAGGCGGCCCACGCCGTCATCGAGGCGGGGGCGGTGCCGGTGCTGTTGGTGGCGGTGGTCGACCGCGGCGGGACGGTGGCGGCCATGGCCGAGGCCGAAGGGCTCCCCTTCCGGGCCCTCCTCACCGCGCCCGACCTCGGCTTCGCCTACGAGGGGGCCTGACCCGGTCGGTCAGCCCGGTCGGGTCAGGGTGATGGCGCGTTCGGGGCAGGCCACCACACACAGTCCGCAGGCGTGGCAGTCGGAGGCGTTGGGCGTGTAGGCGGTCACCAAGCCGTGGGCCCGCACCTTCACTCGGCTGAAGCGACCCAACCGGGCGTAGTCGGCGTCCTCGATGCGGCGGACCTCGAAGACCGTTGGGACAGACGTCGACGCAGTCGCGCTTTCCCTCGCACCGGGCGTGGTCGACGACCGGGACGAAGGCGCCACCCGGGGCCGAGCACCGCTCACCCGGACGATCCGGATGGGCGGCGGCCCGGCGCTGCTTGGCCAGTCGCTCGGCGTCGGGGCTCACGCGCCGGGTGCGGGCCCGGTCGGCTCGGCGGGTGCCGCCGGCTCCGTGGCGGAGGCACCGTCGGCCAGCACCAGGTAGATGCGGCGCCGGGTGTCGGCCAGGATCTCGCCGACGGCCTTCACCTGGCGCTCGCTGCCGGACCGGCCCGCCTGCATGGCCGCCGCCGCCACCTCGACCATGAGGCCTCGGAGGTCGACCAGGGAGCGGTTGGCCCCCTTGGCCGCCCGCTCCCAGGGAGCCGGTCCCTCGCCGGCCTCGTCGGCCAGGGCCCGGCCCTCACCGGTCAGGCTGAAGACCCGCCGCCCTTCGGCCTTGTCCGCGGTGACCAGCCCCTGGTCCTCCAGGGCCTGGAGCGTGGGATAGACCGAGCCGGGACTGGGGCGCCAGACGCCACCGCTGCGTTCGGTCAGCTCGGTGATGATCTGGTAGCCGTGCATCGGCTCCTCGGCCAGGAGGGCGAGGATGGCCGCCCGGACGTCACCCCGTCCCCGCTTGGGGCCGCGGCCGAACATCGGGGGGCCGAAGCCCGACCCCATCCCTCCGTGGCGCCCGCCCCCGAAGCCGAAGGCGTCGTCCCGGCCCCTGTCGCGGCCGCCGCCCCGCCCCCTGGGGGCACCGCCGAAGCGGTCGTACCGATCCCCTCGACCGCCGGGGCCGGGGCGATCCCCCCGGGTGGGGCGGGTTCCTGCGTGTGAGTCGTCAAAGTGCTTGTGTCCGTGCATCAGCTGTTCTCCTTGAGGTTGTGCCCGGCCGGCGGATTGCCGACCGGCGGCTTGTTGAGCGGCAGTACGACCGCTCACGTAAGATAACGATATATCGCGATGGTCTGGATGTCAAGGCCCTGTCGGCCATGAGCGGGAGCCGAAGTGGCCAGGAGATGACGGGGGAGCACCCCGGTACCCGCCGACGCCGTGACCATGACCGGTCGGCCGGGTGTGGACCCATGCCCTGCGGCGCGGCCGCTCCGGGTCTACGGCCGCTGACCGGCACCTACTCCGGGTCGGGGGGACCGGTCAGCCGGCGCGGTAGGCCCCGACGATGGGTCGGAGCTCCCGGGGAGTTGCTCCGTGCATGATCACGCCGTCGCACCCCATGGCCAACTGCTCCCGCACCGCTGCGGCGCACTGCTCCGGGGTCCCGGTGGCGCTGGGCGCCAGCCACTCGTCGGGGATGAGGGTGGCGATGTGCTCCAGCTGGGCGGTGGTGGCGCGGGCGTCGATGCCCCCGAGGAATCCCGCCACCATCTCGTCGGCCCGGAACCGCTGGAGGACGGCCGGATCCCATCCGTTGGTCCGGACCAAGAGGTCCCCGTAGCCCTGGAGGTAGGAGGCGAGGCGCCCCACCGACTTCATCAGCCGGAGATCCTCGTCGATGTGGTCCCCGATGGTGGCCAGGCACGACCACACCTGGACCCGGTCGGGGTCGCGCCCGGCCCGCTCGGCCGACTCCTTGACGGTGGCCACGCACCGCCGGGTGGTCTCCTCGGTGAAGTAGGTGTGGAGGATGACCCGGTCGAAGCGGCGACCGCCCAGGGCCAGCGAGTGCGGCCCGAAGGCCACGAGGCCCAGGGGGATCTCCTCGTCGATGTCGGCCAGGTAGAGCACCGGATACGACCCGCACGGACCGTCGTGGCCGACGATGGCCTCGCCCCGGAAGAGCCGCCGCATGATGTCGGCGAAGTCCTCGAGCTGGGCGGTGGTCACCCGGGGGATGCCGTAGGCGTCCTGGATGACGGGGATCCCCCGTCCCAGGCCGAGCACGAATCGGCCGCCGGTGAGGCTCTGCATGGTCCGGGCCATCCCGGCGGTGATCATGGGGTGGCGGGTGTTGTGGTTGGTGGCGGCGGTGACGACGGACAGCCGCTCGCTCACCGCCCCGGCGGCCCCGGCGAGGACACCGGCCTCCTTCTTGTCGAAGCGCTCGGAGATGAAGACCGAGCCCAGGCCCAGCTCCTCGCCCAGCCTCACCTCGTCGACCAGGTCACGGGACGAGGCGGCCTGCCCGGCCAACGTGTAGAAGCCGAGCTCCTCGAGCGCCGCCTCGGGCCGTTCGTCGCGGTGGGTCGTCACGGGTCTCGCTCTCCTCGGGGTGCCGGACCCGAAGGGTACCAACGGGTCCCCCGGCTACACCGGCTCGGTGTCCTCCACATAGGGCACGGGATGGTTCCCACCGAGCTCGACGAAGCGCTCATTGAGGGCGTGGGCCAGGACGTCATGGTCGTGGGGGCTGGGGGTGAGGGCTCCGTAGAGGAACGCCTCCATCTGGAATGCCGAGCTCATCCCACCCAGCTCGAAGTAGCGCAGCCAGAGCTCCCCACGGGTCAGCCCGGCGTCCCGTCGGTGCCGGTCGAAGTGGTCGGGTTGTTCTTCAGCCATCGAAGGCCTCCCCTCTGGTCGGACCGCGGGGAGTGTCCCGGGTGGAGCCGACGATCTGCTCGGCCCGGGACCGGAGGGACCGACCCGTACGTTGCGAGTGGACGCGGAGCGCCGTGAAGGCGGCCTCCTCGGTGAGGCGCTCCCGCTCCATCAGCACGCCCTGGGCCTGGGCGATGATCTCGCGGGAGCGGAGGGAGGCCTGGAACCGTTCGGACCGCTGGTCCTCGGGGGCACCGACCCCGGCATCGGCCAGCAGGGCCGATGCCTCGGAGGCAAACTTCATGGCCAGCCGCTGATCATCGGTGGTGAAGGCCAACGGCCGGTGGGAGTAGATGTTGATCGCACCGACCGGTTGCCCCCACGTCACCAAGGGGGAGGACAGGATGGCCCGGATGCCCAGTGCCATGGCCTTGGGCGTGAAGGCCGGCCAGCGGAACTCTGCGGCCAGCGAGGGCGAGTGGAACCACCGGCCCCGGTTGGACGCATCCACGCAGGGACCCTCGCCGGTGGCGTACTGCTGGGTATCCATGTCGAGCACGGTCTGGTCGCTGGCCGCAGCCGTCGCCAGCCTGCCGTGCCGTCGGAGGGACACGCTCACGCCGTCCGCCCCGCCCACCGTGGTCCGGGCCAGTTCGACCACGAGGTGCAGCGTCGCGTCGACCAGGTCGTCGTCCGTCGGCAGGGAGGTGGCGCCGCCGCCGGCCGGGGGCACCGAGGACGCCTCGCCGGACCCGCCAGGCCCCGTCATGAGCGCGACGGGGAGAAGTCGGGCAGTCGCTTGCAACGCCAGCGCGGGTCTAACAGCACAGAATTTCCGGCTTTCCGGATCGCCGGCCCTCGTTGCAGAAGGCTCTGCAATCGTACCAGGCACCCTCCTGGTCCCGGCCCCGCGGGCGGTTCGGTCGGGCCGAATCTGATTGAGTATCGGGGTCGAAGGTGAGAAGCTGACAGTGACGACAAGGAATGAGGACCGATGGGTGACGACGCAGTTCCGCCCGCCGAGGTCGATCCGTCCGCCGAGCTCGTGGCCACGGTGGCCCAGACGGTGAGCCTCTTTGCCGCCGGCGGCGTGCAGGAGACCCTTGACCTGGTGGTCGGCTTGGCGGTGAGCACCATCGAGGGGTGTGAGTACGCCGGCATCTTTCTGCTGGAGGGCCAGGCCGTCACGACGCCGGTGTGCACCGACGCGGTGGTGGTGTCGATCGACGCCCTCCAGCACGCCAGCGGTGAGGGTCCGTGCCTCGACGCGTTGTCGGGAACCGGCCTCTTCTACGCCGAGGACCTCATCGACGATGCCCGGTGGCCGGTCTTCGGGCCGGAGGCGGTGGGCCAGGGCGTGCGCAGCCTGCTGGCTGTGCCCCTGAAGCTCAACGGCGCGCCCGGCGCCCTCAACCTCTACGCCCGGCTGCCGAATGCCTTCGGCCCGGTCGACCAGGGCCGGGGGCTGCTGCTGGCCACCCTGGCCGGGCTGGCGTTCACCGCGGCCCAGTCCCACGAGGAGGAGGAGCGCAAGGCCATCCAGCTCCAGGCGGCCCTGGCCACGCGGGAGATGATCGGGCAGGCCCAGGGCATCCTGATGGAGCGGGAACGCGTCTCGCCCGACCAGGCCTTCGACATCTTGCGGCAGGCCTCGCAGCACCTGAACATCAAGCTCAGGATCGTGGCCCAGGCACTGGTGGACACCGGCGAGCGCCCCGACACCGGGCGCCCTCCGGGCAGCTGAGCCACGCGGGGAGCGCCCCGTATGAAGGGGGTGGATCGGACGGCCGGCACCGACCTCGTTGTGCTGGACCCGACGTCGGCGGTGCCGCCGTTCGAGCAGGTGCGCTCTCAGATCGCCCGGGCCATCGACCAGGGCGTGCTGCCACCGGCCACCCGGCTACCCACCGTGCGGTCCCTGGCCGCCTCGTTGGGGCTCGCCGTCAACACGGTGGCCCGGGCCTACCGGGAGTTGGAGCTCGAGGGCCTGGTCGCCACCGAGGGCCGTCACGGCAGTTTCGTGGCCGGGGAGTCGTCGGTGGCCCGGGAGCAGGCCGCCATCGAAGCGAGGGCGTTCATCGCCCGGATGCGGGACCTGGGCATCGGCGAACGGGAGATGCTGGCCATCCTGCGCGGCGCGACCGATGACGGGTGGGGAACCAGGGACGCCCCCGGCTGATGTGACCCCGGGGTGGGCCCGGGTAAGTTCGCCCGTATGGCCGACGACCATCCCGACCTCAGGTTCGAGGCGACCGCCGGGGGCTTCGAGGTGCACTACTCGGACCGTCTTGTCGCAGAGTACCGCGAGCTGGTCGACGAGTCGGCCGACTGGCTGGAGGACCAACTGGGTGTGTGCAACCTCGGTCAGGTCGACGACAAGGTCCTCCTGGCCGACGGCCACCTCACCGAGGCGATCGAGCGCGGCCTGACCGACTGGTGGCGCTCCCGGGTCTCCGACCTCGAACTGGCCGAGTAGTGGCGTGGGCCGTACCGGGCCCAGGGATCCAGGCGCTGTCCGGCCCGGAGGCCCAGGCGTCGCCTCTCCTGGTGGTCGGGACCGGCGTCGATCCGGTGACCTCGCGCTTTTCAGGCGCGCGCTCTACCAACTGAGCTACCCGACCTCGACTCGGCGAACCGAGGTGGCGGACCTGACGGGATTTGAACCCGCGACCTCCGGCTTGACAGGCCGGCGTGCACTCCAAACTGCACCACAGGTCCCCAACCAGCACTGGCGCTGGGGAATACCGCACCCCCAACGGGATTCGAACCCGTGTTACCGCCTTGAAAGGGCGGCGTCCTAGGCCGCTAGACGATGGGGGCTCCAAACCCGATCAGGGCTTTTGGAGATTAGCAGAGGGAGGCGAGTCCTCCTCCGGGCCACCCGGGCGACCACTGTTGCCCCGGTGATCAGAGGAACCCCTCACAGCGGGCCGCCGGGCCGTCCCTCGTCGGGGAGCTCGGCCGCCAGCACGTCGATCATCAGGTACTGAAGCTGGCCCAACAGCTCGTAGAGGGCGTACTCGGGGGCGCTCGGGTCCTCCGGGTCGGGCATCTCCATGTCCTCGCTCACGTCCAGCCGGGTGCCGAGGACCAGTCGGAGCGAGCCGACGGCGGAGAGCCAGGCGTTGAGCTCGGGCTCGGTCAGGACGTCGGCCTGGGCGGTGGCGGCCATCAGGGCGAAGCACTCGCGGTGGTGGTTGATCAGGGCGGCATCGACCAGCTCCCGGTACTCGGACTCCCGCTTCTCGTTCTCCTTGCCGGCATAGGCGGGAGGGAAGAGGCGTCTGGTCATGGGCTCATCGGGGCTGAGGATGGGCGAGAGCTGCTCGGCCATGGTCACCAGCACGGCCCGCACGCTGGGATCGAGCTTGATGGCGTACCGGCCGTCCCGCCGCCGCCGGATGGGCGCACTCACGTAGAGGGTTCCATGGTGGCCCACAGCCCGTGTTCGTGGAGGCGGTAGACGTCCAGCTCGGCGCGCTCACGGGTTCCCGAGGAGACCACGGCCCGCCCCTTGTGGTGCACGTCGAGCATCAACTTGGTGGCCTTCTCCTTGGAGTACCCGAACAGCTTCTGGAACACGAAGGTGACGAAGGACATCAGGTTGATGGGGTCGTTCCAGACGATGACCAACCAGGGTCTGTCGGTGCCGAGGAGCTCCTCGAAGTCGGTGTCCTCCTCGATGGACGGCTCGACCTCCACCGGTGCCGACGATCCCCCCGCTCCCGTCGGTGGACTCACACCGGCTCCCGGGCCGCGTCGCGTTCCGCCGGCGGGGTGGTCAGACGCCCCGGGTCCGCCGGGCCGGCCGTCGCCTGCTCGGCAGGGCCGGCCGCGGGCCCGGGCCCGACCTCGGGCTGGTGGTCGGAGAGGCCGTGGTGGAACCAGAGGACGGTGGACCAGACGAGGGACGCCCCGAGGACGTGGACGCCTACCAGCACCGGGGGTAGGTGGGTGAAGAACTGGGTGTAGCCGATCGCCCCCTGGACGACCATCACGGCCAGGAGGATGCGGCCGGCGTCCTGGACGCGGGAGGGGGCGTCGGACCGCCAGAGGACCCAGAGGAGGGCCAGCAGCACCAGCACCGAGGCGATCACGATCTCCGCGTGGATGCGGGTCATGTCCTCGAGGCCGAGGGGGATCCGCTTGGCCCCCTTGCCCCCGGCGTGGGGACCGGTGCCGGTGGTGGCTGCACCGGCGGCCAGGGCCACCACGATCATGCCGACCAGCACCCGGCCCAGCCAGAGGGCCCGGCGGGTCACGGCCAGCAGCCCGGGGCCGGCCCGGTGCCCGGCTCTCAACGTCAGCACCACCGCCACGGCCAACAGGGCCATGCCCACCATGAAGTGGACCATGACCACATAGGCGTTGAGCTTCGAGTACACCACGAAGGCTCCGAGCACGGCCTCGCCGATCACGCCCAGGATCAGTCCGCCGGACAGCCAGCGCAGGTCGCGCCGGCCGGGGCGGCGCAGGATCGAGGCCACCGCCGTCACGGCACAGGCCACCACCAGGAGGAACACCACCACCCGGTTGCCGAACTCCACGACCGGGTGGAGCCGGAGGACCGGGGTCAGGTGGTGTTGTGAGCAGGTGGGCCAGTCCGGACAGCCCAGCCCGGAGTCGGACAGGCGCACGGCAGCACCGGTGACCACGTTGAGGAGCACCGTGGCCAGGGTGATCCGGCACAGGAGCAGGAAGGGGCGAGGGCCGACACGCAGGGAGGACACCGTCTCCGTATGGTACCGGCCCGGCCGGGGCCGGCGGGATCCCGGCCCGCTCGGCGGGACCCGGCCGGGGTGGTCGACTTGTCAATGTGTCCTGACGACGTTGGCACTACAGTTTGGCGAATGGCACTTCCCGCGGTGGCTCTGCCTCGCCGAATCTCGCTCGGGTCACGCATCGGCGCCTATGTGGCGCTGACCAAGCCGCGCATCATCGAGCTGCTGCTCATCACCACGCTGCCCACCATGATCGTGGCGCAGCGGGGGCTCCCGCCGGTATGGCTGATGGCCGCCACGCTGCTCGGCGGGGCCCTGGCCGCCGGTGGGGCCAACGCCATCAACATGTTCATCGACCGTGACATCGACAAGCTGATGCACCGCACCAGCAAGCGACCACTGGTCACCGGAGCGGTCACCCCCCGCAACGCCCTGGTCTTCGCCGTCAGCCTCGAGGTACTGGCCTTCGTCGAACTGTGGGCCTGGGTGAATCTCCTCTCGGCCGTGCTCGCGGTGTCGGCCACCCTCTTCTACGTCTTCGTGTACACGCTGTGGTTGAAGCGGACCAGCACCCAGAACATCGTCATCGGGGGAGCAGCCGGCGCCGTCCCCGTGCTGGTGGGTTGGGCGGCGGTCACCGACAGCCTGTCGTGGACCCCGGTGGTGATGTTCGCCATCATCTTCGTGTGGACCCCGCCCCACTTCTGGGCGCTGGCCGTCAAGTACAAGGACGACTATCAGGCCGCCGACGTGCCCATGCTGCCCGCCGTGGCCACCTTCAAGCGCACGGCGCGGGAGATCCTGCTCTACAGCGTCATCCTCGTCGGCGTGTCCCTGCTGCTGGCCGCCGTGGGCCACCTCGGGGTGATCTACATCGTCTCGGCGTCGGTGCTCGGGGTGATCTTCGTGGCCATGGCCGGCCGGCTGTGGGCCCGCGCCACCCCCAAGGCGGCCATGCAGCTGTTCAGCTACTCGATCACCTACCTCACCCTCCTGTTCGTCCTCATGGCGGTCGACGTCTTCTCCAAGCACTGAGCGTGTCCGTGTCCGGGACCGACACCGAGGCCGCAGCGGGCCTGCCGACCGGGTCGGGCGCCATGGGCACGACCATGCCGGTCGACGGGAGCGGACCGCCGGCCGATCCGACGGCTCCGTCCGCCGAGGCCGTGCCGCCCCCTCGGCGTCCCCACCGGCTGCGGGCGCTGCTGATCGGGTGTGTGATCGCCGCCGCGCTGGGCGTGTTCCTCTTCATCGGCCTCGGCTCGTCGTCGGGCTCGGGGCCGTCGGGCCCGGTGGTGGGCATCGGGAGCCAGGCCCCGAACTTCTCGCTGCCGTCCCTCACCGGGGGCACCCCGGTCAGCCTCGACTCCCTGGGCAAGGGCTCGCATCACCCTGTGGTCCTCAACTTCTTCGCCTCGTGGTGCACGCCCTGCCAGAAGGAGACCCCCCTGCTGGCCCAGACGGCGGCGGCCCAGCAGGCCAAGGGCTCGACGGTGCGGTTCGTCGGCGTCGACGTCAACGACCTGCCCGCCGATGCCCTGCCCTTCGTCCAGAAGGCCGGCATCACCTACCCGGTCGGGGTGGACAAGTCCTTCGACGTCACCAGCGGCAAGTACGCCCTCTACGGCCTGCCCCAGACCTTCTTCATCGACGCCGAGGGCCGCGTGGTGGGGCACATCCAGGGGGCGGTCACCCAGGCCGAGCTCAACCAGTGGATGCACAAGCTGGGCGGGTCCTCGGCCTGAGCGGGTCGCCGCCTCCCCCGTCGGGGACCGCCCCGGCCCGACATCGGTTCGTCACCGCCTCACTCCCAGCGGAAGGTGAGGCCGGCCACCACGGGGGCGGCCACCGCCCAGACCACCAGCACGACCCAGTCTCGGGCGGTCACCGGGGTTCCGTGGCCGAGGGCGCCGTGCAGGGCGTCGGACAGCGCGGAGGCCGGCAGCACCTTGGAGATGTCGGCCAGCCAGGTGGGGAGCTTGCCCAGGGGGATGAGCATCCCACCCAGCAGCAGCAGGACGACGAAGAGTCCGTTGACCACAGCCAGGTTGACCAACGGCTTCAACGTGCCGGCCAGGATCAGGCCGATGCCCCCGAAGGCGACGGTGCCGAGCACCATGGCGCCCACCGCCGCACCGACCAGGGCCCCGGCCCCGCCCGGTCCCCCCGGATTCCAACCCAGGGCGTACCCCACCCCGACCAGCACGGCGGCCTGGAGGAGCTCCACGGCGATGATGGCGATGATCTTGGCCCCGAGCAGGCGGGGCCGGCCGAGGGGGGTGGTGCCCAACCGCTTCAGCACGCCGTAGCCGCGCTCGAACCCGGTGCCGATCCCGAGGGCGGTCATGGCTGTCGACATGATGGCCAGGGCCAGGATCCCGGGCACGAGGAAGTCCACGGGTTGCTTGGTCCCGGTGGGCAGCACGTGCACCGCCGAGAAGAACAGCAGGAAGACCACCGGGATGCCCAGGGTCAAAAAGAGGGTCTCCCCGTTGGTGAAGAGCATGGTGATCTCGGCCCGCAGCTGGGCGGTGAGCGGCCTCACCGGCCGCCGCCCCGGTCGCTCCGCCGGGACCGCTCCCGGGCGCGCCGGCCTCCCCGTCGACCCGCGGCCCCGTCCTCTCCGCCCGCCGGCGGCGTCGGCTCGGCCTCCCCGCGCGCCCCGGTGATGGAGAGGTAGGCCTCCTCCAGGGACTGGCCGGTCCGGAGGTCGCCGAGGGACAGGTCCCGTTGCGCGAGCCAGGAGGCCAGCGTCGCCACCACGAGAGGACTGGAGGCGTCGCCAGGGGGGAGGAGTCGGTAGGAGCCCGGTTGCTCCTCGGTGACCGTGGCGGCGCCACCGGCCGAACCGCCGGCGAGGCCGGCGGGGACGGCCCGGGTGAGCTCGGCCGCCAGTCCGGCCGTGTCGATGCCCGGCCGGGTGGAGAAGCGGATCGACCCGTCCGCCGTGCCCGAGGCGAGCTCGGCCGGGGAGCCCTCGGCCAGGATGCGGCCCCGGTCGATGATGACCACGTGGTCGGCCAGTCGTTCGGCCTCGGCCAGCTCGTGGGTGGTCAGGATCACGCAGATCCCCTTCTCCCGCTGGGCGGCGATGATGTCCCGCACCACCAGCCGGCCCTCGGGGTCCACCCCGGCGGTCGGCTCGTCGAGGAAGAGCACCTGGGGCTTTCCCACCAGCGCCAGCGCCAGCGCCAGGCGCTGCTGCTCACCGCCGGACAGACGACGCCAGGGCGTGCGCCGGACGCCGGACAGGCCCACCAGGTCGAGGAGGGCCCCGGGGTCCTCGGCGTCGTCGTAGTAGTGCGCGAACAGGTCGAGGACCTGGCCTGGACCCAGCATGGGATAGACGCCGCCCTTCTGCAGCATCACCCCGATGCGGGGAACCAGGGCGGCGTGGTCGTGGACGGGATCGAGGCCGAGCACGCGCACCGAGCCGGACGCCACCGGGCGGTAGCCCTCGAGGGCCTCCACCGTGCTGGTCTTGCCCGCCCCGTTGGGGCCGAGGAGGGCCACCACCTGTCCGGCCCGGCCGAGGAAGGAGAGGCGGTCGACGGCCAGGGTGTCGCCGTAGCGGATGACCACCCCGTCGCACACCACCGAGGCGGAGGCGGGCCCGGCCGATGGCCCACCGTTCTGATCATTGGCGTCGTCCACGGGTGGTCACGCTACCGTTGTGCCCGTCATGATCGATATCCGGCTCGTACGAGACGACCTCGCCTCGGTGAAGGCCGCCCTCGGTCGCCGGGGGGTGGATCCGTCCGAGCTCGATCGACTGGTCGACTTGGACCAGCAGGCGCGGGCCGCCATCGGCCACCGCGACGGCTACCGGGCCGAGGTGAGGGCCCTCTCCAAGCAGGTGGGACAGGCCCGCAAGGCCGGCAACACCGTGCTGGCCGACCAGCTGGCCGACCGGAGCCGTCAACTCGGTGACGAGGAGCGGGCCCTCAACGCCGTGGCCGAGGCGGCCCAGCACGAGGTGCGCCAGTGCCTCCTCTACCTGCCGAACCTGCCGGCGGCCGACGCCCCCGACGGTGCCGGGCCCGAGGACAACGTGGAGGTCCGGGCCTGGCCGGCGACCGATGCCCACTACGGCGAGGCCCAGCGGGTGCCCCACTGGGAGATCGGCGCCGAGCTGGGCCTGTTGGACATGGAGCGGGGAGCCAAGCTGTCCGGCTCGATGTTCCCTCTCTACCGGGGCTTCGGGGCCCGGCTCCTACGTGCCCTGTCCGCCTTCGCCCTCGACAGCCATGCCGACGCCTTCGAGGAGGTCCGCCCACCCACGATGGTCCTGACCGAGACCATGGTCTCGACCGGCCACCTGCCCAAGTTCGAGGAGGAGGCCTACCACCTTGAGCGGGACGACCTGTGGGCCATCCCGACCGCCGAGGTGCCGCTCACCTCGATGTGGCGCGGGGACATCCTCGAGGAGTCGGCCCTCCCCCTCCGGCTCACCGCCGCCACGGCCTGCTTCCGGCGGGAGGCCGGTGCGGCCGGCCGGGACACCCGGGGGCTGCTGCGGGTCCACGAGTTCGACAAGGTCGAGCTGTTCGCCTACACCACTCCCGAGCAGGCCCCGGCCCAGTTGGACGACATCGTGGCCCGGGCCGAGCGGATGCTGCAGGATCTCGGGCTCCGCTACCGGGTGCTCGACCTGTGCGCCGGGGACATGGGCAACTCCGCCGCCCGCACGTTCGACCTCGAGGTGTACTCGCCGGGTGTCGACCTGTGGCTGGAGGTGTCCTCGGTCAGCTGGTGCAGCGACTACCAGGCCCGGAGGGCCAACATCCGCTACCGGCCCCAGGGCGGTGGGGGGCCGGTGCTGGTGCACACGCTCAACGGGTCGGCCCTGGCCTGGGCCCGGATCTGGGCCGCCCTGGTGGAGACCGGCCGCCAGGACGACGGATCGGTGGTCCTTCCCGGGGTGCTCGCCCCGTACCTCCGGGGCCAGACGGTCATCCCCGCCCCCTAGGGCCGGCACTCGGACCGGTGCGGTGGGTCAGGTAGCGGTCGGGTCGGTACGGGGGGCGTCGAACCGGTAGCCCACCCCGCGGATGGTGGTGATCAGCTTGGGGGAGGAGGGATCCTCCTCCACATGGGTCCGCAGCCGTTTGATGTGCACGTCGAGGGTCTTGGTGTCGCCGAAGTAGTCGGAGCCCCACACCCGGTCGATGAGCACGTCCCGGGTGAGCAGCCGGCCGGCGTTCTCCATCAGCAGGGAGAGCAGCTCGAACTCCTTGCGGCGGAGGTGCACGTCCTCGCCGCGTATGAAGACCAGGTGCCGGTCGGGATCGATCTGGATGCCGCCCGCCTCGAGCACGGCGCTCCCGGGCCGCCGGTCGGTCGCCCTCCGGTTCGAATCGCCCGAGGCGGTGTCCCCGGCGTCGGACCCCCGGTTCGAGTCGGCCACCGGCGTGCGCCGCAGCACGGCCCGCATCCGGGCCACCAGCTCCCGCAGCCGATAGGGCTTGGCCACGTAGTCATCGGCGCCGACCTCCAGCCCCACTACGGTGTCGATCTCGGTGCCCTTGGCCGTCACCATGATGATGGGCACCGACGACTGGGCCCGGATCGACCGGCACACGTCGATACCAGAGAGGCGGGGCAGCATCAGGTCCAGCAGCACGAGGTCGGGCTCGTCCTCGTTGAACAGTCGTAGGGCTTCGTTCCCGTCCCGGGCCACGGTGATGTCGAATCCTTCCCGGGTCAACCCGATGACCAGTGCGTCGACGAAGGACTCGTCGTCCTCGGCCAGGAGGACCTTGGTCTGGGCCTGCTCGTCCGTCGTGGCGTCGGCCTTGTCCGTCGGCGCCCCCTTGTGGGACGGGGCGCCCTTGTCGGCGGAGCCCTGCTCGGCGTTGCCGCTGCGATCGGCCTTGGCGCTCACGCTGCGTACTCCGGGGGACTGGGCAGGATGAGTGTGAAGGTGGAGCCCTCTCCCTCCCGCGAGTCGACCTCGACCCGACCCTGGTGGTTGCTGGCCACGTGGCGCACGATGGAGAGCCCGAGCCCGGTGCCGCCCGAGTCGCGGCTGCGGCCGTGGTCGACCCGGTAGAACCGCTCGAAGATGCGATCCAGGTCGCGGGCCGGGATGCCCACCCCGGAGTCGGTCACCGAGAGCTGCACCTCGCCGTTGGCCCGTCGACCCGAGACCTTCACCACGGCGTCCTCGTAGGAGAAGGTGACGGCGTTCTCGAGCAGGCTGTGCATGGCCGACACCAGTTGGCGTCGGTCGCCGAGGACGTGCACCGGAGGGCTTGGCTCATTGAGCTCGATGGTAATGCGTCGTTGCTCGGCCGCCGAGCGGACGCGCTCGACCGCCTCGGCCATGACCAGATTGATCTCGATGGGCTCCCGGGGCGGTGCCTCCTCCGACTCGATCCGGCTGAGGTCGAGCAGATCGTCGATGATCCGGCTGACCCGGAAGGCCTCGGTGTGGATGCGCGAGGCCAGCCGCTGCGCCACCTCGGGGTCGGGTTCGACGGTGAGGGTCTCGGCCAGCAGGCCGAGGGCGCCGATGGGGGTCTTCAGCTCGTGGCTCACGTTGGCCACGAAGTCGCGGCGGACCTCCTCCAGGCGGCGCCGGTCGGACACGTCCTCGATGATGGCGATGACGCCCAGGGGGCGACGCCCGTCGTCGATGAGCCGGGTCCGCACGGTCAGGGTCTGACGGGGCGGCCCGTAGAGGTCGAGGGTCCGCTCGGCCGAGCCGTCGGTCCAGGCGTTCTCGAGCAGCTCGGTCACGGCCTGGGCGGCCAGGGCGTCACCATGGCGGTTGTTCATCAGGCCGGTGGCCCGGGCGTTCTGGAAGGCGATGTCCCCGTTCTCGTCGCACACGATGACCCCCTGAGGGAGCGTGTCGAGGGCCCGCCGGAGCCGGATGGCATCCGAGCTGGACTCGGTCACCGCCTCGGCCGCCTCGCCGGTCACCTTCTCCAGGTGGCCGAGGATGGGCTCGATGCCCCCTTCGTCGGGGGGCTCGACCCCGAGCCGGTTGGACAGGGCGACGAGGCGCTGCTGCAGGGAGCGCCGGCCTGCCCGCCGCCCCAGCCGGGCCGCGATGATCACCGCCAGGACGGCCACGACGCCGAGGACGATGTAGCCGATCACGTACGCCTTCACTGCCTAAGCATGGCAGGCCGCCGCCCTGGGGGTGGCCATGCGTCCGAAGCGCCGTGGCAGTAATGAAATACCATAGGAGAGAAAGAAAGGCAGTCGAAGTTCGAATCCGACGGGGTGCCCCAGCTGTAATCGGCAACCTCGGTTCGCTCCGATGGGGATCCAACTGCCTACACTCCGCCGTTAGCCGGGAGAAGAGGACTTACTACTGCCTTTCGATAGCTTGTTGGAGATCCGAAAGGAACACTGAGAAGTCTGCAATCAGCACCCACAACTGGTGCCCTAAAGCCGCTGCATCGGCGTAGTCAGGCTTATTGGGGGCAGCTTCCAGCGCTTAAGCCAATAAGCCATACCTCTCGACTAGGCCATTGAGACGATCGGCCATGTCGGGATCCGGGCATGGGTCCGATTCAAGTCTGCTGCGTTCGGCAGCGGTTGCTGCCACTAACTGGTCAGCGCTTGCCGACTTGGCTTCGTCGCCAAGTCTCAGGGCTTCTGCCGCATGACTGGCCGCAGCTATCAGAGCAATGAAGTCAGGATTCTGATCGTCCGCCCACTTCCGCAGACCGTCGCATCTTGGACTCACAGCTCTCCCGACCTCGTCGGGTGAATTCTACCGAAGGGCAAATCGGACCTAACTCACACGTCTCTCAGGGCCCTCGAGCAGGAAAGGGAGCGCCCGCACTCTGAGGCACCGCGGGCTCGTGGATGCCACTGACGGCCCGAAGCGGCCACCCTGGCAACCAACTCACGCCACCCAGGTACTGGTCTCCCCCACGACAGCCGACCCGTCGAGATCGCTGATCTTGGTGGCCACGAAGGCTTCGGCCCACGGTCCGGTCTGGACCCGCAGGGCGGGCGACTCGGCCTGGAGCACACCCATGATGACCTCGGCCACCTGGTCGGCCGTCTGAGCGGCATCGGACCCGAACTGGGCCATGACCCGGTTGAGGTAGGCCTGCATGGCCGGCAGGTACGGGCCGGCGGCCTCGAACATGGCCCCGATGTCGGCACCCACGTTGTTGACGAACTCGGTGGCGACGGGACCGGGCTCGATGATGGACACCGCCACGCCGACCGTCCCCGCCACCGGGGCCAGGCTCTCCAGGAACCCCTCGACGGCGAACTTGGCCGCACAGTAGGCCTCGTTGAAGGGCTGACCCACCGCGCCGCCCACACTCGACACCGTGATGACCCTCCCGCCGGCATCCCGCAGGTGGGGCATCGCCGCTTTGGTCATGGCCACCACGCTGAAGTAGTTGACCTCCATGACCCGCCGCATGTCGGCCATCGGCACCTGCTCGATGGTGCCCACGTAGCCGGCCCCGGCGTTGTTGACCAACGCGTCGAGCTGACCGTGCTCGGCCACTACGCCGGCGATGCAGGACTCGACGGCGTCGGCGTCGGTGACGTCGAGGAGGCGGACGTCGAGGTCGACACCGGCCTCGGCCGCGGCCGACCGCAGGGCACCGTCACGGTCGGGATTCCGCAAGGTGGCGACGGTGCTGTAGCCGGCGCGGGCGGCGGCGACCGCTGTGGCCAGACCGATGCCCGACGAGGTACCGGTGACGAGGAGAACGGGCTTGGGCATGGGTCGACCTTTCGGAGGGGGCCGCCCCACAGTAGAGAGGATGCCCGGTCCCCGACAACGCCCCTCCCGCCCGGTTGCCTCGGTCCCGATCGGGTCCGCGCCCGCCCCCCAGACGGAGGACCAGGGTCGTCGCGGCCTCCCGCCCCGGTACGATCGACGGCGGTGACCTCCCCGACGACGCCCCCGGCGACCGATCAGGCGATGGCTGGGCCCGCGGGTCCGGCCGCCACCGGCCATCTGGTCTTCGACCCGTTCGACCCCACGTGGTCGAGCGACCCCTTCCCGCTCTACGCCGATCTGCGGGAGCGGGCCCCCATCCACCGGAACCAGATGGGCTTCTGGGTGGTGACCCGCCACCAGGACTGCCTGGCCATCCTCCGTGACCGTCGGGCCAGCTCCGACAGCCTGAACGTGGCCGTCGAGCGCATGCCCGAGGGCTTCCGCACCCCGCTGGCCGAGGACGATCCGGTGGCCACGGCCATGCTGGAGATGCGCCCGTTCCTCTTCCGGGACCCGCCCGACCACACCCGGCTGCGTGGGCTGGTGTCCAAGGCCTTCACTCCCAAGGTGGTCGAGTCGCTCCGGACCGGGACCCAGCGCGTGGTGGACGAGCTGCTCGACTCGGCCATGGAACACGACGAGGTCGACCTGCTCGAGGCCTTCGCCTACCCACTTCCGGTCCGGGTCATCTGCGATCTCCTGGGCGTGCCGCTGGAGGACCAGGACCGGTTCAAGGGCTGGTCCGACGCGCTGGCCCGTGGGCTCGACCCTGATTTCCTGCTGACCGAGGAGGTCATCGCCGCGCGGGCGAGGCGGTGCTGCAGTTCGCCCAGTACTTCTTCGAACTCCTGGCCGAACGGAAGCGCAACCCCGGCGACGATCTGCTCAGCCGGCTGGTGGCCGCCGAGGACGGGGGGACGGTGCTGAGCGAGACCGAGATGCTGTCCACCTGCATCCTGCTGCTGGTGGCCGGGCACGAGACGACGGTCAACCTGATCTCCGGAGGGACGCTGGCCCTGCTGCGCCACCCCGACCAGCTGGAGCGGTTCCGGACCGACCCGGGGGTGGCCCGCAGCGGCGTGGAGGAGATGCTGCGCTACGTATCGCCGGTCCAGCTGACCGGCCGTGCCCTCACCGAGGCGTGCGAGTTCGGAGGCGTGGCCTTCGAGGCCGGAGACTTCGCCATGCTGCTGCTGGCCTCGGGCAACCACGACCCCGAGCAGTTCGACGATCCCGAGGCGTTCGATGTGACCCGCAATCCCAACAACCACCTGGGGTTCGGCTTCGGCATCCATCACTGCCTGGGGGCACCCCTGGCCCGGATGGAGACCCAGGTGGCCCTCACCTCCCTGGTGCGGCGGGCCCCCGACCTGGCCCTCGCCGTGGACGACGTGGACTACAAGTCCAACGTGGTCCTCCGGGGCATGGTCTCGCTGCCGGTGGCCATGCGGGGTTGACCGGCAGCGGTCAGGCCGCCCCGGTCCTACTCAGGACGCCGCCGCCCGGTCGAACACCGGCTGCAGGTCGTCGAGGGCCTTCCTCACGTCCTCCTCGCTGAACGGGAGGAGCAGTGCCGCCACCGCGTCGGCGCCGGCCTCGGCGTACCGACCGGCGATCTCGCCGTCGAGGGGCTGGAAGTAGGGGCAGACGGTGATGGTCACGTCGGCGCGGGTGCGGCCCTGATCGGCCAGCAGGCCGTCCAGTGCGGCCAGCGGCTCGGCCAACTGCTCGGGGGTCCGGTTGAAGGTGTGCCATCCCTGCCCGGCCCGGGCCACCCGGCGCAGCGCCGCCGGCGACTCCCCGCCGATGTGGATCGGTGGGTGGGGTTGCTGGACGGGCTTGGGAAACATCTGGCAGGGGTCGAGTGAGTAGAACTCGCCCTCGTAGGCCGAGGTCTCGTCGCACCACAGCGTGGTCAGCACCTCGAGGTACTCGTCGGTCCGCTTGCCGCGTCGGGCCCAGGGGACGTTCACGGCGTTGAACTCCTCCTCCAACCATCCGACACCGACACCGAGGTCGACCCGGCCGTTGGACAGCCAGTCGAGGGTGGAGACCTCCTTGGCCGTGTAGACCGGGTTGCGCTGGGGGAGCAGCACCATCGCCGTGCCCAGCCGGGTGGCGGTGGTGTGGGCGGCCAGGAAGGACAGGGTGGTCAGCGGCTCCAACAGGCCGGTCCCGGGCGGGGCCGGGATGCGACCGTCCTCGGCGTAGGGGTAGGAGGAGGCGTACTCCTCGAACAGGACGACGTGCTCGCCCACCCAGATGGTGCCCACACCGCGTTGCTCGGCCTCCTCGGCGATGACGGCCAGGAGCTCGGGCGTGGAGATGGGACTGGCGGTGGGCACCCACAGGTCGACGCGCACGAGGACTCCTTCACGGACAGTGACGACGGTGACGACGGGGACGGACGATGGCGGGACGGGCAGGACGGTAGCCGCCGGGCCTGTGCGGGTCCAGCGGCGCGACTCAGACCGGGGCGGCCGGCGCGACCAGTGGCCACGGCTGCTCCCGCTCGGCCCGCCGGGCCAGGTCCAACAGGAGCTGTTCCTCGTGGTGGCGCCCGATGATCTGCAGGCCGACGGGCAGCCCGTCCACCGTCCCGGCCGGGATGGACACGGCCGGGTTGCCGGTCAGGTTGGCCGGGATGGTGAGCGCCCCGTTGTTGCCCAGGGCCCGGTTGAACCCGTACTCCTTGATCAGGTCGATGTCGCCCACCGTGGTGGGCATGGGCCCGGTGGCCGAGAAGGCGGTGTCGGGATTGGTGGCGCAGAAGACGAAGTCGGTCTGCTCGAACAGTTCGGCCATCTGCTCGTTGATGTCGATCCGGAACATCTCGGTCTTGCCGGCCGTCTGCACGTCGAGGTTGTGGGTGGCCAGATTGAGCCCGAGCTGGATCTCCGGGGTGAGGTCGTCGTTGCACGCCGGGTAGCGGTCCCCGAGCTCTCCGGCCAGGCCGACCACGTTGGACATGACCCATTCGAGGCCGCCCTGGGGGAGGTCGACCACCACGTCGACCCGCCGCAGGCCGGCCGAGGCGATGAGGGTCTCGGCCAGCGAGGTGATGAGGGTGGCGCCCCGGGGCTCCACGATGGCCGCTCCGAGGTCGACGGCGATGACCGCCCGCTTGCCGGCGAGGTCGAAGGAGTCGAGGCCCGCCTCCCAGCCCTCCACCCGGGGAAGGCTCAGGGTGTCGTTGGGGTGGAAGCCGTTGCAGACGTCGAACCAGCGGGCGGTGTCCCGGACCGACCGCGACAGGCAGCCCACCACCACGGTGAGCGGGGGCTGGAGGGTGCCGGGCCCCCGGGGGATGCGGCCGTAGGTGGCCTTCAGGCCGAACAGGCCGGTGAAGCCGGCGGGGATCCGGATGGAGCCACCCCCGTCCCCGCCGCTGGCGATGGGCAGGAGGCCGCCGGCCACGGCCGCCGCCGTGCCGCCGGACGACCCACCGGGCGTGCGCTCGGGGTTCCACGGGTTGCGGGTGGTCCCGTGCAGCTTGGTGTTGGTGCAGTTGATGCCGCCGAACTCCGAGGCCGTGGTCTGGGCGGCGAGTACCGCGCCGGCGGCCCGGAGCCGGGTGACCTGGGTGGAGTCGTGATCGGAGATGCGGTCGGCGAAGACCAGGGAGGCCTCGGTGAAGGGCCAGCTGGGCGACCGGCTCCAACTCCTTGATGCCCATGGGCACCCCCCCGAAGGGCAGAGAGACGTCGGCCTCGGCCGCGGCGGCGCGGGCCGCCTCCACGGCCACGTGGCTGACGGCGTTGAGTCCGGAGGCGTCGATGGCGGCCAGGGAGGCGTCCAACGCTTCGGTCGGGGACAGGGTGCCGGCCCGGTAGGCGTCCACCAGGGAGCAGGCATCGTCAAGCCAGGGCTGATCGGTCATGGACGTCGACGCTACTGGCCCGACGGGTCGGGTGGAGGGGCGGGCCACGGGTCAGGAGGGGCGGGGGTCCACCCGCCGGGAATTGCGCCGTCGGTGCAGTCGACGAGGGGGATCAGTGTCTAGCGTGTAGCCATGAGCCCCGATCCCATCCCGGACGAAGTGGACAACAGCGCCATCGGTGACGTGCAGCCCGACAAGGCCAAGGCCGAGCCGCAGCACCCCTTCACCCTCGCCGTCGACATCGGCGGCACCGGCCTGAAGGCCTCCGTCCTCGACGCCTCGGGGGCCATGGTGGCCGACCGGGTGCGGGTCCCCACCGCCTACCCCCTGCCCCCCGAGAAGCTGGTCACGATGCTGACCCGGCTGGTGGCCCCGCTGCCCAAGGCCGAGCGGGCATCGGTCGGATTCCCCGGCATGGTGCGGGACGGGCTGGTGCTGTCGGCCCCCCACTTCTCCACCAAGAACGGCCCGGGCAGTGCCGTCGACCCGGACCTGGCCAAGCAGTGGTCGGAGTTCGACCTGTCCTCCGAGCTCACCCGGACCTTCGAGCTGCCCACCAAGGTGGCCAACGACGCCGACATCCAGGGGGCGGCGGTGATCAAGGGCAAGGGGCTGGAGCTGGCCATCACCCTGGGCACCGGCTTCGGCACCGGTCTCTTCTACCAGGGCCAGCTCATGCCCCACCTCGAGATCGCCCACCAGCCCTTCCGCAAGGGCGAGACCTACAACGAGCAGCTGGGCGAGGCCACGCGCAAGGAGATCGGCGAGGAGCGGTGGAACAAGCGGGTCCACAAGGCCATCGCCAACCTCCGGGCCCTCCTGTTCTTCGACCACCTCTACATCGGGGGAGGGAACTCCCGACGGGTGTCCCGGCACAGCCTGGCCGACGACATCACCATCGTGGACAACACCGCCGGCATCCTCGGAGGCATCAAGCTCTGGGAGGTGGACCACCTGGCCGTCAACGACGTGGTCCAGTAGGCACCGGCTGCTCGCCCGAAGGCACAGGGCAGAACGGGGCGTGGGCGGGGTCAGCCCTGCCAGTCCCGCCAGCGACGCTCGACCACCTTCAGGTCGCGGTTCCACCCCTTGCGGGCCACCGACGCCGCCTCCCGTTGCATTCCGACCAGGGCGGCCACCGGCTCCCGCAGGTCGCGGTACTCGTCGGCCAGGTCCTCGAACCAGTCGATCGAGTAGCAGGCGTCGTGCAGGTCGCCGAGCTTGCTCTGGAGCGACTCGGCGGCCCGGGCCGTCTTCTTCGCCGGGCCGCCCTCGACCAGGGCCACCGTCTCGCATCCGTAGCGGAGATCCTTCAGCCGGATGCGGAGCTTGTGGAGGTTGGCATCGCTCTTGTCCTTGCGGGTGGCGCGGGCCGCGCCCCGTAGGTCGTGCCAGGCTCGGTGGAGCATCACCGGCAGGAGCTCGCCGGCCGGCTTCTTCGCCTTGGCCTTGAACTCGGGTCCGTCCCACAGGACCAGCATCTGTTCGTTGAGTTGGAGCCGTCGGGTCCCGCTCCGTTCGCTGGCCACGTCGGCCAGGGCGGCGGCCATCCGCATCCCCACCACCGAGTCCAGCCGGTCCACCGCGTCGGGATCGAGCACCTCGGGTCCCTTCAGGTTGACGATGTCCGAGAGGATGTGGAGGTCGCGGACCTGTCCCAGCCGCCCCCCGTACCAGGCCAGCTCGGCTCGCAGGGAGGTGCCCCAGGCCGGGTCGAGGAGCAGGCGAAAGGTGCGCAGGTTGGAGCGGACGCGGCGGAGCGCAACCCGGCTCTGGTGCACCCGCTCGACCTCACCGGCCTGGCGTTGGCCGCCGCCCGACGACGTCGAGGCCGACTGGGCCCACAGCGGTCGGTCGGCCAGGCGGACGCTGAGTGGGCCCACCGAGCCGTTGGCGACCGGGGCGTCGAGCACCTCCTCGTCCATGTCGTTGAGGAGAAAGGTGCGTGCGGCCTGGGCCAGGGTCCGGTGCAGGACCATGCCCGCCGTGGGATCGGCGAGATTGGCGTCCAGGACGGCGCTGATCCGGTCGATGGACGCCGAGGGCTCGCTCGAGCTGCGCTGCTTCTTCGAACTCGGCGCGGTAGCCATGCCCACAACCTCCCGGGCACAGCGTAGGAGGTCTGGGTGGCGCAGACGCCCCACGGGGTGTCGACGAAGCCGGGAGCACGCCCGGGGTCCCGGGGGAGTGGGGCGGGCGCCCGTCTACTGTTGCCCCCATGTTCGCCGTCACCATCGTGGAGGGCTCACTCGCCTGGAAGGAGCACCCCGATCCCGATCCGGGTCCCGGCGACCTGCTGGTGGCCGTGCGGGCCGCCGGCGTCAACGCCGCCGACCTCATGCAGCGCCGGGGCCTCTATCCGGCCCCCCCGGGTGCACCGGCCGACATCCCCGGACTGGAGCTCGCCGGCGAGGTGGTGGCCGTCGGGGGCGAGACGTCGCGCTTCGGGGTCGGCGACCGGGTCATGGCCATCACCGGCGGCGGGGGTCAGGGCCAACTGGCGGTAGTGCCCGAGACCATCGCCCTCCCCGTTCCCGATCCGGTGGGATGGGACCGGGCCGGCGGGTTCCCCGAGGCGTTCTCCACCGCCTATGACGCCCTCTTCTCGCAGGCCGGGCTGGCCGCCGGTGAGCGGGTCCTGATCTCCGGCGCGGCCGGAGGGGTCGGCACCGCCGCCGTGCAGCTGGCTCACGCCGCCAGAACCTACGTGGTGGCCTCGGTGCGGAACCCGGAGCGTCGGGACGAGGTGGCCCGACTCGGGGCCGACCAGGTCATCGACCCCGACGAGGTGGGGGAGCACGGACCCTATGACGTGTCGCTCGAGCTGGTGGGTGGGCCGAATGTGGCCACCACCCTCCCATTCATGGCCGTGGGCGGTCGCACCGTGGTCATCGGCGTGGGTGCCGGGGCCAAGATCGAGCTCAACCTGCTGGCCCTGATGGCCAGCCGGTCCACCATCGGCGGCTCGATGCTGCGGGCCCGCACGGTCGAGGAGAAGTCGGCGGTGGCCCGACTGGTCGAGGAGCACGCCGTCTCGCTCTTGGCCGACGGCGCAGTCGATGTGCCGGTGGCCGAACGCTTCCCGATGGCCCGGGCCGAGGAGGCCTACGAACGGTTCGCCGGCGGGGGCAAGTTCGGGAAGATCGTGCTCGTGGCCGAGTGAGGCGGTGGGCGGCCGCCCCGGGCCCGTAGGCCTACCGGGAGACGATGACCGACGAGCCGTGCCCGAACAGGCCCTGGTTGGCGGTGATCCCGACCCTGGCCCCCTCGACCTGACGGGCCCCGGCCCGGCCCCGGAGCTGCCAGACCAGTTCGCACACCTGGGCGATGGCCTGGGCGGGGATGGCCTCCCCGAAGCAGGACAGGCCCCCGCTCGGGTTCACCGGCACGCGGCCGCCGATGGTGGTGTCGCCGTCGCGGAGGAGGCGCTCGGCCTCACCCTCCTTGCACAGCAGGATGTCCTCGTACCAGTCGAGCTCCAGGGCGGAGGAGAGGTCGTAGACCTCGGCCAGGCTCACGTCCTCGGGACCGATGCCCGCCTCCTCGTAGGCGGCGATGGCCACCGACTGCTTGAAGCCCGGGCCGACGTGGTCGGTGGTGGCGGCCGAGTCGGTGGTGATGCCGGGCATGTCCAACACGGTCTGGGGGAAGGTCGGGGTGACCGTCGAGACGGCGTCGATGGTGACCAGGTCGTCGGTGCCGGCGTGGCGCCTGGCGTACTCCAGGCTGGTGAGGACGACGGCCGCCCCGCCGTCCGAGGTGGCGCAGATCTCGAGCAGCCGGAGCGGGTCGGCCACCATGGGGGAGGCCAGCACCTCATCCGCGGTCACCGCCTTGCGGTAGCGGGCGTTCGGGTTCTCCAGACCGGCGTGGGCGTTCTTCACCTTGACGGCGGCGAAGTCGGCCTCGGTGGCCCCGAACAGCTCCATGCGGCGGCGGGCGTAGAGGGCGAAGTAGGTCGGGTTGGTGGCCCCGATGAGGTGGAATCGCAGCCAGTCGGGGTCGTCCTTGCGCTCGCCGCCCACGGGCTTGAAGAAGCCCTTGGGGGTGGTGTCGGCCCCGACCACGAGGGCCACGTCGCACAGCCCGGCCAGGATCTGGGCCCGGGCGTTGTTGATGGCCTGGGCCCCCGACGCGCAGGCGGCATAGGCCGAGGACACGCGGGCCCCGGTCCACCCGAGGGCCTGGGCGAAGGTGGCTCCGGCGATGAAGCCGGGGTAACCGTTGCGGATGGTGTCGGCGCCGGCCACGTACTGGACGTCGGTCCAAGGCAGGTCGGCCTCGGCCAGGGCGTCCCCGGCGGCGGCCAACCCGTACTCCACGAAGTTGCGCCCCCACTTCCCCCAGGGGTGCATGCCGGCCCCGAGTACGGCGACCCGCTTGTCGTCAGGCATCGGGCCCTCCCGTGCCGGTGGCGGGGCCGGCGAGGGCGAGCGGGCGCCACTTCCACACCACGTACTCGTGCGCCTCGTCCTCGTAGAGGGTGTCGAGGACCAGCTCGACCTCATCCCCCACGTGCAGGTCGTCCAC
Source organism: uncultured Acidimicrobiaceae bacterium (assembly GCA_963835465.1). Taxonomy (GTDB): domain Bacteria; phylum Actinomycetota; class Acidimicrobiia; order Acidimicrobiales; family RAAP-2; genus Bog-756. The sequence goes on from CAWIFR010000005.1 coordinate 412,815, forward strand.
GCTGACCCCGGGGACCACCTGGCCCATGACCACCATCTGCTCGGCGGCCAGCTCCACGGCGGCGATGGCGAAGGGCACATAGGGGTCGGCGGACACGTAGGGCTCGGGGGGCTGGTAGCCGGCGTTGGTGTACGACCAGACCTTGCCGGTCCGACTGAGCGGGGTCTCGGCGAACTCCTTGCCCTGGCAGTGCGGGTTCCGGCAGAAGTAGGTCTCCTTGGGGAAGGCGAAGTTCCCACAGGAGGTGCATCGGGTCCCGAGGAGGGTGGGAGCCCGGTCGTCGAGGGTGAACCACCCCTCGACGGCGGGGACGCGGGTCTTGGACGGGGGCATGCCCGGGATCCTAACGCCGGGTCAGATCGGCAGCCGGGGGGACGACGGGGCGCCCGGCCTACGACGCCGGTCCACCGAGTCCCCCCCGGCTCCGGGACTCGGCGATGCGGGCCTCGTCCCACCCGAGGAGGTCGCGCAGCACCTCCTCGGTGTGCTGGCCGACCGTCGGGGCGTGGAACGGAGCCGGCAGCTCCTCCCCCACGAACTTGAGGGGCGTGCCCAGTTGCTCGGCGCCCAGCTGCTCGACCGGGTACCACGAGAAGCGGTCCTGGAACTGAGGGTCGTCGGCGATGGTCCTGGGTGAGTTGACCGGGGCCACCGGGAAGTTGGCGGCGGTCCCCGACTCGAGCCACTCCTCGGCGGTGCGGGTCCGGAAGATGTCCCGCAACTCGGCCCGCAGCTCGAGGTTCCCCCGGGCGTGGTCGGCATACTTCGACCCCGGCCACCGCTCGAACAGCTCGGTGCGGCCGACGAACGCACAGAAGTTCTTCCAGAAGGCCTGCTCCGAGGCCATGAACAGGACGTAGCGCCCGTCCTTGGCCTCGTAGACCTGGTAGCGGACGCCCTCCACCATGCCGGCGGTGCCCGGCTCGCGGCGCTCGTAGTCGTCGGCCTTGTTCCCGGTCACCTCGGACTCGGGTCGCTCGTAGGCCTTCCAGGTCTCGGACCGGTACCAGTCCATGGCCGCCGCGGCATCCGACTGGGCGATCTCGAGGAAGGAGCCCTCACCCGTGCCCTTGGCCCGGAGCACGGCGGCCAGGATGCCGAGCGCCCCGAAGAGCGGTCCGGCGTGGATGCCCATGGAGGCGTGCTCGGGAAGGTAGGCGAAGCCCTCGTCATTGACCTGGGGGGTGACGATGCCGGCCCACGTGTCGAAGGCCACGCCGTGAGCCGGGAGGTTCTGGTAGGGCCCGGTCATCCCGTAACCCGAGATGGTGCAGAAGACCAGCCCGGGGTTGATGACCTTCAGGTCGTCGTAGCCCACGCCCCGTCGGGCCAGGCCGCCGGGGCGCATGGCCTCCACCACCACGTCGGCGGTGGCGGCCAGGGCCTTGAAGGTGGCCACGTCCTCGTCGGTGCGCAGGTCCATGACGATGCTGCGCTTGCCCCGGTTGATGTGGAGGTGCATCAGGGAGACGCCTTCGACGATGGGCCAGGTCATCTCGCGGATGTAGTCGCCGGCGGGAGGCTCGACCTTGATGACCTCGGCGCCCAGGTCCACGAGCGGCATGGTGATGGCGGCCGGCCCGAGGGCCGAGCACTCGAGGATGCGGATCCCGTCGAGGGGGGCGGGGCGGTTGACATCGTTGGGCATGGGGACGGAGTGTATCTGACGGTCTGTCAGATCATGGGGGTCATGGCCCGGCCCGGATGCGCCCGCGGCGGTCAGCCGCCCGACCCGCGGAGGGAGGTCACGTCGAAGGCCCGCAGCGGATCATCGAGGGGAAGGATCATCCTGGCCCCCACGTGCTGATGCTCGTCGGCCAGCAGGCGGACCACGGTCCCGTAGGCGGTGAAGCCCACGGCGTGATGGGCGAAGGCCATCGGGCCCTCGGTCACCTTGACCTCCACCACCCCGGTGCCCCCGAGCCCGAGGGCCGAGGTCTGCATCCGCTCCATGGCCGCCTCACGGGCCGCGTACATGGCCTCGGTGAAGTTGGTCAGCTCCACGTTGATGCCCTTCTGCTTCATGGCCGTGCCCATCGAGCGTCGGGGGGCGTAGACGAAGCTGGCCCCGGCGGCGAGACCCAACGGGGTCCAGCCGGACCGGTGGAGCAGGGCGAAGTCGCGGCCGGACAGGTCCGAGACGAAGACCGGATCGGCAGAGCGCCCGTTCCAGTCCACCGGGCGCACGGCCGTGCCCACCAGGGTCACGTCGATGTGGTGACGGTTGATCTCCCAGTCGACGTGGACCCCGACCACGCCCTGGGCGCCGGCCTTGGTGCACTCGGCGTGGATGCGTTCGGTGGCCCGGGCAAACGACCGGCTGTAGGCCGACGAGGCCCAGGTGATCTCCCCCTGTCCCCAATTCCAGACGCCGTAGGGGACCGAGTGCACCGACGTGCCGCCCACCAGTTCGACCGGCTCCCACCCGATGGAGTGGAGCACCAGCTCCTCGTCGATGGACAGGTCCGAGGTCATGCGGGCGGCCTGGGCGGGTGTGGGTCGGCCCAGCGCCTGGGTGGCCCGGAGCATCTCGGCCCGGAGGTCGACCGGCCCCGGAGTGGGCAGGCCCTCGTTGGCGGGGAGGAAGGCGGTCACAGCAGGCGCACCGTGGGGACCGGTGGGGGCATGGGGTCGAACTCCTTGAACCGGCGGACCCGGTTGCCCCGAAGGACGCACTGCAGCTCGGCGTCGCCCTGGCCGAGCTCACGGGTCGTGGTGGTGAGGGCCGCCCCGTGGAGGGAGTCGTGCTCCAACAGGTCCTGCACCCGTCGACGGGCCAGGCGGCGCACCACGGTGTGGGCCTTGACCGTCTGGTCGATCTCGGAGCCGGGCTGGGCTGCGGAGTAGATGGAGTTGGTCCCCTCGGTGAGGTTCTCGGTGACGCAGTTGGCCCACACCCTCACCGAGGCCACCGAGGCGGCGATGGAGACCGGGGCGTAGCCGGCCTCCACCAGCTTGGCCAGGCGCTGGCCGGCCAGGTAGGTGGTCCAGGGCGTGCTCCCCGGCGGCGGCTCTCCGTCGGCCACCCGCACCGCGGTGCCCTGGACCTTGAACTCGAGGACACCCATGTCGGCCAGGGGGTAGCTGGTGTCCACCACGCCGACCACGCCGTGGGCACCGGCCTCGGCCGCCTCCTCGGTCATGCGGGAGTAGGCGGAGGTGAACCCTTGCGTCCAGGCGTCCTCCACCCAGGTCTGCTCGTAGTTCTGCCCCCAGTAGCGGTGCTCGGCCGACACCATGCCGTGGGGGCACTGGTAGCTCTCGGCATAGCCGCCGGCGGTCCCGGGCTGGGGCCCGTAGCCGCCGAGGCCGAACCCCATCCCGCCTCCCATCCCGTAGAACTGCCACTGCATCACACAGAAGCCCTGGACGAACCCGACCGGTTCGAGGCCCAGCTGCAGGCAGGCGGCGAAGTCCGGGACGGTCAGCCCCGAGGTGAAGGCCCCGCCGGCGAAGCGGCGTACCGCGGCCTCGGGGAGGTCAGCGGGGACCTCGGCCATCAGTTGTCCAGAGAGATGATGGTGGTTGGTGTGGGCAGCGTGACCTCGCCGGTGGTCTTGACCACGGCGGTGCCCAGCGAGAGGAACTCGATGGTGTGACTGCCCCACTGGTGTGACTTCTCCTCCAGCCGGACCCCGACGATCCCCGAGGCGCCCAGCTCGTTCGCCTCGTCCTGCATGCGGGTCATGGCCAGCTCCCGGGCCTCGTAGAGCGCCTGTGTGAAGTTGGGGAGTTCGACGTTCTTGCCGGCCGAGCCCATGGTGGCCCCGAGGCCGCGGTGGGCGATGTGGTACACGCAGGTGCCCATGACCAGGCCCTGGGGGATGTGACCGGTCTGCATCAGGGTCCAGAAGTCCTGGCCGGAGAGGTCGGAGGTGAAGGGCTTTCCCAGCTTGTTCCGATGCGAGACCCCGTTCTCGGCTTTCACCGCGGTGCCCACGGCGATGAACTCGGCGGCGTCCTTGCCCCACTCGTAGTAGTTCACATCGAGGCGGACTCCCACGACGCCGTCCGCCCCGAGCTCGGCGGCTTCCTCCTCCATCCGGGTCATGGCCAGCTCCCGGGCGTTGTACATGGCTTCGGTGAGCTTGGTCAGCTCCTGGGACTGGCCCCACTTCCGGGTCTGGATGCCGGTGTGGTAGATCGACGAGCCCATCACGAAGCCCAGGGGATGGAAGCCCACCTCTTTGATGAGGAGGAACTCGTTGACCGAGAGGTCGGAGGTGAACAGGCCGTTCTCCAGCTCGGCCAGGCGCCGACTGGCCCCTTCGGGAAGGTCCTGGGGAAGTCCGCCGGTGTCGCTGGTGTCGCTCATGTGGTGCCTCCGATGACCATGTTCTCGAGGGCCAGGCGCACGGCCTGGCTGTTGGCGGCTTCAGCCTTCAGCACGGTCAGCAGGCGGTTGAGCCAGGTGTCCACATCCACCTTCTCGCTACGGATACGGATGCCCCCCGAGGTGTGCCCGATGGTGCAACGGAGCGAGGCGCCATCGACGACGGCATCGAACTGGTCGTCACCCATGACGATGGACAGGGACCTGATCTCGTCGGACTTCCGGAACCGGCCCGCCCGCTCCACCTTCAGCCGGGGGCCGAGTGCATCGGCCAGCTGGTCGGTCAGCACCTTCACCAGGATGCGCACATCGGAGCCGTCGGCCCGGAGGGCCGCCGCCGCCAGCTCGAGGTCGAACGACCCGTCCCCGTCTGACTGGTCCGCGATGCTCATCGTTCGAACCCTACCGCTGACCTCCCGCCGCGCGTCCGGCAGGGCTGCCGACTTCAGGTCCCGGACCAGGGACGGGGTTGAGCTGTCCCGAGCGCGGAAGGGGAGGCAGGCGGCCGTGAATTGCCTCGGGATCGCGGGTCACAGTGAGTTCGGGAGGCATGTTTGCCGACGTCCGGAGAGGCTAGGACAAGCCTCTCTCCACCGATGCAAGGATCGATCCAAAGCTGTTGCGGTGTCGTGCCTGCCATTTCGGCTCATGGAGCTGCGGACTTGGGCAGGAGAAGGCGTCGACTCGGCCCCTTGGAGGCGCCCTGCCGGTGACCGCTATGCGTCGGTTAGAGTGAGACGCTGCTTCGGCGACCTGATCGTCCGAGGTTCAACCTGGCGCTCGTAGCTCAACGGATTAGAGCATCTGACTACGGATCAGAAGGTTGGGGGTTCGAATCCCTCCGAGCGCACTCGAATTTCCAGGCGTTGTACCTGGTCAGAGGCCTGAACTCGGCGCCTGCCCAAAGTAGGGATCCACCGGTGACCCTACTTATGACCCTATTTTTGGCTCGATGGGCGCCTGGGCGAGGGATCACTGCGGGAGAAGCGGCCCGGCGTGTTCGAGATCCGTGTCGCCGTGGGTGTCGACCCGGTCTCCGGCCGGACCGTCCAGCGCTCCTTCTGGTTCCACGGAGCATTGGAGGACGCCGAGGAGCGCCGTCGGGAGTTGGCCGCCCAGTTCGCCGAGTACCGATCCATCCGGCGAGCCGCCCCGTTCCTGACCGTCGGGGAGTTGCTCGAGCGGTGGCTGTGTGCCCAGCACGACTGGCGACCGGCGACCTGGACCGGGGTCCGTTCGAACGTCAAGGCCCTCAGTGCCGACCCGATCGCTGGACGGCGGGTGGCCACCCTGCGCCCGGAGGTCGTGCGGGTGACCATGGCTCGATGGCGGGAGTCCGGGGGCCGGGGTGTCGGTGGTCTCGGGCCGCTTCCGGGTGCTGCGCTCCGCTGTCGGTTGGGCCCAGTCCGAATCGATCATCGACCGGAACCCGCTCCGGGACATGCGGGGTCCTCCACGACCGGGCACCCGCATGCACGTCCAGAAGCAGGACGTCCTCGCCCTGCTCCGCATGTCGGAGGTGTTGGTGGGAAAGGCCGAGGCGTCGTTCGACGGCTCGGTGGGCTCGCGGAAATCACTCCACAAGGCCGAGCAGGTCCGACTGCTGACGCGACTGGCGGCCGATTCGGGGGCCCGCCGGGGTGAAATGGCGGCGCTTAAGTTCAGCGATCTGGACGGCAGGGTGCTCACCATCGAGCGGGGGGTCTCCGGGGAACAGATCGGTCCGACCAAGACCAAGCGGATCCGGCGGCTCACCCTCGGTCGGACGACCGTCGAGCTGTGGCGGACCAGCGAGGAGACCTGGTGTCGACGAGCAGCGGGTGTTCCATTCGGCGAGTGGGTCTTCTCTCGGGACATCGACCACCAGAGGCGCCTCACGGCTGGTGCCATGGGGCACTGGTTTGCCGAGTTGTGTGCGGAGGCCGACCTGGTCGGGGTCAGCCTCCACCGGCTGCGGCATTCTGTGGCCACCTTCCTGGTCGGACGGGGTGAACTGCTCCGGGCCCAACACCGGCTCGGTCATCGTGATCCGTCGACGACGCTGCGGAACTACGCCCACGCCCTTCCCTTGGAGGATGGGGAGGTGGCTGACGACATCGACACCATGCTCGGTGCTTCGCCGTTCGTTCAGCAATGATCTCGGCAAAGGGCTGAGCACTGGGCGATCCTGAGCAACCCCCAGGTCAAAGGGGTGGCGACAGAGGATGGCCCATGTCTCGGACACCCAGGCCGTGGGCAACCCACCATCCGGCGCGCGTTGGGATGGGTCAACTCCAGGATCGATGGAATCGGCCGAGTGCCACTTCGGCCTCGGCCGTCAGGGCACTCACCAGTTCACCGGCCGAGGACATTTCCGTGATCAAATCGATTCCCTCCCCCGCCCAGATCGGGACAACACCGGGATCAGCATTGGCAGCTGCCACCTCGTACGCGTCCAGAGCCGTATCATCCTCTCGCAGCTCATCCTCCTTGTGTCGCCAACGGTCAAGGAAGTCGTTGCTCAGCGTGCGAGCCGTGTAGCGGTGAGGCCATGAAGAGCGCCGTGCGATGTCGAGCACCCTGCTCCGCTCGGTGTCGCCACCGCTCCCTTCGAGGATCGCCGTGGTGACCGACAAAGGAACGAGCGCCTCGGAACTGGCCTCGAATCGGGTACCGATCAGGGCCCCGGCCGCCCCAAGAACGAGGGCGGCGGCCAGGCCACGGCCGTCTGCAATGCCGCCCGCGGCCAGCACGGGTGTCGGGGCAACCAGATCAACGACGGCTGGTACGAACGGCAGCGTGGCTCGTCGGCCGCCGTGGCCGCCTGCCTCGGAACCCTGAGCCACGATCACGTCGGCTCCGACGTCGAGTGCCTGGCGGGCCTCAACCAGGTCGGTCACCTGGATGATCAATGTGGAGTTCGAGCTGTGGACAGCGTCGGCGAAGGGGCTCGGGTCGCCGAACGACAGCATGATCGCGCTCGGTTCGTATTCCAGGGTCCACTGAAGTGTCTCGAGTTCGAGGGCCCAGCTCAGGAATCCGACTCCCCAAGGCCGGTCGGTGGATCCGGCCGCGATCCCCAGCTCCTGGCTCAACCAGCTTCGATCAGCACTTCCACCGCCGATCAGGCCCAGGCCGCCACCGTTGGACACTGCCGCGGCCAGTGCCCCCTACCACCTCATCCATCGGCGCCAATGCGACGGGGTGGATCACCGAGACGAGCTCCGTGAACGCCGTCCTCAATGTCACGGACACATCTTCCCGCAATCGGCGAGAGCCGGCGTCACCGTGCGGCCCCGTTCGACGGCGTCCAGGTGACATCCATCAGTCTCCGTGCCAGCGTCTTGCCGATCCGCGCCGCATGCTCCTTGGCCTGGTCGGCGAGAGGGCCGGTCCATCGTGCGTCAATGCTCTCCGTCCACAGCCCGTACCAGCGGTCGAAGTGTTCGATCCGGAGCGGTTCGAGGTCGTGCACGTGTTGATGGGCTTCGATGATGGACCCCACGTAACCGGGCTGGCGGAGCAGGACGCGGCACCAGTAGTCGATGAGCTTGGGGATGTGAAGTGCCCAATCGACCTCCGCTACCTCACCGAAGACCGGCTCGAGCAGTTCATCGAACACAATCTCGCGGTAGAAGCCGACGACCAGGTCGTGGATATCCGCCCGGGATTCGAGATCGTGATTTTGACGCACCACTGGTCCGGCGGGAGTCATCGAATCAGTGGATCGACGCACACGGAGTGGGCGCTTCGAATACAGCTGATCGGAGATGAGCCCGCTGACCGGCTCGGCTAAGCCCGAGGGCAACGTGAACTTCAGGGAGCATGACTCTCCTGCAACCGCTGTTGAACCGAGGGTGGTCCGGGGAAGCCATGGATCCGCCGCACGGGGCCAAGGTCCTCCCACGCACCAGGGAGATGGGGAGCAAGCCGTTTGAGCTCTTCGAGGTGGAGAGCGGACAGCACTTCCAATCGCTCGGCGCCCTCGTGGGTGAGCTGCAGCCGGACAACCCGATGGTCGTCCTTGTCCCGGGCCCGGATGACCAGGCCGGCAGCGTCAGCTCGGTCGATGAGTCCGACGGCGCTGTTGTGCTGAAGGAGCAGGTAGTCGGCCACCTCGCCGATCGTCGGCCCACGGGGATCACCGTGGCCGCGTATTGCCAGCAGCAGCTGATGTTGGGCGGGAGTGAGCCCCGCAGCGCGGGCCTGGCCCTCGCTCCAGCGCTCGAAATGCCGTAATCCGGTCCGCAGGGCCAGCAACCGGCTGTAGGTCTCGTCGGGCAAAGTCACTCCTGTCACGATATCATCTTGTTACGATGCAATTCCTCGATGACCCCGCCACGTGGCCGACAGCCACTCTCCGTTCTTGGTTTCGATCCCGACGGGCATGACCGGACCCGGGAAGGGATCCGACCACCACTCGATCGGGGGACCCGACACCCCGCTTGGAGCCATCGAGGACACGGGGACATCTGGCATCCCTGCTGAAACGGGACCCGGACTCGACCGGCGAGCTAGCGACGACCCCGAACGGGCACTCGGCGACTTCACCACGACGCCGGCGATCTTGCGCTTGGTGCCGTTGGCAGTGCTGATCGGCGTCCTTGGAGCCGGCATCTCGCTGGCCCTCCTCGACATGATCGGCTTCTTCACCAACCTCTTCTACTACCAGAGGATCAGCACCCACCTGGTCTCTCCCAATGCGAACACCCTGGGGTGGATAGCCGTCATCATCCCGGTTGGTGGCGGCCTGATCGTGGGAATCATGGCTCGTTACGGATCCGAGCAGATCCGCGGCCACGGCATTCCCGAGGCGATGGAACGAATTCTCATCAACGGGAGCAAGGTCCAGCCGAGGTTGGCCGTCCTGAAGCCGATCTCCAGCGCCATCAGTATCGGAACCGGGGGTCCGTTCGGCGCCGAGGGACCCATCATCTTGACCGGCGGGGCCGTGGGGTCGATCGTCGGCCAGCTCTTTCATCTCACCGCCGCCCAGCGCAAGAGCCTCCTGGTGGCCGGGGCCGCCGCCGGGATGAGCGCGGTGTTCGGGACCCCGGTAGCCGCCACCTTGTTCGGCGTTGAGCTGCTGGCCTTCGAGTTCCGGCCACGGTCCATGGTCCTCATCGGCATCGCCGCCGCCGCTGCTGATGGTTTGAGGATGGTCATGGCCAATGCCCATCTGGTCGCCCCACAGCCGATCTTTCCCGTTCCGGGTCACGCACCTCTCGGTGGGGTGGTCCTGCTCGGGGCGGCTGCGGTCGGAATCGCCTGTGGATTCGCAGCGTGGCTGATGACCCAGGCCGTCTACCGCTTCGAAGACCTGTTCAAGAAGCTGACCGGTCACATCCACTGGATGTGGTGGCCCATGATCGGCGGACTGATCATCGGTGTGGGTGGATTGATCAACCCACGGGCGCTCGGCGTCGGCTACGACTCCATCCACGCCGAACTGCTCGGCGAACTCGGGGTGAGCGCGTTGGTCTCCTTGTTCGTGGTGAAACTGGTGATCTGGTCGGGGGCTCTGGGCTCGGGAACCAGTGGGGGGATCCTGGCCCCCATCATGATGATGGGGGCAGCCCTCGGTGGAGTCCTTGGACACCTGCTGCCGGGTGCAAGTCCCGGTGTATGGGCGCTCATCGGCTTGTCCGGTGCAATGGCCGGAGTGACCCGATCGCCGTTCACCGCCATCATCTTCGCCTTCGAACTCACCCACGACCAGAACAGCCTGTTGGCGTTACTCGTGGTGGCGACGATCGCCCACCTGGTGAGCGTGCTTGTACTGAAGCGTTCGATTCTCACCGAGAAGGTGGCTCGACGCGGCTTCCACGTCATCCGCGAGTATGCCGTCGATCCGCTCGAGGCGACGTTCGTGCGCGAGGTCATGGACACCGACGTCTTCACGGTGGAGCCGATGTGCCAGGTCTCGGATCTCTACCGAGCGCTCAGCGAAGGCTCACCCGAGCGGCGCCAAAGGCTGTATCCGGTCCTTGAGGCCAACGGCGATCTTGTCGGGGTCCTGCCATGGTCCGCGGTGCTCGCATCTCGTGTGGGTAGCCGACGAGTGAGCGAAGCCATGATTGCGCCCACGGCCATTGCCCACCCCGACGAGATTCTCCGCTCGGTGGCCGACCGGATGGCCGGGCTCGGCGTGGGCGTGATCCCCGTGGTGGACCGGGCCGACATCAAGCACCTCTGCGGCCTCATCACCCAGTTCGATCTGCTCGCTGCCCGACAGAAGCTCCTCGAAGAGGAGCGTCACGCCGAACGCGTACTGAAGCTCCGACGCGTGGCGCCACGTTGTCCGGAGGCCGACACGGCGCCGGACATGTCAGATTGGCCCCAGAGTCCGGTCGGCGAGGAGCCCACGTGACCTTGTTTGGTCTGGCCCGATGTCTGGACTCCCGGACATCGGGAGCTGCCTCCCCTGCAGGTCCTGACGCCAGGCTTGCCGGCGGGTCCCATCCGATCGCATCGGTACGCTGAACTCGTGCGGCGAACAATCAGCGGCTACCACCAGGACTACGAAGGCGACTGGGTGGCTGACCTCTCCTGTGGGCACCGCCAGCATATTCGCCATCGCCCACCGTTCCAGCTCCGGGAGTGGGTATTGGACACCGCTGGGCGTAACGACCGACTCGGGACGCCGCTTGACTGTCCACTGTGCGACCGAGCCGAGCTACCTGACCGCCTTCGGAGGGTCCGGACGAGCCCACAGTGGGACGAACACACAATGCCTGGGGGTCTCGAGCGTTCGCACCGCATTGCGGCCGGTACTTGGGGCCGAGTCGTTGTGCATGAGGGGAGCCTGCGATTTGTGGCGCACACCCGCCCCGAGCTGAATGTCGTCCTCAGCTCGGGCTTGACACAGGCAATACCTCCCGAAGTCGAGCACAGCGTGCAGCCCCTCGGACCGGTTCGCTTCTCGATCGACTTCCTGTCCATCCCCGAGGGCTGCGTGCGGCATAACGACTCGGCCACGCATGATGTTCCCGAAGCAGGGGGCGAGCCCGCTTGCTGGGCCCACCTGCTCTGTCCGGAATGCGGAGCGGTTCTCGACGGTGGGCCTCATCGAGACGGTTGTGACTGAACTGAACTCCTGGGGTGGGTGATGGAGGCCTTACCGCTCTGTACCCGCTGCGCGCAACAATGGGATGTATGGCCGCTGGGACTTAAACCCATATCCCCGTGGGCCATGGTCGGCTAGATGGCTAGCGCAGGGGAGCCTTGATGTCGCCACTACTTCTCTAACCACGGATCGAGTAGCGGCGGTACTCGACGGGCTGTGTCGGATGGAGACCGAACCCCCGCAAAATGCCAGCGCGGAGACAGATTCACTGTCGTAGCATTTCGGCCAGTACCTCCGCCTCACTTATCTCGGGCTGTTTGGTCGCGGTGAGCAAAGTTAACGTTCCACGCTTCGCAAGATCTCGCAGATGGGCTAGGGCTTCCGATCGGACTGCTTGCCTCAGTTCGGCGTGGTAACGGCGGGTGAATTCTCTGAACCGTGCGGGGTCGTGGCGATACCACTTGCGCAGCTCCGTCGATGGTGCGACCTCCTTGCACCACTCGTCGATGTCCGCTTTTGCCTTGGCGAGCCCGCGCGGCCAGAGACGGTCAACAAGTACCCGAGTGCCATCGCCTCGCTCGGGGGCGTCGTAGGCTCGCCGTACTTGGACGCTCAACTTCTTCCTCGTCATCGTGACCCTCTTCGCTCTCGTACCCCATGTCTGTTGCGAGGTTTGCCAGCGCCATGTCAGATGGCGCTCCTGCCAGACGGGGTTGTCGAGCACTCATCCGGTCGGATTGCCGGTAAAGGTGTCCCTTTGACTCGGATGATAGAAGCTGGAGACCAGCATGGCAGTCGATTGGTGCGCCTACCAGATGAGACATGGGGGTCCAGATTGCTGCCGGGGTGGGACGCCATACAACGCATTCAGCACACGTGGCCCTGCGCACTGATGAATACATCTATGTGGAGCCCCAGAGGATGGTCGCCACCTTCTGCCGCAACTCGGGGACCAGATCCTCTTCAAACCACACGTTCTTCTTCAGCCAGATGTTGTTTCGAGGGCTCGGGTGAGGCATCGGCACCACCAGTGGCCAGTGGTCCTTCCACGACTTGACGGTCTCGGTCACTGACCGACCGGCATCGGGCAAGTGGAACTGCTGCGCGTACTTTCCGATCACCAGTGTGAGTTGCACATCTTCGAGCTGATCCAAGACCTTCCTGCGCCAGGTAGGCGCGCATTCTGGCCTCGGAGGAAGGTCGCCCGACGAACCGGTACCTGGGTAGCAGAAGCCCATCGGTAAGATCGCGAGGCATGTGGGATCGCGGAAGGCCTCACGTCCGATTCCCATCCAGTCCCGCAACCGGTCTCCACTCGCATCGTCGAATGGGATCCCGGACTCGTGCACCTTGCGACCAGGCGCCTGGCCCACCACCAGGATCTTCGCGTGCGGGTCGAGTTGGACAATTGGTCGGGGACCTATGGGTAGGTCACCTGCGCAGAGCGTGCAGCTTCGAATATCAGTCAGCATTGACGAGAACGCTTCGATTGCTCACACTTCCTTGGAATGGAGTAAATGGCCGGGAACTCGTCCCAGTCGACGTGACATCGAGGCTACGCCCGTGTCAATGCTTGGTGTGCAGGACCCAGCCTCATGCCGGTTACACGGCGTAAAATCTCGGGCTGAGATTGGGGACCGCCAACGATCGCGAACACCAGGGTCGTCCTCACTGCACCGGCGGGTGGCTGCCACAGGGGAGTGCACAAGTTTGGCCAATCGGCACCCCTGAGCTGCGGCTTCGCGTCTCGAAGCCATGTTTCGTACTCCGATCACGAGACATGGGGCAACCGAATGCTGAGGAACCACGGGAATGGGGGATGGCGACAGGCTCGGCCCGAGACTCGATAGGCATCCTGTTCATCAACTTCGCGGGCTGACGTTCCAACTCTGCCGTGCTCGCGGGGGGCGTCCCCTCATGTGGTGGGCATTTGAGTTGAGCCGGGGCCGAGATAGGTGGGTTCCCTCGACGAGACTCACTTGCCAGCACGTGCCGAATTTGTGCCAGGACCACCAACTCTTGCCTGGTTTCCGGCAGTTCCAAATGTCGCAGCAACAGCCAGAGACAGTGCGCCCAACGAGATCTCGGTCACGGCCATACCGATCGCAGCCGTCCTCGCTCCACCCGTGGTCGAGGAACGTTGGTCCAGGCGTCCGCGGTCAATAGTCCTGCAGTGAATGTTGATGCCAGTAGAACCATGCGGGAGCGTGCGTGGATACACCAGGCAGTCGCCGCCAAGGCGACCAGCTCGAACGTGTCGAGGCCGGTCCAAATGAGGCGAATGTGGTGTTCCATCTCTGTCGACGGAGCCACGGTTGCGAGTCTGAGCGCCCCTAGCAGCAGGAGGATGGCGCTGACCCAATAGCTGGCGGCCAAGCCCCACCGTCTCGACACCATTGTCAACGTTCTATTGAGCCCAGTAGCCAGCGTCCAGGCCAGAAGGACCAGCGGCAAGAGGAGGACGATGAACGACCGCCCGGTGGCAAACGCCGACTCGCGCCCTACCGGCGACGTCAGATGAAACCACAGGGTGGCAAAGGCCAATGATCCGCTGAAGGACGCAGCCACCATGGTCTGGGGTGAGCCCGTCGCACAGAGCACACCGGTGGCTCCGGCCGAGGCGGCGAGCACGATCACCAGACCGGCCGTAAGCCAGCCGACATCATGAGCGAGACCACGTGCCGGCTCGGCCACCCACAAGTACGCGATCCACGGGATGAGGGCAGCTGCGCCACCGGCATAGATGACGACCAGTACCCTCCGGTGTCGGTCCATGGCCACCAGATTGCCCTGTTCGGCGATGGGATTGGCGATCCGGAGGCGGAGGCGACGAATCGGACAGCGATTGCCGACCTTCAGTGCTCCGAGCGGACCCTTGATAATCAGAGCCGACAATTAGGGACTCTCCCTAGGGTGTCATCGGCTCCGTCGGCGCACAATCGATCCATGGAGATCATCATTGAAGTCGCCTCCGACCCCAGCGGACGCCTTGCTGGCCATGCTCGCTCGGCGGAACTGACGGAGTCTCACGCATTCTCCGGGAGCATGGAGTTCCTGGCCTGTATCGAGGGGCTCTGCCGTCGGTTACCCGACATCCCGACCGATTTCCCCGCACACCTAAATCAGGACACCAACGCAGTGAAAGGACCGTCACATGACTGATCTCATCTGGAGTTTCGCTCCCTGGCTCGTTTTCCTCTTGGCGGCCAGGGTGACCTCGCTCTACGGAGCCGTGGCCGCCGGTGCTGTCGCTGCAGTGGTCGTGCTCATCCGGGCCATCGGCCGGAAGCGGGTGCATATGCTCGATATCGCCAGAACGCTGGATCACCGCCGATCTCCACCTCGGCCACGCCAACATCATCATCTACTCGGGTCGGCCCTTCCGCGACGCCGACGAGATGGACGAATCCATCGTGGAGCGTTGGAACGAGGTCGTTGCGCCTACCGACCGTGTGCTCGTGCTCGGCGACGTGGTCATGGGAAAGATCGACCATACATTGGGCGTGTCAGCGCGGTTACACGGCTACAAAGTTCTACTCGCCGGGAACCACGACCGGTGCGCAGTGCTCCACGGTCGCAAGGCCGTCGGATGGGACGAGCGCTACCGCCGAGAAGGTGGCTTCGCCGAGATCCACCAGGGAGCGATGCGCATCGATCTCGATGCCCGTCACCGAAAGGTTCTGGCCTGCCACTTCCCGTACAAGGGGGATTCAACCGACGTTCTGCGGTATGCGGCGGAGCGACCAGTAGACACCGGTGAATGGTTGGTCCACGGGCACGTCCACGAGAGTTGGCTGCAGTCCGGCAGGCAGATCAACGTCGGCATCGATGCCTGGGGCGGGCGCGTCGCCAACGCCGACGAAGTTGTGGCGTTGATCGAGGCCGGACCGAAGGATCTTCCACGGATCGAGTGGTCTGAGTGAGTAGCACTACGCCCCAACACCTGGTGGCTCGGATAGCGGGGCCTTGGTGGGAGTCACCCTTCGTAGAAGATCGACGGGTTGAGAATCTGGCTCTCCCAGAGCAGATCCCGGTCAGCTTGCGTGAGGCGGGCCCGGTCAGCGGCGTCACTCCACTCGTCCCTGATCACCGCCATGAGCCGATCGACGATCTCCTGGGCCTCGACTCGGTCAAGGAGATAGAGGTGAGCGGCGTCGACAAGTAGTGCCAGCCGGGACCGCCGTTCGCCGTCGGGACCGTAGGCCATGGCCTGGCTCGCCTCACCCGTTGAACGCAGTTGGGGGCACAGATCGTAGGCGGGGGTCAGCGTCAACCGCTCCGCTCGACCATCCCAGAAGGCAGCGTGGTTGCGGGCGTGGTCATCGGTGTTGCCGACGCAGATATTGAAGGCGATCCGGGAGAAGAGTTCCCGCAGCGTGGACGCCGCATCAGTGAACCGCAGACGGATCGCCTCACTCAGCCCTGTGTACGTCGCATACCTGGCCCAACGTTCGTCGAGTTGCAGGATGGTCAGTGCGCTCACGGTCAGCCTGCGTTCACCCTCTCTCGTGGTTCGATCGAATCGATCGACGAGGAGAACGTCGGAATGCAGGCAGCGGACGACTTCGGCGGGTGCGAACGCGTAACCCGGCGCGACGGGCGAGGTCCATGGCCGCCCCCTCGGCGTTGACGACCGGGTAGGTGTCCGAGCGTTGAGCGAACTTGGCGATCAGCTTCCGGCCGTCCGGGCCGGTGAGGAGGGCTTTCGGGCGTGCCCCACCCAGTGACGAACCGTGGAGAAGCGCCAGTTCGAGGTCAGGGCTCAGGGGTAGGCCGGCCTCCATCAGATCGGCGGCCGTCAGCAGCTCCTCCAAAGGAGCCTGGGTGATGCGCGGCTGGTACTCCGTGGGGCTGGCCTGGAAGTCGAGCGCCCCGAACCGGTCGGTGCCCGACTCGAGGAGGTAGGTAAGAAGCCCTACCTGTTCTGCGGCCTCAGCCCCCAGACGGCGGAGGATGACCCGCTGCCCCCAGCTGTCGGGACCTGAATCGGCGATGCACCCTGGAGCGCGCAGGCCGTCCAGTGGATAGAGGGTCGCATCCCCGAGGGGAAGCTCGGGGAGGAAGAGTGGCACCCGCTCCGGTCGCCCGAGGTAGCTGCGGCCGTAGATGAACGTGACCACATCCCCGACAAGATCCAGGCGCCCAGCCACGACCGGCTCGGTCGCCCCGGGCAGCCACACCCAGACGAATGCCTGGTCGTGTTCAGAACTCATTCGACGGTGGGTCGCGACGGTCGACGATCCTGCCGGGCAGCAGCGCCAGCCGGTCCTCCTGGCGGTGGAGGATGGCCGGTAGTTCGGCCGGATCAGGAGCGAACAGGCTGACTCCGACGAGGCTGGCCACCTCGAAGGCGGTGCCGATGGCGACGGTCGGGTCCCCGTGCTCCACCTTGCTGAGGGTCTTCTCAGTGATATGGGCCCGGTCGGCGAGATCCCGGGCTGTCATGCGACGGCTCCGGCGCGCCGCCGCGACCTGCAGACCCAGGACACGGGCGGCGTCGAGTGTCTGGGGCAGATAGGCATGGGTACGCTTCACTCGGATCACCTCTGGACCATATTATAATATGTATAGTGATCTTAAAGAGTACTTTATTCCTAGTTGTGACCGGCCTGGTGGACAGCAGGAGCGATGGACTGATTCGGCTGGCAGCCTTGCAACCAGTGATTCGCTGGGACCGCTGCCGGAGTCAGGACTCCATGGCGCTGAGGAGTGAGAACCGGAGCTCCTCTTCGTAGACGGCCACCCCTCCTTCCCGCATGGCCGGTGCCAGCGCCGGATCCCACGGCGTGTCGGGTAGGTCCCCCTGTAAGGGCACCCGCCCGCGCCGTATCGCCACTGTGGCCCGGTAGGCATCGGCCGTCATCAACCAGGGGGTAGTGCCAGCTCGGTCAGCCAGCCAGGCGGTGATCGCCAGTCCGGCGCCGTCGAAGTCGGCGTGCTGCCGACAGGCCGCCCCCTCGGCTCCGAGTCGTCGGATCAGGGTGACCACGGCGACACTCGGGCGTCCCGAACTGCAGATGATCGGCGGCCCGGTCCATCCTCCCGAGGCGGCGTCACTGATGACCGAGGGGTTCTCCACCACGTAGAGGTGAACCGATCGGTCCAGGGCGTCCATCGGCCACCTCCGGAGCTGGGCCAGGGTCACCACGGCTGGCTCGCTCGCATCGGCGCAGTGGCGCAGCCAGCGGGCCAGTTCCCCAGCGCCGGTGGGACGAAGGCCCAACACCGTCACTGTGGACGAGGAGGGATCGGGGACCACCCCCACCTGCTCCCACAGCTGCCGCACCGCTTCGGCGTCTCGCGGACGCTCGACCCCGACGCCGAGCGCCAGCCCGTCGAGGACCAGCCCCTCCAGCGCCCCACCCCGATCGAGAGCGTGGGGATCGGAGAGTTGGTCATCGGCAAACGATGCCAGGGAAACCGTCCCACTCACCGGTAGGGCCCGCAAGACCGTCACCGCCTGCTCGAGCCGTTGTCGGAACGCCCGCTCGCCACTCTCCCCGCCCCGAACCCCGGTTCGGCGGAGCTGGTCCGCCCACGCCATGGCGCCTTGGCCAGGGATCAGTAGGGGAACCCCTTCGATCTGTTCCCTACACCACGACCACAGCTGGGCCCGCCGACGTCGTTGCTCCTCCCGGTCGGCTCTTCGGTTGCCGAGGGGACCGACGATCCCCTCGACCAGACTGCGTAGCTCGTCACCGTCACTCAATCCGAGGACGGCCACCAGCGCGGCCACCCGCACCACCGCTCGTCGTCCCGGTAGTCGATCCTGGCCGAGCAGATCGGCGATGGCCCCCTGCTGCTCGTCATCCAGATCACGGACGGTGACCGCGGACACTGCGGCGCCGTCGGCGAAGCGGCGGGCCAGCTCGGCGACCAGCGGAGCCAGGCCGGCCACCTCGAGCCGGCGGGTGGCCGGATCAAATCCGGTCACGCCGCCGGTGGGTCGATCACCCGGCGTCGCCCGTCCCAGGTGAACCGGGTGGAGACCAGAGGCCCGTCGCCGTCCGGTGGGTGCAGATGGTGGATGGCGATGCCGCTCAGTGTGGCGTACTGGCACCACTCGTGATCGCTGGTGAAGACGGCGTCGAGGTCCCAGTCGGTGAACGTCCCGAACAGCATGGCCCGGTTGGCCGCGTCCACGCCGGCAAACAACTCGTCGAGGAGGATCAGCCGGGGGCACCCGGACGGCCGGCCCTCCTCGTCGGCGTAGTGGGCGGCGATGGAGGCCAGCATGGGGAGGTGGAGGGCGATCGACCGCTCCCCGGTGGAGAGGCGCTGCATCCGCTTGGCAGTGGCCGGCTTCCATCCCTCCCAGTCGCGGTGCGATAGCTGGAGGGTGAAGCGGTGCCAGGCCCGGTAGTCGAGCGACTCGCGGAGCCGGGCTTCCCAGGGGGCGTGGTGCTCGAGCCCGGCCCGAGCCTGGTCCACCCGGGCCCGCACGAACTCCTGGAGGTCCCGGCGCTCGCTGTCGGTCACCCGGTCCTTCAACAGTAGCGAGCGCGCCGTCCGGACCGCCGTCGGCTGGTCGGGGTCGACATCCCAGTTGAGGCGCACGGCCACCCCGGCCGCCGCCGTCCGTACCACCGACAGCTGCTCATTGATCCCGGCCACGAGGCGGTTGGCCTGGCGGATCCGGTTGGCCAGCGACCGCCGGATGCTGCCGGCCAGGGTCTGCTCGAACAGGCGCTCCTCCTCGGCGGCCAGATCGGCCTGGCCCTCGGTCAGGTCGGCCTGGAGCTTCCGGTGGAGCACGAGGACAGACTGTCGGAACCCGTTGACGCTGGCCCGGAGCACCCACCAGCCGTGCTCCCCGAGGTCTCGGCTCAGGTCGGCCTGGCCCGACACCGCCGACCTCGCCGCGTGGAGGGCGTCGTCGACGTGGGACGACGCCCGCTGGGTGGCCGTGTCGTCGCCACCGTCCTCGAGCTCGACCGCCACCGCCCGTGCCGCGGCCAGCACCGCGGTCACGCCGTCGAGCGGGCCATGGCGCCCCACCTCCGCCTCCCCCAGGACGCCGTCGCCGGCCAGGGCCACGAAGCGCAGGTGGGCCGCGTCGCGACGTTCGCCGGCCTCGATGCGGTCCTGCTCGGCCTGCTCTACGGTGGCGGTGAGGGCGCCGATCTGCCGGACCAGGGAGCGCCGTAGCTCCTCGAGGTCTTGTCGCTCCCGCTTCTTCGTGCGGGCCTCGTCCTGGAGCTGCTCGAGCTCGGCCAGGACCGCCTTGTGCTCGACCCCGGCCGTGGCCTCGAGGGTGGCCAGCCTGACCTTGGCATCCTGGGCCTGACGCCTCGACCGTTCGGACGTCTCCTCGGCTGCGGCGAGTAGCTCGGTGGCCTCGGCATGGGCAGCCACACGGTCGGAGAGGCGAAGCTCGGCACCGGCCAGCTCGTGGCCCCGCTTCGCCCAGGTGTGGACCGTCCGTTCGAGATGGAGGAGCTCCTCCTCGACCTGGTCGAGGTCGTCCGGGTCGGTGGGCAGGCTGTGTCCGGCCGCCACCGAGGTCAACGACCGCAGCGCCTCGCGCACCGATCCCTCCGCCGTGCGGAGCCGGCCGGCGGAGGCTTCGGCCCGGGCCTCGGCGTCGACGACCCGTTGGGCCGCCGCCTCCGCGGCCCGGACGGCCTGGCGGAGGGGCACCGATGGGGGGATGGCGTCGAGATGGGCCGCCGCCGCGCGTTGCTCCCCGTCGAGCCCGTCCCGGGTCCGTTGGACCCGGTCGAGTTCGGTATCCACCTGGTCCAGGGCCGCGGCCACCTCGGACAGCCGTTGGACCCGCCGGCGTTCCCGGGCCTCGGCGCCGAGGAGGATCGCTGGTCCGACCGGGGCCCGGCCGACAGCGCTGCCCAGGCGGAAGGAGCCGTCCGTGCCCATCAGCACCTCGGTACCATCGCCGGTGGCGGCCGAACCGACGTGGGGAACCACCGGGATCGACGCCAGTACGGCCGCTACCCGACCAGAGGCCACCGCGGCGCCGGTCAGGGGCACCAGCAGGTCGGCCAGGGTCGACTGTCCGGCCTTCCCCTGCTCTCCGGGCACCAGTTCCAGGTCGTGGGCGGAGACGTCGACCACCCCATCGGGCGACACCCACGCGTCGAGCAGCCCGGAGGCGGCCAGGGCGGCCTCCACCCCGTCGATCGCCACTTCCTCCACGCCAGGCGCCAGCTCCACCAGGTGCCACAGCGGGGCCCCGGGCCGGCCGTCCCGCTCGTCCCTCCACAAGGGGGCCTCCGGGTTCGGCTTGTGCCCGGCCTCGAGGCTGGACTGCTCATCGAGCAGCGACGACTGCCGGTCGATGATCTCCCGGCGCACACCCTCGAGATCCCGGACCGCGACCGCGTACCCGGTCTGGACGTCCGTCCGCAGTTCGTTGACCACCGTCTCGACCCGATCGGGTTCGAATGGTGGTGGCCCGAGGGCGTCCACCACCTGCCGGGTGTCGACCGAGTGGGAGGCCCGGGCCCAGGCCGCCAGGTCGGCGTCGTAGGCTTCCGATGCCGCTCGCTCTGCCGACCGGGCATCGGACAGGCCGGTCACCGCGTCGTCGTACACCTCCCGATCCTCTTCCAGCCGCTGCTCCTCGAAGCGCCGGTGCATCACCGCCTCGCCGTGCCGGCGAACGGCTTCCCGGACCTCACCGATGTGCTGGCGACGGGCACCGGCCCAGGCCAACCCGAAGGCCAGGCCCGCCTCGGCGTCGGCGGCGTCTGACATCTCCTGGCGGAGATGGTCGGCGCCCAGACCGCTGGCCACCTGGTGAACATCGTCGGAAGCGACGGTGAGGTTGCCGGCGGCCGCCCGGCGCTGCTCCTGCGCCTCACCGAGCTCGCCGGCCCGGGCGGCCTGAGCCTCCGTCCGCTCGGCCACGGCGCGGAAGTCCCGTTCGGCCTGCTCACGTCGCTCGCGCTCCTCGGTGCGCAGTTGGGCGAGCTCGACGCCCTTGCGGTAGGCCTTGCTGGCGTGGCGGGCCTCCACCTCGACCTCGATGTCCTCCAGCCGGTCGATCAGCTCCGCCAACTGCTGCGCGGCCGTGTGGTCGCGACCGGTGGCCTCGGCGAGCGCCGATCCGGCCTCGCGCTCGGCCCGGGTCACCGCGTCGCGTCGTGACTCCGCCTCGCGCACCTCGTGGGCCACGCCGGCCACGACCGCCCGGGCATAGGCGCGCTGGCGTCGGGCCAGCGCCGAGACTGCGGCCACCTCGGCCTCGAGCTTCCTGAGCTCCTCTTTGCGGCGGTCGAGCCGCTCGAAGCCCTCGGCCACCGCAGCCAGCTCGTGCTCGTCGATCGGAGGCAGTGCGTCGGTGAGGACTTCGGACAGCTTGACCAGGTCCAGGTTCTGGGAGAGCTTCTCCTTCCGCAGGGCCAGGAGGGCGGTGATCACCGAGGCGTACCGGTCCTCGCTGAACCCGGGGAAGAGGACCTCACGGATGGCGTTCCGGTGGTCGGCGGCGGTGGAGTTGACCTGGCCTCGCTCGCCGAGGGCGGCCTTCATGGCCTTGCCCGAGAGGGGCTCTCTCGACTCGTCGAGGAGGTGCAGCTCGGTGCCCACCGCCTGGGTGGTGGTGAAGAGGGTGGTCTCCACCTTGCGGGCCGAGGCGGAGGCCCGCAGGCGTGCCCCCACGGTGAACACCTCATCGTCCCCCCGGCGGAACTCGACCCAGGCGAAGCCGGTCCGCCCCGGGTCGTCGCTCCCCGCCATCACCCGTTCGTACAGACCACCCCTCGACTTGGCCGACGAGGTCAGGCGGCTGGGCGAGGCGTCTCCGTCGAGCAGGAAGGGCAGCAACAGCTCGAGGGCCATCGACTTCCCCGAGCCGTTGGGTCCGCGCAGGAGCAGCCGGCCCTGGTGGAAGGTGAACGTCTCGTCCCAGTAGCGCCACAGGGCGATCAGGCCGGCCCGGGTCGGCATCCACCGCCCGGCCGGGGCCACCAGGGAGACCGATTCGGGTGATGCGCCCGTGGTCGTCACGCGTACTCCTCGAAGAGGCTGGGTGAAGGCGGGGAGGTGACCGGCTCACCGACGCGGTAGCGGGCGACGGCAGGCAGGCCCACCACCGTGCCGTCCTCGTCCCTGCGCACCAGGCCGAACGACACCAGGAGGTTCACGGCCTCCTCGGCCAGCAGGGCAGGACCGTCCCCCTCGCGCTGGCCCTTGGCCCATCCGGGATGATCGACCAGCACGTCGGCGACGGCACGCCGCAGGGCGGTGGGGCTGAAGGTGCCGACGGTGCGGCGACCGCGGGCGTCAGGGGCAACCAGTCGGTCGATGAGGAGAAGGGCCAGCTGGTAGGCGTTGCCGACGGGAGCGGGGAACTGCAGGTCGGTGGCGACCGCCTCGGGGTCGACGGCCAGCACCCCCTCGGCCCGTTCCTCCAGGTCGAAGCCGGCCTCGGCCGCCCGTTGGCGCAGCCAGGCCCTACCCGACGGGTGGAGCAGGTAGTCGTGCTCAGCCTCGCTGAGATCGGCCAGCAGCACCACCGGGTCGTCGAAGACGCGGCGGGCGATGCTGTGCCGGGTCCACCGCAGCCGCTGCTCCTCGGGGGCAGTGCCCGGATCCTGGGGCGTGTCACCGTAGCGGGGCTCGGCCAGTAGGAGGGCGATGGCCTCGACCGGGTCGGCCGTCTCCCCGACTCGGCTGGGGGCATTGGTACTGACGAGCAGGCGGTGGAGGCGGGCGGTGTCGGCGGCCAGGATGGCGTTGGCCCGCTCGTCGTTCTGGAACGCTTCGACGGTGCCGGCGGTGGCCCGCACCACCCCCCACTCGCCCAGCACCAGCAGGGCGTCCACGAATGATGACCGATCCCCGTGCCGGCTGGTGTCGAACCCGGCCTCGGACGTGAGGGCCTGGGCCAGCAGCCCGATGGTGGTCACCGGACGGCGGACCAGCTCGGCGCAGACCAGGCAGAGCAGCTGGAAACGACGCCGGTCGAACGGAGCCCGGGCGCCCCTCGGACGACGGAGGGGCCGGGTGGGGTCGGGTCGGGCCGACCGCTTGGACAGCCGGGCGAAGCCGGCGCCGATGTCGACCGTCAGCTCCCAACCGCAGCTTGTCTCGAACCAGTCGGCGAGCCACTCGTGGTGGCGAACCACCAGTCCGAAGCGGTCGGGATCGGAGCCGACATCGAGGATGGGATGGCTGAGGAGCTCCCTGATGGCCCTGGACCGCTCGGCCACGTGCTGGCCGGCCAGCGACGCGTCAGGCACCGGCGGCCTCGACCGGTAGGCCATCGAGCTCGGTGGCGAGGAGTTCCGGTCCGTCGGTCAGGCTGATGAAGACGCCGAAATCGGGACTCCCGAACCGGCCGTTGTCAGTCTCGATGGCGACCAGGGTCCCATCGGTGGGCGGCCACAGGATGATCTCCACCGAACCGTCGATGGACAGGGCCCGCCGGCTGCCGTCTTCCGTTTGCGGCGCATCGAGACCGGTGGCCAGCAGGTCGAGCAGCTCGTCGAAGGCGTCGACCGGCAACCGGCCGAACGAGGAGAGCGGGACCCGTCCCCGAGTGGTGAGCGAGGCCCGGAGGTCATCGTGGGCGGCCAGCGCCTCGGCCTGCCGGCGCTGTCGCCACGCCCGGGTCGCGGCTGGGATCGTCCACCCGCGCCGCCCGTCCCCGGAAGGACAGGGAGCCGCTCGAGCGTAAGGCGGGGGCGACGTCCACCGGACCGGCCTCCGCCCATTTCGTCGACGGTGCCCGTTCCTCACCGTCAACGGGGAGGAGATGGGCGTGGCGGGCCGGCCAAAGACCGAAGGCGGCCCTGAACAGGGCCTGAGCCTCATCCTCGCCGGACGCCGTGGCGAACCATCCGGCCAGCGTGCGGAAGTCATTGGCGACCGACACCGATCGCCGCTTGTTGTCCCACCGCCGTTCGAGGACGCGGAGGAGCTCGATGATGGCGCTCCGGGCGATGTCGAGGAGCCCTTCGATCCGGGCGACGCCGGCGTCGGTCGGAGCGAACCAGGCGCGGAGCGCCTCCCAGTGTTGCTGGCGTCGCCCGATCCAGGCCGGCGCCGGGTCTCCGCCGGCAACAGGGGCCAGGTTGGCCCCTCGCAGTGCCCGGTCGAACAGGGTGGCCACGCCGGCTTCGGCCAGTCGCTCGATGGCCATGGCCAGGCGCTGCTGGGGCCCCTCCACTCCGTCCACGTACTCCTTCAGGTAGGACACAGTCTTGGCTTTGACGTCGGCGAACACCGAGTCGTCGGCCGCTTCCTCGCGGAGCAGGCGCTGGAGGTGTCCGTTGAACTGCCGCACACTGACCAGCAGGGACGAGTGGTGGCCCTCGATCTCGGCCAAGCGGAGGTGGATTCGGGCATCGAGGGTGTCGGTGGACGGTTGATCGAGGAGGTCGGCCAGCTCACCCAGCCCGTCACCGATAGCGTCGAGGACCGCCGGTTGCAGCCCTACCGCGTGCTTGAGGCTGTCGAGGGCGTGGAGGAGGCCGCTGATTCCTGCCTCACCCTTGGGCGTCAGTGACCACTGGAGGTTCTTCCGCTCGAATTCCTCCGGGGTGGTGTACACGGCCCCGTGGTCCTGGGTGGCGTCGAGCAGGCCCCATCCGACCAGGGCGCCCAGAGCCCGTTGGAGCGAGGCGTCGTCTACCCACTCCTCCCACCCCACCGCGCGCAGGGCCCCCCGCACCTGGTCGAGGTTGAGTGCGGGGGCAACCATTGCTGCCTGGTCGAAGGCGGACATGATGCCGATGTGCAGATCCCGCAGCTCGGTGGTGGTGAAGCGGAACAGGTCGGGATCGACTGCTCGCCACGGCCGCAGCTGGCTCATGATGGAACGATAGGCGTCGGGTGTTACGGCCGGTTACATGCTTCGACCAGCGGAGCAACGTGTGCCGGTTGTCATCTTCTGGCTTCGTGTTCTGGCTTCGTGCCCGCACGAACATCGTGGCGCCTCTTGGCCAGTCACCAAGACGGGCATGGTGGCACGGACACGGCCATGTCCCCGTCCATCGATCAGACTCACCCGGTGGCCGTGACTTCCGGGATGCTAGTCTGTATTCGTGGCACCACGAACAGCGAACACCTCAGGATTGCTCGAGGCACTCGAGCAGGCTGGGATCTCCCCAGTCTGCTTCGTTGGGCAAGGTGTCGTGATCGCTGGTACGCCCTTCGCGGTCACAGAACTCAAGGCGGTTCGCGAAAGCGACGCCCGGCTCCTTGCCCATCTGCACGAGGAGGATGGGGGGGCCGCGACGATCATTGTCGCTGACCGGATATCAACGGCAGCGAGAGAAGAGCTGAGTCGGGCCGGCCTGGCGTGGTTCGACCGAAGGGGGCACCTCTGGGTCAGGACCCCCGGCCTCTTCGTCAATGCCCAGGTGTCCTCGGGGTCGGTGGTGCCGTCTCGACGGGTCGTCAGCGTATTCAGAGGCACAGGTCTCGACGTGGCCCTGGCACTACTCATGCGTCCCGGCGAGCCCCAGGGTGTGCATGCCGTCGCCCGCCAGATCGATCGGTCCCCGGGCCGGGTATCGGAGATCCTGTCCGAGCTCCGGAGCCAGGGATTGGTGGGTTCGGACAACAGGCCGTTCGTACCCGAGTTGTTCTGGGCCGTTGCCGAGGAGTGGAAGCCCCGCTGGCATCCGATGGCCCAAGCTCCACCGCCCGAGCCACCCGAACGGTTCCGACTTAGCGGGACCCTCGGTGCCGTCTCCCTCGGTGCACCGCTAGCCGCTGGACCGGCGGGAGGGTGGCCCCGGCTCTATGTTGCCGACGACACCGATCTGGCCACGGTGGTTGGTGCCTACGGCGCCCCGTCCGGTTGGACGGGATCGGAAATTGCTGTCTGTCCATCCCGGTATGGGTTCACTTTGACTTCCTCGATGAGTAGAGACGGATTCCTCGTGGCCGGCGGCCTGATCATCGCTCTCGACCTCGCTCAGGACCGGGCTCGTGGTCGCGAGATCCTCCAAGGCTGGGACCCTCAGGAGGCTGCCCGTGTCTGGTGAACTCCGCTTGGCGAACTCCGGGGTGGCACCACTGGTCACATCGCTGGCAGCGTTGGCCGACGCGGTGCCGATGGGAGAGTTCGCCGTGATCGGCGGTTTGGCCGTTCTCGCCCGACTCCAGGGCGCTCATCGGGTGACCTATGACCTCGACACCGTCGCCACACAGCATGGTGACGAGCTGACCGCCGTTGAGACTGTCATCGGCACCGAGGGCGTCGATGGGCTCCTGCTGGGCACGAAGATCGACTGCATTGCCGTTGGAGACGTACCGGCGGCCGACATTTCACCGGATCTCCTGCCCGAGGGGGAGGCAGACCGCATCTTCGTACTGTCCCATCGTTGGGCCCTCGACGAGTTATAACCGGAACTTGTGGATGCACCACCTGACCGAGGGCGCGACGTACCTTCCTCTTTGAACACATCAGAGAAACGCTGGCGGTGGAACGCCGGCGAGGAAGGAACGCCAATGCTGAGAGTACATGTTGAGACGTCCGCGGACGCGGAGCCGTCGGCCACGCTGGACGAACTGGTCGCCGAGGGGGCGAGGCGCATGCTGGCCGCCGCCCTCGAGGCCGAGGTCGACGGCTATGTGAGCTCGTTCATCTACGAGCTCGACGAGGAGGGCCACCGGCTGGTGGTCCGCAACGGCCACGCCGTCGCCCGGTCCCTCGTGACCGGTGCCGGGCCCATCGAGGTCCGGGCCCCGAGGGTGGACGATCGCCGGGTCGACGAGGTGACCGGGGAGAAGATGCGGTTCCGGTCGTCGATCCTGCCGCCGTGGGCGAGGAAGTCCCCGAAGGTGGCCGAGGTGCTGCCGCTGATGTACCTCCATGGGATGAGTTCGGGCGACTTCGTGCCCGCACTCGAGGAGTTCTTCGGCTCGGCCGCTGGGTTGTCGGCCTCGGTGATCACCCGGCTCACCACCGAGTGGCAGAAGGAGCGGGACCAGTTCGCCCACCGGTCACTCAAGGACGTCGACTACGTCTACGTGTACGCGGACGGGATCCACTTCAATGTCCGCCTCGAAGAGGCTCGGCTGTGTGCCCTGGTCATCGTGGGTGTGCGGTCCGACGGGACGAAGGAACTGGTCTCGATCAGTGACGGCCACCGGGAGTCGATCGAGTCCTGGGCCGACGTGCTGCGGGATCTGAAGCGGCGGGGGATGACCGCCCCGGTGCTGGCCGTCGGTGACGGTGCCCTCGGGTTCTGGGGAGCATTGAGTGAGGTGTTCCCCGAGACGGTCCACCAACGGTGCTGGGTGCACAAGTTGGCCAACGTCATGAACGCCCTGCCCAAGTCGGCTCAGCCCGCCGCCCGTGCCGCGCTGAAGGAGGTCCGTGATGCCGAGGACCGTGAGCATGCGGAGACCGCCCTCGACAGCTTCGTGAAGGAGTACGAGGCCAAGTGGCCGAAGGCCACCGAGAAGCTCCTCAAGGACCGCGAGGAGTTGCTGGCGTTCTACGCGTTCCCGGCCGAGCACTGGATCCACCTGAAGACCACCAACCCCATCGAGTCCACCTTTGCCACCGTGCGGCTGCGCACCAAGGTGACCAAGGGACCGGGCTCACGGTCAGCAGGCCTCGCCATGGCCTACAAGTTGATCGAGCAGGCCCAGACCCGGTGGCGCATGGTCAACGCACCCCACCTGGTCGCACTGGTCCGCGCCGGCGTGACATTCGAGAAGGGGGTGATGGTAGAGCGAACTGACGAGCAGGATGAGGAGGTCGCCGCATAATCGGTCAGATTCTCATCCACAGGTCTTGACGATTTCTCGCCCTCGACACAGCCGAGGACCTTACGCTCATCGCCGAAGAGGGCGGAGAGGTGGTGGCAGAGGCTCGGTGCCGAATCGCTACCCCGGCAAGCCTGGTGGCCATGAAGCTCCAGGCTGCTCCGAAGCGTCGTGCGGCGCGAGCGGAGAAGGCCGGCGGGGACTACCTCGACCTGTTCCGTCTGACCTCCCACCCTGAAATGACCCGGTCCATTGCCGAGGCCCTGCACCAGGCTCCCCACGACCTCGGATCCTGGTGCCAACGGGAGATCAGACGGTGCATGATCGACGAGGCAGACCGCACAGTGGGAACCATCGTCCGATCCGGGGCGGGTGAATCGAACACTCCAAGTGTGGATCAGATGCGGCGGATAGGGCAGTCCCTCGAAGGCTTGCTACTTGCTACGGGAGGAGAACTGAGCGATTTCAAACCTTCTGATCAAACCTCTGACTTGGTCCTTCAAGGGGTGAACAGTGGTCAAAACCTTCTGATTCGCCTGCCTGCAAGCAACGAAAATTACCAACAAAAAAGCCAACAATTGGGTCCCAGGGCGTAGCGTCGAGTCCC
This sequence comes from uncultured Acidimicrobiaceae bacterium, assembly GCA_963835465.1. Classification (GTDB taxonomy): domain Bacteria; phylum Actinomycetota; class Acidimicrobiia; order Acidimicrobiales; family RAAP-2; genus Bog-756. Next base: position 441,489 of record CAWIFR010000005.1, read on the forward strand.
AGCCGTTTTAGGGGTCCGAAAATCACACCCCATTTGACCTGCATATTTGAGACAAAGTGGGACTTGGCGGGACCCGGTAAAACGACCCCGGGGCTCCCTACGGATCAGAAGGTTCTGCTCACCGAGTGGGTCTCAGCCTCACTAGCTGAGAACGTTCTGGACTCTTCCAGAAGGTCGTCGGCACAAGGCACTCCCGACCTAGATGTCTGCCCCTGTCGCCGGCGCTCCACGATGACGAAGGTGCTCTCCATCTCGAGGCTGCGCTGTCTGGGTAGGTTCGTCCTCCGTACGAAGCTGAGAATGTTAGGGAGCCGTTGGGCCTGCGAGTTCGTCGCGAATGGTCAGAAGTTCACGAATTCGTTCGTCGTCGGCGCCGAGGTACTCGATCAGAAGCCCGACCACGTACGGGACGTCGAGCCGATCCGCTCGGACCATCTCTTCGATGTCCGCCCAGTCCTTGCGTCGGTTGAAGAAGGCTTTGAAGACGGCAAGGTCGTTGCATCCGAGGAATGGGATCTTCCTGTCGGCCAGTTGATGCTGCTTGAGATGCAAACGCAAGTCGGAGTGGAACGGGGTCGTGTCCAGGAAGAGGTCGACCGGTATCCCATCGAACATCACCCGGCTCTGGCCGGAGGTCATCAACTGCACCATCACCTCCCTGGGGGGCATGATCTCGTCAGGCAACGCATCGAGGACATGCTGCGCGTCGTCGGGGGCGACGAAGACGTTGAGATCGATGTCGACTGTGGTCCTGGGTTCGCCCGTGCACCACAGCAGCGCGAAGGCTCCGCCGAACGCGTGAGGTATTGCCGCTGCATCGAGACTGTCGTGCAACTCGACGACCGCATCAAGTATCGGCCTCATCGACCGGTTGCCCTGTTCGCTCCGAAAATGGGGTATGTGAGCGGGCCTCGCTGACGTCGGGGCAGGGCGTCGACAAAGGAGAACAGAGCCTCGATCTTCTCGATCAGCTCCCGCTCGTCGTTTGGAGGAGCTCGTCTCAGACTGACTTCAGCCTCGAATCCGGCGGCACGAAGCAGCCGCTCCAAGGTGGCTACTGAAGGGACGGAAGCCCCTGACTCATAGGCGGACAATGTGGATGCCGAGGTACCTCCGCGTCGGGCGAGCTTCCTGCGAGAAAGTCCACTCCTGCGCCGGGCTTCCTGAAGCAGCACCGCGGCATCCATGCACATATGATACCAAATCTGGTTTCAATTGGCATCCCAGACCCGGAATCGGCGACCCAAACGCGACGTCATCAGCGCACGAAGCTGAGGTACGCAGCCTCCGAAGCTGAGCGTGCACGACAAGTGGAGCGGATTGCTGACTGTCTGGGCACCCCAGGCTCTGACATTCTCGACGGATAGCCCCACCTGGAGAACTACCGCGGCAGTGACGGACGCTTTGTCGACTGGCAATACTAGCAAGAGCAGATCCGTGTAACACACATTGGAGGCGTCAAGTGGCGAGGACCGAGCCCGTTGCTGATTGGACATCAGATTTCGACGTCCTTGATGAATCGTATGTACTGAACCCATTCCCCCTCTGGGACGAATTGCGCCAGGTGTGCCCGATTGCACACACGGAGCGCCGGGGGGGCGCCTGGCTCCCAACGACGTATGGGGACGTCACGGCGATGGCGAAGGATATAGACCACTTCAGCTCAATCAACACCAGCGTCATTGATTCCGTTGACGAGCCGGAGACTCCGATCCTGACATACGGACTCCCGCCGATCACTTCAGACCCGCCGCTGCATACGTGGACACGACGGCTCCTCCTTCCCTGGTTCTCCCACACGAGGGTGGAGACCTACGAGCCGATGACGAGAGCGTTGTGCGGATCATTGATCGACGCCCACCTCGAGGCAGGCCGGGCAGATGCCGCAGCCGACTATGCCCAGCAGATTCCGGTCCGCGTCATCGGCGCGATCCTCGGAGTCCCGGAAGAGCTTGCGGAGACCTTCACCGGCTGGGTCCGCGATGCCCTGGAGTTCGCGGATGACCCTGAACGCGTTCAGCGTGGAATGTTCGGGATTGGCTACTACCTCTGGGATCGGATCAACGAACGCCGCGACGCCGACGGCGACGACCTGTTGACCTACCTTCTCCACTCTGAGGTGGACGGAGGATCGGTCGATGACATGATCGTCTTGGGCATGGCGATACTGACAATGATCGCCGGTATCGACACCACTTGGAGTGCGATCGGTTCCTCGCTATGGCACCTGGCGACGAACGATGGGGACCGCGAGCGGCTCGTGTCCGAACCTGAGCTCATGGACACGGCCGTCGAGGAACTCCTACGTGCCTACTCGCCGGTGACCATGGCCCGCGTCGTCACTGAGGACGTCACATTCCAGGGATGTCCCATGAAACAAGGCGACAAACTCCTCCTGAACTTCCCAGCAGCGAATCGGGATCCGACCATCTTCGATCGGGCTGACCAGGTGCTTCTCGACCGCCGGGAGAACCGACACGTGGCATTTGGCTCTGGTATTCACCGGTGTGCCGGTTCCAACCTTGCCAGAATGGAGCTGCGAGTCGCCTTAGAGGAATGGCTGGCGCGCGTTCCGATTTTCCATCTCGCTGAGGGTGCCGAGGTGCTGTGGGCCGGCGGACAGGTGAGGGGGCCACGCCAGCTGAGAGTCGTGTTCGAGTGACGAACCTGGTCGAGATGTTATGACCCTACTTTTGGCCCGATGGGCGCCTGGGGCGAAGGATCGTTGCGGGAGAAGCGCCCCGGCGTGTTCGAGATCCGTGTCGCCGTGGGTGTGGACCCTGTCTCCGGCCGGACCGTCCAGCGCCTTCTGGTTCCACGGAGCACTGGAGGACGCCGAGGAGCGTCGCCGTGAGCTGGCCGCCCAGTTCGCCGAGTACCGGTCCGTCCGGCGGGCCGCACCGTTCCTGACCGTCGGGGAACTCCTCGAGCGGTGGTTTGCCGCCCAGCACGATTGGCGACCGTCCACGTGGCCCGGGGTCCGATCGAACGTGAAAGCGCTCATCGCCGATCCCATCGCCGGACGGCGGGTGGCCACGCTGCGACCCGAAGTGGTGCGGGTGACCATGGCCCCGTGGCGGGACTCCGGGGCGGGGGTGTCGGTGGTCTCCGGCCGCTTCCGGGTGCTGCGCTCGGCCATCGATTGGGCCCAGGCCTAATCGATCATCGACCGGAACCCGCTCCGGGACATGCGGGGTCCGCCACGACCGGGAACCCGCATGCACGTCGCCGAGCAGGACGTCCTGGCGCTGCTCCACCTGTCGCAAGTGCTCGTTGAAAAGGCTGAAGTCGGCCTTGACGATCTTGTGAGTTCACTGAAGGTCCTCCACAAGGCCGAACAGGTCCGGCTCCTGGTGCGCCTGGCTGCCGATTCCGGTGCCCGTCGGGGAGAACTGGCTGCGCTCAAGTTCGGCGACCTGAACGGCAGGGGTGCTCACCATCGAGCGGGGCGTGTCCGGGGAGCAGATCGGCCCCACCAAGACCAAGCGGACTCGCAGACTCACCCTGGGCAGGACCACCGTCGAGCTGTGGCGGGCCAGCGAAGCGACCTGGTGTCGGCGGGCAGACGGTGCTCCATTCGGCGAGTGGGTCTTCTCTCGGGACATCGACCACCAACGGCGCCTCACGGCCGGTGCCATGGGCCACTGGTTCGCCGAGCTGTGTGCGGAGGCCGATCTGGTCGGGGTCAGTCTCCACCGGCTGCGCCATTCTGTGGCCACGTTCCTGGTCGGCCGGGGCGAGCTCCTGCGGGCCCAACACCGGCTCGGTCATCGCGATCCGTCGACGACGCTGCGGAACTACGCCCACGCCCTTCCGCTTCGAGGACGGTGAGGTGGCTGATGACATCGACGTCATGCTGGGCGCAGCCGTTGACGCACCTCTGATCGAGCCTTAGCGGCGCGTCTCTCGGATCCAGATCTGGGCCCCGGCCTGAATGGCATCCCACGGCCTCCCAGGGGGAGGTGTGTAGGAGAGATCGAGATCGCTCATCGCCTCGACGGTTATCCCATTGAAGATGGCGGTGGCGGCGATGTCAATGTGTTTGGCCACCTCGGCGAGCGACTCGTAATGCGTGATGTCTTAGGCCACACGCTCAGCAAGCTTCTGGTCCGGCATGGCGGCAGCGCAGCGGATCGTCGGCCAGCTGAGGCGTCTCCGAACGTCGAATTGGGATCTCTTGCCGGCACCCGGTCACTGCACTGCAAGCTGAGTCGGGTCGTGCCGCAAGCCGTTTGGGGTCGCGACGCTCGACGCGGGAAATGGATGAGGCGATGGCTCCGGGCCGGGAGCCGGGCGGCGGAACCCGGCTCAACCGGCCCAGAATTAGCGAGGGTACCGGGGTCCCTCGGGCTTCGTCCGTCAGCGACTGTCTGAGAGTGCGAGGCAAGAAATCGACTTCCAGATGCGCATTGGTGCGGTGGGCAGGGTCACGTCCGCGAGCCTCGTGCCCGGTTGTGATTAGCCGAGCCGCTTCTCCAGGGTCGTGAGCTGATGGCGAAGTTCGTCAGGGAGTCGCTCGCCAAATTGGGCAAAGTGCTTTTCGATGAGCGGTACCTCGGTCCGCCAAGCGGCTGCCTCGCCGACGGTCAGTTCTGCGAGGGCGGTCGGATCGATCTCGAGTCCGTCAATGTCAAGGTCACCCTCAATGGGAACGGAGCCAATCGGCGTATCAGTTGCGCCCACTGCTCCCTCGCAGCGATCGAAGACCCATGCCAGTACGCGGGCGTTGTCGCCATAGCCCGGCCAGATGAATCGACCCTCGGCGTCCCTCCGGAACCAATTCACGTAAAACAACTTGGGGAGGAGCTCCGGATGCGGCGCCGTCTGTCCGATCCGGAGCCAGTGGGCGAAATAATCGGCCATGTTGTAACCGCAGAATGGCAACATGGCGAAGGGGTCGCGTCGAAGACGGCCAGTGGCACCGGCCGCCGCAGCTGTTGTCTCGCTGGCCATGATCGACCCGAGGAACACTCCGTGGGCCCAGTCGAACGACTCGGTGACCAGGGGGACGACCGATTCCCGCCGCCCGCCGAACAGAATGGCCGAAATGGGCACTCCGTCCGGGTCCTCCCATTCGGGCGCCATGATCGGGACCTGAGAGAGGGGGGTGGTGAACCGGCTGTTGGGATGAGCGGCCGGGCTCGCGCTCGTTGGCGTCCAGTCGTCACCTCGCCAGTCCGTGAGGTGGTCTTGTGGTTCGGGGGTGAGGCCCTCCCACCACACGTCCCCATCGTCGGTCAGGGCGACGTTGGTGAAGATGGTGCCACCGGCCAGTGCTCGAACGGCGATGGGATTGGTCTCGACGCCTGTACCGGGTGCCACGCCGAACATGCCGTATTCCGGGTTGATGGCCCGGAGGTGGCCGTCGGCGTCGAACTTCATCCAGCAGATGTCGTCCCCGATGGTCTCGGCCTTCCATCCGGGGATGGTGGGTACCACCATGGCCAGGTTGGTTTTGCCGCAGGCGCTCGGAAAGGCGGCTGCAACGAACTTGCTCTCGCCTCGTGGGTTGGTCAGCTTGAGGATGAGCATGTGTTCGGCCAGCCAACCCTCGTCTCGGGCCATGGTCGAAGCGATGCGTAGGGCAAAGCACTTCTTGCCCAGGAGGGCATTCCCACCGTAACCGGAGCCGTACGAGCAGATCTCCCGGGATTCGGGGAAGTGGACGATGTACTTGCGATCCGCGTCGCAGGGCCAGGGGACGTCCGTTTCCCCCGGCATGAGCGGGCGTCCGACCGAATGCAGACATCGCACGAACTCGCCGGTCTCCCCGAGTACGTCGAGGGCGGCGGACCCCATGCGGGTCATGATGCGCATCGAGGCGGCGACATAGGCCGAGTCGGTCAGCTGCACGCCGATGTGGGCGATGGGACTGCCGAGTGGACCCATCGAGAACGGGATGACGTACAGGGTCCGACCTCGCATCGCGCCCCGATAGAGGTCGAGGAGCTCCGACCGCATCACGTCAGGATCGATCCAATTGTTGGTCGGGCCGGCGTCCTCAGGCTTCGGGCAGCAGATGAAGGTCCGGTCCTCCACGCGGGCGACATCCCCCGGGTCCGAACGGCAGAGGAAGCTGTCGGGCCGCAATTCGGGGTTGAGGGGGATGAAGGTGCCCGACTCCACCAGGCGCCGACACTGCGCCTCGTACTGGGCATCTGACCCGTCGCACCACTCGACGTCATCGGGGGTGAGGATCGCCGTCCACTCCTCCACCCAGTCCAAGAGTGACTTGTTCATGGTGGGAGCCGGTGCTGTTTCGGACACTTCTTGCCTCCTGTTTGGCGAGGTCATCCCAGCGACGGCTCTCTCCCCGGCCGTGCCTCGGCAAGCGCCGGCTGCGGCCGAAGGGCTGAAGCCGTCGCAGAGTGTGGTGATTTGACAACTCACATAATCATCGATTGATATATTTGTCAATCATGCGACTCACTGCGCTGGTCCGCCGATTGCGGGCCAGGCCTGTCGCCCTGCCTCCGGCCGGCCCCGGGGCGCCAGAGGTCCAACAGGTGGCCCGTCGCAACCGGGGCTCGCTGCAGCTCCGACATGTGGATGCCGGGTCGTGCAACGGTTGTGAGCTCGAGATTGCCTCGATTTTCTCTCCGGTCTACGACGCTGAGCGGTTCGGCATGCGGCTCGAGGCGTCGCCCCGGCACGCTGATGGTCTCCTGGTCACCGGGCCGGTTACCCGCAACATGGCCGATCCCCTGCGCAAGACCTTGGATGCCGTGCCTCGGCCGAGCGTGGTGGTGGCGCTCGGCGACTGCGCCCGCAACTGCGGGGTGTTCCAAGGCGCCTACGGCGTCGAAGGAGCGGTGGCCGACGTGGTGCCGGTCGACCTCGAGATTCCCGGCTGCCCGCCGGACCCCGAGACGATCATTGCCGCCCTGCGGGGCCTGGCCGGTACGTGACGTCGGCCTGGCTTGTGACAACTGCACTGGTCGGACTGTCTGCCTCCGCGGCCGGGGCGATGGCGCCACTGAGGATCAGGATGCACGTCTCGGTCGCACTCACCATCGCCGCCTGCGGTTGCGGGTTCGCGCGTGGCCGTCGAAGTGCTGCACACCGGTCGCGTCGCCGTGGTGCACATCAGCGCAATTGCTGCCGCTGAGTGGCACATCAATGGCGCTCGATCGCTTCGGTGCCCTGTTCATGGCCGTCAGCGCCGTCGTCGGGATCTGCGCCATGATCTTCCGTCTCGGCTACCGCGGCCCTGGGCTGTCCAGCCGGACAGCGTCGTGCACCCTGCCGCTGTTCGTGACCACGCTGCTCCTGGTTCCGGCGGCATCGAACGTGACCACGTTCCTGTTCCTGTGGGAGCTGATGGCGGTCACCTCGCTCCTTCTGGTGTTGGTCGACCATCGGCAGCGGTCTGAGGTGGCCTCCGCCGGTCAGTGGTACGCGGTGATGACCCAGTTCGGTGCCACCGCCTTACTGGTGGGCCTGGTCCTCCTGGCCACCCACACGGGCAGCCAGTCGTTCACCACCATTGCCTCGAGGTCGGGCCACCTGCCCGTCTGGGTGCGGGACAGCGCCTTCGTGCTGGCGGTGGTTGGGTTCGGGTCGAAGGCCGGCATGGTGCCCCTGCACGTGTGGCTGCCCCGCGCCCATCCCGAAGCTCCGGGTCCGGTGTCAGCCCTGATGTCGGCGGCCATGGTCAACCTCGGTATCTACGGTATCGTTCGGGTCGGCGATGGGCTGCTCGGTGGGGGACCGGCGTGGTGGTGGCTTCTGGTCATGGCCCTCGGCGCACTGTCGGCGCTATTCGGATCGCTGCACTCGGCGACCAGCAGCGACCTGAAGCGACTCCTCGCCTACTCGACCACCGACAACGTGGGGTTGATGTTGCTGGGTGTGGGCGCCTCCGGGCTGTTCGCATCGACCGGGCACCGGGCCCTGGCCCTCGTGGCGCTGGTGGCCGCCCTCTTGCATGTGGTCTTCCACGCCATCTTCAAGGGATCGCTCTTCTTGTCGGCCAGCTCGCTCCAGCAGGCGACCGGCACCAGGGACCTGGACCAGATGGGGGGTCTTCTTCGGCGCATGCCGATGACGGGCGCCATCTTTCTGGTTGGTGGCATGGCCATGGCGGCCATGCCCATGCTCTGTGGCTTTGTCAGCGAATGGCTCCTGCTCCAGGCCATGCTGCATGGTCTTCCCTCCTCTGATCCGGCCCTCGCCGTGGCCATGCCGATCGGCGTCGGTGCCCTGGCCCTGACCGGGGGGCTGACCGCCCTGACCATCGTGAAGGCTGCCGGCATTGGGCTGCTCGGCCAACCCCGGAGCGAAGGGGCAGCTGAAGCGCACGAGGTCGGTCTCTCGATGAGGATCGGGGCCGGCACGCATGGCCACGCTCTGCCTGGTCTTCGGCGTGGCTCCCTTCCTGGTGATCCCGTCCGTGGTGGACGCCGCCCGCAGCGTCACCCGGGCCCGTATCTCCGACCCGCTGGTGGGTGGCTGGCAAGTCGGTCTGGGCGGCGTGCATGGAGCACTGGCCCCTGGCCTCCTGGCAGCTGCGCTGGTCGTCGCCGTCACCCTCGCGGCCGGTGCTCGGCGTGTCCTCCAACGGGCCCCGGCTCGGCGCACCCAGGCATGGGGGTGCGGCCGAGAGCTCCAGACGGCAACCATGGAGTACACGGCCACCTCGTTCGGTGAGCCGCTCACCCGAGTGTTCGAGGACGTACTCCGACCGGCCCACGATCTCGACGTGACTCATGTCGCTGAGTCCCGGTACTACGTCGAAGTGGCCACCTTCCACACCTCGCTCGACGACGCCTTCGAACGACACGCCTACCGCCCGGCCTCGGTGGGCCTCGGGTGGTGGGGGGCCCTGGCCCGGCGAGTGCCGAACGGCAGTATCCACCGCTACCTGGGCTTCGGTCTGGTGGCCCTCATCGTGGTGCTGGTGGTGGTGGGATGAAAACCACCTGGCCGACCGCCTCGATGGCGGCGATCTCGCTCCTCCAGGTGGTGGGGGTGATGGTCGGAGGTCCGCTGCTGGTCGGGCTGATGCGGAGCGTGCGCTGCCGCCTGGAAGGCCGGGCCGGGCCCCCGGTCCGACAAACCCTTTACGACCTCCGGAAGCTGGCTCGGCGGGAGCGGACCACGTCAGACCAGACGAGTTGGATCTTTCCCCTGGCCCCCTTGTTGCTGGTCGCCAGCACGGTGGTGGTGGCCGCTGCCGCTCCGTTGCTCGCCACCGACCCCGCCTTTGGTTGGTCAGCCGACCTGTTCGCCGTCGTGTTCCTCTTGCTGCTCGGTTCGGTGGCCCTGGCGCTCGGGGCCCTCGACTCGGGGACTGCCTTTGGGGGCATGGGGGCCAGCCGAGCCATGACCATCGGAGCCCTGTCCGAGCCGGCACTGCTAGTCGCCATTCTGGCCCTGTCGGTGCCCACCCACTCCTCCAATCTTCCCGCCATCGTCACCGGTTCACTCGCCCATCCTCTGTGGCTGGCCACTCCGGAGCGCCTGTTGGCCCTGATGGCTTTCGTGGTGGTGATCGTGGCCGAGAGCGGTCGCCTGCCCGTCGACAATCCGAGTACCCATCTGGAGCTCACCATGATCCATGAGGCCATGGTGCTCGAGTACTCGGGCACGGACCTGGCCCTCATCAAGCTGGCCGAGTCGATGCGCCTGGCTGTGTTGATGGCCCTGTTCGCCGACCTCTTCGTCCCCTGGGGCATCGCCACGGCACCGGGTCCTCTCCATCTTGTCGTGGGGCTGGCGACGACGGTGGCCAAGGTCGCCGCCCTGGGAGTGGGCCTCGCCGTCTTCGAGGTCACGGTAGCCAAGCTCCGCCTCTTCCGGGTGCCCGAACTGTTGGCCGGCGCCTTCGTCCTCTCGGTGCTGGCCGTCCTCTCGGCTCTGGTCGTGCCATGAGCGGGTCGCCGTTCACGTCGACCCTGACCCTTGCGGTGGGAGCGGTGCTGGTTGGCGCCATCACCGTGGTGTGGCTGACCTCGGTCCGCTCGGTCATCCGAGTTGTCGCTTTCCAGGGCGTGGCCCTCGGCCTTGTCGTTCTGGTGCTCGGTGTCCATCTGAGCGACCCCGGACTGATCGCCACCGCCGCGGTCGTGCTGGCTGCGAAAGGCGTCGCCATCCCCATCCTGTTGGACCGGGCCGGTGCCGGGGGCCTCACCCGGGAGACCAGACCGCTGGTCAACGTCCCTGCCTCCCTGGTCGCCTCGGCATTCCTCATCGTCCTCGCCTTCGTCGCCACCCGGGGCGTGGCCCACTTCGTGGGGGGCTCTACCGGCGACCTGGTCCCGGTGGGCGTGGCCACCGCGCTGCTCGGCTACTTCGTCCTGGTGGCCAGGCGTCGCCCCATCTTCCAGATGGTCGGCCTCCTGATGATCGACAACGGAATCGCCATGGTGGCCTTCCTGTGCACGGCCGGCGTTCCCTTCCTCATCGAGATGGGCGTCTCCCTCGACGTGCTGTTAGGGGTGGTCGTCCTCATGGTGCTGGCCCAGCGTCTCCGGTCCGAGTTCGGTGACCTCGACCTCGACGAGCTCCAGGAGCTGCACGACTGATGGTCCTCGTCTGCATCCTCGTCCTTCCCCTGCTCGGCGCAGGCGTGATCGCCGCCGGCGGAGGGCGGCCGTCGTTCGGTTGGGCGGGGGTCGGTGCCAACGGTGCCGCCCTGAGCCTCGGCGTCTGGACGGCCGTGCGGGTGGTCCGGACGGGTGCGCTGACCGGGGCACAGGGAGTGCTGCGGGCCGACGCGCTCAGCGCCTTCATGGTCGTGGTCATCGGGGCCATCGCCCTGTTGGCCTCCTGGATCGGGATCCGCACCGTCGCCCTCGAGCGTGGCCAACGGTCAGAGCACCCAACGGCAGGTGACCACCTACGGCGTACTCGTCCAGGTGTTCGTGGCCGCCATGCTGCTCGCCGTCCTGGCCGCCAACGTCGGGGTGCTGTGGGTGGCCGTCGAGGCCACCACCGTCGTCACCACCTTCCTCGTCGGTCATCGCCGGACCAGGGGTGCGCTGGAGGCCTCCTGGAAGTACATCGTGATCTGCTCGGTGGGCATCGCTCTGGCCTTTCTGGGCACGGTATTCGTCTACTTGGCCGCATTGCACGCCGGCGGGCACTCGGCCGACGCCCTCGACTGGACGTCACTCATGGCCCACGCCCACCACCTCGACCCGTCGGTGATGCGGCTGGCCTTCGCCCTGCTGGTCCTCGGATACGGAACCAAGGTGGGTCTGGCGCCGATGCACAGCTGGCTGCCCGACGCCCACAGCCAGGCGCCGGCTCCGATCTCCGCCCTCATGTCCGGCGTACTGCTCACCGTGGCCTTCTACGCCATCCTGCGGTTCAAGGCAGTGGTGGATCTGGCCGTGGGCCCCGGCTTCGCCCGCGCGCTGTTGGTCATCGTGGCGCTCCTGTCGTTGGCCGTGGCCGCCTCGCTGCTGCTCACCCAACGCGACTACAAGCGGATGCTCGCCTACAGCAGCCTCGAGCACATGGGACTCATCGCTCTCGGGGCCGCGGCCGGGATCCCGCTCGCCATCGCCGCGGTGCTACTGCACATCCTCGGCCACGGCCTGGCCAAGAGCGTGCTGTTCCTCACCTCGGGCGAGATCATGGCGGGCGAGGGTACCAGCCAGATCGATGGGGTCCGGGCCCTGCTCGCCCGACGCCCTGCCCTCGGCGGGCTGTTCGGCGTCGGACTGGTGGCCCTCCTCGGGCTTCCCGCCGTTCAGCCTGTTCAGCAGCGAGCTGCTCATGGCCCGTGCCGAGTTCCAGGTTGGGCTGGGCTGGGCCGCCGTCGGTGGCGTCGTCGCCATGGTGGTGATCTTCGTCGCCGTCGTCGGTCAGGCCCGCCACATGCTCCTCGGGCCCGTCGGGGGCAGCCGCCGTCGAGGCACCCGCCGCCCGGCTGGGTGGTCGCTCCCCTGGTGGGCGGCTTGGTCGTCTGCGGCCTCATCGGCGTGTTCGCCTGGCCACTGTCCGGGTTGCTCCAGGCCGCGGCCCACGTGGTGGCCACATGAGTTCCCCCGACGCGCGCCACGTCGACACCGCTCGCCCGGTCGGTCGATCACCGGGTCGCCGCCACCGTCGATGCTCGAGCGAGCTGGTAGGACGTGGCCGCGCCGCTGTCGGCCGACGGGATGCGGCTGGCCCTGGTCTCCGGCCACGACGACGGCGCGTCGATGCGGGTCGTCTACCTCTTCACCGGCGGGCCGCCCGACCGCCGAGTCGAGATCCACGTGCCCATCGACCGGTCGCGGCCCCAGGTCCCATCGCTGGCCGCGCTCTCGTTCCCCGCCAGCCGGTTCGAGCGCGAGCTGCCGACCTCTTCGGCATCGAGCCCATCGGCCATCCTCAACCCCGACGCCTGGTGCTCCATCAGCACTGGCCCGAGGGCTGGCACCCGATGCGCCGCGACAGCCGGGCATCGCCCGCCGATGGTCGCCGACGCCGGATCGTTCCCCTTCGTACCGGTGGAGGGCACCGGCGTCTACGAGATTCCCGTCGGACCGGTGCACGCCGGGCTCATCGAGCCGGGCCACTTCCGCTTCTGGGTGGTGGGGGAGACCATCCTGCGGATGAAGGCCCGGCTGTGGTTCGTCCACAAGGGGATCGAGCGGCTGTTCCAGGGGAAGACCATCGCCGCGGGTCTCGAGCATCGCCGAGCGGATCTCCGGGGACACCGCCGTCGGGCACGGCCTGGCCTACTGCCTGGCCGTGGAGGACGCTCGCGGCACGAGGTGCCGGCGGACGCGCCAGCGAGCTGCGAGGCGTGCTGCTCGAGCTCGAGCGGCTCTACAACCACGTCGCCGACGTCGGCGCCCTGTGCAACGACGTCGGGTTCGGAATCGCCCAGGCCTGGGCGCTGACCCTGCGCGAGCGGCTGCTGCGCCTGAACCGGGCCGTCACCGGCCACCGGCTCCTGCGGGGCGGCGTCGTCCCGGGCGGCGCCCGGGTTCGCCGCCTCCCGACGGCGGGCGAGCTGGCCGAGATCGGCGAGCAGTTCGAGGAGCTGGTGGAGCTCGTCACGTCGAGCGCGCTCGTCATGGACCGATTCACGGGGACGGCGGTGCTCGACCGAGGCCCACGCCGGCGAGCTGGGGGTGGTCGGGGTGGTCGGCCGGGCATCGGGGCTGGCCTTCGACGCCCGGATCGCCCATCCGTTCGTCGACACCCGAGCGACGGCTTCGTGCCTGCGCAGGACGTCGGGCGGGGACGTGCTCGCCCGCTTCCGCGTGCGGGTGGACGAAGTCCGGGCCTCGCTGGCGCTCCTGGCCGGCTTCGTCGGACGCGAGCGATGCGACTCGACGTGGTCACCGCGGCTCGGCGGATCGCGCCGGTGGACACGGGCGGGGTGGGTATCGCCGAGGGCTGGCGAGGGGCTGATCGTCCACCGGGTCGAACTCGACGGCGACGGGCGGCCTGGCGCGGGTCAAGGTCGTCGACCCGTCCTTCCTCAACTGGCCGGCGCTACCGGTGTCCCTGGCCGACACGATCGTCCCCGACTTCCCCCTGGCCAACAAGAGCTTCAACCTCTCCTACGCCGGAAACGACCTCTGATGAGTGCGAGTTCCATTGCCAGATTCATCAATTCATTAGGCTCGATGTGATCGAGCCGGACGACCGGCGCTCATTCGAGTGCCGGCTCTGTCGCCCCGGACGGCATCGGCGTCCGTGATCGGTGCCAGGAGATGCGACACCCATGACGTACCCCGATCTACCAAGTGAAGGCCGAGTTCTTCAAGACGCTCGGGCACCCGGCCCGGATCCGCATCCTGGAGGTCCTCCGTGACGGCGAGCGACCGGTGAGCGAGCTCATCCCCGAGGTCGGCATCGAGGCGTCGCACCTCTCCCAGCAGCTCGGGGTCATGCGCCGGGCCAACCTGGTCCAGGTCCCGAAAGGTGGGGGCGAACGTCTACTACTCGGTGGGCGACCCGATGCTCTTCGAACTCCTCGAAGTGGCGAAGCGGATCATCACGGCATCGCTGACCGAGACCCAGGAGCTGCTGGAGCAGATGCAGGCCTCCGACACGGTCCCAAGGCCATCAGCGTGACATCAGTGGGCGGCGCTTCACCGGCTGACCTCGTCTCAAGCTCTTTTCTTCAATGAACCATCGGATCGACGCCTCAGAAGGGGAACCACCATGGCCCAACCAGTGATCATCGAAGCAGTACGCACCCCGATCGGGAAGCGCACCGGCTGGATGGCCGGCTTCCACGCCGCCGAACTGCTGGGCACCGTGCAGGTGGAGCCGGTCAAGCGAGCCGGCATTGACCCCGCGGAGGTGGAGCAGGTGGTCGGAGGGTGCGTAACCTAGGCGGGCGAGCAGGCCTCCAACGTGACCCGGGACCGCGTGGCTGAGTCAGGGCCTTCCCTACGCGACGGCTGCCACCACGGTCGACTGCCAGTGCGGTTCGGCTCAGTAGGCAAACCATTTCGTGGCCAACCTCGTCGGAGCTGGAGCGATTGAGGTCGGGATCGCCTGCGGCGTCGAGGCCATCAGCCGGGTCGGGCTCGAGGCCAACGTCCGTAACGGTCCCGGGGGTTCGACGCCCCCGGAGTTTCCCTGGGACATGCCCGATCAGTTCGGCGCCGGCGAGCGGATCGCCCAAAAGTACGGGATCAGCCGTGACGATGTCGACTGGCTGGGATTCGAGTCGCAACGGAAAGCCGGGGTGGCCGTAGCCGAGGGGAGGTTCGACCGGGAGATCGTCCCTCTTGAGGCCCCAGTCGTCGGTACGAACGGCCCCACCGGGGAGCGCACTCTGATCAGCAGGGACCAAGGTGTCCGGGAGACAACGCATGAAGGGCTGGCCGCACTCAACCCGGTCCTTCCCGATGGGATGCACACGGCCGGCAACTGTTCGCAGATCTCGGACGGCGCCGCCGCTGTGCTGTGGATGTCGGCGTCGAGGGCGGCCGAGAGCGGCCTGCGCCCTCGGGCACGCATCGTGGCCCAGACCTGGTCGGTTCCGACCCCTACCTCCTTCTCGACGGTCCCATCGCCGCCACAGCCGACGTCCTCCGCAAGGCGGGGATAACAAGAGGCGATATCGACATCTTCGAGGTCAATGAGGCATTGGCTTCGGTTGTCATGTCGTGGGGAAGGCCCACAACGCTGACTGGAACAAGGTCAATGTCAATGGCGGAGCCATCGCCCTCGGTCACCCGGTGGGATCGACGGGCGCACGACTCATCACCACGGCGCTCCACGAGCTGGAGCGCAGCGACAAGCAGTTGGCCCTCATCTCCATGTGCTGCGGTGGAGCCTTGGCCACCGGGACCATCATCGAGAGGATCTGATTCGGCTTCGTCACGGCCTCCGACACCCTCAGCGGGAGACTCTCCGTCCGGTAGAGCCACACATGACGTGCTGATCACTCCGTTGATCGACACCGAGCCTCATCGACGGCTAGGTGGATTGCAGGGAATGTGAATCCATTAAAATCCGGTAAATTCATGTCCTTTTCCACTTTGGATCAGCCGCTCTATGCGGCCGAAGCTGAACTCTTTCGGGCGCTGGGCCATCCGGCTCGGATCCGGATCCTGGAGCTGCTCGTGGAGAGCGAGCAATCAGTCAGCAGCTTGCTGACCGAGCTGGACTCGAGCCATCCACGCTTTCCCAGCACCTGGCGGTGGTGAAGCGGACCGACTCGTTGAGTCGAGTCGTCGAGGAAACACGGTGACCTCCGGCTGGCCTTCCGATCGGTCGACAGTTCCTGGTTGCTGCCCGAACCCTGTTGGCAGCGACTCTGGGACGTGCCCGCTTGGCCCTAGAGGAGATCGAAGACAGCCTCTAGAGCCAGCTCTCGCGGCGTCATGGATAGATATGACGGGTTCGTCAAAGCGAACACGCCCTCTGGCTGATCGCCGCCGAGGATTGCATGCTCAATCCCCACCACTCGGCGGGTCGCCTTTCCGCTCCGAGCCAATTTCACAACTTGAAGATTCACACCCCATCTGAGCTGCATATTTGAGACAATCTGGGACTTGGCGACCCACCGAAATGACCCGTTGGGGCGCTACGGATCAGAAGGTTGCAGGTCAGAACACCGCCGAGCGCGCCAAAGAAGTCCTGGTCAGAACGCTTCAGATCGGCACGTTGCCACCACGAGGGGGGTGGGAGAGGCATCGTCGGTCCAGGCTCAGTGTTCCTGCTCCATTCGCAGCGTCGCGCCATCGACGCTGCCTTTCACCCGTTGTGCCGCGCTCGTGTGAGAGGCCGAACGTAGGTACGTTCTACAGGTGTCCTCTACTGGCCATTCTCCCCGGCTGTACTCCTCGACTCCGGAGGCATCTTTGTCCTCCCCGATCCCGAGCGGATCGTGCAGGCATTCGCTCGGGCCGAATGCTCCGTAAGCAGAGAAGTGTTGGCGGACGCGCACTACCGGGCCGCCGCCCGGTTCGGGACCCACCTCGACGTCGAGGCGAGGTGGGCCGAGGCGTGGTTCGATTACCTCCAGACCTACGTTGCCGCGTGGGCGTACCGCAGGACTGGCGCGACGAGGCACACCGCCACATTGACAGTGAGTTCGCCGATGCGGCGCTGTGGGTGGAACCAGTGCCAGGCAGTCGGGAGGGCCTGAAGGCCCTTGCCGACACGGGGGTCCGCCTAGGTATCGTCTCGAATGCCGACGGCATGATGGCTCAGCGGCTCGCCTTGCTTGAGCTCTGCCAAGTGGGTCCAGGTATCGGCGTGGAGGTTGAGTGCGTCGTCGACTCGGGCGCCGTCGGCGTCATGAAGCCAGATCCTCGAATCTTTGAGGCCGCCCTTGACCTCCTGGGTCTGAATGCTGATCAAGTTTGGTACGTCGGGGACATGCCTGCGATCGACGTAGTCGGCGCCCGACGGGCCGGGATCCGGCCATTCCTCATGGATCCGCTCGGCCTCCACCGCGAAGCAGGGTACGAACGGGTCCCATCCTTGGCAGCGCTCGCCGAAATGATCACCGCGGCCTCGGCCGGGCAGTCAGCAGGATGACCGCCAACGAGGAGTTCTCACTTGCCTCGGCCCAGCGCGCCGCGGACGAGGACCGGCTAGCCGAGTGGGTGCTCGACTTCCTGGCCAGCCCTGGCAGTGACAACGCCCCACTGGCTGCGGCTCTCGCCCTCAGCGGCGCGACCTACCTCGGGCCCGTTCGGATTGGGCTCGACCAACTCACGCCGATGGCCGGCCCCGACGAGGACAGAGTGGTCGTCCCCGTTGCAGAGAAGGAATGGGAGTCCGATGTTGAGGCGATGGAGCACAGCATCGAGCAGGGGTGGCACCCCCCGCCGCTGCTGGTGTCGCACCGGGACGGTAAGTACTTTCTCGAGGACGGGAATCACCGATACGAGACTCTGCTCCGCAGCGGCGCAACCCACGCGTGGATGATCCTGGTATTCGCCGATGAGGCGGAGCGAGAGCCATTCCCCAAGTGAGCTCAGGCAGGTTCGACGGAGGGCCTATCGGGCCAGGGTGAAGGTGCAGGCGCTAGACCGCGACGTCGGGTCGCAACGCGCGGACAAAGGACCTGGGTCTTCTGACCCTATTCGTGAAACCCAGCACCAGCGCAGGATGGCTCTATCCGATCGAGGAGGTGAGCCATGCTTCACGACAATGCCCAACAGCGAGCGAACGCAGCAGCGCTGCGAGCGACGAGAGCCTGGCTATTGAGCAGGGGTCTTGGTGCTGAGATTGATGACCTCCGATTCAAGAGCGAGGCTGGCCCAGTTCCCGCACCGGGCCTTTCTAAGCTCCTCGACAGGTTGGAGAAGGATCTTCAGGATGTCTGCGACCTCTCAGACCGGGTGGCGATGCTGATCCAAGACCCCGACCCGACGGCAGATCTGATGGTCCGAATCGAGGTCGAAGCAGATGCCGCTGAGGAAGGTGCTGACGAGACCGAGCGAGTTGCCCGCCGGATTGCCCAGCTTGCCTTGGGAGTGTTCTCGGGTTTTGGAGACTCAGACCGAGTGCAGCGACTCGACCGTTCTGGTGTGGCTGTGCTCCACCCACCGTCTGGAACCGGAAGGGCCGCTTCCTTGGTGGAAGATGGCATCGAACTCTTCGCACACGATTCCGATGAACTTCTCCTCGAACTCGGAGGAATCATTTGTCGGATGCTCGTTGATCGCAATGTCACCGTGCGATTTGATGATGTGCTGCTCAGCGTCGGCCTGGACGACACGCTCCACCTGATCACCCCCGGCGGCGACCGGGAATGGGATTCGCCTGTCCACGTATCTGAACCAGCACATGCTGCAGTAAGGGCACTTCAATCGAAGGGGATATCGTGTAAGCAGATCCGAGCCATGGTCGCCGCTGAACCACATTGATCTCAGGTATCCAATGTGAAAGGCAGGATGCCACTCGGCGGGTTCATCTCCGCAGGCATCGCATCTTCTGCACCAACAACTCTGTGTCAACTTCGTATGTCTCAGCTTCAGGAGCTGAGATCGTACCGGCCTCAGCTGTCCAGGCTGGGGACAGAGAGTGCGATTGCCACTTCTCGCCTGCTACCTGGGCCTAGCCCCGCATTCCGGTACACTTATGTCGTCGCAGATTCGGGTTCGCTCGGCCTTGGCTTCGCTGTAGTCGGGTTGCTATGAGGGGGAACGTCACGATATGGAGCACGTCTCGCCGAAGGGTGCGCCATCTCGTTCACTCCTCTTCACCGAGCCAGGTCGGGCAACGGCGGAGTTCGGATCCTTCGTTGTGAGCGTCCCGCTGCTCCGGCGGGCCCCTCGCGGCGATGGCCATACGGTGCTGATCCTCCCCGGCTTCTTGGCCGACGACCGTTCGACGCTCGTCCTACGCGCCTACCTCGGTTCCCTCGGTTACAAAGCCTGTGGGTGGGAGCTGGGACGCAACGTCGGTCCGACGCCCGAAATCCTCGAGGGAATCCAAGAGCACCTCCTGCGGCTGGCTGACTCGGCGGGCACCCCGGTGAGCCTGGTGGGGTGGAGCCTGGGGGGGATGTTCGCCCGAGGACTGGGCCGTAACCACCCTGAATGCGTCCGACAGATCGTCACGCTCGGGAGCCCGTTCCGCAGTGATGAACCGATCGGCAGCCACGCCACTCGCAGCTTCGAGCGCCTGGCCCACATCCACGTTCCCCACACCGAGCTACCGCCGGCCGAGACGGACCAAGACCAGCTCGAAGTGCCGGTCACCGCCGTCTACACCAAGGCCGACGGCGTGGTCGCCTGGCGGTCCTGTCTCCAGGACGCGGGAGACCGACGCGAGAACATCGAGGTCTTCGGGAGTCACTGCGGCCTGGGGCACAACCCCACGGCCATGTGGGTAGTCGCCGACCGTCTGGCGCAGCCAGCTGGAACGTGGACGCCTTTCAGTCCCCCGACCTTTGCCCGAGGGCTCTACCCGGTACGGCACCGGACCGAGTGCCAGCACGATCAGCCCGTGGTCAAGAGGTCTGCTAGGCCTTTTTCGATCCCGCGGCAGAGCACGTCGATGTCGGGCGCCGAGTCGTAGTCGCCTGTAACCCCAAAGTTCACATGCCCGTTGTAGGAGAAGATGGCCACGGTCACCCGCATCTGCCCACCAAGCGGTACGAAGGGGTAGGCCTCGATCATCTTCCGGCCCAAGACGTAGAGCGGGATCTGTGGACCCGGCACATTGGTGGTCACTGTGTTGATGTTGCGCTGTGACCCCTTGGTCGCCAGCCGACCACCCAGGGCGAGCAGCAGCGGAGGAGCGAACCCGGAGAGCGAGGTGAGAGCCTCGCCCGCCAACGCCTCGTTGGAGTCCTTGAGGTGAGCCATCTGCTCGGTGACCACTCGTAGCCGCTTCATCGGATCGCCCTCGTAGACCGGGAGTTCGGCGAACATAGCCGACACCTTGTTGGCCAGCTCGCCGTCGCCCACCGCTACCCCCCGCTCGTCGCGGGGCCGTACCGACACGGGAACCATGGTCCGCACGACCCGATCGGCCGATTCGCCTCGGGAGAGTAGGAGCTCGCGGAAGCCCGAAGTAATGCAGGCAAGCACGATGTCGTTGAACGTGCCGCCGTGCTCCCGACGCACCGCCTTGATGTCGTCGACCGAAGCGGTGGCCCAGGCCCAATGGCGGTGGGGTCCGATCGGACCGTTGAGGGACGAGGCCAAGGTGGGACGGACCAGACCCATCATCGAAGTCAGACCTCGGGCGACCCCGACGAACTGCCGGGTAGCTTGGCGGGGGACCCGCAGGGCGGCCCGTACCGCCCGGAACTGCTCATACGGACTCATGGCCATGTCGATCAGAGCTTCGACGGCCAGCCAGAGGGAGCTCGGGGGCGGTTGCGGGTTCCACGCGATGGGAGTGGCCGCGCTGGCCTCAGGGGAGAGGTCCATGATCACCGAGAGCAGTTCGGTACCCGACACCCCGTCGACCATGCAGTGGTGGCTCTTGGATGCCATGGCCCAGCGATCCCCCTCCAACCCGTCGACCAGCCAGATCTCCCACAGCGGCTTCGAGCGGTCGAGCTGCTGGGACATGATCCGGCCGACCAGGCGGCGAAGCTCGGCCTCGCCACCTGGGGGAGGAAGCGCCGTGTGGCGTACGTGGTAGTCGATGTTGAAGTGCGGATCATCGACCCAGACCGGCCGGCCAAGGTCACCGGGCACCCGCTCGACCACCTGCCGGTAGCGCGGGACGTAGCCGAGCTTGCTGGCGATCATGGAAACCAGATCCTCGATGCGTGGCGCCGGCCCCTCGAAGATCCCGATGGAAGCAATGTGCATGTGGCTGACACCGTCCTCGATATTCAGGAAAGACGAGTCGAGAGGACTCAGCCGGTCGTGCACACGCGCGACGCTACTAGGAATCGTTTCCGACTTCCCATGCTCCAAGACTCAGCCTGGACGCTCGACCGTGCCCGATACGGCCGACACCATCAGTTTGAAGATCGCGCGGCCGTCGAGGATCTCCTCAGGCGACCTCAGCCCGCCGAGCTAAGAACACAATCTGCCACATGCTCGACGATTGAAGCCGCCGTGATCCGTCTTTCGCGGTCAAGCGAAAGTCCGCGGGTGCCGATATTCGCCAGCAGAAGCGCGGGCGCCTGGCCGCCCCCGCATGTGAGCGCAGGTGGGAGTGGCTGGTGGCGATCGATAGCGAACGAGATGACTGGTGGAAGGCCTCGGATGGGAACTTCTACCCACCGGAAACACACCCGGACTATCGACCAATCGGCAAGTCCGAAATAGCGCAAGTAAACCCTCCAGCGGTGACGAGAGAGTCGATCGGATCTAATGCTCGATTCAAACGACTTCGCTATGGCGGAACATGCATGACCTGCGGTGCCCGCATTGGTAAAGGGGACGAAGGCTGGCACGATCCCACTGTGAGCCGAGTCTCTTGCTCGGCCTGTCCGCCCTTGAAGAGCCTGCCCGCGAATCAGCCGCGGGAGGTCATGCGGGCGAACCCAGCCGGCGGGACGTCGGCATTGGCGATCGGTCAATCCAAGAAGAGTTCGAATTGGGTTAAGGGTGCGGCCGGCGAGTACCTGATGGCCAAAGACCTCCACTCCGCCCTTGGCGCCGACGGTGTGGTTCTCAACGATCGGGCGGTACCCAATAGCCATGCGAACATCGATCATATTGTGATTGCGTCATCTGGTGTTTGGATAATCGATACAAAGGTCCGCAAGGGTCAAATCCGCGTCAAGACTGCGGGGAGCCGTCTGAGCGGCGCTCAGAAACTCATGGTGGGGGACCGAGACGAGTCGGCGTGCACTGAGAAGATCTACAGCCAAGTGATCCCTATCGCCAATCTGCTCGGCGATCCTCGCATTCCGATTCACCCTGCTCTTGCGTTCATCGACGCTGACTGGGGTTCTGGTATCGCGCTGAGGGCGATTCGGAATCGCCCTTACAAAATGCTGGGGGTGACTATCGCGTGGCCCAAGGCGATCATTGCGAAGATCGCTGAGGATGGACCGCTATCCAAGGACGCCATCATGTTGATTGCTGCCAAGCTTGATGCCGCACTGCCAGCCGCCAACTGAATAGACGTATCGCGTACTCTGCTACCAGAGCAGAGTTCGGGCTACCCGGGGGTGGATCTCCAGACCTCAGCCAGTCGAGCTGGGGACTGCGTGATGGACCTCAGCCCATCAAGCTGAGGTCGAAGGCCGTGGAGCCGAGGTCGGCCACTTCTATCAATCGTCTCAGTGTTGACCGAGAGGCCCCGGTTCAGAAACTCTTGCACCTCCAAAGGGGCTTTTGGCCCTGGCCACGGCGCCGCGGCGAGCGGATCCTCTCACTATGGACCTGAATGGATCCTCCGGAGAAGTCGCCCCGCTGAAGAAAGCGGCCCAGCCGGTCACCGGCGCGCTTGACGACTACCAGTCGCTGTTGTCGTTGGTCGCCGACCGGCGATTGGTGCTGATCGGGGAGGCCATGCGGATCAAGCTGGACCGTCCAGGTCCGGCCCGCGTGAGATCAGTGAGGTGGGTCGGTCGATGACCACCGGGAATAACAGGACGGTACTGACGACCGGAGCCAACTCGGGAATCGGCTTGGCCACAGTGCTCCATCTGGCAAGCCTCGGTTTCCGATCAGTCGGCTCGGTTCGGTCGGACGCAAAAGGTTCCGAGGTGGCTCGTGCCGCCGCCAGCGCCGGAGTATCCGTCGAAACGGTAATCCTGGATGTCACGGCCGCGCGGCGGTGTGCGGCTGTGATCGACGAGGTGCAACCGTGGGCGGTGGTCAACAGCGCCGGGTACCCAGCGGTCGGTGCCATAGAGGACGTCAGCGATCGCGAAGCACGCCGCCAACTGGAGACGATGGTGATCGCGCCGATGCGACTGGCCCGCCTGGCGCTTCCCTACATGCGAGCTACTGGTCAGGGAAGAATCGTCAACATCTCGTCCATTTATGGACTGACCACGACGCCGTTGAGTGGGTGGTACCAGGCGTGCAAGCATGCTCTCGAGGCCGCCTCCGACGCCTTGCGACTCGAAGTGGCCCACGACGGCATCCCAGTGGTGATGATCGAGCCAGGTGGCATCCGGACGGGGATCTGGGAAGCATTCGAAGAGGACATCCGACATCGTGGCGAATCCGACTACGGCCTCAGCTATCAGCGGGTGCGGGCGCTGCTCAGCGCATTCTCTCGATTCATGGGTGAGCCCGAAGGTGTGGCCCGTGCTGTCGGAAAGGCCCTCACCACCCGGTCGCCACGAGCCCGGTACCTCGTCGGCCACGACGCCCAGGTCATCGCCGCGGCCCAGCCCCTGATCCCTACCGAGCTCAGGGACCGCATCACCCGCCTCGTGACCGGTCTGTGAACGACTCGGGAAGCGGGTGAGACGTGAGAACCAGCAGCGGGGATCCGGGATGCCGCCTCGTCTGGTACTCGTCCTAAGCGGTCTTCCTGCTGGACGGACGGGGCTGCATGAGTGGGTCCAGGGATGGTGTGCCGTAGAGTCCTCAGCCCGCTGAGCTGAAGACGGTCCTGATCCTCAGCGACAGCAGCTGAGGGTGGCTGGGCGATGCCCCAGACCAAGTGAGATGAGGTGAGTCGACCGCTATTCGCACCTACCCGGCAGCTCCCGATGCGAGATTCCGAGCATCTTGATTCGGACGTTCGGACATTCGGACATTGCGTCAGCAAGTACCCGATCCCTTCGGTCAGTCGCGTGTTGGTAGCGAATGGCAGCTCCCTGTGAAACATGTCCTGTCCTTCGCATCAGCTCTGCGAGGCTGGCTCCAGTCTCTGCGGCCCAGGTCAGGTGGACCAATTCACGGGGACCCAGTCAGCTGGGGCAAGCATTGCCACTCTCGAGTTTGCCAATCGGCTCAGCGTGGGTCGGGCGCTCCTGCAAAGCGGGCCAGATCTACGGTGATGTAGATAGCGCGGCACTTCGCCACCACCACGTCACTGGTGCGCAGTTCCGCACTTATGAAGAGCTTGCGGCGCTCTCGCCCATCAAGTCGCGCCGCGAATTTCCAGGGCTTCGTCAACGGGCACGGCTGCGAGATAACGAACCGTCAACTCGCCGGTGAAGGCGGGTTCCTGCAGTCTACCGATCACGAATCCCGTAACGTCGTCGAATGCGGCGGCGACGATTCCGCCATGGGCACGACCGGGCGCGCCTTCGAATGCCCGTCGCAACACAAAGTCAGCGATCACTTCATTGCTATCGAACCGCACCTCGAGTCCGACGCTTGTCGGATTCGAGCAACCGCCAACAGCTCGGTCTTCGAACCCACTCCCGCCCAAGATTGACCCGTCCTGGCTACTCCGCATCAGGGCCAGACGGTCGCGCATCGGCGCCCCGTTGACGGAGAGTGTGAGTTCGTTCGCCGTCTCCGCTATAGATGCGAGCGCATCATCCGCGGGATCGTGCGCCGCAAACGCGTGGCTGAGAGCTCGTAAGCTCGCAGCCGCTCCTTCTCGTGCCTCTTCGGTCCTCATGAGGAGTAAGTGTAGGGAAGCACTTGGAGTGGGTCTTCAGAGAAGCACCGGTAGGTGGCTCTGTCGGACCATGGTGATCCATTGTGTCAGTTGCACAATTGCGTCGAGCAGTCAGGCACCAGTATTTCTGCACACCCACATGTGTCGCTTAGAGCTGCCCCTCGGACCAATGCCCCAGACTCGCGCGACTGAGAGTCATGTCGCAGTCGGCTCCAGCCTTCTGGGCCGTGGCTCGCCCGGCAGGCTATCGGCCATCCATTGGCCGGTTGGCAAACACAGCGAGCGCCTCGAGCTGCTCGCCCGTTCCGATGCTAATGAGGACATCCTCCGCTTCGATTGTGTCTTCTGGCGAGGGATTGGTGACGAAGCGGCCGTCAGGCCGCCGAATGGCCAGAACCAGTGCCCCGGTCCGGTCGCGCAGATGCGCTGACCGCAGCGTCTTACCTGCCAATGCGGAGTCGGCCGCTAGCGTCACCTCCTCGAGCCGGAACTTGAGCGACCCGTCATGCATGACGACGTCGACGAAATCGACTACGTGCGGCTGAGTCACGAACGATGCCATTCGATCGCCCCCAAGCTGCTGAGGGTTCACCACCCTGTCGGCTCCGGCGCGGACCAGCTTCGACTCCGAGGACTCGTTCCGAGCCCGGGCGATGATCTGGATGTCCGGACACATCGACTTGGCCGCGACGGTCACAGTAGAGGTTGTCGGCATCGGTGTCGAGCGCGGCCACGACCGCCGCAGCCCTGTTCAGACCGGCCAGCAGGAGAGTTTCATCGTCGGCGATATCACCGCACACGAAGGCATAGGGAATTCCCCTCAGACGTTCTGGGTCGCGATCGATGACGACGAGATCTGTCTTCCCGCCGGCCAAGAAACGGGCCACCTCGCGTCCGACACGACCCCATCCGCATACGATCACGTGCTCCTGCATCCAGTCGATGTCTCGCTCCATCTTGCGCCTCCGGATCAGATCCCGCATGTGGCCATCGATGAGTACTTCGAGGACAGCCGAAAACGTGTACAGCGCGGTGCCAACACCCACGAGGATGAGAATGATGGTGAAGGCCTTGCTTCCCCCGTCAAGCGGATGAGGGGAGTTGAAGCCCACCGTGGTGACGGTGATAACGGTCTGGAAGACGGCGTCGAGGAGCCCGAATCCGAAGAAGAGGTACCCCACGGTGCCCACCACGAGTACCAGCGCGAGGGCCCCAAGTCCGATCCTTACGCCTCGGAAGGGGTTACGCTCCCGATCCACTACCCTCACCACCTTGGCACTACGCATCAGATCGGCCGCCTCTTCAGAGTCATTGCAGTTCGAGGGCCGAGTTCAGCTGCTACGTCGAGGAATTCGGATGAGGTGCCACTAAGTTCGACCGTGGGCAAGCCTAGTGACTAGCAACGGCACCCTGGAGCGTGTGGATGAAGTACGGAGTCGTCTCAGTAAGTTCGGCGATCTAACTTGAAGATGGAAACCAGAGTGTCGATCCGGAGAAGAAGGGACACGCGATGGCAGCGGTGAATGTGACAGCGGAGACCCGTGGGTTTGGCGAGCGGGCCTCCGCCTGAGGCACCACGTGGCTGCCAGAGCACAATCTCGACTAACCGACGGGGCTGCCGACGATTTGTCGAAACGAAAGCTCCATATCGCTGTCTGGGTCCGACGATTGTCCTCAGCTGGCATGGCTGACAGCAATTTTGACCAGGAGCGCAAACTGGACTCCGCTGCGGATGGGGATTTCGAGGGGGTGCGCTCCTATGTCAAGGAGGCCTTGAATCACCACCCAGAGTTTCACACGGACGAGCCCACAGACTGTTGGTGCAAGCGCGGCAAGGTGACGTCGCCGCCCCGGATCTCCGATTCCTAGGGCACCGTTGCATGGCAATCATTCGAGCCGAGCGATTCTTCAGTGCAAAGTTGACGACACAGCCGAACGTCATACGCAGCGCCTGTGAACCTCGCCGGAGTCACGTAGAACGCTGGGCACGCAAGAGAAGTAGACGTGGAATGGTGGCTCCGTTCAGGTACCCCCCGGTCGCTTCAATCGTGGCAAGAGGGGATGGCGGCTCGACCATGTCATCGATCAGCAGCCCACACTTTCCCATTTCATGGACGTACCTGCTAAGAGGACGGTGTACGAACGATAAGCGGATTCCCGGCCCGACCTCTTCGGTGGTGATGTCGTCCTCAAGGTAGGAGCCCACCCGCCAAAACCGCTCGTCAGAATCGACCACCTCGACCCAGCCACTGCCCGGTGCTTGCAGGAGCGGGTGGACGAGAAGAAGCACAAACCTGCCGCCTGGCATCAGAACCCGGGCGACCTCTTGGATGGCGGCCTCAAAGGGCTGTACGTGCTCAATCGCCAGACACAGCACGACGGTATCGAACGAGGCGCTACAAAATGGAAGATCTTGGCCGCCAGCCTGAAGGTAGCAGGAGGAGCTACCGCGAAGGCGTGCCGCGTGAACCTGCGACGCAGTGACATCGAGGCCAACTACCTTCGCTCCCTGCCGCTCCAGGAGACGGCAGACCTGCCCCTCGCCACAGCCAATGTCCAAAGCTCGGAGTTGGCTCCATTGGCGTATCGCCCGATCAGCGGAAGGATCTGCTCTTCGTACTCGGGGTCTGCCCCATCAGTGAAGTTGGCCTGCCACCAGCTCGCGGCACTTTCCCAAAGGTCGCTGTCCACTGGATCGACGCTACAGCCCTGTACCGAGTGCAAACCATTGGCAACGGCTCGCAGCGCATAGCCCTCAGCTTCGTTGGCTGCAACTAGTAAGGTCCTCAGCTTCTCAGGCTGAGGAGAGGTCAGCCCTTCTGGCTGAGAGCCAACCGTTTGAGGCGATGGGACCTGTGTGGAGGGGTCATCAGGCATGATGGTCCGGTGCCAGGCGCAATATCGGAGAATGCTGCTACAACCATCCACTGCCCAAATCACCTTCGGCAGGCTTTCTGGCCCCTTCCGCTGGCTGAGCAGTGGCGAGTGCAGTTTCCTTCCCTATTCGATAGTGACGACGAGCGGCTTGCCCTGACGCAGCCACATAACCACTTCTACGAGTGGTTCGCAGCGATCTTCTTGTTCCAACGCGATGGATCAATCTCGATGATGGAGAAGTACGCATACCCAAGTCGCCGGGACAAGTTTGCTCGGTACACCAGCGCCCTGACTGAAAGCCAGATGGGCGAGTTGGATTCGATTCGGGAGCAGTTCCACGTTCAGCTTCCGGACCTTCTTGTCTTCAAGTCCAACCAGCAGTCCTTTTCCTTCGCTGAGGTCAAGGGTGATCGCGATCGCCTGTCGCCCAAACAAGTTGAAAGTCACGCTGCAATCCGACGTCGACTGGGGGTCGAAGTCGAGATCATCAACGTCAAGCCCACACCTACCGATTGGAACGATTCGGGCAATTGATTCCGCTTCGGGTCCTCAGCTTCAATGGCTGAGGACTGCATCCGAAGCTGGCCACCGATCCGACGGGGACGCCGGAGGGATGATACCGGCCCCACCTCTTTCGTTTGCCTGACGATGAGTGCTCGATCTACACGTTGGTAAGGATGGAGCGTGCTTCGGGCCGTGCCGAAGATGCGGGATCGAGCCACTTGCGCATTGTCTCGTAGACGGATGGATCGTTGAGAAGGCGGAAATGATGAAGGCCTTCGAAGTGACGCTTGTGCTCGTCGGGGAACGGAATGTGTCTACCGTTGCGAGCTCGGCCTCGAGCACTGGCGGGTTGGACGAGAAGGTCGCCCATCAATCGTCCAAGTGGGTTGTGGCGGCTCGCAGCCACCGTGGCGCTGATCGCATAGTGATGAGCCCAGGGGAGCAGCGGAACGTCTTCGTACTGGTGAGCCTCCCAGTCGCCGGGAACACGCCAATCGCCATCGAGGAGGTAGCCAGCACGAAGATCTTTGATCCCCGCGCTGCGTCGCTCGAGCACCGAGGCCAGCGGGCGAGCCACGTCGAGCCTACCGAGTACGGAACTGAGTTCACTGATCCACTGCTCCAACCCCGCGCCCAGGTGCGGGGTGCCCAGATAGAACATGTGACGCACCGCGGAGACCCACGAGCCCCCATTAACCCACGCCTGGTGGCACGCACTGCGGGCGACAAGGCCTCCCATCGAGTGGCCCACTAGGAGCAATTCGGTGACTGTTGGCGGCCAGGCGTAGACGAGGTCTTCCAGGAGTGCGGCAAGGCATCGACCGTTCTCCGAGATGTGGAGACCGGTGTTGTAGCGGAGATAGACAGGGGTGTATCCGAGATCTTCAGCGAGTCGAGAGCCATAAGTCGACTCTCCATGACGGCCCTGGCGATCTGCGTGCAACCGCCAAGACTCCTCGGTCTCACCCAACCCGTGCAGGAAGACGGCCACTTTCGGTGTCGCCCCCAAGAAGACGTCTCCCAGGGCATCACGCTCAATGGCGACGTTTGACCGGGCCCGCCTGACAGCCATCGGGATCGCCAACGGGCTCCCCTGTTCAGCGAGTTCATCTCCTAGGGTGGCGTTCAACGCCGCCAGAGCCAGATTGCCGCGAGCGGTGGATCCGGCCGGAAGCGCCGATCCGCCTGCAGCGCCGAATAGTTCCGTGGCGGCCATGCCAGCGATGAGGCCACTCCCTCGGATCGCAGCGTAGACACCGCTGATGATGCCCTCGTGCATGAGCCGGACCGGAGCGCTGACCGGATCGGTCAACGAGAAGGCCCTGGTGGCGATGGCGCGATGCACATCTTCGACGTGCGAGACGGCCTCGGCCAGCATGCCCGTCGCCAGGCCTCCGACGGCACGTATTTCCTCAGGCTTCAATCGCGCCCCCAAACTTCCAAGCTGCGCCCCCCGAGCACCAGTATGACAGTCAGGCGAGGAGAACTGAAGCTCCCTCAGCCGTCAACGGGCCCGTCGGGCAGGGACCGATGGGTTCCAGCGGGCACAGGGTCCGAACTGCGATCACCCGAACCCCTCTTCAAGCCATTGCCAGACTCGTCCTCGTGCGCTTCAGCCGAGGATTGAGGGGTGCGCGTGCGTTCCGAATCCCGTGCCGAGAGGACGCGCCGCGCCTCGATTCGTCCGGCCTGCATGAACGACGGCCACTCCACCGGATTCAGAAACTGGCGATAGAAGCCGACGCCCTGGACCTTCCGATAAGGGACGGGCTCGATCATCAGTAGCTCGGTCGCGTCGTCGAGTCGGTGGAGGTTCACCCTAGCTAGCTCTGCCTGTTGGCAAGTTCGGACCTGGCTGGCAATGCGCAGGATACTCGCCGGCTCGTCCTGCCATCCCGTTGCGTCCTCCCCCACAAACCCAGGAGGGTAGAAACCGTTGATGGCCAGGGCCGCATCGCATTGCTCCTCGATATCGAGGACCGGAGAAACCGGAAAGATGTCGACGAGTCCGCCGTCGCACCAGTAGCCGCCATTGACCTGGACCGGAGCAACAAACAGCGGCAGGGCAACTGCCAAATGGATGGCCCGTGCCACCGCCAGATCCGGATGGGTCCGCGGGCCGATGTATTCGAGGCGATTCTCCTCGACGTTCCAGATCGGAGCGTATGCAGGTATCGGCATCTCGGACAGGGTCATGTCGCCCACCAGCCGGCGGTAGGTGGCTTCGATCCGTTCGCCCCTTATGAGGCCGGCAAAGCCCCGACCCACCGTCGGCACGAGCTTCGCCAACCGGGCCCAGTCAACGTCCACATAGTCCTCCGGCTGGAAAGCCAAGACGAACTCAGCAACGTCTTCTGCTGGGATTCCGGCCGCGATGGGGAAGCCGAAGAGGGCTGATCCTGAGCACAACGAAATCACAGCGGGGCGAATATCGGCCTCTTCGAGAGCACGGGCGGCACCGACTACAGATGCCAAAGCCCCGCTCCCGCCGGTCGCAAGGAGTGCGAGCCGACGTCCCTCGAGCCAGGGGAGACTGTACGGCTCGGGTGAGGGAAACGGATGTGCTTCCACCTGCCTCGAGGTCTCGAAGGGCAGCGTGATCACAGCTCGACGAACGTCTCTCAGCAAACCGGCGTCTTCGCGAATGCCATCGATCCAATCCCGGGCCATCGTGATCACCTCGAAGTACTGACGAAGGCGAAACACGTCGAGGACCGTGCTCAGCACAGCGCCACCCTCCGGTCAGACTTTCCACATCGACTCACTCCGGCCACCTTCCTCAGACACTCGAGATCACACTCTCCCCACGAAACGCTCACTCGGGGCCGTCTTCCAAGAACAATCCTGACCCAAAGATCGAACGAAGCCCAGGGTCGAAGGTCCCTCCGTCACGGTTCCCTCATCTGCAATGCCGCCGGATTCGGGCGAAGGACTCAGCACAGGTAGCTGTGGACCGGTGACAGACGGGGGACGCCGGCTTGATGCAACTGAGCTCAGCCGACTAGCGCCCGGGTCCGCCTAGTCGTCCTCAGCGGGACCTGATCACTTCGAGTTGGAGCCCGCGGGTGGAATCGGCCAGCCGATCTCAAATGGCATGGCTGATGTAACACTCGCTGTTCTCAGCTTCAACGGCTGAAACCTGACACGGCACTCAGCTGGACCAGCTGAGATCTCTTGACATATGGCCGGTCCCCGTCCTCATGAGGATGCTCTCCCTAACCTGGGCCCATGGCCTCAACCCCCGTTGGCTCCGACTGTCCAAGGCGCATGGGTCTGTCAGTGCTCGCAGTCGTGGCCATTGCCCTCGCGTCCTGCTCGGGTGGGTCAAGTATGGGCATCCGCAAGTCGACGATACAGACGCGGGACCATCCGAGCACGACGGCACCAGAACCGTCGACCAAAGTACCTTCGCACGCCGGAGGCCGGGATGCAGGAGGACTCGGAATGCCGCTGCCCGTGCCCACTGCATTGGCGCCATTCGATGCACTCGCTACCCCCGGTGAGGGCAGCTGGCATTCTGCCGGACGTTCTGTCGGTGGTGTCCCAGCGGTCTACGAGACAGCTCTGGTTCCGCCGGGAGGCTCGATGCCGGCTGGGATCGCCTGGATGGACACCCATCTGCTGTCCGCACTGCTCTACTCCGGCTCGAAGAGTCCGGGCGGTGGGCCGTACCTCCACACGGCGCCAGTCCAGCCGACGCAGGCAGCGTCGCTGGTGGCAGCGTTCAACGGGGGCTTCCTCATGGACACCGCCGGTGGCGGCTACTTCACCGAGGGACGGGTCGTAGTCCCATTGGTCACCGGGGCCGCGTCGCTGGTCATCTACGCGAACGGGACCGTCAACATCGGTGAGTGGGGCAGCGACGTGTCGATGACCTCGGACGTCATGGGCGTCCGCCAGAACTTGGTGCCGCTCGTCGAACGAGGCGAACCGACGGCGCAGGCGGCGAGCACCGATTGGTTGTCCTGGGGAAACACCTGCGGTGCGACATCGTGCGCGCACTCCACACCCAGTGTTGAAGCGCAGTGGCGATCCGGGGTCGGAGTCACCGTCGACGGCGCGCTGGTGTATGCGACAGGGCCATTACTCACACCCGTCCAGCTGGCCCAGCTTCTCGCCCACGCCGGCGTTGTCCGCGGCATGGAACTCGACATCAACCCGTACTGGACCTATCTCGTCACCTACAACCCGATCGACCCGAGCGGGCTTGCCGCACCCGACAACGGCACCCGGCTGGTCCCTGACACCGTACAAGGACCAGCGACGATCTTCGACCCGGCTTGGGCGAGGGACTTCGTCACCCTGTCGGCGCGAGCAAAGTCCGCTGGCTGAGCCGCGAGGCTCGCGATCCAAGCCAGGTCAGACGAGACCTGGACAAGTCAGCGTGTTCACTTCAAGCGAGCACCAACCGTCCGCCCTCGGCTGGCCCGGCTGAGAACCGCCGAGCGGAGTCTCCTATTTGGCAATTCAGACGCCCGGTGCGTTCTCTCGTTCCAGTTTTGCGGCCGAGGCGAGAATGTTGTGGGCCACGAAAGACCGTTCCATCTTCGAGCGAGCCTCGAGCAGATCTGCCTTCATTGCACGGGCCTCAGCCACTAACTCGCTGTCGTTGAAGAGGACGAAGTCCACCAGGTGAAGCGCTCGTTGAACATCGTCGGTGGTGCCCGACGCACCAAGAGCCCGGGCTCGGTCCAGCAAAGGCCCGGATCCACCCACTAGAGCGACCACTTCGGCCGCAATCTTGGCCCGAGTACTGGGAAACAGCATTGACGGATTCCCGTCGTACCAGCCCATGTATCGCCGCAGGAGGTCACGGACCAGAAACGGGGTACATCCGTAGAGGGGCTGGAGGTAAGAGCTCTCAGCGAGCGCGGCAGGCAGCTCAACCTCGGTAATGATCTGCTCTTGCCACTGACCTTCGTTGAGTCGCTGGACCACCTCGCCGTCAAGGTACCGGAGCGCCTCCGCCGTGGTCAGCAACATCTCAACTCCATGCTCCCGGAAGACACCTCCGTGGCCAGAGATGATCGCGACGGGTTCGAGGGCGGCCATCTCCTCTAGGGCCTCGGCCCACTCCAGCACATAACGCTGTACACGGAATGGTGTCCCGGCATTGGGCAATGACGACACGATGAAGTCGCCGCCGACAATGACACGGGGTCCGGGCAGCCACACCCAGGTGTGGTCATCCGTCTCTCCGAGCCCATGGCGGCATTCGAGCGGCAGATCGCCCAGATCGTTGAGGAGTAGGGTGTCCCCGTAATCGATGGTCGGCGGGAAGTACTTGGCCTTCCGAACAACGTCGCCCCCATCGGGTCCCCACATCGCGAACTGGGAGTCGAAGGTCCCGGCCAAGTGGCCTGAAGTCTTCGCGTAACGCTCAAAGCGTTTGGCCACGTTCACATGGCCCACGATGTCGGGGGGCTCGTGTCCCCGCTGGGCGGCGTCCTCAAGGACTGCCGGGGTGCCGAAGGCGTGGTCATAGTGCCCGTGGGTGTAGATCACATAGCGAACGGGGAGATCAGTGAGGGCCCGGAGTTCGTTGACCACTCGGGGTCCATTGGTGAATAGCCCTGGGTCAACGACAGCTACCCCCCTTGTTCCGACCAGAATCGTCGTATTGCCGAATCCGGCAAGAAAGTGCACGCCCGGCGCTATCTCACGACACTCGAACGATT
Organism: uncultured Acidimicrobiaceae bacterium; assembly: GCA_963835465.1. Taxonomy (GTDB): domain Bacteria; phylum Actinomycetota; class Acidimicrobiia; order Acidimicrobiales; family RAAP-2; genus Bog-756. The sequence goes on from CAWIFR010000005.1 coordinate 474,923, forward strand.
CCCTTGATTTGCCCAGGGCCTCGGGTCCCGCACTCTGGATCGGGTCGGTGTCATCGTTCATGGTTACCTGCCAATGTCGTGGTCCGGTTCTCAGATCGTAGATTGCCCCCGCCACCAACCCTGGGTCGCGACCCGCTTCTCGACCAACTTTGGAAGGCGCTCCCGGCGGAGCATTCCGTATCCGATGGATTGGAGGGAAGCCACTTGTACCGCTAGTTGATGGACCGGTGAAGCAGGACCGGCCACCTCGCAGACTTGACGGGTCTCTTGTCACTTTGTCGAGTTGATGCGAACTGATCACGCCGGACAGCTCTCGGTGACCTCAGCGTGCAAAAGCTGAGACTCAAATGCCTCCCCCGCTAGAAGGGTCCCCGACCAGCACTGTTGCCCTGGTGGGGCTCAGCCTCCCGTCTCTAGTGTCCGATCGGCCGTTGGTGCAGGTGGGGGACCCTGGGACGGATCGTGTTGTCGTGCCTCCAAGCGCCCGGAGAGTGTCACGCGTCATCCAGTGGGGGCCCGACCCAGCCGATCCGGAGGGATCCTCCTGGACTGGTGGTCTCCGTCATCGAGCCGGTGCTGTGCCGTCGGCGGGGCGCGGTCGGTGGGCTGAGCCATGCCGGCGGGATTGTCCCCACCGATGCTGCGTGTGAGAATGCAAGTCCCGCTCCTACACGAACGCAGCAGTCACCATGCAACCACCTCGCAAACAAAGCGACCTCCGATGGCGGGCGCTCATAACGGTCTGCTTCGCCGCGGGACTCGTCGCCCTCGTCCTGGGCCTCGTCCTGACCGGGTCGGGCTCATCCGCTGCCCACCGGTGCAGCCGACCGGATGTCGCACTACACACTGTCCTGGCAGGCCACGGGCCGTCGACGACGTTGCCACCCTCGCACGACAACGACACCGGTGGAGCGCACATTCGCGATCACACGCCCGATGCCGATGTCGATGCGTACCAGCGTGCCCATCGCTGCCCCTCCTGACCACTTCCAGGGGCCTGCATCGGGGGACCGCAGTGCTTCGTCGGCCTCCGTCCTTCGGTGCTTATTCGGACAGAGCTCTCGAGAGGTCGACAGGGCGGACGAGGGGACGGTGTCGCCGGTTGTACGCGAACCTCGTCGACCGACTCCCCCTGAAGGTGGCGCAGTGAGAGCCCTCGTTCCCGAGGACTTTGATTAGGGCACAGTTGCTAAGCACGCTGGCAACCGGTCTGAGTCCTTCCCCACTGCCCTGGTACCGTCTCTCCAGACCTACGCTGACCCGTGACATTCCTCCAAGGCTGCGTATGGGCCGTCCTCAACTTCGCTAGCTGAGGGTCTTCTAGACAGCTCGGACGCCGAGAAGCCCCCGGTCGGGGAGACTTGTCCAAAGCAAGGCGAAGCATAGGTATCGCTTAAGGTGGAAGGTCGTCTCCCGGGAGAACGGAACGGTGTACGCCACTCTCATCGACGTATATTCCTCACCTATCCGATTGCGTGCCCGTACGACGTCGATCACCTCAGCAGTGGAGTAGTGGGGGTGATGGTCCTGGAACTCACCCTGAGTGAAGGGAGTCTGAACGCCGTGGTCCGTATATGGTATCACTTTGATACCATATACGGATGGCCCTCACCGTCCGAACTGATGCGAAACTCGAAGAGGCCCTCGAGGCACTTGCAGGCGCCGAAGGGATCTCCAAGCAAGAGGTCATCCGCCGCGCCATTCTCGAACGGTACGAGCGTGCCGGTCATGCTCAACGCGTGGAGGGAGCCGGTCGCCGCATGCTCGAGCGCTGGGGCGACGTGCTCGAGCGCCTGGGCACTGAATGAGCCGAGTCGAATACCTCGATCTCGACGACCTACTCGGACTGATACGCATTCTTGGCGTCGGACCAGTCCGCGACATCGGCTTGCTCGACTCAGCATTAGCGAGGCCTCAATCGAGCGCCTTCGGGGAGGATGCCTACACGACCACCACGCTTAAATCAGCTGCACTCCTGCATTCCATCGTGAACAATCATGCCCTCACCGATGGAAACAAGAGACTGGGCTGGCTCGCCACGGTCGTATTCCTTGATCTCAACGGTCTTTCTCCCGACCTATCAGACGGTGACGCGTTTGACTTGGTTTGGGAGATTGCCGCCACGCCCCTTGACGTCAAAGCAATCGCCGCCAGGCTTCGGACCAATGAATGAGCTGAGCACCCCAACAATCCGCTCTCATCTCTGCTGATTGGTTGGTGACCGTTCTCAGCTGCCCGGCTGAGGTATCCCAAGCGCTACCCGCGGGAGAAGGATTCGCATCGGCGAAGAAGGTGGCGTTCATTCCGGCTGTGCCACGTCGAACACAGCCCGGGGACCCATTCTGTCGGCGTCAGCAAATGGGCTCGCGCCACATTCAGTGTCCTTGGAGCCCCAGTTCAGTGGACGGTGGTCATGATAGGCGAACCGGCAGCTCTCGCATCGAAATCAGAATGGGGTTGAGGACGCCCAGCGACGTGTACGAAGGGGGCCCCGTGAGCTCGATGTGGTGAGTCCGATCGAGCAGCACCTCGATAAGCGTTGCCACCTCCCGGCGGGCCAGACTGGCGCCGAGGCAAAAGTGGACACCGCCACCACCGAAGGCGAGATGCGGGTTTGGGCTGCGGTTGATGTCGAAGCCAAATGGATCCACAAAGGCTTCAGAATCACGATTGGCGGAGGGATACCACATCGTGACGCGTTCACCTTTAGCGATCTTTGTCCCTCGGACCTGGGTGTCTCGGGTCGCCCGACGGGCGAAGCACGAGACTGGCGACGACCATCGGAGTACCTCCTCCACAGCGAGGGGAATCGCATCCGGTACCTGGCGAAGATGCTCAAGGTGGGCGGGATGATCGAGCAACGCAAGGAGCCCGAGGGAAACTGCATTCCTGGTGGTCTCGCTTCCAGCGATGATGAGTAGGAGAAAGAACATATCCAGCTCGATTTCGCTGAGAGCCGTGCGCTCGCCATCGTCGGCCTCGACTTGCACTGTCGACAAGATCGTCCAGACGTCATCCTGTGGATTCGCCCGCTTCTCCTGGCCCAGTTTCTGGGCGTATTCGAACATCTCGACTTGGATTCCGACGTGCTCATCCCGCGACATATTCCGCTCCGGAGCACCTCCTTGCAGCATGTCGTTGGCCAATGAGAAGAGTGCATCCCGGTCCTGAGGCGGGATGCCGACAATGTCGGCGATGACATTCATGGGCAGCTTGTAGGCAATCTCAGATACGAAATCACACTCACCTCGATCCAATGCCAGATCAACGATCGACTCGGCCCACTGCCGAATCTTGCGCTCAAGCTGGCTGACCATGCGAGGGGTGAAGCCGGCGCTAATGAGTCGGCGCTGCCGAAGATGGCTTCGGCCATCCATACTGACAAGCATCGTCCCGGCCATTTCAGGTTGGTGACTCAACTGCGGTCCGTCGAACGCACTAAAGAGCTCAGGGTTATGGCTAGCTGCTTGAACGTCTTCGTGCTTCGACAACACCCAGAACCCCTCGTCGTGGCTGCCCATGAAGGTTTCCGGAAAGGACTGCCATTTCACGGGTGCAAAATGGCGCAGTGCAGTGAACACCTCGTGCGGGAACCCGTTGGCGTAGAGAGCAGAGTCCGTGAGATCCGCGTCGAGGTATGTTCGGTCAATCACTGTTTCGGTCACGAGCCGCCTCCGAATAGGGAGCTACCAACCATCCTGTGTAGTGGATCTTGCCAGTGATTGGTGGACGTTGGGATAGTACTTGCGAAAGTCCAGTTCAGAGATTTTCGAGGCTTAAGCGGTCAGCCAGGGGAGGCAGAGATCCAACCCGCAGCTGCGCTAGCTGAGGGTCTCCCAGTCAGCTCGGACGCCGAGAAGCGCCCGGTCGGGCAGACTCGTCCAAAGCGTGGCGAAGCATAGGTATCGCTTGAGGTGAAAGGTCGTCTTCGGGAAGGTATTCCTCGTAGAGCGCCAAAGCATCGTTGACAGAAATGATCTGGCACTTTTCGAGCAACGACTCGATGTCAGCTTCGTCTCGCCTTCCCCTACTCGCTCGCATCTTCATGGCCAGCAAGGTGCGCTCGTCGGCCACGACCACCTCGACACTTCCCACCTTGATGACCGGTCGCCATTCGGGCTCACTGGCTATTGGGAAGTACACCTTCACCGAGTCGTCGAGCCAGTTGGATCGCAGGCCACGTCGTTCGGCGACCTCGGCGGCCATGGCCAGCACCTCGTCGGTCGGATTGCCGGACCCATCCACATCGTCCGTTGAAACCTCGATTGGTACGCAAGAACCATGGCGGCACCCCAACGAGATAGATCCGGGCAATCACGCCACGCTCATCCAACTCCTGGGCAAGCTCACGGAGTGCGCCTTCTATCTCGCCCCGATCCATCGGATGCTCTGCAGTTCCCGTTTCGCTGCCAGGATGCCGTGCCGAACAGACGCGGCCGTTGCCAGCTCCCAAGCATGCAGCCCTCTATTGTCGGAGAGATACCAGAGGGGTCGAGTGACACGGGCCTTCTCGCCGGTCCAACGTGGAGTCGCCACGGCACGGGTGGCCGCTTCGTCCTGGACCACCGCGGCAATAAATGTGTCCAAGCGTGTGTCACCGGTCAGTCCAGGCGGGGTGCTCACAAGGTGGGTGAAATCCTGGGCGCTGGCGGAGGATTACGTATCGGAATGGGAGGGGGTCTCCCCCCGGAGCCCTGTTGATTGCATGCGGATTGATGAGTACAATATATGCATGGCTACGCAGGTAGATGATCCAACGGCCGCTCAGGTGGCATGGGCATCGGATACCTTCAAGCTGTTGGCCGACCCGACCCGGCTGCGGATCGTCTGGACACTGCTGCACGGCGAGCACTCGGTCAACTCCCTGGCCGACCACGTGGGCGCCCAGCCCTCGGCTGTCTCCCAGCACCTCGCCAAGCTGCACCTGGCCCGCGTCGTGAAGAGGCGGCGCCAGGGGACCTTCTTCTTCTACTCGATCCAGAACGAGCATCTCGGCCGACTGGCCACCGAGGCGTTGTTCAGCGCCGACCACGCGGTCTCCGACCTGCCCGACGAACACCGGCATGAGACGGTCGGGCTGGACACCCCGGAGTCCGCATGAGTACCCACCACGAACATGACCATCCGGACACCGGAGCACACAGGTCCTATGAGACCGGTGATCACGCCGGCCATGATCATGCTCATCCGAGCAGCGTGGGCGGTTGGATCAAGAGCCTGTATATGCCTCACACCCACGACGCCCAGGGGTCGCTCGACACCGAACTGACCGCCAGCGCCGCGGGCATGCGGGTGCTGTGGGTCTCGCTCCTTGTTCTCGGCCTCACGGCCGCGGTGGAGCTCGGCGTGACCTCCCTCTCCGGATCGGTCGCCCTGCTCGGTGATGCGGTCCACAACGTCGCAGATGCGTTGACCGCCTTCCCGCTCGCCCTCGCCTTCTGGCTTGGGCGCAAGCCCGCCACCCGTCGTTACACCTACGGCTTCGGTCGGGCCGAGGACCTGGCCGGCATCTTCATCGTGGCGGTCGTGGCCGCCTCGACGGCGTACGCCGCGATGGTCTCTGTCGAGCGCCTTGTCCATCCCACGCCGATCCACCGAGTCGGCCTGGTCGCGGTGGCCGGATTCGTCGGCTTCGTGGGCAACGAGTTGGTGGCCCACTACCGGATCCGGGTGGGTCGCCGGATCGGATCAGCGGCGCTGGTGGCTGACGGGCAGCATGCTCGGACTGACGGCCTGACTTCGCTTGCGGTCGTGGCCGGGGCCATCGGGGTGGCGGTCGGCTTCCCCCGGGCCGATGGCATCATGGGCCTGCTCATCACGTTGGCCCTCGTCGGTGTGCTGCGGACAACCGCACGCGACATCGTTCGCCGGCTGATGGACAGCGTGGACCCCGGACTGGTGGACCAGGTCGAGGAGGTCCTGGCGAGGGTGGAGGGAGTCGACCAGGTGGAGCGGGTCCGGATCCGGTGGGTCGGCCACCAGCTCCAAGCCGAGGCCACCATCGTCTCCGACGCGGAGCTCACGCTGGCTGCGGCGCATGGCATCGCCGAGCGCGCCCACCACCAGCTACTCCATGAGGTCCCTCGCCTGACGGAGGCTCTGATTCACTCCGACCCGGGAACTGCCGGCTCGGCCACCGGTCACGAACTCACCGCGCATCACTTCGCCCGCCCGACCTGAGCCTCGGCGCCTTACCCCTCAGCCGGCGTGGCCGGGACCTCGCCCGTCGCACGGTAATCGCATGCGCCGAGACGGGAGGCAGAGCCTTGGACTCTGAGGTTCGCGGCCGCCCTCGCCCCCGATCCTTCGGTAGCCGTTGGCTGAGGCTTCTCCTCGGCGAGGATGCAATGACCCCGATCAGGACGCCGGATGACACTCGCGGCATCAGGGGTGATCGGCTGCCGGCGCCAGCTTTCCGATCAGTACCAGGTGGTGGTGTCACGCAAACCCAGGAAGTCGATCACCTCGGCGAGCACCTGGCCTCCGGCCTCCTTGGCGATGGCGAGGGAGGATGGTACGTCCAGGTCGTCGAGGAGGGCGGCGACCACCTCCTGTCGGGCCGCTTCGCTCTCGCGGGGCGTCGTGGCGCTTCGCCACATGTCGTCGAGGTGAGCGGTCGCTTCGTCGAGGGCGTTCTCCTCGAATTCCCAGGCGGCATCCCAGGGATTCGAAAGGATCAGGTACCGGACGGCAGCAGCCGGCCAGCGTTGAAGCAGGTCATGGACGAAGACCAGGTTGCCGGTGGACTTGGCCATCTTCTGTCCCCGTATCATCACCGTGCCCACGTGCATCCACGACCGGGCGAACGGGGCTACCCCGGTAAAGGCCTCGGCCATCGCCGCCTCGTAGGCGTGATGCGGGAACCGGAGGTCGGCTCCGCCGCCGTGCAGGTCCACGGTCGGGCCGAATGTGGAGATGGCCATGGCGGCGCACTCGGCGTGCCATCCAGGCCGCCCCTCTCCCCATGGACTTGGCCACGCCGGCTCGTCTCCGGAGGAGCTTTGCCAGATGACGACGTCCAGGGGATGCTCTGCGGACTCCTCCGGTCGAGCGTCATGGCGGGCCGAGTCTTCGTTGAGCAGCATCGCTGCTTCGCTGGGGTCGAGACCCGCGGCCCTGCTTACGTGTTCCCCGTGGAAGAAGACCGACCCGTCACGTTCGTAGGCTGCTCCCTGCGCCAATAGCCCGAGGGCAAGGGCGATGACGTCGTCGACGTAGTCGTAGCTTCTCGGTTCGAAGGCCGGGCGGAGAATGCCGAGGTCCGAGGCATCGCGCTCGAATCGATAGGTCTGCTGAGTCGCCAACGAGCGCCAGGGGACCCCTTGGGATTTGGCTTCGGCCACCAGATGGTCGTCGACATCGGTTACGTTCCGGCAGACGTCCACGTGTACGCCGGTCAGGTGCAAGACGCGCGCCGCCAGATCGGTCCACACGAACGTGGCGGCATGACCCAGGTGGGTCGTGTCGTACGGGGTGATTCCGCATACGTACACGCGTGCGGAGCCGATGATCGGCACGCGGTCCTCTCCGACTCGGAGGGCGGCTCCTTGAGCTGCTCCGTCAGAGAGTGCCATTGCCGTCCTTCCGTAGTGGTAGCCGGTCGGTTGGGGGGATCCTGCCTCGGACGCCCGCTTCGTCGGGCCCCCACTGAACCTACATGCAGATGATCTCACCTCCGGCGGCATGGCGTAGTGCTCGCCGACGGTGATGCTTCGGGTCGGGGGGGTCCCAGCCCTCCGGCGCCAGCAGTGGCGACGTTCCACGCCTCAGAGGTTCGGAAAGCTGCCCTTCTGGTAGGCCACCGATCCGGCGGCTGCGGCGAGGACCTTCGAGGCCTGGCACACTTTGGGCACGCCATTCGCCGGGAGCTTCGCCTCCCCGAAATACGTTCCCACTCCGAGCACGCTCGCCGGCAGTGTCCTGTACGGAGTACCTGTCTTGACGGGTTCGGCCTGCCCGTTGATGATCGTGTACCAGCAGTCTCTCTTCGTACTGGACTGCACGGCCATGATGACGCCGTTCTTGTCAGGTGCCACATAGATGCTGATGTGGCTGTGATCAGTGGAGGCCGCTGTCTGGAAGGTCAGTGACTTCTCGGTGGCGTTCAGCGTCTTGATGAGATTGGCCACCGGCTGATAGTTCTGGTTCGACGCGTAGAAGGTCGTCTGGGAATCCAGGAGGGCCGTATTCGAATTGGCCTGGGCAACACGTCCGACCGCCGACCTGGTGACGCCAAGGAAGGTGGGGATGGCGATCGCCAGCAGAATGGCGAGAATGAGGAGGGTGACCATGACTTCGATCAGCGTGAACCCACTGTCGTAGATGTGCCGGGCGCGCCGTGCCTCGATCATCAGGTTGACCGTATTGGTGGAGATCTCGGCGCTCCGCTGCCTGATGGGATGCACGGACCTACCCTTCCGTTCAGCTCGTGCTGCAAATCCGATGCCCATACGATCGACACGTTTTGCCGTCGGCTGAAGAATCCGACCGTTCGGCCTGGTAGTGCTACTGATTTGTCTTGACCGCTGCGGACCACCGGACGGGGGAAGTGGTCGAAGTACACGGTGTAACGGTCGGAGTTGTCCTGGTGTGCGTGGTATTGGCGGGAAGTCCCACCGGCTTGGGCCCCAGACCCCGACTGCACCAGTCCGACACCCAGGCGACGAACGAGGCGTAGACCTTGTACGCCGAGCGACTCGGTGGCCGGATCGGGGACCGTGGCCGTGGGCGGGATGCCCGGCACTGCGGCGGCGCCGGTACTGGTGCTTGCTCCCGTTTGGTACCCACTGGTCGTCGAGGCGCTGGTGTCCACTGTGGGGAACGGGAGATCGAGTTGATAGGGCGTCTGCACCCCCATGTCGATCAGGCCGGCCAGTGCCGGCTTGATCGAGACCGATCCGGAAGTCTGCGTCGAGGATGACGGGGTCGATGGCACCGGGGACGACGGCACCGGGGACGACGGCTGTCCTGTCGATGGGGTGGGGCCGGCCAATGCGATGCAGGCCGACAGCAGAAGCAGAGGTAGCGGCAACGAGTAGTCCGACGGCGGGGTGTCGGAAGCGTCTCACGAGATCATGCTGGTGGCTGTTGATTACGAAAGCAGGAGCATTCTGCGATGATCCTCGGGCGCTCGACCGCGTCCATTCAGTAGATCGATCCGAGCGCTGGTACTCGTGGGTTCACTCGATCCGCACGGCGGCACCCACCTTGTCCGCCGGGTAGACCGTGGTGCTGGACAGTGGAGCACCGCTCCGCCATGGACGCGCATACGTCAGCCAGATCACGGCAGTACCCAACAGGATCGTGGACAGGACCCAGCCCAGGGCTGGAGTACTGAGGCCGACGTACTTCAGCCCCGAGGCGAGGATCACGAACGTGATGGCTGGTCGGATGTATCTGTCGGGTGCTCGCGAGGAGATGAAGGACCCCAGGATGACCGCCGGAATACTGCCGATGATGATCGACGTGGTGACCGAGAACTCGACGTGACCGAATGCGAGGGCTCCCAGCGCGGCGGCGGCCGTCAAGGGCACCGCCTGGGTCAGGTCGGTACCTACTAGCTGATTGGCGCCCAGCATCGGGTACAGGAAGAGGAGCATCACGATCATCAGCGATCCCGACCCGACCGAGGTCATTCCCACGATGAGCCCTCCGACGGCGCCGATCAGCACGGTGGGGAACGGTCTCACGGCGAGGTCGTGCACGACGGCCTTGCGTTCGTGGCCACCCTTGCGATCGACGAAGTAGCGGACCACCATGGCCGTTGCTCCGATGAGGAGGGCCGCTCCGAGTGCCTTCTCGATGTTGGCCTGCGATGTCTTGGCGTGACCCATCAGATGGAGCAGGTAGGCACCGAGAAAGGCCATGGGCACCGATCCGATCACCATCCATCCGACCAGGCGGAAGTTCACCGTCCGTTTGGTCATGTGCACGGCGGCCCCGAATGGGCGCATGAAGACGGCGGCGACCAGATCACTCGAGATGGCGGTCGACGGCTTGACGCTGAACAGCAGGATCAGCATCGGCGTCATCAAGGCTCCGCCCCCTGCTCCCGTCAGCCCCACGAGAAAGCCGACGAAGGCGCTGCCGACGACGATGTACGGATTGATATCCACGAATGCCCCCGCTTCGGATCGCTTGCCGCCCCTGAATCAGGCTAACCATGCCAATATAGTAGGAAAGCGGCGGTAAAGTCTAGGGGATTACTAGGGTGGCCCCTCCTCATCACGGTCGGCTCTGCGTCGACCGCAGAATGCTCACCGGATGGGCGTGCAGCCCGGAGGCTTCAGCAGCATGACCGGGAGGTCCGTCACGACGCCGGATCGGCCATCAGCCCGCTGTCGGACATCGAGATCGGAGGAGCGGCGCAACCGGCAGACCGACCGCCGCGTCGACGTCGAGATCCCGCCCGGATTTCGCCGGCCGGCCCCCCGCTCCCAGGCGATGGGCATCGAGAAGGAGGGTTTGCGCTCCTCGGCCGACCGGGCAGACAGCGACGTGACGGCCACATCGGCCGTTGCCCCGTCGAAGGTTCAGGGCTGCGGGGTGGTGACTCCAGCAGCCCTGCCGCCGGTGTACCTCCGGCTAGGATTTGGGGGGTGAGGGGGGTTCGAACGGCAGCCCTCCGCCATGGCCGATCACTGGCGGTCCGGTGACAGCAGAGTTCTCACGCAAGGTAGTTGACCTGGGAAATGTTCAGTTGGTCGCGCTCGAAGGCGAACTGGACATGGATACCGCGGAGGGTCTGTCCGGCTGGTTGGCGGAGCGTTCGGGCTCAAACGTGGTCGTCGACCTGTCCGGCCTGTCCTTCATGGACAGTTCCGGAATCAGTGCATTGGTCACGGCAAGGAATCACCTGGCCCAGGCGGGCAACGAGTTGCTACTGACCCGGCCTGCACCGATAGTGAAACGGGCACTGGAGGTGGTGGGGCTGGCCAGCTGGGTTCACGAATGGGATCCCAAGTGGGAGGCCGACGACTGAGTAGGGCTCGTCGGTCAGCACCTGCGATCGGCTGCCTGGTGTGCAACTCCCTCGCTGGTGCCCCCACGACGCTCGGAGGGTGGCCAAACGATCAATCTGCGCAGGCCAGTGGAACTCCGTGTGCCCGCAGGCGTTCGTGCGGTCAGCTCGCCGTATCCCGGCGGCACCCGGGAGGCCGGGGATCCTGTCCATGGTCGGCCCGTGATGTTTGCGGCTCCGTCCCTGGGGAAGGGGTTCTGCCAAAGGAGCAGGTAGATGCCGACAGGTAGCGGCGCGCGGGTGCGCAGCCACCCCTTCGGTTGACTACGAACCTGTGCGGGCCGGTATGTGTCGTCTAGCGAGAGCAGAGTTCGCGTCGGAACCCTCGGCCCCTGCTGCTGCTCGCCATTGGGTATCGACCCTCCTCGGGCGCTGGGAGCTTCCGTCGTTGGCGGACACCGCCGATCTCCTGACGAGCGAAATCGTCACGAACGTCATCCGACATGTCAACGCCGGTTCCGGCCCGAGGGTCAGAGCGGCGGTGGCCGACGGCTATCTCGAAATCGGCGTCGTGGACGGCGGCCCCGAACGACTACCCCACCTGACCACCACCGCTGATCCCGGCGCGACCGGTGGACGGGGCCTGGCCATCGTCGACGCCCTTGCCAGCGAGTGGGGAACGATGGTCCTTCCTGCCACCAAGGAAGTCTGGTTTCGGCTGGAAGTCCCCGACTGGTCCTACCGGTCGAGCTGCAGGTGCCGGCTTCAGGAGCGCGAGATGGTGGTGCTCGGATCCGGACGGCCGGCCCACGCCAATGAAGGGCCCTGGGATGACCATCGCCTTCCGCACCACGCCTGAGCGGGCGGCGCAGAGACGGGCGCGGCCGATCCGGGTGGTGGCTCCAGGCTTGCATGGTCCACCAAAGGCGGTAGATCCCCACCTCGCCGGATGCTTGGGTCGCCGGTACAGCCGTGGTTTACCGGAACCGATGCCTGCATAGTGGATGTGGGCCCCAGCGGAGGTGGTCGGGGGTGACCCTCACCCCGCTCGGACAGGGAGCGGGCCTCCACGGGATCCCGGCCGACTACACGCCGACGGCGAGGTTCGTCGGCCTGTTCGGTGTGCTTCAGCCGCTCGACCAGGCCACTGATGCGGCAGCGGCGCAGCTCCTGGCCCTGCATGTCTGCAACACCTTCGACATCCGACAGGGTGCGGCCAGGGAGAGAGCCGGGCATCCTCGGTGCCTGGGGTGACGGTCTGGGACTCCGTGGTCAATCTGAGTACGCCTCGGTACGCCTACCGGATGATCGGCAATCCCGAGACCCATGTGGTGGACCTCGCCGCTGTCGATTTCACCGGGCGGGGGCGCCTGCAGGATCTGCGAACGGAGGGGTCCTTCACCGTCATCGACGTGTAGCCGGGGCCCAGCCCCCTCACGAGGCCGCAACCCGACCCGACCCGCCCCCTGGTTCCAAACCGCCTCCAGGCGGGCACCCAGACGGCCAAGGGTGGGACTTACGGCCCTGTCCGCCCTGTCGTCGGCGGGTGGAGAATCGTGATGGGGCGGAGCGCCCTGGTCGAGTTGGAGGTTGGTCATGATGGTGGAGCTGCCCGATGAACTTGCCGAGGAGCTACGGGTCACGGTCGGTGACGTGGTCACCGAGATGAGTGGCGAGATCGCTGACACCGACAACGCCGGATACCGGCGGGGCCTGCAGGCCCGGCGGGAGCGCCTCCGGTCGATTCTCGAGCTGCTGGGGCCAGGATCGGTCGATGCATCGCCGCCCGCGGGGGCGGCCGCAGGCGGGAAGTCCTGAGGCGACAATGGAGGCCTCCCGGCACTGGAGTTCGATGCGTCCCGTCCCGTCTTGTCCCGGCAGGTCGGCCTAGCTGCGCCCCTTCTTCACCTGCTTCCTCAGCCTTTTGATTTCTCGTCGGAGTTCGTCGACTTCTGATCCCGTGTCTTCGTCGAGCTCGTCGATTCGCTCCGAAAGCGCATCCAGGCGAACCGCGAGCAGCTTCAGGCCCGCCAAGGCGTGAAGTGCCGTCTCATCGATCTTGTCGAAGGCATCACCATCGGCCTGTCGACCGTAGACGGCCAATTCGACAACTCTGTCGATCTCTTGCTCTGCACTCATGCCCAGAGCGTACGACGCCAGCGCTCTCCCGGTCTCACGGCCTGCGACTGATCCACCCTCGTCTGTGGTCGGCCCCCTGTCACCGTCATCCTGTGGGTGCCGGTTACCTCGACCCTCTGGTTCTGGGACGGGAGCACATGGGCGCAGCCGCACCGGCGATGGGCCGGTGCCTCGTATCAGCCGGTCACCTGTCGCAGTTCCTCCAGGGAGTCCCGGATCCCCTCCGACAGGGTCCGCTCGCCATCAGGGCGGATCCAGTCGTCGAAGGCAATTCTGAATACGGCCACCCCGCGGTGACCGCGATGACCCCGAAGGCGGAAATAGAAGTCGATTCCCGGCCCGATATTGGCGACTGTCGACGCGGTCACATCCGCCGCGCCGAGCTGCCCGCCCCAGAGCTGTTCTCTGCCCTCCTTCACCGTGGGCCCTAGGACCCGGCACCTGGATGGCTGGGCCTCTTGGCGCTCCGGCTCAGATCAATCATTGTCACCCGTCATCTGCAGTGCCGATCCCGGGTGCGCGGTTGCTGTGTACGCGGCCCACTCGCTCGGAAACGTACTCGTTGTCCGCCGACCCGACGCCGATCTCGGCCGGCGACAGAGAGCACCGCGGTCAGGAGTCCCCTGTTGACCGGGTCTCCGGCGACGAGCAAACGCGGCACAACCCCGCCGGTCCGACGGAGCGCGGGCCGTCGATGGCCTGGCTCGCCGGCCAGCGTCGACTGCGGTGTGGGGATGGCTGGCCCTCCACCCCGGGGACCTGGGATTTGCCCGCGGTCGGCCGGGACCTGACAGAATTGGGTGCTCGACAGCCGGACGGCACTAGCGTCCCAACCAGGGAACCGACCCCTGACCCTGGAGCACGGAGGTTCGACTGATGGCCCTTGCACGCGAAGCACCCGAGGTCCTTGCCGTTCTGGACGCCGACTCACATCTGACCGACGTGGATGACCTCTGGACGTCCCGGGCCCCGGCTGCCTACCGGGATGAGATCCTGCACGTCGAGATGGTCGACGGAGAGCGCACGTGGGTGGTCGAAGGGATGCCCGTGGGAAAGGCCGGCGGCGGTAGCACCATCGATCGGGAGGGTGTGAAGCACCCGTTCCTGGAGTCGTTGGTCGAATGGGATTTCGAGCGATCTCATGTGGCAGCGTGGGACATCGACGCTCGCCTCGGGGTCCTCGACGATATGGGGATCAAGCACCAGGTCCTGTACCCAAATGCCCTGGGCTTGGGGGGCCAGTCTCTCGCCGATGTGAAGGATCCCGTACTGAGGCGCCTGTGCATGGAGATCTTCAACGACTCCCGGGCGGAGATCCAGGACCACACCCAGAACCGGCTCCTGCCCATGCCCATTCTCCCGGCTTGGGACATCGAGGGCTGCGTGCGTGAAGCACAGCGGGTGGCCGGAATGGGACTCCGCGGCGTCAATATGACGTCCGACCCCCAGGATCTTGGCTCTCCGGATCTGGCCAGCCGGGCCTGGGACCCGCTCTGGGAGGTGTGCGCCGACCTTGAGCTCCCCGTCCACTTCCACATCGGTTCGAGCCTCACGGCCATGAACTTCTACGGCCAGTACTTCTGGGAGTCCCAGGACGAGGCGGTGAAACCCGCCATCGGCGGATCAATGCTCTTCATCGGCAACGCCCGACTGGTGATCAACACGATCTTCTCGGGCGTCTTCGACCGCTTTCCCAAACTCAAGATGGTTTCGGTCGAGAGCGGGATCGGCTGGGTGCCCTTCATCCTCGAGACCATGGACTGGGAGCTACCCGAGAACGCTCCCGTGCAGGCGGCCGAACTCGGTAGGGCGCCTTCGGAGTACTTCAAGACGAACTGGTACGCCACGATGTGGTTCGAGACCGGCCGGGGGCACCTTCAGGAGTTGATCGACAAAGTTGGTGAGGACAACGTCATGTTCGAAACCGACTTTCCTCATCCCACCGCTCTCTGGCCCAAGCCGCTCGAGCACGTCCGGGAGGCCATGGCCACGCTTCGTCCTGAGACTCGTCGGAAGGTCCTCGCCGAGACCGGGCACAAGCTCTACCGCCTCGACTGACCCGTCACCCGGTGGGTGCGCTCGACGGCGGCGGCCCAGATGTCGTCATCGCGTGGCCATCCAGCGCCGGGCATGGGTGAGCCGGCGTTCGAGCTGGTCGGAGGTGGCGTCGCCGATCCGCCTCAAGCCCGCGAGTCGATTCAGCTCGGCGTTCACCTGGGCGTGGGACATACCGGTCATCCGGGCGAGGTCCCGGACGACCGAGGTGTTGGAGGCCCTGAGCCGAGCCTTTTGCTCCATCAGGGTCTCACCGTCGCCGATCGGGGCGGACCGGCCGCCGCCGGGAAGCTGTGGAGGCGCGGGCAGGTCCAGGACGAGCGCCGGGTCGTGATCGCTCTCATCGGGTTCGTGGTGGAGTTCGTCGTCGGGCATGACGGCCCCGGTGGCCACGGCGGATATCACGGCGAACAGTGAGAGCTGTTCGCCCTCGATGAGATCAGCGGTGCCCTCGAATCCGTCGCCGTCCACGCTCTCCATCACCGCGTCGGATCCGTCGGGGTGCTCCTCCCGTCGCAGGCTGTGCCGGCGGTCCGCCGCGATGTCGAGGGCGGCGGACCGCAGTCGGACATCATCGGGAATGAAGAGATGGGCGGACTGCCGCCCGACACCTGGCTGCCATCGGACGAAGCGCCCGACGACCTGGCGGAAGAAGAGCTCGGTCGTCGTAGTCGTGGCGAATACGCCGACCCGTAGACGGGGGATGTCAACACCTTCGGAGACCATCCGCACGGCCACCAGCCACGGATCATCGGAGGAGGTGAATTCCAAGATCTTGCGCGAGGCGGCTGGGTCGTCGGACGTGGCCACCACCGCCCACGTGCGCAGGCGTCGTCGGATCAGATCGGCGATTCCCGCGGCATGGTCCTGGTCGGTCGCCACGATGAGTCCACCGGCGTCCGGGTGATGTTCGCGCACCGCCGCGAGCCGTGCATGGGCCGCTCCGAGGACATCGGGTAGCCACTCGCCCTCGAGCGACAGTGCTGCCCGGAGCCGCTGGTTGGCCCGGGGGGCGTCGAGCGCGTCGTCGAAACCTGCGGCATGGACGGCGCCGTCGGGCGCGGACCATTCCATGTGTCCATTGGTCCGGGGAAAGTAGATGGGACGAACGACCCTGCGTTCAGCCAGTGCCGGCCCGTATCCGTACTCGAAGTCCGGTACGGCCTTGTCGAGCTCGTAGCGCACGAAGGGGATTGACCTGGTGTCGGACCGGAACGGAGTGCCCGAGAGCGAGAGCCTCCGCCCGGCTCCCCGAAAGGCGGTCTGCAGCGCGCTGCCCCAGGCCCGGTCGTCGCCGGCGTGGTGGATCTCGTCCAGGATCACGAAGGCGCCGGCCGACCGTTGGGCCATCGCTTCGGGTGCAGACGCAACCTGCTGATAGGTGGTCACAATGCCGTGCATGTCCGAAGGGAAGTCACCGCTCGATGGTGACCACCCGGCCTCGAGATGCAGGTCAAGGGCGGCCGCGGCACGGGCCCACTGGAACTTGAGGTGGGCGGTCGGGACCACCACGATCAAACGGGCGGGGGAGCGGGCGAGGGACCAGCGCGCCGCGGCCAGAGCCAGCGTGGTCTTGCCCGCCCCTGGGGTGGCAACGGCCAGGAAGTCGGCCTGAGCCGAGCACTCCAGCTGATCGAGGGCGGCGAGCTGCCATGGCCGGAGACGGATGGACTTGGCCATTCAGCTGAAATCCGCCCGACCCGAGCAGCCCAGCTCCGGTCGGGGATTGTCGGACCGTGCGCGGGTCGTACGTGGTGACCCCGGGAGAGCCGGAGATGTGGGGGTGGCGGTGATCTGCGTCATGGGGAGGCGATCGTATCGACCGGCTGAGACGGGAGGGCGGAACCGAGTGGTGGCGCAGCGCGTGACGCGGGAAGGGGACCCGATTGCCATGTCGGTGACCGGCGGGCACTGGTCCAGGGAGCCGGGGGAAGTACTCGATTGGGCCAGCTCGACGGAGAGTGCCCGGGTCTCGACCACAGGCCCGTTCGGCTGACGCGGCGGTTTCGCCAGTACGGCGGTGATGCGGAAGTCGGCCGTTTCGCTGGCGCCACCTCGCTGCGATTGGAGGACCGACGCCCGGGTTGGTGCCGGGGCCCGCCCCCATGCTCCAGGTCATAAAGGCCCAGGTCACAGCGGCGTGATGCAGGGGAGGCGCCAGCGGGCTCGTCCAACTCGACCCGGGCGCTTCAGTGTTGCCGCCCGAATGCCGATAGATGCCCTGATGGGGAAGGGACAGGTGCAACGTGCCTCGCGGCAATTCGAGAAGTCGTTTGCGGAGGGATCGGCCCAGGAGCGGCTTCGGGCCGTCCAACCCCCCTTCCCCGCTGTGCAGGGGCGGAATTCTGAAGGTGAACAGGTCGTGATTCTGATCTCATTCCGAAGCGTCCGCTTCAGGAACATTCTTGACTCGGGCACCATCGATGTGGACTCCAGGGTCACCTGTCTCGTGGGGAAGAACGAGTCGGGCAAGACCAACATCCTCCATTCGCTGCATGCTCTCAACCCGGCCCTGAACGACCGGACGTTCGACGAGCAGCAGTACCCCCGGTGGCTCCAGAAGGAACACCAGCGCTCTGGTGAGTATGAGGCCGCTCTACCCATAACGGCCACCTTCGAGTTGACTGACGAGGAGACCACCGGAATCGGTGAGCGCTTCGGCGAAGGGGTCCTTCTGGCCAAACAGTGGAGCCTGGGCGTGCATTACGACAACACCAGAGACTTCGGGGTGGAGATCGACGAGGCTGCGGCCTGTCGAGCGTTCATGTCCAGCTACGACATCGTCGCGGACTCGGACGGCCTCGAGGAGCTGAGAAGCCATCTTCTCTTGTTGTCTGGCGAAGAAGGTACCCGCAAGGACGGCACCGCCGAGCCCACGCCCACCGCTGTCGTGGCCGGGCAGGCGAAGCGGGATCTGGACGCCCTCTACCCCGAATCAGTCGCTCAGGCGGTGGCCGAGCACCTCGCCAACCTGGTTCCCCGGTTCTTTCACTTTGACGAATACAGCGAGCTGATGGGCAGGACGGACATCGGTCCGCTGGTGGACGCCCTCCGGTCGAACTCGGAATCCGAATTGGATGACTCGCAGCGCACGGCCCTGGCCCTCCTGAAGCTCGGATTCGCGTCCGACGAGCTGGTGAATCCCGACTACGAGAAGCGCAGCGGCGAAATGGAGGCGGTCGCCGCGGATCTGACTCGACAAGTCCGACGGTACTGGCACCAGAACGACCACCTACGTCTCAAGATCGACATCGAACCCACGGCGGAGGTCCGGGCTGATGGGACAAACGTGCAGCTGCTCCAACTTCGTGTGGAGGATGACCGGCACTACTTCACCAACAACCTCGACGTACGGTCATCGGGATTTCGGTGGTTCATCTCGTTCCTGGCGGCCTTCAAGGAGTTCTATTCAGACAAGTCGATCATCGTCCTCCTCGACGAGCCTGCACTGGCTCTTCATGCCCGTGCCCAGCGGGACTTCCTGGACTTCATTGAGGAGACGCTCGCCGACAGCCATCAGGTCGTCTACACGACCCACTCGCCCTTCATGGTGGACGCAAGCCATCTCGAGCGGGTCCGCGTTGTCGAGGATCTGGGACCGGACGAAGGCACGAAGGTCAGCTCACGACTGGTTGCCCGGGACCCTGACACCCTGTCTCCCCTCCAGGGACTGCTGGGCCACGACATCGCCCAGCATCTCTTCGACGGCCCTGACAACCTCATCGTGGAGGATCTTGCCGACTACACGTACCTGACGGTGATGTCCGACGTGCTGCGGGAGAAGGAGCGGGTGCATCTCGACCCGAGGTGGCGGGTGGTGCCCGCTGGGGGCATGGCCACCATGCCGGCCGCCGCCGCACTGTTCGGCAATCAGCTGGACGTGACGGTCGTGCTCAACGGCAACAGCATCCTCGCCCAACGGCTCGATGGTCTGGTCGATGAAGGTGTCCTCACCGCCACGCGCATCATCGGACTCGCATCCATCGCCGGGCTCGGAGTCGCCGGGTCAGAGGACCTCTTCTACCCGGAGGACTACGTGTTGATCTACAACGCAACCTTCGGGTCTACGCTCGACATGTCGCAACTCCCCGATGAAGGGGAGGGCATCACCGAGCGGATTTGCAGGGTCGAGGGCGAATTCAACCGCAACGACACCGCCAATTGGTTTCTCGGCCACCGAAAGACCGCGACCTTCGTGCTCCGTCCGACGACCCTGGACCGGTTCGAGTCGCTCTTCCAGCTGATCAATCAGACCCTGGATTGAGTCTTTCCAGCCGAGCGGCTCCGGTGCACGGTTGGACTCCATCAGCACCGTCGCAATCGAAATAGCATTGCTGCATGGTTGACGCCACCGATCCCAGCGCAGGCGAGGTGCCTGCTGAATCAGACCGGACCGTTGAGTTCGATTCCGCCTATGCGGATTCGCCCCCTTGGGATATCGGGCACCCACAGCCGGCCTTTCTGACGTTGGCCCGAGCAGGAGTCCTGGTCGGCAGCGTTCTCGATATCGGTTGCGGAACAGGTGAGCACGCTCTCATGGCCGCCGAGCTCGGCCTGGATGCCACCGGGATCGACTTCGCACCGAGGGCCATCCGGATCGCTGAGCGAAAGGCCCGAGAGCGTAGCCTTGGTCCTCGCTTCCTTGTGCTTGACGCCTTGCGGCTGGCCTCGCGGAGTGAGCGGTACGAGACCGTCTTGGACTGTGGCCTGTTTCATGTGTTCGATGACCACGACCGGGCCAGCTTTGTCGAAAGTCTCGGCACCGCACTCGTGCCTGGCGGCCACTACTTCATGCTCTGCTTCAGCGACCGCCAGCCTGGCGACTGGGGGCCACGGCGAGTGAGTCGGGCCGAGATCCAGGCGGCCTTCACCGATGGGTGGCGTGTCGAGTCGATCGAGGCGAGCCGGCTCGAGATCACCATCGACCCCGAAGGAGCCCATGCGTGGCTGGCGGCCATCGCCAGGGTCTAGCTCTGCCGGGTTGACGGGCGCTCTCCGTTGGCGGCTCCCGTGGATCGTTCTTCAGACGTGGATCGACGGCCGTGGCTCACGCGTTGTTGGAGTCGCGATCGCAATTGGCCAACGGCAGCCCCTCCGTGCGCAGCGTGTGGACTACGTGGTGTTCCTTCTACCGAACAGCCAGTAGATCGCCGAGTTTCCCATTTGCAACGGGGCAAACCCTCGCCAGAACCAGCGTGGTCCACGGACCTGGGCGTCACTCCGCTGGCTGATATCGCGAAGCGTGATCGCGGTCACGATGATGTGGAGTACCACCAAGGCCACCAGGACTGGGCGACTCGGCTTCCAACGGTTCATGGTGCGATCGTCCTTTTCAACGCCGTAAGCCCCACCGGGCACGGATTGACCTGCCCCCGCCGCTGCCGGAAGCACCTCAGTTGAGGAGGCGATCCATGGGCTCCTCGGTCGACCTTGCAGAATTGGCCGCTCGGCCAGAATCCCCCTCCAGCGTCCGAGAACGATCCACCGGGCGACCTACCGGCCGTCTGTAGTTCTCACCCGTTGCACCTTGACCCCGGTGAAGTTGGGCTCCTGCCGCCACCTCTCCAGGTACCCGATGTAGTCCAGGAGGCTCCCGGAGTAGGTGAGATTCCGAGCCGCCCGGGCATCAATCGTCTGCTGTTCGCTGTTGTAAAAGCTGGGCGTGCAGCTCAGGAAGTAGCGGGTGCCGCCGGCACCGACGCGGTGGAGCACGGCGAGCCACTCCTCTTCAGCGGCCTCTTCCGGCTCGATGACGGCGATCCCTTGTTCGATGCAGGCCTCAACGATGTGGGCCACGTGTTTGGCCGATTCTGACAGCAGGTGTGAGAAGTTGGTGCCGAACCCGCCCTGGACGAGGCTGATCAGGAGCAGGTTGGGAAATCCACTGGCCAGGACGCCATGGAGGGTGTGTGCGCCCTTCGCCCACCGCTCCGAAAGCGTGATGCCATCGCGCCCTTTGGGATCGAAGCCGAGCCGCTGGTACAGATCTGTCGTCACCTCGAAGCCGGAGGCATAGATGAGGAGATCCACTGGATACTCCACCCCGTCGACCACTGGGCCGCGAGCCGTGAGGGCGTCTACGCCCCGACCATTGGTGTCCACCAGATGGACGTTGGGCAGGTTGAACGCGGGCAGGTAGTCATCATGGAAACAGACCCGCTTGCAGTGCTTGCCCCAATAGGGTTTGAGCTTGTCCGCCGTCTCTGGGTCCTGGACGATCTCATCGACACGTCGCCGGATCACCTCCATGGTCTCGAAGTCCGACCGCTCGAGGGCCGCGATCTCCTCCGCCGAACCCGGGGACCTCTGGGTGTCGACCCACATCACCTCGGTCCAGCCGTCATGGACCAGGTCCACCTCGGGCTGGGCTCCGGTTACTGCTTGGGTGAAGTTGATGATCCGCTCGTTCTGCCACCCAGGCTTGAGGCTTCGGAACCACTCGACGTCGGTGGGCTGTTGATTGCGGACGCCCACCGCTCCCGGTGTGCGCTGGAAGACATAGAGCTCCTTGGCAACGCGAGCGATCTGGGGCACCACCTGCACCGCGGTGGCGCCTGTTCCGATGACGCCGACCGTCTTCTCGGCGAGGTTGTCCATTGGTTCGAGTGGGCTGCCGCCCGTGTAGCTGTAGTCCCAGCGGCTGGTGTGGAAGGCCTTGCCCTCGAATGTCTCGATGCCGGGGATCCCCGGCAGTTTGGCCTTGTGCAAGATGCCTCCGGCCAAGATGACGAAGCGACTCGATAGCTGATCGTCTCGCGAGGTGGTGACCTGCCAGCGCTGTGCCTCCTCGTCCCACTCGGCACCGGTCACGTCTGTCTGGAAGAGGGCATGGGGGTAGAGGTCGAACGTACGGGCCAGCAACTTGGCGTACTCGAAGATCTCCGTGGCGCTGGCGTAGCGCTCCGATGGCATGAATCCCGTCTCCTCGAGGAGCGGGAGATACGTGTACGACTCCACGTCGCACATGCATCCCGGGTACCGATTCCAGTACCACGTGCCGCCGAAGTCGCCCGCCTTCTCGACTATCCGGAAGTTGGTGATCCCGTGCCTGGTGAGGTCGATCGCCGTGAGCATTCCGGCGAATCCACCACCCACGATCAGGACGGTCGCCTCCTCGACCACTGGGTCTCGGGAGAAGCCGGGTTCCACGAACGGGTCGCGGTCGAGGTCCTCGAACTCGTCGGTTAGCTCGAGCCACTGAGCCATGCCGTCAGGCCGCAGGCGTTTCTGCTGTTCGAGCCGATAACGCTCTCGAAGCTCATCGATCGTCAGGCCGTCTGTGCTGCCGTCCTGCTCCATGCTGTCGCCCTTCTCCTGTGGACCACGCCTGTTCACCCGCTCGGTGTTGAGACAATGCTGATCCTGACACGCCCTGCGGTGACCGAGCACATTGGAGGTATCCGCAGCCCTCGGTTCATCGGGAACCCCGACCGTCAGCCAGCCGCCGCTCCGGTTGTGTCCGCCCCAGTCCGTTGGACCTGTCGTCCGGGCTGCCGGACGCCAGCACCTGGGCCGTCGAGGGTGGGCAGTGGGAGGCACTCTGGCAAGGGCCCTTCGACCCTGTTCAATCCGACTCGACCGGTTCATACTGCTAGTGAGGGATCCCGAAAGATCCCGGAAGGAGGCGCTTATGCGAAGTATGCAAGGTGGCTCATCCTGAGAGTGGATGGCGCAGGGTCACAGGGCCCAGGTAGTGCGAAGGCAAGCGGCTCGAAGTGGGAGCGTTGCGACGACGAGGGCAGTAGCCCCCTCTGGTTGCCAGACCCCGATGCGATTCATTCCAGGGCACAAATGAAGCGAAGCGCCCGATCCCCATCGGCTTGTGGGACGGGCGCTTTCGCATGGGTCCGAACATCCGAAGATCGGAACGGGAGCCACGAGACTGGGACCCAGGCGGGTCGAGGCGGCCAGCTTGCCGGCCTGTGAACCGGCGGTCCGCATCCAGAGGGGACGGTGGGTGGCAAGGTCCACCCCGGATCCCATCCGAGACCTACCACGGCGATTGCCACCACTCCGAGAATCGTCGGCACCCAAATCGGCCACGGCACCGCCGTCACGGAGTTTCCTGTGCCGAACAGTGAGACCCCGTGATCACCCTCCAAGACGGATCGGAGGAGTGGGGCCCGCGGACGTCGCAACCGAGGCAGGGCCGGCACCCGAGTTCCTCGGTGCAGAAGGCGACCCGTCCACGTTCGATGCACTACCCGGCGCCCCGGGCAGATCGTGACATGGTGCTCACCGCTCGTCCCAGCCATTGAAGGCTCAATTCCCGTGCAGACGCACATCGCAACACTTGCCACTGGTCGTTCGGTCCGTGACCCGTCCAGAGTGCCAGGCGTACAGTTCCAGTGGCGGGCTCTGGCAGCTGGATCACGAGGTGGGACCCTGCCTGGTCACCGCCATTGTTCGAGCTGTCCGGATCGAACTCGGACTCGCCAACGGCGTTAAGTCGGCCACGAGGTTTTTCCGACGACGGCCAGGGGTATTCCAACGCCGGCAGGCGGATGGACGGGCGGGAAGGGTTCGGAGGAGCGTGACCAGATCTCAGACGCTGCCAGCCACCACGGAGAGTCCGGCTATTGCCAGGGATCTCATCCGGTCCGAGATGGTGGATTGTGACGACGGACGCGATTGCGGCCGCTGAACTGATGATCAGCGAGCTGGTGACCAATGCCGTCGTGCACGGATCCACGCCCATCCGGATTTACCTCCATCACGGAGAGCAAGTCGGCGTCGTCAGGGCGGCGGTCACTGATGGCGGCGAGGGTCGGCCCGTGCCTGGAGATCCCGAGGAGTCCGACCCGCATGGCCGTGGTCTGCTCATCGTCCGAGCACTGGCAGAGGACTGGGGGGTGGCGGAGTACGAGGCAGGAAAATCTGTCTGGTTCACGCTTCCGTGTCGAGCGGCTGTCGAAGATATGGCCAGGGTCGCGCTCGATTGCTCCCCGCACGATGGCGTCATGGACCTGTAGCGCCTCAGCCCTCGCGGTGGGGTCGTTCCAGTGGCGCGTCGAGTCTGCTCTGTGGGTGAAGGGGAAGGTGACGGCTCCCGCTGGGAGCCCGCGGCGCCCGCTCGCACCATAACTCGGCCCGTGGGAATCCATCGTTCCGACGAATCCCTGTGCCTGGCGCTCAGTGCGCCGTTCAGGGACAGCCTTCAGCTTTCGGTCCCGGTGGTTGCCAGCTCGAGTTCACAGCCCAACGGCCCGACCTGGGTGGGGCCTGAAATGCAAACGCATCGGCCTTGTGGCCACTTGGGGTGATGAGCGTCCAGTGGGGAACCGGTCCCTGCCCTTGGGTCACGACAGTATCGTGGCGTTGCCATCCCAATTGTCGAAGACCTGAGTCCAGATGCTGGAGCACACGAGCCGAGGGAGATGCGGTGAAGCTGATGAACACCTGGTCTGCACTCCACCCGGCGTGCGCCTCTGGGAACTCTGGACACGGAGGCGTCCAGGCTGCAGTCAGTGACTGGGTTCTGACGTTGGAGGCGCCGGGCGGAATGACTCCCGTGGTCTCCTGCAACGACCGAAGCACAGCGCCGTCGGGGTCGCCCCCGGGATGGCTACAAGCGGCAAGCACAACCGCCGGTATCAGCGAAAGGGCCGCCTTCGTGAACCGCCGCACCATGTTGGCCATTCTGGCCGGAACCGCCCGCGCTTCGCACAGATCGCCGATGCGACCGTCAGGCCCGTCGACTCGAACATGGCCCTGGCCAAATGGTGGCCGAGAGGGCTGGCGGCTTCCCGGATGCCGGCGCTCCGGTCGGGCCAGGCAGGATGCCCGGATCACCTGGGCCGACTGTTCTGGTGACGTCGTGACCACTCCGTATCTTGCGGCAAACCTGGCGGACGTGGCTTCCATCCACCGGCGAACCCGAATCTTCCTGACAGTGGTGGCTCGCCCGAGCCGGATCGAACTCAGTGGCGAAGATCGCCGCTGAGGGCAAGGATGCCTTCGTAACGTCCTGGTCGTCGCTCCACGAGGTCACCGTTCGCGTGAGTGGGGGAAAGCACTCGAAGCGGACCCCGGGCATCGGTGAGCCGACTCGCCACCAACGGTCGCCGGACCGGTGGGGCGCCGTTCGCCGGAAAGGGAGAAGATTGTGGTGGGTTGTCACCTCGGAGACAGACAACTGAACCTGAGGCCTGCACACTTACCCGTGGGCGGCGGAACCCGCCGAGGTGATCATGTGCCGGCGGCAGCTCCCCCGTGCAGCCGGACATGATCACTCCGGATGCTTCCGACGCGGATTCCGCCCCGGGGGCTGTGATGCACCCTCCTGGTCGGCGAGGTCTGGGCTGCAGGCTGTACCTGATGGTGTCGATTGATGACTCGGTAGTTCGGCAGTGATCGATCCTGGGGACGACCCCCTTGCCGGTGCCACCATTCTGGGTGTACTCGATGAGTCAGAGCGGGCGTACCTTGCTTCGAGGAGCCGCCGGAGGAAGCTTGACAAAGGACAGATCCTCTTCTCCGAGGGCGAGACCTCTGACTCGGTCCTCGTTCTGCTTTCTGGGCACCTCAAAGTCCTGAGGTACTCGCAAGAAGGCGACCCGTTCATCGTCGACACCGTGGTGCCTGGGAACAGCATCGGTGAGGTCGGCGTTTTTTCGAAGGGTCCTCGCTCGGCGACAGTCCAGGCGAGTGAGGAGAGCGTGGTGCTCGAGCTGCCCGAATCGGTGATCATGGACCTCATTTCGAAGCGACCGGCAGCCTGCATCGCGCTGCTCGAGCGTGTGTCCGCGATGGTCCGGAGGCTCACCGGCGTGGCCGCCGACCTGGTCTTTCTCGATCTGAGACAACGTGTTGCCAAGTACCTCCTCGACCGTCATCTGGCCGATGATTCTCGCTCCGTCAACAATCGCCTGACTCAGTCCGAGGTGGCCGCAAGCATCGGTGCCAGCCGCCAGCGGGTGAATGCCTGCCTCCGCGACTTCGAGCGGCAGGGCTGGATCAGCATGGAGTCCAGACGGCTCCGAGTCACCGATCCGGACGGCTTGTCACGGGGTGCTCGCCTGTGACGGTTCCCGATCGGACCGCGGCGAGCCCGCCCCCTTGACCTGAGACTGTCGCCAAGGGGACAGACGGGGACACGATCCGGAGCGCATCATTGAAGCGCGAGGGATTCGAATTGGTCGAACCGAAAGGACCGCCCCATGAGGATGCGCGCGACAGCAGATGAGCATCACGCCGTGCTGAAGCAGATCGACCTCTTCTCCACTTGCACGGAAAAGGAACTCGCACAAATCTCCTCCCTCTCGTCGACGACATCGGCAAAGAGCGGGACGACCCTCACCAGGCAGGGCACGTATGGCAACCAGTTCTTCGTAATCATCGAGGGCGAGGCGTCCGTCTGGCGGAACGGACTGCAGATCGCGACGTTGGAAGAGGGTGGCTTCTTCGGCGAGATGGCCCTCTTGGAAGGGAACGAACGAACCGGGACGGTGGTGGCCGAGACCGATGTTCGTCTGCTCGTCCTGTCTCGGAGCGAGTTCCGCTCCCTGGCTCTAGTGGCACCCGCCGCCATGCAGAGAATCATGGTCGGCCTCAGTGCTCGGCTGAGGCGCGCGGACGAGAGAATCGCCGGCGATTCTGTACTCACTCGGCTTCAGGTGCTCTGAAGTGCTCGACCCTGGACTCTGGCTCATTCCGAGGGAGTCCCGCGTGCGGCCCGGAAGGGATTCAACCCGACCGGCATCGCGGGCACACAACTGAGGACCCGAGCACCTTCGCAATGAGTCGGGCTATGGATCTGGCTGTTCGCTCTGCTGAAGCTTGCGACGTGGTGGTGGATCAACGGATCTGGCGGTAGGTGCTGAGATCCAACACGGGGTCGAGCCTGCGACTACAAGCAGGACTTCGTGCGTCCGACCAGTATCCGATTGGGCGGACGTGAGCAGGATCAGAACGGCCCACACGAGAAAGCCGGTGATGCTGTAGGCCCAGTAGCTCCGATGTGTGAACCAGGGTCGGGACGCCCTCATGCGTCAACGGGCCGAGCGCAGCCGTCCACGGACGTGGGCGCCGGTCCGATTCCGAGATTCTGAAATTCGACTTGTGCCCGCATAGGTCTCCGATCAAGTGGAGGGTACGCTGATTGCATGCCGATGCCCAAGCGGGAAAGCGTCGACGACTTCTTCGCCCAACTAGGAGAGGTCGAGCGGCCGCATCTCAAGACGCTCAGGAAGTTGAGTATTGGGGCCGACCCAGAGGCTCGGGAGCAACTGAAGTGGAATTTGCCGGTCTACGTGCGTGGCGATACCGCCAACCTGTGGATGCTTCAGAACTTCAAGAGGCACTGCTCGTTGCGGTTCACCCCCTCATTCTTCGCCGGCCAGAAGGCCGCCGTGGAGGCTGCCGGCTACGAGGCCGGTGAGGGGTTCATCAAGCTCCCCTACGACCGCGAGCTGCCGACGGAGCTCCTGAAGGGGTTGATGCGGGCGCGGGTCGAGGACTACGAGAATAATCACCTCTGAATCGGCCGCGCTTCGCAAGACCAGGAGTCTCGGTGGACGAAGAGTCCTTCCTAGACGGCCGCGATGGTGGTTCCGACCGATGAGCACCGGGCTCTTGATGGGGCCGCTGTCGTATGGCCAACGACTACTGGTCGCCGGCGCGCATTCGAAGAGGGCAGGGCATTCGCTCCGAGTGGACATGGGCCACCAGTCAGGAAAGCAGAACGTCGACCCCGAGTCCTGCGATGACCAGTCTCTCTTTGCCGTCGCTCAGAAACTTGCCGACCCAGTCCGTGGCTCCTCCGTCACCGACTTCCCTCTGATCGACTGCGCCGTCATCTACGAGGAGCTTGAAGCAAGCATCTTTGTAGTAGCCCCGACCGGACGTCCGATCGGGGTCCATTCTGAAGCGTGAGCGGGGGAAGTCTGCCTGGAGGGGGTCCATCACATGATCCTGAAGCACGCGTGATCGATTGGCCAGGTCTGTGACGGCAACTGTGATTCTCCAAGTTGGGCGAACAGTTGCAACGACAGACATCAGGAAATGGAGATGCTGCCGGAGGGCGTCTGCCTCAAATCCGAACGATCCTTCATCCCTTCCGGCGGCACAAAGCCCGACCATGTTGAAATGGGCCTTCATCCGAGGCTCACCGACGGGCTGGGCCCTTACTTGTCGTTGACAAGCAGCCAGAAACACTCTTTCAAAACGTTCGGTTCGCGATCTCGGAGGCACCTTCGCCGCCGCCGGGCACACTCCAACGCCAGCACGTTGGTCGTGTCCGCCACTACTTCGGCGGTCCGGATGGTCGTAACGACCTTGTTCTGATCAACCGTCGCCACGGATGAATGTGCACCGAATGGGCAGAGTGGGGACAGCTCCAGTCCCTCATAGTTGGCTGGGAGTTGGTCCCACAGGAGTTGCTCGAAGTCGACGAGCCTTTCGGGACTTAGTGACGAGGGAGCCACGAATCGGTTGGCTTCGTAGTGGGCCAGTACCTGGGAAGGTGAAACGTGGGAGGCGCGCCTCCGGTACACCTCTAACAACAAGGACTGCAGGTCGCTCGCGCTCAGTTCCTCGGCGAGAATATCCAGAAGGTTCGGAACACCCACGTCCCGTGCGATTCTCTCTATTGGGCGGTCAACCAATGCTTACGCCTCATTCTTGGCCGAGGGGTTGCTACCGAGTAGGGTCGAATCGGTAGACCAGATAGGTTGGTTGGGCAGGTTCGGCACCGGGTATGCCGCTTCGGTCGCGAGCAGGCAGGGTGCCCACTCGGGCCACCTCCAAGCTGCCACGATGATTTGCTCGTAGGTGCTCGGCCCCGAGCTCGGTCACCGAGATGAACTGGCCGTTTCCCGGCACGTTGTGGCGTTCGACGTAGCCCACGGTCGTTGGCCTCTTCCCACACGGGCAGGCGCGGGCACGATGTCCGCCATGCGTCGAGCACCTCTGAGTATGCACGCACTCCGGGGCCCAACCACTCAAGTGGGTCGAGGACCAGGTCGTCGACCGCATCGCTCATCGACGTAGATCTTTGCACGCCCCGCTCGCATCCACCGTAGCCTGAGGCGTGATCCGAATATCTCGCCGACCCGGCATCGGGTACGCAGGCTCGGACACCGATCTCTGCCGGCGGATCGTTCCCACGCAGACAGCCGGATCCTCGCCGATCACTGAGTGTGGGGAGTCTCCATCAGAGGCCTATCGGCGGGTGAAGGTGACGTGCGTGACGCTGCTCGGGGTGCTGACCGCCTCCACGTCAAAGCGGTCTTCCAGCCCCTCCAGCCCGTCCCAGAGTCTCTCACCGCGGCCCAAGACAATGGGAGCGATCACAATATGCATGTGGTCAACCAGGTCTGCGGCGAGAAACTGTCGCACGGTCGATGGTCCTCCACCGATGCGCACGTCGAGCTCACCAGCCGCTTCTTGGGCGATCCTCAGCGCTTCGGCAGGTGCGGCATCGATGAAGTGGAAGGTAGTACCGCCTTTCATTTCGATGGTCGGCCTCGGATAGTGCGTCAACACGAACACCGGTGTGTGAAAGACGGGATCGTCCCCCCACCACCTTTCCAATCCTCGTCGGCCCACGGTCCGCGCTGTGGTCCAAACTTGTTGCGGCCCATGATCTCGGCACCGATTCCCTTTGCCCAATTGCCGGCGAAGGCTTCGTCGGCGCCGGTGCTTCCGCCGGTCTCTCCGTGCATCTCGCG
Source organism: uncultured Acidimicrobiaceae bacterium (assembly GCA_963835465.1). Classification (GTDB taxonomy): domain Bacteria; phylum Actinomycetota; class Acidimicrobiia; order Acidimicrobiales; family RAAP-2; genus Bog-756. Next base: position 504,746 of record CAWIFR010000005.1, read on the forward strand.
GAACGTGCGAGTTTCTAGGAACTGGCCCAGGAGCCTGCTTCCAGCGTGTCCAAATGGTTGTTCGAGGGATTGTCCCTCGCCGGTGCTGAACCCGTCGAGCGAAACTGCGAAGTTGTGAACTCGGACTAGTGACATGCTGGAACTCCTTCGGACATGGGGGAGCACTCAGGGATTGGAAACGGGTTTCGAGGGCGCGGTGGACAAGGTCTGGATGGCCGTCTCCATGTTCCGGCCATCGGTGGCCGTCGCCGCAGAACTACTCTCCTCATGATCCGCTACTGCTGAAGCTGGCTGCAAGTGCATCCAGCAGGGAACGGGTTCCCGCCTCCCGCTGAGCCACCGTGTCGTGGCCGTCGAGGAATACCCCCTGCTCGGTGAGGACCAGCTGCGACGTCTTATCGTTGCCGCTGAAAAGGACCGTGGCGACGGAGACCGATATTCGGGACGCATCGGCATACATTTCGTAGGTGTAGACGATCCGCTGCTCGGGGACGATGTCCCGGAACTCCGACTCGTACGTGTAGACAGGCCCGCCCGGAGGTCCACCCCGATTGGCCTCACGGCCCCCAACCCGGAAGTCGAGTTCGTAGCCAGCTCCCAGGGCTTCAGCAGAGCCGGCGAACCAGCGGGCCTTCAGCAGGGGATCTGCCCATGCCCGGAAGGTCTGCGCCACCGGAACGTCGTAGGTGCGCTCAATGACGAATGTCTCATGGGCGACGGTGGACAGGGTCATGGCCTCTCCTCGATGGTGGCAACGTGACCCAAGAGGTCGCCCAAGCGGTCCAGGCGGGCTTCCCAGCTCCGGCGCCGATCAGAGATCCACTGCTCGGCGGCGGTCATCACCGCTGGTTCGATCTGGCACATGCGTGTTCTCCCGATCTTCTGGGTCTTCACAAGTCCGCACGCTTCGAGCACCTGCACATGTTGGACAACCGCAGCTAGGGACATCGCCAGCGGCTCTGCCAGTTCGCTGACCGAGGCCGGTCCCAAGGTGAGTCGTTCCACCATGCAACGCCTGCTCGTGTCGGCCAAGGCTTGGAAGGTCCGATCCAGGTCGATCGTTTGGTCAAGCATCTACTTAACTATATGAAACCGAGCCAGTATAGTCAAGTACATTCTTGACCATTTGCCATGCCCGATGTGCCGCGTCGGAGGTATTGGCCGGACGCCGGACGCCGGAGCCGGACGCCGGACGGGGCGGTTGGCGGTCTGGACGATTGGGCGTAGAAGGATCCGTCCCTGATGTTGAAGGGTTGACGGTGTCTGGGGCACCGCCCAGGCTGCTCAATGAGGCTGCATCCGCCAGATCCACCGTCTGGATAGGAAGAGCCCGAGAGCGGCGATCGCCAACAGTGCGAAGAGGGCGATGGCGGCGAGGACCAACTCAGAGGACTTGAACGCCGGCGTACCAGCCGACTCTGCCGAGGGAAACTTGATCGTGGCAACGGCAGTGTGGTGGATGGGCCCACTGGTAAGGGAAAGAGCGGCTCGCCATGGTCCAACCGGTAGATCGGCAGCGAATGCACGGCTACGGGCTCCGACCGACCCGGGGTGACGACCGTTCCGCGCCGTATTGCGAAAGGCCCGGCGAGGACTCCATCCGGCCCGTCGGAGAGGGATAGTTCGCCACCGATCTCGATCGTGCGCCGGCCGTTGTTGTGGACCGTCGCCTTTACCGAAGGCTCGCCTGATGACGAGCGATGTGCGGTAAGGGCACCGATGGTGAAACTAAGAGGAGGTCCGCCGCCGGGACCTACGGACACGTACATTCGAACGCCGACCCGATTGACAAGTGTTACGCCGCCGTTGGCCGGGCTAGCCGAGACCTGGGCCCAGACGACGGAGTAGCGTTCCCCACCTGTCGTGCCAATCGGTGCACTGATCAAGAGACGATCGAGCGCTTTCGCACCGGGGGCCAATCGGAGTACGGGGTGACTTATCGACGTCCAACTCAAGAGCTCATTTTGAGTGCGGCCCTGGGCGAAGACGAAGAGACCCCGCACGATGTCCGCCGAGGCTGGGTAGACCGTGACATCGATGGTCGACCGGGTGAAATTGGCGATCTCCACACTTCGGTCGAGTTTGGCTCCGGGTGCCAGTCGGTCAACGATGTAGGAGCTTCCAAGTGGGTTGGGTTGGGAGCCAGGAACGGCAACCAGTCGGATCCCGACACTGCCGGCGCCTGAGGCAGGGCTCGGAGCTGCCGCCAATGCGGATGTCGCGGGGGCGAGAGCTCCAATCGTGACGGCCAACAGCAGGGTGATCACCCGGCGCACGGTTTGCTCGCTACTTGCCTAGGCGACGGAGTGGGTAATCGTGGCCGAGTAGACGCCGGGAGCGAAGTTCGCCGGTACGACGACGGAGATTGTCGGACTCCAGCTCGCGGTGCTGACGCCGGTGCTCGTCCCGGTCACGACCGTCGAGACCCCGGTCAGATCTGCCGCAGGTACTGCGGTCGCCACGACCGCCCCGGAAGCCGCAATCGTGCCCGGTTGGTAGCTGACATTGACAGCAGGGTCGGCCGGGCCGGCGGGTGGAGTAAAGGCGGTCGAGATCACGGACGCCGTCCAGGTGGTAGCGCCGCCGCGCTGGTCAGTGACCGTCACCGTGCCGAGCGGGCCGGCGATTGTGCTGGAGTCCGTGGCGGCGACTTGTGATCCGAGCGATACCCCTGCCGTGGGTGCACTGATGGATAGAGAGCCCGATGTCAGGGTGAACGAGGCAGGAGTGGCTGCCGTGGCGGGCAAAGAGGTGACAATCGTGACAGTGGAGCCGATCACGACAACCGAACAGAGGATGGCGATGAACTGCCCCTTCTTGGCCTCCTTTGACCGCAGTGCCGTCGAAGGAAGTGTCGAGATCTCCCGACAACCCGTGTAGCTCTTCATGCTGTTGAACCCTTCAGTTCGCCGACAATCCGGGCCGGCCGACAACTGGCAATCGGCATCTGGCGAAGAGAACAGGAGGGAGTGCGGCCTAAACGCAGGGAGGGCTGCCTCCCTCACCACCGGGTTCGTCAGGCCAAAGTGGCAACAGCATTCAACACGCGTCGAACGGACCCCGGCGACTCGAGCCAGAGGAAATGACCGCAATTGGCAAGGACTTCATAGCGGGCACCTGGGATGAGCGCGGCCGATGCAATTCCGTGCTCAGGCGGGATCGGACTGTCTGCTCCGAGCACAAAGAACGAGGGCACCCGGATGCCGGGCAACAACTTCTGCAGTGTTCCCAGCGTGAACTGCTCGTGGACCGAATCGAAGGTGCCCGCATAGCACGGGATCGACAGGGCAATGTCTGGCATGGGTGGAGCAGGGGCATGAGGCGAGAAATAGCCGGGCCACAAGATGGCCAGGCTCTCTAGCGCATCATCGGGTGTGCCCTCTCCAGCCATCGCTCGACGGTCGAGCTCCATCGCCTTCGAGAGTCCCTCTGGAGGTATCCGCTGGGTCAGAATCCGCTCCATGTCGGCCTCACCGCCATCCGGGACTGCTCCAAGTGGATCAACGCTGACCAGCCCGAGCAGTCGAGCTGGATGTCGAGCGGCCAGGTACATCGCCAAATGACCACCCCAGGAGTGTCCGACGACGTAGGCACGCTCAACGCCGATCCCGTCCAGTACGGCCAAGGCGTCGGCAACGTGCGTCTCAATGTCGAACGGTCCAGAGGTGGTCGATGGAGCGAGTCCACGCTGCTGATAGCGGTAGACAGTGAACACATCGTCGAGTTCACCTGCGAGTGCGTGGGTGTACTCCGAGAGGCCAGGACCGCCGTGAAGCATCAAGACTGGCGGTCCTGACCCCTGGCTCCAGACCCGTAGCTCACCGCCTGTCACCGAGATCTGGAGATCCATCGACATCACCGAACAGTAACTGGGACCCGTTGGTCCTCGCTCGCATCTGGAGTCCGTCGCGAGGTTGCGAACTGTCTCGACTGGAGTAGCTGATCCCGACGCACCTCGCCGGTAGTGCCCTACGATGCCCTCATGCAGGCACTCATGTACGGGGTTGGAGGGGAAGTTCTGCCTATCCCCGAGACAGACAACCGATTGCTGCGGATGCTCGCCCAGACGCCGACGCGGCTTGTCGACATCGACGAGCCGGGGTTCCTCCGTCCGGACTGGGTTGTGACCAAGCCCCGACTGGTAGGGATCTGCGGATCGGAATCCAAGGCGGTCTTCCTTGACTACGCCAGTCTGGTCGAGCCGGGCAATTCGTCGGACATGCGGCAGAACCCGATGAAGAACTTCGTCTCGATGCCCCACGTCATGGGTCATGAAGTGATCGCCGAAGTGGTCGCCGTCGGCCCCGAGTCCGACGGGCTCGAACCAGGTGACCGCGTTGCCCTCAACCCGTGGCTCACGTGCGTGACTCGAGGCGTGGCGCCTGTCTGCCCGGCCTGCGAAGCGGGCAGCCTGAGCCAGTGTCATTCGTTCGCCAAGGGCGCGTTCGCCCCAGGCATCCATATCGGCATGTGCTCCGATGTCAACGGGGGATTCGCCGACCTCATGCCGGCGCACGACTCGATGCTGTTCAAGGTGCCGGACCACCTGTCAGATGAGCAGGCAGTATTCGCCGACCCCTTTTCGGTGTCACTCCACGCCGTGACCCGCCACCCGCCCAAGCCGGGAAGCAAGGTGCTCGTCTACGGTGCCGGGGCGCTCGGCCAATGCGCCATCGCCATCCTTCGAGCGTTGCACCCAACGGTCGAGGTCATGGTTGTCGCCCGATTTGAGGCACAGCGCCGGCTCGCCGAGGCCCTTGGAGCGCAAACAGTGGCCCATGAACCGCGCCTCGAGGTCATTGAGCAGGTCGCGGCCTGGTCGGACGGGGTGTTGCAGCCTGCTGATGGCCTGCCCATGGCATTTCCAGGGGGTATCGATGTGGTCTACGACACCGTGGGAGCCGGGGAGACACTGGAGGTCGGCTGCCGTGTGTTGCGCGCCCACGGAACCCTGGTGAAGCTAGGCATGCACGGCGCCGTCAAGTGGGAAGACACGCCGGTGTACTGCAAGGAGATCACCTATACCGGCTCAAACGCATTCGGGATCGAGGAAGTTGAAGGGGTGCGCAGGCACGCCATCGCCCACTTCCTGGACATGGTCGGATCCGACCGAATCGATCTGACGCCGATGCTTACCCACACGTTTCGACTCGGGGAGTGGCGCGATGCCTTCACCGCACTGGCCGACCAGGAAGCGTCAGGGGCGATCAAGGTCGCCTTCGACAGCCTTCTCCGGTGGCGGGTCGAGGCGGCGATGTCGTTGCCCTCGGTGTTGGTGATGAAGCAGGTGTGGCGGAAGCCCTCTGCCGTGTCGAAGAGGGTGAGTTGGGCTCCGGGGTGGGACGCTCCCGGCGCATGAGCAACCGGGTCTCCTCCGGCCACTTGGCCAGCGGGATGAGGTCGGTCAGCTCGACCACCCAGGCACCGTCGCGGACCGAGCCGTCGGTCTCTCGGGCTTGGATCCAGTCCTCTTCCTGGACGAGGACCAGGGCGTCACGTACTCCCTGGTCGATGGGGAATCCGATGGAGAAGTCACAGTTGGTGGCCACGATGGCGTCCACGAACCCGTGGGTGGCACCGGCCGAGTCGGCACGGACCAGGATCGGGTGGACAACCAGGGCCGGGTCGTCGTCATCGAAGTGGCCCGTCTGGTACTTCTCGGGCAGTCCCGACAGCGACCGGTCGAGGAGGGTGACATGGTCGTCGGCGTCGTTGGCCCCGGCGTTCCCCCGACGCAGCTGGCGGCCAGGGGTTCGTTGGTCGTGTCGCACCACACCCCGATGGGGAAGAACCCGAAGCCCTTCTTATAGGTGGGGGTGGCGTCCTGCTTCTCCGAATACGAGTTGACCAGGGTGGCGTCGAAGTCGAGTACCAACGAGTCCCCCGGGGAGCAGCTGCCCACACCACCGCCCGGGCAGCCGCGATGGCCTCGGGGATGGCTCGGAGCTCGACGGCCGCCGTTGCCTCGACGGCCCGCCACGCCGTGGCGATCGATGCCACCGGACCGACAGTTCGGACTGTTCACGCAGGACGCCATGTCGGCCAGGCAGTCCGCACCGTCGGCGATGGCCACGGCCAGGTGGGTGAGGACGACGCCGGGATCATGGGTGTGCCAGTTGATCCCGCACGCTGACATCGCCTGCGACATCGCCTCGGTCAGGCCGCTCGATCAGCCAGCTCGGACAACAACGTGGTGCCGGCGTGGGACACCAGATTCTTCCCGTCGGTGGTCACCTTCATCGACTGGGTGGCGCGACTATCGTGCACCTTCAAGGAGCCTCCTCCTGGTTGCGATCTACTGCCTTAGCAACAGTGATTCTTCCAGGTCAGGAGGGTTCTTTCGTGGACGGGACAGTGCTGGATCAGGGGCGGGAGATTAAGGCTAGGTAGCCGCGGTTCCGGACCTAGCGTGCACCTACGCCCCGCGCCGTCAAGGTTTCTGCCGGATGGAACGTGTGTCCAGCAAAGCGGAAGAAGTGGGGTGGGGGAGCTCGCTGCGGGGACCATGCGGATTGGGATTGATCAATAGGTTCAACCGTTCGGCTTGAACACCACCTTCATCGCCTGGCTACTTCTCTTGTCGAGCCCGGCTTGGACGGCCTCTCGATACCCCTCGAGGGGGAATTCGTGTGTGACCAGTGGGTCGGGCGGGAACGCCCGCCGAGCCAGCACCTCGAGTGCGGCATCGACCGAGTGGTCGAGGCCCTCGGGTGCCGGGCCGATGACCGACGACGGGTTCGCCCCGTGGTCGACGGAGCCCACCACAACAAGCTGCTTGTACCAGATCGGGGTCATGTCGATCGTTCCGATCCCGGTCGCACCGAGTGTGAGCACAATTCCCCGATGATCGGCAGCCCGCAACGCGTCGGTCATGGCGGTCTGTCCACCAGCCCCTTCGATTACGTAGGCGAAGCCTCCCATAAGCATCCGATCATCATCATCTCCGACTGACCGCCCACCGGTCACGACAGCCATCTCCTCGAACGCGGCAGCGCCGGACCCCATCACGACAGTCGTCGCGCCACAAGCCGCGAGCAGCCTCAGCTTGGTGGGGGTAGCGCGACAGGACCGTCACCGGGTTGTCCGGAAAGTAGGCGCGCACGGCCAAGAGCGCCGTGAGACCGATGATGCCGCCCCCGACGATGAGGATTGGGGAACCCTCCTCCGGCGGATGGTGGGCCAGGCCGTGCATGGCGATCGAAATCGGCTCGTGGAGGCCGGCCACTCTCTCCGGCACGCCCTCGGGGATCGGATGAAGCATCGACCGATGCCCCACCACCTGCTGGGACCACCCGGCCCCGAGTCCCCGCGTAAACCCCAGCGCCCTCCCGCCGGTCATCACGTGACTGTCGAAATTGAGACAGCTCGAAGCCCACCCCTTGGCACAGTTGGCACAAGGTGGATCGATACCTCGGGGCAGACAGGGGATGATCGGGTCGATGGCTACCCGCGTCCCGACCGCATAGGGGCAGTCATCGCCAACCTCGGTGATCTCCCCGACGATCTCGTGACCCAGCTCGAACGGGAATTCGGCGATCCCTCGAAGTGTTGGTGAGCCGCCTACTCCTGGGGTGAACAGATGGAGGTCACTGCCGCAGATCCCCCCGCTGCTGACTGCCACCCGGGCCCATTCGCCGTTTGGGAGCACCGGTTCATCCACTTCTACCAATGACGCAGGGAAGCTGGCGTCGGCAAAGTCGTAGCGAATGGCATTCATGCACTGGATCTTGCCCCATAGCCGAACCCGCCTCGGCCCAAGAACGGGAGAGCCCCTTCCCTGCCGCACCTGGCTTCACAGGGCTGAGGTCGCCGATTGCGAGATTCTCGGACGAGTGCTGAGGGTCTTGCGGAGCCATGCACTTGCTCGCCCCAGTGCTTCGACGTCAATCCACCGGCTCCGGGCAGCTCTCGATGGCGGCCCCGCACATCAACACCAGCCATGCCTCGACCTCGTCGATTGACCATCCCCGCCGTTCGGTCAACATCGTCACGACCTCAGGACTGGCCAACGCCCAGACGGCATCGATCAGTTCTTCGGACGCTGGGTGCCCGAGAATGAGCTCCATGCCCACGACGATCACATTCCGACGATCAGTGTCGTATTGGGAGAGCCGAGCGCGAGCGGCCTCGTCACTAGCGGCCGCCTCTTGGAGGGCCCTGAGGATCGGCACCGAACGCTCGTACACGCCGATGGTGAAGCGGACGCCGGTACGCAGGCGCTCCGATGTGGTGCCCTCGCCAAACCGGGCGAGTTCAGGACGGTCAACCATCGGGGTGGGATCGTCATCGCCGGCAATGGCCAGATCGATGGCTGCAAGCAGCAGCCCGGACTTGGAACCGAAGGCCGAGTAGATCGTGTCGACGGCCGTCCCCGCCTCGGCGGCAACCATCGGCAGAGTCGTCGCCGCCCACCCTCGGTCGCGGAAGAGGTTGACGGCAGCATCGAGGATCGCCCGGCGGGTCTCAGCGGCCTGTCTCGCCCTCAGCGGTGAGTGGTAGGCGGCCTTTGCCACGCGGCGAACTCCAGAGCCTGCTGCTTCGTCCACGGTCACCACCCGATGGTATCCGTGGGGAGGGAGTTGGAACAATGCATCATTGTTCAACCAAGAATACCAGATTCATCCGAATAGCACTTGATCTAATCGATGGCCATCGGTACAGTGTCCAGTGCGGGATGAGGCGCCGCCTTCCCCAGAGGATGGGACGGCAGCTTTGAGAGATCGCATCGGGCGGTCATGCCCGCTTGTCCCGACAGGAGATCATTTCGATGAAGGTCCTGGTACTCGGTGCAGGGTTCGGCGGCTTGGAGTTGACATCGATGCTGTCCGACGAGTTCGGGGGCGCCATCGAAATTGTGCTCATCGACAAAGCTGAAGGATTCGTCTTCGGCTTCTCCAAGCTCGATGTCATGTTCGGTCGCACCGTGGGGGCCTCGGTCCTGCATCCGTATCGGGATCTCGTCAAGCCGGGTGTCCATTTCGTTCAGGCCACCATCCAGTCGATCGACCCCGAATTGCGGAGGGTGGAGACAGACGCAGGGGTGTTTGATGGAGACGTCATGGTCGTGGCCCTGGGTGCCGACCTGGATCCCGCAGCGACCCCCGGTCTTCTCGAAGACGGCCACGAGTTCTACACCGTTCCAGGAGCCTTCGCCCTTCGCGACGTTCTGGCCAACTTTGACGGGGGTCGGGTTGTGATCGGAGTGACCTCGACGCCATTCAAGTGCCCACCGGCACCGAGCGAGACCGCGCTGCTGGTCCACGACTATCTCGACCATCGTGGACTGCGAGACCAGTCGGAAGTCTCGCTGGTGATGCCCCTACCGGCCCCCATCCCGCCGTCGAAGCAGGCATCAGAGGCGCTGCTCTCCACCTTTGCCCGGTCCGGAATCGGCTGGCACCCGAACACGCGAATCATTGCATTGGACCCGACTCGGCACATGGCAATGACTGCGGATGGCGAAGGAATCCCCTACGACCTGTTCCTCGGGGTGCCGGTGCACGTCGCCCCTGAAGCAGTCCAGCAGTCGGGGATGTGTGCAGACGGTTGGATCCCGGTTGACCCGCTCACACTGGAGACCCGGTTCCCAGGCGTCTATGCGGTCGGTGACGTCACCAGTGTGGGCACTCCGAAGGCCGGAGTGTTCGCCGAGGGCCAGGCTCGCGTGGTGGCAGCGGCGATCATTTCCGGGGTGTCCAGCCAGCACACGTCCGTCGAGTACGACGGACGGGGCCAGTGTTACCTGGAGTTCGGTCAAAATCAGGTGGCGAAGGTCGAGGTGTCGTTCACTCAGGGGACGGCACCGTCGGGTTCGTTCGAAGGCGCTTCGGAAGCCCTGGCCGGAGAGAAGGCTGAATTCGGTTCGTCTCGGGTCCGCCGGTGGTTCGACCGCGAATGGGCCACGTTCTGATGGCCGATCGACTTCCTCGATTCTTCGGAAGGTGACGAAGGCCTTGCAGAGCCACGCTGCTCCCGGCAAGACGTCGGGCTAGTCGGCGGCCGGGCAGAGGTAGCCGCAGATTCAGGACCAGACGAAGGCTCAAAGAAGCTGCTTGGCCGCAGACCAGTTCGCATGGCTGATTCGGCAAGCCGTACCGAACATGTGAATGGAATCACATTCCGCTATCGACATAACACAATGGCTGCCCACACAAAGTCGAAAAAGCGGCCGCAGCGAAATGGGTCTATGTTTCGGGAAGGTTTCAAGCCGTCACCCTGTGGACGGGACAACACGAACAAAGGAGGGATAGCGAGGGGCGTAGCGCTCGAACAACAAGGAGGACCACATGACTGTCGTCAAGGATGAATCGATCGAGTCAGGAGACGGGGCGCGCGGGCGATTGCCTGCCGTGTACTCGGTTGGGGACCCTGCGCCGCTTGGGCTAGGAGCGTTCGCCATGACCACGCTCGCGTTGAGTCTCTACAACGCCAACGTCTGGGCGGCGGGCATTTTCCCGGCCCTGGCGCTTGCCCTGGTCTACGGAGGATTCGCTCAACTGCTGGCCGGCATGTGGGAGTTCGTCCGAAAGAATACGTTCGGTGCACTGGCATTCACATCCTACGGAGCCTTCTGGATCTCCTACTACGTCTTCGTCCACTTCTTGGCTCCCGCAATTAAGGTTGGTGCCCTTCCCACTGCTGTAGGGGTGTTCTTGCTCGGTTGGACGATCTTGACCTTCTACCTGATGATTGCCTCGCTGCGGGTTTCGGGTGCTGTGCTCGGCGTGTTCGTGGCACTGACCATTACGTTCGTGCTCCTCACCATCGGTGCATTTCAGTCGAACAGTTCCATCACCCACGCTGGCGGTTGGGCCGGGATCGTTACAGCTGCCATCGCATTTTACGCGTCGGCCGCCGGGGTCATCAACGAGACCTTCAAGAAGCCACTCATTCCGGTATTCCCGCTCGCACCCAGGGGTTAGAGGCAGTGTCCAACCGGAGACGGCCAACATGGGGGAGGTCCCCGTCATGAGCGAAGATCGAGAAGAGGGGCTGTCCGCCCTCCTCCACGAAACGCGGACCTTTCCGCCTCCTGACGACATGGTAAGGAGGGCAAACGCGCGCCCGGGGATCTATGAAGAGGCGAATGCCGATCCGGTGGCATTCTGGGCCGCGCAGGCCGAGAATCTCCGTTGGTCCACACCGTGGGCCAGGACGCTCGATTGGCAGTCCCCGTTCGCCAGGTGGTTCGTCGGTGGCACGCTGAACGTGGCGGTCAACTGTGTTGATCGCCACGTTGAAGCAGGACTGGGAGCAAGAGTCGCGTTCCACTGGGAAGGCGAGCCCGGGGACACTCGGACCATCACCTACGACGGCCTCTTGAAATTGGTGTCTCAGGCAGCCAATGGACTCACCGAGATGGGCGTGCGGGCCGGCGACAAGGTGGCCATCTACATGCCGATGATTCCCGAGACGGTGGTGGCCATGCTGGCATGCGCCCGCCTGGGTGCACCCCACACAGTTGTATTCGGTGGGTTCTCATCGGATGCCCTGCGGGGCCGGATCTTGGACTGTGACGCGCATTCGTGATCACGGCCGACGGCGGATACCGCCGCGGCACCGCCAGTCCCTTGAAGGCCGCCGTCGACGAGGCTGTTGCCGAATGCCGTGATGTGGAGAAGGTGCTCGTCGTCCGCCGCACAGGCCAGGATGTGGACTGGGCGGAAGGCCGTGACGTGTGGTGGCACGACCTCGTCGACCGTCAGCCTGAGGTGCATGTTGCTGAAGCCTTTGACGCTGAGCACCCGCTGTACATCATGTACACCAGCGGGACTACGGCTAAGCCCAAGGGAATCCTCCATACCTCGGGCGGCTATCTCACCCACGTTTCTGCGACTCATCGTCTGATCTTCGACTTGAAGCCCGAGGAGGACGTCTTTTGGACCGCGGCTGATATCGGCTGGGTGACAGGCCACAGCTATATCGTGTACGGCCCGTTGGCGAATGGCGCGACTTCGGTCATGTACGAGGGAACGCCGGACACCCCGGCTCGTGACCGCTGGTGGTCGATCATCGAAAAGTACAAAGTCAACATTCTCTACACGGCGCCCACGACCATTCGCACGTTCATGAAGTGGGGGGAGGACCTACCCGCTGGCCACGACCTTTCCAGCTTGCGCTTGCTGGGATCAGTGGGAGAACCGATCAATCCAGAGGCATGGATGTGGTATCGGAAGCACATCGGGGGAGACCGATGTCCGATCGTTGACACGTGGTGGCAGACCGAGACGGGCGGCGTCTTGATTACCCCACTTCCGGGCATCACGGCCACCAAGCCCGGCGCGGCGATGACGCCATTCCCAGGCATTTCGGTTGACATCATCGACAACGACGGAGTCTCAGTTGGGAATGACGAGGGAGGCTATCTCGTCATCACTGAACCGTGGCCGGGAATGTTCCGCGGAATTTACGGCGACGATGAGCGCTACAGGGAAACGTACTGGGAGCGCTTCCCCGGGAAGTACTTTGCCGGCGACGGAGCCAAGAGGGACCAAGATGGCGATATCTGGCTTCTGGGGCGCGTCGACGATGTGATGAACATCTCGGGCCATCGCATCTCAACCACTGAGATCGAGCACGCGCTTGTGAGCCATCCGGCAGTTGCGGAAGCCGCCGTGGTGGGTGCGAGTGATGCCACGACCGGGCAAGGCATCGTGGCTTTCGTGACGGTGAAAGGAACGGGGTTCGAGGACGCTGCGGATGGTGAGAGATTCGTTGCCGAGCTGCGGGATCATGTCGCGCACGAGATTGGCCCCATTGCCAAGCCGAGGCAGATCATGCTGACCCCTGAGCTTCCTAAGACCCGCAGCGGCAAGATCATGCGTCGGCTGTTGCGGGACGTGGCTGAACATCGTGACCTGGGCGACGTAACCACTTTGCTCGATCCAACGGTGGTGAACGCCATCAAGGAGCACATGGAGAGCGGGGCCGAGGACCGAGAGTAGCCACCACTATGTGGGATGGCCGCGGGGAGCGCTGCCCCCGGGGTCGGAACGTCGCGTCTGGGGGAGTGGCACCGCCCCAGCCGTCTGACCCGGTACCCGAATCCAGCCACGGGAATGCCTGGCGGTGATGTAGATCGGTTTACCCGCACGGAGTGACGGGGAAGTGGTGTTGCCCCACAGGGTGCCGTCAGATCGATCTGGTCCGGCCGCATGCCCAGGAACTCCGTCCCCGGGCGCCCTGATGCCAGGTGGGCCTGGAAGTCCTTCTTCGATGGCATCGGCAACGATCTCCTTGACAGGGGCAACCCGGTGTTTGAATCGGACACGCCCGGGAACTGCGGGCACGACACCGCTCTCGGTGGCTACTCAATTGTCCAAGCAGACGACCTGGAGTCGGCCCTGGCTCTGGCCAAGCGGTGCCCGGGGGTGGGGGCGTTGAGGTCGGCGTCGTCAGCGAACTGAACGGATCTCTCGAATGAGATCCGGGCCGGCGGCAGGTTCCCGAGAACGGAGTTCAAGGACCTGATCACGGCGACGTCGTTTCAGGAACGCCCGTTTCCCGGCGACGGAATTCCGGTCAGTCATTCGGCTGACTCCGTCCGTGGAGAGAATTCGTAGTAGTTCCATTGACATGAATATGGGTTCATGTCAATGTGACTTCCATGAATATGAGTCGGGCTTACT
>CAWIFR010000006.1:0-650948 GCA_963835465.1 uncultured Acidimicrobiaceae bacterium
AGAAAGTAGTTGAGCGGCGTCTGACGATCGGACGACATTCTTGCGAAAGCAATAAAGACGCTCGAAGAGAGCGCCGCAAACAGAATGAAGTTCAGCTTCGGGGTGTGCCGGCGGGCAAGGACACGCTGGAGCTTGCGTTCCATGCGCAGGTCTCGCGCAAGGCAGGCGGCAGGGTCGGGCTCAAGATCGTCGACGATTGCCCCTGGGAACCGGTGGCGATGGTCGTTCGGTCGACACCAGGGCCATCGCCAAATCTTCTTCGAAAGCCATTGGCCAGGACAGGCAGGTCGGGCACGAGCATGGGCGTTCGGTGATGCGAGGCCCTGCTCGACTGCAGGTGCAGCCAGGTCGGGCACGAGCATGGGCGTTCGGTAGTCGAGGCCCTGCTCGACTGCAGGTGCAGCCAGGTCGGGCACGAGCATGGGCGTTCGGTAGTCGAGGCCCTGCTCGACTGCAGGTGCAGCCAGGTCGGGCACGAGCATGGGCGTTCGGTAGTCGAGGCCCTGCTCGACTGCAGGTGCAGTTCCAGGTCGGGCACGAGCATGGGCGTTCGGTAGTCGAGGCCCTGCTCAGACTGCGGGTAGACCAGGTCGGGCACGACCATGGGCGTTTGCCGGAATGAACGTATCGACGATTACACGGCTAGGTGGATCGAGGACCGACATGGATGACCCCAACTGAACGGCTTGATGCCGCTGAAGATAGAAGGGCCCCTCGATGGCAACAGAGGAAGGTGTGCGGCTCGTCTCCAAGCGCTCACGAACGAACAAACGCAGGTGGCCCTCGTTTGAAGTCTCCGCAACCCGAAGCACTCATCAACTACCGTCCGACCCAATAGTCTCGTCAACCGCCATGAGCTCCGGAGCACACCACTGATTTCCGAACTCGCCGACGATTATCGCTGACTCTCTTACTCTGCACAAGTGGCAATTTTACAGTCAACTTTTTCGTGACTCTCGCGCCATGAGATTTGGACACAGTCACTCATCAGTCGGCTCCCCTGGTCGGTCTCCGCATGTCGGGACTCCACGAAGCAACACGGCACGACACAGTGCGGATGGGGCAGTCACGCAAGTACCCCGCTCATCATGAGCCGAAGGTACACCTACCTACCCGCTTCCAGGCACAGTTGCGACCCCAATGGGGCCTAACCCTCTGCCGGGCCAATCCGGCGCGACATGGGTGACATTGGGGGTGGACCTCGCCGCAAGAGTGGAGCAGCACTCAGGATCTCCGCTCGCATACGGCTGAGATCGCCCTTGTCCGACGGATCGAGGGTCATCATGGTCGAGCGCTCAGCTCATGAAGGGCTGAGGTCGGCATGATCAACACAGAGGGACTGAAGCAGACCTGTTCACGAAACCGGAGCAAGTCCCATGGGTCATCTGGGGCCTCCCCGGCCCGATCAGGCCGGCTTGCCTTGAAGGCGTTCAGTTCGGCTGACCTGCTCAACTCGCTGGTGGTCGAACGGATGCTGGCCGGCGTGGCCACCCGGCGTCACGTGGACGTGGCGGCGAACCGGTGGGCACCGACATCGAAGGCCCGGTCCCGCTCCACCTCAAGTCGGCCATCTGCCGGCGGTTCGTGGCGGCGCACCAAGCGGGCGATCGGCAGAGCTGATCGCCCGGAGCCTCGCCGAGCTCGGTCGTGGCCGTGCTCATGATCGACGGGCTGGGACGTGGCCGGCCAGTGCTGGTGGTCGCCCTGGCCATCACCACCGACGGCACCAAGGTGCCGGTCGGGCCTGTGGCTGGGCGACACCGAGAACAAGACCGTCGTGACAACCGACCTGCTCGCCGACCTGGTGGCCCGGGGCCTGTCCGCCGAACGGCGGCCTGCTGGTGCGTCCTCGACGGCGCCAAGGCGCTAGCCGCCGGGGTGCAGCAAGGTCTTCGGCGAGGCCAGGCGCCAGATCCAACGCTGTGGCACTGCGCCAACACGGCGACGGTAACCTCAAGGGATATCTGCCCAAGGCGATGCGCGGCTTCGTCGACTGGCGCCTGGCTCCAGGCTTCGACCACCCCGAGCCCGGACAAGGGTCTCGACGCCGCCAAGCGGCTGGCCAGGGAGCTCGAAGGTCCGACCGGCCCTGACGCGGCCGCGAGCCCTGCGGGAAGGGCTGGAGGACGTGTTTACCGTCCGGCGCCTCGGCGTCAGCGGCCGGCTGGACCAAGACGCTGAGCCGCCACCAACTGCATCGAGTCGATGATTTCCGTTGCCCGGCGCACCACAGGGCAGGTGACCAACTGGAAGGACGGATCGATGAAGAAGCGCTGGATCGCCGCAGGGATGCTCGAAGCCGAACGGAAGTTCCGGCGGGTGCACGGCCACAGAGAGATGCCCACGCTCGTCTCCGCTCTCCGCCGGAACGTCACCACCGAGGTTGATACACCCACCAACTACGATCAGGCAGCAGCCTAAACACGCTGTGGCCACCGCTGAACTTCAACAGCGAACGGGACACCCTCTCCGCCAGGGCGCTCACAATGACAGGCGGCGCCCAATGCCCAGTCTCATCTTGTTGATCTCGTTGACGAACTCAAGGAACTGCTCATCGATGATGTCGATGACGGGGTCCCCCTGAGCTGATCCACCTGAACCAGCTATCGGGGTTCGGTCATCGAAGTGGCCGATGGGGTAGTCGTTCAATGCGCCATGTCGTAGGCGAGGCTCGGAACCGGGACAGGCGGGGGTCGTCGAGTATCGCGGAGCCCGCGGGGACGACCGCTGCCAATACGAGATCAACGTCCGCTGATGCACCCACAGGGTCCACCTTCCCAATTGACTTTCGGGATGGCATCGCTAAAACTTTGAATGGCCCGTCTGAGGAGTGGCTTCCATCCGGCAGTCTCGGGACGGTCACACCTTGGCCGGCAAGTGACCAGATCTGCCAGCAGAGCAGGATGCTCAGCAGAATCGAGGCCGAGCCTAAGGGGTTCTTCAGGTACTGAGCCAATAGCCGATCTGTCGGGGCGCAGCCACGACTCCGCCGATGATCTCCCTCTTCGAGACGTGCCACGGATCGTCGGTTCTGTTGGCGTCTCCCTTAGTCGTGGTCAGTCCGGCAGCACTCATCGACATCAAACGGTGCGTGACGACGTTCCCGTCTTCGACGAAGGTCACGACTTGTCCGACGTGATACTTACCTTCCCTCACGATGACCGCGCTCCTCGATGGGATCGTCGGCTTCATCGATCCGGTGTGAACGATGTACACCCTGTACGGGAGCGCCCCCATGGCGATGAGGGTGAACGCTATCAGCGCCAAGGCTGGCGCCAGCAAGAGCAAGAGGAACTTGAAGGTCTTCACGCTAATCACATCGCTCGGCGAGGGGGCCGTGCCAATCGAAGTCGGCACGGCCCCCTCCTGAGCAAGTGACCTACGGCTTGGTCCCAACAGCGTCGGGCGTGATACCCGGCTGGGTGGCCACGATCGCGTAGGGCAAGCCATCTGCCGTCGGAGTACCGGGGTTCAAGAACTGATCTGGCTGCGGATAGGGATTCCACACAGCGGTCCCAGGAGTTGGCTGTGTGGACATCAGGCTGGCGTACATGAACGAGAAGGTCACGCTCCCGCTTGCCGTAGGTCCGACATTGCTCGCTACCTCAGCTCGCTAGACAACGGCCAGCAACCCGTGGGTGAGAGCGAGAGGCAGTGAGCTGGCGTGAGGTGGTCGTTCAGATTGGCTGAATCGAACACGTCTCCAACCGCTCCAGCGCCAGTGGAGTTGACATGGATCGTGCCGTACATCCCCAGATTATTGAGCAGGCGCTCAAGGCGGTGGCGGGGGAATTGATCCAGACGTCCTCCGCGTTGGTCGAGCAAGTGTTCTGGTAGTTGACCGTGATCGTCTGAGGAGACTCCAGGAAAGCAAATTCGAGAACGTGAAGTCCTGGCCCGGATTCGGCGTATTTGAATTTGTTGTACCGCCAACGATGAACCAAGATGCAACCGATGGTCCAGTGACGGTGCCGGCACTTAAGTCACTGAAGTACGCCCCCGTGGCTCCGGACGCGACGAGTGCCGCACCCCCCAACAGGGCAACGGTGGCCACAGGGCCACAGCCCTGATCTTCATGTTCTTCCGCATGCTTGTCCTTCTTCTCTAGGTTGATATGGATTGCTGCATGTCAAAGGCGACGGGCTCGCCAATCGCTCCCCACGGACCCGGCACGTACCAAGCACTGCGGAAGTAGATGAACGCGTCGCCACTGACCGGAGCCAGTACGGCCCCCTGACGCAGGATTGCGATGGGAAAGGTCCCTCCACGATCCCTTCAATGGTCCCCAGCCGCCTCACCCAGTGAGTTGCAGTAGGGGATGGCGTATCTGCTGAGCCAGCCAGATCCGCCGAACTGCGTCCGGCGCCCGAGGAAACTCCAACGATCGCGTCGAATAGGCGGGCTCCAACCCATTGCCTTTCGTTGAAAGTCACCGCCATCGACGCTCCTCCGGTCCCAGCCTCCGAACGGGCGTCGGTTTCGCCACTTGCTAGCCCTTGGACAGGCGACCAAACGGGTCCAAGGGATCACAGCTCACCCACAGGTAGTATGCACCAAATCACAAGCGTCGTGCTGCTACTACTCGAATCTCGTCACGCAAAGTAGCCGCGTCAGGCCCAGCGGTGGGGTTTGAACGCGCACTACTCGGCGGCGACTGGTCAGCGGATGTGAACTCGGCTACGACATCGGGCCGACCACCGTGCGAGCTGCTCCACGAGATAGGCTATAGCCTCCAGGGCACGTCCAAGCAGAAAGAGGGCGCCCAACACGTGGACTGAGAGGCCCAGTTCCACCACATCAACGACACGGCAGGTGCCTTCCTGACGACGACGCCGGTCATCAGTGTCGATGCGAAGAAGAAGGAACTGATCGGCGAGTACTCCAACGGTGGCAAGGAGTACCAGCCCAAGGGCACGCCCGACCGCACCAAGGTGCACGACTTCATCGAGATGGGCAAGGCGTCTCGACGAGGTGCTGTTCGCCCGGATCGGCACCTGGCACCGCCAGGAGTTCTCCACCCAGATGGTCGACGTCGGGCATGGCCAGCTGTTGGACGTCGTCCCCGGTCGGTCCAGCGTGGAACCCATGGTATGGCTGGCGAAACGGGGGAAGCCGTGGCGGGACCAGGTGCGGTTCGCCACCCTCGACCTGTCCGGCCCCTACCGCAAGGTCTTCACCGTCATGGTGCCGGATGCCGTCCAGGTGGCTGACCCGTTCCACGTAGTCAAGCTGGCCAACACCAGGCTCGACGGGTGCCGGCGCCGGGTGCAGAACGAGACGATGGGACACCGAGGCCACAAGGCCGATCCCCTCTACCGGTGCCGACGTCTCCTGACCAAGGCCGAGGAGCGTCTCGACGAAAAGGGACGGGAGAAGCTGATGGGGCTCCTGAAGGCCGGCGATCCCAAGGGTGACGTGGCCACCATGTGGAAGGCCAAGGAGGCTGTCCGCCGAGCTCTACGCCCACCGGGATTCCGACCTGGCTCTCCAGTGGGTGACCGAACTCAGCCGTGACCTCCAGGACAAGGACTATCCCATCGAGGCCCGGTCGCTCGGACCCCTCTGTGTCAACCTTCAGTGAGGCAGATCGAACTGCTGATTCATTGAACTGAGGGCGGGGAAACGAGCCCCGAAGATGACCACGACAATCAACCACTCTGACGACACGCGCCATCATGCTGGTGGCATGGACGACATCACTGACCCGGACCCCGAGGTCCCCGAACGGGCCAAGGGCCCACGCCGGTTCCCTGCCGCCTACAAGGCGAGGATCCTGGCCGAGTACGACACCCTCGGCAAGGCCGAGAAAGGAGCCCTCCTCCGACGGGAGGACCTCTACTCCTCGCTCCTCACCGAGTGGCGCCGGCAGCGGGACCAGGGAGCCGAAGCGGCCCTGGGCCGGCCCTCCGGTCGCCAGACCGCCGATCCCCGTGACCGGGAGATCGCCAAGCTGAAGAAGGACAAGGAGCGACTGACCGGTGACCTGGAGAAGGCGAGGAAGGTCATCGAAGTCCAGGGAAAACTCTCGGCGCTGTTGGAGGAACTCGCCACCGACAGCGTGCCGGACGAGAGAGGCGAGACCAGGTGATCGACGACGCCATCAATGAACTGGCCCCGGTGGTCGGGGTGCGGGCGGCCTGTGCGGCGGTCGGTGAGCCCCGGGCCCGGCACTACCGCCGGCACCGGAGAGTCTCCGGCCCCACCCAAGCCCGAACGGGTGACCGCCCCCCAGCCCCGGGCGCTGACCGAGGTCGAGAGGAAGGAGATCCGACGCGTGCTGAACAGTCCCGAGCACGCCGACGAGGCCCCGGCCACGGTCTACGCCAAGCTCCTCGACGAGGGCGTCTACCTGGGATCGGTCCCCACCATGTACCGGATCCTGCGTGAGCACGACGAGGTCGGCGATCGACGCCGTCATGCCACCCACCCGGCCCGGGTGAAGCCCGAGTTGGTCGCCACCCGACCCAATGAGGTCTACAGCTGGGACATCACCAAGCTGCACGGCCCGGCCAAGTGGACCTACTACTACCTGTACACGATCATCGACATCTACAGCCGCTACGTGCCCGGGTGGATGCTGGCTCGGGCCGAGCGGGCCAGCCTGGCCGAGGCCCTGATGGCCGAGACCATCGAGAAGCAGGGCATCGCTGCCGGCGAGCTCACCATCCACTCCGACCGGGGGTCACCGATGATCGCCAAACCCGTCGCACACCTGCTGGCCGACCTGGGCGTCACCAAGTCCCACAGCCGACCCCACGTGAGCAACGACAATCCCTACTCGGAGAGCCAGTTCCGGACCCTCAAGTACCGGCCGGACTTCCCGAAGAACTTCGGGTCCTTCGAGGACGCCCACTCCCACTGCGGCCGGTTCTTCGGTTGGTATAACGACGACCACCGGCACTCCGGCATCGGGTTCCACACCCCGGCCGACGTTCACTACGGCCGGGCGGAACTCATCCGAGAACAGCGCGGCCAGGTGCTCAACGCCGCCTACGCCGCCCACCCCGAACGGTTCGTCCGCAAGGTCCCAACGCCTCCGGAGCTTCCGACCGTGGCGTGGATCAACCGACCCGAGGAGGCAACCACGACAGCACAGTGATTATCCGAACTTTCTGTCTCTCAAAGGTTGACAGGCGCCGGACGGACCCTGAAGCGATGGAAGCACCAGATCGCCGCCTGGCACGCCGCTCAGGTGAGCAACGGGCCCACCGAGGCGGTCAACAACCTCATCAAGAGGGTGAAGCGTGCCGCCTTCGGCTTCACCTCGTTCCGGAACTACCGGATCCGGTCACTGCTCTACGCCGGGAAGCCCAACTGGGATCTGCTCGGAACGATCAAGCCGGCCGTCATTCCCAAAACCGTCAAACCCCACTGATTTCCGAAGAGCCGTGAATCTCGCTTCTACGACCTTCCTGAGGCATGAAGCCAGGTCAGCTGGATGCCTGCCAAGAGACGCGTCGTTTCCACCGGAAGTGCGTACTGAAGATGGGATCCAACCGACTCTGCCCTCAAGCTTTCAGGATCCGAACTTCAAGTGGCAATCAGCGATCTCATTCCTGAGTACGGCTCAATTCGCGAACGTCGAATGTCAGCGCCGCTCCCAACAGTCTTGCTGCTTCACGATCTCGCTCCGGCAGTGCATGTGCATACCGATTGAGCGTCATCGTCGCATTGGCATGGCCATGCCGATCGGCCACCGTCCTCACATCGACCCCTGCAGCGATCAGCGTGGTGACAGAGAAGTGGCGTAGATCATGGAACCGGAACGGCCACCGATCCCCCGGTGCCAGATCGGTCCTTCTTGGCCATTGGAATCCGTCTCGCGTAGCTTGTCAAGGGCTGGCTGCTCCATTGCCTCGCAAAGCGCTCCTGAATCCGTGCGTAAGGGTGTCCGGATTGACGGGAGCGGCTCCGTCGGCCTGAAAGCTCAAGACATAAGGGATCGGGCACCATCGGTGACCGAGCCCGATTGGACAGTCGATCATGTCGGCCCACCTGTCGATTCAAGACTTCGATACCAACTGGGTCGAGGGCCACGTCTCGGGATGCATGGGTCTTGGTCGGTCCCATGTGTCGCTCCCCCGTGCCACGGTGAGCGACCGAGCAATCTTGACGCTGCCGTTCGCCAGATCGATATCACTCCATCTGAGTGCTACCAATTCGCCTCGACGTGCTCCGGTGAGTGCTGCGAGGGCCACGGCAGTGCCGAGAACCGGATCCTTGTCCTCGGCAGCCTTGATCAGAGCGGAAACCTGCGCTGGCGTCGGAACCTTCATCTCCGTGCGCTCCACCCTTGGCGGTGTCGACCGGGCTGTCGGGGAGGCGTCAATCCATCCCCACTTCACCGCCTGGCGACAGGCGGCCGAAAGAATGCAGTGGTACTTGTGGACCGTGGCCGGAGAGAGTCCGTCGTCCAACCACCCTCGATAGGCCGCATCGATGACGTCAGGCTCGAGCTCAGCCAGCTGGATGTGTCCCAAGATCGGCCGGATGCGGCCGTCGATCTTCCTGCGATTCTCGTAGAGCGTACGAGGACGTTGACTCCACTCCCCCGCCTCGAGCCACTTGTCGAGCAGCTGGCCCACTGTGGCGGTCGTGCGGTTGAACTTGCCCGCCTCGACCTCCGTCACCAGAGCGGCGAGCGCCTTTGCTGCAGCACGCTCGCCCGCCCTTGAAGGTTCGCGTCACCTGGCGGGGCTTCCCGGTAACGGGGTCGCGTCCGGCGTAGGCCCGCAGCTGCCAGTGTCCGGGCGATCGCTCCCGCATCGTGCCGGGCTGAACTCGCCGGCTTCTCCGGCCGGTGGTGCTCACGATCGAACGCCCCCACCAAAACAAGCGCAACGCATGGGCGCGTCTCGTACGATCATGCATGTCGGGACCTCCTAGGGGTCTCGGCCGGGCCCGGGGGTGTTAGCGCACCGCCCGGGCTTTAATATTGCGCTACGTCAATATATACGGTCACTGGCTAGTCGTCAAGTGTTTGCTAGGTTCCCGATGTGCCACAGGATCTCGTGAGCGTGCCCGAAGTGGCGCAGATTCTCGGCGTCTCAAGCAACGCGTTCATCAGCTGCTTCGCGCACATGCCGACTTTCCCGAGCCGGAGGCGGTGCTGGCCGTGGGCCGGATCTGGAAGCGGGAAGACATCGTCGCATGGGCTGAGAGTCATCCTCGAAAGCCGGGGCGCCCGCCTCGAGGCTGACGCTTCAGCCTGGTGGTCCGTTCGGATCGGACCAGTCAAGAGACCAGGACTGACTGCTGACCTCAGCCGCCTCGAGGCTGAGGGCGCCTCCCCCACTCAGCCGCCTCGAGGCTGAGGGCGCCCCTCCACCACTCAGCCGCCTCAGAGGCTGAGGCCGGGAAAGTCAACCTCGAAACGAATCGATGATGGACACCACAAATGATCGGGAGAGTGGGGGTGATCAGGCCTGGGTGTCCCCCCGACCGGGTCAGGCTCCGTCCGGTCTCGAAGAAGTTGCAGCATTCACAGGCTGACTCAAGTGAGCAGTCGGGGGTGACCTGCCCCCACTAACGAGGTCAGATGGACCCATTCGGACGGTCGGGACAGCTGGCCAACTGAAGTGGGTGAATACAATTGTGCTCTGAGTGAGTACAATTGTATGCATGAGCGTCTACGACCAAGTCCCAACCCCAGGCGCCGGGCTGCTCCGGTATGCCCGTTTGAAGGCAAAGTTGAGCCAGGCAGAACTGGCCGAACGTGCGAACGTGCCTCGGTCGATGGTGTCTGCCTACGAGCGCGACCAGCGACAGGCCACGCTGCCCACACTCATCCGACTGCTCCGAGCGGCAGGATTCGATCTTCGGATGGAATTGACTCCCCATGACGATCATGACGAGGTGCTCGCGGAACGTGAGCTGCGCCGGTCGCCGGAAGATCGACGAACCTGGAACGACTACCAGTCGGACCGGGTCACGCGAGATCGGGCAGAAGTTGCAGCGGCAAAGCGCAGGCGGATTCGGACGGCTACATCGGCGTGACTGAAGGCGGCTTTGATCCGATAACGATCGTCGACGCCTTCAATGGGCGCCACGTCGATTACGTCTTGATTGGGGGCTTCGCCGCAGAGCTGCATCGTGCTGCCGTTCCTCCGACTCGGGACATCGACTTCACACCGAGTACGACCGAGGACAACATGGTGAGGCTCTCCGCCGCGCTTGACGATCTGGAGGCTCGCATCAGGACTGCGGGGGTGCCGGATGGGCTTCCCTTCGCCCACGACGCCGGATCACTGGTTCGGGGCGAGATGTGGAACCTGACGTGCTCATCCGGTGACTTCGATATCAGCCTGCATCCCAGCGGTACAGAAGGGTACGACGACCTCATCAGGGGTGCGATCCGGCTCCACGTGTCGAGTGGAGAGGTACCTGTGGCATCCCTGGCCGACATCATCCGGTCGAAGGAGGCAGCGGGTCGCCCCAAGGACTTTTCGGCTCTCCCTGCTCTCCATGATCGGCTCCACACCGAGCTCGGGCAGTCTCGGGACGAGCAGATCCTGGCCATGAGCGACCGTCTGGACGAGCGACGGAATGCACTCCACTCTGAGAATGACGAACTCCAGGGGGAGTAGCCGGCACAGGCATCTTGGCCAACGCACCATTCACGACTGGAACGTTGACTACGTGCCACCAGCCGCTTCGGGACTGCGATCGTCACTCCCCCGCTCCTTAGCCGCCTCGAGGCTGAGGGCGCCGCTCCCCCACTCAGCCGCCTCGCTGCTGAGGTCCACACGGGGAACGATCTGACCTGACCCGTCGGTCGCTGGACCCTCGCCCCACATCATTTCGCGGCCGGAGGTCGCGGGGGAACCGCGCCATCCGTCCTCAGCACCCCGCGGTCCCGATCCAGCCTGAGCGCCAGTTTGGGACAGACGCCAACCGTGTCACGGGCCAACCCCTCGAGGGCTTCGGGCACGAAGCCGTCGCTGATGATCGGGTATCCCCAGTCGTCGAGCGTGATCAGCTCGGGAAGCAGCTCGGCGCAGAGCCACGACCATCACAAGCGATTCGATCGATTCGGAGTCGGACGGGAGTTCTCATCCGCTCCCCTTCGTAGGAAGAGGCAGCATGGAGTGATCCCCGGGTGCGGAGCAACGACCGTCTTCGTGCTCGACCACCTCGTCATGAAACACCCTCAGCGCAGAAGAGACCTGGTTCACGACGCCGTCAGGGTGGCTGCAGGCCCCCCGCCCAACGATCTCCTTGAGCCACCGGCGGGCATCGGAAAGGCGGGCCGGACGCCCTTCTGCCAACGCCTCCAGCTCGCCGGCGATAGCTGGAAGCCCGAACCCACAGGGTCCGCACTGGCCGGCGGACTGCGACGCCAGATAACGAGCCAGGCGCGCCGTCTCCGCTACTCCACAGACGCCGGTCGGAAACGCGACGAGCACGCCGGCACCGAGTCCGACCCCTAATCCAAGGGCGCTGAATGGCCGCAGGAGGGTGGACCTGCCGCCACTCAACCAGGTCCCGAAGTAGCCTCCGACGAGCAGAGCTTGCAACGAAGCCGAGGGTCCTCCACCCTGTGCCAGAACGTCGCCGACGGTGCTGCCGATCCCCACCTCGTACACCCCGGGCCGGGCCACCGCCCCTACCAGGGTCACGAGCATCGATCCTGGCTCTTCTTCCGTCCCGACCTGCCGGTACCACTGCGATCCGTGGCGGCCGATGAGGGCAAGGTGGGCCAGTGTCTCGACATTCTGCACCAAGGTGGGGCGGCCGTTCACGCCATGTTCACTCATCCGCGGCGGCTTCCCCAAGGGGACCGGCCTACCTCGATCGACCCAGTTCACCACAGCACTCGCTTCGCCGGCTACGAAACCATCGGCAGCGGTGACCACCCGGATCTCGGTCTGGCCTCTGCCCACACGGACACGTTCGTCGACCGCGAAGTCGACCATCGGCCGCACATCCCGATGCACGACCATGGTCACCGCACGGGCGCCGACCAGATCGGCTGCCATCGTCGCCCCGTCGAGCACCAGATGCGGCGCCCGAGCAAGCAGCACCCTGTCCTTCATGCTCGCCGGCTCCCCCTCCGTGGCATTGCCGATCACCACCGGTCGCCGGGGCGCTGACAGCACGGCTCGCAGTTTCGCCGCTGTCGGGAAGGCAGCTCCCCCACGTCCGACGAGTCCAGCACGTTCAACCTCGCGGACCATCTCCGCCCGCCCACCACGTGATGAACGATGAGTCCCCAGTTCACCATGACGCTCCAGATGCGCCGCCAGGCTCTCGGGACTGTCGCCGTCGACCGGCAGCAGGCGCCGCACCTCCGTCGCTGCCCCGGGTCGGTGCGACTCGTCCAGCAGAGGGGTCGGTTTCATCCCCTGCCTCCAATCCGTGCGGTCTCAAGCACTCGGCCGACTGAAGGTACCGGCTCTGGGCTTTGCCCTCCCCGGTCGCGTCGTCGCCCGGCCAGGACCCGGGCTCCGATCGCTACCGCCACCGCGCCGGCCGACCCCCAGACAACAGCGGCAACCCACCAGACACGCATGTCGGTGCCGGCGCTGATGGCATGCATGAAGGCCAAGGGCCAGGACAGGTACGCGAGCCAATGCACGGCTCGCCACAGGCGATGACCCAAGCGGCGTCGGGCCAGACTCGTGAGGACTACGGCCGCACCGAGGTCGACTGCCAAGGTGCCCAGTCCCAGCGCCAACGGACGATAGTGGGAGGCGAACGGAAGAATGGTTGCCCACCATCCGATCGACACGTACGGATCGAGGACCGCCGTCGCCACGTGAAGCATGAGCATGGCCACCGCGAAGAGGGCAAGGGTTCGGTGCAACTCTGCCAGCGCAAACCTGGGGAGCGCTCTGGAGGAAGTGCCGAGTCGCGTCCCGATCCCAAGGACGAGCACAGCGGTGAAGAGCACCAGCAGGGTCAGCCCGCTTCCGCGGGAGACGAGCCAGAGCCAGGGCAGATGGGTGGATGCTGCACCCGACGAGACGGCAAGTGACGTCATGCCACATTCCCCAGTGCGTCCATGGGGTTACCGAAGACATAGGACATCATGGGATCGACCAGGCCCTCGTCTCGGGTTGGCCATGGGCCCACCTTGTGGATGGATCCGTCGTGGGCCACGAGACGGGCCGGCAGGCCGGTAGCAATGAGCCACTGCCGAGCCTCCTCCCCTCCCACGGTGATCGCGGTGGAGGCGGCATTGGCCGCCACACAGGTAGGGGCGGCCACCGTCGCCGTCCGCCATGGACCGGTCGCCGGAGCGCCGCTGCGGGGATCGATGATGTGGTGAACCACCCGCCCTCCCCGCACCCACTGACGGCAGATGGTGGACGATGTAGCCAGCGCTCCTCGTCCCAGACGCACCGTCGAGAGGGGCGCTGTCCCGACCGAGTCGGGGTCTTCGGCCACCACGACGGGCCAGCCGTCGACAGGGCTCTGCCCGGCCACGGCGATATCTCCCCCCAGACTTACCAGCACGCCACCCGTGCGGCCCATCGCCCGGAGGGCAGATCGAGCGGCACGGTCCGAGCCGAGACCCTTGGCCGTGGCCCCGAGATCGAACACGACTCCCGGGGGTCGAGTCAGGATCCGGCCGTCGAGCCGGACCTCGCCGCAGCCCGGAGCGGGGTGACATGCATTGTCGGGGATCGCCGCTCCGGGTCGGATCGAGGAGAAATCCCGGTCATATCCCCAGGTGGCGAGGGCCGATCCGACAGTGGGGTCGACGAGTCCGTCGGTCCAATTGCCGCGGCCAGTGCCGCAGCCAGTGCTTCGGCCAGCCCCTCGCTGAGGAAGAACGACGAACCCGAAGATCGATTGAGCCGGGAGAGTTCCGACTCGCTCCGGAACCGGCTGGCCTGCACCTCCAAGGCGGCAATCTGACGATCAACGGCATCGAGCGCAGGTTGCAGCTCCAGGGCTGGCCACGCCACCACCCGGGCCATTGTGCCGAGCACTGGCCGCTCGGCACAGCCCACACCGCGCTCGCTCAATACCACGGGCTTCCACGCCAGGTTCCGCTCCATTGTCTTTAGTTGCTCTGCCATCACGAGTCCCTCGATTTGGTTGTCGTGGCGTGGCCTAAGCCTCCGGTGGCCGCGGAGGCCGCAGCAACCGGGGTGCCTGCCACCGGAGTCGTGACGCCAGAAGCGCTTGTTGTCGCCACTGGTGCCGCCACCGTTGGCGCGGGCTGGGAGGTACCGCTCGCCGAACTTGCAACGACTCCTCGGTTGACCACTGCGGTCGCTCCCGGGTTCGCTGCGGGGATGGTGCTCGCCAGAGCCCCAGTGGTCGCGCCGACGCCGACGACCAGCGCACCCAGCGACAGGTTGGACATGCGGCGTATGCGGCGCAGACCGCTGTCGCGGACGGATCGGGCACTGCTCCGATCAGGCTGTACCGTAGGTCCGGGGACGGGTGACGCCACCGGATCCACTTCATCTCGCTTGCTGTTCATCGCATCTCGCTTTCCGGTTCAAACGCCAGATTGGCTTGTCTCCATGGTGCGGTCCGGCTGATGAACTCATGGTGAGAGAAGGATGAGATCGGCTCACATAATCGGGCGATTCGGGCGATCCACACGCCTTCGCCCGTGATATTGCCCCTAGCCTGGGAGAATGCGCGTACTCGTGGTCGAAGACGACCAGCGGATGGCCAGCCTGCTGAAGCGGAGTTTGGAGGAGGAGGGACATGCGGTCGACGTGGCCCATGACGGGCCGAACGGGCTGTGGATGGCCAAGGAGTTCTCCTATGCAGCCATCGTGCTCGACGTCATGTTGCCGGGGTTCGATGGCTTCGAGCTCTGTCGGCAGCTGCGGGCGGCATCGATTTGGACCCCGGTCCTGATGCTGACCGCCCGGGACGAGGTCGATGATCGGGTGCGCGGCCTCGACGTCGGAGCCGACGATTACCTGGTGAAACCGTTCAGCCTGCTCGAACTGGCCGCCCGCCTTCGAGCGCTCACTCGGCGGGATGATCGAGCCCGGCCGACGGTGCTGGCCGTCGGAGACCTGCGGCTCGACCCGTCGGCCAAGCGGGTGTGGCGTGGGGAGGTCGAGCTCCAACTCTCCCCGAAGGAGCTGTCCTTGTTGGAGCTGTTCCTGCGGCATCCCGGCATGGTGCTCTCACGATCACAGATCATCGACGCAGCCTGGGATTTCGCGTATGAGGGTGGGTCCAATGTGGTCGACCAGTACGTGAAGTATCTTCGAGACAAGGTTGATATCCCGTTCGGGCGTCATGACATCGAGACCGTGCGCGGCATGGGCTATCGCCTCCGTGCTGAGGTGGACCACTAGCTCGTGCCGATTCGACTGCGACTCGCCATTCTCTTCGCCCTTGGGTCGGCCGTTCTCCTCGCTCTTGGGGGCTGGATGTTCGTCAGCGTTCTCTCGTCGTCCCTGTTGGCCTCGATCGACTCGCAACTCAGCCTGCAGGCGGGTCGTGGAACGAGCTATCTCTCCAATCCGGCAACGGGGGCCTCCGCTCCCAGTGCCAATGCACCGGAATATGCCGTGCAGGTGATCGACCGGACGAACCGAGTCAGGGCCTCCAGTGCCGATGCCGGAACGCAACCCCTCGTGTCGGCGGCAGTGCTCGACCAGGCCCGTGCCCACCAGGTCCTAGTGACCCAGCGACACGACGGTGAGGACCAGCGAGTGCTAGCCCAGCCCGTTCCCGGACAGAGCGGCTGGGTGGAACTTGCCGCCGTGTCCCTCGAATCGTTCGATCGGACGATCAGCCGGGTGACGACAGAGCTCGCCATCGGTTGCGCACTGGTCGTGTTGGCGGCTGGCTTCGGAGCGTTCGCCCTGACCAGGTCCGCGCTCAGACCAGTTGAACGGCTCCGCCGCGAAGTGGCCACGCTGTCTGACCGAGCGGCCCCGGACCCGGTAGCCGTTCCTCGGACCCATGACGAGATCGCCGAGCTGGCGACCACGATGAACCAGCTCTTGTTGCGCCTTCGACGCTCGCTAGAACGTGAGCGAAGCCTCGTGGCCGACGCCAGCCACGAGCTGAGGACGCCGTTCGCCGTGCTCCGAGGCGAGCTCGAGCTGGCGCAGCGACCTGGGAGGAGTCGTGAAGAGTTACTCAACGCGGTAACAGCAGCTGCCGAAGAGGCCGGTCGTCTCAACAGGATCGCCGACGACCTCCTCTTGCTGTCGAGGGGCGATCAGGGGCAGCTATCCGTGCAGGTCGAGCTTACGAATATCCACGAGCTGCTTACAGATATCGCTCAGCGCGCCGAGCGCCGACCCGAGGCAGCCGGAACGTCGGTCAGCGTTGACGCCCCTACCTCGCTGACCGTCATGCTCGACCCCTATCGGATCCGTCAGGCGATCGACAATCTGATCAACAACTCGCTCCGCTTCACGCCTCGCTACAGCACCATCACCCTGTCGGCTCGGTCCAGCCAAGGGAATGTGGAGATCGAGGTGGCGGATGATGGCCCGGGCTTCCCGGCAGAGTTCCTCCCTCACGCCTTCGAGCGCTTCCGGCGCCCGGACTCCAGCCGGTCGCGCCATGAGGGAGGTGCGGGTTTGGGCCTGGCGATCGTCATGGCGATCGCCGTTGCTCACGGCGGTACCGCCGTTGCCCTCAACCGGGCGGATGGCGGGGCCGCCGTCCGCATCGTCGTTCCGAGTGCGCTCTCGCCGGATCCCACAACAGTGCCGTGGCCCTCCCCTCGGGCAGCCACGTCCTAGCTGCCGAGTTCGTCGCCAACGGACCAAGCACCAACCCGGACATACTGGGAACAGAGGGGACACTCGCGCTTTTCACGGACGGCCTGCAGATCGGACGGGAACAGATCATCGCTCAGCCCGGGTACTTCTGCCTGACCGGCGACGGCATCTGTGACGGATGTCTGAGTTCCGGAGTACTTCTCGCTCTCATCCTGGACCTCACCCTTGGCTGGTGGTGGACCGATTCATGCGCAGCCATGGTCGTGGCCGGATTCGCAGTCGCCGAAGGAGTTCGGCATTGGCTGGATTCAGCACCGCATCCCGATTCCACAGACATCTGAGGTTGCCACTGATATGCCTGATTGAGACTTGTGGCAGACGCTGCTGCTGATTCGTAGCGTTCAGAGGATCCCTGGTGGGGTCACTCCCGAAGTGCCTGCCGGTGGCCGTGACCGCCTGGTTTCCGAACGAAGGGCTCCCCGCCGGGTCCTCGCCGCCAGTGGCTCGAAAGAGGAACGTGCACCACGATCTGAATCAGGAGTGCCCTGGCGGTCCCTAACCGACGAACCAGGAGGTACTCATGAACGCGTCATCATCGGCATCGATCCCCACAAGGCCACCCACACCGCAGTGGCCATCGGCTGCGACGAGGCGGAGTTCGCCACTGTCACGGTCCGGGCGACCCGCAGCAGACGCGATCGGCTGGTCGAGCTGGGCCGAAGCCCTTCAAGAAGCGCACCTGGGCCATCGAGTCGGCCGGAGGGCTCGGCTATCTGCTGGCCCAACAGCTCGTCGATGCCGGCGAGCACGTCCTCGATGTGCCGGCGACCCTGGCTTCGAGGGTGCGGGTGCTCGGGAACCGGGAAGTCGGACAAGAACGACCCCAACGATGCCCGCTCGGTGGCCATCGCCGCTCTGCGGTCACCGGGGCTGCGGTCGGTGCAGACGGCCGATCACGCCGAGGTGCTGCGCCTTCTGGCCAAGCGCAACAAGGACATCGGAAGCCTCCGCACCAAGCTGGTGTGCCGGCTCCATGCCCATGATCGCCTCGTTGGCTGCAGGCGGAATTGCCAAGGAACTCAACGCTTCTGATGCCGATGGGCTGCTCGGAGCATTCGAGCCATCCTCCGCGATCGAGAGCGATCCGGCACGAGCTGGCCCTGGAGCTCCTCGAGGACGTCCGACGGCTCGATTGCCAGCTGAAGGAGTCCCACAAGCGGATCAAGATGGCCGTCCGGGCGTCGGGAACCTCGCTCACCGATGTCTACGGGATCGGACCCGTCCTGGCCTGCTCATTGATCGGCTACACCGGCGATGTCACTCGGTTCAAGAGCCGAGACCAGTTCGCCGCCTACAACGGCACCGCACCGATCGAGGTGTCCTTCGGGTGGTCGTGTGACCCACCGACTGTCCCGGCGTGGCAACCGCCAGCTCAACCACGCCATCCACATGGTGGCCATCTGCCAGATCCGCCAGACCCACTCCGAGGGCCGGGCCTACTTCGAGAAGAAGGTCGGCCGAGGGTAAGACCAAGAAGGAGGCGGTCCGCTCGCTCAAGCGGCAGATCTCCAACACCGTCTACCGGCATCTGGTTCTCGACGCCCAGCGATAAGGGCCCGGGAGGACAAGCGGGAACGACTCTTCAGCCAGCGTGACCGGCTCTGCACCCTGACGACCGGCTCTTCGGCGAAGTCACTCCCGGACCCACCAAACCTTAGGCAGATGCGCCCTTCGAGTCGGCGACGGCTTACCCGCACGCGTCCCGAATCACCTGGAAATGGCCTCTTGACTCAAAGAGGATTCGGTCAGGGGCACCCAATAGCTGACCTCATGATCTCCCAATGAGCCTCCCTGGCCCCGGCCCTTGGCCGCCAATTCCGGTGAGGCCCCCGCCAGGCTCCCAGACCCGGGCGCCCGGCGGGCGCATTGCACAAGAGCTGCGAGGCCCTCCTCCCCGTTGGTCACCCTCGGGCTCCATCAACCCAGGACCCCAAGTCCTATAGGGCTGGAGGAACACTGAGCATTAGCTCAGCCGCCTCGAGGCTGAGGGCGCCCCTCCCCCACTCAGCCGCCTCGAGGCCGTGGCTCCAACTCAGCCGCTTCGGGGGCCGAATTTCCGTGGGGGAATCGGTGAAGGGGGAACCAATGAGGCAGAGGATTCAAGTGGGGGCTGCCGTCATGCTGACAGTTCTGCTCTCGGCGACGGCGGTCGGCGTGACCACCACCCAGGCGGGTGCCGCGAATACCCGCGGCTTCGACGGCAAGACGATCACCATCGGCGGCATGTGGTCCACCTCGAACTTCTCGGGCGCCCAAATCGGGGCTCAGGGGTACATGGCACCGACCACCCAAATCCACACCCACAGGCCAGCGTCTCGAGCTAGTTGAGGTTCGGGTGAGTGCCACTATTGTTCTGAGTGGGGATGGACCTCCACCGGTGAGGCAGGGGTGGGTTGCTCGGTTACGACCTAAGGGGAATGTAAGGAACATCAGCCCGATGTGCTGGGTCTGCACCTTCTGGGGCCTGAACGCTCCTAGAGAGCGGCTGGGATGGATGCCACTTGTCCGAGGCGGGGAATTCCGGTCCTTTGCCCTGGCCGGCATCAGTCATTGTCAGCTACTCCTCAGAAACCGCTAGTCGGGTTCGAAGGAGTTATCGACAGGTGGCCAATCGCCTTGAATCCCCAGTCCGCCATGTCATCAGGTCGCAGCGGCATGCAGCACCTTCGCCCCGAGGGTGACCCATTTAGAGTCTCTTGACTCTTGATTGGCCGGGCCGGCAGGTTCACAGTCGGACCAAGAGGGGAAGTAGCACCTCGGAGGCCACGATGAGCAAGAAGCAGGACTCCATTGTTTGCGTAAGGTGCGGTTCGATCGGAAGTACCGACGATGTGCTGCGACCTGCGCCAGCGGAAGGCACTGCTGATCGATGGGTCAAACAGTGTTGGATCTGCGGTTTCGAATGGAAGAATTCCCGACTCCGTAAAGCATCATAAGCGGCCTAAGCCGGGCGTGGACATCCCCGAAAGAGGGTTTGAGCATGGAACTGAGGTTCCACTATTCGGCGACCAGGGCGGAACTGACAGCTTCAGAGAACCGGTGGTACGTAACATTCGTACTGGTTGATTCTGGCCCTATCGTCCATGAGTTCTCATCCCGCCACGATGTTGGCGACCCCTCCTTTGATTGGCGGGAATCAGATCTGGTGGCGGTAATCGACCACTTTGAGGAGCGCCTCCGGGCTGCTGGCTACCACCCTGTCCGGAGTGACGATGGGTTGCAGCCGTTGGTCGTGGCAGCTTGGACACTCAATCCGCCGGACGGCTGATGATCTCGGTAAGAACGTGACGAAAGCCTCTGGCTTGTGTCCTGTGCATTCGCACATCATGGCTATAGCCACAACGTGGCGAATCGAGGGCTAAGGAATGGAGGAGTCCATGACCACCACTGACGCAGATACCCAGGCTGTTGATCGCATCATCACGTCGTCTCAAGACGCTGCGAACTCATCGCTTGAGGCGGTACGGAAGTTTCTTGACACCGTGAACAGCGTGTTTCCGGATATGAGTGCGGAAGACGGCCCTCGCAAGAAGATCATCGACTCGGCGTTCAAAATGACGGAGCAGCTTGTCGGAGCGTCGACCCAGCTTGCGGGGCGAATCGTCAAGACGAGCCAGGAAGCATTGAGCGATACGGGCCAGAGCGCCTGAGACACGCCGGATCGACCGACTGGGCGGATCGATCTGGTCCATAGGATGGTGAAGCAGGCCCGTCGAGTGAGGATCCGCCGTCGAACTCCGGGCCTGCCCTTGTCGTTTGCGCACGACCGACCGACCGAGCGCTCTCCTGGACATATGGCGGCACCATCGGTCCCCTTGGCAGAACCCCCGTCCCAGGCCCACTTGTGGGCCATACGGCCCTAACCGGCGGGTCGAAACGGCCCCTAGCCTTTGATCAGGGGCCAGGCGAAGGATGGTTGAGATATGGCTGAGGCCGATTGGGAGGACATCACAATCACCGGACGGACTTCCGACAAGGAGATCGACGACAGAGTCGAAGTTGAGTGGAAGCTGAGCGCCAAGCCCGAACTGGAGTGGGCGGAGATCTTCCAGATGGCCGACCTGTCGGACAGGGAAGGAGCCCTCGAATGGGTGTTCGGCGGGGGTCCCGACGTACTGCTCGATTCCGTTCGGTGGTTCATTCCTGCAAGGGAGATCGAGAATGCGGACACCGAAGTACGGCACCGCCTCAACATGGCTAACGGAAGGTTCAGGATGTATCGCTCGGAGCAGGACGGCACGTCGGTCGAATAGCCAACGAGGGACGTTCGACGGGCCGACGGGCCGGTGACTTAGGGAGCGGCAATGCCCACCATTGGCATGTTGAGGTGTTGACCGCCCATCGAACCGGCGAAGACCGAGTCCCCGAAGGTGAACACGCCGCCGCCAGAGGCGACCTCGGTGTATCCGGTACCGGTTGGTGTTCCGGCGATGCCGACCTCGGGCTAGTTGAGGTGTTTTGCCGCCCATTGACCCAAAGAATCCAGCGTTGCCAAAGTCGAAGATCCTCCGTCGGAAGCAACGAGCGGCCTTCGACCTCCGCTTGGTTCGGGGCCTGACATGAATCGCAGCTCCACGCTCGGCAGCCTCGAAGAGGGTGTCACTCCCCCGCTCCTCGGCCCTTTGGGGCTGAGAGGATTACTGGCCCTTCGGATCTAAGTGGGTGTGACTCTCATACCACCAGTAAGGGGGCCATCGGCGTGGTCCTCGGTGTGTTCCTAGCCGAACCCACCAACGGAGACACCACCAATGGCCTTGGATCCGTCTGTCCTGTCCGAACTACTCGATGCGTCCGAACCGGTGAGGAGCAAACGGTACTGGGCGCCTATCGCCTATCTCCGAATGTCGCTCGGCGGCTTAAGACACCCGCTGATTGCGCCACGAGTGACCACGGTCAGCACATGGGTCTAGTCAGTCACAGAGTGGCCAAGTACATGGATCGCCCACTGCCCACCCACGCTGAGAAGGCAAGGACCAAGGTGCCCCGCTTAGAGAAGAAGGCCGGACCGCCCGGGCCGTGGAGCGTGGCGCTGGTGTGTAACACCTGTGAGGCGGAGCCAGCATCGCACGGCCCTAATGGCGAATCACACGTCACGATCCCGATGGAATAGCTGCTACCCGACCATGCTCCGGCGCTGAACCAAAGTGTGAGGGTAGACCCAATTCTGACCATTGCTGGGCCCTCAATCACTCCGTGTTCCCAAGATGCGGTCGGTGAAAGAAGGAGGTGGGGTGACCCCGTGAGGCCGCCGTCGCCCGCAGTGAGGGCCTGTGACCATATTCCGGCATCACGGTCGCTCTTCCAAACCAAGACATCCCCTGAGTGCTGATGGTAAACCGATGCGTCGATTGATCCCCCCAGACTCGGCTGACAGAAGAATGGGGTTGAGGAAGAGTCCACGAAGGGTCCAGCCGGCGAGGGGGCGACCGCCCGACCAATGCATTGACCACCTTCTGCCTGGTCGAACGCATCGTAAAACAGTTGGTACCCGCCACCCGGGCTAGCAGTGACCGAAGGCGACCAGCTGAACCCAGGAGATGCCCATGTGGCAAGCACGGGCATGGCATCACCCAGAAGGCTCCAGTGCGACAGGTCGGTCGACAGATAGACGGGCACGTTGTTGCCTCCCGCATTGGTCGTAAACGCGAAGTAGTAGCGGCCAGCGGCGAGGATGGATGGATCCGGTGCGTCAGAATTGATGACAGGTCCAGTTACGTCGAGTCTGATTGGTGGCTCGGCAGCTGTGGCCGAGTCAACGGGCGCTGCCAAGAAGACGGAGAACAAAGCGGTGACAGTAATCAGAACCAAACAGCCACGAGGCGAGATCGTTACCGGCACACTACGGACGGAGTGAGCCATTCGCTGGCAGGTGCGTCTGTCAGACGTGTTGATGGGACGACCAATCGAGAACAAGTTGTTCCAATCTCAGGGTTCTCGACAGTGTGCTCAATCATCCTTACGGGCTGTTTCACGTCAGATCAGCGAAACTTGAACCACCGCTCGGTGCCGGTCTGTTCGACTTAGAGGATTGCGACTGCATCGACGCCGGGTGGTCAACGTGGAGCGGGAGCAGGATGGTAACCGTTGTGCCGATTTCGGGATCAGACTGCAGCGTCACATCTCCTTTGTGGCCAGCGACAATTCCGGAGACGATGGATAGCCCTAGCCCTGTTCCCGATCGGGATCTGCTGGAGTCTGCACGCCAGAAGCGGTCGAAGGCTTTGTGAGCCTCCTCGGGAGTCATTCCCGGCCCTTGGTCGCGCACGACCAATCTGCCGAAAGACCCTGTAGCCTGTACATCGATGGTGACCGACGAGTCGGGCGGAGTATGTCGAAGACAGTTCGTCACGAGATTAGAGATGGCTTGGCGGAGTGAGCGAGCGTCTCCAGCCACGACAACGGCAGCACTGCCTTGAACCAATATGTTGCGCAGGGGATCAGTCGCCCCGACGTCGCGGACCACCTCTCTGACAAGGGGAACCAGATCGACTGGCGAGTCGTCCAACTTGCCCCCGTCATCAAGGCGGGCCAAAAGCAGTAAGTCTTCAACGAGGCCGCCCATTTGACGTCCAGCCTGACCTATGCGGCGCATGGAGTCTTGACCGGCTGAGCCGGATTCCAGTTGACCCTGCCGCCAGAGATCAGTGATCCCGAGGATCACCGACACCGGGGTTCGGAGCTCGTGGGATGCATCGGCGACAAACTGGCGTAGTCGTGCTTCGAGCGCCTGCTGCTCATCCAACATCACATTCATCGCGCGAGCCAAATGAGCAGCCTCCGTTCGACCCGAGGTGCCGCGGACCCGGCGCGATCGCTCTCCAGCCGAAATCGCATCAGCAACTTCGGTTACTTCGGCAATAGGTCTGAGGCCCAGCCGTCCGATCCAAAATCCTGCCGCAACGAGGACGCCGAGCACGACGACGCCCGCTCCAATCACGCCTAGCCGTAGACGGTGAACCGTTGCATCGACTGGAATGAGTGATTCGGCGACAAGCAGCCTCTGAGGTTGTCCCTGCGGCTGAATGAGAAGGGCCCGCCAACGATCACTTCCGGACAACGATCCGACGGTGGCAATGCTGACCGCGTCCCCGGCTTTCGAGGAGAACTTGGGAAGTTGAGGTAGGGATCCCTTGCCCGAGAGCGGGGTGAACAAGACCTGACGAGAGTGACTAGTGACGATAGCTACATAGAACTGGCTGATGAGGTCGTTGTTGCTCGTCGGTGGTCGTGAGCCCTTGGACGGGACGACTAGGGGGGTCGATGGATGATGATTGACGGCGCCCACGACGGGGAGAGCTGTTCTAAGTTGCTGGTCGATCTGTCCGAGCTCGGAATGCTCGACGGACTGAATGAGGAGCACTCCGAGGAGAATGACGACTAGAAGTAGGACGGAAGCAGCGATATACAGGCGGATGCGAAGCGACACAGTCCGCTCAGCGACTGTCGAGTCGGTAGCCGACTCCCCGAATGGTCCGAATCAGGTGGGGCGGTGAAGAATCGACCTTCTTGCGAAGCATGGAGATGTAGGTCTCAACGACGGATGATTCGCCATCAAAGTCGTAGTTCCACACGTGATCGAGAATCTGGCTCCGTGATAGTGCTTGCCCAGCGTTGCGAAGTAGGAATCGCAGCAATTTGTATTCTGTGGGCGACAACACCACATCGGCACCACGGAGCGTTACCGTGTGAGCGGTGTCGTTGAGCTCGAGGTCTCCACTCGTTAGGACCTGAGGATCCGCTCCTTTACCAGCTCGGTGAAGGATGACCTGGACTCGCGCCACCAGTTCTTCAACGCTGAACGGCTTCGTTAGATAGTCGTCGCCACCTATGGTCAGTCCACGCAGTCGATCTTCCACGGCATCAGAGGCAGTCAAGAAGATGATCGGCGTAGTAAGACCAGAAGATCGTAGGCGTCGACAGACCTCAAAACCGTGGAGATCGGGCAACTGCAGATCAAGAATTACGAGATCAGCTTGGCTTTCAGTGGCGGCGTGCTCAAGGGCCTGTCGGCCGCTCGGCGTTTCAATGGTAGAGAATCCCGACAGGCGAAGTGCAGTGCTGATTACATAGGAAACGTTCTCGTCGTCTTCAACGATCAGGATGCTTGACGTCACCGCCACAGTTTCATTGAGGGTCCTTACTATTTCATGTGAGTACTCTTCGGGTTTTCTGTGAGGAGTGAGGGTCTCAGCTGGGCAGTGGAGACAGCCAGGGTGGTGTGGGCTACGTAGCGTCGATCGACTCCAGGACCTGGCCAGCGGGAACCTTCTGGTTCACGGTCACATCCGACGGCGCCGGCCACCTGGAACTCGGTGGTGGCTTGTCTGTGCCCAGTTTCCTAGGTGGGTCAATGCCAGCAGTCGGGCGTGGCCGCAGGCGGGTCGAGGTCGAGCCAAGCGTTAAGGAATGACCCACTCGCCACTTGTCTGCCTCGGTGCGCTATCCATTCCTCGACTCCGGAGCCGAGAACACACTACTTATCTAGTTCTTACCGGCAGTCACAATCTGACACCGACCTGGTAGTCCGCTCGGGTCATTGGCCTGCTTTGGGAAACGTACAAACAGCGTGGAGAAATCCTCGAAGGATCGGGTGGTTCAGTACCGCCCTATGGTCACACCTAACAAGGTTGAGGAGGCACCTGACTTCGCCTCCGACATCACCCAAGAGGTCCCCGTAGTCGAACTCGGGCCCGAGGTCCACCAAGCCCCGCCACGACGCAGCAAGCGCAAACGGAACGTGGTCATCGCTGCCGCCGCCGGCGTTGTCGTCCTAGGGGCGATCCTCGGAGTTTGGTTAGGGACGGGCAGTTCCGCGTCGACTTCGCCACTCGTAGTCACCACGCAGGTGGTTGGCGTGACGACCGGCACCATGAAACAGACCGTGTCCGCCTCGGGGACCATCGAACCGGCGAGCACGGCCGATCTCAACTTCGGCGTGTCCGGAAAGGTGACAGCGGTGAATGTGGTGACCGGCCAGACGGTCACGGCCGGCCAGGTCCTGGCCACCGTCGATCCGAGCGCCCTCCAGGTAACTGTGGAGTCGGCGCAAGCCTCACTGACCTCGGCCCAGGACAAGCTGTCGACGGACCAATCCAATAGCGCTAACACCAGCCAGATCGATTCGGACAAGGCCTCGGTGACCACAGCGCAGGCCAATCTCACTACGGCGCAGACCAATCTGGCCGACGCCAACCTTACCTCCACCATCGCTGGCACGGTCGCCTCGGTCAGCCTCACCGTGGGCGATCAGGTCACTGGGTCGGGAACGTCCTCATCATCCGGGGCCTCCGGCTCGGGGTCGAGCGCGTTGGGCGGCGCGGCTGCATCAGGCGGGCCGTCGACCGCCGCGTCGACTGGTTCCAGCACCTCCTCTGCCTCCTCGTCGTCCTCGGCGCAGATCACGGTGGTCTCGACCGACTCGTACAACGTCAGCGCCACGGTGGACGACACCCAGGTGGGCCAGGTCAAGGTGGGCGACCAGGCCGTCATCACACCGGAGCGGGTCGACGACCGCGGTGTACGGGACGGTGTCGTCGGTCGGCCTGGTGGCCTCATCCAGCGGCTCGGGATCGAGCGTGGCGTCCTTCCCGGTGACCATCGCAGTCACCGGCAGCCCCACCGGGACTGTACGCCGGCTCGACCGCCACCGTTTCGATCATCACCAAGGAGATCGACAACGTCGTCGAAGTGCCCACCGCGGCCATCTCCTACTCGAACGGCCAGGCCACCGTGACCAAGGTGGTGGGCGGCCAGCAGTGCCAAGGCGGTGACGACCGGGGCGGCGGCCAGCGGCTAGACCCAGATCACCAGCGGCCTCAAGGCCGGCGACGAGATCATCGAGCGGGTGGTGAAGTTCAACGGCATCGCCGGCGGCGGGACCGCAACCTGTTCGGCGGAGGCGGCACGGCGGATCCCACCGGGCGGCTTCCCCGGTGGCGGCAGCGGCTTCCCCGGCGGGCGGCGGCGGTTCCGGTCGGCGGGGCGGCTTCCCCGGTGGCGGCGGGTTCCCGGGGAGGCGGTGGCTGAGCATGGACCCCGGTCATCCAGCTGGACAACGTCACCAAGGTGTACCGGACCGGCTCCATCGCCGTGGCCGCCCTCCGCGGGGGTGTCGTTCGACCATCGACGCGGGGGAGTACGTGTCGATCATGGGCCCGTCGGGCTCGGGAAAGTCCACACTGATGCACATCCTCGGCTGCCTGGACGTGCCGACCAGCGGCCAGTACTGGCTGGACGGCGAGGACGTCGTGCCGCATGGACGAGATCGACCTGGCCGAGGTCCGCAACCGCCAGATCGGCTTCGTCTTCCAACAGTTCAACCTGCTGGCGTCCCTCGTCGGCGTGGCGCAACGTGGAGCTGCCGCTGATCTACGCCGGCGTGGGCCGCACGGAGCGCCGCCGGCGAGCCATCGAGGCGCTGGAACGGGTGGGTCTCGGGTGACCGGGTCGATCACCGGCCCGGTGAGCTGTCGGGCGGTCAGCAGCAGCGGGTGGCCGTGGCCCGGGCGCTGGTCGGCGATCCGGCCCTGATCCTGGCCGACGAGCCGACCGGTGCCCTCGACTCGACCTCCGCGCGGGACGTCATGGCCCTGTTCGACGAGCTCCACGCCGCCGGCCGGACCCTGGTGGTCATCACCCACGACGCCGACGTGGCCGACGCCGCCGAGCGCACCATCCGGTTACGCGACGGCTTGGTCCTTCCCGATCGCGGAGGCGGCCTGATGAGCTGGTTCGAGACCTTCCGCACCGGGCTGGAGGCGGTCCGGGCCAACCGGCTGCGATCGGGGCTGACCGTGCTGGGCATCATGATCGGCATCGCCGCGGTCGTCCTCACCGTCGGGCTGGGCCAAGGGCGCCCAGAACCAGGTCAAGTCCCAGATCAACGCCCTGGGCACCAACCTGCTCACCGTCTCGCCGGGCAGCACCACCTCCTCCAGCGGGTTCCGGCAGGGGTTCGGCTCGGCCTCCACCCTCACCCAGACCGATGCCACCGCGCTCACCTCCAAGACGGTCGGCGCCGGACATCAAGGCGGTGGCCCCGGTCGAAGTCGTCGTCCGAAGGGGCTCACCGACACGGATCAACTCCAACACCTGGACCACCACGGTCAACGGGACCACCCCGGCGTGGGAGACGGTGCGCAACCGGACCGTCACCCAGGGCCGCTTCATCGACAACCAGGACGTCACCGACCACACCGCGGTCGCGGTGCTCGGACCCGACACCGCCTCGGAGCTGTTCAGCGGCAGTCGACCCGGTCGGCCAGACGGTCAACGTCAACGGCGTGCCGCTCACGGTCGTCGGCGTACTCAACTCCGTCGGCGACGCCTCCTCGTCACCACCGGCACCAACCAGGACGACCAGGTCATCGTCCCGCTCAGCACCGCCACCGCAGCGCATCTTCGGCAGCACGTCCCTCAGCTCGATCCTGATCGAAGTCCACCTCGGATCGCACGCCTGCCGCCGCCTACCAGGAGGCCGACGCCGAGCTGTTGGCCCTCCACGGCATCACCACCGCCTCCGACGCCGACTTCACCATCGCCTCCCAGGCGTCGCTGGTGTCCACCTCGACCTCGGTCGACCGCACCCTGACCATCCTGCTGGGCGGGATCGCCGCCATCTCGCTGCTGGTCGGCGGGATCGGCGTCATGAACATCATGCTGGTCTCGGTCACCGAGCGCATCCGCGAGATCGGCCTGCGCAAGGCCCTGGGGGCCAACCCGCCGATCATCCGCCGCCAGTTCCTGCTCGAGGCCTCCATGCTCGGCCTGACCGGCGGGGCCCTGGGCGTCCTGCTTGGCGATCGCTCGGCACCCAGCTACTGCCCCAGGCCATCGGCTATCCCATCACCCTCTCCGGATCGGCCACCGCCGGCGCCATCGCTGTGGCCGTCGCCATCGGAGTGATCTTCGGCGTCTACCCGGCCAGCCGGGCCGCCCGCATGGCGCCGATCGACGCCCTGCGCAGCGAATGACTCGTCCGTTCACAAACCACTTAATCCCATCCCCTCATCGAAGGAGCTTCACGCAATGACCCGACCCTCCCCTCTCCGCCGCCCATCGGCCCTGGGTGCGATCGCCTGTACCGCCATCGCTGCCTGCCTCGCTCACGGCGGGCGTCGCTGGCGCCGCTTCGACAGGTGGTGCGCCTGGTGGTCCTGGCGCCTCGGGATCGGTGGCTGCCATCTCGGGGACCTCGATGGAGGTACAGAGCCAACAGTCGGGTCAGACCACCGTGAACTGGACGTCCTCCACCTCGTTCTCCCAGACGGTCACCACCGCCTTGTCCTCGGTCACGGTGGGTGAGTGCCTCACCGTCACAGGGAAGTCCAAGAAGGGGACGATCACCGCTTCGTCGGTAACCATCTCCGCGGCGAGCTCCGGGAAGTGCACGGGCGCCGGTGGATTCGGTGGTGGTGGATTCGGCGGTCCCGGTGGATCCCGACCCGGCGGCAGCGGGGGATTCACGCCTCCGAGTGGAGGCGAGCGCCCACCCCCGGGCGCTGGCGGCAACGGCGGCCCGCCTCAGGGAGCGGGAGGGGCCCCTCAAGGGTTCGCCAACTTCGGATTCGCCTCCGGCAAGGTCACCAAGGTCAGCGGTCAGAGCCTGGTGCTCTCCGGCTTCTCCTCGGGGTCCGTGAGCAAGAAGCCGACGAAGAAGAGCTTGAAGGCCATCCCGGTCAACGTCACGGTCACCAGCTCGACGAGCTATACGACGAGTCAGGCGGCGGCCGCCTCCGACCTGGCGGTGGGTGACTGCGTGACGGCCTTGGGGAGCACCGCCACAACCGGCGCTGTCACCGCTTCGACCGTTCGGATCACGTCCACGGGGGGCAAGAGCTGCACGACCTCCGGCTTCCCGGGAGGGCCGACCGGTGGATGAGCCACCCGAAGGTCCGACCACGCGGCGGTGGTGGTGGTGGAAGCGGGGGTGTGGGGCGCGGTGTGCCTGGTGGCAGCGGTCGGTGTCCTGTTGTGGGCCACCGGCTCTTCGGCCTCGGCGGCCTCCGGTTACCGGACAGCAGTGGCTTCTCTGGCAACCGTCCGCCAGACGCTCAGCGTTTCCGGGACCACCGAGCCGGTCCACCAGGCCACCGCCGAGTTCCAGGTGGCCGGCACCGTCTCGGCCGTAGATGTGACCGTGGGCCAGCAGGTCACCGCCGGCCAGTCCCTGGCCTCGCTCGATACCACGTCGCTCGCTCAGGCTGTCTCCTCTGCCCAGCTGAGTGTCTCCGCAGCCGAGGCCACGCTCTCCGAGAACGAGGCAGGCCAGTCGGCAGGTTCGTCGGCCGGATCAAGCGGAGGAGGGGCATCCGCCTCCCTGACCGCCGACATCACCCCGACGACGGGCGGAGCACGCCTCCAACGCACCGGGACGGGCGGCCCATCGACCCAGTCCAGCACCATTGCGGCAGATCAGCAGGCTGTGGTGACGGCGCAGAAGACCGAAGATGCCGATGCGGCCACCGCCGCCGCTGACTTCGCCCAGGCTCAGACGGTGTGCTCGTCGTCCGGTGGCGGCACCACGACCACCACTACCCCACCATCCACGACCACGACGACGACCGGGAGTTCGACAGCCTGTGCCGACGCTCTTAGCAAATCCCTGGCCGATCAGGAACAGGTCACCGCCGACCAGAAGGCTGTCGCCACCGCTGAAAGCACGCGCTGGCCCAGGCACTGAGTTCGTCCGCCGCGAGCAGCACCGGAAGCTCCAGTGGGACAACCGGCGGGAGCGCCGCTCCGAGCGGGACCACCGGCAGCTCCGCCAAGGGTGGGTCGGCCTCGGGCAGCGGGGGCAGCCCGACGACCGGCGGCAGCGTCGAGTCAGTCGACGAACACGGCCCAGCAACTGGCCAGCGATCAGGCGGCCATCGACACGGCGAAAGCGACCCTCATCGAGGCACAACAGTCACTGGCCGACGCCCAGCTCACTACTCCCATTGATGGGACCGTCGCCTCCGTCTCGATTGCAACCGGTCAAACGGTGACTGCCGTGTCGACCACCGACACCATCACCATCATCAACTCGGGTAGCTACCAGGTCACCTCCTCGCTGACCAGTACGCAGGCATCCAAGGTCAAGGTGGGAGACGACGCCCTCGTCACCATCAACGGCAAGAACGGGACGATGACCGGTACTGTGGCCCGGGTCGGGCCCGTGGACACGTCGAACTC
Organism: uncultured Acidimicrobiaceae bacterium; assembly: GCA_963835465.1. GTDB lineage: Bacteria > Actinomycetota > Acidimicrobiia > Acidimicrobiales > RAAP-2 > Bog-756. Next base: position 30,900 of record CAWIFR010000006.1, read on the forward strand.
GAGCTACACCTATCCCTTGATCGTGGCACTGCCGGCAGGCTCGCATGGCATTGCCACCGGCTCCACGGCCCAGGTGGAGGTCGTCCTACATCATGTGGTCGGAACCCTCTCTGTGCCGACATCCGCGGTCCACGTCACGGGTACCATGTCGGCCTATGTGAACATCCTCCGGTCAGGTCAGTTGGTCCGAAAGAAGGTGACCATCGGGGCCATCGGCGGCCCATCCACCCAGATCACCTCCGGGATCAGCGCAGGCACATCTGTGGTGCTCGCCGACCTGTCCGAAGCGGTGCCATCGTCCAGCACCAGTGCGTCGACCCGCGGCTTCGGTGGTGGCTTCCCGACCGGAGGTGGGTTCCCAAGTGGAGGTGGGTTTCCAAGTGGAGGCGGGTTCGGACGATAACCGCGAGTCGAACGCGTCGGAACTCTTCCCGGCCACGTAAGGCATTGATTGCGAGCAATGGGGAAGCATCCTCAAGCCGATGGCCACCCAATGTCGCCATCCCCTCAATCCTGAGGTTCCAGAGCACTCGGAAACCCATGTTGTCTTTCGACGTGTCGGCAAACGGTTGCATCACGTTGCGAGGCTCGTCGACCATGGATCGAGTTCCATTCGATGCCCACTAGCAGCAGGAGGCGAGTCCCGGAGCCCGGAGGCAATACCGTCAGTCCGGTCTGAGGCCATGGAGAATGGCCATCGGACTCCCACCCGGGCCTTCAGAGCCGACCCCCACGCTGTCGATGACAGACAGTGGCTCACGGAGATACGGATCGCACCGGGCGGGGTCAGAGGACCTCGACCTGGAGCCGTCAGAGCCTGCCCCTAGTCTTTCTCCTCCTCGTTCGCTGTCGTCTCGAGGCTCTCGACCTGGTCACGCAGCAGATCGATCTGCTCCACGAGCATGTCCTCGGTGATCTCCTCCAGCTCGCGCCGGCGCGGTGCGTCGATTCCCCGTACCTTGGCCCGGCGATCAGCGACCCGGAGGATCCGATCGACAACGGCTAGGTCGGTACTGCGGTCGACCAGGGGCTCGCCGGTGTGCGGGTCGAGCACGACCCTGCCTCGAACGACCAACGGACGCGTCCGGTGCAGATCATCGAAGAGGCTCCCATCGAGCGTGTCGAGCTTGGCCATCTCGACGCGCCGACGCTTGAACAGGTCGGGTTCCCTCCGCCTCGGTGGCCTCTCCCTCGCGCCTCCCGCATCGGGCGAAGGCGCCTCGTCGTCACGGTAGTCCCACGCCGCCCTTCGGGCCGTCTGCTGCCGGCGTCGCCGTTGGATGGCGCGGAAGTCCCGTTGCCGCGTCCCGAGGTTGTCGTCCGGAGCGTCCACCTCTTGCCTGTCCTTTCCTCCACCGCCTCGAGGGCTCGGCCCATTCGCGGAGGAGCGACTACGACGGCCGCCCCCATGGACACTGTGGCCCACCGAACTGGCGAGGTCCTGGGATGCCCCTCCAGCCCACCGGGGTCGGAGGACGGCGGCATCTCGCCCCGGACGGGACCGACCAACGGCAGGGAAGGAGCCGTTCCGACGCTCCATGATCACCATCCCAAGACCTGACTGACCCCCGCCCATACCATCGGGAATTGGGCCACCTCGGTCGTCAGGTTGGGGTGCCCGGATCCGCCGCCATCCATGGCGGCGGACCAGAGCTCGAACGTGACAAGGAGGCCGTCATGGCCCTAGCAAGAGAAGAACCTTCCTCCGAAGGCATCCCCCGGGTCGAAGGACCCACTGACGATGCCGGGGCCGTCGTCTCGCCCCTCGGGGCCGGCAGCGGCAAACGGAAGCGGAGTGGTGGTCCCCGCACCGCCGAAGGCAAGCAGATCGCGTCGCTGAACGCCAAGAAGCACGGGGCCCTAGCTCGGAACCCGGTCGTCGGCGACGAACGGCTCGAGGACTGGGAGGCCCATCTCGCCGGCATGCAGCAGTCGCTGGAGCCGGTGGGCTACCTAGAGGAGTCCCTGGTGCACAAGCTGGCCCTGAACCGATGGCAGCGATTCCGGCTGGACCGCTGGCACGACGACCTGGTCCTGCACCAGACGAGGGAGCAACCTTCCAGTCCCGGGATGCCCTGGAGCTGGCCCGTGACTCCCTTCCCGACGATGAAGTGGTCTGGAGCCACTACGACGCCGAGGCCGTCCTGGCCACCTTGGAGTCGATGTCGGGGGACGGTGTCGCCCAAGAGGTCGGTCCCGACGTGGCCGCCGGCGTTCTCCTGGCCGTGGAGACCGCCGCCAGCCAGGGTGGTCAACTGCCGAGGACGATGAGCTCGAGCGGGCCCTCACCGTGCCCGTCGGGAGTCGCACCGGGGAGGAGCTCCGACGTCGCATCGAGCAGGTGGCCCAGTGCCGTGGAGCTCCCTACGATGACCTCCTGGCCGACGCCCGCGCTCGAGGCCGACGCGGCGGCGCTGTTCCAGGCCAAGAGGGCGACCCAGGACCGGCTCCGCCAGGCCACGAGGACGGCGTCGGCCTATGTCCTCAACGACCACGATCTCGACAAGCTCCTGCGGTACGGGAGCCAGCTCGAGCGGGAGTTCGATCGCACCCTGAAGCAGCTCGAGACGGTGCAGTCGGCCAGACAGGGGATGCAGTCACCGCGGCTCCGGGTGGAGGTGGATGGGGTAGAGGACTGACCGTCCCGCACACCCGAATTACGAAACGAACTCGACGAGAGGGTCCCAGCCCCGGGTCCAGCCCTGTCCGCAGGGCCCGACCCTGGCAGCAGCCCGTCCAGGACCGGCGTGGAGCCGGCCCTGGTGACGATGTAGTCGACCTGCTCCCCCGCCCTCCCACGGCCCCGGCCGGGTGGTCCATGACGGCGGGCAGGCCGCCCCGGCCTGTGCCTCACCAGGGTGGTGGTGGGCCTGTCCTCCGGCCACCGCCAGCAGGGCATCGGGTAGGACGGGCCGGTCGGCCGCCGGCCGGTCGCGCCCGCCGACCTGTTGGAAGCGGAGGGCCGGCACCTCCCCCCGGACGTGGGTTTGGGGCTACACCTGGCAGCCTCCCTTGACGAGCAAGGCCAGGTCACCTCCGTCTCCGGTGCCGCCCGGACCGTGGCCGGCCGCCCTAGGCCACCCGCTAGGCCGGCGGGCCTGGCCTCGGGTATTCACACCGTCTGACCAGGCCCAACGCCGCCCCGGTCCCCCACCCTCAGCCGCTTCGGAGCTGAGCCCCCGAGGTCGTGGCCACCCGGCGAGGTCCGTGCCCCGGGCCGGCGCGTCAGCAGGTCGCTCAGTAGGACATCGGGTAGGACACGGCCGCCGGTCGGTCGGGGCTGTCCTCCCCGTGACCTGCTCGAACCACGGTGCCCGACCGCCCACCCCTCAGCCGTGGGTTTGGGCTGAGGCCGGGAAAGTCAACCTCGAAGCGAATCGATGATCGACACCACAGATGAGCAGGAGAGTGAGAGTGATCGGGCCTGGGTGTCCCCCCGACCGGGGCAGGCTCCGTCCAGTCTCAAAGGAGTTGCACCACTCACAGGCCCGGCAACCTCGGCGTGACTGAAGGCGGCTTTGATCCGACAGCGATCGCCGAGTGCTTCATCGAAGGACCATCTGTGAGGAACGATCCATTTGCATCTCAAGCCAGGCCTCCGCCGGCCGCATCAACCCATGGATAAGGGACAGCCAACACGCCCCGATGCAGGTCACCGATCAGCCACCCCGATCTGCTCACTACTCCGGTGATCATCGTCGATCAGCTGCTCGAGAGCGAATGTGCCCTTAGGCCCTAGAAGCCGAGGCCCTCAAAGGCGCAATCTGGCGGATGGGACAGAGCGCAGGTCTCGTGAGTGGGGTCCGTTAAGGGGGCTGCCGAACAAGTCAGGAGCGTCGACATGGGAAGACTCGACGGAAAGGTCGCAATTATCTCGGGCGCATCAAGGGGCATCGGTGCGGCGACGGCGAAGCAGTTCGCCACCGAGGGAGCCCGGGTCGTAATGGGTGATGTGTTGGACGCAGAAGGTCAGACGCTGGCTGCCGTGCTCGGCGAAACATCCGTCTATCGCCATTTGGACGTCACGAGTGCTGACTCATGGAGCAAGGCGGTCGAGACGGCTGCAAGTCACTTCGGAGGGCTGGACGTGCTCGTCAACAACGCCGGGATTTTCCGTAATGCTCCGCTGGAAAGCCTCGATGAGGATATCTGGGAGAGCGTGATCGCCGTCAATCAGACGGGCGTGTTCCTCGGCATGAAATCCGCAGTGTCGGCGATGAAGAGCTCGGGTGGCGGCTCAATCATCAACATCTCCTCGATCGACGGGCTCATTGGCTCGACAGAGTCGCTTGCATATGTAGCAAGCAAGTTCGCAGTGCGAGGTATGACGAAGGTAGCGGCACTCGAATTGGGGAAGTTCGGGATTCGTGTCAACTCGGTGCACCCTGGAGGGATCAATACGCCGATGGTCACGGAAGCTCTTCCGACCGAGGCGATAGGGCCGATGTTCTCGGCGATGCCCTTGGGCCGAATTGGCCGACCCGAGGAGGTTGCTGAGCTTGTGACGTGGTTGGGCTCTGATGCCTCGTCGTACTCGACTGGATCGGAATTCGTCATTGATGGTGGCTGGACAGCGGGATTCGCTATGCCCGCTGAGGAGTAGGAGCCGAGCCGATCGCACAGCCGATCTAGAGGGCGCACGCGATCGGAGGCCTCAGTCTGGAGGAATGCGTGCCCGATGGATTGCCGATCCAGCTATCCAGTGGAACTCCGAACTGAGGCCCTCCGAGACTGCGGCGAGGGCGGCGAAGCCCACCACTGGCATGTTGAGGTGTTGGCCGCCCATCGACCGGCGAAGACCGAGTTCCCGAAGGTGAACACGCCGGCGTCGGAGGCGACCTCGGTGTATTCGGTACCGGTTGGTGTTCCGGCGATGCGGACCATGGGCTGGTTGAGGCGTTTGCCGCCCATCGACTCAAATGAATCCAGCGTTGCCAAACGTGAAGATCCCAGCGTCGGAAGCAAGACTTGAATCGCAGCTCCACTCTCGGCAGCCTCGAAGCTGAGGTCATGGCTCCAGCTCAGCCGCCTCGGAGCTGAGCCCGAGGCCATGCCTACCCGGCAAGGTCCGAGCCGGAGGGCTTGGAGGAGTTCTTCGTTGCCTGATCCCGGCCGGCGCGTCAGCCGGTCGCTCAGTAGGACATCGGGTTGGAAAATGAGCGGCCCTCGCCCTTCACGGCCGTCGGATAGTCGGCGCGCTCTCCCACGTGACCTGCTCGAACCACGGTGCCCGACCGCCCAGCCCTCAGCCTGTGTTTGGGCTGAGGGCACCACTGGCTCTCGGATCCCAGCCGGGCGTGACCGCCTGGGCAGGCTCGCTCTGGCGATGGTTGCCTGCCCATGAGCGGCACATGCGGGCGTGTGGATAACTCCGCCTTCGACAGAGATGGGAGGATTCGTGCAACCGGGCGAGTAGTCCCGGTGTCGGTGTAGGTGTGGAGCATGGAAGATCGCAGAGTGCCGGGTTGAGCAGGGCTGACCCCGAAGGGCTTTCAGCGCTCTATCGGACTGAATATCCGGGAATGGTGAGACTCGCCTATGTCCTGACGGGCAACGCCCAGGTGGCCGAGGATGTTGCCCAGGACGCGTTCGCACTGCTCCACACCAAAATGGAGAGGGTGGACAATCCGGGCGGATACCTCCGGGTGACCGTAGTCAACCTGTGCCGCAATCAGGAACGCCGGAGGCGTCAGGATCGTCGCCTCGGTGCTCGGCTCCAACAACCCCAGCTGTCATCGCTGGGCGCATCAGAGATGGTCGATGCAATGCTCCACCTCCCCTACCGCCAGCGGGCAGTCCTCGTGCTCCGATATTGGGGGGACTGGTCTGAGGCCGAGATCGCATCGGCACTCAAGTGCCGACCTGGCACGGTGAAAGCGCTGGCGTCACGGGGTCTGGCTCGGCTGAGGAGGGAGATCATCATATGACCGGCGATATCGAGACTCGGCTTCGTTCCGCGCTGGAGGAAATGGCCGAGTGTGCACCACTCAGCAATCCAGACCGCCCACGGCCAGGGGCAGGGCCCCCGCCTCGCATCGGTCCCCAGATTGACGTCAAGACCCTGACATTGATTGGGAGTCTGTTGGTCCTGATCGCCACGCTAGTTGTCGTTGGGATCGACACCACTCATCACACACCGTCTCGACCCGTTCCCGCAGCCACGACCTCGTTGCCGCCGACAACTACATCCCTGCCGCAACCTGGCCCGTTCCCCGTACCCAATGTCAAGGGCCTGACTGCGCTCCAGGCGGAGCACGAGCTTCAAGCTGCAGGTCTGACGAACTCCATCGACAACCTGAACTGCACTGGCTCCTTCGAAGGAGGCCAGGTGGTTGCCCAGAATCCTCCAGCGGGATTCCGAGCGGCTGCTGACAGTCGAGTCAATCTTCAGATCTCGTGCAGTGGCAACTCCCCTCCGACGACTCACGGGTGAGTGGGAAACCCAGGATCGAAACAAACTCAACCGTGCATCCCGCACCGCCGGGTGGGGAACACCCTGGTCAGGAACGGGAAGATGCGAGCGGTCGAGATCGTTACCATCGTTCCCGTGTTTGCGTTGAGCCATCAAACGGGCGTCACACTCGCCGAGGTCGGCTTCTTGTTGATCCTGTTCGCCGGAGTCTGGCTTGTCGCCGCCCAAATCCCGGCCTTCAAGATGCCTGCCAAGAGAACGATCGTCGCAGGCATCGCACTCGGCCTTGCTGGCATCCTCCTCATCATCTCCACGCACTGGGGCCACTTCGGCTGACGAGGTCGTTCCGGAGCGGGACCCCCGACAGAAGCACAGGAGGAAGCTTCTTTAGGGCAACGGGCGTTGACTCGATCGGTGGGACACGTGATCGACTGCTATCGACGGGCAGACCGGCATGGCGAGGCTGCCTGTCACCCGGCCCAGGACTAGCGCCCGCTGAAGTTCGGCCGGCCCTTCTCGATGAATGCCGTCATCCCCTCAATTTGATCCGCGGACTCGCCACATCGGCGTACGGCGTCACGTTCGATGCGGAGTGCGTCATCGAGCGGAAGATGCTCCGCCCCGACCACGGCGCGCAAGACCCCTGCCACCGCTATCGGCGGCTGTGCCGCCAGTTCCGCGGCAAGGTCGATGGCTCGCTGCTTGAGTTCCTCGACAGGATGAAGTTCGTGAACGAGCCCGATAACCGATTCTGGGTCGGGCGAGGAGCTCCCGGGCCTAGTTTCAGCCTGCACCGTAGTTCGACACAATCCGACTCTCCCAGAGCGCCGGGAGAGCCACACTGAAGGGCGTCATCGGCAATCATGGAGGGATGCCCGAAGATTGGACGTGCCGACACTTCTCAGTCACAAATCCCCGGAACGACGAGCCATCAGACCTGCCGAAGCTCCTTCGACGGCTCGCCGATGACCTCGAACTGGCCGAAATAGGGCCGGAGACTCTTCTCGATTTGACCATCTCCTCAGAGAGTACGGAAGACGGTCCATGGTGGTCAGCGACGGTCTACTGGTCGCCAAGTCCAACTGGCTGACACTGCCCCCTACCAATGACTGCCCCTGAGGGTCCACCGCTGTCCGACTGGTTCTCACTGGCTCCGGGAGCACTGGAGGATTCGGTCTGACTTGAAGTCATGAGGCATCTTCGGGGGGGTGCTTTCCAACCGAGCTGCCACGATCGGAATCCGGCATTGCCGAAGTGCCATGGTTTTGCAGCCGCCGGAGCTGAGTCCGGGCGTTTCCAGGCGCCCTCGTCGAGGACCGGCAAGACTGTCCCGCTAGAGGAGTGACCCGTCACTCAGTTGGTCGAAAGCCCGACGCACGAGTACGAGGGCGCCACGTTGGGTCTGGAGCACAGAGGTGAACACTGTGAGCAACGAAGAGACGGCACCGGAGAGTAAGGGCGTGAGGGCCGAGTTACCTACAACAGTTGACCTTGGCCCTGAGATCGAGGGTATGGCTGGGCGACAACTTCGAATGCGTATGTTCACCTTCGAGCCCGGAGCCGTCTTCGGCCCGATTCACGACCACAAGGACAGGCCAGGCATCGTCTACATACTGCAAGGAACGATCACCGACTACCGAGATGGAGCCGCTACGGACTATGGGCCGGGAGTGGGCTGGCCCGAGGACAGGAATACCACCCACTGGCTCGAGAACCGGGGAACGGTTCCGGCAGTGGAGATCTCGGTCGACATCACCCGGTTCGCCCACTAGTTCTGTCGGGGCAAGACTGGGTTCAGATCGTTACCCTATGGGCCTGACATCGACGCAGTCGGCATCGCCTTCCACTACAGAGGCCGTGATGCGACTACGTGGATAATGAGGCGGTATGCATGCCCGAAGGGCGGAGTAATCTCCAGTTGCTGCATAACGGCGGCTCGGGGGGCCGATCAGTAGGGCAGATCCTCTGGTGAGCAGTCCCGGTAATCGGGCTCAGGATCGGCATCGAACCGGACGGCCTTGATCGTTGAGTTGCCATCGAGGATGGCTCGTGCGATCCGGTGCATCCCGTCCATCACACGGCCACTGGCTGCAAGGATTATGGGATAGAACATGTCGACCTCGGTGGTCAGCTGCATGTGCTCGACGACCCGACGAACCGTGGGGACGATGGGGCCGTAACGGAACCAGTAGTCGGAGTCGATCTCGGTGATGGAATCGAGGGGCACCTCTCGCACGGGCAGATCTCGACTCAGCTGGATCAAGCGATCGACATCCCAGGCGTCGAGACCTTGCTCGCCCGGCCAGAAGTTGTACTGCTTACGCACACTCACAGTCTTTCGTAGACCATCGCATACCGCCGGTTGGATGGACTGCTGCGATGCCGCAGGGCTCCTGACGAACTATTTCCCGATATAGATCGTCAGCGGCGGTAGGACCCCATGGCGTTCCATGGCCGCGCCTACCTCAGCGGGTGGCGATGCAAGGGCTGCCATCACGGCCACGGGATCATCGACGTCGGCCATGACGGCGACGACTTTGCTGCCATCTTGGGCGGGCAGATCCACCGCGTTCCGGCCACCTGTCGCGGCAATGGACTCAACTCGCTCTTCCTTGAAACTCAGCCAGGTCTCGACGTCAGCCACGCCATGAGTGATCACCATCTTCGGCAGTCCAACTCCTCCCACCAGGGCGTCGTCCTAGATGCGACGCCGGACTCCCTGCCTAGCCTGAGCGGCGTCAGCCGAGCTGGGCACGAATGACATTGACTGATCGCCGCCCAGTGGGACGCCCCGCCATTCCCGGTACCGCACTTTCTTCCCTTCCGAAGACCGATCGTCATGACTTCACGATGCCAACGGCTGAGGTCGTAGGTTGGAGTCTTGAAGCGCCCAACAACATCGACCGGCTCAATCTTGTCCCACTGGACAGCAACCATGGCCGACAGATGGAGATGGACGACCTGAACTCCAGGCCGGTGGGCACCCAACCTGGCAACCGAGCTCACGGCTTACTCGCTCACCGCTTAGACCGAATAGCACTCCTCGTAGGCATCGGCGAGGTCGTAGAGTGCCTTCTTGCCGTCTCCGGTGAACGTTGACCCATGCATGAGGGCCAACGTGACGGGCTCGAAGATCACCAAGGCTTCGCATCACCGGAGCGGTGTCAGGAGCGAGGGAGGTGAAACGAAACAGTGCCTCAGCCTCCATCGCCGGTCCCACAATATCGTCCTCGGTAGTCGCGGGACCGTTTCCAAGGTGAGTGAAGAGATCGCCGCAGAACAGTGTCCCGGTAGTCTCCTCGAACATCACTCTGGCCTCCCACCCGTGGGGAACGTGAGGTGTGTCGATGTGTCGCACCCTCTTCTCACCGATCGCCATGACCTCACCATCAGCCATCGGCAGTGGTGGTCGGTCGGCCATCTCAGCGAGTGACACCAAACAGCCAAGCGCACCATGCGCCACCTGGGCATTGGGAGCTGCGGCCAAGAACTGATTCATTGATCCGCACTCATCGGATTCGACGTGACCAAAGGTGATCCAACGAAGAGAAGCAACCGGCAGTACCTGCTCAATCGCCTCGCACACGGACGAAAACATCGATTGGTGCCCGGTATGGAAGAGCAGAGGCAGATCGTCATCAATCAGAAACTGATTGAAGGTGAATCCTTCCGGCCCAATGTCCGGCACGAGGGTGGACAACCTGTAAATGGATGGCGCGATCTCGTCGACGGTGGTGGCCATGGCGAGGACTCCTCCTCCAATGGGCCCCGACCGCCTACTCGATCGAAAACGGCCCGAAGCGAGCGACAGCAGCCGCCTGTTCGAGAAGACTATCCGTTCGAGAACGCTTTCGGTATCGAGCTGGTATCGCAAGTGGTCATCGAGCACAGATCCCGCACTGCCCCCGGAAGCCCGGGACTGGGTTCTCCACCGTGCGGCCCATGCGGGATGGTTCCATGGGAACTCCAAAGGCCAGGCCGCCTCATCACCTGACCGTGACCCGCCTCATCACCTGACCGTTAGAGGACGCCATGCCACTGGGTCCACATCGGTGATGCCCGTGAAGGTCTCCTCGATGCGACCAATCACGTCGGCGGGGGCCGCCCACGTACCAATCGGCTTGACACGGATTACCTGAATGACGCCAGAAGGGGCGCCTATTGAGCCCGGTTGACAGGCACTTCAGCTGCCCGGATCCAAAAGACGGGTGGCGAGCCCCGGACGGACCTGAAAGGCTACTGGGGCCAACCACCGAGAGACTCGGAGAACGGAGTGCGGAACCGATGGCTGCTGAGCTGATTCTGGAGTTTGAGGGTGTGACTTTGACGGAGTATCACGCCGTTAACAAGGAGCTGGGCATTGACCCCGAGAGCGGCGAGGGGAACTGGCCCGATGGACTGGTGGCACACTCGGCCGGGTTGAACGAGGACGGACATCTCGTTGTTATCGAAGTCTGGGATACCCCGGAGCACCAGGCCCGATTCATGGAGGGCCGCCTTGGCGAGGCACTGGCCAAGGGGGGAATTTCTAGTCCGCCGTCAAGCATCACCTGGATTGAGCTGGTGGCTCACCACCACCTCGGAAGCTGAGCAAGCCGGGGTACGTCAGGCGATGGGCATCTTCGGACTCGCCCGAGGCCCTGCCCCACAACCCGATGTGTGCACAAGCCTCTTCCGAATCGAGGGAACGCCGTCGCTGGGAAATCAACAGTACGGCCTCCGTCGGTCCAAAACTTGATGCGTACCCTCCGAGCTAGAGCGAGGGCCAAGACGATGGGGGATCAAACAGCGTCCAGGGTTACCCACTTCTTCAAGTTGGCAAGGAGGGGCACTACGGGTTGTAGTCGTCCCCCTCATCCGGTTGGATCTCTTCCCCGCTCGACAGACGTGTCACGCAGCCGGACCAACGGAGGGTGGATCGCTCGCGGTGGCCGTCTGGCACTCGAAGGACGCGTGCGACCGATTGTCGAGTGAGGCGCTTATGCCCGCGCTCACCAGCATGACCGGTGGATTCTCGGCTCCTCCCCAGGAACGAGCCACCGAGCCAACCTCGTCACGGCTTGAACCTGTACCGGCGATCGGGCGCACCTATCTAAGGGCTGTCCCCGGCCCGAGATGCGGCGGGTCGATATTCTCACTACGCACGCCGGCCTAAGAAGTAAAGAAACTCCGTCTGCAGGTCGGCATCAATGGGTGGTTCCAACCTTGGCCCGAAGGCGTTTGGCCGGCGGATCATGGCGTCCATCGGCTTGAGAGTCTCGTAAGCCACTCGGACGGAGTCCTCGTCAAGGTGCTCGTCCGCACCGATCGTGCGGGCCAGGTCCCACGTGTGCACGAGCAGGTCCATGGTCACGAACCGACCGATAATCTCGCCGGCAGACATCCTGCCGGTCGGCCCGTCAACCTCCTTGGCCACCGCCACCGAATCCCCGGTGATCTCGTCGACCGCTTGTGAGACCTCCTCCCAGGCACGCCTCGGGTCCTCGTCAGCGCCCAGGGGTTCCGACTCCCCACCCCTGACGCCGGCGATCACGCCCCGATGACCCTCGACCACGTGAGCCACCACGTCGTGGGCGGTCCACTGCTCGCAGGGGGATTGGGCTGCCCACTTGTCGGGGCCGACCTCCCTCACCACCGCATCGAAACCGCTCGACACCAACCTGTAGCTGTCTTGGACCTGGGCCATCGCGCTAGCGTACGTCGCCTCTCGACCACGTCGAAACTGCTGAACCCGGGCGTGTCGGGTAGCCCCTGCCGGATCGCGGGGACCTCCTGCCCACCGAACGTGGCGTACTTGCTATCGCTAACGTTGGACCCGCTCATTTCCGAAGCGACGCACTACTCCCCCACTCAGCCGCTTCCGGACTACAGGCGGTAGCCGCCCCCTAGCGGGCCATGACGGGCACACGCTGATCGAGGGGAAGATGTCCCCTCTACCGGCCCGGTTCCAAGGCGTCGACAGCGGCCATCTCAGGTACGCGTCGGTGTCCAGAAGGTGTCGAGCAACGGTCGGAAGTCCCTGCCCGAGTCGGCCAGAGTGACCGAGTCGTCGGTCGGGACGCCACCGGTCATGACGATCGCCAGCTCCTCCGGACATAGCAGCTGGGCTTCCCGCTTCGACGCGCCGTAGGCACCACCGAGCCGACACCGATCCAGGCCAACTTCTGGACCAGTGGCCAACTCAGCCGTACGATGCCGGGAACGGCGCCGACCCGGGTGCCCGCACGGTGGGGGGATCACCTTGTCGAAGGAGGCGCTGCGAGTAGCCCAGTTCGCCACGGGGAACGTCGGCTCGGAGATGATCGGCCGGATCGTCGACCACCCCGACCTCGAACTGGTCAGCCTGTACTGCTACTCACCCGGGAAGATCGGCCGAGACGCCGGAGAGATCGTCGGCCGGGCCCCCTCGGGGTCATCGCCACCGGCGACCTCGAGGACGTGTTCGGGGCCGAGCCGGACGTCGTGAACTTCAACGGCGTGTGGCCCGACGTGGATCTCTTCTGCGCACTCCTGGAGCGTGGCGTCAACGTGGTCACCACCTCGGACTGGATCACCGGTTACCACCGCGATCGCAACCATCCCCACCCCTCGGGGAGGAAGCCGACCGAGCTGGTCCAGGAGGCATGCCTGCGTGGAGGGGCGACGTTCTACGGGACCGGGATGAACCCCGGGCTGGCCCAGATCCTGAGCGTCGTGGCGACCGCCGGCATGGGGTATGTCGAGCACCTCACCGTGCTGGAGACGGTCGACGTGTCCTGCCACCACTCGATCGACACGTGGAACAACGTGGGCTACGGCCGGCCCGTTGACGATCCCGAGGTCCCGGGCCTGTTGGAGAAGGGCTGCACGGTCTTCGCCGACTCGATCTACCTGATGGCCGACTGCCTCGACCTGACCATCGACGACATCGTCTTCGAGTGCGAGCTCGGCGCCTGCACCGAGGAGGTCGACCTCGGCTGGTGGAGGCTCCCTAAGGGCTCGGTCGGCGGCAGCCTGGCCAAGTTCAAGGGGATGTCCGGGGGCGAGCCGAAGATCGAGGTCCACCTCGAGTGGCAGATGACGCCGAAGACCGAGCCACGGTGGGACGTCCGGGGGTGCTACATCACGACCATCGAGGGCGACCCGATGATCATCAACAAGCACATGATCCTGCCGACCTCGGGAAGGCCGCACAGCTTGATGGACGCCGAGTACTTCGCCTCGTTGGGCATGACCATCACCGGCATGCCGGCGCTCAACGCCATGCGGGCCGTGTGCGCGGCCCCTCCAGGGATGCTCACCAGCGCCGACCTGCCCCTGCGAGCCTTCGCCGGTCGGTTCGGCAACCCGGCCGCCGGCTGATCGGCTGACGCCGATGGCCGGCCGCTACCCGTTCCCGTCGTCGCCCAACGGCTGGTTCGGCGTCGGCGCCACCGACGGGCTCGGCGTGGGGGAGGTGCGGGCCGATCCACTACCTGGGCCGCGACCTTGTGCTCTTCCGGGCCGACGACGGGGAGGCCCGGGTATTGAGCGCCCACTGCCCCCACTTCGGGGCCCACCTGGGCGTGGGCGGCCGCGTGTGCGGCGACGGCATCGTCTGCCCGTTCCACGGCTGGCGCTTCGACGGCGAGGGCGTGCTGGTCGAGGTGCCGGGGCTCGACCAGCCCGCCGCGGGCCCGGGCAACGGCTTGGGAGGTGTGCGAGCGCAACGGCCGGATCTTCGTGTGGCACCACGCCGGCGGTGCCCCGCCGTCCTTCGACGTGATCGGCTACCGCCAGGACGAGGACGAGTGGACCCCGTGGCGGAGCACCACCTACCGGGTCCGGGTCCACGTGCAGGACCTGACCGAGAACATCATCGACCGGTCGCACTTCTTGACGGTGCACGACATGAAGCCGCCTGCCGAACCGCAGTTCGAAGTCACCTTCTCGGGCGCATCCATGGTGGTCGATCAGCGCCTGAGTGTGACCGCCGTGTCGGAGGAGGGTTTCGAGGTCGCCACACGGACGACGACATGCGGTCCAGGGATCGTGGCCGTCGAGGTGAGCCAGGACCCGATCGAGATGCTCACGTACATCACGCAGACGCCGGTCGACGACGAGCTCACCGAGGTGACCTTGTGCTTTTCGATGAAGCAGCCTCGAGGACGAGGCGGCGACCCGAGTCGATCTCCGAGATCAACGACCAGGTCACCAACCTGCAGTTCACCCAGGACGTCCCCATCTGGGAGCACAAGATCTACCGGGAGCGCCCGATCGTCACCAAGATGGACGGCCCGGTGACCCAGTACCGCCGGTGGTTCCGGCAGTTCTACTCGAACGGGCTGAGCTGCTCGGCGATTGAGGGTATCGCTGTAGGTGGCCGGTTCGGTACTTCTTGGCAGGCGCTTCGGCCTGGAGTGGCCGATGACCCTCGCACCTGAGGTAGGCCCTCGTCACCCGCCCGGTTCGGAACCTTCACATGGCTCGAGGCGGGCTGGGGCGGTCACTCCCCGCTCCACCCTGTCGGCGTGCGTGGCCGAAGGCCCTCCAGACTTGGCGGTCACGTCGGTCGGGACGGACGGTCAGTATGGCCCGATCCGCTGGTCCGGATTGGTGTCGATCAGATGGTGCCCGTCGGTCGAGACCTGTGACGTCCACTGGGACCCGTCCCACCAGCGGTAGTGGAACCGCCCGCTCGGATCGGGATGCCAGGCCGGAGGTGATCCGTCCGGTTCGGCGGGGCATCGGGAGGTCCCGGCTGGTCGGCCGCGGCGCGGTCGCCGGTTCGGATGCGCGCATCGACAGGCTCGGCGGCCTCCGGAGCGGCATCGAGTTGGCCGGCCGCGGGTAGGCGGGGAACAGCTCCGAGGCGGTGGGGGCCCGACCGGCTGGAGGCCCTCGTAGCCATGGGTGGCGGCAGGTCCCGATCCCGGGGGGAGGCCCAGCGCCCGCGGATTCCGTCTGGGCCTGACGCACCCCGACCGAGTGGGCGATCAGATAGAGGACCAGGCCGAAGATGAGCGAGAGGAACCAGAGGAAGGCCCACAGCATGGAAGGAAGCCCCCAGGGCGTGCGTCCCAGCATCTTGCGGTCGTTCTCGGACAGCCGGTAGCCCAGGTAGGCCCAGACGATCGACAGCAGTCCGTAGAAGATCCACTGACCGACGCTCAGATGCAGCACAGATAAAGCCTACGCCTGTTGCCACCCCGCTGTTGTCACCAGCGGGGACCCGGGGCTGCCCCCTCCCCCGCTGGTCAGAACGCCGTAGACGCCGGCCTTCGGCCCTTCTGCCGGTAGGCCGACCGCAGGTCGCCCACCGAGTACTGGCCCGGCGACTGGTCGGTCACCGCGTACCAGTAGAGGGCGGCGTTGAAGGCCGCGGTGGCCACGGTCAGGATCAACAGGATGGCCGCCAGACCGATGACGCCGACGGCCGCGCCGAGGGGGGCGAAGACCAGGCCCAACCCGACGGCGACCGCCCGTCGAGGAGGATGGCGACGACGCCGATGACCCCGAGGGCCCCGTTGCCCACGAGGTTCTCGCCCCATCGGCTCCGGCACAGCTCGACCGACCGCTTGATGGCCTGCCACCGCCCCTTTGTCCTCGAACAGGATCACCGGCACGACGAAGAAGCTGGCCAGCAGCCAGCCGGCCCGAGAGGGGCAGCCGACGACCGCCCCGAGCGATCCCCCGGTTGCCGATACTGCGCAGGACGCTGATCACGACATAGTTGATGAAGGCCCAGGCGAGGAGTGGCGGTGTCTTATCAGGGCCGCCTGGGCCGCCTGGGTGTTGGTCACCCTCTGCCCGTGGAAGCGGGCCATCACCCTGGCGATGATGGTGGCGTGGGAGACCACCGAGACGAACATCACCAGCACGCCCGCCGCCACGACCACCAACCACTGGCCGACGGACAGGTGGGCCGGCTGGCCGTCGGTTGTCATGCGACCGCCCGAAGGTGGGGAGCAGCAGCAGGACGGCGACCCCGAACAGGGCCAGCTGGACGAGGAAGGCCAGGAGGGGCACCATCATCAGCCCCGGCTCGTCCCGGGCCATGGTGAAGCCGATGCCCACCAGCCGGAGACCCCGGCTGAACCGCCCGCCCCGGGGGTCGATGGCGACGATCGGTGCCCAGCCCTCGGGGTAGGAAGGGCCGGCGAGGCAGGTCCGCCGGCCGGTTGCCCGGATAGGTCGGTCCCGATCCCGCGGGCGCCGGGTAGGCCGGACGGGTGGGGCCTCCATGGGGGCGGCCGCCGCCGGGGCCCAGCTCGCCAGGGCGTCCGCACCGGGATCGACCGGGGCGCCGTCGACGGGCGGGGAACGGGCGGCGGGCCCGGGGATGAGCTCCGGCGGGTACCACTTCCCGTCGGACGCCAGCCACCAGCCCGGCCCCTGTGCAGAACTGCTCATGCCCCCCTCCTTCTCCTCCGAATGGTATGGCCCGGCTCGCGTCCCGGGCAATGCCCTGCTCACGATCCGGCCTCCCGATCTGCTCTTCTCTACCTCGGCACGGATCCCCCGCCCATTGAGAAGGAAGTGGAGGGCCGACGGAGGCGGTCCAGCAGGCCACCGGCCCGATGGGCCACGCCCTCGGCCAGACCTCGGTGCTTTCCGCAGTCGGTGTCCCCTGTCGCTCGCCCTCTCGCCCCACGATCCGATGCCGTAGCCTCTGCCGCCCGCGGATCAGGTCGAGGGGCTGGTCAGGGCCGCTGGGCGCGGGGGTGGCCACCATCGGGTGCGGACGTACCGCTCGGGAACGGCACCGGGGGTTCCCGCGCCGCACCAACGGCTCGGTCACGAGCACGGCCAGTTCCTCACAGAGGCCGGGGGGCGGACGGGGGCTCCGACCAGGGACAGGACCCCGTTGATGAGCGAGACTCCATTCGGGGGTAGAACGGAACCATGGATCCGATCCGCCGATGGATTCCCCTTCGTGCCGTAGTGGGCGCCGGCATCGAGGCCAGGCATCGCTCCGGGGGCATCGGGCGGTGAGCAGGCGAGCGCTCCTCTCTCTCGGCGGGGCCGTCCTCTTCCTGACCGCCAGTGTGGTAGCCCTGACCATCTCGTCGGCCACGCCCACCACGCTCGAGGTCACCCAGCCGGCGAGCGCGGTGACCTACGTGTCGGCGGAGGCCCCGACCACCAACTACGACAGCAGTCCGATGCTGCGGGCCAGCCGCACGTCCTATCGGGCCCTGCTCCAGTTCAACACCTCGATCCCGGCCGGAGCCACCGTAAAGTCGGCCACCCTGACCATCGATGGCACCACGGCGACGGCCGGTGCGTACGAGGTCTACAACGTGGCACCGTTCGATCCCACCACGGTGACCTGGACCACGCGCCCCGCCCTCACTGGCGCACCGCTCGGAGACTCGGGATCCTCCCCGGGACCGGGACTGCAGACCATCGCCCTCACCGGGCTCACCGTCGGCGAGGTAACCGATCTGGCCGTCACCTTCACCCACCCGGGGACCATCGCATCGCTCTCCGGTCTCTCCACCAATGCGCCGGTCCTCGATGTCGTCTACACCCCTCCACCGCCGACCGGCCCGGGTGCCACCACGGCCACGTCGGGCCCGGCCACCTCCACGACGGTGCCGACCACGAACCCCACCAGCACCACGGACACCACGCCGACCACCACCGCACCACCGCGCCGTCGACCACCGCCACCCCACCACCGGCCGCCGGCGGCCACAAGGTCCTCGTGATCATGGAGGAGAACCACAGCAACGCCGAGGCGCTCCGACAGATGCCGACGCTCACCAGGTATGCCGATCAGTACGGCCAGGCCTCCGACTACTTCGCCCTCGCCCACCCCAGCCTCCCGAACTACGTGGGCCTCTGGAGCGGCGACACCCAGGGCATCACCTCGGACTGCGGCGTCGGGCCCGGCTGCCAACCGGCCGGGCCGACGGTGTGGGGGCAGACCCTGGCGGCCGGCAAGACGGCCAAGGCCTACCAGGAGTCCATGACCTCCAACTGCCAGACGGCCAGCAGCGGGAACTACGTGGCCCGACACGGACCGTGGGCCTACTTCACCGATCCGACCGAGCAGGCCGGCTGTGCGGCCAACGACGTCCCCCTGGGCACGACCACGGCGGGCGCCCTGCTCGATGACGTGCGCAGCGGCCAGCTGCCGGTGACCGGCGAGATCACGCCGAACCTCACCGACGACGCCCACGACGGCACCCTGGCCCAGGCCGACGCATGGCTGGGCAGCTGGCTCCCGGTGCTCACGGCCGGCCCGGACTACCGGTCCGGCAACCTGACCATCATCGTGACCTTCGACGAGGACGACTCGAGCCAGGGCAACCAGGTGCCCCTCGTGGTCATCGACCCCCACCTGAGCCACACGGTGGTGTCGGGCACCTTCAACCACTACTCGCTCACCCGCTGGCTCGACGACAACGCCGGGGTGGCGCGGCTCCGGAACGCCGCCACCGCTCCGGATCTGCGGGCCGCCTTCGGCCTGTAGTCCGACCCGCCCGAACGGGTGGGTGGGTGGGGCTAGCGGTGGAAGGCCACCGTGGCCTGGAGGTCCCGGTGGTCGCTCCCGGGGCCGTTGCCGGTGGCGATGGTGGTCACCGCCACACCGGATCCGGTCAGCACGTGGTCGATCCTGACCACGGGCGGGATGATCGGCTTGGTCTGGGACCAGGTCATCTCGAAGGGCCGGGCCCGCGCCGCCGCCCCGTCGGTCAGGCCGGCGTCGAGGATCTGCCGGAACCACTTGTTCCCCCAGGTGCTGTTGAAGTCCCCGACCACCAAGAGACGCGCCGGTCCCGTGCTGGCGCACCTGCTGGTCGATCATCTCGACCCCTCGGCTCCAGAGGGTGAACGAGACCGGGGCCGGACCGGTCGTGTGGACCACCCAGAGCGCCTGCGGGCCCGAGGGGAGCTGCATGGTCATCTTCACGATGACCGGCTCGCCCAGGACGTAGGCCACGTGCACGTCGGTCAGCGGGTACTTGGCGGCGACGAAGAAGGCCTGCGGGTCGTAGCGCTTGATCTGGACGGTGTAGGGCAGGTCGGCCAGGGCCCCCGAGGCCTGCAGCTGGTCCACGTCGTGGGGGACGGCCTCCTCCAGGGTCACGAGCTGGGGCCGGTAGGCCTTGATCTCCCGGACGTACCCGGACATGGACGGGTTGGCGGCGTACACGTTGGCGTCGAACAGCCTGATGCTGGGCGAGGTGAGGGCCCAGCCCGGCACCGGTTCCGCCGCGGTGAGCTCGGGGAGCATGAACGCGATCTGGGCCACCACGACGAGGAGGGCGGCCCCGGCCAGCAGGTACCGACGCCCCAGGACGGCCACCACGGCCACGATCCAGGCGGGAAGGTAGAGGAAGGCGGTGACCGAGTTGAGGATGGCGAACAGGTCGGTCGAGTCCCACGAGACGATCCGCATCCCGGCCACCACGGCCAGGCCGGCGACGACGACCCAGCCGATGATGGTGATCCAGAGGGGCAGCCGCCGCTTCCGCCGGCTGTGGCGGTGGCCGGTGGTGGCCGCCGGTGGCGGCGCGATGGGGGCCTCGACCGTCATCGGTGAATCCTACGGTTCCGACGCATCCCCCTTCGTTCAACCCGGCGGAATTCTCCGGGGTTTCCACTGGTTATAGCCATTTGGTGATATTTGTGGACATCCCGCAGATTGTCCACCGGTGGGCGATCCGACCACCCGGACGCTCCCGGGTCCGTCGATCCGGTCCGTGCGGCCCCGACCACGGCTCAAGCGCACCGCTGACCTGGACGATGCATGGACATGGAGTTGGGCGGGGTGAGGCGGCTGGTATCGAAGGAGGCACGCGGCGCGGACTTCGCCGAGATGCTGATCATGGCCCCGCTGGCCGCGGTGGCCCTGGTCGCCCTCCAGGAGGTCCACTTCGTCTCCCCCTCCCCCATCTGGCTGATCCCCGTCCTGCTGGTGGTGGGCCAGGTGGCCTCGACGGCCAGCGGCTTCTGGTGGGACCGGGCCCACACCCGGGTCCGGGTCCATGCCCGCATCGCCTCCCAGGTCATCCTGGTCACCGCCATCATCTACACCACCGGCTGGGGGCCGGCCCTGGCCATCGGCCTGGTCCTGGTCGGCCAGGAGTCGCTGGCCATGACCGGATCGGCTTCCTACCGGGTGGTGCTCATCTGGACCTTCGCCGGCCTGGCCGTGGGCCAGAGCCTGGTGGCCCTGCAGCTGGCCCCGAGCATGCTCCCACTGCCCGCCGCCCACGGGCTGGCCCTCCTGGTGGCCATCGGGATCGCCTTCTCGTATCGCTCCCTCTACTCAGCCCTCCGGGAGAAGGAGACGGCGGCGGCCCTCACCGAGAGCCACGAGCGCCGCTTCCGGGCGCTCGTCCAGAGCTCCTCGGACCTGGTGTTCTCCCTCGACCGGAAGGGGGCGGTGACCTACGCCAGCCCCTCGTCGGCCAAGGTGCTGGGCTTCGAGCCCGAGGAGCTGCTGGGGCCGCTGACCGGCGAGCACATCCACCCCGACGACCTCGACGACCTCCGCCGGGACATCGCCCGCACGGCACAGACCCCGGGAGCGTCGACCGAGCTGCTGTTCCGGGTCCGCCAGCCGACCGGCCCGTGGGTCTGGCTCGAGGCGCTGGCCACCAACCTGCTCGACGACCCGGCGGTCGAGGGCGTGGTCATCAACGCCCGCGACGTGACCGGTCGACGCATCCGCATGGAGCGCCAGGCCGCCCTCTCCGACCTCGGGAGGGACGTGCTCTCGGCCACCACCATGGCCGCCGCCGTCCACTCGGCCACCGAGACCATCACCACCGTCCTCGGCACCGACCGCTGCTCGATCCTGCTCGACCTCGAGCCCACCGATCCCCACACCAGGCACGAGCCGCTGACCCGGGTGACCACCCCGGCCGTCGACGACGGACCGGTCGAGACCCCCAAGATGCGCTATCCGGTGGGCGACCCCGAGCGGCCCATGGCCACCATCGAGCTCTACCAGGACGCGCCGCTCTCTGCCGGCGACGAGCAGTTCGTCGAGGCGGTGGCGGCCATCGTCTTCTCGGCCACGGTGCGCTTCGGCGCCGAGGACGCCATCCGCCACCAGGCCATGCACGATCCCCTGACCGGCCTGTCCAACCGGGCCCTGTTCAACGACCGCCTCGAGCAGGCCCTGGCCCGCCGGGCCCGGACCACGGGCTGTGTCGCCGTCATGATCATCGACCTCGACGGGTTCAAGCACGTGAACGACAGCCTCGGCCACCTGGTCGGCGACGCCCTCCTCGTCGCCGTGGCCGACCGCTTCCGCTCCCGCCTCCGGGGCTCGGACACCATCGCCCGGCTGGGCGGTGACGAGTTCGCCGTGCTGGTCGACTCGCTCGACACCGTCGACCGGTCGGGAACGGTGGCCCAGCGGGTGCTCGACGCCCTGGTCGAGCCCCTGCCCCTCCCCGGCCAGGAGGTGGCCATCGGGGCCAGCGTGGGCATCGCCATCACTGACGACGGCGACACCTCGGCCGACCGGCTGCTGGCCGACGCCGACGCCGCCATGTACCAGGCCAAGCGGGCGGGCAAAGGCTGCTACCAGGTGTTCCAGGCGGACATGCACGCGGCGGCCGTCGAGCGGATGAGCCTCGACCAGGACCTGCGGGCAGCCATCCGGGACCGCGTGCTGTCCGTCTACTACCAGCCCATCATCGACACCCGCACCGGCGAGGTCGTCTCCTTCGAGGCCCTGTCCCGCTGGCGCCACCCGACCCGGGGCTACATCTCCCCGAGCACCTTCATCCCCGTGGCCGAGGAGTCGGGCCTCATCATCGAGCTGGGTCGGACCGTCCTCCTGGAGGCGTGCCGGCAGACCAGGCGCTGGCACGCCGACCCCACCGGGCCGCGCCCGACCATCTCGGTCAACGCCTCCCGGCTGCAGCTGGCCCATCCCGAGTTCATCGACCACGTCACCGAGGCGCTGGCCGAGGCCGGACTCGACTCCAGCACCCTGGTGGTGGAGGTCACCGAGTCGGTGCTGGCCTCCGAGTCCCGGTCGATCATCGCCGCCCTCGACGCCCTCCGGAGCCTCGGGGTGCGGGTGGCCATCGACGACTTCGGCACCGGCTACTCCTCGTTCGCCGCCCTCGCCGACCTGCCCATCGACATCCTGAAGATCGACAAGCGGTTCGTCGACAACGTGGTTCACGACGACCAGGGCCGGGGCTTCGTCAACGCCATCATGCAGCTGGCCACCACCCTGCAGCTGGACACCACCGCCGAGGGGGTCGAGCTCCCCGAGCAGCGGGACGCGCTGGTGCGCCTCGGGTGCACCCACCTCCAGGGCTACCTCTACTCGCCGCCCATCCCGGCCGACCAGACCCTGGCCTTCCTGGCCGGCCACACCGCCGCCGACCTGACCGGGGCCGATCCCACCCCGGTCTGAGCCCCTCCCACCCCTCTACCGCATCCGGGCTCGTATAGGGATAGTCCTAGAGTTGCCCTGAACCGGTAGGCTTTCGGGCGTGGACCCGGTCCGGAACCCCTACAGCCCGGGTGCGGGCACCCGTCCGCCCGCCCTGGTCGGTCGGGAGCGGGAGATCGAGGCCATGGACATCGCCCTCCAGCGGCTCCTGCTCGGCCGGGACGGGCGGGGCGAGATGCTCACCGGCCTGCGGGGCACGGGCAAGACCGTGCTGCTCAACGAGTTCGAGCACCTGGCCGACGCCCGCGGCTACTTCCACGAGCACGTCGAGGTCGTCCGAGGACGGCGACCTGCCCCCGCGGCTGGCCGCCGCCTTCCGCCGGGTGCTGCTGTCCATGGACGCCAGGCGCCGGATCGGCGAGCGCATCGTGCGGGCCCTCGGGATCCTGAAGGCCTTCAGCATCAAGCTGCCCGACGGGCCCGAGCTCAGCATCGACGTGGACGCCGTCCACGGGCCGGCCGACTCGGGCGACCTGGCCACCGACCTGGCCGGGCTGTTCGTGGAGCTGGGCGAGGTGGCCCGCGACCACCAGACCGGGGTGCTCATCACCATCGACGAGCTCCACTACGTCCGCCTGCCGGTCATCGAGGCGCTGGTCATGGGGCTCCACCGCGCCACCCAGCTGGCCCTGCCCATCGCCGTGGCCGGGGCCGGCCTGCCCGCCCTGGCCTCCCTCACCGGGGAGGCCAAGTCCTACGCCGAACGCATCTTCACCTTCCCGGTCATCGACTCCCTCGACCGGGACCAGGCCGTCGAGGCCATCGTGGTGCCGGCCGCCGACGAGGGAGTGGCGTGGGCCCCTCCCGCCCTCGACCTCCTCCTGGCCGTGGACCCGGGGCTATCCCCTACTTCCTCCAGGAGTTCGGCAAGCAGGCCTGGGACGTGGCCGACGGCCCCGACGTCATCACCCTCGACGACGTGGAGCGGAGCATCCCGGTCGCCACCGCCGAGCTCGACGACGGCTTCTTCCGGGTCCGGACCGGTCGGACCAACGACCCCGAGCGGGCCTACCTCCGGGCCATGGCCGAGCTCGGGCCCGGGCCGGTGCGGTCGGTGCGGGTGGCCGAGCCTGCTGGGCCGGTCGGCCACCGCCCTCGGCCCCACCCGGGACGACGCTCATCAAGAAGGCCCTGTGCTACTCGCCCCGCTGGGGGGAGATCGAGTTCACCGTGCCCATGTTCGACGCCTTCATGAAGCGGTGGATCCCGGACCTCGGCTCGCTGACCCGGGGGTGACGGCCGGACGGGAACGGTCGCCGTCGTCATGCCCGCGTAAGGTGCGGCGCCCTACGGTGCCCGGGTGAGACCTGTGCGACTCCTGGCCGTGGCGGGGGCCGCCCTCGTCCTGGCCGGCTGCGCGGGGACCCCGGTCACCCTGCGGCCGGCGTCGGTGGTCCCGGTCACGACGACCACGGTGCCGCCGACCACCACGACCACCACCGCGCCCGAGCAGCCCGGCTGGACCACCCTCAGCGTCGGGCCGCACGGGATCGCCATCGACGAGCAGTCCTATCCCCAGACCGACGGCACCCAGGTCGTGGTCACCCGGTTCCTCCACGGGCACGTCAACTACAGCCTCCACATCGGCAGCCAGGACCCGCCCACCGGAGGGGCCGTGCTCGGCCCGCAGTCGGGGTCGGCGGTGAGCGCCGCCGAGCAGCCGCTGCTGCTCGGCTGCTTCAACGGGGGCTTCAAGGTGGCGGCAGGGGTCGGGGGCACCGAGAGCGGCGGCACCGTCCTCGTCCCCCTGCGCTCGGGGATGGCTAGCCTGGTCCTCGACCCGACCGGAGCGGCCCAGATCGGGGTTTGGGGGTCGACGGTTCCGACCCCGGGCGAGCAGGTGGCCAGCGTCCGCCAGAACCTCCCGCCGCTGGTGCTGAACGGGCAACCCGCCGCCGATGTGGGCGACTGGCAGGCGTGGGGCGCCACCCTGGGCGGGGGCTCGATGGTGGCCCGCAGCGCCCTCGGCGAGGACGCCTCGGGCAACCTGCTCTACGCCGGCTCCATGCACGCCCTGCCCGTCGACCTGGCCAGCGCCCTGGTCAGCGCCGGTGCCGTCACGGCCATGCAGCTCGACATCAACCCCGGCCAGGTGCAGGACGACACCGCGGCCACCCCGGGGGCACCTCTGGTGGCCCGGATCCCCGGGCAGATCCGGCCGGCCGACCAGTGCCAGGCCGGGTGGATCCGGGACTTCATCACCGTCCTGTCCGTGGGCTGAGCCTCACCCTCGGTCCCGGGCCGCTCGGGGGCCCTTGTGACCTTCTCCTCTGGCCGGGGCCGGCCCGGGAGCAGACCATGGACCCCAGGGTCAGCCCGACCAGGAGGTCGCCGCGGTGATGGACTACGGATACGGCCATGCCGGCCACCACTGGGGGGCCCTCGTCGTCGGCCTCGTCGTCCTGCTGGCCGCCATCGGTGTCCTGGTGTGGGTCGTGGCCACCCTCCTCCACCAACGACGCCCGCCCGCCGCCCTTCCCCCCCCGGCCCCGGGTGGGCCAGCGGATACCGGCGCCCGCCGCATCCTCGACGAGCGCTTCGCCCGGGGTGAGATCGACGCCGACGAGTACACCAGTCGTCGCAACCTGCTCGACGGGGGGGAGTGACCGTGGACCGGCGCGGCCCGGATCGGCCCGACCGCAGCCCCGACGGGCCCGCCATCCCCGGCATCGAGGTGTTCGCCGACATCTGGTGCCCCTTCGCCCATGTGGGGATCCACCGGGTGGTGAGCCGTCGGGAGCGGGGCCCGGGTGCCGACTTCCTCCTGGACATCCGGGCGTGGCCGCTCGAGCTGGTCAACGGCCGCCCCCTCGACCCCGAGACCACCGCCCACCACGTGGCCGACCTGCGGGCCCAGGTGGCCCCCGACCTCTTCGCCGGCTTCGACGCCTCCCACTTCCCCACGACCACCCTGCCCGCCCTGGCCCTGGCCCACGCCGCCTACCGCCACGACCGCCGGATCGGCGAGCGGGTCAGCCTCGGCCTCCGGGAGGCCCTGTTCGAGCGGGGCCTCGACATCTCGCGGCCCGAGGTCCTGGCCGAGCTGGCCGAGGCCTGGGGCCTCTCCCCCGGCGGCGCCCTGGACGAGCAGGGGGTGCTCGACGACTGGCACGAGGGGGTCGCCCGGGGCGTCAAGGGCTCGCCCCACTTCTTCTGTCGGGGCACCGACGTCTTCTGCCCCTCGCTCGACCTCTCGAGGGACGGGGAGGGCCGCCTCGAGGTGCACCCCGACCTCGACGCCCTCGACAACTTCCTCGGCGGCTGCCTGGCCGCCTGACCGGTCTCAGCAGATGCGGGGCAGGGGGTCCCCGACCAGCATGTCCACGATGCGGGTGCCCCCGAGGGGGGTGACCAGCACCACCAGCCCGGCCGGATCGGCCCGGACCTCCCCGATGGCGGCGGCGTCGGTGCCCAGCGGATGGGCCCGCAGGGCGACGAGGGCGCCGGCCGCCTCCTCGGGGGCCACCACGGCCACGAACTTGCCCTCGTTGGCCACATACAGCGGGTCGATGCCCAGCAGCTCGCAGGCCGCGGCCACCTCGGGGCGCACCGGCAGGCTCGACTCCTCCAGCACCACGGTGAGGTCGGTGGCCCGGGCCAGCTCGTTGCAGACCGTCGCCACCCCGCCCCGGGTGGCGTCACGCAGCCACCGGGTGGAGGGGGCCGCGGCCAGCAGGCCCTCCACCAGGCCGTCGAGGGCGGCGGTGTCCGAGGCGATGGACGCCTCGAGGGCCAGGTCGCCGCGGGCCAGCATCACCGCCATCCCGTGGTCCCCGATGGTGCCCGAGCAGAGCACCACGTCCCCGTCGGCCACCCGGCCGGCGGCCAGCTCCCGCCCGGCCGGGATGAGGCCGATCCCCGAGGTGGTCACGTACATCCCGTCGGCGGCGCCGTGCCCGACCACCTTGGTGTCGCCGGTGACGATGGGCACGCCGGCCTCGGCCGCCGCCTCCCCCATCTCGTCCACCAGGCCCGAGAGCTCCTCCATGGGGAAGCCTTCCTCCAGCACGAAGGCGGCGGACAGGCCCAGGGGGCGGCCGCCCACCATGGCCAGGTCGTTGATCGTCCCGTGGACGGCCAGGCGACCGGCGGACCCACCCGGGAACCGCAGGGGGCGGACCACGTAGGAGTCGGTGCTGAAGGCCAGCCGGTCCCCGCCCGGCAGGCTCAGCACGGCGGCGTCCCCCTGGGCCAGCAGCGCCGGATTGGCGAAGGCGGGCAGGAAGACCGTCTCCACCAGGGCGGCCGAGGCCTTGCCCCCGGCCCCGTGGGCCAGGGTCACCGCCGGGTCGGCCAGGCGCGGCTTGCGCCGCCGGAAGGCCTCGATGCGGTCGAACACCACCTCCTCGCGGCTGGGCTGGAACAGCTCGGTCACGGCCCACTCCCCCGGGCCGGGGACCGGTGGTCCTGCACCGAGGTCCACAGGGCGAGGGCCAGGGCGTCCTCGGCCTCCTGGATCCGGTGGACGCTGTCGGACGGGACCACCCAGCAGTAGTCGAGCGAGCAGAGGGTGGCGAGAGCCCCGCCGTCGTAGCCGGCCGTCCCGATGGTCAGGAGGCCCCGTGCGGCCGCCTCCTCGAAGGCCCGGACCAGGTTGGGCGAGTCCCCGCTGGTCGAGAAGCCGATGAGGCAGTCGTCGGGGCCGGCGCGGGCGGTGACCTGACGCGAGAACACCGAGTCGAAGCCGACGTCGTTGGCCAGGGCGGTGAGCACCGCGGCCTCGGCGGCGAGGGACAGGGCCCGCACCGGCTCCCCCGAGGGGGGCCGGGCGAACAGGGCGGTGAGCCCGTCGGCGTCGGTGGCGCTCCCCCCGTTCCCCATGGCGAGGACCCGACCGCCCCGCCCCAGCCGGGCGGCCAGGTCGGCGCCGGCCCGGTCCAGCTCCCCGGCATAGCGCGCCACCACCGACGAGCGCAGGGCCCGGCTCTGCTCCTCCTTCTCCCGGGCCGACCGGGCGAGGCTGGCCAGCAGGCCGGCGGCGTCCCGCTCGTCGCCCTCGATGAACGGGTAGAGGAACCCGGTGGCCTCGGGGCTCACGGCCGCCCCTCCCCGAGGGTGGCGAGGGCCACGCCGGCGTGGACCAGCACCAGCTGGTCCACGGCCACCGGGGCCACCAGCGCCACGTCGACCTCGTCGGTGCGCCCGGCGAGCAGGACCCGGGCCCGGGAGCCGTCGACCGAGCGGACCTCCCCCACCGTGCCCTCGTCCGAACAGGTCACACAGTGCCCGTCGTCGCACCCGGGCCCGGCCGCCAGCAGGCCGGGGTGCTCCAGGGCCACATGGGTCAGCTCCCACCACAGGTGGTAGAGGACGACCAGCCCCCCGTCGTAGGGGGCATGGGCCGGGTCGGCCCCGTCCACCCAGAGGGTGTGGTCGGCCGGCACCGCGGGCCGCCCGGCCCCCGCCCCCAGCCGCACCGTGGCCACGTCCCAGGCCGCCGCCCGCCGCACCAGGTCGTCGAGGGCCGGGTCCTCGGCGGGGCCCACCCCGACCAGCACGTCCCCGGGCCGGGACGACCCCCGGACGGCGGCGGCCAGGTCGGCGCCCTCCACGCACCAGGCGGGCAGGGCCCGCTTCCCCACGATGACCGGATGGACGAACTCCACGGCCAGGTGGCGGGCGTGCCACGGCCAGCGGGGGGCGGCACACCAGAGGGTGGCCCCCCGGTGGAGGGCCCGGGCCAGGTCGAGGGCGGCCACGGCCAGGTCGCCGGCCACGCCGTCGGCGGCGTCGGGCGTGGGCAGCACGGTGGTCGTCACCTGCCCGGCCCCCGGGCCGCGGCCACCACGGCCTGGCCCAGCGAGAGGCCGCCGTCGTTGGCCGGCACCGTGCGGTGGGTGAGCACCTCGAACCCCCGGGCCTCCAGCTCGGCCTCGGCCAGCTCGGTGAGGAGGGCGTTCTGGAACACGCCGCCGGACAGGGCCACCTGTCCGATGCCGGTCGGTCGCGGCCAGCCGCCCGGCCAGGTCCCCCACCAGCGAGGCCAGCGCCCGGTGGAAGCCCAGGGCCAGCGCGCCGGCGGGCCGGCCGGCGGCCAGGTCGTCGACCACGGCCCGGAGCACGGGGGCGGCGTCGAACACGTTGTCGTGGAGGCCGAACCGGTAGGTGGGGCTCCCGCCCGGATGGGACGCGGCCAGCGCCTCCAGCTCCATGGCCGCCTGGGCCTCGAAGGAGACGGCCTGGCGCAGGCCGAGCAGGGAGCTGACCGCGTCGAACAGCCGGCCCATCGACGAGGTGGGCACGCACCCGGTGGACCGCTCCAGCTGGCGGGCCAGCACGGCCCGCGCCCCGGGGGGCAGGGCGTCGACCGGGGCCAGCCCCTCGGCCCAGGGGATCCCCGCCGCCCACAGGTGGGCGAGGGCCACCCGGGCCGGATGGCGCACGGCGGCGTCCCCCCCGGGCAGGGGCACGTAGGCCAGGTGGGCGACCCGGTGGGCCTCCCGGTAGGAGGCGACCAGCACCTCCCCGCCCCAGACGGCCCCGTCGGTGCCGAAGCCGGTGCCGTCGAAGGCGAAGCCGATGACCCGGCGGCCGGGGGGCACGCCGTGCTCGGCCATCACCGAGGCGATGTGGGCGTGGTGGTGCTGGACCGGCTCCACCGGGCCGGGTCCCCGCTCCTCGGCCCACCGGCGGACCTGGTAGTCGGGGTGGCCGTCGGCCGCCGACCGGTCCGGGGTGACCTCGTAGCACTCGGTGAAGAGGCGGACGGCCCGCTCGAAGGCGGCCAGGGTCTCGACACTGCCCATGTCGCCCAGGTGCTGGCTCACCCAGGCGTGCCGACCCGAGGCCAGGCAGAAGGTGGTCTTCAGCTCCCCGCCGGTGGCCAGCACCGGGGGCGCCTCCAGGGGCAGGGGGACGGGCAGGGGGGCGAAGCCCCGGGCCCGGCGGACCGGGAGCTCGCGGCCCCGGGACACCCGGACCACCGAGTCGTCACAGGGCATGTGGATGGGCCGGTCGTGGACCAGCCAGGCCTCGGCGATGGCCCCGAGCCGGTCCCGGGCCTCGGCGTCGTCGAAGCAGATGGGCTCGTCGGCCAGGTTCCCGCTGGTCATGACCAGCGGGCCGGGGACCGGGGCGCGACGGCCGGGGACCGGGGCGAACAGCAGGTGGTGGAGGGGGGCGTAGGGCAGGAGCAGGCCGAGCAGCGGGCTCCCCGGGGCGACCCCTCCGGCCAGCCGGTGCCGTCCTCCCCCCGGGACGAGGACGATGGGCCGCGCCGGCGAGGCCAACAGGGCCGCCGCCGTGTCGTCCAGGTCGGCCAGGGCCCGGGCCGCGGCCAGGTCGGGGACCATCACGGCCAGGGGCTTGGCCGGCCGACGCTTGCGGTCCCGCAGCCGGGCGACGGCCCCGGCGTCGGTGGCGTCGCAGGCCAGGTGGTAGCCGCCGATGCCCTTCACGGCCACGATGCCCCCCGCCGCCAGGGTGGTCTGGGCCGCGGCCAGGGCGGCGTCGGTGCCCACCACCGGTGGGCCGTCGGGCCCCTCGAACCACAGCCGGGGGCCGCACGCCGCGCAGGCCAGGGGCTGGGCGTGGAAGCGGCGGTCGGCGGGGTCGTGGTACTGCGCGGCGCAGGCCGCGCACAGGGTGAAGCCGGCCATGGTGGTGTGGGGCCGGTCGTAGGGCAGGCGGCGGGTGATGGTGAACCGGGGGCCGCAGTTGGTGCAGGTGATGAACGGGTAGCGGTAGCGCCGGTCGCCGGGGTCGAACAGCTCGGCCAGGCAGTCGTCGCACACGGCCACGTCGGGCGGGAGGAACGTGGCCGCCCCCGGTGCGGACCGGCTGGCCACGATGCGGAAGCCCTGGTCGGCGACCAGCTCGACGGGGTGGGCCTCGAGGCCCTCGACGGCGGCCAGGGGCGGGGCCTCGGCCACCAGCCGCGCCTCGAACTCTTCGACGGCCCCCCTCGGCCCCTCGGCCTCGACGAACACCCCCTCGGAGTCGTTGCCCACGAAGCCGGTGAGCCCGAGCTCGGCGGCCAGGCGGTGCACGTGGGGCCGGAACCCCACCCCCTGGACCACACCGGTCACCCGGAGCCGGTGGCGGACCGGGGCGCCAGCGGTCAGGGTCACGGGGCCACCGGTGCCTTCCGGCCCAGGCTCACCGCCACCTCGCGGTGCATCCGACCGAAGTTGTAGTAGGCGGCACAGGCCCCCTCCGAGGAGACCATGCAGGTCCCGATGGGGGTCTCGGGGGTGCAGGCGGTGCCGAACACCTTGCACTCCCACGGCCGGATGGCCCCCTTCAGCACCTCGCCGCACTGGCACGCCTTGGGGTCGGCCACCCGCACGCCGGGCACCGCGTGACGCCGCTCGGCGTCGAAGGCGGCGAACTCGGGCCGCAGGGCCAGGGCGCTCTGGGAGATGAAGCCCAGCCCGCGCCACTCGAAGTGGGGACGCAGCTCGAACACCTCGGCCAGCACGGCGAGGGCCCGGGGGTTCCCCTCCTCGGGCACCACCCGGGCGTACTGGTTCTCCACCTCGCAGCGGCCCTGGCGGAGCTGGGTCAGCAGCATGGCCACCGCCTGGAGGACGTCGAGCGGCTCGAAGCCCGCCGTCACCAGGGGCCGGCCGTAGACCTCGGGCACGAACCGGTAGGGCCGCTGGCCGACCACCGTCGACACGTGGCCGGGCCCGAGGAAGCCGTCGAGGTCGAGGCCGGGGGACTCGAGGATGGCCTTCAGGGGCGGGACGATGGTGACGTGGTTGGAGAAGACCGAGAAGTTGGCCACCTCCGACGACCGGGCCTCCAGCACGGTGAGGGCGGTGGACGGGGCGGTGGTCTCGAACCCGACGGCGAAGAACACGACGTCCGAGTCGGGATGGTCGACGGCGATCTTCAGGGCGTCGAGGGGCGAGTAGACGACGCGGACGTCGGCCCCCCGGGCCTTGGCCGCCAGCAGGCTGCCCCGGCTGCCCGGCACCCGCATCATGTCGCCGAAGCAGGTGAGGATGACCCCGGGCCGCTCGGCGATGGCGATGGCGTCGTCGACCCGGCCCATGGGGATCACGCACACCGGGCAGCCGGGACCGTGGACCAGTTCGACCGTGGCCGGCAGGGCGTGCTCGATGCCGTGGCGGTAGATGGTGTGGGTGTGGCCGCCGCACACCTCCATGAACTTGAACGAGTCGCCGCCGGCCAGCTCGGTGATCTGGGCGATCAGCGCCCGGGCCACCGACGGGTCGCGGTACTCGTCGACGAAGCGCACGGCCCGGCGCTCAGGCCACCGAGCGGAGCGACGACCCGCCGGCGGATCCCGCCGCGCCGGCCAGGTACTCCCCGCCCCGGCCGATGAGCTGCCGGGCCATCGAGAGCCCGCCGCTCAGCAGGTCCCGCACCTCCTCCGACGAGGTGATCACCTTCCAGGACTCCCGGAACTCCTCCCAACCCTGTTCGCCCGCCCGGGTACCCAGCGCGTACCCGACCACCACTCCGATCACCGTTCCCATGGCATCCTCCTAGGTGTCACTCACGATTGCCGTCGACTCGAACGCCTCCATCTCCTCGGTGTAGGCCGCCCCCATCATCTGCAGCGAGGCCAGGGCGAGGGCCGCCTCCCGCTCGTCGATCTTGGACATGGCGAAGCCCACGTGGATGAGGACCCAGTCCCCGGTGTCCAGGCCGTCGTCCACCAGCAGGCCGACGTTGACGATCCGCACCACGCCGGTGACCTCCACCCGGGCCAGGTGGGGGTTGACGTCCAGGAACGCTCGCGACCTGTCCGGGGATGCCCAAGCACATGGCCCCTCCCCTCAGGCCCGGTACTCGATGGACTCCAGCAGCAACTCGTCGCCGCCGGTGAGCTCCATGTCGACGGCCCCGCAGCTCGGACAGCCCGCCGGTGGCTCGTCGCCCTCCCACTCGAGCCCGCAGCCCGGACACCGGGCCCGCACCGGCAGGAGGACCAGCCGGGGCGCGGCCTCCTCGGCCACCGTGCCGAGGGCGGCCACGGCGAAGGACTGCTCGAAGGCCTCGGGATGGACGTGGTGCAGCCGCCCCACCCGGACGGTCACCGCGGCCACCGGCCGGGTCCCGGCCCGCTGCTCCACGGCGTTCACGATCGAGCTGCACAGACCCAGTTCGTGCATGCGCTACTCCTCCTTCTCGGCGACCACGTCGATGCCCACGGTGACCTCGGGGTGGACCTTCAGCATGAGGACCTTGGGCGGGTCCATGCCGAAGTCACGGATGTCGAAGGTCGACGAGCCCTTCAGCTCCACGGTCCGGTCGTCGACGGCCCGGATGTCCAACAGGTCGTCGTAGTGCTTGGTGACCCCCTTGAAGGTCACGCTGCCCCCGACGCGGTAGCCGCCCTCCCCCGCCGGCTCGCCGAGCTCCTCCAGCACGCCCCCGATGGTCGGGTAGCGGCGGGCGTCCACCCGCTTGTACAGCTCCCGGTCCTCCATGGCGTTGCCCGACCGCAGCTTGGCGACGGGGAAGCTGAGGGTGCCGACCGGCGCGGCCGACGCCGACACCTCGCCGGCGGCACCCACCTCGAGGTCCACATACCCCTCGAGGCCGTCGCTGGTCGAGTGGATGGGGTGCAGGCTCGAGGTGGCGTCGATGGTGACGCGCGACTGCTCGGGGGCGAACCGGAACCGGGCCACCGCGGTCACCGGCCGCCCGGGGTGGTGGGGTGGGCGGCCACCCTCACATCTCCCGCATCTTCAGGTAGCGCGCGATGTCGGGAATCGACTTCACGACGAGGGCGGCCACCAGGGCCAGCGCCAGTGTGGCGACAAGGCGAACGATCATGCTCCTCTCCCCTTTCCGGTCGGTGTGACGATGTCGGCAACGAGCTCGAGGCAGAGGTCGACCGCTCCGTCCACCGCCGCGGCCACGAGCGGGGACAGCCCCACCCCCTCGTCCAGGGTGGCGGGTTGGCAGCCCACGATGCGGATGCAGTCGACCCCGCCGCCCAGACGGGCCAGGGTGGCCAGCACCACGTCGGGGCCCATGGTGTGGGCGTCGACCACGGCTTCGGTGGCCGGGAGGGGGTCGGGCTCCATGACCACCACGGTGCCGGGGGGCTCCCCGAGGGGGACGGCGTCCACGAGGACCAGGGCGTCGTACCCGTCGAGCAGCTCGTAGGCCAGGTGGACGCCGCGGATCCCGAACTCGGCCACCCGCACCCCGTCGGGGACGGTCCGGTCGGCCAACCGGTTGGCCACCTCCACGCCGAAGCCGTCGTCGCGCTGGAGGACGTTCCCGATCCCGGCCACCAGCACCCCCGCGCCGCTCATCGCGCCGGCTCCACCGGACCGACCCGGGGCTCGACCTCGTCGGGGTGGAAGAAGAGGAAGCGGCCCTGCCACAGCAGCTCGTCACGGGCCGGGTCGTCGTCCAGGATCACCGCCACCTGCACGGTCCCGTCCACGTCCCGGAACACCCCGGCCACGGTGGCCTCTTGGTCGCGGTAGAAGAGGTCGTGGGCGTCGGCCCGGCGGCTGGGCCGGAGGCGCACGGCCGTGCCCTTGGCCACCGTCACCCCGGCCACCGTCACCGAGTCGCGGAACGGATCCACGGCGGCGTCGGCCGTGGGGTCCCACCACGGGACCTCGGGCGGGGGGTCGGCCGCCTCCCGGACGTCGGTGGCGGCCACCGGGCGGAAGGTGCCGTGCAGGCGGTCCCACGCCTCGGGGGCCATCCCGTCGCACCGGTCGATGACCGCGGCGGCCCGGACGTCGGTGCCGCGCGCCTCGCGCTTCTCCTCGTCGGTCAGGGTCAGCACCCGCAGCGCCAGGATCTCATCGATCTCGGTGGCGTCGTAGAGGTCGCCCGGGCTCTCGGGGGCCACCTCGGGATGGTCGTAGAGGATGATCGGCGAGGCCAGGACCAGGTCGTCCCCCACCAGCACCGGGTAGAGGCCGTCGCTCCGGCACGCCGAGGCCGCCGGGCCGGCGCCCTCGGGCGGGTCGAGCAGGGAGACGAAGGTCCCGTCGTCCACCGCCACCATGACGTGGAGGGCGAGCAGGGCGTGCCCGAGGGCCTCCTCCCGGCCCGGGGGCTCGGCGGTCGAGGCGTTCTCGACGGCGACGGCGATCCGCACCAGCCCGTTCCTGGCGGCGACCGGCTGCGCCCGGACCTGCACCCGACCGGTGAGGCCGCCGCGGCGGCGTACCAGCCGCCCGGCAGTGTGCCCGGCCCCGTCGAGCACGGCCTCGGACTCCACCGCGCCGTCGCTCACGAACTCGCCCGACACAGCCTCCCCCCCGGCCAGCAGCGGCCCGAGCTCCAGGGGCCCGACGTCGACCGAGCGCTCGACGGCCTCGTCCCAGGCCACATGGGTGACGCCCCCGACCTCGAGGCGCTCGACGGGGACGAACCGGTCGCCGTCGGGCCCCGGTCCGCCCGGTGCTGCACCCTCGACGGCCCGCTCCTGTCGGTGCAGGAACCGGATCCGGACGGTCAGGGCGGCCGATCCTCCGGGACGGACCAGGCCCTCGGCCCGGACCGAGGACCGCTCCGAGGGCTCCGACCGGCAGTAGGCCGCGGGCATCAGCACGCCGAAGGGCCAGCGCACCTGGTTCTTGGTCGACGAGGCCCGGTAGGGGTAGAGGACGTAGCCCTCGTAGAGGACGGCGTCGGCCACCGACTGGGCGGCGGCGAAGCGGTCGCCGGCGTCGGTCACCGCACCAGCTCCGCCGCCTCGGCCAGCAGGTGCCCGATGGCCAGGTCCCAGGTGGGCAGGCCGCGGGCGGCCCGGAACTGCTGCAGCTCCTCGAAGGTGGCCCGGTCCAGCCGGAGCCAGGCGCTGTTGGGGAAGTAGGTGTCCATGGCCTGGCGCCAGCACGCCACCGGCAGCCGATAGCTGGCCTCCAGGCTCCAGGGGATGGGCTCGACCGACAGCCCGCCGGGGCCGTGGCTGAACACCGTGCCCGAGAACAGCAGGACGAGGGGGATCTCGCCGTCGGCCAACGAGGCCAGGTACTTGGCCCCGGCCACGTCGAAGTCGTACGTGCAGACCAGTGGGAGCTCGACCCGGGTCGAGCCCACGAACCGGGGGACCACGGTCGAGGTGTGGGTCCACAGGAACGGCCGCAGGGAGTCGCCCCACTGGGCCGGCGCGCCGAACTGCTCGTAGAGCTTCCGGCCCTCCTCGGCGCGGTACCGCCGGCGCTGGGGCTCGATGCGGACCTGGCACCGGAGGGCCAGGGCCCCCACCTCCACCCCCTCGGGCACAGTGGCGTCGAGCACCAGGGTGATGGTGGGCACGGCGGCGTGCGGCTCGACCCTGGCCTCCGAGACCCCGAGGGCGAGCTCGGTCACCGGGCCCGCTCCCGCACCGAGGCGAAGAACGCCTCCAGGTGGTGGCGGGCCTCGGCCCCGCCGTCGAAGCCCCGCCAGCTCATCCGGAGCCGGCCCACCAGCTCGTAGCAGGCGTCGATGGGGACGACGAAGCCCTCGATGGCCGACCCGTCCCGGTCGGCCCGCACCAGCAGCGCCTCCACGTCGGGGCGCAGGCCCTCCAGCTCGGGGTACGGGCCGGCCAGGTCCTGCCACGTGGCCAGCGGCAGCTCGGACTCGGTGGCCCCCGCCGGTCCCGGATAGAAGGCGGCGATGCGCTCGATGGACGAGTTGAAGAAGAAGAAGGCCACCCCGACGGGGATCTGCAGGCTGTCCCACTGGGCGGCGGTCACGTCGAACCCGGGGATCCGGCGGTACTCCTCGGGGACCGATCGGTAGCGGTGACCGCCCGCCCCGGTCGAGGTGAACAGGAGGTAGCAGCCCCGACACGCGCACAGCAGGCTGCGTGACTCGAGGTCGACCAGGTGGCCGTGGCGCTCGGCGATGGGCTCGGCGCACAGCTCACACCGCTCCTCGACCGGCTCGGGCCGGCGCGGCGGGCTGTCCCGCAGCCGCTGGAGCACCTGGAGCCCGGTGGTCACGCCCCCACCATCTCGCTCGGGCACTCCTCGTAGCGGGGCTTGGTGCCCAGGGTGACCGGCACTGCGGCGGTGGCCTCGTCCGGTTGGTCGACCTCGATGCGCTCGACCTCGGGGGCCCGCGCCGCGATGGCCTGCTCCACCGCACCCCGCAGGGTGGCCGCCGACGACGGGCAGCCGTCGCAGCTGCCGAGCAGGCGGAGCCGGACCACGCCGGCCCTGGCGTCGACCCCGAGCAGCTCCACGTCCCCGCCGTGGGTGGCGAGCAGCGGGCGGACCCCGCACAGCGCCTCCTCCACCCGGGCGGCCAGGTCCTCGGGGTGGACGCCCACGGCCAGCAGCACGCTGGCCACCAGGTCGTCGGACGCGTACGCCTCGACGAGCGTCGGGTCCGCCTCCCGGGCCAGCTCGAGCATGCGGGAGATGGCCGAGCCGTAGAGGAGCGAGACGATCCGGAGGAGCTCCTCGGCCCGGGCCAGGGTGGGACCGTCGGCCGTCCGCTGCAGCTCGTCGAAGAGGGTCTCGATCCGGTCGCCGGCCGTCCGGAGGTCGTCGGTGGTGGCCGCGGCCATCAGCAGGCCAGGTCGGGGTTGGACACCTGGGTGGGCGAGTGCAGCTTCTTGACCACCTGGCCCCCGCCCAGGTACATGTGGACCCCGCAGGGAAGGCAGGGGTCGAAGCTGCGCACCGTGCGCATGATGTCGATGCCCTTGAAGCGGTCGCCCCGGTTCTCCTCGAAGATGGGCAGGTCGGTGACGGCGTCCTCGTAGGGGCCCGGGGTGCCGAAGGTGTCCCGGGGGTTGGCGTTCCAGGGGGTGGGCGGATACGGGTGGTAGTTGGCGATCTTGCCGCCCCTGATGACCATGTGGTGGGAGAGCACCCCCCGGACGGCCTCGGTGAAGCCGCACCCGATGCCCTCGTCGGGCACCTCGAAGGGCTCCCAGGTCTTGGTGCGGCCGGCCCGCACGTCGTCCAGGGCCTTCTCGATGAAGTCGAGGGCGGCGGCCGCCGCGTAGGCCTGGAAGTAGGTCCGGGCCCGGTTGCGCTCGATGGTGTTCGACCAGGCCGGGACCTTCCACTCCAGGGTCACCTCGGGCTTCAATGCCGTCCGGGGCAGGTGGATGACCACGCCGGTGCCGGTGGCCTGCAGGTGGTCGGTGTTGACCAGGCCGGACAGGGCGGTCGACCACAGCCGGGCCAGCGGACCGCCGCCGGTGTCGAGGGCCAGGTGGTCGGTGCCGTCGAACCAGCGGGGCGACATGACCCAGCTGTAATTGCCGTCGAAGTCCCGCTTCTGGGGCTGGGGGTTGGTGTGCTGGTTCCACGGGTGGCGCCGGTCGACCGGGTTGCCCAGGGGGTCCCGGGTCACGAACATCTCCTGGTCCTCCCAGTCGTCGTAGAACGACGAGCCGAGGAGGATGCGGATGCCCAGGTTGATGTCGACCAGGTCGTTGGTGACCAGCTTGCCGTCCACCACCACCCCGGGGGTCACGCCCATGGCCCGGCCCCACGCCGTCATGTCCCGGTAGTCGAAGTTGCACACCGCCGGGTCCTGGAACGCGCCCCAGCACCCGAGCAGGATGCGGCGCCGGCCCACCTCCTCGTAGCCGGGCATGGCCTCGTAGAAGAAGTCGAAGAGGTCGTCGTGCATCGGCACCACCCGCTTCATGAACTCCACGTAGCGCATCAGCCGGGTGTAGTAGTCGGTGAACAGCTGGATGGTGGCCGTCGTCCCCACCCCGCCGGGATAGAGGGTGGAGGGGTGGACGTGGCGACCCTCCATGAGGCAGAACATCTCGCGGGTGGACCGGCTCACCTGGAGCGCCTCGCGGTAGAACTCCCCCGAGAAGGGGTTGAGCGAGCGCATGATGTCCCCGATGGTCTTGTAGCCGTGGTCGGCGGCGTGGGGGGACTCGGTCCGGTTGGCCTGGTCCAGCACCCCGGGGTTGGTCTCGGCCACCATCTTCTCGCAGAAGTCCACGCCGACCAGGTTCTCCTGGAAGATGTTGTGGTCGAACATGTACTCGGCCGCCTCGCCCAGGTTGACGATCTGCTCGCCGAGGGCCGGCGGGTGGACTCCGTAGGCCATGTTCTGGGCGTAGCAGGAGCAGGTGGCGTGGTTGTCCCCGCAGATGCCGCAGATGCGGCTGGTGATGAAGTGGGCGTCGCGGGGGTCCTTGCCCTTCATGAACACGCTGTAGCCCCGGAAGATCGACGAGGTGCTGTGGCACTCGGCCACCTTGCCCTGGCCGAAGTCGATCTTGGTGTAGATGCCCAGACTGCCGACGATGCGGGTGATGGGGTCCCAGGCCATCTCCACCAGGTCGGACGTGCCCCCCTTCGCCTTCGAGGGCGCTGACGCCGTGGTCGCCATCTCCTACCTCCAGATCTGCTTGTAGCCGGTGGTCAGTTCGGTGCCGGGCGAGCGCCACTTGGGCTCGTCGTCCAGCGTCTTCTGGGTGAACCGGCGGAGGCCGCGCACGGCCTTGCCGTAAAGGCCGCTGGCCATGGTCGAGACATGGGCGCCGGGCGGCTCGTCCATGAAGGGCATGAACTTGTCGGGGAAGCCGGGCATGGTGCAGCCGATGCAGATCCCGCCGACGT
The DNA here is from genome assembly GCA_963835465.1 of uncultured Acidimicrobiaceae bacterium. Classification (GTDB taxonomy): domain Bacteria; phylum Actinomycetota; class Acidimicrobiia; order Acidimicrobiales; family RAAP-2; genus Bog-756. Next base: position 70,195 of record CAWIFR010000006.1, read on the forward strand.
TGGGGCAGCCCCCCACGCCGTTGATCCACCCCCGCTTGGGCACATTGCACGACACCACCGGACCCCAGCACCCGAGCTTGACGATGCACTTGGGTGAGCCGTACTCGTCGGCGAAGTCGCCCTGCTCGTAGTAGCCGGCCCGGTCGCACCCCTCGTGGACGGTGGCGCCGAACAGCCACTGGGGCCGGAGCGAGTCGTCGAGGGGGATCATCGGGGGCCTGCCCGGTGGCCTGGTACAGCAGATAGAGGATGGTCTCGGACAGGTTGTCGGGATGGGTCGGACAGCCGGGGACGCACACGATGGGCAGCCCGGCCTTCGACTTCCACCCCCAGCCCAGGTAGTCAGGCACCCCCATGGCCCCGGTGGGGTTGCCGGCCATGGCGTGGATCCCGCCGTAACAGGCACAGGTGCCGGCGGCCAGCACGGCCAGGGCCTTGGGGGCCAGCCGGTCGAGCCACTCGCTGGTGGTCATGGGCTGGTCGGTGTCGGGGTTGTTGCCGAACCCGCACCAGTACCCCTCCTGCTTGATGGCCTCGTTGGGGATGGAGCCCTCGACCACCAGTACGAACGGATCGAGCTCGCCGCGGTCGGCCTTGAAGAACCACTCGATGAAGTCGTCGGCCCCGCCCACCGGGCCGCACTCGAAGTCGATCAGGGGCCAGTGCACGGCGATGGGGGGCAGGCCGGGCAGCGCCCCGAGGGCGATCTCCTCGATGCTGGGCTGGGTGGCCGCGGTGAGGGCGACCGAGTCGCCGTCACAGCTGAGGCCGGCATTGATCCACAGGACGTGCACCGTGCCCTCGTCCGGCGGTGCCTCGGTAACCGTCACGGCATCTCCCTCCCTCGTGCGTCATGGTCCGGTGTCCCTCCCCCTCTCTGCCGTGTTACGCCTCGGACGGGGCCGAGTAAATGAGTGTTTTTTGCACCGTTGCGGGGTAGTGGGCCGGCCGGGAGTTGACCATTGACTCCCCCGGGATCGAGGCGTAAGACCACAGGAGGATGCTGATGCCCGCCGGCCGCACGGCCCCCACGTCACGCTTCGAGTCCGCACCCCCCCGCAACTTCATCCTCCCCGCCCTCCTCCTGTTGGTGCTGGAGCGGCCCGGCTACGGCTACGAGCTGGTGCCGCGGGCCCAGTCGCTCGGCCTCGACCACGTCGACCGGCCCGCCGTCTACCGGGCCCTCTCCCAGCTCGAGCAGGACGACCTCATCGTCCCGTCGTCCCAGAACCCGACGGCGGGGCCGGCCCGCCGGGTCTACCGGATCACGCCGACCGGCGAGCGGGTCCTCCGCCAGTGGATGGGGGTGGTCAAAGCCGAACACGACCACCTGGACCAGGTGCTGCGCCGCTACCTGGCCACCGGCACCACCGACTCGGTCCTGGCCGAGGTCGAGGGCGGGTGGTCGTCGGCCCTCGGGGCCGGGTGGTCCTCGGTGCTGCCCACCGCCCCCGCCCGCCGTTGGCTGGAGGCGGTGCCCGAGGTGCGCGAACCTGCCGGCCCGCTACCATCCCCTCCCCCGTCCGACGACTGGGCGACCGCCGCACCCCGGGCACCGGCGGCCAGCGAGGTCCGCCGGTTCCGGCTGCTCCCCGAGCGGTCCGCCGTCCTGATCGAGGTGCGCTCCACGGTCGGTCCGCTCAGCTTCGGGGCCATGGGGGTCACCGGGACGGTGAACGCCACGGTGATCGACGGCACGGTGCGGGCCGACGGACCGTCCTCGGCCGCGCTCGAGGTCGACCTCACCGGCCTGCGCTCGGGCAACAGCCTCTACGACGCCGAGCTCCTCCGTCGCATCGAGGCGCGTCGGTACCCGACGGCACGGGTCGAGCTCGTCGAGTGCGTGCCCGGCGACGCCGAGTCGCGGTTCCTCCTGAAGGGCCGGCTCACCTTCCACCGGGTCAGCCGACCCGTCCAGGGCACCATCGCCGTCGCCCCGGGACCGGCCGGCCGACTGGTCATCACCGGTGAGCAGGTGTTCGACATCCGGGACTTCGCCGTCCCCTCCCCCACGGTGCTCATGTTGCGCATCTTCCCCGACGTGCGCGTCCACCTCCACGCCGAGGCCGCGCCCGAGGACGGGTCGTGACCGTCCTGGCCGCCCTGGTGGCCGGCTTCGTCATCGGGACCCGGTCCAAGGGCGAGGAGTGGGACGAGGTGCGTCGTTCGCTCGTCGCGCTCTACGGCAGCGACGAGTTCGCCGACGTGGTCACGGCCACTCGGGCCCAGGCGGCCAAGGCGCTCCGGCTCCTGGCCCAGTCGGTCGACCCCGAGACCAAGTCATCTGTCCCCGAGGGGGACGTCGTGGCCCGGGTCCGCCAGCTGATCGCCCGGGACTGATACCCGGGCGTTCAGCTCGGTCACGTCCTGGCCGATCCCCCGCAGGCCGACCACCGACCCGTCCGACCCCACCGACGGATGGGCCCTGACCCGGAGCACCCGGACCCCTCCGTCCCGGCGGAGGATCCGGCACTCGCACTCGAAGGGGGTGGCCGTGGCCACCGAGTCCTCCATCCTCGCCCGCAGGGACGGACGGTCCTCGGGGTGGACCGAAGCCAGATGGCTGGAGACCGTCCCGTCGAACTCGAACGGGTCGATGTCGTGGATGCGGTGGAACTCGGTACTCCACTGCACAGCACCCGTCCGCAGGTCCCACAGCCAGCTGCCCACGTGCGACAGGGCCTCCGCATCGCGGAGGCGACCCTCCACCTCGGCGAGCGAGGCCTGGGCCACCTGCTGCTCGGTGACGTCGCGGATGATGGCCACGACTCCCCAGGGGTTCCCGTCGGCGTCGGCCAGCGGACTGAGCGACACCCACACCGGAAGCGGCAGCCCGTCGCCGCGGAGAATCTCGCTCTCGAAGTGGACGATCCGCTCCCCCGACATCGCCCGGGCCACCGCCCCTTGCATCCCGGCCCGGACGTGGAGCGCGAAACGCTCGTCGAAGGGTCGGCCCTCGGCCTCGCCGCGGCCCACCCCGAACAGGCGCTCGGCCGTGCTGCCCCACTCGCTCACGCCGTGGTCGGCCTCCACCAGGATGATGGCGTCGTCGGACGCCTCGGTCACCGCCGCCAGCACGGTCCTGGCCGACATGGTGTCTCGGTGCTCAGCCCTCTGGTCAGCCGTCACGAATGGCTCCTCGAGCGTGCGCGTCGGGTGCTACCGGGCACTCGCCCCGGTACAGCCCGGGGTGCGTACCTGCTCACCCTACGCCGCGCGCCGCCGGCCACGTCGGCCCGGCGAGGACTGCCGAGCCGCCCTACCGGCGGGTGGACGAGGCCGGCGCCGACGTCGGCGCCGAGGCCGACGCCGACATGGTGATGAAGTCGCGGGCCCACCACGGTTGGAAGTACCGACCCGGGGTGCCGGTCATCCCCGGGAGCAGCTGGGTGCCGTTGGCTGCAGTGGCCGGCCCGTTCGGTGTGGCGGGCAGGTACGTGCTGTAGTTCACCCAGTCGGTGTTGATGTCCAGTTCCATGGCCCGGACGGCACCGGCCCGGACCAACAGGTCGGCCAGGTCGGTGATGTTCAGCCCCGGGCCACCGACGTAGACCAACGCACCGTCGGCGGTGACACCCAGACCGGAGCGCCACACGTAGACCTGGTCCCCGAGCGTCGCCCCCCACCGGGTGGTGTCCGAGGCGTTGAGGCCCGGGACCGGTTGCCCGTTGTCCACCACCAGGTCGAGGTTCTGGCGGACGGACACCACATCGGGGGTCAGCGTGGCGTCGCGGCCCCATTGGGCGACCGTGGACGTCCCGTTCTTGTAGACGACGAAGGAGGCCGCCCCCGTGCGGAGCGGCAGGACGGTCCGGCCGTCCGTGTAGTACCCACCGTTGGCCGCGGACATGAGGAAGCCGGCGTTGAAGGCCGCCACCAGGCTGGTGGCCGCCGTGGCCGACACCGGAGCCGTGTGGACGAACGGACCGCTACCGGGGATCTGACTGCCCGAGTAGAGCGTCGCCCGCAGCAGCTTGGTGTCCATCCAGGCCACACCGACCACGTAGCTGGTGTGCACGGCGTCAGGACGCAGTGTCGTCTCGTAGACAGCCGGGATGCCACCCACCAACCGACCCACCGGCGACCACTGGCCCTCGCCGGGGAGGGCCGGTACGGCGGCCGGCACCATCGCCGGCGGTGGTGCCAGATGCGGGATCCCGCTCACCCTGGAGGCCGCCACCGAGACGGGCCGTCGGATGGCGCCGGCCGGGGGGCGCCCGCCCACCTTCGGCTGGTGGTGCGCGTACCACTCGCTCTCGACCCAGTTGATGATGCTGGACCCACCATGACCCCGCGCCCACTCGGCCAGTCGTGCTCCGGTCGAGCTGCCGAGGGACGGGTCGGTCAGCGCCCCGCCCAACGAGGCGCCCAGCCAGACCAGGATGACGGCCAGCACCAGTCCGACCCCAACCTTGATCCGGCGGCGGCGGTAGACGCGTCTGCTCACATACCCTCCGACGCGGCGACTGGCCGGCGGTGGTCGGTCGGTGTCCGACCGCAGCCGGCGGGGAAGGGACGGTTCCGAGACACTCATCAGTGGCCGATCGGCCCGGCCGACAGCCAGGGGCCCACCCGGGGCACCACGACGACCGCCAGCAGTGCGCCGCACACCAGGCTGGCGGCGATGGCCCACTGGCGCGCTCCCGCCCCGTCGACCTGGCGCCGGGTGCGCCGGAAGTAGTCACGGGGGGCCAGCTTCGCCGTGTCCACCACGTGGCCGAGCACGTGCAGGGTCAGGGCTCCGAACCACAGCACGAAGCTGGCCTTGTGGAGCAGCAGCAGGGGCGACCGCCACGTGGTCGGGCCGAGCAACAGGGCGATGCCGCTGGCGAAGACGGTCAGGGTCAAGACGACGACGAAGGGACCCAGCACCCGGAGCGGGAGCAGGGGTGGGCCCTTCTGCCGATAGGCGGGGGCGCCCAGGTAGTACCGGGCGAACTTCCATGCCGTACTGCCCACCTTCAGCAGGACCGGAGGCACGAGCAGCATCCCGATGAAGACGTGGGCGGTCAGCAGCGGCCCGACCTGGAGGATGGTGAGACCCTCGGCGGCCAGCAGCACGAAGAGCACCACGGCGGTGGATGCGGTGAGCCGGGCGTTGGCCTCGGTGGGATCGGACCGCCTTCGACCTCGGGGCGGGGGTTGGCTGGTCCCGGCGGGAACGTCGGAGGACCTCACGGTGCTCACTGGGGCACGGCTGTCGCGCCGGGGCCACGGCACCCGACCGATGGGGCCGGTACGGCGGTCGTGCCGCGAAGGCCAGCGCTGGCGTCGTCCAGGGTCACGGATTCGAGGTTACCGGTGCTTCCTGACGCCTGAATGACGACGTGCAGTTCCTCTGGTCGGCACTCCCTCGGCACCGTCATGCTCTCGTAAGAATCGACTGCTCGAGTGGGCCGGGTGGTGCCTACCAAACAACGGACGCCCGCCACCCAGGTGGCCTGGGCACAGGCCGGGCCCTCGTCCCGTCGACGACGGGCGGGGCACGTCCCGCGTCCCCGGGTCGCCGACGCCTTCCTCGCCTGTGTGGGCCTGGGTCTCGGGGTCACCCTGGCCCTCGTCATCACCGGGGAGAGCGGCGGCACGCTGGCCGCGCCCGGAGGCCTGCTGATCGCCGGCGGTCGTCTGGCCGGATTCACCGGGGCGTACCTCATGTTGATCATGCTGGTGCTGGTGGCCCGGCTGCCGTGGCTCGAGCGGGCCGCCGGCCAGGACCGGCTGGTGCAGTGGCACCGGTGGATCGGGCCGTGGGCACTGATCCTCATCGGTGTCCACATCGTGCTCGTCACGCTGGGCTATGCCCAGCTGGCCAAGACCGGTGCACTCCACCAGCTCTGGCAGTTCCTGTCCTCCTATCCCGACATGCTGGCAGCAGGGGTGGCCGCCGGCCTGCTGGCCATGGGAGGCATCACCTCGATCCGGATGGCTCGACGGCACCTCAAGTACGAGACCTGGTGGATCGTCCACCTCTACCTCTACCTGGCGCTGGCCCTGGCCTTCGCTCACCAGATCGTCACCGGGGTGTCGTTCATCGGCCACCCGCTCACGCGTGCGGCGTGGATCGGCGTCTGGGCCGCCACGGCCGGCATGGTCATCGTGTTCCGTGTGCTCCAGCCCGTCTACCGCAGTCTCCGCCATCAGCTTCGGGTGGTGGCGGTCATCGAGGAGGCGCCGGGCGTGGTGTCGGTCATCTGCTCGGGCAGGCAGATCTCCTGGCTGGCCGTGTCGGGGGGGCAGTACTTCCAGTGGCGCTTCCTGACCCGGGAACTGTGGTGGCACGCCCATCCGTATTCGCTGTCCGCCCTGCCCCGGGCTCCCTATGTGCGGGTCACCGTGAAGGGCCTGGGCGACCAGAGCCGGGCCCTGGCCCATCTGAAGCCGGGGACCCGGGTCTTCATCGAGGGACCCTACGGGGCCTTCACCCGGCACGCCCGCACCTCCGACCGGGTGGCGCTGATCGGCGCCGGAGTCGGGATCACCCCCCTCCGGGCCCTGCTGGAGGATCTCCCCGAGTCGGTGAACGTCGTGGTCCTCATCCGGGCCACCAGCGCCGACGACATCGTGCACCGGGACGAGATCGCCGAGCTGGTGCACCGCCGTGGCGGCGAGTTCCACGAGGTGGTGGGCACGCGCCACCAGGTCCGCTTGGGGACCTCGACCCTCCGCCGCCTGGTACCCGACATCGCCACCCGTGACGTCTACGTCTGTGGTCCGGAGGGCTTCACCGAGTTGGTGGTATCGGCATCGTCCCATCTCGGCGTGCCTCCGGGAAGCATCCACGAGGAGAAGTTCTCGTTCTGATGCAACCACTGCTTCGCACCGCCCACTCGGCCCCGGCCGGTGACCACCGATGAGGCGGTCCCTCATCGTCCTGGCGGCGACCGTTGCCGGCCTGGTCGGCGTGCTGACCTTCCACACCACGCCGGCCCGGCTCACCCTCGGGTCGCTGCCCCAGCCCTCCACCTCCTCCTCGGTGGCGGCCGGGGCTCCCCCACCCACCTCCACGACGACGGCACCCGCCCCGCCGTCGGCGCCCACCACCACCGCGCCACCGTCGACCACCACCACCGTCCCGACCAGCCGCACGGCCACCGGGGCCTCGGTGAACTACAGCTGGGGCGTGCTCTCGGTATCGGTCTCGGCCAGCGGGCGGACCATCACCAAGGTGGGCATCGCCTCGCTGGACGACGGCGGCAATCCGCGCTCGCAGTCCATCGACCAGCAGTCCATCCCGCTGCTCGAGCAACAGGCCATGCAGGCCCAGGGCTCGTCGATCCAAGGGGTGTCGGGGGCCAGCTACACCAGTGCGGGATTCCAGCAGTCGTTGCAGTCGGCCCTGGGCAAGCTGGGCCTGGCGTGACCGCACCGGTGGCGACCGTTGGCGCCTCCGGCCAGGCCGTCCACTCGCTCCATCATGCCGAAGCGGTGATGGGCACGGTGGTGACCATCGACCTGTACTCGGACCCGGCGCTATCCGTCGCTGACCTCACCCCGCTCGTCGACCGATCCTGTCGGCTCCTCCACGACGCCGACGCCGTCTTCAGCACCTGGGACGACGGGAGTCCGATGAGCCGGCTCCGACGCCACGAGATCACCTGCGCCGAGGCTCCCCCCGAGGTGGCCGAGGTACTCGGACTCTGCGCCACCGCCCGTGGGCTGTCGGCGGGGTGGTTCGACCCCTGGGCCCTCCCCGGGGGGGTCGACCCCACCGGCTATGTGAAGGGTTGGGCGGCCCAACGGGCCCTCGGCGCCCTGTCCGGACCCGGAATGGTCGGCGCCGTGGTCAACGCGGCGGGCGATATCGCCAGCCACGGCGGCGTACGCCGGGGGCGGCCATTCCGGTTCGGCATCGTGGATCCGTCCGACCGCGGACGGATGATCGCCATCGTGGAGACCGACGGGGCGCTCGCCACCTCGGGTAGCTACGAACGCGGCGACCACCTCGTCGACCCCCGCTCCGGGCTGGCGGTGACGGCCGTGGCCTCGGCCAGTGTCTCTGGTCCCGACCTCGGGCTGGCCGACGCCCTGGCCACCGCCCTGGCCGTCGCCGGCGACGAGGGCCTCGACCTGGTCGACGCCGTCGACGGCTACGGTGCCATGATCGTGGACCAGGAGGGCTCGGTGCGGTACACACCCCGCTTCCCCTTGGCCGCCCTGGCGGCCTGAGGACCACTCGGGGTCGGGATCCGCCCCGTCGTCCGACCAGGGCTACGCGCGGGTGGCCGCCGACGGTCGGGCGCTGCCCGTTCGGCGATGCGCCCACTCGGCAGCCTCGGGGCCGGGCCGTCGCCGGTCTCGTCGAAGCGGTGCCACAGGGCCGTGCTCGATCGGTCAGGTCACGTCGCGGTTGTTCGGGGCCAGCTGATGGGGCCCGGTGTCAGGCTCCGAGACCCCGAAGCTGATGATGCGCCTGGGGTGAATCCGGATACGCGAGGCGTCGCGTCCCGGCGACGGCGAGGGGTCGAGCTCGGTCTCGGCCACGCCCCGGATCTCGAGGCACCGCACCCGCCACGGATCGGTGGAGAGGACATCGTCGACGACCAGGGCCACCCGGGGCTCCTTGATCACATTCTTGAACTTCTGGCTGGTCGACATGGAGAACCCGGCGATGTCGATGGTGCCGTGGCTCGGGTCGTAGGTGAAGCCCACCGGACTCACCTGTGGCGTCCCGTCGGGCTGGACGGTGGCCAGGCGGCCCAGCGTCTGCGAGTCCAGGTAGGCGAGTTCATCATCGGTGAAGGTCATGGGTGCCTCCTCTGCGGTCGGCGCTCCGGCGCGCCCGGAGGCGATGGTAAGACCTGAAGTGCGCTTTTGGTCAAGGACCTCGACCTACCGCACCGCGCGCAGCAGGGAGGGCAGGACCCTCGGGCCCAGCCATCGGCTGAACTGGAGGACCTGGAAGTAGTTGTTGGGCTCGAACGCCGTGGGATCGAACAGGGCGAAGAACGGGAAGTGGACCCCGTCCGAGGACCGGACGACCTGCTTGCCCACGGTGTAGCTGTACTTCCCGTGGGGTGAGACCAACGCGTTGAGCCGGAACAGCGAGGTGGCGTGGGGATGGTCGTGGACGACGTGGCGCACCAACCGGTTGTAGGCGTCCACCCGGGCCGGATCGTCCTCGGGCCCCGGCGGACCCTCGGTCGGCTGGTAGTAGGGAGTGGTCATGAGGACGACGTGGGCACCGCGGGCCGAGGCGATGGCCACGAACTTCTGCAGTTGGCCCTCGACGTAGCGGGCGTAGGCCGGCTGCATGATGTTGGTGACCTTCCCGGCCGCGTCGGTGCGGTCGAGCAGCTCCCACCGGCCGGCCAGGAGCGCCACCACCTGGGGTCGCTTGGCGGCCACGGCGCCGGCCAGGATGGCCGGCCACTGGCCGGACGCCGGAGTGGCCGGGTTGCAGGTGGCGGGCACGGTCACCGGCCGGCCCTGCACGATGACGTCAGCCCCTTCGGCCACCCCGCAACCGAGTTCGCCGTCGTCGATCACGCTCACCCCGTCGTGGGCCGCCGACACGTAGACCTCGAGGTCCAGCCCGAAGGTCAGCGCCACCGAGTCGCCGTAGAGCAGCACGGTCGGGTGCTTGGCTCCGCTCCGCAGGGCCGTCGTCGCCCCGGAGGCCGCGTAGGCCGAGCCGGCGGCCAGGCCGGAGGTGAGCACGGCGAGGGCGCAGACCACCAGCACGGCCGCGGTTCCCACCCGAGTCCCGCCCTGTCGGTTGCCTCTCCCACCCTGCTTGATGGTGCCCCTCCACTGGACTTCCTTACGACCGTGCCGGCCGGGTGCTCCACCGCCCCCCTCGGGCGGACTGAGCCATTCTCGCCCATTCCCGACCGTCGTGCCCGGCCGAGGGTCCAGTTGACCGACGCAGGAGATTGGTCGACAGTGGACGTGACGACCCCTGAGCGTGGAGGACTCCCGTGACCGAACCCGTCAATCCGTTACCCAGGGACTATCCCAGGGTCTGTGCCTATCTCCACATCGATGGGGCGGCCGACGCCATCGAGTACTACCGGGAGCTCTTCGGGGCCACCGAGCGCCTGCGGCTCGACGGGCCGGACGGCAAGGTGGGCCACGCCGAGCTGACCATCGGCGACTCCGTGGTCATGGTGGCCGACGAGTTCCCCGACATGGGGATCAAGGGCCCCAAGACGCTGGGCGGGACCCCGGTGGCCCTGTCCATCTACGTGGAGGATGCCGACGCCACCGTGGAGAGGGCCGCAGCATCGGGCTCCAGGATCGTGCGCCCCGTCGAGGACCGCTTCTACGGCGACCGGTCCGGGCAGATCGAGGACCCCTTCGGCCATTCCTGGAGCATTCAGACCCACATCGAGGATGTCGCCCCCGACGAGATGGCCCGACGAGCGGCCGAACAGGCCGCCGCTCCTTCCTAAGCCGTCGCTACCGCGGGCTGAGCGGCGACTATCCGGGCCAGCGTCGGGCCCGAGCCCGCAACGACCGCCAGGCCGAGCGCCACTCCCCCCGAAGTTCCACCTGTCGTCGGCTCTGCTCCGCGGCCATGCGCCCGGCCGAGTAGGCGACCTTCCATGGCGCGCCCCGGGCCCGCCCGTGCAGCCACGCCTCGGCGACCACCGCGTCGTGATGCTCCCCCAACACCGTTTGCAGCTCCTCGGCCGCCCGGGCCGTCCGTCCGGCCTCTCGTCCCACCACCGGCTGGGCCGCCTCGGCCGCGTAGCGGAGCTGCTTGGCCTTGATGCGGATCGAGTGGAGCTGACGGTCGGTCGGCTCCCGGCCGGCCCGCCGCACCTCCTTGCGGAGCTTCCGCCACGGTCCCTTGACCGTCCTCGCCAGGACCTTGGCCGCCTTCCGGCCCGCCGGGTGGGGACCGTGGCCCGTGCCGGCCAGGAACGGTGGCCGCTCCCCCGCGGCGTGGAGCTTGTCGAGCAGGAGGAGATACCGGTCGCTCGTCAGGACCTCGCCCAGCTGGCGGGCACTCAGGCTCCGCTGCTGCTGGAGCTCCGAGCGGAGACGGGTCACACCGGTGGAGTCCCCCATCCGGGCCCGCCCGTTGAGGCCCAAGTGCTCGCCGAGCACGTCGGCATCCCGAACCCGGCCGAGGGCCTCCCCCAACCACTGCAGGTCACCGCGCGTGTGACGGACCCAGAGGGGATCCAACAGGAAACGGAACGTCTTCAGATCCGAGCGGAGGCGGCGGGCCGCCACCCGGACCTGGTGGACGGCATGGACCGACGGGTCCCCCACCTCGAGTCGCAGCTGGAACTCATGGTCGAGTATCCGGTCCAGGCCGGATCGGATGGCCACCGACACCACCTCGGCGACCGTCGACTTCCTGCCCAGGGCCGGGAGGGCGGCCACCCCGACCGCCTGCTCGTCCAGGGCCCGGGCCAGTTTGGGACCGAGATCGTCGATGGTGGCGCCGGCGTCCCGGAACCGGTCGACACACCGCTGCAGGAGGGCATCGTCGGCTTGGTCCAGCTCCACCTCGATCTGCCGAAAGCTCCGCCCGTCGTGCGGGCCCCCATGGATGGTCACCAGGTCGTCGTCCACCTCGGCCAGGAGGCTCTGCTTCCGACCCTGCAGGATGAGCCGGCGCCGCGACGTCTCCAGGGAGGTGATCCTCCGCAGCACGGCCCGGCGGACGATCCCGACGAGGAGCTCGTCGATCCGGTCGGGCATCAGTTCGACGGATCCGGCCCATTCGAGTTCGGTCCGCTCGAGCGCCACGCCCGTCGTCGTGCGGGGGAGCTTCAGGGTCCAGATCCCACCCTGGACGCTCTCACCGATGCGATGGCGGAGCGTGATCCCCCTCGCCCACAGCCGATGGTCGGGAGTATCGAAGTAGGTGGCCAGCAGCACCTGCTCGGGGAGCCGCACCGTCCGCTTCACGAGATCGCGGAGATCGGGGAGGGTGAATTCCGGGTCGGCCGCCAGCTTCACCTCCCGTTCGATGGGATCGCGATCCATCCCTAAGGTCTACCCCGCGCCGGCCGACGGCAACCGGACGGGGAGCGGGTTCGGGCCACGGGGGCGCGCCCTCCGCCGGAAGTGGGGGGCCGGCGGCGGCGCTGCACCCCGTGCTGGGCCGGAGGATGGAAGGGAGAACCGACCCGCCCCCGTGTCTACGCCGGGCAAGCGAACCCGCTCGTCACAACGGGGTGAACACTCCGCGAACGGCCCCGCCCGTCCGGGATCGCCAGACGCCGATCGGGACCTCGGGCCACGTCGGGCCCGAGCGACCGACAGCCCGATCCGACCGCGGTGCCCGCCCGGCGGGCCGGTGCGGTCTCGCCGCGGCAAGCCGGTGCCGGTCAGGAGGCCCGCCGGTCGGCGTCGCCGTCCAACCACTCCGACCCGCAGGTGCGGCACCGGTGGGACATACCCGACTCCCGGATCCCCGAGCCCCGGACGATCAGCTTCGGGGTGTCGTCCGAGCCGCAGCCGGGGCAGCGGTGCGGGGCTTCACTCATTGTCCGTCCTCCGATGAGTCATGCCCCGACCGCAGGGTACGCGATGGCCGAACGGTCTCGCCACCCGTGCTCCGCCTGCGGCCGCCCGGATCCAACCGCCTCCGAGCGGTGAACGGCACGGGGACGGACGAGCCGCCTACGCCGGAAGGTGGCTCGGGCGCCATCCCGTCAGGGCCGGTCCGGCCGACACCAGACGGGGCCGGTGGGGTAGGGTTTCCTTTCACAATTTCCTAACACACGGTCCGTACAGTTCCAGCAGAATCGGACGACCGGACGGCGCGCACCAGGGGGAGGGGCAGGGGTGGAGGAAGGGCGTCATGGCGATTCCCTGGAGGTCTGGCTCGACCGGACCGAACCCCCGGTGAGACGACTGCAGACCGCGGCCACCGGGGCGCTCGACGTGCTGCGCTCGCCGGCGGGGGAGGATACGACCCAGGCCCTCGCCGCGGTCGGTCTGGCCGCTCGACAGCTGCAGGACTGGCTCATCGACCATCCGTGCCCTGAGCCGGGCTGGAACGACCGACTGTCGATGCTGGCCGCCCAGTGCGCCTTCGCCACCTTGGCTGCACGGCCCGAGAGCCCCGCACCGGAGATTCGAGGGCCCTCGGCCACCGAGCGACTCGATCGCTTCCTCGAGCAGGTGGCCGCGCTCATCGCCGAGGTCGGTCACAACACCGAGGGACGAGCCGAACCTTGAAACCCGACCAGGCCCGCAAGGTTCCCTGGTACCTCGATCTCGCCGGACTGGTGTGGGTGATCGGCGCCGCCGTCGCCGTCCTCCTCCCCGCCCTCCGACACGGCACGTACCTGGGCCCCTACGACTGGCTGGCCCGGTACGGCTTCCCCCCGCAGACCAACGTGACCGTGCACGACTTCTTGGCCAGCGATCAGATCACCCAGATGATCCCCTGGACCAACCTGGCCTGGACCCAGGTGCACCACGGTCAGCTCCCGCTGTGGAACCCCTACAACCTGCTGGGCACGCCACTGGCGTTCAACTGGCAGTCGAGCGCCTTCAGCCTGCCCGCCATGGTCGGCTACCTCCTCCCGCTCCGGTACAACTACACGGCCCAGGTGCTCATGACCATCGTCGTGGCGGGGACCGGCGCCTACGTCCTCGGCCGCGTCCTGCGGCTCACCGTCGTCGCCTGCGTCTTCGGGGCCATCACCTTCGAGCTGGGCGGCACGCTTCATCCGGTGGCTCGGCTGGCCGGTCGCCTCGGTCATGTCGTGGACGGGTTGGGCCCTCGCGGCGACGGTCCTCGTGGTGCGGGGCGGTCGGCGGGTGCGCAGCATCACGCTGCTCAGTGTCGTCCTGGCCCTGGCCGTCTACGCCGGGCAGCCCGACATGCTCATCGTCTTCGGCATGGCTCTGGCCGTCTTCGCCCTCGTGCTCCTGGTGTGCCGGGCGGGGGCGACCCGGCAGCTGCGGGCCGTCGTGCGTCCCGGGATCGATCTTGCGGTTTCGCTCGGGGCCGGCCTCGCCCTCAGCGCCCCGCTCCTCCTCCCGGGGCTCCAGGTGCTGGCCGGCTCGGTCCGAAGCACGGGCGGCGGCGCACTCGGCACCCAACGAGCGATCCCCACCAGCCTGCTCCAGCCTCTGGTCTTCCCGGGGTCGGACGGCTGGCCCCTGCTCTGGTGGAGGAACTACGTCGGGGTGCTCGCTGTGGCGTTGGCCGCCACCGCGTTCGTGGTGACGATCATCGACGTCGTCCGCAGGCGAGGGAGGGCCCCGGTCGTGGCGCTGGGGGTGGTGGCGTTGCTCGCCACCGCCGTGACCTTCGTGCAGCCCGTCGAGTCCGCCTTGAACCATCTTCCGCTGCTCGAGGCGGTCCGCTTCCCGCGGACACTCAATCTCGTGGAGTTCGCCGTCGCCATCCTCGCCGGCGTGGGGCTCGACCTGGTCATGCGCTCCTCCCAACGGCGAAGCGTCGTGGTGGCCGCCCTCGCCGTATTCTCCGCCGCCGGCGCGGCCCTGGCCGTGGTCTGGCTCAGCGACGCCGACTACAACGCGGCGACGACGAGGGGCGGGCTCTGGGCGCTGGCCGCCATCGTGCTGGTCCTCGCCGCGGTGGGTGCGCTCGCCTTCGTCGGACGGAGGCAGCAACCCACCGGGCCGATCGATGCAGGACCGCAGGGCTCCACGGTGGGTGACCCCGCGACCGCCGCCACCCCGGTCACCGAGGTCCGGCCCGGAGGGACCCGTGCCGGCTCCTGGTCGTCCCGGGTGACCGCCCGGGTGGCGATGGGCGTGGGCCTGGTGCTCCTGGTGTTCGAAACCGTCTTCCTGGTCGGTATCGGTGACCCGCTGTGGTCGTCGACGGCCCGGCCGCTGACGCCCACGCCCGCCGAGGCCGAGCTGCAGCGGGTGGTCGGCACCTCCTTGGTCGCCCTGGGGAAGCCTTGGTGCGCGCCGGCCCTCCTCGGGATTCCGGCCAACACCAACAGCCTCCTCGGGGTACATCAGCTGGTGGACTACGACCCACTGCTTCCGAATCGCTACTACCAGTCGTGGTATGCGATGACCGGACAGCCGGGGGGCCTGCCCGAGCTGTCCTACTTCTGTCCGGGGATCGAGACCGCTGCCCGAAGCGCGCCTCTACGGGGTCTCCTTCGTCCTCGAGCGGGCCGGGTCACCTGGTCCCACCGGGGCGATCTACGACCGGCGGATCGGAGGCGAGGACCTCTACCGCATCCCCGGCGCCGCGACGGCGACGCTCGTCCCGGTGCACGGTTCGACCGGGCTCCCCCCCGACGACGCCGCAGGACGGCCGGTGGCCGTGGCCCATCCCACCAACAACACCCTGCGGATGACGACGGTGGCCGCCCGACCCCAGGTGCTCCGGATCCGACTGACCAACGAAAAGGGGTGGCACGCGACGATCGACGGACGTCCCTTGCCGTTGGAGACCTTCTCGGGGGTCATGCTCCAGGCCCGCGTGCCCGCCGGCCGACACGTCATTTCCCTGCGCTACTGGCCGACGTCGTTGACCGTCGGATTGGTCCTGGCCGCCATGGCCGTCATCGGGCTCCTCGTGGCTGCGGTGGTGGCCCGGATGAGGCGGCAACCGTCGGCCACGACCTCGTCCTGACCGGCCCCGGGGCGCCGGCGACGGGCCTCGACCCGGTCTGAGCTCCGCGGCGGACCTGAGGCCCGCCTCCTTCCAGAGCCCGCTCCTCAGGGGACTGGACGGGCGTTTGGTCTGCGTACAGAATGGGGTCAGCTTGCCGGCGGACGCGCAGAGGCGAGACGCCTGAGTTGTCGGGAGTCGGCGGTCGGCCGTGGCAGGTGTGGCCGCCGGCTCATCAGGTTGTGGCCCGTGGCGGCCAGCCGTGCCGGTGGCCGTCGCCCTGCCGTCGGTCCCGGTGACCACCGTCCCTGCGCTCCCGCATGCCGTCCACCGGGCCCGGGTCCCTCAGTCCAGTAGCCCCCGGATGTCCGCGGCGGTGAGGGCGCCCGACTCCAGCCCGCCGGCGTCCATCACGTCGGCGAAGAGGGCCGACTTCTTCGCCTTCAGGGCCATCACCTTCTCCTCGATGGTGTCCTTGGCCACCAGTCGGTAGACCATCACCTTGCGGGTCTGGCCGATGCGGTGGATCCGGTCAACCGCCTGGGCCTCGGTGGCCGGGTTCCACCACGGGTCGAGCAGGACGCAGTAGTCGGCCTCGGTCAGGTTGAGCCCGAACCCGCCGGCCTTCAGGCTGATGAGGAACACCGGTGCGGCCCCGGTGCGGAACTCGTCGATCACCACGTCGCGCCGGCGAGTGCGGCCGTCCAGGTAGCAGTGGTCGATGCCGTGGGCGGTCAGGCGGTCCCGGGCCAGCCCGAGGAAGCGGGTGAACTGACTGAACACCAGCACCCGGTGGCCGTCCTCGACGATATCGTCGAGCATCTCCATCAGGGCGTCGAGCTTGGTGGACGGCACCCCGGCGTACTGCTCGTCGATGAGCGAGACGTCGAGGCTGGCCTGACGGAGCAGGGTCAGCGACGAGAAGATGGCCATGCGGTTCTTCTGCAGGTCACCGAGGAGGCCGAGGATCTTCTGGCGCTCCCGCTGCAGGTGGGTCTGGTAGATCTTGTGGTGCCGCGGGTTGAGGTCGAGCTCCAGGACCTGCTCCTGCTTGTCGGGCAGGTCGCTCGCCACCTGCTCCTTGGTGCGGCGCAGCATGAGGGGCCGTACCCGGCGGCGGAGCTGGTCCAGGCGGTCGGCGTCGGCGTTCCGCTCGATGGGTACCCGGTAGTACTCAGAGAACCGGTCGGGGCTGGTGAAGAGCCCCGGCGCGGCGATGGACAGCAGCGACCACAGCTCCATCAGGTTGTTCTCGATGGGCGTCCCGGTCATGCACACCTTGAACGGGGCGGGCAGCAGCTTGGCCCGTTGGTAGGTCTGGGACTGCCGGTTCTTGGCGAACTGGGCCTCGTCGAGGAACATCCCCGCCCAGGCCACATCGGCGTAGCCGTCGTACTCGAGCCGGAACAGGCTGTAGGAGGTGATGACCAGGTCGGCCGAGCCGGCCACCTCGGCGAGGGGGATGCCCCGACGCTTCTCGGTCTCGGTGACGGTGGCCACGGTGAGGCCGGGGGCGAACCGGTGGCACTCGGTGGCCCAGTTCCCGACCACGCTGGTCGGGGCCACCACCAGCCAGGGGTCGTCGGTCAGTCCTCGCTCCTTCGTGTGACCCATGAGGGCCAGCGCCTCCAGCGTCTTGCCCAGCCCCATGTCGTCGGCCAGGATGCCCCCGAGCCGGTGCTCGTAGAGGTAGGCCAGCCAGTTGAAGCCGGCGTGCTGGTAGGGCCGGAGGGTGGCGTGCAGCCCGGCCGGCGCCGCGTACTCGGTCCGCTCGGCCGCCTCGGAGAGGGCCCGGACCGACTCCTCCCAGGCCTGGGCCTGCTTGGTGACCACGCCCAGGCGCTGGATGTCCTCCCACAGGCTGGCCTGGAACCGGCTGAGCCGGACGCCGTCGCTGGTGGTGTCGAGCAGCGCCCGGGCCTCGGCGATGAGTCGGGCCAGCTCCTGCAGTTCGTCCACGTCGAGGGAGAAGTAGGTGCCCGAGGGGAGGATCAGGTGGGTCTGTCCGCCGGCCAGAGCCACGAAGAGCTCGGCGAAGGGAACCTTCTCCCCGCCCACGGTGACCGTGATGCTGAGGTCGAACCAGTCGTTGTCCTTGGACTCCCTGCCGCCCAGCCTGACCACCGGGGCCGACTCGGCCTCTCGGTACTCGGGCAGCGTGCCCACGTGTTCGACGACCACACCTTCGATGGCCTCCAGGGCGGGGAGCAACTCGGTGATGAACCGGACCGCCGGCATGCCGGCGAGGCGGGTCTCGGCCGACAGGCGCTCCCCCACCCGGCCCCGCTCGAACAGCTCGGGCATCGGTCGGAGCACCGCCACCGCCGCGTCCATCAGGGCCTCCTCGGCGGCCCGGTCGCGGAAGCGGCCCCGCGCCGCCCACAGCGGCTCACGGCCCTCGGTTCCCTCGCCCCCGCGCCGCCACACCAGCTCGATCCGGTGCCCCTCGTCGTGGCGGACCGAGAGGATGAGGGTGGCCGGCCGGGCCTCGGGCAGCTCCACCGACCCGTCGCTCGAACCCACCGCCACCCGCCGGCGGAGCTTGGGCACCAGGGCCCGGAGGAAGCGCTCCTCGTCGTGGTGGGGCACGTCGACCGTGGCCGTGCGCAGGAACGCCCGGAGATCGTCATCGACCTGGGTGTCGAGGGCGGCGAGGCCCAGGCCGACGGCCTGGGTGCCGCCCGAGGGAGCGGGGTGCTCCTCCCACCAGGCGATGCCGTGGGCCGGTCGGCCGATGAGCATGGACGTCTCCAGGGGGAGGCGCAGGGCGTCGGTCCCGATGCGGGGCTCGGCCCGCAGCCCGGTGTCCGTGCGGGTCACGTCGATGGTCACCGCCGCCGGGACGGGCAGCAGGGCCACCGCCCGGGCGCTGCGCCCGGACTGGAGCAGCGGCAGGCCGAGGCCCCGGGCCTCCCCCAGCAGATCCCAGAGGCGGCGGCTGTTGATGGACTCCAGCCGGACCGTCTCGTCCTGATAGCCCCAGCTGCTCCGCCGGGACGAGAGCTGGCTGAGGGCCAGGAGCTCCTTGACCAGGGCCAGCTGCTCCTGCAGCCGGGCCGACCGTTGGCGTCCGTAGGAGAAGTAGTCGAGGCCGGACCACGAGATCCCGCTCTTGACCCAATTTCCCGAGCGGCCGGGCACCACCGGTCGGACCCGGATGCCCGGCGTGGCCGACCCCGAACGCCGGGCCGAGGTCATGGCGCCGAGGGTGAGCTCGAAGAGGAGGGCGATCTCGGCCGCCTCCGGACCGTCGACGGGAGCGGCCGCGGCCTCCTCGTCATCGGTGCCCAGCAACGCCTCAAGGGGAAGGGCCCAGTGCTCGGGGTCGGAGGGCTCGGGCAGGCCCCGGACCGCACCGCGGCCACCCCGGCTCGGGTGGGCCGGGGGGCCGTCCCCCTGCACCAGTGTCAGGGTCGGTCGAGCCGACGCCCCGGCCCGGGTCATCGGGGTCGCCGGCCAACACGAGGGCCACGGCGTGCTTGCAGTTGAACCCGACCGGACAGGTGCAGGTGGCCCGGAAGTCGGAGAGCTCCTGGGTGGCCGATCGGGTGAGCTCCACCGAGGCCACATACGGCCGGGCCGCCCCACCCTGGACCTCGCCCACCACCCGGGTGCCACCGGGGCTCCACGTACGGTTCCGGACCGCCCCACCGTGGGCGTAGCCGCTGCCGCGCTCGAACGTGGCCGTGCCCACCAGCTGCTCCAAGGCCGCTTGGTCGGCGGGGGTGATCACAGGGTCGGGCGGCTCTCGGTCCATCGGGGGTATCCCTCACGGTAGCGGGTGGGGCCGTGACCACCTCACCGGGGGGCGGCCTGGCCGGGGTGGGGCCGCGGCCGGGCGGGGCCGGGCTCAGGATCCCGGATCGATGCCGGCCAGCCACCCGGCCAGGAGCCCGGCCACCTGCTCGGGCTGCTCGGGCAGGAGGGCGTGGCCGGCACGCTCCACCACGGCCAGCCGCCCCCGGGATCCCACCTGCTCCACCACGTCGGCGGCGTTGGCCGGCGGGGAGATCCGGTCCTCGGCCCCGACGACGCACAGCACGGGCACCGGGGCCGGGGGCACCCACCACCCCTCGATCGGCGTGGACTCGGCCGCCCGGCCCTGGGCGGCGGCGGCCGCCGGCCACCATCCCACCGACCAGGACGGGGGCACCGGGTGGCCGGGGGCGAAGAACGCCGTGCCCACCGCCTCCCGGTGACCCGGCGAGCCGGGCTCTTCGGTGAAGCACCGCAGGAGGGCGGCGCGCGCCACGGGATCGCCGGGGAACCTGCCACCGCAGCCGAGGAGGGTGAGAGAGGTCACCCGGCCCGGACGCCCGGCGGTCAGGCACCGGGCCACCCGGTTGCCCAGGGCATGGCCGACCAGATGGACCGCGGGTCCGAGCCCGTCGATGCGCCCGGCCACGTCCGCGGCCATGGCGTGCAGATCGGGCCCGGGCCGTCGGTCGGCGGCATCGCCCACGCCGGGCAGGTCCACGGCCACCGCCCGGCGGCCCGTGCCCTCGATCGCCGCCACCAGGTCATCGAAGTCGGTGCGGGCCCGACCGAGGGAGGGGAGCAGCACCACCGGTCTCAACGGCCCGGCACCTCGTCCCGAGGAGGCCACCGACTCCCCCTACTGCATGGCCGCGATGGGCTGCTTGGGCGGGTACTTCCCGTAGGTGATGAAGTGGTCGCGGATCCCGCTGGTGAAGCTGTCGATGTAGGCCAGCTTCCGGATCATGTAGCTGTGGCTCTCCTTGGGGTCGAGGTAGAGGTTGTAGAGCCGGCCGTGGGAGTACTTCTGGGTCACACCGGTGAACCCACCCAGGTTGAGGCAGTCCCGGTCGTCGTCCGAGGTGGAGGCGACCATGAACTTCCACTCGCCGACCCGCAGGGCCGAGAACACGTTGGTCAGCCAGTAGTAGAGGTACTTGCGGTTGGACTGGCCGTCGGGGTCGAGGAGGAACGAGGTCTGGTCGACCCCGTCGATGAACCGGTCCTCGGGGATCGGACGCCGCCGGCGCCGGCCAGGTGCAGGACGGTGTTGAACAGGTCCATCTGGGAGAACAGCGCCGTCGGTGGCCACGTCGGCGGCGATCATCCCCGGCCACGTCACGATGGCCGGCACCCGCTGGCCACCCTCCCAGGTCGAGCCCTTGGCGCTGCGGAACGGGGAGTAGGCGGCGTCGGGCCAGGTCTCCATCTCGGGTCCGTTGTCCGAGGAGATGAAGATGAGGGTGTCCTCCAGCTGCCCGGTGGCCTCGAGCTCGGCCACCAGCCGTCCCACGATGTCGTCCAGCTCGATGATGGTGTCCTTGTAGGGGTGCTTGGCCGGCGAGGAGCCGAGGAACCGCTCATGGGGGTAGTTGTCGAAGTGGGCGCCCCGGGTGCAGTGGTAGAGGAACCAGGGCGTGCGCGTCGGCCGGCTCGGGCTCCCCCATCCGGCGGATGAAGTCGAGGGAGTAGGTGGCCCACTTGTCGTCCAGCAGCGAGAGCACCGGGACGGTGACCTCCTCCACGTTCTCGGTCTCGCCGCCCCGGGTGGCGTGGACGAAGCACTTGTTGAAGGGCAGGTTCTCCACCCACTTGGTGCGCTCCTCGCTGTAGACGATCTCGGGGAAGAAGTTGGGGTCCCGCCACTCGGTGTACATGTCCGACACCGACAGGAAGCCGTAGAAGTCGTCGAAGCCGACGTTCTGGGGCTGGGACTCGACGTTCTCCCCGATGTGCCACTTGCCCACCGCCTGGGTCACGTACCCGGCCTCCGACAGCAGCTGGGCCAGGGTCACCTCGCCGTCGAGCCCGCCGGGCTGGCCGTACATCGGTGGGCGGAGCAGGCCGTGGCGCATGGGCAGCCGGCCGGTCATGATCGAGGCCCGCGACGGGGTGCACGACGGCTCCGAGTAGCACGAGGTGAGCAGCTTGCCCCGCCGGGCCAGCCGGTCGATGTTGGGCGTCGGCGCCCCGACGGCCACGCCCCCGCCGTAGCAGCCGAAGTCACCCCAGCCGACGTCGTCGAAGAGGACGAACAAGACGTTGGGCCGCCGGCCCGAGGCGCCCCGGTAGGAGGCGAGGGCCTCGGCGGCCCGGGCCTCCTGCTCGGGCAGGACGAAGTGGGGTTCCAGGCTGTCCCGGTCCTGCACGGTCTCGGCCACTACGGGGTCGTGGGCCATGCCCACCTCCTGTTCGAACTCGGAGGCATGCTAGCCAGGAGTCCCCGGTTCGGGCTGCCGATCAATCGCCTAGGCGTCGCGGCCGAGCACCCTCCAGAAGGCCAGCGCCGATCAGGCCCGCGGCCAGCACCAGGAAGATGGCCGCCTCGATCCCCTGGAAGGCCCAGAACCGACTGGCCGGCTGGTAGGAGATGGTCTGGCGGAACCCGTGGGACGCCACGCACTGGAGGATGCCCCCCTTGCCCGACGCCGGTGACGGATACGGCAGGCGGCCGGGAGGTTGTCGGGGGTGAAGCCCCGACCGATCGAGCGGCCGGCCGGTCCGACGATCGAGCTGGACAGGAACCACGACCCGGCCGGCACGGTGGAGTGCGGCCCGCTGAGCGGGAAGGTCTTGGTCAGCGGGGCCAGGAAGTGGGGGCGGAGGTAGACGGCGACGGCCACCCGGAGGGCGACGAAGACCCCGAGGGTGGTGGCGATGGCCGGCAGCACCCTCCGGAAGAGGGAGCCGACGCCGATGCCGAGGGCCACGGCGAACACCGAGTAGGCCACCGGCACGATGCCCTGGACGTCGAAGGCGTCGAAGCGGCTGCCGAGGGCGTTCTCGGGCGAACGCCACCAGCTGACCAGCGTGGCCAGGGCCGCTCCCCACACCGGCGGCGGCCAGCAGCGACCCACGTCACATTGGTGCGCCAGCCAGTGCCGTCGGGTCACGCCCTGGGTCCACGACCAGGTTGTGGGTGCCGTCCTCCAACTCCTTGGCCACCAGGGGCGCGCCCCAGAACAGTCCGAACAGCAGGGGCACGACCATGGTCAGGTTGACGACGTCCAGGATGAATCCGTCCCCGCTGAACAGCTGGCCCGGTCACCGCAGCTCTGGGTGGCCGCACAGTCGGCGAGGAACCGGTGGTAGTCGTGGGCCATGGCCACGCCGGTCACCACCAACAGGATGGCCAGGGCCACCAGGGCGCCGAGTGGCGAAGTAGGCCTGGTTGCGATGGAGCCGCCAGATGAGGTGGTTCACGTCGCCACCCCCAGCATGGAGCACCCGGCGAGGTCCGAGGTCGTCGTCCTGGCCCATGTAGGCCAGGATGATCTCTTCCAGCCCAACCTCGCTCGACCTCCCAGCGTCGGGTCGAGCACCGGCCCGTCCAGCCGGGCCACCAGCCTGGTCTGGTTGGCGGTCTGGGTGGTCTTGATCACCTGCACGCGACGGTTCCACGCCGGCCACGCGGCCGGCGCGGCCCGACCAGCATGCGGTGGGAGGCCAGCACATCGTCGATGTCGGCGCACAGCTCGGTCGCGGGACGAGGCCAGCAGGATCACGTGGTCGCACACCCGCTCGAGGTCGTGCAGCAGATGGGAGGAGAGGATCACCGAGAGGCCGCCCTCGGCCACGGCCTCGGTGAGCGAGGCCAGGAACTCGCGACGGGCCAGGGGGTCGAGGGCGGCCACCGGCTCGTCGAGCAGCAGGACCTCGGGCGCTTGGCCAGAGCCAGCCCCAGTCCGACCTGGGCCCGCTGCCCTCCCGAGAGTTTGGCCACCGGCCGGTCGAGGGGGATCCGCAGCCGGGCCAGCCGGGCCCGGGCCCCGCCGGCGTCCCACGCCGGTTGAGGTGGGCACCCAGCCCGAGGTGGTCCTCGGCGGACAGGCGGCGGTAGAGCGGCACGTCCTGGGCCAGGTAGCCGATGCTGGCCAGGAAGCCCTCGTCCTGCGCCGGCGGCCGCGCCGAGGACGTCGGGCCTCACCGGTCGTCGGCGCGGCCAGCCCGACCAGCAGCCGCAGCAGGGTGGTCTTGCCGGCCCCGTTCGGGTCCGACCAGTGCGGTGACCCGCCCCTCGGGCACGCTGCCAGCGTGCAGTCCTGGAGGGCCCACTGGGTGCCGTACCGCTTGCCCAAGTCCGAGGTCCCGATGGCCGAGGAGTCGTCGACCGGCGCTCATGCGATCCGCTCCGCCTGCCGGATCTGGAGCGATCCCCCGCAGCATCGACTCGATGGCCTCGTCGTCGAGGCCCTCGGCCCTGGCCGCGTGGACCCATGCGCCGAGCGGTCGGGCCAGGCGGGACTGGACGTCGGGCGGCGGGCCCTTCGGACGACGGGTCACGAAGGTGCCGACCCCCTGGCGGCCCTCCACCAGTCCTTCGTGCTCGAGCTCCCAGTAGGCCTTCATCACCGTATTGGGGTTGATGGCCACCTCGGCCACCACCTCCTTCACCGTGGGCAGCTTGTCCCCCACGCTCCAGGGTCCCCATGCGCAGGGCCTGCTTGATCTGCTGCACCAGCTGCAGATAGGCCGGGACCCCGCTGTCGGGTTGAGGTGGAAGCGAGATCGACTGCCGCAGGACTTCTCTAGTCACCTAGAGAACTATAGGACAGGAGATCCCGATGTCAAGGACCAGTCGACCTCAGTCAGTCCGGCGGCGGCCGTCCGGTCCGTGGACGTGCACCCCGTGCGTGGGGGGCTCCCGCCACATGGTGGTGACCGTCGGCCCGTCATCGGGCAGGCTGAACTGGCCGGTCACCTCGAAGCCCACCGACCGGTACCGATCGAGGTTGGCCGGATTGGTCGACTCCAGGTACGCCGGGACACCCTCGTCATCGACCCGGGCCAGGTTGGCGGCCAGCAGGGCCATGCCGGTGCCGTGGCCCCGATGCTCGGGATGGGTGCCGAGCAGGCTGAGGTAGTAGTGGTCCTGCGCCTTGGGATGCGCGGCCTCGAAGCACCCGAAGATGTCCATGATCAGCGAGGTGCGCGTCCCGACCAGCTCGTGGAGCATCGGCTCGAGCCGCGCCGCCTGCGGTTCGGGGAGCTCGGGGCGGCCCGGGGGTATCCACACGGTGGCCGCCTCGAATCCCGGCGTCGCCCAGACCCATCCGTGCCCGACCGCACCCTCGAGCAGGAGACTCCAGAGCGCGCTGAGTTGGGTGTGACGGCGGTCCGGATCGGCGAAGGCCCAGCCCCACACCGGGTCGCCCACGAACGCCAGGGCCAACGTGTCGGCCACCGGTCCGACATCCCCCTCCCCCACCACTCGTGCATCCACGGCTCCATCTTGCCTCGAAGGCGGGATGGCCACACTGATCACCTCGGCCGCTCAGCGCCGTCCTCGGTCATGGACCGACGGGGACGGCCCGACGCTCGACATCGTCGGCGCCCGATCCACACCCCTCGGTCCGCGACATGACCATGGTCTCCAGCGGCATCCACTCAGCGGGAGTGGCCGGGACCGTAGCGGGGGTGCGATTCCGGCCCGGCCGACCCGGTGCCTGGCCACGGTGGTGCCGTCGGCATCGGAAGCCGTCCTCAGCCGCCAGACTGGGCATCGTTGAGGGCTCGGTTCTGCTCTCCTCGATGTCCCCGACTCGGTGGAGCGGGACCTGCCACCTGGACCACCGAGCCCCGAGGGTCAGCGGACCACCATCGGCCGGGGATCGAGTCCGAGGAACCGGAGCACATCGGCGGCATCCTCCTCCAGGCCGTGGCGGACGGGTCCGCTCAACCGCTCCAGCGGCTCGATGGTGACCGCGCCACCGGGGAGGGTCCAGACGGCGACCACCCGACCCCCGGCCAGGGCCACCGGCCGGAAGATGCCGTTGGTGGTCACCACCCCGGCGTGACTCCCGACGAAAGGCTCCCGAGACACCCATCCGTGCAGCAGCGGGTCGAACGACCCGAGGAGACGGGGCGGGGGAAGGGATCGGTGACTGGGGCCGTCGACCGCAGGGTCAGGCCGGACGGGCCGTCGACCACCTCGTCGGCCAGCGACCGGAGTCCGCGCCGGGCGTCGCCCAGGGTGATGCCCGCCCACTTGGCCAGGTCGCGGTCCGTGGCCGGTCCGTGGCCCACCAGATAGCGACGGGCCAGCCGGGCCAGCCCTTCGGCTCGGTCCGGCGCGGGCGGTGCCGGGCCGAGCCACTCGCTCACCAAGACGTAGGCGTGCTCACCATCGACCACCGGTCCCCGGACCACCAGTCCCCGGAGGCTGGCCGCGATAAGCAGATGGATGAGGGCCTGGCCCGCCGTGGGCACGCCGGCCGCATCGAGGTGGTCACGAAGCTGGTGGCGCGAGCACGGCCCCTCCGAGGCGAGCGCAGCCGTGATCGTGTCGACGCCGCGGTCCACCAGGCCCTCGCCGACCCCCAGCTGCGCCAGTCGCCGACGGTTGCCGGCCACCGTGCGGGAAGCGGTCAGGGGATGGAGCCACCAGTAGTCCTCCGACCGGACCAGGTGAAGCGTGCCCCGCTGTAGCCAGGTCACGATCACCGAGCGCCGGTCGGTCAGGGCCCGGTCGACGTCGGTGGCCACCAGCCCATCGGTCCGGCTCCGGACGGCCAGGCGGAACCCACGCTCGTCCTGGGCCTGGATCCCGAGCAGGTGCCCGACCACGGCCTCCACCGATGCGGGTCGGGGCCCGGCCAGCCGCTGGGAGGCCAGGCGCTCGAGCCGGGGATCGTGGGTGGTCGGGACGCGGGTCATCGGCCCGCCGCCACCCGCCACATCCGAACGGCCGACCTCCGGCCACCAAGCCCCACACACATGGCCATCGCCTCCTGTGGTGCGTTCCCGGGCAGAGTACGCTCCTCTCAAGGGAAGGGGGACGACATGTCCGACAAGTCACCCCGCAAGACCGCCTCCAAGAAGTCCGGCAAGACGCTCAAAGAGAAGCGCCAGGACAAAAAGGAGAAGCAGCAGACCCGCAAGGGCCTCAACCGCTGAACGGGTCCCCGGGTCACGGCGACGGACCGACGTCGTCCTGACCAGCGACTTGATGTCAGACCTCGTCGGCGCCGCCCATCGGGCGTAAGGTGGGGGTAAGGGATGATCCTGCCGATCCGGGCCCGATGCGATCCCCCCAGCTCGTTCCCGGCCGACAGTCGGGTGTCGGGCGATCGGAGTGCCATGGTCTCGACCGAGTCAGCGTCCATAGGGTCCCAACTCGACCAGCATCACCTGCCGGAGACGAACGGTCGGATGTCGGTGTGCCGTCGGTGCGGCACCCGGACCGACGATTCCGCCGGCCACCACCACCAGCCCTCCGACCGGCAGTTGACCCGGTCCAGCGAGTGGCTGTTGTCGGCGGCCCGGACGGCCAGCATCGCCCAGGCGGCGAACCCTGCGCCAGGCCTGAGCGCGAGTACTGGCGGACCCCTCCGCGGTCGACGCCCGTGGGGGCCTACGGCCGCCGATGTAGCTGCGGCCGGTGCTGCTGAGGGGGTAGCCATCGGAAGTGTCATCCGGGCCGGTTGACCACCACCGGTGACCCGCCTTCGTCCCGTCCCCTAGTGACCTGAGTCGGAGATCCGCGCGCAGTAGTTAGCCAGCGTGTCGAGGATCTCATCGGCGCTCTTGTGCCAGACAAAGGGCTTGGGTTCATCATTCCAGTGACCGATCCAGTCGGTGATCGCTGACTCGAGTTCTTTGGTGGATCGATGGGTTCCTCGGCGGAGCCACTTGTTGGTGAGCTCGGCGAACCACCGCTCCACCAGGTTCATCCACGAGCTGTAGGTGGGTGTGAAGTGGAGATGGAAACGGGGATGACGTAGGAGCCATTTCTTGATCTCGGGCGTCTTGTGGGTCGAGACGTTGTCGACGACGAGGTGGACGTCGAGCTCTTCGGGCACACTGCGGTTGATGAGGTTCAAGAAGCGTCGGAACTCGGCGGCGCGGTGTCGATCGGTCATGTCGGCGATGACGTGTCCCGAGGCGACGTCGAGCGCGGCGTAGAGGTTGGTCGTGCCTCCACGGACGTAGTCGTGGGTGCGTCGTTCGGGCAGCCCGGGACGAAGCGGAAGGACGGGAGCGGTGCGGTCGAGGGCCTGGATCTGGGTCTTCTCGTCGACGCACAGCACCAGCGCACCGTCGGGAGGATTGATGTAGAGCCCCACCACATCGCGGACTTTCTCGACGAACAGCGGGTCCGGGCTGAGCTTGAAGGTGTCGACCAAGTGCGGTTTCAAGCCAAAGGCCCGCCAGATCCGGGAGACGGCTGACTGGCTCATTCCCGTGGCCTTGGCCATCGAGCGCGTCGACCAGTGGGTGGCGTCCGTCGGTGTCTCCTCAAGTGTCTTGACCACGACGGCCTCGACCGCATCGTCGCCGATCTGGCGGGGTGCTCCAGGGCGGGGTTCGTCGTGGAGGCCCTCGAGGCGCAACGCCAAGAACCTCGAACGCCACTTCGTCACGGTGCTGAAGTTGACCCCAAGCTCCTTGGCCACGGCAGTATTGCTGCTGCCGGTCGCACAGGCCAGAACGATGCGACATCGAAGAGCCAAGGCCTGAGCGCTCGTTGGTCGCCGCACCCACCGTTCGAGCGTGGTCCGCTCGTCGTCAGTCAACTCCAACGGCTCAAGAATCGGACTCGGCATGGCGTCTCCCATCGTCGCTTATGACGACAAGAAACGCGAAGCCGGAAGCGGAAATTCCCAACTTGCCGACTATTTATGACTCAGGTCACTAGGTGAAGACCAGCACACCCCGGATATTGGTGCCGGCGTGCATGTCCTCGTAGCCCTTGGCCACCTCATCGAGGCCGTAGGTGGTGGTGACCAGCTCGTCGAGCTTGAGCTTCCCCTGTCGGTAGAGCTCGATCTGGCGGGGGATGTCGGCGTTGGGATTGCAGGCGCCGTAGAGCGATCCCTGGATCCGCTTCTGGGTCAGCGTGAGCTCGGAGAGGGAGACCGGGATGCCCATCTCGAACTGGTTCCCGACCCCCACCACCACCACGCTCCCGGCCTTGCGGATGGCGGCGAAGGCCTCGGCCACGTGGCCGCCTGTGACCACCCCAACGGTGACGATGGCCGAGTCGGCACCCTGGCCGTCGGTCACGGTCTTGGCGAAGGCGTCGGCCTCGGCCATGGAGGCGAAGGCCTCGGTGGCGCCGAAGTCGAGAGCCGCCTCCCGCTTCATGGCCACCGGGTCGACGGCGATCACGTGGAGGGCGCCGGCTTGGGCGGCACCCTGGACGGCGTTGATGCCGATACCGCCGACGCCCATCACCACCACCGTGTCGCCCGGTGCCACCTCGGCCGAGTGCACCGCGGCTCCCCAGCCGGTGCCCACGCCGCACCCCAGCAGGCAGAGGGTCTCCAGCGGCAGGTCCTTGGGCACCTTGACCGTCGACATGGTGGATACCACGGTGTGCTCGCAGAAGGTCGACACGCCGCACATCTGTCCGACCCGCCGGCCGTCGGTGGTGTGCAACCGGAAGCTCTCGGGATCGCTGGCCCGGGACCCGTTCAGCAGGGTGGCGCCCCGGTTGCACAGGTTCTGGTGTCCGGTGGCGCACCACCGGCAGCGACCACAGGACGCCAGGAAGGAGAAGACCACGTGGTCCCCGACCTCGAAGTCGGGGGTGTTCGGCCCGACCTGCTCCACCACCCCGGCGCCCTCGTGACCGCCGGCCATGGGCAGCACCCCGGTCCGAAGGTCACCGGTGGCCAGGTGGTCGTCGGAGTGACACAGTCCCGACGCCACCATCCGCACCAGCAGCTCGTCCTGCCACGGCTCGCCCAGCTCCAGCGCCATGGTCTCGTAGCGACCCGGCGTGGAACTGATCACCGCGCGCGGGTCAGCACCGGGGGGCTCCCGGCGGCCCACCACCCCCGGGGACCCGGAGTGGAGGGCGGTCACGGGTCCTCGCCATGGGCATGAAGTGCACGGTAGCAGCGGCCGTGGGCAGGAGTGTGGCCTCGGCATGGCGGGAATTGGCAGGAACGATGCCGGGAGCCAACGGTCAGGAACCGATCGCCATCGAAGGCCGGGACTTCGAGGAGGGCCTGGGCCTGGGTCGTGTCGAGGGGGCGGGCCATCAGATAGCCCTGGCCGAAGTCACATCCGAGGTGCCGAAGGCGGTCCAACTGGTCCTCGGTCTCGATTCCTTCGGCCACGGTGTCGAGATTGAGGCTGTGGGCGAGGTCGATGATGGAGGTCACCAGCGCCGTGCTCTCCGGCTCGCTCCGTCCGAGCGGTGCGACGAAGGATTTGTCCACCTTGAGCACGTCGACGGGGAATCGCTGGAGGTGGCTGAGCGAGGAGTAGCCGGTTCCGAAGTCATCGACCGCAATCCTCACACCCAGGCGGCGGAGGCTGGCCAAGGCCGAGGCGGCCAGCTCGGGGTGCTCCATCAGGCCGCCTTCGGTGATCTCGAGTACCACCTGTTCAGGGTGGATTCCCGAGAGCCGCAGCGCATCACGGAGATCGTCCACCACCGTGGGCAGAGCCAGTTGGACCCTGGACAGATTGACGGTGATCGAGAGCGGTCGGTCCATCAGGGGGGTCCATGCCGCCATCTGCATACAAGCTTCAAGGAAGATCCACCGGCCCAGTTGGATGATGAATCCCGTCTCCTCGGCCAGGGGGATGAACTCATCGGGGGCGACCTGGCCCATGCCGGGATGACGCCACCGGACCAACGACTCGAAGCCCCGTAGCGTCCCGTCCCGCAGGGAGAAGATGGGCTGGTAGTGCAGGAAGAACTCGGAGCGTTCCAGCGAGCCGCGGAAGGCACTGATGATCTCCAATCGCTCGACCAGACGGGTCCGCATGGACGACTGGAACACCTCGACCCGGTTCTTCCCGTTGGCCTTGGCCTCGTACATGGCTGCATCGGCCTCGCTCAGCAGCCGTTCGACCGAGGTGGAGGAGGAGGCGAATGCCACTCCCACGCTCGATCGACATGCCGGCCTGCTGGCCGTCGAACTCCACGGAGTCATGCAGGACCGAGACGATACGCCGGGCGAACTCCACGGCATCCTCGGGGAGGGCCACGTCCTCCACCACCACGGCAAACTCATCACCACCGAGGCGGGCGACCGTGTCTCCGGGGCGCACGATGGACTGCAGCAGGGCACCGGCCTTGACCAGCACACCGTCTCCGACATGGTGTCCCAGGGTGTCGTTGATGGTCTTGAACCCGTCGAGATCCCCGAGGCACAGGGCAATCGTTCGACCGCTCCTGGAGGCCACATCCAGCGAGTGCTGGAGGCGCTCATGCAGCAGGGCCCGGTTGGCCAACCCCGTCAGCTCGTCGTGGAAGGCCATGTGCCGGAGAGAGGCCTGGTTCTCCTCCATCTCCAACGACTGCTGCTTGATCCTGTCGAACAGCCAGCCGAGCCGCAGGCAGACAGCCGCGAAGACCGAGATGCACAGGACCGCCAGCACCGAGACATTGACCCTCACGTGGAGCAGCGTCGTGACCACGAGCAAGGCCGGCGGGATGAAGCCGGCCATGACCACCAGCGGGATCCGGTTACGTTCGAACACCTGCCGGGCCGTTTCGACCGGCTGGTGGACGGTCGGCTCGCCCCCATCGGCCATCGAGGGATGGAGTGCGGCGGCGGCGATGAGCACGTACTCGGCCAGGTAGAGAGCGTCGACCAGGTTGCCGGTGGTGTACCCGTTGTGCAGGACCAGCAGGTCGTAGGTGAAGTCAGCAACACACATGATCAGCATGGCCGCGGCCAGGAGCTTGTGAGCGGGCCGCTTGGCCGTGCCGAACAGCAGGGCTCGGCAGACGAGGTAGAGCAGGGCGACGTCCATCATCGGGTAGGCCAGGGTGATCAGTTTCCCGAAGTACGAGAGCGACTCCTCGCGGACGTACGAGTCCATGAGGAAGTGCCAGGACACGGTGAGCGCACCCATGGCGATGATGGCAGCGTCGACGGTGTCCTCTCGCGAGGAGGCACGCCCTGGGGTGCGGGTGACGCGGATCAGGCCGACGAAGAGGAACGGATAGCCGGCCAAATAGAGGGCGTCGGCCGCCGATGGAAAGGGCACCGTCGTGTGGAGCACCAGGCTGTAGAGCTCCCAGGTGCCGTCGCCCAGGGTGAAGCAGCCTCCCGCGGCGGCGAGCAGATACCACCCCAACCGCTCCGGTGGGCGTTGCAGCCGGACCCCCACCACGATGCCAACCACCGAGGCCACGCCCAGGAACGAGTAGAGCAGATTCTGGTCGGAGGGGTTGGGCAGCAGGAAGTAGACGACGACGAGCACGGCGCCGCCCGCAAGGAAGTACCTCCAGGCACGGTCTCTCATTGCCATTCCCGGCATCCATCCAGCACGACCGCCCCGACTTTCAGTACGACCGCCCTGACCTCAGGACTATCGGCGGTTTGGGGGCATGGGTTGAGCGTCGACCCGACCAACCAGGCCGGAAGGCCGGTCGGCTACGGCCTTCCGGCCGACAGATCGCCGGTCGGAATCACCAACCGCGGGCACCGTCCACGAGCTCCCGGATGAGGTCGGCGTGGCCGTTGTGGGCGCGCGTACTCCTCGATCATGTGGTTGTAGATCCACCGCAGCGAGTGGGGCGATCCGTTCCGGTGGGTACCGACCGTGTCCAGGGTGCGGGTCGCCGCCGTCTGACGGGACACCTCGCACTCGTCCAGCCAGGCCGCCAGATCGAGCTCCCAGTCGGCCTGGTCCAGCGGGGCGAGGTCGCGGTCCTCGACGTCGTCATCAGCCCACAGGTTGGGGGCATCGTGCTCCACCAACAGCACCTGTCGGAACCAGTGGCGCTCCACCTCGGCCATGTGTCGGACCAGGCCGTGGAGTGAGAGCAGGGAGGTGGGGACCGGCCTCGCCTTCCGCTGGGCGTCGTCCAGGCCCTCGCACTTGAGCAGCAGGGTGGCCCGGTGGAACTCCAGCCATCCCTCCAGCATGTCCCGCTCCCCGAGGAGGCCGGACGGTTCGGTCCGACGCGGATCTTCGAGCTCTCCGACCATCTCCTGCCTCCTGCTCTCCTCGGCCCACCTCACCGGACGGGGCCAGCGTAGGCGGCGACTGCGGCCCGTTCCCGTGAGGGAGGCGCTCCGCTCCGTCCCCGCCACCGGGAGGGCCGGCCTCCTACCATGGCCCGATCGTGCCCCTCCCGGTCACTCTCCCCTCCACCTATCCGGCGGCTTTCCGCGCCGAGCTTCGACGGGCCTTTCACCCGCCCTACGAAGATCCCGCGGTGGTGGTCATGAACGGCCTGCTGGTCACCGGGGCGTGGCTGTTCCTGCCCCTCCCCCTGCAGGATCTCCTCTTCTCCCTCCACGGCGACCTGGCCTTCCCGGTAGTGCTGGCCACCTGGATGCTGGCCGACGTGCCGGCCACCAACGTGCTGGGTGCCGACGCGCAGCGGGTGGTGGCCGCCATCGACGACCCGGTCGTCCTCCGCCGGCTGCTCTATGCCAAGAACGCCGTGCTGTGGCTCCTGGTGGCCCCGGTGTGCACCCTGGTGGCCGTGGGCATCGGGATCTTCCGCGACCGCTGGTCGACCACGGCCATCACCGTGGTGGGGATCCTGGTCGTCCCCATCGGCAGCCTGGGCATCGCCGCCTGGTTGGGCATCCTCTTCCCCTACCACCCCATTCCCCTGGCCCGCCGGTGGCGGCACCGGCGCCCCTACGGGCGGATGGTGGTGCGCTGGGTGACGCTCCTCCTCCTGCCCTACGCCATCGTACCGGCCATCACCACCGCGGTGGCCCTCCCAGCCTTCGCCGCCTGGTACCTCACCACCAATAGGCACACTCGGATACCGGACGGCCAGCTGGCCGCCGGGGTGGCCCTCACCGTGGCCTTCGCAACCACGGCCTTCTTCCTCGGCCACCGCTACGGACAGCGACTCATTCAGCGCCGCCGGGACCGACTGGTCGAGTATCTCGGCCACCCGGAGCTCGGGTAAGGGGCACTCCGGGGCGGGCGACAGGCCTCGGTGACAACCGATAGGAGAAACCGGTTGCATCTCGCCCGGGACGCGGCCAGACTCGCCGCTGGGGCTGGTCGAACAACTGCAGCAGGAGGAACCAATGAAGAATCGCCGTCTGGCGCGAATCGTCGGCGTCGTCGCACTTGGGGTTTCGGGACTCGGAGGCGCGGGGGTGCTGATCCCGTCCCTCTCCGGCGTCGCCGGCGCCCTCCCGACCTGCACGGCCGCCGGGAGCACCGGCCTGACCGCAGCGAGCCATCGCCACCACCAACCAGTCCATCACCGGTGCCACCGACGCCACCGGATGCGATATCGGCATCTACGTCGGCCCGAGAGATCACCGGTGTCACCATCAACAACGCCACCATGACCGGCGCCAACGACCACGGCATCTTCGCCCAGGACACCACCGGCCTCACCATCAGCGGCTCGACCGTCACGGGCAACGGCGTGGCCCCCACCGCCGGCATCGCCGAGAACAAGGCCATCGAGCTGGTCGGGGTGTCGAACTCGA
Source organism: uncultured Acidimicrobiaceae bacterium (assembly GCA_963835465.1). Lineage (GTDB taxonomy): Bacteria > Actinomycetota > Acidimicrobiia > Acidimicrobiales > RAAP-2 > Bog-756. The sequence goes on from CAWIFR010000006.1 coordinate 104,071, forward strand.
CGGTCTCCGGTAACACCGTGACGGGCAACTTCGCCGACGGCGGGATCGGGGTGGCCGACGACGGCCCGCGTCGACCCAGGTGCCCCCAATCCGGGGACGCTGACGGCCACGGGCAACGTCACGGTGACCAACAACCAGAGCAACGGCAACTTCGGCGGGTGCGGCGTGGTCATCGCCGCCTACGACCCGGGTGCCGGCGTGACCTCGGCCACCGTGACCGACAACACGGTGACCGGCACCGTAGGTCAGTTTGGGCCGCACGGACCGGTGATCGGCGGCATCGTGGTGGCGGCGGACACCCCGGGGACCTCGGTCTCCTCGGTCTCGGTCCAGAGCAATACGGTCACCGACTCGTTCATCCCCGGGATCGTGGTGCACTCCAATGCGCCCAACGACCACGTCAGTGGCGTCACCCTGGACAGCAACACACTCACCGGGAACGACTGGGGCTCGGTCGACGGACCCCCGCAGCCGGCGGCGATCATCGTGGCCGCCACGGTCATCCCGGCACCGGTCACACCGACCCTCACCGGCACCACCATCACCAACAACACGATCAGCCGGACCTTCTACGGGGTCTGGCTGGCCGGTGACACCGGGACCACCCTCACCGGCAACACCATCACCACCTCGCCGGGCGGCCAGGCCGTCTTCCATGTCCCCGTGGCCGGAACCGGCTACTGGATGGACGCCTCCGACGGGGGCGTGTTCAACTTCGGCAGCGCCGGCTTCTACGGCTCCATGGGCGGCAGCCACCTCAACTCGCCCATCGTGGGCCTGACCCCGACGTCCGACCAGGGCGGCTACTGGGAGGTCGGTGCCGACGGCGGCATCTTCACCTTCGGGGATGCCGGCTTCTTCGGCTCCATGGGCGGCAGCCACCTCAACAAGCCCATCGTGGGCATGGCCGCCACCCCGTACGAGTCGGTGGTACCGCCGGACAGCCCCAAGCCGGCCGGCAAGGGCTACTGGCTGGTGGCCTCGGACGGCGGGGTGTTCACCTTCGGTGACGCCGCCTTCTACGGCTCCATGGGCGGCAGCCACCTCAACAAGCCCATCGTGAGCATCACGCCCACCCCGAGCGGGCACGGCTACTGGCTGGTGGCCTCGGACGGCGGGGTGTTCAACTTCGGGGACGCCGCCTTCTACGGGTCGATGGGCGGCAGCCACCTCAACTCGCCGATCGTGAGCATCACGGCCACGCCGAGCGGCAAGGGCTACTGGCTGGTGGCCTCGGACGGCGGGGTGTTCAACTTCGGGGACGCCACCTTCCACGGCTCCATGGGCGGCAGCCACCTCAACAAGCCGATCGTCGGCATGACGGCCACGCCGAGCGGCAAGGGCTACTGGCTGGTGGCCTCGGACGGCGGGGTGTTCAACTTCGGGGACGCCGCCTTCTACGGGTCCATGGGCGGCGCCCACCTCAACAAGCCGATCGTCGGGGCGGCCTCGGTGGGCGTCACCGTGGCCGCCTAGGCCCGGTCAACAGCGCACGGGGTCGGGTGCTGATCGACGGCGCCCGGCCCCTGGTGGGGACGGAGGGGGTCGAACCCTCACTGGAGGCGGTTTAAGCGCCCTGCCTCTGCCAATTGGGCTACGTCCCCGGGGCCTGGCGGTGGTCGGGCTCGATCGCCCGCCCACCGCGGATCCAGGGAAGAGACTAGGTGGTCGCACGGCCTCGGGCCTTCATGTCCGGCCGGCGGTACGTTGACCCCATGGACAAGCGTGTGGCTCTGCTCACCCAGACCGGCGACTATGTCGGGCCCCAACTGGCCCGTCGACTGGCCGACGGGCACCACCTGGTGCTCCATGACCCGACGGATGAGCTGGTGGCGGCCCTCCGGGAAGAGGGAGCAGAGGTCGAGGTGGTCCCCGGAAACGCCGTCGATCTCCGTACCGCCGAGGGCAACTCGGCGCTGGTGGCCCGGGCCCTGGCCCGCTTCGGGCGGATCGACTGCGCCGCACTGGTCACCGGCACCGGCATCATCACCGGCCGGTTCCTCGACATCACGGCCAAGCAGTGGGAGCGGACCAAGGCCGGCAACCTGGACATGGCCTTCTACGGGCTGCAGGCCCTGATCCCGGCCATGGTGGCCCAGGGGTCGGGGGACATCGTGGTCTACACCAGCGCCACGGCGGCCCGACCCGAACCCCGGGTCTCGACCTACTCGGCCACCCGGGCGGGGGCCAACGCACTGGTCCGGGCGGTGGGCCAGGAGTATGCCGCAGCCGGCCTGTGCATCAACGCCGTGGGCACCAACTTCATGGACTTCCCCGGCTTCCTGGCGGCCAGTGGGGCCGACCGGGATCCCGAGCGCCGGAGTCGGATCGAGGCGCAGACCCCGGCCCACCGCCTCGGGACCATGGAGGAGCTGGCGGAGTTCACCGCCGTGCTGCTCGAAGGGCGGACCCGGTTCCAGACCGGCCAGTTCTTCAGCTTCAGCGGGGGCTGGACGGGCTGACTCGGGCCGGGCGGCCGCAGTACGGTACGGGACCATGCCGGTCAGGAACGTCTCCCACATCGCCATCGGGGTGCGCGACATGGATCGCTCCCTCCCGTTCTGGACCGAGGTGGTCGGGCTCCACGTGACCCTGGACACGGTGGAGGAGTTCACCATCGACGGCGAACGGGTGCGGCGACGGGGGGTCTACCTCCGCGAGGCCGAAGGGCCCGACGCCGCCTTCGTGGTGCTCGACGAGCAGATCACCCGCCCCCGGGACGGTACCCCGAAGCCCCTCTTCGACATCGGGGTGCACCACGTCGGCTTCTGGGTCGACGACCTCGACGGGATCGCCGACCGGGCCCGGGCCGCCGGCGTGCCCATCGTGACCGAGCCCAGTGCACGGGGATCCGACACCACCCTGTACGGCGAGCCCCCGGGCGGCTCCGTCCGCGGCATGTTCGTCAGGGACCCCGACGGCAACACCATCCAGTTCGACCAGCGGGTGTCCTGAGGGACCGGCAGCCGCGTTCTCGGTCCGGGCACGTTGTCCCGAGCCGGCACGGTCCGGAACGGTCAGGGGGCGAGTGTCGGACCGACGGCGGCGGCCACCGCGGCCAGCTCCTCGCCGCGGGGACCGTCCACCCGGTGTTCGAGCCCGGCGGCGCCCGGCCAGGGTCCCAGGATCTGGGTGGGGCGGCGATCGGGATCCCAGGTCGGCCAGCCCTCCGGGGTGCCGGTCCGGGCGAACGAGCTCCACGCCCGCCGCATGGCCCCGGACAGGGCCAGGGCGTCTGCTCCCCCGCCCGAGAACCCCTGGATGAGCGGGTTGCGCACGGTGCCGAAGACGAAGGGGATCTCGAGGGCGTGACACGAGCCCAGATAACCATCCAGCATGGGTGACGCCCAGGTGAACAGGTAGGCGAAGGTTCCCACCCCGGGGCGGGCGGCGGCCCGGTGGGCGTCGGCCAGGCGGGTCGAGGGGAGCCGGAAGATGTACTCGGTGGCGATGGCCACCCACAGGTCGCGTGGGGTGGTCGGCTCACCCCTCGACCGGCGGGCCTCGGTGACGGTGGTCACGATGGCGTCCTGGGCGGCGGGGTCGGTGGTCAGCCGGCGCATCCAGTGGCGCAGGCCATCGAGGTCGAGCGTGGCCAGCGCCGGGTCCCCCAGGGTGAAGAAGGCCATCTCGTCCCGGGTGGTCCCGATGAGCAGGGGCACCTCGGCGGCCGAGCCGGTGGCCACGGCCACCTCGGGCGCCACGGACAGCACCCCGCCGTCGACCACCGGCATCAGCAGCAGGCCGCTGTCAGAGCGCCGCCCGCCGCGCTGGTCGAACTCGACCACCGCCCGGACCAGGTCGGCCGTCGGGACCCGTTCGAGGGCCTGGCGGGTCATGGGCACCCCGAGGTGGTCGGCCAGCTGCTCGGCGGTGGAGGCGGCCTCGTCGGGGGTGTGGGCATAGGGGCCGCCACTCTCGATCACGGCCCGATGGAAGAGACCCCGGGCCGATGGCGCGGCCAAGAGGGCGGCCACGCTCATGGCCCCGGCCGACTCGCCGAACACCGTGACGTTGCCCGGGTCGCCACCGAACTCGGCGATGTGGTCCCGCACCCACGAGAGGGCGGCCACCTGGTCGGCCAGACCCCAGTTCCCGAAACCGGACCAGGCCTCGTCCTCCAGCCAGGTCTGGTCCGGCTCGGCCAGGGCCGGATGGGCCAGGAAGCCCAGCAGGCCGAGCCGGTAGTTGATGGTGACCACCACCACGTCCCCGTCCCGGGCCAGCGTGCCCCCCCGATACAGGCCGCCGGACCCCGAGCCCCAGACGAACGAGCCCCCGTGGATCCACACCATCACCGGGCGCCGGTCGGCGTCGAGCCCGGGGGTCCAGATGTTGAGGCTGAGGCAGTCCTCGGACTGCGGCTCGGGCCTCCCGCCCAGGGAGGCGTCGATCAGGCTGGGGTTCTGGGGAGCGATGGGCCCGAACCGGTCAGCCGGCCGGACTCCGGTCCAGGGCTCGGGCGGAGCGGGGGGACGGAACCGGGCCGGGCCCGCCGGTGAGGCGGCGTAGGGGATTCCCGAGAACGACCAGTGGTCGTGGCGGTGGACGCCCCGTACCCGACCGCTCCGGACCTCGACGACTCCCTCCACCATTCAGGCCTCCAGTTCCACGTCCCAGGTGCCGATACAACCAGCAACTTACCGAGTTGGGTCCGGCGGTAGTCATCGCCGGGAGGAAAGCAGCCGGGCACGAGGCCCGGTGGCCATGCCAATGGAGCGTAGGTGATGGGGCAGGAGTCGAAGAGCAGACGACGACAGGACCGCCAGCACCGAGGCGACCCCCGCCGATTCGCCACAGGCGTGGCCCATAGGTTGCGAGGAGTGTCCGTAGTGCATCAGGGGCAGTCGGTGGTCCAGCCGGGGACGCAGTGGCGTCGTCGCTCCCGGGCCGCCTCCACAGTGCGAAGCAGCATCACGGGACTCACCCTGGTGGTGAGCGCCCTGGCCGCACTGGCCTTCGGTCCCGCTACCGGGATCGCCGCAGCCGCGCCGGCCGGCAGCTCGACCACGTCGACCACGACGTCGACCAGCACCACCGCGTCGGGGCCGTCCTCCATCGACGCCGCCGAGGCCCAGGTGGCCGCTCTGTCAGCCCAGATCTCCCAGCAGCAGGCGGTACTGGACCAGGCCGACGAGGAGTACAACCAGGCTCAGGTGGTGCTCACCGCCACCCAGACCTCGCTGCACGCCACCACGGCCAAGATCGACGCGGCCAAGGCCCGCCTGACCGTCGAGCGGGCCCATCTCCGGGACGACGCCGTCCAGGCTTACATGGACAACACCTCGTCCGGTTCGGTGTCGTCCCTCTTCGCCGCGCCGTCCAGCGCCACCCAGACCCGGGACTACTACCAGCAGCTCAGCTCCTCCAAGGTGGCCGCCGACGTCTCCCAGATCCAGGCCGGGCAGAAGCAGTTGACCTCGGTCCAGGCCAAGCTGCTGGCCGAGCAGCAGGCCCAGACGGCACAACTGGCCCAGGTCAACTCGGCCCGGCAGAGTGCCGAGGCGATCAACGCCCAGTCCGAGGCCACCCTGGCCCAGGTCAAGGGCAGCCTGGCCGCCCAGATCACCCAGCAGGCCGCGGCCCAGGCCAAGGCGGCGGCCCAGACGGCGGCCACGGCCAACTCCCCGGCAGCGGCCCAGGCCGCAGCAGCCCAGGCCGCCCAGGCCGCCCAGGTGGCCACCACCGTCGGTGCCGGTAGCGCGGCGGCGGTCAACGCCACGACCGCCGCCAACCAGGCCACCAACGCCGCCGCCGGGACCACGGCGGCCTCCAGCGGGGCCCCGGCCGGTGCCGGAGCCATCACGGTCTCCAGCAGCGGGAGCGCCCAGGCCGGCGGGCTCGCCGCCGTGCACGGGGCCATGAAGTACCTGGGGGTGCCCTACGTGTGGGCGGGAGCCAGCAGCGCCGGACTCGACTGCTCGGGCCTCACCATGGTGGCCTGGCGCCAGGCCGGCGTGTACATGGACCACTCGGCGGCCGACCAGTACAACATGTTCCCCCACGTGCCCTTGAACGCCCTCCAACCCGGGGACCTGATCTTCTACGACCTCGACGGGAGCGGCATCGACCACGTGGTCATGTACGTGGGGCCCTACCTCGACGGACGGGCCACGCCCTACGGGAGCGGGACCATCATCCAGGCCGCCCACACCGGTACCTTCGTGAGCTTCAACCCCATCTGGTACCAGGGCCTCGTGGGGGCCGCCCGACCCTGACGGGCGGCCCGGTCATCCCGCGGACGGTGCCACGGGTCGGCGAGTCGGTCAGAGGACGCCCTGCCTACCGGTGCCGTCGACGGCCGCGTAGGGTCGGGGCCTTCCCATGACACCCCGGCTCACCATTCTCGTCCCCGCTTTCAACGAGGCTCCCCGGCTCCCAGCCGGCATGGAGCGCTTCGCCGCCGCGGTGGCCGAGGGCGCGATCGATGTGGAGGACACCGAGGTGATGGTCATCGACGACGGCAGCACCGACGGGACGGGTGAGACGGCCCGGCGGCTGCTGGCCCCCCTCCCCCACCACCGGGTCGTGACCTTGGCCGCCAACGGCGGCAAAGGGGCCGCCGTGCGCACCGGCGTGGCCCGGACCCGGACCCCCTTCGTCGCCTACATGGATGCCGACATGGCCATCGACCCCCGGGCCGTGCCGTCGCTCCTCGACGCCCTGGCCACCAGCGACACGGTCATCGGCTCACGGGCACTGGTCGACTCCATGGTGGACGGAACCTACGCCGTCCGGGCGGCGATGGGCCGACTGTTCAACCGCCTGGTGACGAGCGGCACCGGGCTCGGGCTGCAGGACACCCAGTGCGGCTTCAAGGCGTTCCGGACGCCGGCGGCCCGGCTCCTGTTCCACCTGGTGCCGATCGACCGGTTCGCCTTCGACGTGGAGTTGCTGTCCCGGGCCCGCCGCCTGGGCCTAGGCGTCACCGAGATCCCGGTGCAGTGGAAGAACGTCCCCGGCAGCACCATCCACCCCCTGCACGACTCGGTGACCATGCTGAGTGACGTCTACCGCTCCCGCTTCGGTCTGCTGCCCACCCCCCCGGTCCCGGGCGTCGTCGTGCAGCGGGGATGGCAGGGCGGGGGGCCCAGCCCCGCGCCGGGATCGCTCTCCGCCGCCCGCGTCGCCGAGGTGGTGGCCGACACCCTCGGGGACTTCCCGGTGCCGCTGGTCGACGACGGTGCCTCGGTGATCACGCTCCTGCCCCTGGTCGAGCCGTCCGACGTGGCCACGGTGTTCTCCGCCCTGCGGGCCGAGTTCGACGGCTGGAGGGTGTCACGCCGGAGGTTCAGCGTGGCCGATCTGGCCGCCCTCGGCCCGTTGGCGGGTCGGCTGGAGCCCCAGGCTCGGTCGGTCGGGCCGACCGAGCCGTGACCACGGGACTGATCCTCCCACCCCGAGGACTGGCACCCCGGTCGGCACGCGGGCAGCGTCGAGGCGCCCGGAACCGATCACCCCGGGGACGGATACGATGGGGCGGGTGAGCGTAGATCCAGCGGGCTCCGCTCGGAAGCCTCCCCGATCTGAGCACCCCTTCGCCGAGCACCCCCTTACTGTCCCCAGGGTCGACGCCGCCGAGGACGACCATCTCGACGAGGGCGACGACGAAGGAACGGCCCCCGGGGCCGTCCCCGCCGACCACACGACGATGGCGGTGGGCCAGCGACGGGACATCCTCGGCGAGCAGGCCTCCCTGTCCATTCTCCCGGTGGCCCGGCCGGAACCCGAACGGTCCGGCCCACCCGACCCACGGCGCTCGGACGTCGACGAGTGGGGACGGTCCGAGCACATGCGCTCCATCGTCCGGCGGCTCTACAACCCCATGTACAAGTACTGGTTCCGGGTGGAGTGGGAAGGCCTGGAGAAGATCCCCCACCACGGTGGCGCCCTGCTCATCGCCAACCACGCCGGCGCCATCCCCTCGGACGCCCCAGCCATCATGCACGGCATCGAAGAGGAGTTGGGTCGACCCGTCTACGGACTGGCCGACTACTTCTTCCGCACCCTCCCGGTCGTCGGCACCATGTGGTCCCGCACCGGCGGCGTGCCCGCCCACCCCGACAACGCCTATCGCATCCTCCACGACCAGCAGCAACTGGCCCTGGTCTTCCCCGAGGGGACCAAGGCCACCTCGAAGACCTACACCGACCGCTATCGGCTCCGCCGCTTCGGACGGGGCGGGTTCGTGGAGATCGCCATGCGGGCCGGGGTGCCCATCATCCCCATCGCCGTGGTCGGGGCCGAGGAGTCGATGCCCATCCTCTTCCGGATCCCCAGCGTGGCCAAACTGCTGAACCTTCCCTACTTCCCGGTGACGGCCAACGCCCTCATGATGGGCCCGATCGGCTACGTGACCTACTTCCCGGCCAAGTTCAAGTTGCGGGTCCTCGATCCGGTGACCTTCGACGTGGAGCCGGGCCAGGACCGCTACTCCCGTAGCCGGGTGATGGACGAGGCCGAGGCCATCCGGGCCCGGATGCAGGACGCCCTCCACGACATGCTGCGGGAGCGCCGCAGCGTCTGGTTCGGCTGATCCGATGGGCCGACGGGTACTCATCACGGGGCTGGACACCTTCTGGGGTGGACGGATGGCCCAGGCCCTGGAGAACGAGCCCGAGGTGGAGATGATCCTGGGCCTGGGGGCCAACGAGCCCCGGGTACCCCTCGAGCGCACCGAGTTCGTGCGCTCCGACCAGAAGTACTCCATCCTCAACCGGATCGTGCGGGCCACCCAGGTGGACACCATCGTGCACACCTTCTTGGAGACCAACTCGGTACAGGTGTCCAGTCGGGTGCTCCACGAGATCAATGTCATCGGCACGCTGAACCTGCTCGCCGCGGCGGGCACGGCCGGCTCCTCGGTCCGCCAGGTGGTGGTGAAGTCCTCCACCCACATCTACGGGGCAGCCGAGACCGACCCGACCTGGTTCCGCGAGGAGGACAGCCGCACCAGTCCCGTGCGGACCCGGCTGGAACGCTCGCTCCTGGAGGTCGAGGCCCTGGTCCGCGACTTCGCCGACGACAACCCCCACCTGGTGGTGTCGGTCCTGCGGTTCGCCAACGTGCTGGGCACCGACATCATCACCCCCATCAGCCACAATCTGCGCAAACGGCTGCTGCCGTCCATCGCCGGCTTCGACCCCCTGGTCCAGTTCATCGAAGAGGACGACGTGGTCCGGGCCCTCGAGTACGTCACCGGCCATCAGATCCCGGGCGTATTCAACGTGGCCGGGGCGGGCAAGCTCCCCTGGAGTGAGGTGGCCTCCATCAGCGGGGCCTTCTTGCTTCCCCTCCCGCCGGTCAAGCCCCGGGCCTTCGTGGCCCCGTTGCGCCGGCTCGGGACCGTGCAGTTCCCCCCGGAGATGGAAGGCCTGGTTCGCTACGGACGGGGCGTCGACACCAGCCGCCTGATGGCCGAGGGCTTCGAGTACCGCTACACCAGTGCGGGGGCGGTCGAGAGCTTCGCCCGGGCCAACAACCTGCGGCGGGCCACCGGGACCGGCGAGCCCGAGTACCGCTACGAGCAGGACGTGGAGCAGTTCTTCCGGCATTCGCCGGCCGTCGTGCGCGGCATCGACGGCTAGGAGCCTCCGCACCGGCCCGGAGCGTCCCTCGACGGGGACCTCGTGGTTGCGTCAGCTGCGCTTCAGCCAGGTAGCCAGCAGCTCAGGACCCCGGACCACCCACTCCTCGGAGGTCATGGCGTAACGGACGTGGTCCTCCCACTCGCCGTTGATCTCCAGATAGCCCAGGGCCACGCCCTCGTTACGAATGGCGAGCTTCTCCACCACCCGGCGGCTGGCCAGGTTGCGGGGGATGATGGCCACTTCGATCCGGTGGAGTCGCAGCGTCTCGAAGGCGAACTGGAGGACCACGACCACGGCCTCGGGGATGAGGCCGGCCCCGGCCATCTCCTCATCGATCCAGTAGCCGATGGAACCGTTCTGGAAGGGCCCCCGCTGGATGGAGGAGAGGGTGATCTCGCCACAGAAGCGCCCGTCGTAGAAGATCCCGAATCCGAAACCGCTGCCCAGCTGCCGTTCCCGCTCCCGCATCCCGCACCGGGCAGCGAAACTGGCTACGTCCTCGGGGGCAAAGGGGGCACCCTTTGAACGAGGCTCCCAGGGCACCAGCCAGTCGCGGCATCGGGCCCGGACGGCGTGCCAGGCCTCATAGTCACCCTCGACCAGGGTGGCCAGGCGGATTCGCCAACCAGGCAGCTCGAGGGATCGCACGGCTGGTGACCGCAGGCTCGGACTCTTGACCATCAGTGCGCCTCCCCCTCAACCCTTGACTGGGCCTTTGGCTCACGCTCGCGAAGGCACGCGGGCAGGGCGCACCGCCCGTTGTGCGAACTTTCGGAACGCGAAGGAATCACCCTGGAATCGTAGGCCACGGACCCCCCGTGCACGCCAACCGAATCGTACGGGAGCTGGCACCCCAGCCCTCGATCGGTTGCCGACCAGGACGTCCCACCCCTCTGGATGGTAGAGCCCGCTGACGGACTCCCCACCTCGACCCTCCACCTCTATACTCGCTCCGCTAGCGGCAGGACGATCTTACTGTCGTGCGACGCCAGAAAGCGACAGTGGTGACCCCCTCCCTGGAACGGCCGGCTCGAGCGCCACGCCTCCTTCACTCGCCCCATACCGCTCCCTTGCTGTTCGTTGCCGCCGCCGTACTGGCCGCCAATGGTGCGACGTTGCTCCATCTGGTCACTACCAACCCATTGGTTGTCAACGCCGCCCTCACCCCACCCACCGCGGGGTGGCTTCCCGGACTCCCCTACATCGATGGCAACGCCGGCTTTACTGCGCAGGCGCTAGGTCATCTGGCCGCTCTGGACTGGCTGCACGGTCACGTGCCCTGGTGGAACTCGTATGAAGGCGTGGGCACCCCACTGGCCGGGGAGATGCAGAGCGGTGCCTTCTTCCCGCCGACACTCTTGCTCGTGCTGCACAACGGTGTCCTGTGGCTCCAACTGACCACCGAACTGGTCAGTGGCTGGTCCACCTACTTCCTCGTACGGCGACTGGGCGTCGGTCGCTCGTTTGCCACGGCAGCTGGAATCGCCTTTGGCCTCTGCGGAACGCTCGCTTGGCTGAACCACGCGCCGATCCGTCCGGTGGCGCTCCTCCCGCTCTGTCTCCTCGGCGTCGAACATGCCATCCAGGCGGCTCGGAACCGCCAGCGCGGTGGCTGGGAGCTCCTGGCTGTAGCGCTGGCCCTCTCGATCCTCGCTGGATTCCCCGAGACCACTCTGCTCGATGGCCTATTCGTGCTCTGGTGGACGCTCTTCCGGGTCGCCGAGTCCGGGCGTGACGCATGGCGGGGTGCCATCGCCCGGGTGGTGGGTGGTGGCGCGGTGGGAATTGCCCTGTCCGCTCCCCTGCTGGTTGCCTTTGCCGACTATCTGCCGTATGGCTACACCGCGGCGCACAGCGGTGCGATCGCCGACGCCGCACTGCCGTCCACGGGCCTCGCCCAACTGGTGCTTCCCTACTCCCTCGGTCCCATCTTCGGTTTTCGTCTCCCGACCGGCACCCTCGCCGACCCCATCACCGAGCTGTGGATGTCAGTCGGTGGGTTCCTGTCTGTAACCGTCATCGCCGCGGGATTAGTCGGATTGCTCGGCACCCGGTTACGGATACTTCGGATCGGACTCGGGGCCTGGATCCTCGTCTGCCTGCTCCGTAGCTTCGGCTTCCCGCCGGTGGTCCATCTCATGGCGGTGATCCCGGGGGTACGCCTCACCGCCTTCTACCGATATGCCGACCCATCCTGGGAGCTGGCCGCCGTGCTGCTGGCCGCCCTGGGTATGGACGACATCGCTCGCCTGGTCACCCGTCGACGGGTCCTCGTTGTGAGCGTCCTCGTCACCGTTGCCCTCATCATCTGGGCGGCCATCACGGCGTGGCCGCTGATGCACCAGGCCGTGGAGCAGACCGGACGGTCGACCGGTCACCCCTCCGCCTACCCGGTGACCAGCGCTGCCCTCGCCCTGGGCTTGGTCCTGACGTTGCTACTCGGTGGCCTGTTGGCCGGACAGCAGTCCCGACGTCGGATCCGGACAACCTCAGAATCGGAGTCTCTCCCCAGATCAGAGGGACGTCGGCGACGCGGCCGCCTCGTGATGGCCGGAGTCGTCGCCGGCGAATCGGTTCTACTGCTGGGCTTCACGCTGCTCTCGGCCCCGACCCCAACCGCGTTGCAGCTGGGATCCGTCCATTGGCTCCAGGCTCATCTCGGTGGTTACCGATTTGTCACGTTGGGACCGATCACCCCCAACTACGGGTCGTATTTCGGGATAGCCGAAGTGAACATCAACGACATCCCCGTACCCAAGACCTTCAACCGTGAGATCGCCACTCGGCTCGACCCCAACGCCCTTCCAGCCGTCTTCTCCGGGGGTGGCCGGATCAACCCCGCGGGACCGACTCCTGCGCAGGAACTGGCCTCCCACCTCCCGAACTACGAGGCGATCGGAGTGCGCTACGTGGTGGAATCGGCCACCGGTCGAGACGTCCAGGGTCAGGCGTTTCCGCAACCAGGCACACCGGCATGGCCCCTTGGTCCCCGGCTGGTCTACCGAGACACCTTCTCGGAGATCTGGCAGCTGCCTTCGGCGGAGCCGGTCTTCGCGCTGCGGGTCGCCAGCGAACCTTCCGGACGAGCGCGCCTGCCCTCCGGCTGTTCGGTACGATCATCGGACTGGGATCGGGCGGTTGTCCGATGCGATCGACCAACCACCCTCGTCCGACGAGTCCAGTACCTTCCTGGATGGAAGGCCACCTACGGGGACCAGCGACTCGCCGTCCAACAGTACGGGGCAGACCCATCGGGCCTCTTTCAATCGGTTCAGGTCCCTGCCGGAACCGCAGTACTCCGCTTCACCTACCTGCCTCCGCATGAAGGCTGGGCCGGGATCCTCGCCGGAACTGGACTCTTTGCATTGGCCTTCTCGTCGGTCGCGGCCGCAGCTCGCCGAAGGCGGCGACGGTCGCCAGTGCCTCGTCAAAGGCAGATTGATCGCTATCAGGCCGCCGTAATGGGATCACACCAGCGGTCGCGGTGAACGACAGGACCGGCTACTGGAGCATCTCGGTTCTCAGTTGGAGACCCGAAGTCGACCTAGGATCGTCGCCCCTCGACGATCCTAGGGGCCCGCAGATGTCAGCTGTGTCTGTCCATTGGATCTGAAGCGCCACCCGGGAAGCTTCAGAAGTCAGCATCCCGATTTCGAAGGTTGACGAGACAGGAGCCAGCCGAATTCATCACCATGCGTACCCTCTTCGCCGGGATTCATGGCATCGAGGACCTCCCAATGGATGTCCATTTCAGCTGCCGCATACTCGAGAACTTCAGTGAACTCGGGAAGATCCCATACGTGGACGTGCACCGATCGACGTCGGTGGAGCTCAATGTCATCTGCGGTGACCTCATCGGCAGCAACAGTCCCAGTAGACACCAGGAACTCCTCCACGTGGGCGTCTTCAACCTCTCGCACGTCATTTCGATAGTCATCGATCAGATGGCCAAGCGGTGTGGGAAGGCGATCACGGTCGAACGTTCGGCTCCGATCCGGGACGAGCAGTATCAGCAATCCGTCGGTCTTCAAAACCCGATGGATATCGGCGAGCATCGCCAACGGATTGGCCAGGTGCTCGATCACGTGGCTGGCGATAACGAAGTCCTGACTTTCGTCGGCTAGTTGACTCAGACGATCCGCATCGAGATTGGAGATCATGTCTGGCTCTGGGAAACCGGGGGAATCACCGAGATCCGGAAAGAGAGCCCCGTTCTCCTTCGGATACCAACGATCCACATATCGAACCGACGCGTCGGACATCACGGGAAACGGCACGTGACCTGGACCGATCTCTATTCCTTGGCCGACCAATTGTTCAGAGAACCTCTTGCGGACTGCCAACGGATCCATGGGCTCAAACCTACTTGTTCTCTACTCACAACCCATGGACTCGAAAGTGGGAAGACCCGAGCGGCGAACCTCGATGTGGACGGTCCAGTCGATGTTCGCCCGGGTCCCGCATCGACGATTGGTGAGATGGACTTCGGGTGACGCGTTGATCTGTCCACCGATACGACAACTGTCGCTACATCCGAGGAACCATCGGGGAAGGCAAATACAAGATCAAGTGGTCCCAAGGTGACAGACTGCCGGCATGTGCAATCAGGGATGTTTGGACTTCGTCTCGTCGGCGCTAACTCGCCGCGACGTGCGACGCCGCCGTGTGCTCGAGGTCGGGGCCTACGACGTCAACGGTTCGGCACGATCGATCATTTCGAACCTGAATCCTTTGAGCTACCTCGGAGTCGATATTTCCGACGGACCTGGCGTCGATCGGATCTGTGATGCGAGCCATCTCATCGACGAGTTCGGCGTGGCGTCATTCGATGTCGTGATTTCCACAGAGATGATCGAACATGTCGCCGATTGGCAATTGGTCATTCACAACATGAAGCAGGTTCTCTCCCCGGACGGTGTGCTGCTGATCACCACCCGATCGGAAGGGTTTCCGCTGCACGACTATCCGGCGGATCACTGGAGATTCTCGGCTGACGACATGCGAGTGATCTTCGCCGACTGCATCATCGATCACCTCGAACTCGACCAGCCGGAGGACCCAGGCGTCTTTATCAAGGTCCACAAACCCAAGCATTTCCGGGAGTTGAATCTCGATGCGTATGCCCTCTACTCCATGATCGAGCAGAAGCGAGCTCTACGTCCCACCACTGACTGACAGGTAGTGTGGTTTGGCTCAATCATCCGGTCTCTGGCCAGTCGGATAGGCCGATTTGACCCGGTGCCTGGGTCGGCAGGCCTCAGTCCTACCAATCCGAGGAGGCCAGGAGAGCTGGTAATCCTCATGGTCCAGGGTCAGATTTGGGTTGTAAGCCGGATCCTGACGGAGCCACTCACCCCATCGGTCCACCATGAAGTCGAACTCGGCCCTGGCCCGAAGCACATTGGCAGCGTCGACGTCCGGCTTCCGGCTGGTGGACTCGAAGTGGGTCAGCTCAGCGAACGGCGTCCATGCTGTCTTCCAGCCCGCCTGGGCGGCCCGGAGGCAGTAGTCCACGTCGTTGTACGACACCGCCAACTGCTCGTCCAAGCCTCCGAGCTCGTCCCACAGCTCACGCCGGGTCACCATGCACGCGGCGGTGACTGCGCTGGACATGCGGGGTAGCACTGTGTGGCCGAAGTGCCCGAAGTACAGGCTGTCGAAGTATCGGAATCCGTGGCCGGCCACCCCACCCAATCCGAGCACGACGCCGGCATGCTGGATCCTGCCGTCTCCGAAGTAGAGCTTTGCCCCCACGATGCCGATCTCGGGCTGGAGGAGCTGTCCCACCATCTCCTCCAGCCAGTTGTCGGTGATGATCTCCACATCGTCGTTCAGGAGGCAGATCACGCTTCCCTGCGCTTCCCGGACCGCGGCATTGTTGAGCCCGGGATAGTTGAATGGGCGGCTGTCCCTGATGATTCGGATCTCGAAGGCGCGGTCAGCTAGATATTGCAGCAGGGCCAGATCCGTGGATCCATTGTCGACCACGAGGATCTCGTAGTTCGGATACGTGGTCCGGTACCGAAGACTCTCCAGGCACCTCTGAAGTCGGGGTCCGTCACGCGTCGGTATGACGATGCTCACCTTGGGCGGTTCGTCAGGCAGAGCCCAGTGGACCCGCTGGTAACCGATCCGACCGAGCGGGCCGACCTGGCCCTCGGTACCCATCCTCGACAGGTGCTCCTCAGCGGCTCGGAGTGCGGCTCGGGCCGCGTAGGGCTTGGCCGCCTGCGACGAAGATGTCGACTGCGGGTGGAGCCGCCAGTGATACAGGACGTGCGGAATGTGCACGATCTGATCCGCGCGCAGGTGCTCAGTGACCCGGTAGGCCAGGTCCCAGTCCTGCGCACCCTCGAATCCCGTTCTCAGGCCTCCAACGAGGCCGAGTACATCGCGCCGCACGACGAGGAAGTGGGTGAGGTAGTTCTGGCCAACCAGCAGAAGGGGATCCCACGCGGGCTTGAAATAGGGGTCTGATCTGGACCCCTCCGAATCGAGCTTGTCCTCGTCGCTGTAGAAGAGACCGGCATCGGGCAGTTCCGCGGTGGCCAGGGCCACCAGGGCCAGAGCCTCCTCAGCCAGCGCATCATCGTGGTCAAGGAATCCCACGAACGTCCCGGTTGCCATCTCCAGAGCCGAGTTGGTCGCCGCGGCAATATGACCATTCTCAGGGAGTCGCACCACCGAGATCCGCGGGTCGATGGACTCGTATTCAGCAAGTACGCCGGGCACCCACTCCTCAGTGGACGCGTCGTCGGCGATACAGAGTTCCCAGCGCTCGTACCATTGGCCACGGACCGAGTCGATGGCGGCGCGCAGATGGTGCTCGGAAGGATTGAACACCGGCATGACCACCGAGATCAGAGGCAAGTCGTCGTGGCGACCCAGCGCCTCCTCAATTGTGCGTTGTGCTCGGGAGTCGGTCGGTCGGTAGCGCTCGATCCAGTCGGCGTAGGCAGGTGGAGGTTCCTCAGGCGCCGGTGAGTGCTCCCCCGAGGCGGGATGCGACCCCCCTTGCTGCCCACGCCGTGCCCGGCCATAGGCCTGCCGGAGACCCGAGCTGTATCGAAACACTTTGGTGTTCCGGAGAGCGTCGAGTTCTCGGAGGCTCTCAGCTAGGCGGGCCTTCGTCTCGATCAGCTCCTCGCTGCCACCCTTGCCCACCTGCTCCAACTGGGCCTGGAGCAACTGGACCTTCGCCTGCTCCACCGAGAGCAGGCTCTTGACTCCCTCGGTGAACTCGGCAAGCTCCTGCATGTACGCGGCGGCACGTTCGTGTTCAGCCATGAGCGTCTCGAACTGAAGGCGAGACGCCTCAAGCTGTCCCTGGAGGTCCAGGATGTCGTGTGCCAGCTGGTCTCGGGTCGTTCGTGCTCCTTCGGCGACCTGATGTGCCTGCCACCATGCCCGCTCGTACTCCTTGGCCGCGTCCACCACCGACCACGACTTCCGGCGCAAGAGGACGGCGTGCTGGGCCACGAAACTGGCGTCGTAGTCGAGGTCCCGGAAGAATCCCTGGGCTCCGAAGAGTCCGATCCAGTAGTCGCCCGTCTGCACATTCACATGGGTCGGCTCCTCGAAATCCGTCGGGGTCGAGGAAAACAGAATGGTGTCCGTGTGCCGACACAGGTTGGCTACGGCATCTTCGGCTTCATGGCCCTTCATGTGCTCGAGGACCTCGAAGCAGGTGATCAGGTCATAGTCACCGTCCAATTCCTCTGTCAGCGACGCGACCTTGAAGAACGACCTGAGCTCCTCCGGCACCTGGCTGATAGCCCATTCCGAGGCGTCCACACCACGGGCATCAACGCCCCTCCTACGAAGCTCCTCGACCAAGAAACCGATAGCGCACCCCGCGTCGAGCGCCGTCCGCGGCTTGAGCTGCTCGACGATCTTGACCGCAATACCTCCGAAGAACTCGCTCCAATGCGGCTCGCCCCGCCGGTAGGGCGGCCCGAGACCCTCTTGGTAGTACAGCTCCTCGTAAGAGTTCTGCAGCCGGGCGCCCGAGGGAGGGGCCTGAGCCTCCTGGATTTCGCCCGTCTGCACGTCCTTCTTTGTCACCGTCCGCTCGCCTCTCGCGTTACAGCACGCGAGTATCGCCTGAGCATCGTTCGACCAACTGAGCGCATCGGCGAGTAGACCCCGGGGAGTCTCTGCACCCTCACCACAAGACCGTCAATCGACCGATGAGTCATACGGCTCCGATAAGCCGAGTACTCGGCAGCCACCAGATGGAGGCGACCGATTTCGATCTCCAACTCCTCCAGGTACTCATTCTTGATGGCCAGCTCAGCCTGAAGGTAACGGACGTCGGCGTCCAGTTCAGAATTGATCGCCACCTGCTCCCGAAGTCGTCTGTTGAGCTCCGCTGCCGGGCCAGAGTCGGACCCGTTCGACTGGCTGTGGTTGGCGTCGATATCCGTCGCCGTCAACGGCGTCGACGCGACGGTCGCCGAAGGTGTGGGTTGGCGCGACGAGCTTGTTTTGTCAGGCATGGGAGGCCTCCGTGTAGTGATCGGTGTGGTGATTGGCCGAGCGCATCTCTACGAGCTTGATGATCTCCGTCCACGACGGCCCTCGGGATCCATCCTCCGCCCAGGCGTCATGCAGCTTGACGATGTGGGCCCGATGGGAGGCCCAAGCCACGGGATCGGTCAGCAGAGTACAGACCGCTTGGGCGAACTCCTCCGGATCGTCTGTGATCTCGAGAGCATCGAGCCCGTGCAGGTCGATCCCTTCAGCACCCACCTCAGTCGACACCACCGGAATGCCGTACTGCATCGCCTCGACAGTCTTGATCTTGACACCGCTTCCGAAGCGCACCGGCGAGATAACCACGCGCGCCGTCCCGTAGAAGTCCATCAGGTTCGGGATGTGGCCCTGGAACACGACGCCAAACCGCTCCCTCTCACGCAGTTCGATCGGTGGATCGGCCCCGCTGACCCGCAGGGTGGCCCAGGGAACCTGTTCTTGCACCAGGGGGAACACCTCGTCGAGGAACCAGCTCAGTCCGTCACAGTTCGGAGATCCCCACCCGGCGACCCAGCTGGCGACCATTATTATGTCGTTCCTCTCGGCGAAGGGCGCCGTCGAGGGGATGATGCCATTCAGGAGCGGAGGCTTGACGGACACATGTTCCGGAGCCCCAATCCCCCGGACGAACGCTGCTTCGTCCTCCGACAGGCAGACGACATGATCGGCCATTGCGACAATGGCCGTCTCGAACTGCTTCATCTCTTCTGCATCGATAACCAGCTTTCGGCGCAACACCGGATCGTCGACGAACGGGATCTGCTTCTGCATTCTCCGGTGAAACAGCGCTTCGACGTCATAGATGATGGGAACACCAGGCAGCAGTGAACGGATGACGTGCGAATTGTCGATGAAGTTGTTGGGCCGGGAGATCACCACGACGTCGTAGGCCGTTCCGGGCTCGGCGAGGTGCTCTCGCAGTGAGGTCCGAACGATCTCAATACCGGCGGCGGCCAGTTCCGATGGGTCGCCGGCGTCGGTGGCCGTCGGCAGAACAGCCACGTGCACGTCGTCAGTCTCGGCAAGCTCCCTGGCGAAGTCATACATCCGCGGGAACCCTGCACCCAATGCTGGTATCGGAATGCGGTCATCGATGATCAGGAGTCGGAACGGGTCCCCGAGGGCCCGAAAGACGGCTCGGGTGATGGCGGATGGATCATGGGGATCGGGCGCCAGGCGCCGTCCTATCTCATCGGCCCATCGAGTGATCAGGAGGGGCCTGTTCCTCTCGATGAGAAACCGCTTGTAAGAGCTAGTCGTGCTCCGCGACTCGAGGTGAGTGACCCTCGAGTTTGGCTCGTACCACACCTCTTCACCGCCCTCGGCGATCCGCAAGCAGAGGTCCACATCCTCGCAGTAGGCCGGATAGAACGATTCGTCGAGTCCACCGAGGCGATCCCAGGTGGATCGCCGAATGAGCAACGACGACCCTGAGCAGTAGTCAACCCGTCGGGCCCACTCGAAGGCATGCCGACTCTCGGGCTCGTCACGTCCGACACAGCTCGTCGATCCGTCATTCCAAATCACCTGGCCGGCTTCCTGGAGCGAGCCGTCAGCGTGGAGTAGCCGGCTGCCGACCGCTCCGACCTGGGGGTGCCGCCGCAGGGCGGCGACAAGTTCCTCGAGCCAACCGGGTTCCACAATTGTGTCGTCGTTCAGGAGAGCAATGAATTCGCCGGTCGCGAGTGACGCTCCGAGATTGCACGCCCCGGCAAACCCTCTGTTGACCCGAGATACCTCCACCGTGGCGCCTTGCACGCGCCGTGCCAGGTCCTTTTCAACTGATTCTGTGGTGCCGTTCAATACAACGATCACTTCGTAGCCAAGCGACTGCACGCCGACGGCCACCGACTCCAGACAACTCACCAGATGGGGGGCATTCCCAAAACCGATGGTTACGATGGAGACGACCGGATTAGGGCAATCAGGGAAGGACACTGCCTGGCTTCGGCTCATGCCTCCGGGCCCAAGGTGCTCAACGTGGACGCAGTCATGCTACTGGCAGACCGTACTACGCCCTAGCGGCTACCCATGGACTCCCGAGCCATCGATTGCCCCACGCCGGACCATGTTCTCCTAGCCCGAACTCCATGCCCGCCGATCCCCGATTGGGGCCTGAACGCGCCGCCGAGCCAGGTCAAGAACGGGGTGCTTGCCGGCTCGTGGACCAAACCACCCACCCAGGAACGACCGGACGAGTCAGGGGGTACTTGCCCTCGGCGGTCCCAGTTCCCGATAAGCCCTTCTGACCGACGGCACGAAGACATTCAGGTGGTCCCGTTCGGCGAGTTCCACAAGTGGCCTGAGGGCCGGCAGGCTTGGGTACACAAATCGCGAGACGTTGGTCTCGCCTTCGGCGGCGGTCATTCGATCCAAGTTCGTCACCGTTTGAGCTCCGGCGATGCGGTCCTCGGTTACCACCGATCCGTTGACGATGCCGAATTGGGTTCCCCAGGCGATCTGGAAGACAAGGAAGCAGACGAGCACTCCGAGAGCAGCTAGGGCCGATGGGCTCCGTCGCATCCTTGAGGAATGAACGGATCGAACGCTCGCATCTGCACGGTGGATCACATGGATGGCGACGCCAATCAGTAGCAGGAGATTAGCCATTGTGTACCTTGGAGCGAGCGACTCCGCGACCCCAAAACTGAGTCGACCGAAGGCGATGGAAAGGTCGAACAGGGTGGCGTAGAGAATCAGGGCGGCGGGGAGCGGGATGGTTCCACGGCCAGGGCTAGAACGCTCCCGCCAACACTGAACCATCACTACGACAGCTACGACGCTGAGCACCGATCCGAGTAGCTCGTGTGCGTGGAGGGAGCTGCTGCTCGTCGCCGACACGACGTTGCCGACCGCGGCCACGAAGTACGTCAACATCTGGAATGGATGCCGGACTGCGAAGCTGACCGATCCCCCACCCGTCGCGCCACTCTGGAAGTTGAACCCGTAGAAGTAGAGGGCAGCGACGATCAGCCCGGCCAGAATCCACGCAACCGTAATCATCCGCCCTCGGCGACCTTGAGGGGAGCGCCAGACGATGACCAGGAGTCCGACCGGCCACAAGAGGAGGCCCTGAAGGGAGGAGAACGATGCCAGCGTTGCGACAACTGCCGCCAAGGCCACCGGAAGGACCGTGATCTCCTGTCGCGAAAGTAGGAAGAGCGCAACCATCAGGCAGAAAAGGATGAAGTACCAGGCCATCTGAAATGCCCAAAGGGAGTTGTCCGTATCCGTCGTACTGAACCAGACGCAACCCACGATAAGGGTGAATATGGGTCCGAGCCATCTGTTTGCATAGCTGCGATAGGTGACCAGCAATAAGAGGTAACTGATCGTGAAGAGGCCGGCGCTGAAGAACATGACGGATCTGGTGTCCAGATGTCCGATTGTCCCGAACAGAAGAAAGATCAGGTTGGGAACGAGCATTCGATTCTCGTTGTGCTGCGTCCACAACAACGACAAGGTCAACTGGTGGTGCAAGGCGGCATGGACGATCGGGACGAGGGCCCAGTCGTCGTAGTAGAGGAAGTTGACTCCGAAGTGGTTGACGTAAGCGAAATAGAGTGCAGCAGGAATCGCAGCCGCACACACGGTCACCACCCTCAAGCCAACCGAGGAGCCAGAACAGCCGGGGGCAGCCGCGTCATCTGGCGCCTCCGCCGCCGTCACCTCGACGGCCCTCACAGCCATCACGGGAGGTCGCTGGGGGGTCCCATTGCGACCGCCGTCGTCAATGTCGTCTTCCGCCGGCCGCCGCGCTGGCTCAGATGGTTCCGTCTGCGACAGCCTTCTCGATCCAAGGCACCACATCGGCCAGGATCTTGTCCAGGCTGGTGGTCGCCTCGAAGCCAAGGACTCTCTTTGCCTTCTCGGTAGCAGGAACCCGACGGTTCACGTCGTGCTCGAACGGAGGATCCGACACCCAACTGAACGGGGCATCGGGGCCCTTGATCGCCGCCCAGATCGACTGCGCCAGTTCGAGCACCGTCGTCGATTCGGCAGTGGAAAGGTTGAAGTCCTCGTTGAGGGCGTCGGGGTGCTCCATGGCCGTCACGATGCCCTCGGCCAGATCGGCACCGTAGGTGTAGTGACGGACCTGGCTGCCGTCCCCCAAAATATGGAGCGGGTCCTGTCCCTTCAGGACCTTTTGGACCAGGTCGGGAACGACGTGACTCATGGCCAGGCTGACGTTGCCACTCATGATCTCCACATCGCCGAGCGCCCGGCGCTCGCCTGTTCCAACGCAGTTGAAAGGACGGACGATGGTATATGGGAGGCCGTACTGGTCGAACGCGGCCTTGGCGAAGTACTCCACCGCCAGCTTCTGGAAGCCATAGGAGGAAACCGGTGGAGGAATCTCGTGTTCCTGCCCCTCGTGAGACGGCCAGGAGGCGGCAGATTCGAACACCATCGACGAGCTCAGGTACGTGACCTTCTGCAGCTGACCCGTCTCGTGAGCTTTGATCGCCGCATCGCAGGACGAGGCGGTGATTCGCTCATTGGTGGCAAGAAGATCGTACGCATACGTGTGGAAGTACGAGATGCCACCGATCAGCGCAGCGCCGGCAATGAAGTGGTCGCAATCCCCCAACTCCTTGGTCATGAGGTCGACGTCCCGGGCGTCGGCCTCGATGAACCGGTACCGGGGGTGGTCATCGTAGGAGCGCCTGACCGGTCCGTACTTTGAGTAGTTGTCGATACCGACGACGCTGTGGCCCCGGTCGAGCAGCTCCTTCACCACGTAGCCACCGATGAATCCGGCCGATCCAGTCACGAGTACGTTGCTCATCCTCATCCTCTCCGATCTGCGGCGGCCCGTACCTCGTCGAGAGGAAGTCCAGGTCCAAAGGCGAATCGCCACCAACGCAGGTAGTGCGGCAGCCAACTCACCACCTTGAAGTTTGACACACCGTGCGTGCGCTCCAGCCAGATGGTGGGCACCTCGGCCACCGGGAGCCTTGCCCTCCTGGCCTTGGCCACCAACTCGATGCCGATCTCGAATCCAGCCCCTGGCGTGATGCCGACCGTCCGGACGAACTCGGCGTTGTACGCCTTGAAGGAGTTGGTGGCGTCCCGGGTACCCACCCGAGCCAGTAACCACAGCGACAGGCCGGCTAGCCGCGACAGCGTGCTCTTGACGAACGGACCCCCTACCTGCTGTCCCCCCCGCGAATATCTCGACGCGGCAGCAATCACGACACCTCGCTCCACCAAACGAACCATCTGGTCAATCTGCTGGGGGTCGTCACAGCCATCGGCCATGGTCACCACGACCACATCCGCCACGGCTCGGTCGATGCCGTAACGAATGGCCTGGGCCGGACCCGGCTCCACATCATTGATCAGGCAGCGGATCTGCGGATTCTTCGCGGTGTACTTCTCGACGTATGGCACGGTGCTGTCGTCGGCTGCGTCGACCACGACGACGATCTCATTGGGAAGCTCAACGGCCTCGACGAGTCGGGCGAGCACGTCCTCAATTGCCGATCCCTCGTTGTAGGCGGGGATGACAACGGAGACCCGGGGCCTCACACCACCACCCCGTCGCCACGAAGATTCCAGATGTCGACCACCGGCTGGGTGATACTGATATCGGCGTAGATGCGGTGAGGTGCACCGATGATTACCAGATCGGACTGCTCCAGCACCTGCTCCAGCGGTGAAAGGCTGCCGTCCACCTGCACAAACGGGTCGGTGGTCAGCACCTCTCTCGCCCTGACCTTCAACACCCGCTTGAGCTTGTACGAGAGACTCGATCGGTTGTCATCCGATTCACCCTTGAAGGCCATGCCCAGGATGCCCACCGACATCGTGTCGAGGTCGAAGCGTGCCGCCATCCGGGAGACAAGGTAGAGCGGAAGGCCCTCATTGATCTGCATGCTGGCCTGACCCAACGCGAAGTTGTTGTTGTTGAAGGCCGCCAGCTGCATCGTGTCCTTCAGGAGACATGGCCCCGCGGCAAAGCCTGGCCCGGGAAGATCAGCTGCGCGCGGATAGTCCTCGATCACCGCCCGCCGGATCCGTTCGTAGTCGAGGCCGAAGTCGTTGGCCATCATGTACAACTGGTTGGCTGCCGCGAACTTGATGTACCGGTACGAGTTGGTGAAGAGCTTGGCCAGTTCCGCCTCTTCTGGCTCCACTCGCACGATGCTGCTCGTCAGATGGCCGAAGAGCGCTGCAGCCCGGTCGTAGGCCCGGTCGGTCCTGGCCGCCACGATCTGGGGAAGGGAGTGGAGCTCCTCCATGGCCTTACCTTCGGCGATCCGCTCCGGACAGAACGCCACGTCGATCGCCTTGCCGATCCGCTCGATGAGGCGCTCCACCAGACGGGTAACGCCGGGGAACACGGTGCTCCGCAACACGAGCAGCTGACCGTCGCTCAGTTCGTCGGCCACCGCCTCGATGGCGCTGACCACCGCCTGGGGGTCTGGGTTCAGGTGTTCGTCGACCGGGGTGCCGACCACGATCACCAGGTGTTCGCTCTCGGCCACCGACGGTGGTTCAGCCGACGCCGTGAGCGTCCCATTCCCGAGCGTGCGGGTGAGAACCTCCGGCGCGCCGGGCTCGAGGTGAGGCATCTTGCCCGAACGGACCCGGTCGACCGCCGCCAGATTGGTGTCGAAGAGCACGACCTGCAGCCCGGCGTCAGCGAATGCCAGGCCGAGAGGCAGGCCGACGTGCCCGCATCCGCCGAGTACCGTGACATCGCTCCGCCATTGACCGGTCATCCGCGAATCGGTATCCGAGGTGTCTTCCACGGGCCAATCATACGAGAGAACGTCACTTCCAGCACTCCTCCAGCAGACTGGCAGCCATCCCGTCCAGGATGTCCGCCTCTGACACCAGGCACTCGTCAAAGCCGAATCTGGCCATGACGCAAGCCAGAATCAATGCACCGCCCACGATCACGTCTTCCCGTCCCGGAACCATACCGGCCCGGTCCAGGCGGGCCGTGGTGACCTCGGCCGCCAGCGCCCGGTACCAGTCATAGACGTCGGCTGCGGTCAGCACGTGGTGGTGCACCAGATCGCGGTCGTAGATGTCCAAACCCAGGTGGAGCGAGGCCAACGTGGTCACCGTTCCGGCCAGTCCAACCAACCGGTGGGTGGCGAGGAAGCGGGGATGCTCGGCAATGGCCTGCTCCAACAGTCCGTTCACCATGGCCTCGGCCGCTTCCAACTCGTCGAGGGTGGGCGGATCCGAATGGAGAAATCGCTCGGTTACCCGCACGCAGCCCGCTTGCAGCGAGACGACGACCAGCTCGGGGTCGTCGGGGTCCAATCCAGCCACGAGCTCTGTCGACCCCCCACCGATGTCGAGAACGAGGAAGGGCCCTCCTTCGTGACCCAGATCGGAGAGCGCGCCGGTCATCGACAACCGTCCCTCCTCGGTGCCTTCGAGTAGCTCGGGCACGACACCGGAGGCCTCACCGGCGGCCCGCAGAAAGTCGTCTCCGTTGGAGGCGTCACGGGCGGCCGAGGTGGCGGCCAGTCGTGCCTTGGTCACCGAGAACTTGTCCATGATCTGGCGGTATTCACGCAGCACCGACAGACAACGCTCGATCGACTCCGGTGCCAGCTCCCCGGTGGCGTCGACCCCGGCACCCAGGCGGGTGATCCGCATCGACCGTTCGAGCGGGGCGCCCTCACCGTTCACAACCAGCAGACGGGTCGAGTTGGTCCCGCAGTCGATCGCCGCCACGGGCCCTTGCCGATCCATCTCTCCTTGCTACCACGCCCTCCCTGGTAGGACCACCCTTTGCCGGGTCGGAGCATGCCTCAGCCCACGTGAAGACCGATCTGTTGGGCCGTCCAGGCCCCGACTGGATCGTCGGCACCGGTCAACCACCAGGCCAGGTGGGCGTGGAGACATTTGACTCCTCTGCGGGTGCCCCCAACACCACCCGAAGGGCGGGGGCCTTCGTGGTCCGGCCCAACCAGCGCGTCCCGCTCCTCGGCGTACCGAGCATGGGCGGCCTCGATCGCCTCCATGGGCACCGCCGCTTCGGCCTGTCGTACCCCCCCGATCGATTCCAGCCGGCTCACCTCGTCACGAAGGTGGCGATCGACCAGCCAGTAGAGGGTAGGCATGGGCGTGCCATCGAAGAGGAGCGGCGCGTTGGCGATCACGGCCGGCTGTCCATCCTCCGCCCGCACGACCACTTCGAACGGACCTGCCGGGCGACGGCCGAGCAGCTGGGCCACCGCCTCGACATCGGCCTGGGTAGCCACCTCACTGTCCGACCCGGCCCTCGGGCCCTCGGTCACTTCCAGAACTGGAGTGTGTCGCTCACACGACCCCAGAAGGTCGTCGGAGCCGGCGGCGGCGCCGCACCCCCCGACGATGCGGTCGCGGCGTTGACCGTGGCTGCGCTTCCCGAGGAGCCGGCGGCCGATATCGGGATGGGCTGAGGCAGCGCTACCTCCGGGTTGAGGTCGGGAGCGTTGGCCGGCGCCACCAGAGGCTGGCTCCCCGGGTCACCGTTGATCGCCGAACCCGGAGTGTTCGTGTTGGTGACCCCCGACTTGCCCGACTTGCCCGTCTCGCTGGAAGCAGGGAGCACGTCGTAGAGCGTCTGACCGGGTGTGACCATCTGGTAGTTCCCCCGGGCCAGTTGACTGACGGCCACGTTGGAGTCCAAGGCGTGTTCCTGGTCGGTCAGGGCCCGGTTGGACTTCTGGATCTGTCCCAGCTGGGCCGCGGCCGCGGCAAGTTGACGATGCTGGGACAGGAGTGCCGAGAGGGGGAAGCTGGTGGCCAGGACGGTCACCGCAAACACGGCAGCCAACGCCACCGGGATCCGCCGCCGACGTTCCTGGGGGGTCGCTGGTGTTCTCGCCTTGGCCGGCTTCTTTGGCGCCTGTTTGGGTGCACCCGAGGCAGGCCGCGAGAAGCTCCTGCGGTGACCCGGCTCTCCGGCCGGTCCCCCGCCGTGGGCCTTGGTGCCCGACTCCGGCTTGGCCCTTTCCCTGTGGCCGATCAGTGGAAGGGTCACACGACGCGACGTGTCGGGACCGGTCGCAGTCGAGACTGGCCGAGTCCTGTCCTTGGGGCGGCGGTTCGCCCCGTCGGAGGACGACGGGCCGGCGCGACCACTCCACCGGCTCCCGCCCCTCGGTGCCCGAGCGGACTTCGGTGCGGCGACGGGGGGTGGTCCCTTCGTGGCCGAGGAGGTCGTCACGGGGGTGTCGGCGGGCGGATCCTCCGAGGTCGTGGGCCCCGAAGGTCCAGCCGGCGCCGTATCCAACCTGGCCGCCCTGATCGCCTTCCCGGCCGCCGCCTCGGTCGCGGCCACGACCGCACTCAGCCTGGAGGCCAGGATGCGGGGTGGGCGACTCTTCCCATCGGGGGCAGCAGCCGCCGTCTGCGACTCCGCCTCGTCGGGGGGCGGGCCTGCAGCAGGGCGTGGGGCGCCGAAGGGCTGAGCGACCAGGGACGACGGCGCTGACGCAGGAGCCTTCAGCCGCTTGGGGGACCTGGACTCCGTGTGCGGCCGGGGAGGCGGGTCGGCGGCCAGCCTCGCGGGGACGGCCCGGGGGGAAGCCGCCTCAAGCGTGCCCACCCCGATGGACTCGACCTCGGCCGCGGGTCCCGGTCCACGTGGGGCAACGGGTTCGGCCGGGAGGGAGAACACCCGCGGTGGCTCGGTGGCCGGTCGACGGGGCTCCTTTGGCAACGTGAACCGGGGCGACCGGGTCGCCCTTCTGGCCGACTTCTCGGCCGCGGCCATGGCGGCCTCGGTGATCTTGGCCCGGTAGTCCACCTCGGCCTGGGTGACCCCGGTCAGACCGGTGGCGGCACTGAAGGTCCGGGGCGGTCCCGACCTCCTCCTCTTCGAGTGGGCGTGAGGCCGGTTGCTCACGGAACCGGCCTCCACGAGGACAGTGCCTCGCCGCCCCGGAAGGCCGCCGACTCGCCGAGCTGTTCCTCGATCCGCAGTAGCTGGTTGTACTTGGCCACCCGGTCAGAGCGCGGCCGGGGCACCGGTCTTGATCTGACCGCAGTTGGTGGCCACGGCCAGGTCGGCGATGGTGGTGTCCTCGGTCTCTCCCGACCGATGGGACATCACACACGAGTACCCGGAGCGGGTGGCGAGGGCCATGGTCCCGAGCGTCTCGGTGAGTGAGCCGATCTGGTTGACCTTGATCAGGATGGAGTTGGCGGTGCCGGCTTCGATCCCTCGGCGCAGCCTCTCTTCGTTGGTGACGAACAGGTCGTCCCCGACCAGCTGGACCCGATCCCCGATGGCCTCGGTCAGTGCCGCCCAACCGTCCCAGTCCTCCTCGGCCATCCCGTCCTCGATGGAGACGATCGGGTACCGGCCCACCAGGTCGACCCAGTACTCGACCATGTCGGCCGAAGAGAGCGTGCGCCCCTCCCCGGTCAACACGTAGCTACCGTCCTTGTACAGCTCGCTGGTCGCCGGATCCATGGCGATGGCGATGTCCTGGCCGGGCACCCGACCGGCCGCTTCGATGGCCTCCACCAGGATCCTCACCGCCTCCTCGTTCGACGGCAGATTGGGTGCGAACCCGCCCTCGTCGCCGACCGTGGTGGACAGTCCCCGCACCTTCAGCACCCGGGCCAGCGAGTGGTAGGTCTCGACTCCCCACCGGAGGGCCTCGGAGAACGAGGCCGCCCCGATGGGCATGATCATGAACTCCTGCAGGTCGATGGAGTTGTCGGCGTGCACCCCCCCGTTGACCACGTTCATCATGGGCACGGGCAGCACGTGGGCGTCGGCTCCCCCGACGTAGCGGAACAGGGGAAGCTCCAGTTCGTCGGCCGCCGCCTTGGCCAGTGCCAGGGACACTCCGAGGATGGCGTTGGCTCCGAGACGGGACTTGTTGGGCGTGCCGTCGGCATCGATCAGGGCCAGATCCACGCCCCGCTGGTCGAGGGCGTCCAACCCGTCGAGGATCTCGGCGATCTCGCCGTTGACGTTGGCCACGGCATCCCGCACGCCCTTGCCCAAGTAGCGGTCGCCGCCGTCACGAAGCTCGACCGCCTCGAACGAGCCGGTCGAGGCCCCCGAGGGAACGATGGCCCGCCCGACGGCACCCGAGTCGAGGACCACCTCGACCTCGACGGTCGGGTTGCCGCGCGAGTCGAGGACCTCTCGGCCGATGACCTGTTCGATGTAGCTCACAGTGGGTAGTCACTCCTGTCGGCGGTGTGGCAAAAGTTACCATCCGCGACCCTCCAGACCAGGGCATTGCCGTTGCCGGTCACACCGCCGAGGCGCCACCCGTCGGGCGCCAGGCGACTCATCCCTGGGGTTCGACCTCGGCGCGGAACTCGACCGGCCCGGATCCGCAGGGCCGTCTCGGGGTCGACACCGAGCAGCCGGGCCACATTGGTCAGTGAGAACAGCAGGTCGCCGATCGCCTCGGCTCCCGCGGCGCCGCCGCCCTCCCCGTCGGTCACCGGCCCGTCGTGGCCGACCGACGACAGCCGACCCACCCGCGCGGCCAGCTCGGTGGCCTCGTCGGCGACCGTCGGCAGCACCATGCCCACGGCCAGCGCCTTGCGCTGGAGCTTGGCCGCCAGCGCCAGGGCGGGCAGGGCCGCGGGGATCCCCTCGGTGACGCTGGTGCGGCCCTTCTCGGTCAGCTTCTGCGCCTCCCAGTTGGTGGCCACCTCCTCGGGCGTGTCGGCGGTCACGTCGCCGAACACGTGGGGGTGCCGGGACACCAGCTTGTCGTGGACCCCACGGGCCACGTCGGCCAGGGTGAACCGGCCGGCCTCGGCGGCCAGGGTGGCGTGGAAGTACACCTGGAAGAGCAGGTCGCCGAGCTCCTCCTCGAGGTGGGCCACGGCCCGCTCCTCGGCATCGCCGGCGGCGCCGTCAGCCGCGGAAGCGGGTCGCCGCCGTGGCGGTGACGCCCGGGTCGACCGTGGCGTCGATCGGGCGACCGCGTCGATGGCCTCCAGCACCTCGTAGGACTCCTCGAGCAGGTGCCGGGCCAGGGAGCCGTGGGTCTGGCGCCGGTCCCAGGGGCAGCGCTCCCGCAGCGTGTGGACCAGCTCGTCCAGCCGCACCAGCTCCCCGGCCACCGGGGCGGCCAGCTCGGGGATCCACAGCGAGGTGAGGTGGTCGGGAGCGAAGGACCGGTCGAGCTCGTCCCACGCGACCTCCCACACCCGCTCGTCCTCGAGGCCCAGGTGGTGGAGGACGGTCACCGGTCCGCCGGGCGCCGCCTCCACCGACAGCTTGATGGCCGACAGCACGGCGGTGCTCCAGCACTGGGCCACCAGCAGCGGACCCCGCTCGCCCGGCCGCGTCCACGGCGAAGGTCTCCCCGTCCACCACCCGGACGCCGGCGGCCACCGGGTCGACGCCCAGGCGGTCGAAGGCCAGGTCGAGGAAGGAGACCGCCGGATGGACGGCCAGGGCGACCGTATCGGCCGAGCACCACGGGTGTCGGCGGAGCAGGGCCACGGTGCGCCTCGGCCACCGAGGGCGATCCGGGGACGGCGTAGACGGCGGCCCCGTGCCGACGGCTGCGGCCACCAGGTCCTCGGCGATGGCCCGGTAGACCTCCTCGAAGGTGCCGGCCGACTCGTAGTGGTGGTCGAAGCTGGGGGCATCGGCGGGACGGCGGCGGCCGGGTGCCGGTGCGTGCGCAGGAACAGCGGCGGGGGCCTCGGCCATCAGGCCCAGCGCCTCGGCGGTGACCAGCTCGGGTCCGGCCGGGCCCAGCCCGACCACGTCGATCCGCGCCCGGCGCCGCCTGGAGCCAGCTGCTCGTCAGGCCTCGTCATGGTGAGACGTCCCGATCGGGTCAGCCCCCGCTGGTCGAGCGGGACACCAGCGGGGACTGTCCGGAGACCGCGCCCAGCAGGAATTCGGAGGGCGGAGCCGCCGGCGCCACGACGGTGAGGCGCTTCCAGGTCCCGTACTGCGGATTGACCGAGACGTCGGAGGTGCGGGCGAAGGCCACGATCTCCTTGCTCACCCGGTTCACGTTGGTGGTCGACTGCAGGAGCTCGCGGCGGGCCAGGGTCCTGGCCGCCGACAGCGGCGCCACCGTCTGGCTGGTCACCTCGTAGATGATCCACTCGCCGGTGTTCGAGTCCTGCACGGGGGCGATGGGCTGGCCGACGGTGACCGACTGCACCTGGAGGGCCTGTTCCACCTGCGCCTGGGTGTAGTTGCAGCCGAGCGCACCGCCGTTGGCCGCGGTCTGGGCGGTCGATCGAGGTGGCCTTGGCCACGCGGCGAAGGCTCCGCCGGCGTTGAGCTGGGCGACCAGCTGGTTGGCCTTGGCCTGGGTGTCGGTGGCGATCACGCTGACGCACGCCGTCGTGAACTGGGCCAGGTTGGCGTTGTAGTAGGCGGCCACCGCGGCGTCCGAGAGGTCGGCCCCCCGGGCCAGCAGCTTCTCGTCCACTGCCTGGTTGCGGATCTGGGCCGCGGCGATCGGAGGCGGGAAGGCCGGCGAGCAGGGCTTTGCCGGTGATGCCGGCCCCGCGCGTCCTGGCAGCACGAGGCGGTGCCCGCGGCCGACGCCTGCTGCACGGCGGCGCTGATCTCCCCGTCGAGCGTGGACTCGAAGTCGGTCTCGGCCGTGGCGAGGTCCGATGCCGAGGACGGTGATGCCCTTGGACGCCGCGTACTGCGCGGCCAGCAAGGTCGCCGACCTGGTTGTTGAGCACCGCGTTGGCGAAGGTCATCGTGTACGTGCCCGGTCCGCCGGCTCCCTGGCCGGGGCTGGCGGCCGCTGCGCGTTCTCGAGCTGGAGCAGGCAGCCCCCCGCCGCGGTGGTCTGCAGGGTCTGGAGCTGGGAGTTGAAGGTGGCCGTGGAGATGGCGTGCCGTTGGCCGTGGCGGCTGTGGGGGTGACGTCGCAGGCCGAGGCCAGTGCCCCGACCGCGACCACGGCGACGCCACGAGCGGCCCGGAGAGATGGCGCTTCACGGCGGCGATGCTATCGGCTGGCCGACAGGGGCTCCGTGGGCAGCGGCGCGGCCGCGACCGGCTCACCCGTCGGTTCCGCCGCGGGCACCAGCTCGGCCAGCAGCTCCACCAGGCCCGGGCGTAGCCGGTCGCGCCCTTGGACGGCGCCACGGGCATCAGCAGCCGGTGCAGGTCGGCCTGGTAGGTGGCGCCGGGCGCCAGGCGGCGGAGCCGCACCTCGGCCGAGGCCGGCAGGGTGATCGGCGACAGCTTGCACCGCGGCCCGGTCGGTGCTCCGGCCCATGCCCCCGCGTCGGTGCGCTCACGGCGACGTCGGTGATGCCGAGCCGCAGGCACTCCACCCGCAGGCGGGCCACGTCGAGCAGCGCGGCCGCCGGCGCGGGCAGCGGGCCCGAACCGGTCCTCCCACTCGGTGCGCACGTCGTCGATCTGCTCGGCGGTCCGCACCGCGGTGAGCCGCCGGTAGGCCTCCAGCCGGACGTCCTCGGCCTCGACGTAGGTGGCCGGAAGGTGGGCGGCGTCGGGCAGGTCGAGCTTGAGGTCCACCGGCTGGGGCCGGGGCTCCCCTTTCAGTTCGGACACCGCCTCGGAGACCATCTGCACGTAGAGGTCGTAGCCGATGGCGGCGATGTGGCCCGACTGGTCGCGGCCCGAGCAGGTTCCCCGCACCACGGATCTGCAGGTCGCGGAGGGCGATCTTGAAACCGGAACCCAGCTCGGTGTGGTCGCCGATGGTTCGCAGCCGCTCATAGGCCTGCTCGGAGAGCACCCGGTCGACCGGGTGGAAGAGGTAGGCGTAGGCCCGCTGGCCGGCCCGGCCGACCCGGCCCCGCAGCTGGTGGAGCTGGCCCAGGCCGAGCAGGTCGGCCCGGTCCACCACCAGGGTGTTGACCGTCGGCATGTCGATTCCCGACTCGATGATGGTGGTGCACACCAGCACGTCGTACTGCGCCCTCCCAGAAGTCCAGCACCACCTTCTCGAGCGAGCCCTCGTCCATCTGGCCGTGGGCCACGGCCACCCGGGCCTCGGGGGCCATCGCCTGCGCACGCGCTGGGCCACCGCCTCGATGTCCTGGACCCGGTTGTGGACGTAGAAGACCTGGCCCTCGCGCAGCAGCTCGCGGCGGATGGCCTCGGAGGCCGCCGCCTCCTCGAACTCGCCGACGTGGGTGAGGATCGGCCGGCGGGCCGCCGGCGGGGTGTTGACCATCGACAGGTCACGGATGCCGGTCAGGGCCATCTCGAGGGTCCGCGGGATGGGGCTGGCGGTGAGGGTGAGCACGTCGACCCCGTCGGCCAACGCCTTGATCGACTCCTTGTGGGTGACCCCGAACCGCTGCTCCTCGTCCACCACCAGCAGGCCGAGCTTCTTGAAGGCGACGTCCTCCCCCAGCAGGCGGTGGGTCCCGATCACCACGTCCACCGACCCGTCGGCCAGGCCGGCCAGCACCGCTTTGGCCTGGGCGTTGGTCAGGAACCGGCTCAGCATCTCGACCTTGACCGGGAAGGGCGCGTACCGGTCGGCGAAGGTCTGGGCGTGCTGGCTGGCCAAGCAGCGTGGTGGGCACCAGCACCGCGGCCTGGTATCCGTCCTGCACCGCCTTGAAGACGGCTCGGATGGCCACCTCGGTCTTGCCGAAGCCGACGTCGCCGCAGACCAGCCGGTCCATGGGCTGGGGTCGCTCCATGTCGGCCTTGACCTCCTCGATCGCCCGCAACTGGTCGGCGGTCTCGACGAAGGGGAACGAGGACTCGAGCTCGGCCTGCCAGGGCGTGTCGGGACCGAAGGCGTGGCCCGGTCGACCTGCAGCCGCCGCCGGTAGAGGGCCACCAGCTCCTCGGCGATCTCGTGCACCGCCGCTCTGGCCCTCGACCGGGCCTCGCTGCCACTCCGAGCCCCCCGAGCCGGCTGACCGCGGGCGAGTCGCCGCCGGCGTAGGGGGTGAGCAGCTCGATCTGGTCGGTGGGGAGGTAGAGCTTGTCGCCCACCCCGGTACTCGAGCAGCAGGTAGTCGCGCGTGGCGCCGCCCATGGTCCGGGTGACCATGCCGCCGTAGCGTGGCCACGCCGTGCTGGCGGTGGACGACGTAGCTGCCGGGGGCCAGGTCGTCGAAGAAGCCGTCGACCGGCCGGGCCCGGGTGCGGGCCTGCCGGTGGGGCCGGCGCCGGCCGGTCACGTCGGACTCGGTCAGCACGGCCACCTTGGCTCCGGGCAGCACGAAACCGCGGTCGATCGCGGCCACCACGATCCGGGCGCCCGGGGTGGCGAGGTCGATCGCCGCCCGCGGTGCCGCACACCCGCCGTCGGATCGGTGGCCACCGGCACCACCAGCTCCTCCTCGGCCAGGATCCCCGACAGCCGCTCGGCGCCCCCGGGCGTCGAGGAGCAGAGCACCACCGAGTAGCCCGCGCCCGACGAGGCTCGGCGACCTGCGCGGCCAGCTTGGCGCCGTCGCCGAGGATCGGCTCCCAGCCCCGCGACTCCACCAAGGGGATGTCGGGGCCCTCGGCCGAGGGGACCAGGGAGACGACACCGGCCGCCCGTCGCGGTCAGCAGCCGGTCGAAGGGGACGTGCAGGCGGGGCGCGTCGACGCCGCCGCTCGAGACCCCAGGTGGACGCCAGGGCGTCGGCCAGCGCCGCCTCCTCGTCGAGAAGCTCGCCGGCCCGATCGCGGACCCGGCGCGGCTCGACCAGCACCACCAGCGCGTCCGTCGCCCAGGAGGTCGGTCGACCAGCTCCTCCCGGTCGGCCAGCCACGGGAGCCACGACTCCATGCCGTCGAAGAGCTCGCCGTCGGCCAGGCGCTCCCACTGGTGCCGGCCCCAGGGTGCGGTCACCGACCAGCTCGGCGGCCCGCTCGCCGCATCGGCGTCGTCGGCGACCAGCTCGCGGCAGCCGAACAGCTCGACCGCCGCGAGGTCGTCGATCGAGCGCTGGTCGGCCACGTCGAAGCGGGTCAGGCGGTCGACCTCGTCGCCCCAGAGGTCGATGCGCACCGGTTCGTCGGCGGTCGAGGGGAACACGTCGACGATCCCGCCCCGGACCGCCAGCTCCCCGCGGTGCTCGACGATCGACTCACGCCGGTAGCCCATGCGCCACCAGCTCGTCCGACCAGGTCGTCGACGGCGACCGGTCGCCCTTGCGCACCACGACCGGTCGGGCCGCGGTTCGCCAGGGGCCGAGCCGCTGGAGGACCGCCTTGATCGGGGCGACCACGATGTCCGGGCCGTCCACGGTGGACCGGTCCCGTCGGCCCTCGCCGGCGCCCCCGCCAACGCTGCCAGAGCAGCCGGAGCCGCCGCCCCATGGTGGCGACGTCGGGGCTCACCCGCTCGAAGGGAAGGGTCTCCCAGGCCGGGAAGACCTCGACGGCCGGCCCGGCGGCTCCCGCGTCGCCGGGCCGGACGTGAGAGCGCGCCAGGTCGTGGGCCAGCTGGTCGGCCGACGCCCCGGTCGGCGTGATCACCAGCACCGGCGAGCGGGTTCCGAGCCGGACAGGCCCGGCCAGGACGAAGGCCTGGGCCGGGGTGGCCGACGGCCAGCGTGGCGTTGGGCGCGCCGATCACCCGTCGTCATCGCGGGCTCGTTGCGGAGCAGGGCGGGGAGCGAGCGGAGGCTCACCGGCTCAGGGTACCGGGGGCGTCCACGCCGTCGGCTGGGTCACCGTCCGCCGCGACGGGCCGGGCTCACTCGTGGCCGGCGCGGCTCCCAACGGAACCACCGGGCGGTAACGACCAGGCCCGCCGCGGCCCAGATCAACATCACCAGCAGGTCCCCCACTTGGAGACCCGACCCCGGGTCCGCCCTCGAAGGCCGGCGACCAGGCGAGGTGATCATGTGCCGCACCGGGAAGTAGTCGGCGATCTTCGACAGGACCGAACCGTTGCTCAGCGGGTAGAACACGCCCGAGATGAACACGATCGGGAAGTAGATCCCGTTGATCACGGCGGGCGCGGCGTCGGCGTTGGGTACGAACACCGTGACCGCCAGCCCGAGGGACGAGTAGGTCACGATGCCGACCATCAGGGTCACCACCACGGCGGCCGGGTGGTACGGGAAGTGGAGGTGGTAGAAGGCCATGCCGATCCCCACGACGAGCACGGCCAGGATGGCCACGTTGATCATCACGTTGCCGATGATGCCGCCGACGTAGGAGCCGATCGAGATGGAGCGTGCCCCGCATCCGCTTGAGGATGCCCAGTCGCGCCGGTTGCAGATGGTCATTCCCAGGTTGGTGTAGCAGGCGGCGATCAGCCCGAAGACCAGCATGGCGACGACCGTGTACTGGTCGTAGCGGAGCGTGGTGCCCGGCACGCGCGAGCTGCCGGCCGAGGTGCCGACGATGATCAGGAAGACCACCGGGAACATGAAGGTGAAGACCGCGGCCATCGGGTTCCGCCAGTAGGCCTTCTGCTCGTAGCGGACCTGTTCCTTCGCGACAAGGAGGTCGTTCACCGGCGCTCGCCTCCTCTCGGGGTCTCGCCACCGGTCAACGAGAGGTAGACGTCCTCGAGGGACGGGCGGTCGACGGCCAGTCCCGCGAGCGCCTCGCCCCGGGCGACGGCCCACCCGGTGAGCGCGTGCGAGCGGCGGTCGGCTCGGCGACGTGGAGCTCGACGAAGTCGCCGCGGATCTTCGGCACCACTCCGTCGGGCAGGGGCAGGTCGGCGGTGCTCACGCCCTCGGGCAGCACGAAACGGACCGTCGTCTCCCCGCGGTCGCGTCCCCCGAGCGTGTCGGGCGAACCCGACGCCACCACCCGGCCGGCGGCGATGACCACCACCGTGTCCGCGAGGGCCTGGGCCTCGTCCATGTAGTGGGTGGTGAGCACCACCGTCCGGCCCTCGGCGCACAGGCCCCGCACCACCTCCCAGGCCTCGCGGCGGGCCGACGGGTCGAACCCGGTCGTCGGCTCGTCGAGGAAGATGAGCTCGGGATTGCCCACCAGGGCCAGCCCGAGGTCGAGCCGGCGCTGCTGCCCGCCGGAGAGGGTCTTGACCCGGGCCCGGGCCTTGTGCCTCGAGGCCGACCAGCTCGATCACTTCACCGACCGGCCGCGGGCGCGGGTAGAGACCGGCCCGCTGGGTGAGGGCCTCGGTGACCGTCAGATACGGCTCGACCGCGCATTCCTGGAGGACGATGCCCACCTTGGCCCGCAGGCTCCGGGCGCCGCTCGTTCGGGGTCGACCCCGAACACCGAGACCGCGCCCGCGTCGCGCTGTGCGGTAGCCCTCCAGGATCTCGACCGAGGTGGTCTTGCCCGCCCCGTTCGGACCGAGCAGGGCCAGGACCTCACCCCGCCGGACCTGCAGGTCCACGCCCCCGACGGCGGTGAAAGCTGCCGTAGGACTTGGTCAATCCCTCAGCGATGATGGCGAGGTCGTGATCGGGCACGGGACCCGATCGTACCGGCCCTACCGGTACCGGTCCCCTGAGCACCCCTTCACTGGCGGGGTACGAGGGCAAGCTGCCTCGACTGGGCCACCAGCCGGTCGGCCCCGTCCCAGATCTCGCCGTCCGCCTCGAAGGAAGCCCCCGGTGACGAAGCGGGTGGCGAAGCGGCACCTGAGCCAGCCCGGCTCCGGTCGGGCCCGGACGTGGGCGGTCAGCTCGACCGTCGGGGTCCAGGCCACCGGCAGGTGGGTGTTGAACACCGTGGGCGGGAAGGCATCGACCGCGCAGAGCAACGCCACCGTGTCGGTGGGCTCGCCGTCCCGTAGCCGGAACCAGCCCCGCATGAGGGCCCGACCCGACGGGTTGCCAGAGAGGAAGTGTGCGTCGTCGGGATGGAGGCGCAGCTCCACCTGTCCCATGAAAGGCGGTGGGAAGGTCTCGGTGGCCACCACCTCCTGGCACTCTTCTGGCGGGGGGATGGCGGGCGGTCCCTCATCGACCAGTTCGTCCGAAGCCGGGGCGGAGAGCTCCCCGAAGGTGCCCACGACTTGCAGCAGGGCACGGTCTCCGGACAGCAGGCGGGCGGTGGCCGTACTGAAGGTCCGTCCCTCCTTGACCACGTCGACGTCGACGTACACCGGACCGGGCTGGCCGGGGGTCAGGTAGTGGGCGGTGATGGTGACCGGGTCCGGTCGGGCCAGTGCGGCACTCATGGCCCGGGCGGCGATGGCCAGGAGGTAGCCGCCGTTGGCGTTGCCAGCGATGTCCCAGTACGGGTGGATGGCGCCCGCCCACAGGCTCGAGGTCTCTCCCGTGGTGGTCAGCAGCTGCACCACCGTGGCGGCGGCGAAGCGGTGGCCGGCCGGGGCCGAATCCGTAGCCGCGGGACCGGTCATCCCGGGCTGCCTTCGGTGGCGTTGACCCGGTTCATGGCCGAGGCGACGCCCTCTTCGACAATGGCCTCTACGGCATCGGCAGCCGACTCGATGGCCTCGACCAGGACCGCACGCTCGGCCGCCCCCGGCCGACGGAGCACGAAGTCCGCACCAGACTGTCGACCCGGCGGCTTGCCGATGCCCACCCGCACGCGCAGGTACCCGTTGGTGTGGAGGTGGCTCTCGATCGACTTCAGACCGTTGTTGCCGGCGTTACCTCCGCCCGCCTTGATCTTGACCCGGCCGGACGGGAGGTCCAGCTCGTCATGGACCACCACGAGGCGCTGGGCCAGGGGGTCGTCGTCCGCATCCTCGGGGCCCGGTTGGTCCACCCCGGCCCGTCTGACCAGCGGCGCCACGGCCCGGCCCGACTCGTTCATGAAGGTGGAGGGCACGGCCAGGAGCACTCGTCGCCCACCGATGCGGATCTCGGCCACCTGGGCATGGAGTGCCTTGTCGGCCCGGAGGCGGGCTCCGTGGCGCTCGGCCAGCGCGGCCACCACCTCGGCACCGGCATTGTGACGACTGTTGACGTACTCGATGCCCGGATTGCCCAGGCCCACCACCAACAGATCGGCCGGAGTGCCCCGCCGCGGTTCGAGCTGGGCCGCCCGTCTACGGAGCAGGGCCTAGCCCTCCGACGACTCGGAGTCGCCGGATCCGGCGTCCGCGGCCTCCCCGGCGTCGCCGGCGGCCTCCCCGGCCGCCTCGGCGGCCGCCTCGGCTTCGGCGTCGTCGCTGGTCTGTACCCGCGGGGGCTGGCCGGCGACCACTGTTGCTTCCACGTCGGTCTCCAGCTCCACTCCCTTGGGGATGGTGATCTCCGACACGTGGAGGGCGGCGCCGATGGTCAGCTCGGAGATGTCGAGGTCGACCGAGGGCGGGATGTCCGCCGGCTTGGCCTTGATGTGGAGGGTGAACAGCTGCTGGTCGACGATGCCGTCACCGTGCTGGACCTCGATGGCCTCACCCACCAGGTTGATCGGGATCTCAGCGGAGATCACCTCATCGCGACGAACGATCTGGAAGTCGACGTGGGTCACCACGTTCTTGAACGGGTGGTGCTGGATGTCGCGAGCCAGCGTCAGGAAGTTGTCCGAACCCACCTCCAGCGAGAGGAGGGTGTTGAGCCCCGCCTCACCGGACAGGGCGATCTGGAACTCACGGGCCACGACGGCCACCGGGATGGGATCGGACCCGTGCCCGTAGACCACCCCTGGGATCTTTCCCTCGGAGCGCAGGCGGCGGGTCGAGCTCGATCCGGTGGTGCGACCGGCTTCGGCGGTGAGCGTGACTTCGGGCATGCGGGAACTCCTCGGGAGATGCGGAAACAAGCGACTACGGGTGCAGGGCCTGGCGGGTGGGCGGTGCGTGCCGACCACCGTCGTCTCCGACCGCTGCTGACGGCCCACCATCCTAGACGAGTGGCGACCCAGGCGGCTACCGGCGGCTGGGTTCCTGGCCGACCGGGTGGCGGGCCACCCGAGTGAGAGCCGAGCCAGTGGGTCGGTCCCGGAACCGGCCGGCGGAAACCGGCTCCGGGACCGATCAGTGTGTACGTTGCCCGGCCTCGGCGTCCTCAAACCTGCCGGGGGCGGATACTTTAGACGACTATCAGTGTCTTCTAGCTTCTTTCCTACTATTTCGATCTATTCCACATCCGATGGATCGGCTCAATCAGTGCCCACCGCGGCGGCGAAGAGGGCCGGGACCGATCCGTAGAACTGGGCGGTGCCGAAGGCGAAGATGCCGCCGTCGGAGGCCGACATCCAGTAGCCGGTGCCCCGGGGCACCGCGGTCATCCCCACCACGGGTTGGGCCAGCCGGATGTTGCCGGTCGAACCGTAGAAGGTGGCGCCGCCGAAGGAGAAGATGCCGCCGTCGGAGGCCACCATCCAGTAGCCGCCGTGGCGGTTGGAGGCCATGCCGACGATCGGCTGGTTCAGGTGGATGTTGCCGGTGGATCCGTGGAAGGCGGCGTCGCCGAAGGAGAAGATGCCACCGTCGGTGGCCACCAGCCAGTAGCCCGTTGCCACTCGGGGAGGAGGCCATGCCCACGACCGGTCGGTTCAGGTGGATGTTGCCGGTGGACCCGTGGAAGGCGGCATCGCCGAAGGAGAAGATGCCGCCGTCGGAGGCCACCATCCAGTAGCCGTTGCCACTCGGGCGTAGCGGCCATGCCCACGATCGGTTGGTTGAGGTGGATGTTGCCGGTCGATCCGTGGAAGGCGGCGTCGCCGAAGGCGAAGATGCCGCCGTCGGAGGCCACCTCCCAGTAGCCCTTGCCGTCGCTGGTGGCGGCGATGCCCACGATCGGCCGGTTCAGATGCATGCCGCCCATCGACCCGTAGAAGGCGGCGTCCCCGAAGGAGAAGATCGCCGCCGTCGGAGGCCACCTCCCAGTAGCCGCCCCCGTCGGGGGTGGAGGCCATGCCCACCACCGGCTGGTTGAGGTGCTGGGGTGCGGGCTGGGTCAGGGTCCCGGTCAGCTGGGCGTTCTGGTGGAACATCGGCCACGACCGGCGGCCCAGCGAGCGACCGGCGGAGCCGGTCACCTCGTAGTGCTGGATGACGCCGGCGTTCTGGCCGTTGTACCCGGCGATGGTGATCCCGATGGTCCCGTTGGGGTCGATGGTCACCATCGGCGAGTTCTGCAGCGCCACCGCCCCGGAACCCAGCGTGGCCACCGGCTGGGCGCTGCGTCCGTCGAAGATGACCAGGCCATTGGTGGTCGGCACCAGTACGTCGTTGTAGCCGCCTCCGGTCAGGTCGGCGGTGGTCGACCCCGCCGATGATGCCGTCCCGACGTGGCCTGGGGCCAGCCCGGCATGGCGGCACCGCTGGAGCCGTTGAGCGCCCACACCAGGCCGCCGGAGCCGGTGTCTGCGCCCTCGACCACCTGGACGTTGCCGTCACCCTCGAGGTCGCCGATGGCCGGGCTGCTGATGGTGTTCCCCCCGAGATTGGTGCGCCAGACGATGTTGCAGTTGGAGTCCGAGGCGATCAGGGTGTTGGTGTCCGAGGCTCCCGGGTAGTACGAACCGGTGCCGAAGGCGATGCCCACCTGGCCGCCGCCGAGGAAGTTGCCCACCGCCGTCGACGAGTCGACGGTCTGGTTGGTGTCGTGAACACAGATCAGGTTGCCGCCGGGACCGAGTATCCGGAGGTGACCGCCGGCGGTGTAGTTGACGCCGTAGGCCAGTCCGGGTGACGAGTCGCCCCCCTCGATGACCTCGGTCTGTCCGTTGCCGTACAGGTCGGCCAGCGACGGGCGTGCTGAATCCGCTGTCGGCGGTGAAGAACGGCCACCCGGGCAAGGTGGACCCGTTCGATCCGTTGAGGGCGTACTCGTTCTGGCCCAGCGACGGCGCAACCACCGCCGTTGACGCCGTTCAGGACGCCCACCGACGGGGAGGCCTGGACGCCGTGCTGGCCGTTCAGGTCGGGGGCGCCCGCGCTGCCACAAAGCTGGCCGCCGGTGTTGGTGAAGGCGTAGTACCCGCCCGAGGCCGGGCTGGGCGGCGTTGCCGGCGTCGACGAAGACGGTGTCGGTACCCGAGCCGTTGGGAGTGGCCGACGGGCGTCGAGTCGATGGGGCCGGCGGTGTGGGCCGGCCAGCCCGCCGGGTGCCGAACCGTTGGACAGGTGGAAGGCCCACACGTTGCCGCCCCGGTCGCCCACGACCACCGAGGGGCCGCCACCGTCCAGGGTGGCGACCGAAGGCGAGCTCTGGGCGATGGGGTTCCCGCCGTCGGGAAGGGTCTGCTGCCAGACGAGGGAGACGGGAAGGGCGGCGTGGGCCACGGCGGCCGAAGCGGGTGCCGAGCCGGCGACCAAGGGAACGCCCAGAGCCAGGAGGGCGACGGCGCCGCGACGACGACCGCCGACCGCCGGCGCTTCGCCGCCACCGACGCGCGCACGGCCCGGCTCGGTTGATGGGTCCGCCGCTGCTCTCTCCGAGGTCGCGAGGACCCGCCGCCGATGCCCTGGCCTTCCTGCATCCGATCACTCCCCTATCGACAGCTTCGTAGTGTCTGTCCGGCCCGCATCCGCCGGTCCCGAGGGTCACCCCCGGCGTCGACCACGGGGTCGGTCAGCGAGAGGAGTCTGGGCATGCGGGTGGTAGGGACCTACCCGTATCGGCCGTTGGACCGGCGAACTGAACCCGGCGTCGTCGTCCTCATCAGCCCACCCACAGACGGATCCCGGTGGTCCCCGGCTCGCCCAGCCCGGACCAGGGAGACTGGCTGGTCAGGGCGCCGGACGCGTCAGACGGCGCAGGCGGCGTCGAGCGCCGAGGCGAATCCCTCCCGGATCCGGGAAAGGGCAAACGCTCCACCCGCTCGGCGGCCGCCCCGGCCAGGACCGCCCGCAGGCTGCTCGTCCGCGAGGACCCGGTCGATGGCGGCCGCCACCCGGACCGGCTCCTTGTCCGGCAGGACCAGGCCGGCGCCCCGCACCGTCTCGGGGACGGCGGTACTGGCGTAGGCCACGATCGGCAGGCGGTGGTACATCGACTCCAGCAGACGGAACGCAGAACCCCTCGTGGTTGGAGAGGCAGCAGAAGACGTCGGCGGCCGCGTAGTAGGCGATCAGCTCCTCGTGGCTGACCACCCCGGCGAACTCCACCGCGTCGGCCAGGTCGAGCTCGTCCACGAACCGCTCGAGGGCCACCGAGTACTCCTCGCTGATGGAACCCCCCACGATGTGCAGCCGGGCCCGCGGATCGTAGAGCTGCCGGTAGGTGGCCAGCGCCTTGATGAGGTCGTCCTGGCCCTTGTGCGGCGAGACCTTGCCCACGAAGAGGAGATCGGCACCGCCTCGGGCCTTCTGCTCGGCCAGACGGGCGGCCAGGGTGGGGTCCGGCGTCCCCGAGAAGCTCTCCAGGTCGATGAGGAGGG
This sequence comes from uncultured Acidimicrobiaceae bacterium, assembly GCA_963835465.1. Taxonomy (GTDB): domain Bacteria; phylum Actinomycetota; class Acidimicrobiia; order Acidimicrobiales; family RAAP-2; genus Bog-756. The sequence goes on from CAWIFR010000006.1 coordinate 147,348, forward strand.
GGACGGTCGTGGTCGACCGGTAGCCGGCGGACCGGAGCTCACCCTCGTTGAACCGGGAGTCGGCGACGGCGAACTCGGTGACCGGGGCCAGGTCCCGCAAGCTGGGCCCGCCCCCAGCGGACCTCCTCCCCCACCTCGGGCATCCAGGCCTCGAGCAGGTCGGCCGGCGTGATGTTGTGGTAGTTGACGAACTTCCGCTCGCCGCGCTCGCGGAAGATGTCGGCCACACCGCTGCCGATGGACAGCTGGTAGAGGAGCACCCGGCCGATCTGGGCGGGTGCTCACCCAGCCGAGCCACCGGAAAGCCGAAGTCGAGTCGATCCGGCGAGGCGTTGCCGTAGTAGATGTCCGACTGGTAGCCACGGGAACGCAGCAGGTCGCGCAGCTGGACCGTGTGCCCTCCGATGGCGTCCCGACTGGCCAGGCGTGGGGATGACCTGGTCGATGCGGTCGACGCGTCCGCCGAACACCGATCGATCACAAGGCGGACTCTTCCCAGCCGGCCAGGGGCGCGAACGGGGCGCCGCTCACTGCCGGAACCTCGCCGGTGTGGCCCGGTCGACCGGAGCCGGAAGCTCACGTCGAGCGGAAGCCGCACCCGGCCGGTGGAACGGCCGTTGTTGGCCACCTCGAACTGGGTGACCTGGTCCTTCCAGTCGTAGATGGCGGTGTCGGTGGCGCTGCGGATGCCGACACTCACCGAGTAGGTGCCGTCCAGCAGGGGCACCTCGGGGAAGACGAACCGGACCACGCCTCCGCCGGTCGGGGATCTCCATGGCGCAGGCCGGGATCGTCGGGATCCGAGGCGAAGACCAACTCGTTCTTGTCATCGTGGATGGCGATGGTGGCCATGGCGTTGGGCACCGGCGGCCAGGCTGTCGATGTCGGCGGTGACGGTCAGCGACTCGCCCGGGTAGAGATGGGAACGGGCGCCGCTGCCGCCGTGCTCGGCCTGCACGGTGCCGATGGCGAGGACGTTGCCGGCGATCCCGCCGGACTCCGACCCTTCGAGCGTGCCGACGCCCAGCAGGTCGGCCAGGTAGACCCGGATGCCCTCCCCCGACCTCGTCCACGGTGATGACCTTGCCGTGGTTCATGACCATGACCCGGGAGCAGTTCTGCCGGATGGTGTCGGTCCCGTGGCTGACCACCACGATGGTCCGGCCCTCGCGCTGGAACTTCTTCACGTGGTCCAGGCACTTGCGCTGGAAGTTGGCGTCCCCCACGGCCAGCACCTCGTCGACCAGCAGCACGTCGGGCTCCACGTTGACCGCCACGGCGAACCCGAGGCGCACGTACATGCCCGAGGAGTAGAACTTGACCTGGTTGTCGATGAACTCCTCGAGCTCGGCGAAGGCCACGATGTCGTCGAACCGCTTCTCGATCTCGGCCTGCGACAGGCCGAGCAGCGAGCCGTTGAGGTAGATGTTGTCCCGACCCGAGAGATCGGGCTGGAACCCGGCGCCGAGCTCCAGCATGGCGGCCAGGCTGACCCCGTACCCGGATCTCACCCGAGGTGGGCTTGAGGATGCCGGCGATGCACTTGAGCAGGGTCGACTTTCCGCAGCCGTTGCGGCCCAGGATCCCGAACGTCTCCCCCTGGTTGATCTCGACGTTCACGTCCTGCAGGGCCCAGAACGGGGTGAACGGCATCTTGCCCCCGTGGATCACCCGCTCCTTCAGCGAGGTGTGCTTCTCGTTGTACAGGCGGAACTGCTTGGAGATGTCCTCGACCTCGATGGCGACGGCCACGGCTCTAGAGCTCCTCGGCGAAGTTGCCCTCGAGCCGTCCGAAGACGATGAGGGCCAGCAGGAACAGCGCCGACGCTGGCGGCCAGGACCACACCGAGCAGCGCGGCGTAGGTCGCCCACCCCCCAGGTTGGGCAGGGCACGTGGTACACGATCGCCCTGGTAGGTGTACTGGGTCGTTCCCGTAGATGGCCCGCTGGAAGGTCATGGCGATGGGCGTGATCGGGTTGCACAGGTAGAGCGTACTTGACCCAGGCCAGCGAGGGGTGGGTCAGCCGCCTCCCGGCCGATCTGGCCGAAGGAGTAGACGATCGGCGTGGCCCAGAACCAGGCCATCAACAGCACCTCGGTCAGGTGCTGGGTGTCCCGCAGGTAGACGTTGACCGCCGACAGGAAGATCGAGACCGCACCGGTGAAGACGAGGAGGGCGACCAGGGCCAGCGGCAGCAGGACCAGGAACGACAGGTCGGGGGCGATCCCGAAGACAGGACCATGGCCAGCACCAGCACCACCACCTGGATGGCGAAGAGCACCATCGAGACCCCGACCACCGAGAGGGCCAGGAGCTCGCGGGGGAACGCCACCTTCTTCACGATGCCGGCCTTCCCCACCACCACCGCCGTGGCCGACATGGCCGCCACATTGAACAGGTTCCACACCAGCAGCCCGGCGAACAGCCAGATGGCGAAGTTGGGAATGTCCGTTCTTGGCGATGATCTTGAAGACCACGTAGTAGATGGCCAGCACCAGGGCCGGGTTGAGCATCGACCAGGCGTAGCCGAGGACCGAGTCCTTGTACTTGACCTTCAGCTCGGTGCGGATGAGCAGGAACGAGCAGCTCCCGGTTGGTCCACAGGTCCTTCAGGCTCTGGCCCAGCTGGACCTTGCCGTTGACCACGGTGATCTGGTCGTGACTCTGTCCGGGGACGAACCGGGTGCTCCCGCCGATCGCCGGCACGCGCTCGGGCTCCGCGGAGGCGGGCTTCTCCACGCCGAGGCTCACTAGTTGGCGGCCCCCGCGCCGGCCGTCGGGACCTCCATGGCGTCCTTCTGGATCACCTCGTCGATGAAGCCGTACTCGCGGGCCTCGTCGGCGGTGAACCAGCGGTCGCGGTCCGAGTCGGCCTCGATGCGCTCCACCGGCTGGCCGGTGTGGAAGGCGATCCGCTCGGCCATCATCCGCTTCAGGTACATGATCTGCTCGGCCTGGATGGCGATGTCGGAGGCCTGCCCCTGCATCCCGCCCGAGGGCTGGTGCATCAGGATGCGGCTGTGGGGCAGGGCGAACCGCTTGCCCGGCGTCCCGGCGCACAGCAGGAACTGGCCCATCGAGGCGGCCAGGCCGACGCAGATGGTGCGGACGTCGCACCGCACGTACTGCATGGTGTCGTAGATGGCCAGGCCGTCGGTCACCGAGCCGCCGGGCGAGTTGATGTAGACCGAGATGTCCCGGTCCTGGTGCTCGGCCTCGAGCAGGATCAACTGGGAGCAGACCAGGTTGGCGGTGTTCTGATCGATGGCGGAGCCGATGAAGACGATGCGCTCCTTCAGCAGCCGCTGGAAGATGTCGGAGCCGGGGCCGACGTCGGCGCCCGACTTCATCTCCGCCGGTCCACCGACCGGATCGGGTGCTACGGGCAGGCGCGAACAGTTGACGGTTGTCGTCCATGGTGCGGAGAGCCTAGTGGCTGGGGCCTTCCGGTGGACGCAGGGTGAGGGCCGGAGACGGACCATCGCAGACGGTCCTTCCGACCTGGTCCTATCCGGATGGCTCGCCCTCGCGGTGAGCGGAGGCCGACCTCAGCCCTGGCGGACGTACTCCCGCCCACCGACCGGCTGGACCAGGCGTTTCGCCCCGGTCGGCCGGCGATGACCCCGTTCGATCACATCACCGAGGAACCCGGTGTAGCGGTCGATGATCGAGGGCCAGCGGTAGTACTGCTCGGTGTACCGATGCCCGGCTTCGCCGAGCGTCCGCCGGAGCAGGCTCGTCGGCCATCAGGCGCTCCACGGTCACCTCGAACGATCCGGTACGACTCGAACCACAGGCCGCCCCCCGAGCGCCGGCAGTGCTCCATGGTGGCGGCACAGGACGCATTGACCAGCACCGGCACGTCGAGGGACCAGGCTTCCAGCAGGACCAGCGAGAAGGACTCATAGGCCGACGGGGTCACCATGACCTCGGCTCCGCCCAGGATGTCCCACTTGTCCGCCTCCGACACCGTCCCGGTGGCCACGATGTCGGGGTGCTCGGGGGCCTTGTCGGAGATCGGTCCGACCATGGCCAGGGCCAGGTCGCCGGGGTGGCGCTCCTTGTACTGGGCAGAAGTACTCGGCCAGCATGCCGCACCCCTTGTGCTCGTCCACCCGGCCCAGATAGCAGAGGTACGGACGGTCGCCGAGGCCCAGGATCTCCCCGCCGGGCCGACCGGCGCCGGCCGGGTCGTTGACCCCGAGGCCCAGCACGATCTGGGGCTTGGCCCCGTTGCCGAAGGCGTACTCCATGAGGTCCCGTTCGGCCTGGGTGTGGTAGACGAAGCCGTCCACCTGGCGGAAGCTCTGCCGGAAGGCCGAAAGGTACAGCGCCGGCTCGTCGTGGGCCGCCGGATGGAGGACGGTCGGAACCGGTGAGACGGCGATCCCGTCGACCGTGGTGGCGAACAGATACGGGATAGCAGGCCACCACGTCGGCGTCGGTGACGGCCACCGCGTCGACCAGCCCGGGACACATCGGACCGTTGAGGGCCACCCAGCGGCGGGCCTCGGCCAGTCCCACCACCGTCGGGGCCAACCGGATCTTGGCGTCGAGGTCGAAGTAGTCGAGCTGGCGCTGGCTGGAGGTGGGGAACCGGTGCACGGTCACCCCGTTGAGCGCGGAGGTGCCCGGCGGCTCGGTGTTCTCCCAGGTCAGGTGGTCCATGGCACAGCTGGTCAGCACCTCCACCTGCCAACCCGGCCGCTGGCAGAGTCGTTCGGCCAGCATGCGGGCCGCCGTCTCGGCCCCGCCGATGACCTCGGTGCCGTACCGCGGCGTGACGAAGGCCAGCTTCACCTCTGTGCCGTCCCGACGGACCCGCGCACGTGAGCCCGACGGCGATCAGCGCTCCCGGACGGCGACCAGCAGGTACTCGCCCGGTCCGAGCAGTGACCTGGTTGACGGCGTCGATGGCGGCGTTGAGGGCGGCGGCATCGGGATTGGCCGAGGCCACGTGCTCGATGCCGGCGGTCGATGCCTCCGTAGGTGATGCGGTCGACCCGGAAGCCCTGATCGCCGAGCAGGCGGCTCCAGGTCTCGGCGTGCAGGGGGCGTCCCGGGAGCCAGGTCGGTGACGACCGGCGAGGTACTGCCCATCCACGACTCGGGCGTGGCGGAGTGGAGCACCAGCACGCCGTCGACGGCCAGGCGCGACGCCCACCATGCGTCACCAGGCGGTCCCGCTCGTTCGGGTGGAGCCACTCGACCGAACCGGTGACGACCAGTCCCGGCCAGGGCATCGTCGGCCACGACGTCGAGATGGTCGAGGAGGGACTCGGCCCGCACGTCGAGCCCGCGGGCCACCGGTGCCTCCGACCACCGACTCGGTCGGGATCCACGCCGTAGGCGTCGACGCCCGCGGCGACCAGGGCGTCGAGAAGGGTGCCGGTCCCGCAGTCGGCATGGAGGACCCGGCCCGACCACTCGCCGACACCGCGGCCACGGCGTCGTCGGCCCACCAGGAGTGTGCCGGGATCGGCGGACGGGACGACCGTGGCAGGCAGCGGCGGCGTGCGCTGGACCTCGACCGCCGCTTCGAGGTCCTCCACGTGGTCCACCACCACATGGAACATTCGGGACACCGACCAGGCGAACTTCACGATCTGGTGGACGATGAACCCGATGTACCAGCCCATGCCCTTCCGGATGAGCCGCTTGACGTAGGTCCCGACCAGCTTCTTCGACGCCACCGGGACGGCGATGTCCACGTAGGCCGAGCGGTCCACCAGGGAGAGCGTCTCGCGGAGCCGGGCCTTGCCGTGCAGGCCCACCGGGGAGAACTCGAGGAACAGTTCGTCGAGCTCCTGCTCTAGGCCGACCGGGAGGTCGCCCGAGGCCCGCCGCCGCCTGACCTCGGCATCGATCTCCGCCATCACCCCGGCCAGGTATCGGGCCCGTTCGGCGCCGTCGGATCAGTGGGACGGGTCGGAGGACGACGATGTCGGCGGCTGGTCGGGGACCACCGAGGGCGTCGAAGGCTGCGCTGGTGGCACAGGGTGACTATAGCCAGGGGCCCGCCCGACCCCGCGTGACCCAGGCCGCCCCTTGCATGTCTGCTCCCCGCCATCCGGGTGGCCCCGCTCGGTAGGCTGGCCACGCTGCGGGCGTGGCGGAATTGGCAGACGCGCCGGGTTTAGGTCCCGGTCCCTTCGGGGATGGAGGTTCGAGTCCTCTCGCCCGCACTCTGTTCTGTCCCAGGACATCGCGGACAGACGAACCCACGAAGGGTAGATGATCAGGGACGGACGCCCTTGGGCCGGTAGTCCCTTGTGGGATCGAAAGCGAGGTCGCGGAAGGGTTTTCCAAGAGCGGCAAACTCTTCCGAGGATCATCCGATCCCGATACCGAGTGCGAACGAGGTACCCGAGTAGCCCGCTCAGCACCCGGATCGCGGACCACGATGACGCCGTGGCGCCCGTGGACGTCCACCATCGGATGCGACCAGCTGTTCACCCAGCAACCAGTCACGTTCGCCCGCACGCTCCTCGCCGACGTCCGCGGTGCCACCGTCTCGGTCAGCCGCGCGCCTTGGACGGCGGTGCCAGGCCTGAGGCACGCTGAACTGGGTGGCGACGGAGCACACGGAGGTGTTAGCTGGGGCCATGCCCCTCGACGGAGAGTACGAACCAAGCACAGCACAGTGGGTCCGGGACCAGGTCGACCTGTACGAGAGTTCAGGCGGGCGGGAGGGGACCACGCTCCGGGACATGCCGGTGATCATCCTGACCAGCCGGGGTGCCACCTCGGGCAAGCTGCGCAAGACCCCGCTCATGCGCGTCGAGCACGACGGCGACTACGCCGTGGTGGCGTCCCAGGGGGGCGCCCCCACCCATCCCCTCTGGTACCACAACCTGGTGGCCGACCCGCACGTCGAGCTGCAGGACGGGCCCGAGAAGTCCGACCGATCGCCCGCCAGGTGACCGGCGAGGAGAAGGCCCTCTGGTGGGAACGGGCGGTGGCGGCCTATCCCGACTACGCCGACTACCAGGAGCGCACCGACCGCCAGATCCCGGTCTTCGTGCTGGAGCGGGCTCCGGCCTGAGTCCGGCCCCGGCGGGGCCTTGCGCTCAGCCGGGCTTCTGGATCAGCAGGGCCAGCAGGTAGCAGCCAGCGGCGTCGTAGTAGATGCCCCGGTTGCCGGCCAGGGCGGCCTGGTCGAACTCCCCGCGGGCCACCGCCGGCCCGCCCCAGTTGAGGCCCCGCTCGGCCAGCACGGTGAACCCGGCGGCGGTGATCTTCTCCCTGAGCTCGGCCAGCGTGTACTCCACCTTGTGGTCGGGATCGATGAAGCCTGCCTGCTGCAGCCGGCAGACCCGTCCGTTGGGCGTGTCGATGGCCATGAACCCACCCGGCCGCAGGACCCGGAACGACTCCTTCAGCACGATGTCCCCGTCCTCCTCGGTGACGTGCTCGATGGACTGACCGCTGTAGATCAGGTCCACCGAGTCGTCCTCGGCGAAGGAGAGGTCGGCCATCGACCGGTACTCGTAGCGGACGAGGCCCCGATCGGTCTGGTTGGTCCCGAACCGCTCCGACTGGTAGAGCGGGTGGCGGTCGTCGGGGGGCAGGTCCACCACCACCAGCTCGTCGAAGTCGTAGGGGTAGCCGAGGGCCACCAACGCCCCCCGGGCGTCCCAGGTCGAGCCGCCGCCCAGGTCCACGATGCGTCGGGCCGGGGGCAGGCCGATGATGAACTCGCTCCGGCTGGCGTGGAGGGACGCGTGCAGGCCGGTGGGCAGGATCGGGCACCTGGGTCCGGTACTCGCTCGAACACCGCACCCGGTCGACCAGGTCGGCGTGGGAGAGGTGGCCGCCGGCCATGGCCTCGGCCTGCTCGGTCCAGGCCGGCTCGTCCGGCTCCCGTCGGAGCAGGACGTTGTAGGCCATCCGGACCGCCTCCCGGGGGGCGAGCTGCTCGTAGGAGAGGCCGGCGAGCCGGTTCGCCTCCCGGCGGACCTTCCGCTCCACCCGGTGCAGCTGGGGGGTCACCCTGGCAGGGCCCGGTGACCGACCCCTGGTCTGCCTGGCCCGCGTGGTCCACTGCCGGGCCCTGACCGCTCACATCGTCTCCGTTCACCTGCTGTCGACCAGAGCGAATGTACCATCGCGCCCCCCTGGCACCCCCGCACCGGCTGGCGGTCGGGGGCGCCCTCCCGCCTCCCCGACCTCGCCGGATCGCCCTCCGCACGCGGCACCGGGGCTGACGGCCCGGTCTCGGCCGGCCCACCCGGACCCGGACCTGGACGCACCGTCTTGCCCGGAGGGCCGGTTTCGGCCATGCTTCCCCGGTTCCGCTCCGACACTGTCGGCCCCGACGCGCGTCGGGCCGGGCGGGGTCACGGGGGGCGCGGGTCCGACCAGACCCACGGTGGGGGCTCGCTCCCCCGGCCACGGATCCGGCTACCCCCCCCGGGGCACGGGCACCACGATCATCGACAACGATCCACAGCGATCAGACACAGGAGGACATCATGGGAATGCTCGACGGGAAGGTGGCCATCGTCACCGGCGCAGGACGGGGGATCGGCCGTGAGGAGGCGCTGCTGCTGGCCTCCGAGGGTGCCAAGGTCATCGTCAACGACGTCGGCGCCTCCCTCCAGGGGCAGGGTGGTGACAAGCACCCGGCCGAGGAGGTCGTCGAGCTGATCAAGTCCGGCGGCAGCGACGGTGCCGTCAACGCCTCGGACGTCAGCTCGTGGCAGGGCGCCAAGGAGCTCGTCGACCAGGCCGTCGAGACCTTCGGCCAGCTGGACATCTTGGTCAACAACGCCGGCATCCTGCGGGACAAGATGAGCTTCAACATGGACGAGTCGGACTGGGACGATGTGATCCGGGTCCACCTGAAGGGCCACTTCGCCCCGTCCCATCACGCCGCCGTCTACTGGAGGAACCGGGCCAAGGCCGGCGAGACGGTCAGCGCCCGCATCATCAACACGTCGTCGGAGGCCGGGCTGTACGGCAACGCCGGGCAGGCCAACTACTCGGCGGCCAAGGCCGGCATCGCCTCGATGACCTGGGTGCTGGCCCGGGAGCTCGAGCGCTACGGGGTGACGGTGAACTCCATCTCGCCGCGGGCCCGCACCCGCATGACCGAGAACCTGTTCGGCGGGATGGCGAAGCCGGCCGACGGCTTCGACGAGTGGGACCCGAAGAACGTCGCCCAGCTGGTGACGTTCCTGGCCTCCGACGAGGCGGCCGACGTGACCGGTCAGAACTTCGTGGTCTTCGGGGGCAACATCTGGGCCATGGGTGGCTTCCACCCGGTCGGCGAGGTGCACCGCGACTCCATGTGGACGCCCGAGGAGCTGGCTGCGTCCAAGGGCGAGCTGTTCAAGGGCATCTCGTCGGGCATCCCCAAGTTCAGCTTCATGTAGCTCGGTCGGACGTCCTGTCCCGCCCGCCTTCCCGGAGCTGGACTCCAGCGGAAGGCGGCGCGGGCCGGGACCCGTCGTCCCGGCGTCAGGCCCTGGACGGCACCACTGCGGTGGCCTCGCCCACCACCTTCTCCTCGCCCTCGGCGTTGCGGAGCCGCACGTCGAGGTCGACCAGGTGGTCGCCGCCGTCGACCCGCTTGCCGGTGACGACGATCGCCGTGCGCAGCTCCTCGTCCGGCCAGGTCTGCTTGGCGAACCGGGCCCGGTAACGGCGGACGTTGCCCACACCGACGTAGTCGGTGATGGCCGTGCCCAGGAATCCCATGGAGAACATGCCGTGGCCGAACACGCTCGGCTGGCCGGCCTGCTGGGCCTTGACCTCGTCATGGTGCATGGGGTTGTAGTCACCCGAGGCCCCGGCGTACATCACGAGGTCGGTCCGGGTCAGCACCCGCGACCGCACCGGTGCCTCGTCCCCCTCGTTGACGTCCTCGAAATACAGCACCTGATCACCCACGGCTCATCCTCCGTTCTCCTGACCGGCCCCCGGGGCCCGGTCACTCGTCGATTGTGTCCCATCGGCGCGGTCGCCGACCACCCGATCGCCCGTCATCGTCCCGGCTCGGGGTCGCGGGGCAGGCCGAGCAGGCGCTCACCGATCACGTTGCGCTGGACCTCGCTGGTCCCCCCGGCGATGGTCAGGCACTTGCTGTGCAGGACCCCGTGGGCCGAGACGGCCGCGTCGCCGGCGGTCACTGCGCCCTCCGGCCCGGCCAGGTCGAGGCCGAACTCATGCACCCGCTGCTCGAACTCGGCCCCGAGCAGCTTGCCCAGGCTCGACTCCGGCCCGGGCTGCAGGCCCCCGACCGATCGCAGCGTGGCCCGCATCCCCAGCTGGGCGAGCGACTGGGCCTCGGCGAGGAGCCGGCCCAGCCGGTCCAGGGTCACCGGGTCCTGGAGGGTCGGGTCCGCCGTCACCCGGGACAGCACCCCTTCGAGGGCGCCCCCGAAGGCCGAGTCGGTCGACAGCGAGACGCGCTCGTTGGCCAATGTGGTCCGCGCCAGCCTCCAGCCCCCGTCCACCTCGCCCACCACGCAGTCGTCGGGCACGAAGCACCCGTCGAAGAAGACCTCGTTGAACAGGGCGTCGCCGGTGATCTCGCGGAGCGGCCGGACCTCGATCCCCGGCGAGGTCATGTCCACCAGGAAGTAGGTGATCCCCCGGTGCTTGGGCACGTCAGGGTTGGTCCGGGCCAGGCAGATGCCGAAGTTGGCCCGGGTGGCAACGGACGTCCACACCTTCTGGCCGACGAGGGACCAGCCCCCCTCGACCCGGGTGGCCCGGGTGGTGAGGGCGGCCAGGTCCGAGCCGGCACCCGGCTCGGAGAACAGCTGGCACCAGAGGATGTCCCCCCGGAGGGTGGGCTCGACGAACCGCTCGGTCTGCTCCGGGGTGCCGTGGGCCATGATGGTCGGCAGGGCCCAACCGGCCACGGCCAGGTTGGGCCGGCGCAGGCCGACCTCGGCGCAGACCTGGTCGATGACCAGTTGCTCCACCGCCCCGGCGTCCCGGCCGTACGGGGCCGGCCAGTGGGGAGCCAGCAGACCCTCGGCGGCCAGCGCCCGGCGCTGCTCGGCGGGGTCGGGCAGGGCGGCAATGGAGGCCACGATGGGGGTCAGCTGCTCCCGCAGCCGTTCGGCCTCGGGGGGCAGGTCGATGGTCAGGCGTCGTCGCCAGCCCTCCAGGGCCAGACGGGCCGCCTCGGCCCGGAGCGGCGCGGTGCCGCCCACCAGCTGGCGGAGGGTGGTCGCCCGGCGGAGGTGGATGTGGGCGTCGTGCTCCCAGGTGAAGCCCATGCCCCCGAGGACCTGGATGGCGGTCTTGGCCGCCTGGACGTAGCCGTCGAGGGCCAGCGAGGCGGCCAGGGCGATGGCCAGCCGGGCCGGGGTCCCGTCACCCGCCTCGGACGATTCGTGATCGACCAGGGTGGCGGCGTCCCACGTGGCCGCCACCGCCTGCTCCACGGTCACCAGCAGGTCGGCCAGCTTGTGCTTGATCCCCTGGAACTGGCCGATGGGCCGTCCGAACTGATGGCGGGTCCGGGCGTGCTCGGCGGCGGTGTCGAGGCACCAGCGGGCCCCGCCGCACGCCTCGGCGGAGAAGACCACCAGTGCCCGGTCGCGGAGGTGCTCGGTGGAGAGCCGCTCCAGCACCCGGTGGGCGGGCACCGGCGCCCGGTCGGCAGTCCAACGGGCCGAGCGCCGGGACGGGTCGAAGCTGGGCAACGGCTCGACGGCCACCGCCGGGCTTGGCTCCAGCACCACCCAACGCACCCCCTCGTCGGTGGCCACCGGGACCAGGGCCAGGGCGACCGAGGCTCCGTTGAGCAGGGGGCCGAGCGCGCCGCTGACCAGCAGTGAGCCGTCGGGCCCCGCCTCGCCGGTGAGCCCGCCGGCGGCCACGGCCGAGCCGTCGGGGGCGGCGGCCGGCACCGCCACGGTCGCCGGTCGGCTGCCGTCCACCAGCCCGGGCAGCAGCTCCTTGGCCACCTCGGCCGGGGCGCAGTCGGCCACCGCCGCGGCGACCAGGGCGGTCGTGCCCCACGGTCCCGGTGCTGCGGCGGCGCCCAGGGCCTCGGCCACCACGGCCAGCTCCACCAGCCCGGCTCCCTGGCCACCGAACTCGTCGGGCACGTGGATGCCCAGGGTGGCCTGGACTCCGAGGTCGGCCCAGAACGGGGGCAGGGAGTCGAGGTCGGCGTCGAGCGCGGCCCGGGTCACCTCGGGCGAGCAGCGCGCCTCCACCCAGCGCTGGAGCGAGGCCCGGAGCTCCTCGTGCTCCTCGCGGATGCCGATGGCCACCGTCAGGCCCCCCGCCACGGGCCGGGCGACGCCGGCGAGGGCACGGTCGATGGGTCGGGCACGGCAGAGTGTCTACCATCACCCGGGCGGCGAACCAGAACCGGTTCTACCCGGCTCACGCCCGCTACCAGCCCCGGAACACCGGGGGCCGGCGCTCGGCGAAGGCGGCCAGCCCCTCCTGGCAGTCCTCGGTCCCGGTGATGAGCTCCTGGGCCACCGACTCGTCCCACAGGGCCGTGGCCCGGTCCGACTCGAACGACCGGTTGGTCAGGTGCTTGGTCATGCTGATGGCCCGGGTGGGGGCGGCGGCCAGACGGGCGGCCCACTGGCCGGCGAGGTCCAGTAGCTCGTGGCGGGGCACCACCCGGTTGACCAGGCCCAGCCGCTCGGCCTCGGCGGCGGGCACGTCGTCCCCGAAGAAGAACAGCTCCTTGGCCCGTTGGGGGCCGATCAGGCGGGGAAGGAGATAGGCCCCGCCGGCGTCGGGGGCGATCCCCCGCCGCACGAAGACCTCGATGAACTTGGCCTCCTCGGCGGCCAGCACCAGATCGCAGGCCAGGGCCAGGTGCATCCCTCCCCCGGCGGCGGTGGCGTTCACCGCGGCGATGACCGGCTTCTCGCAGTCGAGGACCGCGGTGACCAGGCGCTGCCACCCGGTCCGGATCATCCGGGCGTTGTCACCCACGGCCCGGTCGGGCGCCCCCTCCGGCCGTGCCGGCGCCGGTCCCGACGAGCGCAGGTCGGCCCCGGTGCAGAATCCCTTCTCACCCGCCCCGGTGAGCACCACCACCCGCACGGCCAGATCGGCCGAGGCCTCCTCCAGCCAGGCGATGACCTGTTCCCGCATGGCCAGGGTGATGGCGTTGCCGGCCTCCGGACGGTTGAGGGTGATCCAGGCCACCCCGTCCTCGACCCGGCGGAGCACGGCCTCCTCGACCGCCGGACTCCCCGACCCGGCCCGGTCGTCCGCCATCAGACCCGGTGGATGACGTTCATCCGCGAGGTGCAGACCGGCTCGCCGGTGGCCTGCTCGCTCCAGGCCGTCTCGACCACGATGAAGGTCATGGTCTTGCCCTTGGACTCCTTCTGGTAGGCGTCGACCACGCTGCCCCGGCCCACCAGCACGTCGCCGGCCAGGACCGGCCGGTGGTACGTGAACTCCTGCTCGCCGTGGAGGATCAGCCCGCCGTTGGCCATGAGCGGCCCGAGGACCTCACCCATGGGGTTGTCCGTCGGGGCCTCGGCCGTCTGCAGCTCGGGGTACGCCCCGAAGTTGCCCATCACGAAGGGGTAGGTGGGCGGGGCGGGGATGCCGGCCAGCCCGGCATCGGCGGCCGCCCGGGCGTCCCGGTAGACCGGGCTGGCATCCTTCACGGCGTCGGCGAACAGGGCCAACTGCCCACGCTCCACGGTGACCACCGTGGTGCCCGTGGGCTTGCCGATGATCGCGGTCAGGATGTCGTCTGCCACCTGATGGTCCTCCCCTGGTCTCGAACTGATCGCCGTCGGGAATCGGCCTCAGGCCTCCGACGGGTGGGCCCTAGGGTGCCCGCTGCGGCACCGTAGCGCGCCAGTCCACGGCCCCGGTGCGGTCCCGTCCCCGGTGCCGACCCGACGGCCACCGCTCCCCTACAGTGCAGCCATGCGCGGAGCCGACGTGGCCGTCCTGGCCTCCACCGAGGCCATGGCCGCGGCGGCGGCCGACGAGGCGGCGGCCGTCCTGAGCGGCGTGGTGGCCCGGCGCGGGGTGGCCCACGCCATGTTTGCCACCGGCAACTCCCAGCTGGCCTTCGTCACGTCCCTGCTCGCCCCCGCCCGCCCGGTCCCGTGGTCGGACATCGTGGTGTTCCACATGGATGAGTACGTCGGGGTCGGGCCCGACCACCCGGCCGGCTTCCGCCACTGGATCCACGATCGGATCGACGTGCCGGCCCGTCCCCGGGCCGTCCACTACCTCGACGGCCTGGCCCCGCCCGACGCGCGAGTGCGACCGGTACGCCTCGCTGCTGGCCCTGCACCCCCTCGACCTCTGCTGTCTGGGCATCGGCGAGAACGGCCATCTGGCCTTCAACGACCCACCGGTGGCCGACTTCGAGGACCCGCTCGACGTGAAGGTGGTGACCCTCGACGAGGGCTGCCGCCGACAGCAGGTCGACGAGGGCCACTTCCCGACCGACGCCGACGTGCCCGCCCAGGCCATGACCGTGACCATCCCGGCCCTGCTGCGGGCCGACCGGGTGCTGGCCGTCGTGCCCGAGGCCCGCAAGGCCGGGCCGGTCCGGGCCGCGCTGGAGGGTCCGGTGACGACAGCCTGCCCCGCCTCCATCCTCCAGCGACACCGCACGCCACCGTGTTCCTCGACCCGGCGTCGGCGTCCCGGCTCGGTCGCTGAACCCGGCCGGCCCGCTCCCGGACGGCTACGGGCGGACTCGCCGGTGGGCGCCGCCCCGGACAGCCACCGGTCGAGGAACGGGTAGGCCAGCCGCGCCGTGCCACTCGTGCTCGCCGTCGAAGACGTCGTGGACCAGCCGGTCGCCGGCCCCGTGCCGTTCCTAGAGCGGCCGGAGCCGGGCCAACGAGGCCTCGGCGGCGGCCACGGGGAAGAGCAGGTCGTCGCGTCCGTTGACGACCAGGAGCGGCCGGGGGGCGACCAGGGCGCCCAGGTCGGCGTGCTCCATGCGGCCCAGCATGCCGAAGAGCACCTGGGACCCGCACATGTTCCACGGCACCTTGTGGGACTCGGCCCACGAGGAGAAGTAGCCGGCTCACCACGGCGGCGGCCACCCGCCGGTCGGTGGCGGCCAGGAAGAGGGCCATGGTGCCGCCGTAGGAGAAGCCGGCGACGCCGAGCCTGGTCGCATCGACCAGGGGGTGGGCCTGGAGCACGTCGAGGGCGCGGCCGAGGTCCCAGAGGTTCTGGGTCAGCGGGTTCCAGCCGCCCATGACCTGGTGCACCAGGTTGGTGTCGCAGGCGTAGTGGTCCTCGGGGTTCCAGTCGGCCCGCTCGCCGAAGCACCGGAGGTCCGGGGCGAGCACCACATGGCCCCGTCGGGCCAGCTCGGCGGCGTAGTCACTGCCCGGCGCCGCCTCGGGGTCGTCGACGCCGCAGACCCGGGACTTGCCCGGGCCGTGGCCGTGGACGGCCAGCACGGCCGAGCCCGGGGCCGAGCGCCCCTCGGGGACGAGCAGGTAGGCGGGGACCGACATGTCCACCTCGGTGTCGAAGACGATCCGGGAGCGCCGGTAGCCGTCACCGGCCACCTCCTCGGTGACCTCCATGTCGGGGGGCACCGGCTCGGGCCAGGGGGCGAGGGTGTCCTGCAGCCGGGCGGCGAACCGTCCGCCAGGCGTCGACCGCCGACGGGTCGTCGGGCAGCCCGTCGGCCTCCTCGGTGGCCATCAGGCGGCTCACCGCCTGGTACCACGGGGAGAAGTTGCGTCGGGGCGTCGGCAGCACGGTCATGGGCGGGGTTTCCTCTCGGCTCGGGCCCACGTTGCCACAGCAGCCGGGACCCGGACGGTGCCCGACCGGACCCGGGCGGCCACACGGTTGAGGTGCGCGCCGCGGTGGGGCACACTGGCCCCATGGCCGTCGACACCCAGCTCGACATCCGGCCCCTCTCCCCCATCATCGGTGCCGAGATCCACGGCCTCGACCTGGCCCGGCCCCTCGACCGCCGGGCAGGTGGAGGGGGTACGGCAGGCGCTCAACACCCACCACGTCGTGTTCTTCCGGGACCAGGACCTCTCCCCGGCCCAGCAGGCCGAGTTCGCCCGTCAGTTCGGCGAGGTCACCGAGGGGCACCCGGTGCATCCCGGCCCTCGACGGCAACCCCGAGGTCCTGGCCATCGACGGCCGGGAGGACCGGGCCAGCTGGTGGCACACCGACGTGACCTTCCTGCAGGCCCCGGCGTTCGGGTCCATCCTGGCCATGCAGGACTGCCCCGAGGTGGGCGGGGACACCACGCTGGGCCAGCCTGCAGGACGCCTACGACCGGCTGGCCGACCCGGTCCGCACCCTGTGCGACTCCCTGATCGCCATCCACTTCGACCCGTGGTTCGCGGCCGACGTCGCCGACGCGCGGCGGCTACGAGTGGGAGGGCCGACGCCACGAGAAGCTGCTGCCCGCCCTCCATCCCGTGGTGCGCACCCATCCCGAGAACGGGCGGAACGGCCTCTTCGTCAACCCGCAGTTCACCCAGTCCATCCTCGGGCTGTCCAAGCACGAGAGCGACGGGATCCTCGACCTGCTCTACCGGCACTGCGCTGCAGCCCGAGCTGACCTGCCGGTTCCGCTGGCGGCCGGGATCGGTCGCCTTCTGGGACAACCGGGCCACCCTCCACTACGCCCTCGACGACTACGGGGACGCCACCCGGATCGCCCACCGGGTCACCCTGCGGGGCGACGTGCCCTTCGGGCCGGCCATGCCCCGGCGCTGAGCCGAACCGCGGACCCTGGCTCTCGCTAGCTGCCCGCCGGGGGCGACCGACCGTCGTCCTCGACCGTCCCCGGTGGGTCCCGTGTCGGCGACCGCTCCGTTCGATGCGGACGGGGTCGCTGCCGGGGATGGCGCCCGACACGGCCAGGGCCTCCTCGCTGGCCCCCAGGTAGGCGGCCAGGGCCCGGGGATCGCGCTCGACCTCGTCGGGCGTGCCCGACGAGACCACCGAGCCGGACTCCATCATCACCACCTTGGTGCACAGGGCGAAGACCAGGGGCACGTCGTGCTCGACCAGCACGATGGTGGTGTCGGCCAGCTGGTGGAGCCGGCGGAGCAGCGGCACGAAGGCCTCGGCCTCCCGCTGGGCGATGCCGGCGGTGGGCTCGTCCAGCAGGAGCAGGCGGGGCTCGGGCCAGGACCATGGAGGCCAGGTCGACCACCCGCCGGGTCCCGGTCGAGAGCTGGGCGATGCGGTGCCGGCGGAACCGCTCGATGCCGAAGGAGGCGATGACCCCGTCCACCGCCGACCGCTTGGCCCGCTCGGCCCGGCGGGCCCACGGGCAGCTGCAGGGTCGAGGAGACCACGCCCACCGGTCGGCGGGCGTCCAGGGTCAGCATCAGCACGTCCTCCACCGAGAGCTCCGGGAAGAGCCGGCAGTCCTGGAAGGAGCGCACGAGGCCCAGCGAGGACCGCTCCTCGGGCAGGTACTCGACCAGGCTCTCCCCGTCGAGGCGCACCGAGCCCGCCGCCGGGCGTGACCAGCCCCGAGATGACGTCGAGCATGGTCGTCTTGCCCGAGCCGTTGGGGCCGATGAGGCCCACGATGGCCCCCGGCTCGGCCGAGAGGTCGGCCCCGTCCACGGCCCGCACGCCCGCCGAAGTCGACCGACCACTCCCTCCACGTCCAGGCGGGCCGGCCCGGCCGAGGAGGCGACGTCGGCCTCGGGATCGGGGAGCCACGGTCATCCGGCCACCGTGCCCAGCACCGGCTCGATCCCGTCCGGACCGGACTGGGCCTCGGGTCCCGGCCCGGCGCCGGGCCGCGGGCGGACCGGCCGGGCACCAGCCGCTCGACGCCCACGGTGACCAGGTCGCCGAGGCGGTGCAGCAGGTCGGCCAGGCCGCCGGGCAGGTAGAGGATGAAGGCCAGCAGGCCGATGCCGCTGGTCAGGAACTGGATGGTCGGCGTGGTGCCGAACATGGCCGGGATGCCGACCAGGTAGACGGCGCCCAGGACGGCGCCGTCGATGGAGCCCAGCCCGCCGATCACCACCATGGACACCACCAGGATGGAGAAGGCCGGATCGAAGGTGGCCGTCGAGAACCGCTCGGTGGCGAAGGCCAGGCAGACCCCGGCGTAGCCGGCGATGAAGCCGGAGAGGGCGAAGGCCAGCAGCTTGGAGCGGGCCAGGGGGATGCCCATGGCGCCGGCCCCGGTCTCGTTGTCCCGGACGGCCATCAGCCGGCGGGCCACGCCACGGTCCCGCCACAACCGGACCATCAGCACCGAGGCCACCAGCACGGCCAGGGAGAACCAGGCGAAGGACCGGGCCGACCCGAGCTGGATCCCGAGGAAGCTCGGGGCCGCCGATCAGGGTCGACTGGGGGTTGGGCAGGCCCGTGCACATGCGACTTGCCCACCAGGGGCAGGTTCCAGCACGGCGTGGCCAGTACCGACCCCATGAACCACAGGCTGAAGGCCAGCGTGCTCACGGCCAGGTAGAGGCCCCGGACCCGGAGCGCGGGCAGGCCCACCAGCACGGCGATGACCGCGGTCACCGCACCGGCGAAGGGCATGAGCAGGACGAGGGGCACGCTCGAGCCGAGATGGGCGGCCATCAGCGCCCCGCAGGCCACCAGGCCGAACTGGCCCAGCGAGACCTGGCCGGCCCAGCCGGTGAGCACGGTGAGCGAGAGGGCGATCACCGCGTAGATGCAGATCTGGGAGAGCAGGAAGGACCGCCCGGTGCTGATCACGAAGGGCAGCAGGGCCACCACCACCACGGTGGCCACGACACCGGTGGTGCCCACCCGCTTCCGCAGCGGGCTGTCGTTGGTCCGATGGTTGCGGGCGCTCTCCAGCCAGGTCGAGCGGTCCTCGCGGCGGGAGCCCGAGCGGCAGGGCGGCGATCCGGACGAGCAGGACCAGCGAGGACCATGGCGAAGAGGACCAGGTCCACCTGGGCCGTGCTGGACAGGTTCCACACCAGGATCTCCTGGATGACGCCCACCCCGATGGCGGCGACGAAGGCCGACCGTCAGGTTGACCATGGCCCCGACCATGGCCGCGGTGAGGGCCAGCAGCAGCAGCTCGGGGCTGAGCACCTCGGTCAGGGACGAGGTCTGGCCCGGTGCGGCCAGGATGGCGGTGAAGGCCGACAGCACGCCGGCCAGGGTCCAGGCCACCGTGGAGGTGCGCCGCACCCACACCCCCGACAGGCGGGCCGAGTCGGCGTTCTCGGCCATGGCCCGCATGGCCAGGCCCCAGGGCGACCACTTGACGAAGGCGGCCAGGCCCACGGCCACCAGCGGGGCCACGATGAGGGTGACCACCTGGCCCGGTGTGAACAGGTAGGTGCCGATGTGGAAGGAGATGTCGACGGGGACGGGGAAGGGCTTGAACAGGTTCTTGGGCCGGATGAAGGGCAGGGCGGTGAAGACGAACAGCACCTGGCTGAGCCCGATGGTGGCCACCATGACCAGCACCCGCGGCCGGTTGAACAGCCGCCGCAGCAGCAGCTCGGACGAGGGCCCCGACGAGCGGCGGCGAGGCCCAGGGAGAGCACCAGGGCGAACCAGTAGTTGAAGCCGAAGTCGTAGAAGCACTTGACCAGGAACACCGCCGCCACCACGCCGAGCTGGCCCTGGGCGAAGTTGAGCACCCGGTTGGTGCGGTAGATGAGGACCAGCCCCATGGCCAGCAGGCCGTAGCCGAGGCCGGTGATCACCCCCTGGACCAGGACGAAGCTGGGGATCGACACCCGGCCCCCTAGCCGAGCCCGTCCACGGCGGCGCCGAGGAAGACCGGGCGCAGCAGGTCGGTCCGCTCGAGCAGGTCGGCGGTGCGGCCGTCGAAGCGGACCTCGCCCCGCTCGAGGAAGAAGGCCTGCTCGGCCAGGCTCATGGCCCGGTTCACGCTCTGTTCGACCAGGACCACGGTGGTGCCCTCGGCGTTGACCTCCCGGACGATGGCCATCAGCCGGTCCACCGCCTTGGGGGCCAGGCCCAGCGCCAGCTCGTCGATCATCAGCAGCTTCGGGGCCGGTCATCATGACCCGGGCCAGGGCCAGCATCTGCTGCTCACCGCCCGAGAGGGTGCCGGCCGGCTGGTTGAGCCGGCCGGCCAGCTCGGGGAAGCGGTCGACCGCCTCGTCGATGGCCGACCGGGCCCGGGAGCCCTGGCCCCGCAGCGAGTGGGCGCCCGACGGGCAGGTTGTCCCGGACGGTCAGGCCGGTGAAGGTCATCTTGCCCCCCACCAGCAGGGCCACGTCCCGGTGGATGATCTGCTCGGGCTCGAGATAGGTGCAGTTGGTCCCGAAGATGCGGATGACCCCGCGGTGGGGGTGGTCGAGGCCGGCCACCGCCCGCAGCAGCGTGGACTTGCCGGCCCCGTTGGTGCCGAGCAGGGCCACGATCTCCCCCTGGGCCACCTCGAGGTTGACGTCGAACAGCACCTGGTTGGTGCCGTAGTAGAAGTCGAGGTTGTGGACCTGCAGGGCGGGGAGGTCGCCGCCGGCCTGGCGGCGCTGGCCCTCGGCGTGGCGCTCGAGCACGTCTTCGATGACCAGGGTGATGTCGCGCCGCACGTAGCGCGGAGCCGACCAGCAGCATGGCCCCGCCGATCACACAGACCGGGCCCACGATGGTCAGGGCCACCGTCGGTCCGTGCCGGTAGCCGACGGCGTCGCTGACCGCCCCGAGGAGGACCGCCCCGGTGAACCCGCCGAACACCAGCGAGTACACCCCGAACATGGCGAAGCAGATGGTCCGCATCTCGGCCGGGGCGGTGGCGGCCAGCGTCAGGAAGATGCAGATGGCCAGCGGGGAGACTGCCGCGTTGGCCAGGAACTGCAACGTCACCACCATCCACAGCTCCGGCATGTAGAGCGAGGCCACATAGAGGGTCCCGTAGGCGGCGATGCAGAACCCGGCGATGATCAGGGGACGTTCGGGGGCCCGGCGGAAGTAGCGGTCCCCGAGCACGTAGGCCAGCGGGAGGCCGAGGAAGGCGGCCAGGCCGATGATCGAGTAGACCTCGCTGCGCTGGGCCGTGTCGAGGCCCCAGCGTCGGACGAAGTAGAGGTTGCCGAACAGCGGGGCGGCGGTCCCGGCGAAGCCCAGGATGGCCACGGCCACCAGCTCGTAGTAGATGGAGCGGATCCGGAGCAGCCGGGTGATGGCCGAGCCCAGCAGGACCCGGGGGGCGTCGCTCTGCTGGGAGTGGAGGTCCATCCCCGACGCCTTCAGGATGTGGCTGGACTCGTTCTCCCCCTTGGCCGGCTCGCGCAGCGTGAACAGGGCCAGGCCGACCGGGATCCCCACCAGGGCGATGAGCATGCCCCACCGCCAGTTGTGCCCCACGGTGACCACCAGGCCGAAGATGAGGATGCCCACGGTCTGGGACAGGGGGTCGGACAGGTTGTGCCAGCTGAACACCCGGCCGCGACCCTCGGTCGGATAGGCGTCGGACAGGTACGAGTTGTGGACGGTGTTGTTGACCCCGAACCCGATGGAGGCGATGAGATAGAGGAAGGTGAAGGCCCACACGTTCGGGCGAGAGGGCCATGAGCGGGGTGAAGACCGAGAAGATGAGGAGGGCCACCGCCGGCCACCACCTTGCGGCTCCCCCGGTCGGCCAACAGGGCCAGGGGCACGGCCCACAGCAGCTGGGCCACCGCCCCCACGAAGGTCACCGCGCCGAGGGCGGCGTCGTTGATGTGGAACGAGTGCTCGAGGTTGGTCCCGATCAGGGAGACCCCGTTGCTGACCGTGCCCGGGACCAGGGCCGCCGCCGTCAGGAGGACCAGGGGGGCGTAGCCGTACTGGTGGAGGATGCCCACCAGCGGCGGGGGCTTGCCCTCCCCCGTCCCGGGCATGGCGGCCAGGTCGGCCACGGCCTCGGGGTTGCGGCTCTTGGCCACGACTTCCTGGAGGAGCTCGTCGGGAACGGCGAAGTCGAACGCCACCTGGTCGGCCATTGAGGTGTCACCCTATCCCTGGGGCGTCGGCCGGACACGGGACGTGATCCGGGCGGCCGCGGGCAGGTCCGCTCCGCCCACGCGCCGGTCGGGGCACCCGGCCCGGCCCACGGCACGCTACGGGGCGGTGGCCACGGTCAGGGGCCCGCGGGGCAGCACGCAGGCGCGGCCGGTCGGTCGGCGGCCCGGGCGCTCCGGGCCAGCGCCTCGGCCACCGCCGCGGCCACGTCGTCCACCGGCACCATGCGGGCCGTCCGGATCGACTCCTCGGTCAGGCCCTCGGCGTAGAGCCACACCTCGGCCCGGCCGAGGACCCGGCCGAGCACCTGGGACTGCCACCCGTCGACCTGGGCGGGACCGTCGGGCCGGGCCAGCTGCTCGACGCCGCGCGCGGCAGCCAGGATCCGGGCGAAGGCCCCGTCGTCGGGTACGCCGTCCCCGCAGGCGGCCGCCATCACGATGATTCCCCCGGGGGACACCACCCGCTCCGCCGCGGCCAGGCCCTTCACCGACTGGTAGAGGTTGCGGTCGAGCGGGTGGCCGCCGTTGGTGGTCAGCACGACGTCGAACCGGCCGGGCACCCTCTGGGTCACGCCCCGGAGGCGGCGGCGATGGCGGCCCGGTGGCCGGTCGGGAGGGGGGCGGCGAACACGCCGGTCAGCGCGCCGTCGTCGGTCGATGGTGACGTCCACCGAGAGGTCGGGGGGACAGAGGTCGGTGGCGGCCCGCACGAACTCGTGGACCGGGTTGCCCTCGGAGGTCAGCCAGGTGGCCCGGGGGTCGGCGATGCGGGCCGGGCTGTGGGCCTCCATGGATGGTGGCGGTGGCGGCCAGGCCCGGGCAGGCTCCCTTCGGCCCTCCGCTCCACCCGGCGAAGAAGTGGGGCTCGACGAACCCGGTGAGGATGCGCCGGTCGGCCTCCACATACCGGCGGTCGAGGAGGACGGGCACCCCGTCGACCGTGCCCACCTCGACGTGGTCGCCGGCTTCCCGGACCGGTGCTGGTGGATCCGGTAGCGGTCGACGACCGCGGCGCCGACCAGGTCGGCCAGCTCGTCGTCGGTGGCCGACCGGTGGGTGCCGGTGGCGCACAGCAGGTCGACGCGCTCGGGTCCGGCCCCGGCCCGCTCCAGTTCGTCGAGCAGGGGCGGCAGGACAGTCGTGTTGGGCATCGGCCGGGTGAGGTCGGGGAAGACCACCGCCACCCGGGCCGCACCGGCGACCAGACGGTCGAGGGACGGGCCGGCCAGGGGCTCCCGGAGGGCGGCGCGACCGCCCCTGCTCGTCGGCCACCGGTGTCGGCTCGGTGGCCTCCACCACCACCGAGCCATCGGGCACCTCGACGACCAGGCCCCGCTGCCCGTAGGCCAGGGTCACCCGCACGCGGATCCTGCGGCCGGGCCGACGACCCGGTCCCCCTCGCGGTGCCGGTCACCGCGCTCGGCCGGTTCGGCATCCCCGAGACCCAGGACGGCCGCCGCCATCCGGTCCGAGGCCGCCCGGAGCTCTCGGTAGGCCCGAGCGGGCTCGGCGTCGGGACGCCGGCCACGGTGCGGGTCGAGGGGGTCGAGCCGGTCGAGCTCGCACTCGATCTCGACCGCCGCCGCGGCCAACAGGGCCGCGCCCGGCCGAGGCCGCCTGTCCCGAGCGGCGGGCCGACGCCGGGAGGCCGGTGACCCCGGTCAGCACCTCGGCCCACACGGCGATGCCCGCCCCCGACCCCCCGAGGACGAGACCGGTCGGTGGCGGTCCGGTCGGGTCGCGCGGTCGAAAGCCACCTCCAGGCACCGCTGCACCTCCCAGGCCACCGCCTCGAAGGCCGCCCGGGCCAGGTCGCCGGGCCCGTGGGCCGCCTGCAGGCCGACGAATCCGACGGTGGCATCCTCCCGCCACCAGGGCGCACGGGCTCCCTCCAGCCACGGCGAGGCGATCACCCCCCGGGCTCCCGGCGGGCTCTGGGCGGCCCACTCGGCCAGCGTCCCGGGTGAGTGGCCGGTCAGCCGCCCGAGCCAGTCCAGGAGGGACCCCGCCGCCGACAGCCCGCCCTCCAGCAGCCAGCCCCCCGAGGCCGACCGGGACAGGACCACGCCCCGCGGCACCTCGGCCGGCCGTCGGTCCAGGGGAACCGAGAGATTGGCCGTCGTGCCCCAACTGACCATGGGGCACGACTCGGTGGCGCCCGAGCCGAGGACCTCACACGCCCGGTCCCCGGCCCCGATGACCACGGGCGTCCCGACCAGCCAGGCCCAGGTGGGCAGCGGCCGACGCGGTGAGCGGCCCGGTGACCCGATCCGACGGAACCGGAGAGGCCAGGAGCCGGGCCGAGGCCCCGGCCAGCACCGGGTCCACCCGACCGTCGGGGTCGGAACAGCCCGCTGCGGGACGCCATGGTGGGGTCGGTGGCGCGGTGACGCCGGTCAGCCAGCGGACGATGAGGTCGCGAGGGGTCAGCACCCACGACGCCGCCGCCACCCGCTCGGGCTCCTCCGCCCGCAGCCATGCCAGCTTGGCCGCCACCGACGCCCCGTCCAGGGGGATGCCCGTGGTGGTCGCGACCGGCCCGGGGGCCGCCGGGCCCTCCTGCTCGATCACGCGTCGCATCCGACGGGCCTCGTCCCCGGCCCGCCGGTCCGACCAGAGGATGGCCGGCCCCACGGGCCGGGCGTCCTCGTCGACCAGCACCAGGGTCTGCCGGGCCCCGGTGCACCCGATGACATCCACCGCGGCGAACGCCCCGGGGTGGCGCGGGGCGATCTGCGTCGCAGGCCACGCCGAGTGACGCCCACCACGATGTCGGGTCCTGCTCGGATCGTCCGGGGAGGGGATGGTCGGTCGCCACCGGGGTCCCGGCCCAGCCCACCAGGCCACCCGGCGCGCCCGTCTCGCCACGGCCGTCGGGGTCCCACAGGGCCACTTTGGTGACGCTCGAGCCGAAGTCCAGGGTCAGGATCACCTGGCGTGCACCACGTCGGCCAGGCGCTGGGCCGCGTCGGCGGGAGACGGCTCCCCCAAGATGGCCCGTCCCATGGCCAGGCCGGCGCCGCCCCCGGCCATGACGTCACGGGCCTCCTCGAAGCGTCGACCGGCCGGCGTCACCCCGGTGGGGGCCGCCCAGGAAGAGCACGGGCACGCCCACACTGGCCACCACCCGGGCGACGGCCTCGATCCTGGCCTCCCCCGGGCTGGCCGCGGGGACCGGCACCTTCAGCAGCGGCGCACCCAGGTCGTGGGCGATCACGGCGGCGAGCACCACGTCGTCGGTCTCCCGGGACATGGCCCCGTCACGCCAGATCAGCGGCTCGATCAGTGCCCCGAGACGGGCGGCGCTCGCCTCCTCCAGCACCTGGCCGAGCAGGGCCAGGCCGGAGGCACCCTCAGGGTCGGCGTAGTCGATCCGGGTCATGAGCTTGATCCCGGTCCAGCCGTCGGCGGCGGCCCGGTCGACGGTGGCCACCAGCCGGTCGTCGAGCTCGAAGGCCGAGCCGGCCAGGCCGGTGCGGTTGATGGACAGGTAGCTGACGTGTTCGGGCCGGAGAGCGCCGGTCCGGGCCAGGTCGCCCAGGGGCTGGGCGGAGGCCAGGATCCCGTCACAGTGCGGCAGGGCCTGGGCCAGGGCGTCGAGGTAGTCCGGATAGCGCTCGATGGTCATCACCCCCCGGGCGCGGTGGTCGGCCGCCAGGACCAGGGCCGGCGTGGGGAGCGACGCGTCACCAGGCCCGGTCGTCGGCGAAGGAGGCGAGCCCACGCCACTCACGCCAGGCCGGACCGGGCGAAGACCACCTTGGCCACCGCCGAGAAGTCCTCGCGGCCGTAGCCGGCCTCGGCGGCCGCGCCCAGCACCTCACGGGCCACCCCGGTCGTCGCCAGGGGGACACCGGCGGACTCGGCATAGTGGAGGGCGAGGTCGAGGTCCTTGGCCATGAGGTCCGTCATGAAGCCGGGCTTCCAACCGTTGGAGGCGGGGCTGTCCGGCACCACCCCGGCCACGGGCAGGCGGGTGCGCACGGCGACACAGTCCCCGGTCGAGTGGAGCAGCACCTCATGGAGCTTGTGCATGTCGACCCCCGACCTCACGGCCAGGGCCGAGGCCTCGGCGGTCGCCACCATCTGGGCGGCGTAGATCAGGTTGTTGCACAACTTCACCACCTGGCCCATCCCCGGGCCCCCCACGTGGACGACGAGCCCGGCGAAGGGATCGAGTGCCGGGTGCACCGCTTCGAGGACGGCCTCGTCACCACCGACCATCAGGGTCAGGGTGCCCCGTTCGGCGCCGGCCGTCCCGCCCGAGAGCGGGGCGTCGAGGAATCCGGCCCCGGTGGCGGTGACCCGCTCGTGCTGCTCCCGCGACACCTCGGGATCGATGGTGGAGCAGTCCACCACCACCTTCCCGGGACCCAGGTTGGCCAGCATGGCCCCCACCACCTCGGCCACCTGCGGCGAGCTCGGGACGCAGAGGATGATCACCTCGGAGGCCTCAGCCACGCCGGCCGGGCTGCCACCGTCGACCGCGCCCAAGGCCACCGCGGCGGCCACCGGCCCCGGGCTGCGGGACGACACGGTCACGTGGTGGCCGGCCTCCAACAGGTGCCGGGTCATGGGGAGTCCCATGGCCCCGAGTCCGACGAAGCCGAGCTGCATTCGGTTCCTCCTCATCGATGTGCGGTCCGGTCGAGGGTCCCTCGCCGGCCAGCCGGGGGGCAACTCCGCCGACCGGTCACCGGCGCCCCCCTCCGGCCACCGGTCGGCGGCGGTCCGGCGGCTATTCGGAGAACTGGGGGAGCCATGCCGCCGTGGCCGAGAGGAGCTCGTCCACCATGGCCCGCGTCTCACGGAGATCGCCCCGGCCGGCCAGCGGGTCGAGGAAGAAGGCGGCCTCGGCCTTGCGCCGGTCGCCCTCCAGGGCCGCCTCCACGGTGAGCTCGGCCACGGCCACGTGCCGGCGGACCAGCTCGTTATAGGGAGCAGGCAGTGGGGCCACGTCGCGGCCCCGAATGCCGGTCTCGTCGATCACGCAGATCGACTCGACCACCGCGCCCTCTCCGACGTCGGGCACCTGCCCGGCGTTGGGGATGTTGGCCGGGAGCTCGCGGCGCTCCCCGGTGAGCAACGAATCGATGACCAGGGCCGGGAGCTCACCGGACGCCCAGGTCTGGAGCGTCTTGCTGCCGTCCAGCCACGCGTCCACGTCGGCGATGTAGCCCTCCTGGTGCTCCTGGCGGGTGGCGATCGGGGTGAGGTCGATGTTGAAGTCGGCCCCCCAGTTCGACTCGTCGGTGAGCACCCACGGCAGGAACTCGGCGATGTGGCGGTCCCCGGAGGCCGGGAGCGCCCCCCACTGGTCGAGCAGGGTGAGCTTCAGGGCATGGCGCTGGACGAAGTCGAGTCGTGAGAAGGTCTCGGCCTCGGGCCGGCCCGGGTACGGGGCGAGGGCGGCCAGCCCACCGGCCTCCTCCACCATCTCGGCCAGGATGGCGAACCCGTCCCGACCGTCGACGTCGAGGGCCGTGACCACCGGGAAGTGGTTCACCCCCGCCACGGTGGGCCGCACCGACTCCATTGGTCGTCCGAGGGCGATGGCCAGGTCCATGGCCCAGTTCCCGACCTCGTGGCACAGGCCGACGGCCCGCACCGATGTCTGCCGGCACACCGCCCGGGTGAGGCAGGTCATCGGGTTGGTGATGTTGAGCAGCCAGGCGTCCGGGCACACCTTGCCCATGTCCTGGGCCACCCCCACCAGCACCGGGATGTTCCGGAGCGACCGGCTGATCCCTCCCGGTCCCACGGTGTCACCGACGGACTGGCGGATGCCGTGACGCGCCGGCACGTCCAAGTCGAGGGCCATGGAGTCGAAACCACCCGTGGAGATGGTCACGATGACGAAGTCGGCGCCCTCGAGCGCCCGGCGCTGGTCGGTGGTGGTCGAGAAGGTGGCACCCGACCCCAGGGCCTCGTCGAGCCGGCCGGCCAGGGCGGACATCTTCGCCAGCGGGGCCGGGTCGATGTCCTCCAGGACATAGTGGGCGCCGCGGAGCGACTCGGTGCCGAGCAGGTCGGCCAGCAGCTCGGGTGTCCACTGGTAGCTGCCGCCGCCGACGATGGTGATCTGCATCTCGATCAGTCCCCCTGGCCGGCCCCGCGGTGGCTGCGGCCCACGACCACCACACTACCCAGCCGGCCTCCGGGCGGAGGGGGCCGGTTCGGCCCTGCCGCCCGCGCCGCCGCGCTCATCCCGGCGGCACCTGCCAGTGGACCAGGTCCCGGCTCCGGGCCACCCCGACGGCGGCGTGACCCCAGCCACCGAACTGGGTCAGTTCGCTGCTCCCGGCATAGAACAGATAGGACTCGCTCCCCGACGAGGATCCGACCGCGCAGAGGAAGGCCGAGTTGGCGTGCTCGAAACCGAGGCTCGAGAGCCCCGGGCCGGTGTCGAAGGCCTGCCCGGGAACGGTCAGCTCGTACCCGGCCGTCCAGTGCAGCCAGCCCTCGGGACGGTCCGGGTTGCCGGCCAGGGTGAACAACCAGGGCTGGTCGAGGTTGTCCGACGTGGCCAGGAGGTGCCAGCGCCCCGCCGCCCGCACGAACTCGGCATTCTCGACCGTGCCGCCGTTGACCGAGATGTCGGGGCGCCCGACCAGCACCCAGGGCCCCTGCAGCCGCCCCGAGGTGGAGCGGGCCAGCTCGAAGACGTCGGGCTGGGTGGGCGACGAGTACTTGAAGCCCAGGAGCAGTTGGTGTCCGGTCGAGACGAGGGCGCCGTCGATCATCCGCTCGCCGGGCGTCGGGGCGAGGTTCTGCGCCAACGGCCGAGGCGGCGACCAGTGCTCGAGGTCGGTGGACGTGCGGTAGAAGAGGCGGGCCTCGGCGCCCGAGGGCGGTGAGGCCCCGGGATCGGACTGGTAGGTGACCACGAACCGGCCCGACGGGTCGCGCACCAGGTCCGGCGAAGCCACCCCGAGGACGCCCGGCTGCGCGGGCCAGGGGACGACCGGCGACCAGTGGTCCAGGTCCGGACTGGTGGCCGAGGCGATGTCCCACCGGATGCCGCCCGGGCCCGTCGGGTCGTCGGTCACGTAGCTGAACAGCGCGTGCCACCGGCCCTTGGCCCAGAGGAGCGCCTGGTCCTTGACGCCACCACGGGGATCGCCGAGCACCGGATTGCGGAGCGCCGTCCAGGCCACGGTCGGGGGGCCGCCACCGACGACACAGGCGTGCCCGGCCCCCGCCTGGAGCTCGGACCGGGTGAGCGGGGCCGTCGCCCCGGCCGCGGCGGGCCCCGGGTCGACGATCCCGGCCAGGACGGCGAGCACGACCGCCAGGGCCGACCCGGCGACGACCCGGGCCGTAGGGGCCCGCACCGATTCCCGGGCCGGTCGCCGCGGCCCGTCCCTCCCCCTCATACCGGGGCCTCACTCCTGATCCGATAGGTGCCGGCGCCGAGGTCGAGGCGGGCGAGACCGTCACCGGTCCCGACGAGGCGGACACCGGCCACCCGGTGGGCCGGGCGGCCCCCGTCGGTGATGCTTTCGGCACGACGGGCCGGAATGGTCAGAACGGCGGCACTGTTGGGCGGCACCTCGACGTCCACCGAGAACCGTGGGTCGTGCCCCGTCGGACGCCGCCAGGCCACCGACACCGTGCCCCGGGGTGTGGGCACCGACCCGAGGGCCCAGTCCAGCCCGACGGGCGGCGGGGCGACGGCGAAGGTGGAGAAGCCGGGACCGGTGGGCCGCACGCCGAGCAGCGACCGTTGGATCTCGGGGACCATGGTTGCGCCCCATCCGTGCGACATGCTGTCACCGATCACGTCGGACGGATTCCACACCTCCCAGGTGAACGTGGCCCCCCGGGCCAGGATGTTGGCCCACCCGTCGCCCGTGGCGTCGACCAGGAGGGCGACCAGGTCCGCGTACCGGCCGGCCAGGGCCAGGGCCCGGAGCACCTCGCCGGCGTTCTGCGGGGTGGCCTGCATGCCCAGGCCGGCGACGTACCGGCCCACGGCGGCCACGGACGAGGGGGGCACGACACCGTAGGCGGCCGCACAGGCGTTGGCGGTCTGCGAGGCGGACGGGCTCGGCGTGCCGTCGGCCTGGAGCCCGTCGACGTAGGTCCCGTCCGACCGGGTGAGCCGCCGGTTCACCGCGGCGGTCAGTGACCGCTGGCGCCGTCGCTGGGCCGCCACCTCCCGGTGGGGACGGTCGAGCAGGACGCCGAGATCGGCCACCCGCCGGAACACGTTGACCCCGAGCACATTCAGCCGCGTCACCACCGGCGTGTCGTAGTACACGTTGGTGGAGGGCAGCGAGGTCACCAGTCCGGTGTCGCTCGCCACGGCCCGCTGGACGTAGTCGCTGATGTTCTGCACCACGCGGTAGACCGATTCGACAAGGGCGCGGTCGCCGGTGTGGAGCCAGTACTGCCACACCCACTCCACGTAGGCCTCGGTCGACTCGTTGATGTCGAGGGCACCGAGTCCGGTGGGATAGATCTTGTTCACGGCGCCGTTGGGCCAGTACCGCCGCTGGGACTGGGCGAACTCGGTCAACGACTTGCGGGTGAGGTTCTGCTCGCCGAAGGCGGCCATGGCCGTGCGGGACTCGTTGAACCCGTCGAACAGCCACGAGCCCTTCTCCCGGGTCGGAGTGTCGATGTACTGCTCCTGGGCCGTGTAGCGCGCCGAGTGGGCGCCCAGTTGGAACTCGGCGTCGATGGTGGCCTCGGACGACGAGAAGGTGGCCGGGGACTGGTCGGGCATGGCCGTGTGGCGGGCCAGGGCCACCACGTCGTCGGGAGTCAACGGCTCGCCTGGATCGTCGATCTGGAAGTAGCGGAACCCCAGATAGTCGAACGGGTGGAACCGCTCGTCACCCCCCCGCTGCACGTAGCCGTAGCTCATGTCGGTGTGCTGGGTGCCGTGGGTGACCGACACCTGGCCGGGGACGCCGCTGAAGGGCTGGCCCGGGACCGGCTGATCGAGCAGGAAGCCGGCGCGCATGGTCACCAGCCGGCCGGGCGTCCCCTGACGGAACCGGACGGTGGGCACGGCGGCGTACACCTTGCCGAAGTCGGCGACCACCGCCCCCGAAGCCAGCGTGGTCAGCGACACGGCCGGGACCGGCTCCTCCACGATGCGGGTGCGCACCGGCACCAGCCGGGTCCACGGGGCCGTGGGGGCCCGGCCCAGCACCACGGCCGGCTCCCAGGCGCTGTCGTCGAAGCCGGCCCGGTCCCAGCCGAGCGGTTGGGCGGGCCCGTCGATGGTCTCGGTGTAGTCGACCAGGTCGCCCTCCAAGTCCCGCTGGGTGCCGGGCAGCCACGCTCCTTTGGCCACGCGCCACGAGCCGTCGGTGACCACCCGCTCGACGTGCCCGTCGGCGTGGTGGACGACCACTTCGGCCACGACGCCGGGGCGGCCCGCCGGGTGGCCCTTGGTCGGCCCCTGCCAGTTCGTGAGGATGCCCACCGCATTGGTCGCCCCGGGCCGCAGGAGTGCAGTGAGGTCGAGGGTCTCGTAGTACATCGAGTCGGGATAGCTGTAGGCCTGGCCCTTGCCGGCCCGGACCCCGTTCACGTACAGCTCGTACTGCTGGTCCCCGGACACGTAGGCCCTTGCCCGATGGATCCGCCCACGGCCGAGCGGGAATTCACGGCGGGCATAGGTGTACTGGTCGGGCTCGGCCGTCTCGCTCTCCACGCGGCGGATCCACGACGCCGTCCACCCGCGCTCGGCCAATCCGGTCTCGAAGGTGGAGGGCGCCGAGACCGCCCCGCCCCGCCCGGCCCCGTCCCAGGTCTGCACGGTCCACCGGTAGGCGGCATCCGGGCCCAGCGGAGGACCGGCGTAGGGCACGAAGGCCTGCTCTCCCGAGTGCACCCTCCCGGTGTCCCACACCAAGGGCGCCGGAGCGGTGCCCGACACCGGGCCGGTGACCACGATGCGGTAGGCCCCCTGCCGGGCACCGCGGTGGGCATCCTGCACGTGCCAGGAGAAGTACACGTCGCCCGCCCCGAGGCCGAGCGGTGCCGCCAGCCCGGAGACCCGCAGCGCCTGGGGCGGGCCCGGCCCGGGGGCGCCGGACCCGGCGGTCGTCGTGTCGGCCGGGCTGGGGCCCGAGCCGGACGGTCGCCCGGGCGACAGCAGGGGCGCGAGCGCCGCCCCGCCCACCCCCACCACCGCACCACCGAGCAGCTGCCTGCGGTGCAGCCGCCAGCCGGTCGGTGGTCGTCCGTCGACCCCCTCCACCATGGCGGCCACAGTAGAGGAGCGCACCTCGTCGCGCCCGGGCCGGGGGCCTGGTCCTGTGACCGACGACCGGGATGGCGCCACCGTCTCGGTCGACCATCCCGACGGTAGGATGCGCGGCATGGTCGCCGGCGAGCTGGTCTACGTCACCCAGGTCGCCCCGTACCGCGACGGTCCGGCGGGGGCGCACGGTGTGCTCGACCAGTCCGCCACCGCCATGGCCGAGCTGGCCGAGCTGGCCGGTCTCGGCTTCCGACGGGTCACCGACGTGCGGGCCATCGACCCCGACGTGCTCGCCACCGCCCGCGTGGTGGCGCTGTTCACCATCGGGGAGACCCCCTGGTCGCCGGAGCAACGTGACGCGCTGCTGGGCTCGGTGCGCGGGACGGAGCGCGGTCCTGGCCGTCCACTCGGCCACCGATGCCTGCTACGGATGGGACGAGTACGGCCAGCTGGTGGGGGCCCGCTTCGACGGGCATCCCTGGACCAAGCCGTGCACCCTCGACGTGAGCGAACCCGACCATCCGGCCGTCGCCCATCTCGGCCCCACCTGGCTGTGGCACGACGAGGTGTACACCTTCAGGGACCTGCGACCCGACGCCACGGTGCTGCTGCGGGCCCGGCCCGACGAGCTGCCGCTGGAGGGCCGGGGTCCCGGGACCCCGGCCCCCACCCGGCCGGCCATCGGCTACCCCCTGTCGTGGTACTTCACCGAAGGCGCGGGACGGGTCTTCTCCACCTCGCTCGGACACTTCCCCCACGCCTGGGAGAGCCTCGACTACCTGCGGCACCTCCGGGGTGGCCTGGACTGGGTGACTGCGTCGACCTGACCGGCTGAGGGCGGGCCACAGCGACCGGCGACCCCTTCGGGGCCTACGCCCGACCGACGGTCACTCGGACCGCTCCACCACGACCGCCTCCCACCCGGCGAGGCCGATGCCGTCCGAGACCCGCGCTCCGTCCCGCGCCCGGTTCGTGCCGATCCGCACCTGGCCGGTGATGCCGTCGACGGCGCCGGGGCGGTCGGTCAGGTTCATGGCCACCACCATCCGGTCGCCCCGGCTCCACGCCCAGATGCCGGGTGGTGCGGACAGGGACCGGTAGGCCCCGGCGTGCAGGTCCGCCGACCCGCGCCGCAGGGCGATCAGGTCCCGGGTCAGGCGGAGCATCGATGCGGGGTCGTCCCGTTGGTCCTCGACGTTGACCGCACCGAGGTCACCGAACGGCAGCCACGGCCGGGCACCAGGTCGGGTGAAGCCGGCCCCCGGCGCGTTCCGCCAGTGCATCGGGGTCCGCATCCCGTCTCGGCCGGCGTAGTGGGGCCAGTACCGGACGCCCAGCGGATCACGCATGTCCTGGTGGGGCACGTCCACGTCCCCGAGTCCGATCTCGTCCCCCTGGTAGAGGACGGGCGTACCCCGCAGGGTGAGCAGCAGGACCAGGGCCAGCCGGGCCCGGACCGGGTCGTCCCCGGCCCAACGGGTGGTGAAGCGGGACATGTCGTGGTTGGAGCCGGTCCACACCGGCCAGGCCCCGGCGGGGAGGGTGGCCTCGGTGGCCTCCACGATGGCCCGCATGGCCGGCTCCTCCAGCGGCGCCGAGATGAAGGGGAAGTTGAAGGCCAGATGCAACTCGTCGCCTCCGGCGCCGTAGTAGGCGGCCAGGGCCTCGACCGGCTCGACCGGGGTCTCCCCGACGAGCAGGGCGTCGGGATAGCGCTCCACCAGCTGACGCCAGCGACGGATGACCTGGTGCACCTCGGGCCGGTTGGCGTTGTAGACCGGGCGCTGGCCGAACAGCTGGACGTCGAAGGGGTCGGTGTCGGTGGCGGGAGGGTTGTCCCGCAGCAGGGCGTCCTTGATGACGACGTTGCACACGTCGATGCGGAAGCCGGCCACCCCCCGGTCCAGCCAGTGGGTGATGATGTCGTCGAACTCGTCACGCACCTGGTCGCTCCACCAGTTGAGGTCGGGCTGTTCGTCGAGGTGGTTGTGGAGGTAGTACTGGCCGGTGGCGTCGTCGAGCGTCCAGGCCGGTCCGCCGAAGCTGGACACCCAGTTGTTGGGGGCGGAGCCGTCGGCCTTGGGGTCGGCCCACACGTACCACGAGCGGCGGGGTGCGTCCCTCGACGACCGGGACTCGATGAACCACGGGTGCCGGTCACTGGTGTGGTTGGGCACCAGGTCCAGCAGCACCCGGATCCCCCGGCCGCGGGCCTCGGCGATGAGCCGGTCGACGTCGTCGGTGGTCCCCAGGTCGGGCTGGACGGTCCGGAAGTCGCTGACGTCGTAGCCCCAGTCGGCGTTGGGCGAGCGCGTCACCGGGCTCAGCCAGATGCCGTCGACCCCCAGGAACTCGAGGTGGTCGAGATGGTCGATGATGCCGACCAGGTCACCGACGCCGTCCCCGTTGGAGTCGGCGAACGAGCGTGGGTAGATCTGGTAGAGCACACCGGTCTGCCACCACGGCTGGCGACCGGTAGCCGGTTCCGCACCGGCGTCGGGGCCCGGCACGCTAGGAGGGCACCGCGGCGGCCTGGCGCCACGGGCTCATGTCGAGGCCCGGATACCGGGCGGCCACACCGGACAGGGTGGCCTCGTCCCAGTAGGGGTGGCCGGGCTCGGGGAAGCCCAGCACGGTGAGCTGCCGCAGGTTGGTGTGGCGCATGAACCGGTGCCAGGCCATCGCTTCGGCCGCCTGGGGCCAGGCCTGGAAGCCGAGCCAGTCGGTGTGCACCGGCTTGAAGGCCACGTGGAGGAGGAACCGGGCCGCCCCGACCTCACTGAGCGAGGTGCCCCGGTGATAGACGTCGGGCCGGTAGGCGAGCACCGATCCGGCCGGGCCCGACGCCGACTCCTCCACGGCGTAGAGCGACGCGTACTCGTCGAGGCCGAGGTAGGTCCGCTCCACCGGGATGTCCCCGGTGAGCCGGCGCGACACCACGCGGGTGGCCGCCCGTTCGGGGGTCACGTCGCTCAGGTACACGAAGAGCTCAAGGTGCTGGTAGCCCACGTCGGCCCGCGGCACCACCAGGGTGTGATTGCCGTAGTCGACGTGCAGCAGCTGCTCGTAGTCGGGATGACCGTCGAAGTACTTGGCGCTGGCCAGCCCTTGGTACAGGCGGACGTCCTCGGTCTCGAGCAGGTCCTGGGCCAGGTCGATCAGGGCGTCATGGACGCACAGGGAGTTGAGCGCCATGCTCTCGAAGGGGAACACCGGCTTCGTCGCGTCCCACCGGACGTCGTACCCGTCGCCGCCGACCGCATTGCGGTCGGTACCCGATGTCCGGGCGGCGTGGACAGCCTCGGCCGCCGGGAAGAGGTCGGCCAGGGCCAGCTGGGCGGCGGCGATCTCCTCGGGAGCGAAGACGTCCTCCAGCACGCACCAACCATCGGTCTGCCACTGGTGCCGCTGGTCGGCGGCCAGTACGAAGTCGGGCATCGGCCTTGTCTACCAGCGGGCGAGACCGGCTGTCCCTGCGTCAGGCCGCTCGGTGGACTCGGCTCACCCGGTCGGCAGCGGCGCGAAGGGCTGGACGTTGACCCAGCAGGTGAACTGGGGAATGTTGTTCTTGGGCATCTTGCACTGGGTCGACACCGGCGAGTTGATGTGCAACCGCACCACCTGGTACTCGGTCGGCCCGTAGCGCTTGTCGGGACCGTAACTGAGGATCGGCGTGTTGGTGCCGGGGAAGTTCTTGATCTTGGACAGGGCGGTGACGAAGGTCCGCCGGTTGAGGTCACCGCCCGCCGACTTGGCCGCGGTGGCGAACAGATGGATGGCCTGGCACCAGCCCACGATGGGGCCCTGCTCTTCGATGAAGTCGGACTGGTTGCCCGGCGGCACCTGGGGATAGGCCTTGTGCCAGACGGTCCAGCAGTTGCGCACGGCCGTGTCGTAGCCGCCCTGGCTCGGGGGACGGTCGTCGTCGATGCCGCTGAGCGTCTCGGTGGTCACCCCCTCCTGGCCGTCGAGGGCCTTGGCGTAGGGAACGGGCAGGAGGCCGAGCGCGGTCTCGATGCTCGACTCGTAGTCGCTCAGGAGGAGGCGGGGGAAGTACTGCTGATCCGTCTCGGCCTGCAGGACCGGGAAGAAGACGTTGAACGGGATCAGCGGGATGACCGAGGTGGCCCCGGCCGTCCGCAGCTGCTGGACGACGAGCGGGGCCTGGGTGTCGGTGGTGGCCGTGTCCGAGGGGTCCGAGGCGATGGTCTTGACCACCGGGGTGACCCCGGCCCGACTCAGGTCGGGCAGCAGGTACTGCTTCAGGGCCAGCTGGTCCGAGGCGCGGTCCCCGGCGATGACCCCGACGGTCTTCCCGGCCAGCAGATCCGAGCTCAGCCCCCAGTTGACGACGGCCTGGAGCACCGTGGCCTGGTCCGGCCCGGTCCACCACAGGTACGGCGACCCCTTGGTGGTCCAGTTGGTGACGGTGGTCCACTGCCCGATCATCGGGGTCTGGCCCTCCTGGGTGATGCACAACTGGTTGTCACCGGTCCAGTCCCCCACCCCGTCGAGCACGGCGAAGGCGGCGGGCGACCCCTCGGTCCACGTCTTGCACAGCGCCCGCATGTTGGTCTCGCTGGACGGGTCGAAGTTGGTGATGATCGGGTTGATCTTTCGACCGTTGATCCCGCCGGACGTGTTGACCTGCTTCACGAACAGCTGGATGGCCTTGGTCTGCTCCCCGAACTCGGCGTCCTGGGCGAACCCCTCCTTGCCGGCCAACGAGTTGAGGGACACCACCGGGAACACGACGTTGATGGTGTGGACCGAGACGCCGCGAGACGACGTGCTGGCCCGGCTCACCGGGGTGGGGCCCGAGCCCGACCCTCCCGAGGACTGCCCCGAGGACGCTCCGGCCGACGACGTGCTGGACGGGGCGGTGGCCACCCACAGGCCGGTGCCGACGAGGACGGCGCCCACCATGGCCAGCGTGCGGATCTGGGTACCACGGGGCCGGCGGACGAAGTGGCCCCAGGAACGGGTCACGCCTCGCAGTGGGTTCCAGCGGCTAGTGCCCGGCATGATCGCTGCTCCTTGTCGGCCGCCCGGAGCGTATCCCTGTCGTGGGCGTGAGGGACGGTCGACCCGGAATGTCGGAGATCGGCCCCGGTTGGTTAGGTTTGGTGGCGGTCCCCGGGACGTGCCGCGGACCGGGGGTGGGGGGACCGCTCTCCCTCGTTCGACGACGCGTCGGATCGGACCCGACCAAGGAGCGCACAGACGATGACGGCAGGACCCCACGATCGGACCGGCGACAGCCTCGTGGTCCCCGGGGCTCGGCACGGGGTCGGCTCGGTGCGCGACCCGACGGTGGAGAACCCTGCGGTCGAAGTGGCCGATCTGGTCAAGCGCTATCCCAAGGCACCGGTGGACTCACTGGCCGGGGTGAGCTTCCAGGTCCGCCGGGGCGAGGTCTTCGGCTTCCTCGGTCCGAACGGCGCCGGCAAGACGACCACCATCGGGATCCTGACCACCCGGATTCACCCCACCGGGGGCCGGGCCCTGGTGGCCGGGGTCGACGTGGTGGCCGATCCCGTGGAGGCCCGCCGTCGGCTCGGCGTGGTCCCCCAGATCAACAATCTCGACCGCTCGTTGTCGGTGCGTCAGAACCTGCTCTTCCACGCCAGCTACCACGGCGTCGGCAAAGCGCAGCGCGAGCAGCTGGCCGACTCCCTGCTGGAGCAGTTCGGGCTGACCGATCGGCAGGGCGGCCGGCCCGACGACTTCTCCGGGGGCCAGATCCAGCGGATGATGATCGCCCGTGCGCTCATGCACGCCCCGGCCGTCCTCTTCCTCGACGAGCCCTCGACCGGCCTCGACCCGGCCGCCCGCCTCTTCCTGTGGGAGAAGGTGGCCGAGCTGAAGGCGGGAGGGACCACGGTCGTGATCACCACCCACGACATGGACGAGGCCGCCGCCCTGAGCGACCGGGTGGCCATCATCGACCACGGCACCCTGCTGGCCCTGGACACCCCCGGGGCCCTGGTGAAGGGCATGACCGGTGAGCGCACCCTGGACTGCACCGTCGAGTCCGGGCCGGGGGCCGACGCCACCGCCATCGGGATCCGCCTCAACGGCGTGCCCGGCGTCATCCAGTCCGACCTGCTGGACGACCCTTCCGGTGCAGGGTGGCGGTTCCGCATCTTCGTGGAGGGGGAGGCGGCGTCCTTCGTCGCCCCGGTGGCCCAGGCCATCAGTGCCTCGGGCGGGAAGCTGACCGATGTCCGGTTGGGTGAGCCCAACCTGGAGGACGTGTTCATCCACCTGACCGGGAGGGCGCTCCGGTGACCCTCACCGCCGAATCCACCGGTGCGGGCACGCCACCCGGCCCGATGACCGAGCTCCCCAAGTGGGGACCCTGGAAGACGGGCCTCGCCATCTTGCGCCGGGACCTGTTCGTCACCGGGCGGGAGTTCCCCGTCTTCCTCGCCCAGGTCATCCTCCAGCCCCTCTTCCTGCTCTTCGTGTTCGGGAAGGTCCTCACCGAGCTGGGCTACGCCCGCCCCGGCTACGAGCAGGTCCTGTTCCCCGGCCTGGTGGCCCTGGCCGCCGTGCTCACCGGGCTGCAGAGCACCGCCCTGCCCCTGGTCATCGAGTTCTCCTACAGCAACGAGATCGAAGACCGCCTGCTCGCCCCGCTGCCGACCGGGGCGGTGGCCGTGGAGAAGGTGGTGTTCGCCGCCATGCGGGCCTGCGTCGCCGCCGCGGTGATGTTCCCGGTCGGCGTGTGGATCCTCGGCTCGATCCCCTGGCAAGCCTCCACGGGCCCGGCCGTGGTGGCCATGATCATCCTGGGGTCGCTGATCGGCGCGGCCATGGGGCTGATCCTGGGCACCTATGTCCCCCCCAACCGCATCAGCGTGACACTGACCCTGGCCATCACCCCGCTCATCTTCACCGGGTCCAGCCAGTACCCGTGGCCCTCCCTCGGGACACTCCGCTGGTTCCAGGTCCTGTCGGCCCTGAATCCCATGACCTATGTGAGCGAGGGCCTCCGGGGCCTCATGGCTCCGGCGGTGCCGCACATGCAGACCTGGATCTGCTTCGTGGTGGCCGTCGGGTCGTTGGGCATCCTCATGGCCGTCGGGATGATCGGATTCAACCGCCGGGCCATGGGCGAGTTCGGCTAGTCCGGCAGCCCGCGGGCCCGACCGCGCCACGCCCTCCCCCCAGGGTGCCCGCTCGTGCCCGCTTCGTTACGCTGCGGGCATGGACGCAGAGCTCTGGGGGCTGCTCGATCCGTCGATCCTGCAGAAGATCGTCGTCGTCTCGCCCCACTTCGATGACGCCGCCCTGGGTGCCGCCCACCTGCTCACCACCTATCCCGGCAGCACCGTCATCACCGTGCTGGCCGGCCGGCCGCCGAGCTACCCCGACCAGGTGA
Organism: uncultured Acidimicrobiaceae bacterium; assembly: GCA_963835465.1. Taxonomy (GTDB): domain Bacteria; phylum Actinomycetota; class Acidimicrobiia; order Acidimicrobiales; family RAAP-2; genus Bog-756. The sequence continues at coordinate 186,863 of CAWIFR010000006.1, forward strand.
CCGACTGGGACGCCGCCTGTGGGTTCGCCGCCGGCGACGACGTGGTCGGGGCCCGGCGCAACGAGGACCTCGCGGCCCTGGCGTCGCTCGGGGCAAACCACGTGTGGCTGGACTTCTCCGACCAGCAGTACCTCGACCCGGCGGACCGTCCGACGCCCGACGATGTCGCCCCGGTCCTCGGGGAGGCGGTGGCGACCCTCGCCCCGAGTGCGGTCTTTCTGCCCATGGGCCTCGCCCACCCCGACCACGTCCTCACCCACGCCGCCGGTCTCCTGGTCCGCGACGCACTGGGCGGCCCCGTCGACGGTGCCGACCCCGGCGGGGTCGCCGGGTCGGGCACGGGAGGGCCGGTTTGGTTCTGCTACGAGGACGGGGGCTACAAGCACCTGCCCGGCATGTTGGCCCGACGGGTCTCCGGCCTGTTCCACCGCGGCCTGTGGCCCACGCCGGCCGTGGTCCCCGTGGAGGTGGACATGGCGCGCAAGCGCGCCGCCATCATGGAGTACGCCTCCCAGGTCACGGCCCTCGAAGCCATCCATCGCCTGTCCGATCGGCTGGCCGCCAACGTCCCCGAGCAGTACTGGCGCCTGGACTCCCCGCCACCGGGCTGGGAAGGCCTAGTCTCAGCCGAATGAGTACGACCTCCAGCCGAGCGCGACGGGGCACCGAGACCCCGGCCCCGGCCTCCCGCGGTGACTGACCCCGCCACCAACCCGGGTCCGGCCACCGGTCCCGGAAGGATCGCCTTGGTCACCGGGGCGTCCTCGGGCATCGGTGCCGCCACCGCCCGCCTGTTGGCTGCCGGCGGCACCACCGTGGCCCTGGTGGCCCGGCGGGCCGACCGCCTGGAAGCGGTCGCCGAGGACTGCCGACTGACCGCCCCCCGATCCCGAGCGTGGGCCGCCGACCTTCAGGACACCGAGCATGCCGCCGAGTTGGCCCTCCAGATCTGGGACGAACTCGGCCCCCTCGACGTGGTGATCAACAACGCCGCCGTTCCCATGCGTCGCCCGGTCCAACGGCTGACCATGGCCGAGGTCGAGCGCACCATGACGGTGAACTTCTACTCACCGGTGGCCATCACCCTCGCCCTCCTCCCCCGCATGCTGAAACGGGGGTCCGGCACCATCGTCAACGTGTCGAGCATGGGCGGCCGGCTGGGGATCACCGCCGAAGCGGCCTACAGCGCGTCCAAGTTCGCCCTGGCCGGCTGGAGCGAATCCATGGCCATCGACCTGTACGGCACCGGCGTGGCCGTGAAGCTCATCCTTCCCGGGGCGTTCGACACCGAGATCTGGGACCAACCCGGCAACGACACCGCCCCCTACGCCGGACCGCTCAATCCGCCCGAGGAGGGAGCCGTCGGCATCGTCGAGAGCATCAACAGCGAACGGTTCGAGCACTACGTGCCCGACATGAAGGCAGTGGTAGAGATGAAGACCAAGGACATCGATGGGTTCATGGCCGGCATGAGGGCCATGGCCGATGCCGCATCCGATGACGCCGCCGGCCAGGGACAGGAGGACGAGTCATGAAGGCCCTCCTGTTCGGGGCGCGGCCCGATCCCGCCGAGGCTCGGCCCGAGCCGGCCGACGAGCTCGAGGCCACGCTGGCCGCCCTGCCCTTCGGGCTCCACGAGATCGACGACGCCCGTCCCATCCACCCCGACTGGGTGGTGACCCGACCCATCCTGTCGGGGGTGTGCGGCTCCGACGCCAAACTGGTGCTGGGCGACTTCCACGACGGGGACATCGACAACCCCATGGCCGCCTTCTCCTCACTCCCCCATGTCCCCGGGCACGAGGTGGTGGCCGAAGTGGTGGCCCTGGGCCCGGAGGCCCGGGGCGTGGAGGTGGGTCAGCGGGTGGTCCTCAACCCCTGGCTGAGCTGCGCCCCCCGGGGGATCCAGCCCCTGTGCCCGCCCTGCCGGTCCGGTGACCTCAACATGTGCTGGTCGTTCACGAAGGGCGACATCGGGCCCGGGGTGCACATCGGTGTGGTGACCGGGGCGCCGGGAGCGTGGGCCGAGCTGCTGGCCGCCCACTCCTCCATGCTCTTCCCGGTCCCCGACGACATCTCCGACGAGGCCGCCGTGCTCGCCGACCCGTTCTCGGTGTCCTTCCACAGCATCGTCCGTCACCCGCCACCGCCCGACGGGAAGGTGGTGGTCTTCGGGGCCGGCGCCCTGGGCCTGGCCAGCGTGGCCATCCTCCACTCCCTCTATCCGGGTGTGGAGATCGGCGTGGTGGCGCGATTCCCGGCCCAGGTGGCCAAGGCCAAGGAGTTCGGCGCGTCGGAGGTCTTCGCCCATGAGCCCCGGTTGGAGCTCGTGGAACGCCTGGCCGAGTGGTCCGGGGGCGTCCTGCACTCGGGCCTCGACGGCCTGCCCATGACCCACCCGGGCCAGATCGACGTGGTCTACGACTCCGTGGCGAAGCCCGAGACCTTCGAGGTCGGGGTGCGGGTGCTCGCCGAGCGGGGGCGCCTGGTCTACACCGGGGTGGCCGTGCCCGGCCGGTGGGAGTGGACGCCCGTCTACTTCAAGGAGTTGACCATCGTCGGCTCCAACGCCTTCGCCCTGGAGGAGTTCGAGGGCGCCCGCCGCCACGCCATCGAGCACTACCTGGGCCTGGTCCAGGACGGCCGCATCGACCTGGCCTCCATGGTCACCCACCGCTACCCGCTGGAGGAGTGGTGGGGGGCGCTGAAGACCCTGGCCCGTCCCGAGGAGAGCGGTGTCCTGAAGGCCGCCTTCGTACCCAACGGGGTGACGACAGCAGGCTGAGGCCCGTGCCGAGGGTCTGCAGGGGGCACGCTGACACGGAGGCTCGCGGAGGTGCACCTCAGCGGGTGCCCAGCGCCTTCCGGGCGGGCGGGACGCGCCGCTCTCGCCGGTCGGCGAGCTGCGCAATGTCGTCGGGGGGTGTCCCAGCGGCTCGACAGATCGTGGAAGGTGCTCGGCAGCCATCAGACCCCTGAAGGTGACCGGTGCGTCGATGTCTTTCGGAGGCCCGACGGCACCTTCGGATTTGACGAGTTTCGTAGAGATCCCGAGGACATGGGGGCGTGGACCCCGTCGCCTACTTCTCCGCACGCGCCTTCCCGACAGAGGAAGGGGCCCGATCTGCCGCCATCACCTCGGTGCCCTGGCTGGCGCGGCTCCTCGCTGGATGATGTCGGAGGATCCATGGCCGGCGGGAACCAGAGGCACGGACAGTCCCCCACGCGGTGCGCCCCTGAAGCCAGGCAGCGACGAATCGACAGGTCGATCACCCTGGTTCTTGACGGGAAGAAGCGCTAACCGGCCAACTCCGGTCAGAACGCCCGGTCGACGTCGATGACCGGCAGGGTGTGTGGCCTCAGCCGGGTGGGCTGAGCACCTCGAACTGCTCGAACCGGCGCGCGGCCGCCGCCACCCAGGCCGGGTCGGGGTCGATCCTCCGGCCCACCTTGGACCAGGCGTCGGCGGCATCGAAGGAAGTCTCGAGCCCGGCGGCCATCCGGGCCAGGAACGCCGCGCCCAGGGCGGCTCCCTCGGACACGGCGACGGTGTCGACCGGCAACCCGGTGGCATCGGCGACCGCCTGCATCCACGGCACCGAGCGGGAGCCGCCCCCCGTGGCCACGATCCGGCGCGTGCCGAAGCCCGCCAGCTCGATGATCCGACGGATGACGAACCCACTGGCCTCGTGGGCCGCCCGCAGGACGGCCCCGGGGCCCTGGGCGATGTCCAGCCCGTGCAGGCTGGAGCGGAGCGAGGGGTCGTGGAACGGGGTCCGCTCGCCCCGCAGGTAGGGCAGCCACACCGGCACCTGGGCCGGGTTCCCCTCCCGCGGGGTCTCGGGTGCGTCGGGCTGGTAGGGCAACGCCTTCCGCCGGGCCGGTCCCCCGGTGAGGGTGCGGGCCCAGTCGGCGAACAGGGCCCCGGCGTTGCTGGGTCCTCCGATCATCACCTGGCCGGCCATCATGTTGGGGAGGGTGGTCAGTCCGGGTACGTCCTTCCACTCCTCGGCCACCACCCAGACGATCAGCGTGGCCCCGAAGATGACCAGCACGTCCCCGGGGCGGTTGGCCCCGGCGACGATCTGCTCGCAGAAGGCGTCGATGGATCCGCCGGCGAACACCGTGGAGGTGTCGGGAACGGTCCCGAGCCCTTGGCCCATGCCCCCCACCACCGGGAGCTGGGCCTCGTCGACACCCAGCTCGTGGAGGGCCTCCTTGTCCCAGCGGCCGCCCTCGTAGAGGCCGCCGAAGGAGGTGGCCGTGGCCTGGTCCACCGCCGGCACGCCGGTGAGCGCATGGGTGGCCACGGCCTGACAGTTCCAGTAGGCCTTGGCATCCGGGCACTCCCTGACGGCCCAGGACAGCATCCGACGCCCCTGGTACCGCTCCGAGGACTGGCCCCGCTCCGCGGCATCGGGACCCTCGTCGCCCCTTCCACCGGGCGCTCCGGTCGTGTCCGGGTCGGGTTGGTCGGCGGCCCGCGAGTCCCCGTAGAGCAGTCCGGGCAGCAGCGGCGTGCCCCGCCGGTCGACCGCGGTGATGGACGGCACCATCGAGGTGACCACCACGCCGGCCGCGGGTCCGTCCAGGGCCGCCGACACGTCGGCGAAGGCCCGGCGGGGTCCGCGGCGCCAGGCTCGGGCGACGTCGTGTTCGAGCAGGTCGGCGGCGGGCGTACCCACGGTGTGGGCGACGCGGGTGCGCGCCACCACGGTGCCGTCGGCGTCCACGGCCACGGCCTTGACCGAGGTGGTACCCACGTCGACACCGATGGTGCATGCGGCTCCGTGCGGCCGGCTCACAGATCTGACAATCTCATCATGAGGGGCCATTATGTACGCGAACCGGCCCTTGGGGCCGCGACCATTCCGGTCTCCCGGACTGAGCAGTGAGGAGCCAGCGACACCATGCCCACTGAACGACCGAGGGCATTGGTGACCGCCGCCGTACGCGGCCCGGGACTCGCTCTCCTCGGCGAACTGGCCGACCTGACCCTCGATTCGTGGCTGGATCAGCCCACCCTCCGGATCTACAACGCCGAGCAGCTGGCCGAGCGGGTGGCGGCCGAGGGCGCATCCATCGTGGTGGTCGAGAGCGACCGCTGTGCGGGGCCGCTGTTCGAGCAGCCGCTGTTGGCCGTGTGCAGCTGTCGGGGGGATCCCACCAACGTCGACGTGGCGGCCGCCACCGCGGCGGGGATCCCGGTGCTCCGGGCACCCGGCCGCAACGCCGACGCCGTGGCCGAGTTGACCATCGCCCTGCTCTTCGCCTCGACCCGCGGTGTGGTCGGTGCCGACGCCGACGTCCGCAGCGGCGAGATCTACAAGAACGGGACCATCCCCTATCAGCGCTTCCGGGCCTGGGAGGTGGCCGGTCGGGTGGCCGGTCTGGTGGGGCTGGGTGCTGTGGCCCGGGCCACCCGTTGGCGCTTGCGGGGACTGGGCATGGAGGTCATCGCCTACGACCCCTACGCCGACGAGCCGACGGTCTCCCTGGAGGAGCTCCTCGAGCGCTCCGACGTCGTCTCCCTGCACGCCCCGGTGACCCCGGAGACCACCGGCATGATCGGGACCGAGCAGTTCGCCGCCATGCGCGACGGCGTGGTCTTCCTCAACAGCGCCCGGGCCGCCCTGCACGACACCGATGCCCTGGTCGCCGCGCTGGAGTCGGGCAAGGTGTCGGCGGCCGGCCTCGACCACTTCGAGGGCGAGTCACTGGCGGTCGACCACCCGCTGACCACCTTCCCCTCGGTGGTGCTCACCCCCCACATCGGCGGGGCCACCTACGACACCGAGTCCAACCACACCGCCACCATCGCCGAGGACCTCTGTCGGCTGCTGGCCGGGGCCCGACCGCGCTACGTGGTCAACCCCGAAGTGCTGGAGGGGCGGTGACCGTCGGGCGCCCCGACGGTCAGGCCGTCTAGGGTGCTCGGGTGACCGCACGGGGGCCAGCATTCCGTCTGCTGCCGCGGCTGGACGGTGACAGCGCATTCTTCTGGACCAGCGGCGCCGACGGGAAGCTCCGATTCCTGCGCTGCGCCCACTGCCGCTACTACGTGCACCCGCCTGCACCCCGCTGCCCCGAGTGCCTGTCCGAGGACGTGGCCCCCGAGGTGGTCAGCGGTCGGGCCACGGTGGTGGCCCACACCGTCAACGTCCACGGCTGGATCCCGGGGAGCGAGCCCTACGTGATCGGCCTGGTCTCCATCGAGGAGCAAGAAAGCGTCCGCCTGACCACCAATCTGGTGGACGCGGAACCCGAGGACATCGTCGACGGCATGCCCGTCGAGGTGGTCTTCGAAGAGAACGACGACGTGTTCCTGCCGTTGTTCCGACCGGTCGGGAACGGTCGCACCCCGTGAGTCCCGCAGGTGAGCCACCCCTGGAACGCCGGGCCATCATCTCGGGCATCGGACAGTCTGCGGTGGGTCGGCACCTGGACCGCACCGACCTCGACCTCACCGAGGAGGCCTGCCTGGCCGCGGTGGCCGACGCCGGTCTGACCCGTGACGACATCGACGGCCTGGCCACCTATCCGGGCATGGGTGCGGGTACGCCCGGGTTCGCCGGGCCCACCTCGTCCGAGGTCCAAGACGCGCTCCGGCTCCGACTCAACTGGCACGACGGCGGTGGCGAGGGGCCGGGGCAGATGCGCGCCGTCATCACCGCCTGCCTGGCCGTGGCCGCCGGTCTGGCCAAGCACGTCCTCGTCTACCGGACGGTCTCCGAGTCCACCGCCCAGGGCAGTGGCGGACGCCAGGGCATCGGTGGCAGCGGGGGCGGGGGTGGTGGTGCGCCGAGGTTCTCCGGCTTCTTGCAGTGGAGCCTCCCCTTCGGCGCCGTCTCCGCGGTGAACTGGCTGGCCCTGGTGGCCGAGCGCCGGATGCACGAGTTCGACCTGACCCGGGAGCAGCTGGGTCAGATCGCCGTGAACGGCCGCCGCAACGCCGCCGACAACCCCAAGGCCGTCTACCGGGACCCCATGAGCCTCGACGACTACCTCGCCTCCCGCATGATCTCCACCCCGCTGTGCCTGTTCGACTGCGACGCCCCGAGTGACGGCTCGACCGCCCTCGTGGTCTCCCACCGCGACTACGCGCCCGGACACCCCGCATCCGGCCTGCCACGTCAACGCGGTGGGCACCGCCCTGCGGGGCCGGCCCAGCTGGGACCAGTACGACGACCCCACCACCATGGCGGCCCGGGACGCGGCCGCCTCCATGTGGGAGCGCACCGACCTCCGCCCGGCCGACGTGGACGTGGCCCAGCTCTACGACGGCTTCTCCATCCTGGCCATGGTGTGGCTGGAGGCGCTCGGGTTCTGCGGACGGGGCGAGAGCGGGAGCTTCGTGGAGGGTGGGGGCGCCATCGCCCGGGACGGCGTCCTCCCCCTCAATACGGCCGGGGGCCAGCTGTCCGGCGGACGCCTGCATGGCTTCGGCCTGATCCACGAGGCGTGTGTGCAGCTCCGCGGCGAGGGGGGCGACCGCCAGGTCTACCGGCGGGGCACCTCCGTGCCCGAGGTGGCCGCGGTGAGCAACGGTGGCGGCCCCATCGCCGGCACCCTCCTGCTCACCCGGGGCCCGGGCTGACCGCCGGGCTCAGGACCGCTGCCCCGGCGGGCTACCGGTCCTCAGACCAGCAGATGGGCGGTCCGTGCCGCCAGGGCGGCCAGGGTCAGTGTGGGTCCGTAGCCGGCCGACGTGACGAACACCGACGAGTCGGCGATCACCACGTTGTCGAGCCCGTGGACCCGACCGGAGCCGTCCACCACCGACGTGGCCGGATCGGTGCCCATGCGGACCGTCCCCATGTTGTGGCGGGACTCGGGGATGGCCTCGGGCAGCGAGGCGTTGCCCGTGCCCGGCGAGCTGGTCGACGCCGTCCACTGCGCCCCCATCTCCTCGAGGATGGCGATCAGCCTCGGCCCGTAGTGGGCGGAGGCCACCAGCTCGTGGTGGCCCGGCTTGTAGGTGACCCGGGCCACCGGGAAGCCCCGGGCGTCCTTGACGGCCGGGTCGAGGTCGACCCGGTTGGTGGCGTACGGGAGGTCCTCGCCCTGCATGATGAAGGCCCAGAGGCCGCGACGAATGGGCGAGTTGGCCATGATCTCGGGGTGCATCGAGCCCCAGGGGATGTGCTTGGCCTCCATGATCGGTAGACCACCCCCGCTGTGCTCGACCAGGCCGCCCCGGATCCAGGGCAGACCGGCCTCGGCCGCGGCGGCCCGCGAGGCTTCGTCCCCGACGATCATGTCGTCGTGCACATGGGTGACGGCCCGGCCCCGCTCGCCGTAGGTGCGGTAGGGCATGGAGCCGGCCGTGATGGTCTGGAAGTGGGTCATCAGGTAGCGGCCGATGAGCGGGTGGTCGAACTCGGAGAGCAGCAGCAGCCGAGGGGTCTCGATGGCTCCCGCGGCCACGACCACGTGGCGGGCGGCCAGGAACCGCTCCTTCCCGTCGGGCCCGATCACATCCACCCCGGTGGCCCTGCGCCCCTCGACGCGCACCCGGGAGACGAAGGTCTCCGACAGCAGTTCGGCCCGACCGGTGGCCATGGTGTGCTGCAGCATGGCCAGGGGATCGCCCTTGGCGTGGATGGGACAGCCGAAGAAGGCGCAGAACCCGCAGTTGTTGCAGGCGGGACGGGAGTCGTAGGGAATGCTGTTGACCGCGGTGGGGGCCGGGTAGGGGTGGTAGCCCAGCTTCTCGGCGGCCGCCGTGGAGCGGACGGCCCCGAACATGGGAGCACCCGACGGCATGGGGAACGGTCCCGACCGGGGGGCGGCGAAGGGGTTGGACCCCTCGGTGCCGGCCACGCCGATGGTCCGCTCCACCTCGGCGTAGTACGGCTCCAGCTCGTCGTAGTCGAGGGGCCAGTCGGCCACCTCGGCCCCGGGCTGGGGTCCGAACTCGGAGAGGAGCCGGAAGTCGTCGGGACGGAAGCGCGGCACCTTGCCGTCGGCGTGCACTCCCCCACCACCGACGGTGGTGGGCAGCGAGTTGAACTCGCCCACGTGCACCCGGTCGCCGTCGGCCTCCTCGGTCCGGAAGGTGCGTGGCTCCACCAGCGGATCGGGACCGAGGAAGTGGCGGCTGTGGAACTTGATCTCATCGTTCGAGTAGTCGAAGGACGGCTGCGTCAGGTTGTCGGGGTCGAGCAGGTGGTTCCGCCCCTTCTCGATGATGACGACGTTCCATCCGGCGGCCGTCAGCACCTCGGCGGCGGTGGCGCCACCGGGTCCTGATCCGACGATCACCGCGTCGACGGTCATGGGTTGGTGACCTCCTCGTCAGTCCATCCCCGGGGCTGCACGTCGCCGTCGAAGCCGATGGCCTGCCAGCCCATCCCGTCCCGGTTGCCCCCGTACTCGGGAGCGCCGTACATCCCTTCGCAGGCGTGGCCGTAGAGGAGTTCGGCGAACTCGGGGAGGGCGCGGAGCCGCGCCTCCTGCTCCGCCGGCCCGAGCGCCATGAACTCGGCGCCGAGCTCGGCCAGGCCCTCACGGTACCGTTGCTGGAACCCGACCACCGGCCCGTTGAACTCCCGCTCGGGCCGTCCGCACGATCCTTCGATCCTCATCCGCCAGGCCAGTTCGTCGAGCGCGCTCAGCTGATGGAAGTGCGCAAAGGCGGCCTCGCCTCCGTAGCGGCCCGACGTGGGCCCGCCGGCCCAGATCCGGGGCGGGTCGAAGGTGAACGCCCCGAGCAGGCGGTCGATGTAGTCGGGCACCCCGGCGGTCGACGCACTCGGCGAGGCATCGGACGCCGGGATCATGCAGTCGCATGCCGCTGACAACACGGCGTACTCCTCGTCGGTCAACCATGCAGGCATCGGGTCACCCTAACAAGGTCGCGACACCGCCCTCGGTTACATCGGACGGACCGCCAGAGGCGTCCCACCGAACGGCTCAGGAGGGCGTGAAGGTGACGGGAAGCGCGATGGGGGAACGGAAGGCCATCCCCTTGATGTGGAGGTCCTGCCCCGGTGCCGGCGTGAGCCGCAGATCGGGCAGCCGGTCGAACAGCGTGTTCATGGCGACGCGGGTCTCCATCCGGGCCAGGTGCATCCCGAGGCAGACGTGGACCCCGAACCCGAAGCCCACGCTCTGCCGGGAGGCTCGGAACACGTCGAACTGGTCGGGGTGCTCGTACTTCCGCTCGTCCCGGTTGGCCGAGCCGAGTAGGAGGGCCACGTCGGCCCCCTCCTCGACCGGGACGCCGCCGATCTCGGTGTCCCGGGTGGCACGCCGGAGGATCACGGTGACCGGTGGCTCCCACCGGATGGTCTCCTCGAAGGCATCCGGCAACAGGGAGCGATCGGCCCGGACCCGCTCGAGCTGGTCAGGGTTGGTCAGTAGTCCGTAGAGCAGGTTGCCCGAGGCCCGGTAGGTGGTCTCGACACCGGCCGGCAGCAGCAGGCGGAGGAACGAGTAGATCTCCTCGTCGTCGAGCGTGCGGCCGTCCACCTCGGCCACCAGCAGCTCGCTGATCAAATCATTGGCCGGCCGCTGGCGCCGCTCGGCCAGCACATCGGCGAAGTAGTCCCGCAGGGCCTCGGAGGCCTCCATGCCCCGCTCCCAATTCGAGGCCACGCTGGTGATGCCGATGGCCCACCGCTGGAACATCGGGAAGTCCGAACGCGGCAACCCGAGGATCCGGGCGATGACCTGGACGGGGAAGTTGAAGGTGAGCTCCTGGACGAGGTCGGCCGTGCCCCGGCCGGCGAAGCCATCGATCAGTTCGTTGACCACCCGCTGGACCAGGTCGCCCTCCCACTGTTCCAGCACCTTGGAGCGGAAGGTCGGGGTCACCAGCGCCCGGTGCAGGCGATGCTCGGGCTCGTCCATCTGCAGGATCGTGCGGCCCATGACCGCCCCCATGATCCCCTCGTAGACGGTGGACGAGAAGGTCTCGTTGTCCCGCAGGACCTGGACCGACTCGTCGAAGCCGAAGACCGTCACCGGCTGAGGCCGGCTCGGGTCCACGTCGTTGGCCCCGTCCCCGAGGTCGACCGGACCCACGTGCACCGGGGACTCCGCCCGCAGCTCGGCCATCCGGGGATACGGGTCCCGGATGTTGCCCGAGACCGTGTCCTCCAGCTCGAAGGGGTCGAAGGGCACGCTGACGGCGGCCTCGTCGGCGCCGTCGGGCGATTCGGTACGGTCCAACGGCATGGTCTGCGGTGCCATGAGCATCCCCCTAGCGGTACGGCCGGCGGCCGCTTCCGTCAGCCTATATCAAACGTTCGTTTGGGACCATGCCGGGGGGGACCTGTGCGACCTGACGGCCAGAAGACGGGAAGGCCGTGGCCAGGGTCCACAATGGGAGGGTGCCCACCTCACCAGCTGACCCCTCCCCTCGCCCACCGGGGCCGACCGCCCGTCCCGACGGCACCAACCAGCGACAGCACATCCTCTCCACCGCACTCTCGCTGATGGCCACCCAGGGGGTCGACGGCACCAGCATGCGCAACCTGGCCGCGGCCACCGGACTCAACGTGGCCTCGCTCTACCACTACTTCCCCTCCAAGCGGGACCTGCTGGTGGCGGTGCTGGAGGAGCGGGGCTTCGTCGACAATCCGACCGAGTCGCAACCCTCCCTCTCCCGAGACCCGGCCGCCGGGCTCGCCGATCTGCTCAACGACATCCTCCAGTCCATGCTCGAGGTCGAGGACTTCGTCCGGTTGATGATGGGTGAGGTGATGCGCGGCGACGACACGGCGTTCGCGGTCGGGAACGACCTCTTCGCCGCGACACAGGCGTCGCTCGAGGTGTGGCTGAGCGAGCATGGACCGGGCTCGGGCACACCCGGGCAACAGGCGGCGATGGCCCGCATGCTGCGCAGCCTGCTGGTGGGCCTGTTCTTCGAGCACGTGGCCGGCGTCCTCGGTGACAGGCCACCATCTGCCGTCTTCCGGGACCGGGCTGATGAGGTCGCCGCCCTGTTGGGGGTCGACCGGCCCGACTGACCGAATGCGGTCTGGCGGATCACGGTCCCCCATGCCGGTCCTCAGCCGACCGGTCGGCGAGGCCGACGGTCAGACGTGATCGACCAGGATGTCGGAGAGCCGGCTCCACTGGTGCCCGGTTCCACCGGCCAGCACCTCGTTCTGCTTGGCCCGCTTGAACAGGAAATGGGCGTCGTTGGCCCAAGTGAACCCCACGCCGCCGTGTACCTGGATGTTGTCGCCGGTGACCTTGACCGCGGCCTCCGATGCGTAGGCCGATGCCATGGCGGCGGCCCGGGCGCGCTCGGGCCCGTCGGTGTCCGAGGCCCAGGCGGCGAAGTGGACCCCGGCCCGGGCCAGCTCCAACGCCTGGTACATGTCGACGATCCGGTGCTTCACCGATTGGAACTCGGCGATGGGACGATCGAAGACGACGCGGGCCTTCGAGTACTCCACGGCCTCCTCCAAGGAGCGGTCGGCCACTCCGATCAACTCGGCGGCCAGTCCCACCGAGATGTCGTCGAGCACCCGGCGCCACAGTGCGGCCTGGTCGCCGAGGGGACCCAACGGCTCGACCGGCTCTTCATCCAGCACCAGACGGGAGAGCTTGCGGGTCGGGTCGAGGCTCGGGACCACCTCGGCCTTGGGGGCCGGCAACAGGAACGAGCGGATTCCCTCCTCGGCCAGGGCCACCACGATGGCCCAGTCCGCCGTGTGTCCGTCCACCACCAGTGGCTTGGTGCCGGTGACCACCCAGCCGGCTCCCTTGCGCCGGGCCCGGGCCCGCACCGTGCCCAGGGGGTTCCCGTAGCCCTGCTCGTGCAGGGCGACGGTGCCCCGGGTCAGGCCGGTGCCCAGTCCGGCCACCAGATCGTCGGCTCCGAGCGCCCGCGCCGCCAGCGTGGCCATGACCGAGGACGAGAAGAACGGGCCGGGCAACGGGACCCGCCCCATCTGCTCGAGAATCACGCACATCTCGAGCAGCCCCGCGCCCTGGTCGGGGACCAGCATGCTGGTCCAGCCCAGGGACACCAAGCGATCCCAGAGTTCGGGGGTGATGCCGACCGGGTCGTCGGCCAGCTGGCGCAGCGTATCGCCGTCGACCTCGCCCATGGCTCGCCGGGCAACGTCCTGCAAGGCCAGTTGCTCGGCATCGAACGTGAAATCCACTGTCCACCCCCGGAGTGGTGTCGCTGATGTTGGCGCCAGTGTAGACAGCCCCCGGGAGGGCGAGACAGTCGAGCGGGGCGACCGGGTGGACCCGGAAGCTCCAGTGCCGGCTGCCGTGCGCGGAGAAGGGCCCTCTCGGATCCGGGAGAAGCTGGCTGGCCCGCCATGGAGAGGCACTCCAGATCCCGCCGCGGCTAATGTCCGCACCGTGGACTTTGCACTGGCTCCTGAAGACGAAGCGTTCCGGGACGAACTGCGGGCCTGGCTCGATGAGCACCTCCCCCCGTTCCTGGCCAGCGAGGAGCTGGTCGACGACGCCTCGATCACCGGCGAGAAGTCGGCCCACCGGCGGGCGGCCTGGCAGCGGCTGCTCAACGAGGGCCGCTGGGCCGCCGTGCACTGGCCCGAGGAGTACGGGGGCCGGAACGCCACGGCCATGCAACGGATCATCTACTCGGAGGTCAACGCCGAGTACCGCACGCCGGGCCTCTTCAATCCCAACGGGCTCTGGCAGATCGGACCCATGATCATCGCCTGGGGTACCGACGAGCAGAAGGCCCGCTGGCTGCCGTCGATCCTGGACGCCACCGACCACTGGTGCCAGGGCTTCTCCGAGCCCGACGCCGGCAACGACCTGGCCAACCTCCGCACCATGGCCATCCGGGACGGTGACCGGTACATCGTCAACGGTCAGAAGATCTGGATCTCCACCGCCCACCTGGCCCGGTGGGGGCTGTTCCTCCTCCGCACCGACCCCACGGCCATCGAGCGCGGGGCCAAGCACGAGGGCATCACCGCCTTCATCGTGGACATGCACACCCCGGGCATCGAAACCCGGCCCATCCGGGACATGTCCGGCGAGGAGATGTTCAACGAGGTCTACTTCCACGACGCCGCCATCCCGGTCGACAGCCGCCTGGGCGGCGAGGGTGAGGGCTGGATGGTGGCCATGGGCACGTTGGGCCACGAGCGAGTGGGCATCGCCGGGCAGATCTCCCTCCTCGGGGCCGATCTGAACGCCATGATCACCGCGGCCCGCTCGGTCAACCCCGCCGCCCTCGAGGACCCGGCCATCCGCGAACGACTGGCCCGGGCGTGGACGGACATCGAGCTGGCCCGGCTGTTGGCCCTGCGGGCGTTGAGCAAGATCATCAAGGGCGAGAAGAACTGGCCCGAGGTCCCCTTCGCCAAGCTGATGTGGTCCTCGTTGGCCCAGACGCTGGCGGCGCTGGCGGTCGACCTGCTCGGTCCGGCCGGGGTACTGGCCAAGGGCGGAGCCGACGCCGTCGACCGCGGCAAGTGGACCCGGCTCTACTCGTTCCAGCGGTACAGCACCATCGGGGGAGGCTCCTCCGAGGTCCAGAAGAACATCATCGCCGACCGGGCCATCAAGCTGCCCGGTCACTCCCGACTGGGCTGACGTGGCCGTCGACCCCGCGCGCCATGCATCATCGGGGTGGCTCGCCGCACCTGGCGCCAGGAGCCCGCGCCCGAGCCGCTGGACATGTGGGAGTCACTGGCCCGGGCGGCCGCCGAGGATTCGGGTAGCCCCGATGCCTTACGGGGGGTGCAGAGTCTCCAGGTGGTCTTCAGCCAGTCGTGGGAGTACGACGACCCCTGCGCCCGTCTGGCCGAGCGGTTGGGTGCGGCTCCCTCGGTGTCGGCCTACTCCGGCCTGGGTGGATCGGTACCGGTACGCCTGGCCTCGGAGGCCGCCGAGGCCATGGCCGGTGGACAGCTGGACCTGGCCCTCATCGTGGGCGGCGAGGCGTTGGCCACCCGTCGCCACCTGCCCGACCCGCCGTGGTCGTACCCGCCCGAGGAGCCCCGGCCCTACCCCATCACCATCGACCGGCTGGAGAGGAAGAACGGGATCTTCCAGGCGTACCTGACGTTCGCGCTGCTGGACACCGCCCGGCGGGGCCACCTCGGCCAGTCCATCGAGGAGCGACGCCAGGAGATCGGCCGCCTCATGGCCCCCATGAGCGAGCTGGCCGCCTCCCAGCCCGAGCACGCCTGGTTCCCCATCGCCCGCACCGCCGAGGAGATCAGCACGACCACACCGGGGAACCGGATGGTGTCCACCCCGTACACCAAGCTGATGACGGCGATCATGGACGTCGACATGGCCGCCGCGGTACTGCTGGCCACCGAGGAACGGGCTGACGCCCTGGGCGTGCCCACCGAGCAGCGGGTCTACCTCCACGGCACCGGCTACGCCGAGGAGCCGGCCACCATGGCGTCACGGCCCGAGCCGTGGCGGTCGCCGGCCATGGCGGCGGCCATGCATTCGGCCCTTGTGGGCAGCTCGGCCGACGACGTGGCCTACCTCGACCTGTACTCGTGTTTCGCCAGCTCGCTTTCGTTCGGGGCCGACGCCCTCGGATTGGCGGCCGACCGCAGCCTCACCGTCACCGGCGGCCTCCCCTACCACGGGGGCCCGGGCAGCAACTACTCCACCCACGCCCTGGCGGCCATGGCCGAGGCCCTGCGGGCCGACCCCGGAGCAGCGGGCCTGGTATCGGGGATCGGGATGCACATGACCAGCCATTCGGCCAGCCTGTGGTCGACCCGACCGGGCCAGTACGTGCCGTCCCCGCCGGCGGAGGGGTTCCCCACCGTCCCGGTCACCGGCGAAGCCGAAGGGCCGGCCACCGTCGTGACCTTCTCCACCGTGCACAGCCGACAGGGTCCCGAGTCGACGGCCCTCATCTGCGACCTGCCCGACGGATCGCGCACCTATGCCCGGTTGGACGAACCCGTGGCCGACGGCGACGACCTGGTCGGTCAGCCCGTCACCCTGTCCCCGGGCGACAAGGGAGCGACGTACGCCCACCGCTGACGGCGGTCGCCACGCCGGCCACGGTCCACCCGGATCGGAGGGCGTCGAGCGAGTCGCTGAGCCGAGACCCCTGACCGCTGTCCCAACATCCACCGCCGGACGGTCCCGGCCTGATCAGAACTGCGAGCACTCCCATGACCATCCACTACGAAGCCGGCGGCGACCACATCGTCCGCATCACCATCGATCGGCCCGAAGCCCGCAACTCGCTGGACATGGACCACTTCAAGCAGTTGCGGTTGGCCTGGGAGCGGTTCGGGGAGGATGATGACGCATACGTCGCCATCATCACCGGGGTGGGGCCCGACTTCTGCGTGGGGGCCGACCTGAAGACCTACATCCCCCAGATCACCAAGCTCTCGGCCACCATGAAGGAGACCGGGGTGACCGAGATCGACGGCTACCGCCTCGATGACGGGACCAAGGCGGTCCTCCGCAACACCAAGCTGTACAAGCCCATCGTGGCCGCCATCAACGGGACCTGCGTGGCCGGCGGCATGGAGATGCTGGGAGGGTGCGATCTGCGGGTGGCGGCCGACACCGCCACCTTCGGCGTCATGGAGCCCAAGCGGGGCCTGTTCGCCGGGGGCGGGACCACGGTCCGGCTCCCCCGTCAGGTTCCCTTCCCCGCAGCCATGGAGCTGCTCCTCTGTGCTGACCAGGTGCCGGCCAAGCGGGCCTACGAGATGGGGCTGCTCAACGAGGTCTGCGCCCCCGATCAGGTGATGGACCGGGCCCTCGACTACGCCCGTCGGATCACCGCCAACGGCCCCTTCGCCGTGCGGAAGACCAAGGAGTCCGTCCTCACCGGCCTGGCCGTCGACATGAAGGAGGCCTACCGCATCGAATCGGCCCTGTCCTCAGAGGTCTTCTCGAGTGAGGACGCGATCGAAGGCCCCAAGGCCTTCGCCGAAAAGCGGACACCCGTGTGGAAGAACCGCTGAGCACCGGAAACGGCGGCAAGGACCCGGGCCACGGGCGACATCGCGCCCGGCGAGGACGGCCCGCCGACGAGCAGCACCGGCCTCACGCCGGGACGATCAAGGAGGAGAGATGACCGACACATCCGAACGTCCGTTCAACGGGGCACGAGTACTGATCACCGGGGGATCCTCGGGCATCGGGGCCGGGCTGGCCGAGGCGCTGGCCGCGGCGGGGGCCACCGTCGGGATCGCCGCCCGCCGCCGTGACCGGCTGGCCGAGGTACTCGAGCGCTGCCGGGCCCACAGCCCGGCCTCCACCATGTGGGCGGTGGACCTGTCCGAGCCGGCGGCCGTCGACCGGTTGGCCGAGCAGGCCGTGGCCGAGTTGGGCGGCGTGGACATCTTGATCAACAATGCCGGGATACCCAAGCGACGCCATGTGACCGCACTGGACCCGGCCACCGTCGAGGCGGTGATGGCCATCAACTACCTCTCGCCGGTTCGCCTGACGCTGGCCCTCCTCCCCCACATGCTGGAGCGGGGATCCGGGACGATCGTGTCGGTGGCCTCGGTGGCGGCCACCCTGAGCCCCCCCGGAGAGTCGGCCTACTCGGCGTCCAAGGCTGCACTCTCGGTCTTCTCCGAGTCGATGGCCGTGGACCTGTGGTCGAGGGGGATCAAGGTGTCGGTGGTCTATCCCGGGGTGGTCGACACCGAGCTGTTCACCCTGCCCGACAACGATCCCTTCGCCGGTGACGTCCCGTCCATCCCGGTGGAGGAGGCGGCGGCCGCCATGTTGGAAGGGATCGCCGCCGGCTCGATGTCCATCTACGTGCCGGGGTACTTTGCCGAGTTCGCCGCCAACAAGGCCAAGGACGTCGACGGCTTCCTGGCCGGAACGGCGGCCTACGCGGCGCGGGGACAACCCCGCGCCCACTGACGGCTAGCCGGATCGATCCCTAGCGGCCCCCAGCCGTGGCCTCCGAACGCCGGGGCCGGTGACCACCGATCCGATCACCCGATAGGCGGTCCTCGGCCATCGGCCCGACCGGACTAGCCCAGACGCTCGATCACCGTGGCGTTGGCCTGCCCACCGCCCTCGCACATGGTCTGGAATCCGTACCGGCCCCCGGTGGACTCCAGATGGTTGAGCAGGGTCGAGGCCAGCCGCACCCCGCTGGCACCCAGCGGATGGCCGATGGCGATGGCGCCGCCCCTGGGATTGAGACGCTCGGGGTCGGCATGGAAGGCGGCGTTCCACATGAGCGGGATGGCGGCGAAGGCCTCGTTGCACTCGATGGCGTCGAACTGCTCGACCTTCATCCCGGAGCGCTCGAGCAGCCGGTGGGTGGCCGGCACCGGGGCCGAGAGGACGATGGCGGCGTCATCAGCGGCCACAGTGGCGTGCGCGAAGCGCGCCCGGATGGGCAGGCCCAGCCGCTCGGCCACCGAGCGCTCGGCGATGAGCATGGCCGCCGCCCCGTCGGTCATCTGGGAGGCGTTGCCGGCCGTGATGTCGGGGGCCGTGTCCGGCTCCCAGTTCTGGGCCGGGGGCAGTCCGGCCAGGGCCTCCAGCGAGGCGTTCCGGCGCATGCCCTCGTCGGCCTCGAGGAGGGCACCGGTGAAGCTGCCGTCCTCGGCTTTCAGGGGCACTGCCACCGCCTCCTTGGCGAAGTGCCCGGAGTCCCATGAGGCCACCGCCCGGCGGTGGCTCTCCAGTGCGTACCGGTCCATCTGCTCACGGGTCACGTCCCACCGGTCGGCCAGGACCTGGGCCACCCGGAACTGCATCCACAGCCGTCCGTCGACGGCGTCGAGGAACGACGGCGGGAAGGGTCCTGTGCCCCCCTTGGAGTTGGAGGCCATCGGCGCACGGGTCATCGACTCCACCCCGCAGGCCACCACCAGGTCGTAGTGGCCGGCCTTGACCCCGGCGGCGGCGAAGTGCATGGCCTGCTGTGACGAGCCGCACTGGCGGTCCACGGTGGTGGCCGGCACGCTCTGGGGCAGGCCGGCGGCGACCCATCCGTTGCGGGTCACGTTGGTGCCCTGCTCGCCGGACTGGGTGACGCAACCGCCGATCACGTCGTCCACCGTCTCGGGGTCGACCCCGGTGCGCTCGATCAGGGTGTTCAGGGCGAAACCCAAGAGGTCCACCGGGTGCCAGGTGGACAGCGCCCCTCCCCGCTTGCCCATGGTGGTGCGCACCACGTCCACGATCACCGCATCGCGTTCATTGCTCACTGTGGTTCCTCTCCTCTGCTCCGAAGATCCACCGTGACACTACCGGCGCGCCCTGCGGGAGGCCCCATCGGCCCACGGTGGGCGCGCCGCCGGTCATGCCCGCACCGGACGTATGGCCGTTGGGCGGGGCGGGGCTCACCGGACCACGCCGGAGGTGGACCCCTAGGTCGGCGCCGGCCCGTCCGGGTGGGGGTCGGCGGTCAACAGCGTGGTCCGCTCACCTCGCGAGGAGAGCACCTTCTCCACGGCCGTCAGCGCCCCGTCCGAAGGTCCGCTGTAGGCGACGGCACCGTGCTCCAGCACCACCGCGGTGCGGGCGATCTCCAAGACCCGGTCCACCTGCTGCTCCACGATCATCAGGGCCGTTCCCGCCTCGTTGATCTTGCGCAGTCCGTCGTAGACGGCATCGATCATGACCGGGGCCAGGCCCAACGAGATCTCGTCGGCCACCAGCAGTTGTGGCGGCTCGACGAGGACCTTGGCCAGCGAGAGGATGCGTTGCTCGCCGCCCGAGAGTGTGCCCCCGTGCTGACGGCGACGGTCCCCGAGCACCGGGAAGGCGGCGTACGCCTTCTCCAGCGAGCCGGCCACGCTCTGGCGCCCGCCGCGCTGGCGGAAGGCCAGCTTGAGGTTCTCCTCCACCGTCAGGTTGGCGAACACGCCCCGTCCCTCGGGGACGTGGGCCGCGCCCGATCGAGCGATCTTGTAGGCCGGCAGGCCGGTGACGTCCTTGCCGCTGAGCCGGATGGTCCCCTCCGTGCTGGCCAGCAGACCGGTGACCACTCGGGAGACCGTCGACTTGCCGGCCCCATTGGAGCCGATGAGCGCGGTGACCCCCGACTCGGGCACGGTGAAGGTGACATCGAAGAGTGCCCGGTAGGGCCCGTAGCTGGCGCTGACGTGATCGACTTCGAGGGCCGGCGCACCCGTCGCTCCGGGGCCTGGAGCCGCCACCGCTTCGGAAGCCGGAGAGGTCACGCCGAGATCCCCAGGTAGGCCTGCCGGACGGTCGGGTCGGCCATCACGTCATCGAAGGCTCCGTCGGCGATGACCGACCCCAGGTTCATGACCACGGTGCGATCGACCACCTCCCCGACCATGCCCAGGTCGTGCTCGACCAGCAGCATGGCCATCCCCCGCTCGCGCTGGAGCATGCGCAGCACGTTGGACAGCTCGTGGGTCTCGTGGATGTCGAGACCCGAGGAGGGTTCATCGGCCATCAGCAGCACCGGCTCGCAGACCAGGGCGCGGGCCAGCTCCACCAGCCGACAGGAGCCCAGCCCCAAGGAGGCCACGGTGGTCTCGGCCATGTGGGCGATGCCCACCAGCTCCAAGACGTTGTCCACCCGCTCCTTCTCCTCGGCAGAGGGGGCACTGCGCCCGATCAGGTCCTTCCAGATCCTCCCCGTGCACCAACGGGCCCGGACGGCCACCATCAGGTGGTCCCACACCGTCATGTCCGGGAAGACCTCGATGCGCTGGTAGGTGCGCCCGATGCCCAACCGGGCCCGTTTGTAGGTGGGCAGATCGAGCAGGTCCACCCCTTCCAGCTCCACCCGTCCCTGCTCCGGCCGGAGCTGGCCGCCCACGCAATTAAACAGTGTCGTCTTGCCGGCGCCGTTGGGACCGACCAGCCCGACACTCTCGCCCCGCCGGACCGACAGGGTCACCCCACTGACCGCGGCAATGCCCCCGAAGGTCTTGGACACCCCGCTGACCTCGAGCAGGCGCTCTACCTTCCCGATCTCGGCCACTGCGGTGTCAGCCATGCTCGCCCGCCCCCGCCGGGGCGGCCTCGACCCCGATGCCACCGGGCGACATGCCGTTGGGGTTCACCGCCCCCAACGGGGCACCTCCCGACGACGGTCCCGGATCCGTGCCGGCGTTCTTGAACAGGATGCCCTGGATGCGCAGTGTGGACCGCCGCTTCTGATACTCGAGAATTCCCTCGGGGTGGGCGGCGTAGGTGAGGGCCCCGAAGGCGAAGAACACCACCACCAGGCTGTTCCCTCCGAGGCGGGCCGGGACGTAGGTCAGGAGCTGCTGGAGGATGACGAATCCGAATCCCGCCTGGACGGCGCCCTCGACCGTGCTCGCCCCGGTGGTCACCACCACCACCACGAACACCAGCGAGATCTCGTACACGAACAGCTGGGGATTTACCTGCTGCTGCTGGATGGAGAGCATGGTGCCACCGATACCGGCCACCGCGCCGGAGATGGCGAAGACCACGATGTGCTGCCACCGGAGGTTGATGCCCATGCCGGCCGATGCCGTCTCGCTCCCCCGCATGGCGCCGAGGAACCGCCCGGTCGTGCCCTTCCGGACCAGCTTGACCACGGCGATGCAGGCCAGAAGGATGACCATGGCCAGGACGAAGAAGGCGTGGCCATTGGGATTGGTGATGCCGAGACCCACCCACTCCGGCTTGACGATCAGGGCCGCACCGTTGGTGCTGGTCAGCTGCGGGAACACCGTGTAGTCGAAGAACAGGGCGGCGGCGATGGTGAGGAGGGCGAGGCCCAGGCCCCGGAGCCGGACCGAGGCGAAGGCCAACACCACCGCCACCAGGGCGGCAGCCACCGCGCCGACCAGGCCACCCAACAGGAAGTTCAGGCCGAGATGGTTGGCCAGCTGGGCGGCCGTGAACGCTCCGACCCCGGCCAGGGTGGCCTGGGCCAGCGAGAGCTGGCCACCCATGCCGGTGATCAGGGTGATGGACAAGAAGACCGTGGAGTACACCAGGCCGGCGTTGAAGACGTTCTCCCAGGTGGTGGGTAGCCAGGTGAGCATGGACACCACGAAGGCACCCAGCAACACATACCAACCCACCCGACTGAACTTCTCCAATTTGGGGGGCGCGGATGGTGGCCGCCGACGGCGGGGTGGGCGGATCCACCGACGAGAGCGGGTCCTTCGTACTGTCGAGCGACCGCAGGCCGGGGACCACCAAGAGGGCGGCGACCAGCACGATGAAGGGCAGGGAGGTCAGCACGGCCGAGGACCACACGCTGCTGACCGGCAGGTAGCCCTGCAGGGTGGTGGCGACCACACCCATCAGCACGGCGACCAACGCGGCAATGGGCATCGACCGCAGCACGGCCCAGGCGGCGGCGGCGAAGGCCGCCACCATCAGGGCGGCGTAGTCGCTGAACTGGAGCTCCCCGTAGATGGGGGCGAGAAGCACGCCGGCCAGTCCGGCCATGACGCCCGAGATCATCCAGGCCACACCGACGACCCGGCCGGCGTTCACCCCGTCGAGCTCGATCAGCCGCCGGCTCTCGACGGCACCGCGCATCTGCAAGCCCAGGCTGGTGAAACGCATGAGTGCCACCAGGGCGATGAGGATCACCACCGTGGTCACCACCGTGGTGATGTAGATGCCGTTCACCGGCGTGCCGAAGACCCGGAAGTAGACCGTGTTCGGGTCGAACAGAATGCTCGGTGGGCTGTAGGTGTTGGCGCTGCCGAACAGCACGGACAACAACGAGGGGATGCCCACGAACAAGCTGATCCCCGTGACCAGTTTGGCCATGGTGTTGGAGTTGGGAATCTTCGAGAACAGCAGCCGATCGAAGGCCAGTCCGAGGAGAGGGGCCAGGACCAGTACCGACAGGACGAAGGCCACCCCGACCGGCATGTGCTGGTTCTGCACCAGCTTGGTGAACGCATACGCCGAGATGTAGGCCTGCGCTCCGTAGGCGAAGTTGAACACACCGGTGGCCTGGTAGGTGAGGACCAGACCCACGGCCACGATGGCGTAGGTGCAGCCGTAGGGGACTCCGGGGATGGCGAAGCCCAGGAAGTGCTCCACTCCTTTGTCGACCCCTACCGATTCCGCGCCGGCGAGTGGATCATGCGCCCGGCGTGCCCGGCGGGGGTGTGACCGGCACGGGGTTCTTCACGTTCTTGCCCACGCAGACGAAGATCTGCTTGCCCTTGCCGAAGACCGGTACGAACTTCGACTTCTGGACCTGGATGTAGGCGCTGCAGCTGGGCCAGGTGACGCCCGTGTGGAGCTTGGTCCAGTCCACGGGGGCGGAGATGCCCGCCCCGGTGAAGTTGGTGAGCTTGTTGGTGGCGCTGATCACGCTGGCCTGGGTGAGGTTGTTCCCCGCCGCCTTGATCCCGGCCGCGATGAGGGCGGCCGACTGCCAGCCCTGGAGGGCGATCCCGTTGTAGATGTACTTGGGCTCGTACTTCTTCATGGCCGTGATGTAGGCCTGCATGCCCGAGTAGGTGTTCCCGTACTTGGCCGTGTTGGCCGCCTCGAAGGGCAGCGTCCCGGTGTTGTTGAGATACACCCCCTGCATGAGGCTGTTGTTGTTGTCGAGCAGCGTCTGGTCGTAGCCGTTCAGCCACAGCTGCTTGATCTTGACCCCGTACTGCTGGATGGCCCGGGCCAGGGTGACGTTGTCCGATCCCTGCATGCAGGTGATGACCAGCTGGGACCCGGCCTGCTGCAGCCGCTGGGCGTCGGAGGAGTAGCTGCCACCGAGCTGGGCCCCCACGTCCACGAAGTTGACATTGACCCCGTTGGCCTTCATCCCCTTGGCGTAGCCGTTGCACGCGTTGTAGGACGAGGCGATGGACGGCCCGTAGCTGATGAAGGCCACCGACTTGGCCCCCACCTTCTTGATGAAGTACGCCATCTGCGGGAAGCCGGCCGAGTAGATCTGGGTGGATCCTCCGACGGCGAACAGGTTGGGTGCGGTCTGCCAGTTGGCCGAGACGTTGTACCCGTAGGTCGGGGTCTTGGTGGACACGAAGTACCCCGGGGTGAACCAGGCCGAGGACGCCGCCGCCGCGAACACGTGGTCCTGGTCGATGAGCGTGTGGACGTCCTGGGTGAACTGGGTGGGTGAGCCGCCGTCGTCCAGGTTGTTGGTCAGGACGATCTTCCGCCCGTTGACGCCGCCCTTGGCGTTGAGCGTGTTGAAGTAGGCGATCATGCCCGGGGCCAGGCCCCCGAAGATGCCGGCCAGCGGGCCCGACAACGAGGAGATGGCGCCCACGTTGATCTGGGTGGCCGAGACCCCGGGGGCCGACGAAGCCGCCCCGGCCGTGCCCGTGGCCACGGTCCCCGCGGCAATGGTCAGCGCTAACGCCAACACCCCCGGCACGACGAACTTCCCCCGGCGCTTCCCCATGTCCACCCTCCCTGATTGCCGACCTGCCCCATCGGTTAGCCGCATGAGCGACGCCCCCCTGGACGGCCAGATGTCGAGCCAGTTCTTAAAACACGTGCGAGATCGCTGTCAACAACCCCCACGCGGCCCTGCCTGTGCGGAGCATGGTACTGGCGAAATCGAGACTTTGCTGTGCATTGGAGAAAAGAACGACATTCTCATCCGAGGAACTGTCGACTCCGGTCGAACTCCCGGAGTTCCAGCACTTCCTTGGTCGTCACCGGGTCCAGTTCGTGGACGTCTGCGGCGACCTCCGGCTCCCATCCGCAGGACCCCACCATGGCCCGCACGCGGTCGTCGAACGGGTCCGAACCGGCGGGGACCGCCGCCACCTGCAACCGGCCGTCGACGCGACGCAACACGCCGCGGTCGGTGACCACACTCGCCACCTTGGGACCCGGAGCGGTGACATAGGCAGCCGTCTCGGGTAGCCGCCGGGGACGGCCGAGCGTCACCACCACACACGCCGCCGCCCGGCTCACGACGTCGTTGGCCCCGCCCGACCCGACGAGTACGCGACCGTCGCCCAGCCGGGTGGAGTTGAGATTCCCGTGCTGGTCCACCTCGGCCGCGCCCAGGCAGCCGATGGTGGTGGTTCCCGGGCCCCCGACCACCATGCCGAGCACGGTCGACGCGTCGGCCAGGAGTGACGTATGAGGGAAGACGCGGTGATTGAAGATGTAGGGATCGGCGGGCGTCGGCGTGTAACCCCAGAGTCCCAGCTCGGCCGTGAGATGGACCGACCGACCGGCCGCACGGTCGCGGGCCACGGCTGCCCAGGCCGCCAGGTTGGCCACCCCGGCGCCGGCCAGGACGGCGTCGGCCCTGTACTCGGCCACTCGGAGCTGCACCTCACGTGCCCCTAGGCTCGCCGCCACCTCCCAGTCGCTGATCGGCTCGTCGACCGGCACCGGATGGGTCTCGGCGTCCCGGCGCCACGAGTCGGGGTCGGACAGCAGGCGCAGGCCGATCAGCCGGTCGTCACCCAACTGCTGCAGGTAGGCGGCGTGGTCCGGGGGACCGAGGACGTGTTCCCGGGCCCAGGCGTCGAAGTCCCCCCGGGCGGCGGCTGCCGCGTCGATCCAGAACGGGATGTCCTCGCCGTAGCCCGACACCGGGAGCCCGGGCGTGTAACACCCACCGGGATGCGCTCCGAAGGGGGCTTCCACGACGGCTAGCACCCGATGGGCCGGGACGAGGACCCGGTGCCCCAACCCGTCGAGGTCGTCGACGATGGACTCCACGGTGGCCACCACACCGCGCCGGGCCGCCCACGCGCCCCACACGCCTTCCAGTAGGGGCTCCGAGACAGCCAGATTGCCATGCCGGTCGGAGACGGCGGCATGGAGCAGGGCCACATCGGGTACCAGTGGAGCCACGAGACCGACGGAGCCGAATGGCGAGTCCACCGCGGCGAACCCGTCGTTGTCGGCCATGTCCGACCCGGACAGCGATCCGGTGACCAGCGCGGGCAGGCCGCGGGCCGCCGCCTCCAGCCGTTGGCCCATGGTCAGGATCGACCAGTGCTCGACCTCCACCCCGCCGGATCCGTAGCCCTCCTGGAAGATGGGGTTGGGGGCGTAGGACGGGAAGCTGTTGCCCGAGTAGGCGGTCACCACCTTTCGCACCAGCCCACCCCGGAAGAACAGCGCGCCGAGCGCCCCGAGGCTGGTCATGATCAGGGTCAGTCCCGGGTCGGTCCCCCAGCGCTGCCGGGCCAGCTCCCGGGCGGCGGCTGTCCACCGGCTGTGACCCAGCATGACGTGGACCGCGTCGCCGGGCCGCACATGGCGTTCCACGGCCTCGTTGAGGGAGACACCCACCTCGGGGGCCATCAGACCGGCCTCCGCCCCCGACAGGATCGAGGTGGATCGGCGTCGTGGCTACAGCAGGTGGTCATAGGTGGGCAGGATACCGAGGGAGCAGAGCGGAACCCGGTCGCTCACTCGACCAGCACATCGACCGGGGCGCCGAGCGCGGCCAGATCGACGCTGTCGTTGTCCTCGGCGTACCGCAGCCCCTGCACGTTGAAGAGCTCCACGTAGTCGGCTCCGATGGGATACGGGCCCCAGTGCCAGGTGCCGCGGTGGAGGACGATCGGATCGAGGGTCTCCAGGATGAACGCCTGCACCTGGTCAACGTCGTCCGGAGACTGCATGCTCACGCTGGCCGGGGCCACCACCACCACGGCTCGCACGTCGAGGGGCATGACCACCTGGGTATGGGTGGCGTGTCGGAACAGCACCTCACAACGCAGGCCGCCGGGCACCGAGGGGACCTCATTCCGATAGTGGCCGATGCGGTTGACATGCACGTCCTGCCAGGCGAACTCGAGCCGGTGGTCACCGTCCCTCGGGTCGGTGTCGGGAACCGGTAACCAACCGAACGGGGCCCACCCGTCCGAGGTCAGTGGAACCGGGGTGATCTGGCGGACTTCCTGGCCCATGTCGCACCCTCCCCAGGGGATCTACTGTGTCGGTGCAACCTAACATCGGTGCCAGATTCCGGAACAGCAAGGGAGGCCCCATGGCCATGGACGTGAGGAACATCGAAGATGTCGCCCCCGTCGTCGAGCACAACGGCACCGTACCCGTGTGGTGGATGGTGAACTCGCAGGAGATGAAAGAGGCCACCGAGGGCGGCTTTCTGGAGTTGGTCAACGAGTTCGTGGTCGAGGGTGGCAGCTACGTGTTCCCCCACTCCCACCCGACGCACGAGTTCTACTACGTGCTGCGCGGTCGGGGCATCATGACCATTGAAGGTGAGGACCGTCCCATCGCCCAGGGGGACCTGGTCCACATCCCGCCCGACGCCGTGCACAGCCTGCGGCCGGTCAGCGACCATGCCTCCATTCACTGCTTCTGCTTCGCCATCGGGGTGAAGGGCGCCGGGCCCATCGACTACACCACCCATTGAGGGTGCCTCGGCAGACGATCGACGATTAGCCCGCCGACCCGACCTCGATGAGCGATACGTCGAGCCCGAGCAGCTCGACGGTGGTCGACCCGGCTCGCAGCGCGGCGAAGTAGCCGGATTCAGCCTCCTCGCGTCGTTGGCCGGAGGCCACCGTGTCATCCAGTCGGTCCCCAGCGATGACGACGACGCCGTCCACGTCACCCACCACCCAGTCGCCCGGGCTCACCGGCACCCCGGCCACGGTGGTGGTGATCCCCACCGTGCCCCGGGACCGCTTGGTGGCTCCGGGCAGCGCGATGGTGGCCGAGAAGGCGGGGAATCCCAGTCGCTCGAGCGCGGCCACATCCCGCACCCCACCGTCAATGACCAGGCCGGCGAGGCCGCGGGCCAGTGCGCCCGTGGTCAGGACTTCACCCCAGTACCCGCGATCGGGGACCTGACCCACATCGACCACCAGGACCGAGCCGGGTGGTGCCTGGGTCACGGCCACATGGACGGCCAGATTGTCTCCCGGCGTGCATCGCACGGGGTAGGCCGGGCCGGCCACGGTGGCCCCAGCCCAGGCCGGACGGATTCTCGGGGGCATGCCGCGCCCTCCAGTCTCGCCGAGGGTGGCTGCTCCCAGTTCCCTCAGGACGGCTGCGGTCTCGGTGCTGCTCATCGTGTTCCTCTCTGTCCTCGTCTGTCCCGTATAGGTGACCCGGTGGTCGGCGCATCCCGTCGATGCGATCAATCCCGGACGGCCACGGTCACCTCGATCTCGACCGCCCCACCTCGGGGTAGCGCCGCCACCCCGAGGGCCGAGCGGGTGTGCCGGCCGGCCTCCCCGAACACGTCATAGAGGATGGCACTGGCCCCGTCCACTACCGCCGGCTGCTGGTGGAAGTCGGGGGCCGAGGCCACGAACCCGGTGACCGTGAGCACCCGCTCCACCCGGTCGAGGGTCCCGAGCTCCACCTCGAGTACGGCCAGGGCGTTGAGGGCACAGACGGCCGAGGCCGCGGTGCCTTCCTCCACCGTCACGTTGACCCCCAGCGTGCCGACACAGGTCAACTCCCCATCGATCCTGGGCAGCTGACCCGAGGTCCGAGCCACTCCACCGTGCACCACGACGGCGTCGAGGGGGTGGTGGGGAGGATGCGGACCATAGAGTGTCAGTCCCAACTCGGATAGGCGCGCCCGCACGGCCCCGCGGTCGCCGGAGGCTCGTTGCTGCCCGGCCATCACCAGCACATACCTTCGGTCGAACACGGCATGGGACAGCTACCTCCGGCGACTGGCCGGAGCACCCGGCGGAATACGGCGATGCTAGTGCTCCACCCTCTGCCTGGAGCCAGGCGCGGTTTTGCCGATGACCTTCGCGGTCCACTGGAAGTAGGGACCGTGGTCTGTTGCCAGAAGTCGCTGCCCTCTTCGGCCTCCACGCGAAGCCCATGTCCAAGAGCTGCACTGAATTCGGTGGTCGGCTCCACCTGCCCGTTTCCCAGTCGATTAACAGGATTGCCACCCTCCCTGGATCAATTGATCGGCGGCACGGGGTTGGCCTAGAGCAGCTGGCGGAGCCAACCTTATCGAGGTGATCTGAATGCCGGCAGTGGCCTACATGGCCGGTCGGCCTAGTGCCCTCGCGTCTGGGGAAGGGATCCCATGAACGCGGCCCCCCCGAAGGCGAACACTCCGCCGTCGTCGGCCAGTAGCCAGTAGCCCTGGCCGTTCTGGGTCCCCTCGATGCTCCCCACCGGGGCGTTGAGCCGGTGCCCGGCTTCGGCACCCTCAAAGGGGGCATCGCCGAATGTGAACACACCGCCGTCGGCCGCCGCCATCCAGTAGCCCTGGCCGTCGGGGGTGGCCGCCATGTCCACGATGGGCTGGTTGAGATGGTGGCTGCCCTCAGAACCGAAGAACGGGGCGTTGCCGAAGGTGAACAGGCCGCCGTCGGAGGCCACCAGCCAGTAGCCCTGGCCGTCGGGGGTGGCCGCCATGCCCACGATGGGCTGGTTGAGATGGTGGCTGCCCTCAGAACCGAAGAACGGGGCGTTGCCGAAGGTGAACAGGCCGCCGTCGGAGGCCACCAGCCAGTAGCCCTGGCCGTCGGGGGTGGCCGCCATGCCCACGATGGGCTTGTTGAGATGGTGGCTGCCCTCAGAACCGAAGTAGGAGGCGTCACCGAAGGCGAACACGCCGCCGTCGGAGGCCACCAGCCAGTAGCCCTTCCCGTCCGAGGTGGCTTCGATGCCCACGATGGGCTGGTTGAGGTGCTTGCCGACCATGGAACCCAACGACGGGGCTTCGCCGTAGGCGGTGACCGACCCCCCGACCGTGGCGATCCAGTAGCCCCTCCCGTCGGGGGTCACCGCCATCCGCCGCGAGTTGAGGCTGGTGGGCTCCACCACCATGGTCAGTGGCTCTGAGGACACCAAGCCGAGGGCGTCGGTCACAGTGACCGTGACCACGAAGGTTCCCGCATTGGCGGGGACCCCGCTGATGACCCCCGAGGCGGAGAGCCCGACGCCCGAAGGGAGCGATCCGGTGGACAGCGTCCAGGCGTACGGGCCGGTCCCCCCCTGGGTGGTCAGCTGGTGGCCGACCGACACCCCGACATCTCCGTTGACCATGCCCCCTCCCACGGCCGACGGGAGGGCGGCGACGGTGACCGACTCGGGCTGGGTGGCGTGGACACCGACGCCGTCTACAGCCACCAGGGTGAACGTGTAGGTGCCGGCAGCCGTCGGCGTGCCGGCGACGGCCCCGGTCGACGGGTTGATGGCGAGACCAGCAGGAAGCGGCGCGCTCGTCGACCACGTGTAGGACGGGGTGCCCCCGGCCACCACCGGGGCGGACGCGTAATGGACGGTCACTTCACCTCTGGAGAGGACTGCCGACGTGATGGTCGGCGCGGCCACGATCGAGAACGACTCGGACTGGCTGGCAACCATGGCATCGGCGTCGGTGACCGTCAGGATGAACGAGAACGGGCCGTTGGCTGTTGGCGTACCGGTCACCGCACCGGTGGAGGGGTTCAACGTGAGCCCAGCGGGCAGCGATCCGCTGGTCACCGACCAGGCGAAGGGGGTGGTGCCCCCGGTGGTGGTCGGGATGGCGGCGTAGGGCTTACCCACCTCCCCTCCGGACAGTGCTGCCGACGTGATGGTCGGGTCGGCGGTGATGGTGAACGTCTGGGACTGGGTGGCGAACCCACTCTTCGAATCGGTGACCTTGAGCGTGAAGGAGGCCGAGCCGGCAGTGGTGGGCGTCCCGGTCACGGCGCCGGTCGAGCTGTTGAGGCTCAGCCCGGCGGGCAAGGACCCGGTGGAGACCGACCACGTGAACGAGCCGGTGCCCCCGGTGGCCGCCGGGGCGCCCGCGTAGGACACCCCGACCTCTCCGTTGCCCAAGGGCGAAGAGGTGAAGGCCGGGACGTTGACGATCGTCATCGACTCGGACTGGGTGGCCTGCAGGCCGTAGGAGTCGACCACCTTCAGAGTGAAGGCGTTTGTCCCGGTGGCGGTCGGCATGCCAGTGACCGCGCCGGTCGAGGGGTTGAGGGACAGCCCGGCGGGGAGCGAGCCGATGGAGACCGACCACACGTAGGGTCCGGTGCCCCCGGACACCGTGGGCGTCCCGGTGTAGGCCACATGGAGGTCGCCGCCTCCGAGGGCCGCCGACGAAATGGTCGGCGCACTGGCGATGACCACGGACTCGGCCTGGGTGGCCACGAAGTTGTTGGCGTCGGTGACCTCGAGGGTGAAGTTGGAGGTCCCGGTGGCCGTCGGCGTGCCGGTGACCGCTCCGGTGGTGGTGTTGAGGCCCAGCCCGGCGGGCAGGGACCCGGTGGAGAGCGACCAGACCAGCGGCGCCGTCCCCCCGGTGGCCGTCGGTGCGCCGGTGTAGGCGACGTTGACGTCGCCG
This sequence comes from uncultured Acidimicrobiaceae bacterium, assembly GCA_963835465.1. Classification (GTDB taxonomy): domain Bacteria; phylum Actinomycetota; class Acidimicrobiia; order Acidimicrobiales; family RAAP-2; genus Bog-756. The sequence goes on from CAWIFR010000006.1 coordinate 218,010, forward strand.
CCGACCAGCGCCGCCGAAGTGATGCCCGGGAGGGAGACCGCCACCCGGGGCGAGGACCGCGGGCTCAGACCCGCGGCGTTACCCGCCTGGATGGAGATGTAGTAGACGGCGTTGCCGGGCAGCCCGTTGAGCGTGCAGCTCAGGGCGCCGGACGATGTGCAGGTGCCGATCTGGGTGCCCCCGACCAACGAGTTGAAGGCGGTCACCGTGTAGGCGCTGTCGTTGACGCCGTTGACGGTCTGGTTGCTGATGGTCGCACCGTTGTTGGCCGGGGCGGCCCAACTGACCAGTACACCGGTGCCCTGGGCGACGGCGGTGATCGTCGTGGGATCCGGGGCGTTGGGAGTGGTGTACGGCGTCGCCGAGGCCGAATTGGAGGGGGCACCGGCGCCGGCCGTGCTGACAGCTTCCAGCTTGACCGGGTAGCTCGTCCCGTTGGTGAGCCCGCTGATGTAGATCGGTGATGTGGAGCCACTGGCCGCGGTCCAGGTGCTCCCGCCGTCCAGTGAGTACTGGTACGAGGTGATCGGGTCACCCCCGGCGGAGCCGGCGGTGAAGTTGACGGCCAGGATGGTGTTGCCCGGGGTGATGGAGTTGATGGTGGGTGCACCAGGCAGGGCGACCGGGGTCACCGGCACCAGGGGACTGGAGGAGACACCGGAGCCAGCGGCGTTGGTGGCCACTACCCCGATGTAGTACGTCGTGTCGTTGGTCAGACCAGTGACGGTGCAGGTCAGCGTCGAGGTCGTGGTGCACGGTGTCCCGGCGGTGGTGGTGCCGGCCGAGGAGGTGTATGCGGTAGCCGTGTACTGGGTGACCGCCGAGCCACCGTTCCAGTTGGGGGGGTGCCAAGACACCACCGAGGAACCGGCGCCATTGGTGGCTTGGACGCTGATGGGAGCACCGGGGACGGTGTAGGGGGTGGCGCTGGCCGGGGCCGATGGGGTGCCGTCGCCGATGGCGTTGTCAGCCCGGACCCACACCTGTTGGGTTGTCCCGTTGGTGAGACCGGTGATGGTGAATATGGAGCTCGTGGTACCGGTGGAGATCCAGTTGGTGTCGTCCAGGGAGTAGTCGACGCCGGTGATCGCGGAGCCACCGTCGTTGGTCACGGTGGTGGCCACGGAGATGACTCCGTTACCCGGGATGAGGGCCACGGTGGGGGCGCCGGGCACAGTGGCCGGTGCCGCCTCGACCGGCGACGAGGCCAGCGAGTCCCCGACCGTGTTCACCGCCCGGATCTCGACGGGGTACTCGGTCCCGTTCGCGATCGGGGTGGTCCCATTGGTCGAGAGCGCGGTGATGGTCAGTGGGCCGTTGGTCCCCGATGCCGTCTGCCAGGTGACTCCGCCATCGGTCGAGTACTGGTCGGAGGTGATGGTGCTACCCCCGTCCCCGGCCTGGGTGAAGGAGACGCTGATGGTGGCGTTGCCCCGGGGGACGGCGGTGATGACCGGCTGGGTCGGCACGGTGGCCGGGGTGCCCGACACCGGCGACGAGGGGCTAGAGAAGCTTCCCCCGCTGACGCCGTTCTCGGCCCTGACCTCGACCGAGTAGGGGGTCCCGTTGGTCAGAGCGGTTGTGCCGTCGGTCGACAGCGCGGTGATGGCAAAGGTTGCCGACAGCGACCCGGTCGCGGTCCAGGTGGTACCGCCGTCGGTGGAGTACTGGTAAGCCGTGATCGCCGACCCGCCGTTGGAGCCCGGGGTGAATGTGACGCCAAGGGCGGCGTTCCCCGAGGTGACCCAGGTGATACCGGGCGCACTGGGAGCGGTGACCGGAATGCCGGCAGCCACGTCCGACCCGGGTCCGTCGCCGGCTGCGTTGACCGCCCGGATCTCCACGTCGTAGGTGGTCCCGTTGGTCAGCGCAGTCGTGCCGTCCGACGAGAGAGCGGTGATGGTCATGGTGGTCGACGTGGCCGAGGCACCGTCGGTCCGGTCGTGCCACGCGACACCGGCATCGGTGGAGTACTGGTACGCCGTGATAGCCGACCCCCCGTTGCTGTTCGGTGCGGTGAAGTCGACGGTGAGGGACTGGCTGCTGGGGATCATGCCCGACGAGCCGGTGGTGATGGTCGGCGCCCCCGGGGTGGTGTACGGAGTACTGGACACCGAGTTTGACGAGGCGCCGGCGCCCACCGAGTTCACGGCCTCCATCTCGATCGAATAGGGGGTGCCGTTGGTGAGCGGGGTGGATCCGTCGGTCGAGAGGGTGGCGACGAGGCAGGTGACCGATGTACCGCCGGTCACCTGACAAGGCGTGCCGGCGGGCTCTGCATGCCAGGTGGACCCTCCGTCGGTAGACCAGTCGTAGTTGGTGATCGGCGAGCCACCGCTGGACGGAGCAGTGAGGGATGACCGTGAGCGACTGGTTCCCCGGGGTGACCGAGGTGATCACCGGTGTCGATGGAGTGGCGGTGGTGGTGAACGATGTGGTGGAAGCGGCACCGTAGCCACTGGTGTTGCCCGCCTCGATCTCGGCGCTGTAGGTCGTTCCCGGACTGAGACCGGTGACCGGAAGCGGGCTCGTGGTCGATGTGGTGGTCCAGGTGGTCCCGCCGTCAGTGCTGAAGCGGTAGCCGGTGATGGAGCTCCCTCCGGTGTTGCCCGGCGCCGCGTTTATCGATGCGGCGATCGAGCCGACCTGGTTCACACTGATGGTGGGGGCGCCGGGCACGGCCACCGGGGTGCCGCTCACCGAGTTGGATGCCGATCCGCTCTGTCCGCCGGCCACCGCCTCGATCTCGACCGAGTAGGTGGTCCCGTCGGTCAGGCCGGAGATGGTGAACGGGCTGGAGGTCGTCGAGGCCGGGTACCACGATCCGGTCCCATTCAGCTGATACTGGTAGCCGGTGATCCCTCCGTTCGGGGACGGCGCGGTGAAATTGACCTGAAGGGCCCCGTCCAGTGGGCTGATCGAGGTGATGATGGGGGCGCCAGGTGGGCCGGACGGTGTCAGTGTCCCCGAAGGCGGAGTGAACGGCCCGTTGCCGATCGAGTTCACCGCCTGCACCTCGAATATGTAGCCCGTCCCGTTGGTCAGCCCAGACACGATGGCCGATGTGGATATCGACGAGGTGTCGTCGGTGGTCCAAGTCGATCCACCGTCGCTCGAATACTGGATGACGTAGTCGGCGATGGGCTGGGCGCCAGGGTTGGGCGCCGTCCACTGCAGTGCGACGCTGGAGTCCCCGGCGGTCCCCGATATCCCGCTCGGGATGCCGGGGACGCCAGTGGAGTAGGTAATGATCACCCTGCCGTCATAGGTGGCGCCTGGATCGCGGAAGGTGTTGCCACTCCCGGCAGCACCGGCGTTGGCATCGGTGTAGTAGATGGTGCTTCCGGCGAGGCCGGTGATTCCTCCGGTGGAGTTCTGACCGGGACTACCCCCCTGCCCGTACCACTCGTCCGAACTGCCCGACCCGAACTGGTCGTTGCCCGCCGCTCCTCCAGCGGCCCCACCACCACCACCGGCGCCGCCGCCGCCGTCGCACCCTGCCTCGCCGCTCGGCGCGCTGGCGTTGAAGTACTGGTTGGAGTTGTTGCCGTTGGTCGAACCGCCGCACTGGGTGAACACGGCGATCCCCTGCTGGCCCTGGGTGGTCTGGCTCGGGAGTGGGGACGGGCTGTAGATGGTGTGCGCGGTACAGCCACCACCCGAGCACCCAATGGGGGTGTTGTAGGTGATCGTCGAGGGTGTGGACTGGGGGATGTAGTTGGCCAGGCTGATCTGGCCCTTCACCAACGCATACTGACCGGAGCCGCCGCTCCCTCCGCCGCCGCCGGCCACGATGGTGCCCACGCTGGTGGGGGCACTCGGGGAGCTGCCCACCTCCACGGCGGTAGCCGCGCCACCCGAGCCGCCGTAACCGGAGCAACCGTTGGGCCCAGGGGCACCACCCATTCCGCCGTTGTACTGAGTGAGGGGACTGATACCGGCCACGGCGTCATTGGTGTCGGTGGGCGACGAGGAGTCCTGGCCGGCGGTGCAGTTGGGGGCGTTGGGTGACTGGTCACCGCCGGACCCCACGGCGATGGTCAGGTACTGGCCGGGAGTGACCGACATGGTGCCGGTGACCTCGCCCTGGTATCCGCCGGCCGGCGGGCGCCCCGAGGAGTCGTTGCCACCCCAGCTGCCCTGGCCGCCGACGGCGGTGATGGTCAGCGAGGTGACGTCGGCGGGGACGGTGAAGTTCTGCAGGGTGTCGTTGTCGAAGCCGAAGGTCTGGGTGACCGTGGGCGTGGTGGCGCCGGCCGTGGGCATCAGGCCTGAGAGCACAGGGGCCACGAGGCTGCCGATGAACACGAAGAGGCTGGCGGCCAGCACGGCCAGGGGCCTGCCCACCCTTGCCCTGCCTCCTCGACACGGGGGCAGGTGGGTGGACGCCACCGATTCCGTAGTCAAAGCACCATGAGGCTGAGGCCGAGGACGGGTTACCGAGGGGTCGTCACCGGCCGCGTATCCCCAGAATCCAAACGATGACATGAGGGTCTGCTCGTCCGATCCGCGACCACCCTTTAGCCCTTCTGTCCTGGTCGCGGGCTTGTTCGTGCTGCCACAGGAAGGCCGGAGGGTCCGATACTTGCAGGTGAGAGCAACTATTCATCCCGCTGTGGCCCCCCGATAAAGTTTTCCGGGCACGTCGCCCTGCCGCCACCCCAACCGATGCACCCACGCCAAGAGCGGCACGCTTGTTCCCCAGTTCGTCGATGCCTGGATCACGTGGACGGCCGAGCACCTGCAGGGCGCGATCACTGAGGCCGCAAACAGAGTCGGTGATTCCAACCGGAAATGAGGCGGACTCGCGGCGCCGTGAGGTGACCCGGCGGGTCGGGCCTCACCCGCAGCGAGCCATCCCGGCGCGGGCCGCGTAGGCAAGCGCTGCACCGTGGAGGTCCAGAGCCGTAGCCAGCGAACCCCTGGCCATTGGTCGGCCGCCGACCATCCCACTGCTGTCCCTCAATACCGTCCTCTGGGGGATGGCACCAGTGCCCAGGCGCTTGGTGTTCGCGTACAGTGGCGAAATGAGCTTGCTAGACGGAAGAGTCGCAGTCGTCACCGGGGCCGGTCGAGGCATCGGTCGGGCCATCGCCCTGTGCCTGGCCGACGAGGGCGCCAGCGTCGTGGTCAATGACATCGGGGTGTCCCTCGGTGGCGAGGGGACCGAGGAGGACCCGGCCGAGCAGGTGGTCAAGGAGATCGAGGCCCGGGGTGGGGCCGCGGTGGCCAATCGTGACCCGGTCGATGACTTCGAGGCCGCCGGCCGACTCATCGGCACCGCGGTCGACCGCTTCGGCAAGATCGACATCCTGGTCAACAACGCCGGCATCGTCAGGGACCGCACACTGGTGAAGATGGACGAGGCCGACTACGACGCCGTGGTCGCCGTCCACCAGAAGGGAACCTTCAACACCGGCCGGCACGCCGCCCCGTTGATGAAGGAGGCTGGCTACGGCCGCATCGTGAACATGACCTCGTCCGCCGGTCTCCGGGGCAACTTCGGACAGACCAACTACGGCGCGGCCAAGGCGGCCATCATGGGAATGACCTTCGTCTGGGCGGTCGAACTGGGTAAGTACGGCATCACCGTGAATGCCATGGCGCCGGCCGGTGCCACCCGCATGACCCAGGGCCTCGCCGACGGTGAGCCCCCGGCCGACCAGGATCCGGCCCTCAATGCATCGTTGGTGGCCTACCTCGCCTCCGAGGCTGCGGCCGATGTGAACGGTCAGGTCTTCGGCCGCACCGGGTTCGGCTACACCGTGTTCCAGACGCCCCGGCAGGTGGCCACCATGTGGAAGGAGGGCGGTTGGACGCCCGGCGAGGTCGCCGAGCACTTCCATGAAGTGCTGGGACAGCACCTCCAGCCGGTCGGAATGCCGGCGCACGCTCTGCTCGGGAACAAGAAGTAGGTCGACGTGAGCACCTCACTCCAGCTGCCCCCTGAACAGCTCCATTCGACGGCCGTGGCCTTCGGGAAGGAGACCGCCTACACCGTGGTCGGCGGTTCGTCGATGACCTTCGACCAGTGGGATACCGACGCCACCCGCCTGGCGCGGGGCTTGATCGACGCCGGGATCGTGCCGGGTGACCGCGTGGCCATCCACCTCGAGCCGGCCCACGCCCTGCAGTGGGTGACCAGCTACAGCGCCATCCACCGGGCCGGTGCGGTGGCGGTGCCGTTCAATCCCCAGCTCACCCGACCCGAGATCGAGCGGATGCTGACGCACTCCGGGGCGGCCGGGGTGATTGCCGAGGCGTCCCTGCTCCCCCGCTACGAAGGCCAGCGGCTGACCGTGCTGGTGGGGCTGCCCGAGGACATCGACGGCCCGCTGCCCACCGAGGCGTCGGCCAGCGGTGCGGTGGCCTGGTCGGACATCCTGAGTGATGACACCGAGTACCTGCAGGTGCCCCGCGCCCCCGACGACCTGGCGGACATCCTCTACACGTCGGGCACCACCGGCCACCCCAAGGCCGTTGCCGTCCGGCACGAGAACTACTCGCTCATGCCGTTCAGTCAGCCCAACTGGAACGGCGGCGGCTGGATGCACGCCAGTCCGCCCTACACCTTCGCGGGGATCGCCTTCGTCTACACGCCGATGAAGCTGGGCCTGCGCGCCCTCTACATGCCTCGCTTCGATGCCCAGACCTGGCTGGACACCGTGGAGGCCGAGCGGCCCGGATCCGTGTTCCTGGTGCCGGCCATGGCCAACCTCCTCCTCGAACATCCTCGGTTCGAGACCGCCGATCTGACCTCGGTCCAGCTGTGCAGCGTGGGCAGTGCGCCCCTCGCCCCCTACGTGCTGGAACGACTGCAGGAGCGGATGCCCACCGCCCTGGTGTCGAACAACTACGGCATGACCGAGGCGGGGTCGGTCTACTGCCTCATGCCGCCGGGTGAAGCCGTCAAGCGGCCCGGGTCGGTGGGTAAGCCGGTCCCCCCCGCCGAGATCCTGTGTGCCGACGATGCTGGGGTGCAGGTCCCGGCCGGCGAGGTCGGCAACGTGCGCATGCGGATCCCGGGTCGACCCCGTGAGTACTACGGCGACCCCGAGGCCAGCGCCCGGACCTGGGTGGACGGGTGGCTGGTCACCGGCGACCTAGGCAAGATCGACGCCGACGGCTACCTGTACATCGTGGGGCGGAGCAAGGACGTCATCATCCGGGGCGGCAACAACATCCACCCCACCGACGTGGAACACGCCATCGCCCTCCACCCGAGCGTGCGCGAGGTGGCAGTGGTGGGCATCCCCCACCCGGTGCTGGGCGAGGACCTGTTGGCCGTGGTGGCCTTCCGCCCCGACCACCAGGCCACTGCCGACGAGCTGCGTGAGCACACCCTCGCGCACCTGGCCAAGTACAAGGTCCCCCGTCAGTGGGAGTTCGTGGACGCCCTACCGCGGAACGCCACCGGGAAGGTGCTCAAACCGAAGCTGCAGGAGCAGTTCGCGGATCGAGCCACCGAGGACACCGACGTTTCGTCGGTGCCGGGCTGATCGCGTGAAGGTCACACGCACGCTGCACCACAGCATCAACGTCGAGGGCCACCTGGACGCTTCGGTGGCGTTCTACCGCCAACTCCTGGAGCTTGACAGCGAGGCCCGACCGGAGATCCCCGGTATCGGCGGCCACTGGTTCGCCGCCGGTCACGCCCAGTTGCACCTGGTCGACGCCGATCCCGGGCAACAGGCCATCCGGCCGGCCGGACCCCATGTCTGCTTCGCCGTCGAGGATCTTCCCGCCGCCATCGCCGAGTTGCAGGAGGCGGGCATCCCCTATGCCGAGGGTGCCCAGGGGCCCGTCGTCCAGATCTGGTTCGTGGACCCGGCCGGCAACACCATCGAGATCCAACAGGACCCCGAGCGAGGCTGAGGCTGCCGAGCGAGGGACGCGCCGGCACCTGGCCCAAGCGCCTCGCCCGGCCGGGTGGCGGTAGAACCGCGTGCGGGAAGCGTCACCTGGAGCCGAGAGTCCACGGGAACGACAGGGCGAGGTGGTCCGGGCCCTAGTATCAGGCGTCGTCGATGTTCGCCGCGCCGGTGGTGGTCTGGCCGCACCGGACCGACGGCAGGCCGTGGAACTCGGTCGAACCGACCGGTGCAGGCCGCACGGGTCGGGCAATGGGGAAGGAAGAGCTCATGGAGTACGAATCGATCCTCTACGAGGTGGACGGCCCGGTGGCCACCATCACCATGAACCGCCCCGACATGGCCAACGCCCAGGACACCCGGCTGATCGACGAGATGGACGACGCCTTCGACCAGGCCGACGCCGATGAGGCCGTCCGCGTGGTGATCCTGGCCGGCAACGGCAAGCACTTCTCCTCGGGGCACGACCTGAAGTCCCTCATCGGTGACGCCGAGCCCGACAAGTGGCGCGAGATGCGGGAGACGCCCGAGGGGAAGATGTACCACGAGAAGGTCATGTACTACGACCGGTGCAAGCGCATCCATGATTTCCGGAAGCCCACCATCGCCGCCGTCCAGGGCAGCTGCGTGGCGGCAGGCCTCATGCTGGCCTGCATGTGCGACCTGATCGTGGCCGCCGACGACGCCTCCTTTTCCAATCCGGTCCTCCGGATGACCGGGGCCGGGGTGGAACTGCTGGTCGAGCCGTGGGAACTCGGCATCCGGAAGGCCAAGGAGTTCCTCCTCACCGGCGACACCATCGACGCCCAGGAGGCGTGGCGCCTCGGCCTGGTCAATCGCGTGGTGCCCCGGGACCAGCTGACGGCCGAGACCCGGGCCCTGGCCGAGCGGATCTCCCTGGTGCCACCGGCCACGGCCCAGGTGGTGAAGGACACCCTCAACCACACCGGCGAGCTCATGGGCAAGTCGGACTCGTGGAAATACCACTTCATGGCCCACCACTGGATGCACAACACCGCGACGGCGGCTCAGGCCCTCGAGACCCGCAAGGCCAAAGGGTCGATGAAAGAGGTGTTCGCCGCCCGCGACCAGGGTGATCGGCCGGACGCTTGACCCCCGCAGACAGCGGGCGGGCCGACCCGGCGCCCGAGGAGGCGCCATCGGCCGGACCCCTGGCCGGCCTTCGCGTCCTCGATGTGGGGACCCGCATCTCGGCGCCGTTCTGTGCCGGACTGCTGGGCGAGCTCGGGGCCGAGGTCATCAAAGTCGAGCTCCCCGGCAGCGGGGACTTCATGCGCACCATCGGCCCGTTCGTGGACACCGACCATGATGCCGCCTACTCACTGTTCTGGTCGGTCGAGGGACGGGGCCGCCAGGGTGCGACCTGCGATCTGCGTACCCCCGAAGGTCAGGCCCTGTTCCGGAGGCTGGCGGCCCGGGCCGACGTGGTCTGCGAGAACTTCCGACCCGGCACCATGGAAAAGTGGCACCTCGGCCCCGATGACCTCGATCCGCGCCTGGTCTATGTGCGCATCAGTGTCTTCGGTCAAGACGGTCCGTACTCGCCGCGGCCCGGCCTCGATCGCCTGGGCATCGCCTACGGCGGCCTGCTCCACCTCACCGGAGAGCCCGACCGTCCTCCGGTGCGTCCGGGGGTCACCATCTCGGACTACCTGACCGGTGTGTTCGCGGCCATGGCCGCGGTGGCCGGGCTCTACCGTCGCGACCTGCACACCCCCGACCAGGGTGGCGGCCGGGGAGCGGTCATCGACGCGCCGCTCTACGGCTCGATCCTGCGGATCCTGGAGTGGACGCTCGCCGGCTACGACCAGTTGGGCACGGTCCGGAGCCGACAGGGCAACCGGCTCCGGAACTCCGCTCCTCTGGACAACTACCCCACGGTCGAGGGTGCCTACATCTGCATCGTGGGCGGCTCCGATGCCAACTTCGGACGACTGTGCCGGGCCATGGGGAGGGACGACCTGCGCACCGACCCTCGCTACGCCACCCTGGCCCGGCGGGCCGAGCACGCCGACGAGATCAACGGCATCGTGGCCGCGTGGACCTCGACACGGGGCGCGGCGGAGATCGAGGCGGCGTGCATCGAGCACGACGTCCCGGTGGGCACGGCGTACAGCGCCGCCGACATCTTCAACGACCCGCACATGGCCGCCCGGGGCGACCTGGTCACCGTTGAGGACCCCGTGGTGGGTCCGATCCGCCAGCAGGCCCCCTTCCCCCGGTTCGTAGGCCAGCCCACCCCGGTGCCGGCGGGCGCCCCCCGCCTCGGCGCCGACAATCGCGCCGTCTGGTGCGACCTCGTCGGGCTGTCGGACGACGAGTACGAGTCGGCCCTGCGGGCCGGCACCATCTGACCGCCCGCATCGCCGCCTTCGTTCGCCCTACGGCCGAAACACCGAGGGGCAGGCCGCCTCGGCGGTCACACCTACTCCCCGGGTTCGGGGTCTCTCGGCAGCCCGAGGATGCGTTCGGCGATCACGTTCCGTTGGACCTCACTGGTGCCGCCGGCAATGGTCAGACAACGGGTGAACAGCAGGCCCTGGATCCATCGCTCCGATCGTCCCTCGGTGGTGGCGCCCTCGGGACCCAACATCTCAAGTCCGAGCTCCTGCAGTCGCTGCTCGTGCTCGGCGCCCAACAGCTTGCGCAGCCCGGCACCCGCACCCGGATCCGAACCGGCCAGGGCCAGCAGCGTGGACCGGTGTGTCATCAGCCCGATGGACTGGGCCTCGGCCAGGAGTGCCCCGAGCCTGACCACCATCCCCGGCGAGATGGCGTCTCCCCGCTTCTCGGCCAGCTTCAGGAGCGACTCGACCCCGATCCCGTAGGTGGAGCCCGACGACATGGAGATCCGCTCGTTGGCCAGGGTCATCCGGGCTGCAGCCCACCCACTGTTGACCTCGCCGATCACGCAGTCATCGGGCACGAACACCTCGTCGAGGAAGACCTCGTTGAACAGGGCGGCCCCGGTCAGCTCACGCAGGGGACGGATGTCCAGGCCCTTCGAGTGCATGTCCACGATGAAGAAGGTGATGCCCTCATGCTTGGGCACCGAGGGGTCGGTCCGGGCCAGGCAGATGCCCCAGTCGGCGGTCTTGGCCATCGACGTCCACACCTTCTGGCCGGTCAACAGCCATCCGCCCTCCGTGCGCACGGCCCGGGTGGTCAGGCTGGCCAGGTCCGAGCCGGCCCCCGGCTCCGAGAACAGCTGGCACCAGGCCAACTGGCCGAGGAGCGACGGGCGCACCCAACGCTCACCTTGGGCCTCGGTGCCGCTGGCGATGATCACCGGGAGGGCCCAGGCGCTGATCCCGATGTGGGGACGGGCGATACCGACCTCGGCCAACTGCTCGTCGATGACCACTTGCTCGACGGCGCCGGCGTCCCGACCCCAGGGCTTGGGCCAGTGGGGCACCACCAGCCCGGCGTCGACCAGGGCGGTCCGTCGGTCCTCTTCGGGGGTTGCCGCCAACTGGGCCATGACGGGGGCCAGTTCCCGGCGGGCCTGTTCGGCCTCATCGGGAAGGTCGGCCGCCAACTCCCGGCGGACACCCCGACCGGCCACCTCGGCCAGCTGGCGTCGGAACGCGTCGGTCTCCCCGAGCAGCTGCCGGTCGGCGTGCGCCCGCTTGAAGTGGAGGTGGAGGTCGTGCTCCCAGGTGAAGCCGATCCCGCCCAGGAGCTGCAGGCACTCCTGGGTGCAGCGCACATAGCCGTCGACGGTGAGCGCGCCGGCCGTGGCGGTGGCCAACTCGACGCTGTCCGACGGGCCATCGGCCCCCTCCATGGAGACGGCCACGGCAGCGTCCCAGACCACCGCGGTCATCTGTTCGACCCGAACGGCCATATCGGCCAGGCGGTGCTTGACCGCCTGGAACTGCCCGATGGGCCGCCCGAACTGCACCCGGACCTTGGCGTACTCGGTCGCCGTCTCGAGGCACCAGCGGGATCCACCCACGTGCTCGGCGGCCATCAGGGTCACCGCCACCTGGCGGAGCCGGCGGGTGGTCAGCGACGGGAGCTGGTGGTCAGGCGGCACCCGATAGGCCTCGACCTCGACCACACCGACCCGTCGGGTGGCGTCCAGGCTGGGCAGACCCGACACTCGGACCTCGCCCCCGGATCCTCCCACTTCGAGGAGGCACCAGGTCTCGGTGCCGTCGGTCCGACGGGCCGGGACGAGCACCACGGTGGCCGTGGCTGCCCCGAGCAGGGGCCGGAGGGTTCCCGTCACCGTCAATCCCCCGTCGGGGCCTTCGTCCACAACGTCGAGATGGATGTCCCCGAAGGACAGGGCCGCGGTGACACTCCCGTCGGCCAGTCCGGGGAGGAACGAAGCGACGCCGCCCGAGGCTTCGGCGACGACTGCCGAGGTCACTACCGTGGGCAGGAGGGGTCCCGGCATCACCGACCAGCCCGTCTCCTCGAGCAGTACGGCCAATTCAAAGAGACCGAACCCCTGGCCACCCACCTCCTCGGGGAGATGGATCCCCAGCCATCCCTGAGCGGCCATCTCCTTCCAGGCCGGCTGGAGGGTCTCCTCGTCGGCGTCGAGCACGGCCCGAGGCACCGAGGGAGGGCAGTGGGCGTCGAGCCAGCGCTTGGCCGAGAGGCGCTGAGCCTCGTGCTCGTCCGTCAGTGCGATCGGCATGGGTCCCCCTCGTCCGTGTTCTCGTCGTGGTTCTCGCCCTGGAGCCCCGGCGCGGCCGCATCCGACCCACCCTCGTCCCCACCGTCGATGGTGATGGCCCGGGTGGGACAGCCTTCTGCGGCCACCCGGATCCGCTCCTCGTCGTCACCCGCGGGGTCCACGACCACCGAGATGCCGTCGTCACCCAGGTCGAACGTTCCGGGGGCCCAGTACAGGCAGTTGCCGGATCCTACGCACCGGTCCCGGTCGATCACAATACGGAGGACCATCTCCCTACCCTCCACCAGCCGTGGTCGACCCGACGGGGTGGACCATGCCACCGACCAGAGCCCCCGGCCGACTGGAGCAGTCCCGTCCCAGGGTGCTGCCCACGTCACCGTCGACGGTGGCAGAGCGGCGGGGACCCCGTCCACCGCAGCCCGTCACCCCCCGCGTCGGACCCGCGGTACGTTCTGTCATCGGTGCCGAGACTACCGCTCAACGCCCCTCGGGTCCGGAGCGGGGGATCGGTTCGCGAGGTGAAGGAGAGACCATGCCTGGAATGGACCGGTCGGCCAGGAAGGGCCGAGTGCTCGAGCAGGCCGTGGGAGCGGTTGGTGCGGAGGACGGCGCGTCGGGGGTGATCGGACGTGGTTGAGGTGACCCAGACCACCGCGCACCCGCTCGACGCCCTGACCGCCGACGAGATCCGGTCCTCGGTGACCATCGTGCGCGAGAGCGGCAGGGTCAGCGATGGCGTGCTGTTCGCCATGGTGACCCTGGACGAGCCGAGCCGGGAGGCGCTGGCCGCCCACGCGCCGGGCGATCCGGTCGACCGGCGCGTGCGTCTCACCATCCTGCCCGGGCCCGAGGCCTCCGTCGCCGAGGTGGTGGTGTCGTTGGCCACCGGCGACATCGTGGAGTGGATCCCGCGCCCGGGGATGCGGCCTGCGCTGCTGTTCGACGACTCCTACCGGGCCATCCTGGCCCTGCGCGACCATCCCGAGTGGCAGGAGGCCATGCGTCGCCGGGGTATCACCGACTTCGAGAAGGTCCAGATCGACCCCTGGCCCACCGGCAACTTTGGCAATCCCCTGGAGGAGGGCCGCCGGATCGCCCGGTGCCTGTCGTACTACCGCGAGGAGCCCTCGGACAACGGCTACGCCCGCCCGGTGGAGGGTGTGTTGGCCACCGTGGACGCGGCGCGCGGTGAGGTGCTCGAGGTCCTGGACTTCGGGGTGGTGCCGCTCCCGCCGGACAAGGGGAGCTATCTCCCCGAGGACCACGAGCCGTTGCGGACCGGCCTGCTCCCCTTGGACATCGTCCAGTCGGAAGGGCCCAGCTTCACCCTGGACGGCAATCTCCTCACCTGGCAGCACTGGACCATGCGGGTGGCCATGGAGCCGCTGGAAGGCCTGGTGCTGCGCAGCATCGGCTACCACGACGACAACCTTCGCACCGTCCTGCACCGGGCCGCCATCAGTGAGATGGTCGTCCCCTACGGCGATCCGGGACCCATGCACGGGTGGAAGAACGCCTTCGACGTGGGCGAGTGGGGCCTGGGCCGGATGGCCAACTCGCTGACCCTGGGCTGTGACTGCCTCGGCGAGATCACCTACATGGACGCGGTCTTCTCCAGCGAACACGGCACGCCATACGTGGTGGAGAACGCCGTATGCATCCACGAGGAGGACTACGGGATCCTCTGGAAGCACAACGACATGAACACCTCCAGAACCGAGGTACGCCGGTCGCGCCGCCTGGTGGTGTCCTCCATCGCCACCGTGGGCAACTACGAGTACGGCTTCTACTGGTACTTCTACCTCGACGGCACCATCCAGCTCGAGGTCAAGCTGACCGGGATCATGTCCACGATGGCCCTCGGGCCCGACGAGCAGCCCCAGTACGGTGCGGTGGTGGGTCAGGGACTCGGGGCCCCGTTCCACCAGCACCTCTTCTGTGCCCGCCTCGACCTGGCTGTCGACGGGCCGGTCAATGAGGCCTACGAGGTGAGCTTCGAGACGGTGCCCAACGGTGAGGACAATCCGTGGGGCAACGCCTTCCGGCAACGCTCCGACCGTCTCGAGTCCGAGCTCGGTGCCCGGCGCGACGTGCACCCGGCCAGCAGCCGTCACTGGCGGTTCGTGAATCCGGCATCGATCAATGGGTTGGGCAGGCCCGTCGCCTACAAGCTGGTGCCCGGCTCCACCCCCACCCTGCTGGCCCAGCCGGATTCGAGCATCGGCCGCCGGGCCGGCTTCGCCCGGCACAACCTGTGGGTGACCCCCCACACACCCGACGAACGACGGGCCGCCGGGGACTACCCCAACCAGCATGCTGGAGGGGACGGGCTACCGCGCTGGACGGCCGCGGACCGGTCACTGGTCGATACCGAGCTGGTGGCCTGGTACACCTTCGGCATCAGTCACTCCCCGCGACCCGAGGACTGGCCGGTCATGCCGGTCGAGTACTGCGGGTTCCAGCTGGTGCCCGTGGGCTTCTTCGACCGCAATCCCTCCCTCGACGTGCCCCCGTCAGCCGGGCACTGCCACTGAGACCGGATTCGGTCGGCGCAGGCAGGCGGCCGCACCGCATCCACCTGAGTGTTCAGCGACCGTGCGGGGAGCCTCACCCTCTCCCTCGCCGAACATCCTCCGCTTGTGGCGCCGTGCTGCCTACAATCAGCCACGGCGGATCAGGGCGGGCACCGGAAAAGGAGCTCCCGCAGTGAGTACCACAGTTCGACTCGAGTACGGCCCCTGCCCCTCGTGCTCCAACGACGCGTTGCTGGAGACCTCGCACCTGCTCACCGACGGTGAGCCTCCCCGCGTCCGGATCACTCGCATCGAGTGCACCAACGAGGAGTGCCTGCACTACCTCACGGCACTCCAGCCGCTCTAACCAGACCGGGGAGGCCGAACCCGGCGGGACCACATCTTTCGCCGCGCTCCGAGATCCCGCGCTGATGATGGCTCACGCTCGGGCCGCCGTCGCCCACCCGACGCCGGTCACCGAAGAGCGGGACCGATACCATGGCCGCCATGCCCGACCTCCAGTCCCTGCTCTACGACGAATCTGACGGCGTGGCCTGGGTCACCCTCAACCGCCCCGAGGCCCTCAATGCCTTCGACACCACCATGCAGCGGGAACTCCGGGAACTGTGGCTCATGCTGCGCAAGAACGACGACGTGCGCTGCGTGGTGCTCACCGGGAGCGGCGAGAAGGCCTTCTGCACAGGTCTGGACCGAGAAGGGGTCGGATCGTTCGACGACCTCCCACCCGGGAAGCTGCCGGGCTACAACACGCCGTGGGACTTCGATGATCCCGGGAAGAGCGTCTGCCCCAAATCGAACGACCTGTGGAAGCCGGTCATCGCCGCCGTCAACGGCATGGCGTGTGGGGGAGCCTTCTACATCCTCGGTGAGGTCGACTTCATCATCGCCGCCGAACACGCCACCTTCTTCGACCCCCATGTCACCTACGGCATGCCGGCCGCCTTCGAACCCATCTATCTGCTCCACAAGATGCCGTTCCAGGAGGTCATGCGCCTGTCACTGCTCGGGGCCCACGAGCGGATGTCGGCCACCCGGGCCCACCAGATCGGCTTCGTGACCGAGGTGGTACCGAGCGCTGATCTGCGGGAACACACCGAGTGGGCGGCTCGGGCCATCGCCGACCAGCCGGCCCTGGCCGAACAGGGCACCTTGCGCGCCCTGTGGATGGGCCTCGAGGTCTCCCGCCGCCAAGCGCTCGACCACGCCTTCCTCTTTACCCACGTGGGCACCGACCGGGAGCTGCTCGAAAAAGGACAGGAGCAGTTCACCAAGGGCAAGCGGATCGAGTGGCGGCTGCGCTGACACGCGCCTGGCTTCGGCATCCGCGGCCCTGAGGCGGGGCCGCGGTCCCGTCCCGGAGGCTCAGCCGGCGTTGCGGAAGTCGGGTGTGCGCTTCTCGGCGAAGGCCGCCATCCCCTCGGCCATCTCGGACGAGACGGCCGCCATCGCCTGGGCCTGGGCCTCCCGATCGAGGGAAGCCGAGAGATTCGTCTCAAAGGTGGCGTTGAGCAACTGTTTGGACAGCCCCATCGACCGGGTGGGACCTGAAGCCAGCCGGACGGCCAGCGCGTCGGCCTCGCTGGCCAGCTCCTCGGCCGTGGGCAGGCAGCGGTAGGCCAGCCCCAGGGCGACGGCCTCGGCCCCCTTGGCCCCCTCCCCCAGCAGGACCATGGCCTTGGCCCTGGGCAGGCCGACCAACCGGGGCAGCAGGTAGGCGCCGCCGGCGTCGACCACCAGACCCCACCGGGCGAAGGACCACACGAAGCGGGCCTGCTCGTGGAGGAGGACGAAGTCACAGGCCAGGGCCAGGTGCGCACCGGGACCCACCGCCGTCCCGTTGACGGCGGCGACCGTGGGCTTGTCCAGCTCCCACAGTTCCCGGATGAAGGCCTGCACCCCGCTCCGTAGGGCCTCGCTGGTGTTGCGGGGATTGAACCCCTCGCCCCCGGAGTCCGCCACGGTGGAGTGGCGGAGGTCCATGCCCGCGCAGAACGCATCCCCCGCTCCGGTGATCAGCAGTGCCCGCACGTCGGGATCGGCGCGGACCTGGCGCACCCGGTCGACGATCTCGTCGCGCATCTCGGGGGTGAGGGCATTCTTGGCCTCGGGGCGGTCGAGTACCAGGCGAGCGACACTGTCGTCGCCGACGTCATAGCGGATCATGGTCCTAACGTAGGCCAGCCCAACGGCGGGGCGCGCGCTCGACCGGTGGCCGCACCGTCGCCGTCGAGCGGGCCGCAGGCGTCAGCGGGCGCCGTCGGCCCCGGCAACGGGCGGGAGCCCGTGGAAGGGCATTCCCTTCTGCTTCCATTCGTCGTACTTGGCCAGGAAGGCGTCGCCGAAGGGGTCCTCGCCCACCAGGGGCATTCCGGCCCTCCAGATGGTCAGGTCGTCAGGGGCCAGGGCCGAGGCAGTAGTCACATGCCGACGGGTGGTCTCCTCGTCACCTCGACGGTGCGCTTCGGCTCCCAGCCTGAAGTGCAGCCGGGCCAAGACCTCGTCCTCGGAGAGGTCTCCGACGGCGTCCTTGGCCTCGGCGGTAGTCACCGGCACCGTGCCGTCCCTGGCCCAGCGCCGGATCTCGTCGAGGTGGGGCCCTGACTCCACCCCGGTGAATTCGGCGAAGATGTCGCTCCCGAAGGCGAGGCCGTTGGGACGGGCGATGTTGTCCTCCTCGTCGATCCACACCACGGTGGGAACGTTGGAGATGGCATAGGACTCGGTCAGGACGTGGTTGGGGTCGTAGAGGACCGGCATGGTGATCCCGTCGATCCAGGGCCGGACGTCCTCGGCCGACTGGTCGATGGCCACCGCCACGACGGTGAACCCCTCGGGCTGCAGCTCGTCGTGCAGGGCCTGCCACCCGGGAAGGTCGTAGCGGCAGCCGCACCAGCTCGAAAAGGTGACCAGAGCCTTCTTCAGCCCGGCCCACTCGTAGAGTCCGTGCAGGGTGCCGTCCACGTCAGGCAGCTCGAACCCGGGGGCCCGGAGGTCCTCCAGGGCCTGGCGCCGCAGCTCAGCTGGTAGGGCCACCGCCATCAGGGCAGCGTCGGTGTCCACGACGCACGGACGCCCGAGGGCCCGGGCCACGGCGACGAGGTCCAGCTGCTCCCCCACTCTGAGCGCACCCATGTCCGCCACCGGGACACAGGTGCTCGCTTGGCACAGGCCCGACGACTTCAGCTCCCAACCCAAGGCCTCGGGCAGCAGTTGGACATCGATGAGGAAGGTCCCCCGGCTGGGGTCGACCGTGGCCTCCACCGTTCGCGACCCGGTATCGATGATGGTGAGCTGCGTCACGGACATGCTCCTTCGTCCCTCGTGATCCCTGCGTCCGACGGGCCAACCGTTGCGCCGCGCCTTGCCATGTCACTCTACGGGCCGGGGAGCACTTCCTCGGTCCCCGGCAGCACCCGATCTTCTCGGCCCGGTCACCCCGGTCGGCCCTCAGCCCGCCCGACGGGAGGGGTCAGGCCGGCGGCTTCCACGAAGAGCCGGCTCCGGGTGCCGTAGTCGCCCTCGCCTCCGGGGGTGGGCGCCGCAGGGGAGAACAGCACCACCCCTCCGGCGGCGGTCATGGCCACGGCGGCGTCCACGGCCGCGGCCAGGTCGGCGACCACTACCGGTGGAGGGATCGGACTCGCCGACGGGCCCCGGGCGGCCAACGCCGAGATCAGCCGCTCGGCGTCGGGCGGGACCACGACCACCCCGGGAACGGGACGGTGCCGGGCCAGGGCATCGACCAGGACCTGCGGGTCGACACCCCGGTCGGCTCCCCCCAGGATCACTGTCAGGGCCCGGTCGGGAAACGCCGCCACCGAAGCTGCAGTGGCAAACGGATTGGAGGCCAGGGCATCGTCGACGAAGGTGATCCCGTCACGTTCCCCGATCGTCCGGCAGCGGGACGGCAGCCCTTCGAACCCCTGCACCACCGCGGCCAGGTCGGAGGCGGAGGGCGGGGCTCCATCGAGCAACGTGACCGCCGCGACGGCGCCACACAGGTTCCAGAGGTTGTGGACACCGGCCAGCCGCAGTCCTGACGCGTCCACTACGGGAGCGCCGTCCACGCTGACCACGCCGGCGGCGTCCACCGCCACCCGTCCCGAGGGCCCGAACAGCGTGCGTCGAGGGTGGAGGGCGGTGCGGCGCACGGCCTCGTCGCTGCCCGCATTGACCGCCAGGTCCCCGGGGGGGCCGACCTCGATGAGGCGGAGCTTGTCCCGGTAGTAGGCCTCCTCACTCCGATGCCAGTCGAGGTGGTCGGGAGCCAGACTGGTCAGGACGACCAGTCCCGGACTGACCGCCACGTCGGCGGCCTGGTAGGACGAGACCTCGACGACATAGGCGTCGGCTAGGGGCCGGCCGTACATCTCGACCACGGGCACGCCGATGTTTCCGATCAGAGCCACGTCCTGGCCGGTCTGGGCGAGCACGGCGGTGGTGAGCGCGGCGGTGGTGCTCTTGCCTTTGGTACCGGTGATGGCCACCACCCGGGCGTCGGCGAAGTCCTCGAGCCAGAGGGCCATGGCCGTCGTGACCCCGACCCCGGCATCGCGGGCTGCCTCCAGCTCCGGACGGTACCGGCTCACACCCGGCGCCCGCACCACGACGTCGATGTCCGACCAGGGCGCGTCGGCGGGGAGGAGCACCGGGATCGTCTCACCGGTCTCCCCCGCCAGACGACGGGAGGCGTCTTCGGGTCCGTCGTCGAGGTAGCAGGCCGCGACGTGCCGCTCACGGAGCAGTCGGGCCATGGCCAGGCCCTCGCGTCCCATCCCCCAGACCGCGACCCGGCGGTCGCACAGCTCGTCGAGGGTCACGACCCCGCCGCCATCAGCCTGTGCACCCCGGCGATCACGTCGGCCCCGAGGGCCGCGCCGTACGACGACCCGGTCCCGGCGGTCGTCTCGGCGGGAGTCAGGAGGGCCCGGACATCGTCCGCACCGACCAGGGCCCGGGCCGGCCCGGACAGGGCGGCCACCACCGGCGAGTCCCGCCACTCGGGCAGGGACGAGAGTAGGCGCAGGGCAGCGGCCGACTCTCGGCGCTCCCCCACGCACTCGAAGGGTTTCTCGTCATCGCTCATCAGATCGGAGAAGCCGGCGATCTGGCCGGGGTCGGCAAAGAGATCCCGCCCGAGGATGGCGGTCAGGGCCTCCCGCTCCAGGAAGGGGGCCAGCATCAGCCCCACGAATCGACACTTCGGGCAGTGGCCGCACCAACGGTCGGCCGGCGCCGCCGACTGCCGGAACGCCGAGTTACAGCTGCAGAACGTGCCGTGGTAGCGGGTGAGCCGGGCGAAGGCCCGGGCGATGGCCAGCTCGGAGTAGGGCCGGAGCGCTGAACCATAGGACAGGGTGGGGTCGATGGCGGTGGCGATCAGGTTCCGCAGCAGGAGTTCGAACTCGAGGCTCTTGGAGTACTGGTGGTTCACCGCCACCCCGTCGATCATGACGGTCTCCTCGCTGGCCGAACGCTCGATGGCCATGGCCACGGAGTCGTAGCCGTAGAGGAAGCTGCCCACCACGGCGATGAGGGAGACGATGGCGGTGATCGGGACATGGCCGTTGAGGGCGCCCGAGGCGTTGAGCTCGTTGAGGGCCGGATCGAGTCGGCGCCGGACCACGATGAGCTCGAGTCCGGTCTGTGCGGCCAGGTCGACGACCAGCGGGTGGGGGTTGACGGCGAACAGACGTGGCCCGAGGTGCTTGACCGCTTCGATCAACACCAGCGAGTCCTTTCCACCGCCGATGGGGACGAGCAGGCCGCCCGGCCGCTCCACGCCCCCGCCGACCCGGGAAGGCGGCACGGTGTCGACGCTCGACTGGACGTCCACCACCCGAGGCACGGGCAGTCCGTTGGCCACCGCGAACTCGCGCAGTCCGTCGTCGTAGAGATGGCGGTGGAACTCCTGCTCCACCGGCGTGAGCGCCGCACCCTCGACCACCACACGCGTCGGGGCGGCCGCCTTGTAGTAGCTCGTGCCGGCGGCGATGTGCAGGTGGAGCAGGGCTCGCTCGAGTCCGGGGGCGTCTAGGGGCGGACGGTCCGGACGCGGCGTCTCAAAGGTCAGGGTCTCGACGAAGGAGTACTGGTCATCGAAGGCATAGTGGAGGGAGACGGTGCCCGAGTCCCGATCGACGATCCGGTCCGTTACCCGAAAGACCCCCACAGTGGCCGGATCGAACCGGTTCGGGGCGCGCATGACGCAGTCAGCGTAGTGGTCAGCCACTTTCCGGCGGCCTTTGGGCCGACGGGGACGGGCGTCGGAGGTGGTCGACGATGGACAGGGACGATCCGGTCGACTGGACGACCCACACCTCGCCCTTCTGCAGCTTGAACGTTTTGCGATCCGGGGACTTCGGGTCCGGGACCAGTACCTCGAGCAGCTCGGTGGCCACGTCCCCGTGGGTGCACAGGACGGCCGACTCGCCCGCCATGGTGGCCAGCAGCCGCACCGCCTCGGGCCCGTGTTCTTCGGCCAGCTCGTCAACCGACTCCACCGGCAGGTCGAGTGCCTCGGCCAGCGGCTGGACGGTGGCGAAGCATCGCACGTAGGGGCTCGAGAGGATCCGCTGGGGCCGGTAGCGGCTGAGCAGGGGCACCAGGTCGCGTGACCAGGCCCGTCCCCGGGGCGACAGGGGACGGACGCGGTCGTCTCCCCGATAGGTGCTCCGTCTTCCGGCATGGGCGTGGCGCACCACCAACAGCGGCATGCTCATGATGGTGCCATGCCGGCAATCCTGCGGCCATGATGCCTGGTGCGGAGGGTCCGGACGGTCCCCGGAGGACCGGTACGGATCAGGGGGCGATCCCCGGAACGTCGAGGCCCGGGTCGGTCGGGAGCGGGAAGGCATCGAGGTCCCGCGCCCGACGCGCCAACGAGTGGTACTTCCGCTCGGCGATCCACCAGCGGTTCGAGTGGAGCTCGTAGCGGTCGTGGTACAGCCCGTAGACCGTGGTCCACCGGCCGGCGTCCCGGTCCTGGCGCACCTCGCTCATGAACAGGCGGCTCACCGCGTGCCCGGCCTCGGGTCCGCCCGGGAAGGCTATGTGGGCATTGAGGATGACGAATTCGAAGAATTCGAAGTGCTCGATGGCCTTCTCGATGAAGGCGCCCACCTCCGGCCCGCCGGCCAGGACGAGAGGAGCGTCGGCGCGGAGATCGAGGGTCACCGTGGCGTCGGGGAGGAACAGGTGGGACATCTCGGACCAGGCCCTCCGATTGACCACGTCCGCATAGGCGTGCTGCAGCCGGCGCACGCCGGTGTCGTGGACCGCCTCGGCCACCAGCTCGTCGTCGACCATGAGGGAACGCTACCGCCCCATCGGTCGTCGTCCGTGGCCGGCACCGTGATCGTTGCGGGTGACACCGTCAGGGCGGTGGTGTTCGTTGTGATACGGGGCGATGCGCCGCAGCTCGACGTGGCCAGGTGGACCCGGGGCGATGGCACCACCACGATCCCCCTCGGGACTGGTGACCGCAGGCCTCATCGTGCACCGCTGCCTCGGCTCGGACCCGCGTGCGCCTCACTCGCTCCCGGTCCACCGGCCGAATGGGGCGCGCCGCCTGCCTGCGCCGGACCCAGACGTGCCGAGTGGGCAGGCTCGGCGGTCCAATCGAGCAGACTGTTATGTGCGGTGTCCGGTGAGTCGTCAGCGGAGTCGGCAGGCAAAGAATCCCGGTTCACAGTGAGGGCGACTCGGTGCATGCGTCCGTCCGCCCGGTACCGCCCGCCAGCCCGCGTACTCAGGCTGGCGTGCTGGCCCGCTTTCGGAACCCGGCCGGGAGCACCGGCACCGCCTGGGCGCATAGGGTCGGCTTCGGACCGCCGCGTCGATGCCGGTGGCGTCGTCGAGCCAGGAGGTAGTCGTGGAGTACGTGAATCTCGGGAAGACCGGCCTGCGAGTGTCGAGGGTGTGCCTCGGCATGATGAGTTTCGGGAACGACAGCGACCGCGCCTGGGTGCTGGACGAGGAGCACGCCGAACCCATCGTCCGGGCGGCGGTCGAGGGGGGTGTCACCTTCTTCGACACGGCCGACGCCTACTCCGCGGGGGCCAGCGAGGTGGCCACCGGCCGACTGTTGCCCAAGTACCTCAGCCGTGAGGAGATGGTGGTGGCCACCAAGGTCTACATGCCGGTGACCCCGGGCGAGAACGGAGGGGGACTGTCCCGGAAGCACATCATGGCCGGCATCGACGCGTCTCTGACCCGTTTGGGTCTGGAGTACGTGGACCTCTTCCAGATCCACCGCTGGGACCCCCGGACGCCGATCGAGGAGACCATGGAGGCCCTCCACGACGTGGTGCGGGCAGGCAAGGCCCGCTATCTCGGCGCCAGCAGCATGTTCGCCTGGCAGTTCGCCGAGGCCCAGTTCATTGCCGATCTCCACCACTGGACGCGGTTCGTGTCCATGCAGCCGCACTACAACCTGATCTACCGCGAGGAGGAGCGCGAGATGATCCCCCAGTGCATCCACCAGGGCGTGGGGATCATCCCGTGGAGCCCCCTGGCCCGAGGCGTCCTGGCGGGGAACCGCAGTCGGGGCGGCGAGCGCCGCACCACCCGTTCGGACACCGATGC
This sequence comes from uncultured Acidimicrobiaceae bacterium, assembly GCA_963835465.1. Classification (GTDB taxonomy): domain Bacteria; phylum Actinomycetota; class Acidimicrobiia; order Acidimicrobiales; family RAAP-2; genus Bog-756. The sequence goes on from CAWIFR010000006.1 coordinate 241,673, forward strand.
CTTCACCGACTACCTCTACAGCCAACCCACCGACTTCGACGTCGTAGAACGGGTGGGCGAGGTTGCCGCAGAGCGCGGCGTGTCGCCGGCCCAGGTGGCGCTGGCCTGGTTGCTGGGGAAGCCGGGGGTCACCGCACCGATTATCGGCGCCACCAAGCCGTCACACCTCGCCGACGCCCTGGCGGCCGAGCAGTTGGAGCTCAGCGATGACGAGGTGGTGCGACTGGAAGAGCCCTATGTCCCCCACCCGGTGCTCGGCCACTTCTAAGCCGGGCGGCTCCCGGTCCCCGTCACCGCGGTGCCCGTCGCGCCGAGGATCGACACGGCCCGCTCGGCCAAGGGCCGGGAGCTGAAGCCCGCAGCGGCGACGGCCGCGGCCAGGAGGGCCGCGCCGGCGAGCACGTAGAAGGTGACCGAGACGGCCGACCGGACCGTCGCCGGCAGGCCCCCGTCGCCGCCGAGGGCACTGAAGACCGCGGTGGAGACGGCCAGGCCCATGGCCGTTCCCAGGCCCCGGCTCATGTTGAGCAGACCCGAAGCCAGCCCGGACTGCTGGGCGGGGACGGCGGCCATGATGCCGGCGTTGTTCGGTGAGGTGAACAGGCCGAGGCCGGCGCCGACCAGGGCCAGGAGCAGTAGGAAGCCAGGGGTGGCCGGACGCAGCAGACCGAGCAGGGTCAACCCGACCCCCACCATCACCAGTCCGGTCACCGCGGGGGCTCGGACGCCGACGGTGTCGGCCATGCGCCCCGACCAGGGCGCCACGAGGCCCAGGGCCAACGGCATCACCATGAGCTCGATCCCGGTCCGCACCGTCCCAAATCCCAGCGCCCGCTCCAGATAGAAGGGAACCACCACCAGCACCCCGAAGAGGACCAGAAAGGCCAGGAGGCTGCTCACGATCCCGGCGGTGAAGCGCCTCCGCCGGAACAGGGTCAGGTCGACCATGGGATGGCGGGTTCTCGACTCGCGAACCACGAACGCGGTGCCGAGCCCGACGGCGGCGACCAACACCAGCACGATCGGCGGCGAGGCCCACCCCACGTGGTTCCCCTCCGAGATGGCGAAGACCAGGGCGGCGATGGCCGGGAAGAACAGGGCGAAGCCTAGCCAGTCGAACTCCACCCGGCCCTGGAGGTGGGTGCTCCGGGGGACGAAGAGCAGGGCGGCCACGAGCCCCAACGCGCCCACCGGGACGTTGACGAGAAAGAGGAGGCGCCAGCCGCCGGCGGCCAACAGGAGCCCGCCCACCGACGGGCCAAGGGCCAGACCGAGCGCCTGAGCCGCCCCCTGGATGCCGAGGGCTCGCCCGAGCGTCTGGCGGGGTACGGCCAGTGCGATGATGGCCACGCTGTTGGCCTGCAGCATGGCGGCCCCGATGGCCTGGAGGGCCCGGAAGGCGTCGAGGGCCAGAAGGCTCGGAGCCAGGGCACACAGGGCCGAGCCCACGATGAAGATGAGGAATCCGTACAGATAGAGCAGTTTGCGGCCCACCATGTCGGCGAAGCGGCCCACGGCGGCCACCGTGGCCACCAATACCAGCAGGTAGGTGATTCCCGCCCAGCTGACCGAGGCCACACCGGCATCGAACGAGCGCTCCAGGGCCGGGAAGGCCAGGGTCACGATGCTGGCATCGAGCTGGCCCATGAACGCCCCGACGCACACCGCGGCCACCGCCAGGATGTAGGCCCGGGGTAAGGCGCGGACAGCCGCGGGCCGCCGGGGCTCGATCAGAAAGTGGCGCCATCTGGACGCATCCTCCGTCCTCGGGTCCGGCTCAGTGTCGGTGGGTTGGCACCCGGCTGACTCGTCCGGCGACAGATGGACTGCCGCCTGCTCCTGCCCCGCGGTCTCCGCGTTCGTCACGATGGGGCCAGTCTTACGGTGGATCCCGGCCAAGTCCAATATATGCAACTCATTAGTTTGATAAGCTTTGCTTATGGATTTCCGCCGGCTCGTCTACTTCCTGGCCGTGGTGGACCACGAGGGCTTCACGGCCGCCGCCGACGTCGTGGAGGTGAGTCAGCCCGCCCTTTCGTTGGCCATCAAGGAGCTAGAGCGGGAGTTGGGCGTGGCGCTGTTCGACCGGATCGGCAGGAAGGTGCAGCTGACACCGGCGGGCCAGGCCCTCGTGGGCCCGGCGCGCCAGGCCCTCCGGGACGTGGAGACGGGGCGCGCCGCGGTGGCCGCAGTGGCGGGAACCCGGGCCGGAACCCTGGCGCTCGGCAGCCTCCCGACGTTGACCGCCGATCCGCTGGCCGAGCTGGTGGGACGCTACCGGCGCAGGTATCCGGGGGTCGCCGTGGACCTGGCCGCCCCCGAGGACACCTCTGACCTGCTCGCCATGGTCCGGGACGGCCGATGCGAGGTAGGGATCTCCGAGACCACCGAGGTGCCGTCCGACCTCACCAGCCGGGCCATCGGCGGTCAGGCCCTCCTCCTGATCCTGCCGCCGGAGTCCGGAGGAGGGGACAACCCGATCGGAGGGCACGCGTCGGATCCCGGACTGGCCGGACCGGGGACGGTGGCCATGACCACCGTCGGACTCGCCGACTTGGTCCACGTCCCCTTCGTGGCCGCCAGGGTGGGCACCTCGACCCGTCGGCTGCTCGATGAGGGGTTCGCGGCTGCCGGTGCCGTTCCCCACGTGGCCGTGGTCACCGCCCAGCGCGACGCCATCCTCCCCCTGGTGCTGGCCGGGGCGGGTGCCGCCCTGGTCCCCGAGCCCATCGCGGCGGTGGCCCGGGCCCTCGGAGCCACTGTGGCCCAGCCCCTCCCGTCGGTCGAGCGCAGCATCGCACTGGTCCACCGGACCGGACCTCTGGCCCCGGCGGCGGCCCGCTTCGTGGAGCTCGCCGCCGAGCGGCACGGGTACGGTGCAGGGGTCGCAGCCGAGCGGGACCGGACCGGTCCAGGAGGAACGCCATGACCAACCGCACCGCCTCCCCGGGCGGAGGTGCCCACGAGACGACGGTCCTTGCTCCCCCTCAATCCGTCGACTTCCACTTCGACATCATGTGCCCCTACGCGTACCAGACCTCGCTGTGGATGCGGGAGGTACGGGACCGGGTCGGCGTGGCGGTCCGCTGGCGGTTCTTCAGCCTCGAGGAGATCAACCGGGTCGAGGGCAAGAAGCACCCGTGGGAGCGGGAGTGGTCATACGGCTGGTCGATGATGCGGATCGGCGCCTACCTGCGTCGGGAGGATCCCGAGCTCCTCGACCGCTGGTACCTCACCGCCGGGCGGGCCCTCCACGAGGAGGGCCGCAAACCCCATCGCCCCGACGTGGCCGAGGAGCTGCTGACCGAGATGGGACTCGACCCGGGCATCGTCCGGGCCGCCATCGACGATCCGACGACGGGTGACGAGGTGCACGACGAGCACGGCATCGTGGTGGCCAAGGGTGGCTTCGGGGTGCCGACGCTCGTCTTCGAGGACGGACAGGCCCTCTTCGGGCCGGTCCTGGTCCACCCACCGACCGGCGATGCCGCCGTGCGCCTGTGGCACCTGGTCACCGGTTGGCTGGAGTTCCCCCACGTGTACGAGGTCCAGCGGCCCAAACGGCCCGAGGACATCGACACCATCGCCAAGGCCTTCTCGTCCTACCTCGAGGCCCGGGACTGGTTCACCGTCCAGAACGACACACCCTGAGTCCGGGGCGGGACACCCGCCGGGTCAGCTGGACGCCGAGGACTCCGACCCCTCCGGCCGGTCGGCCCCGCCGTCGGAGGCGTCGTCAGTGATGGCGACGGCCAGACCGGCCACCCGCATACGCCACAGGCCGATGGCGGGGAACAAGAGCACCGAGAGCATGCCCGCTGCCACCAGCGCGGCGGCGTTTGCCTGCAGCATCTTCCCCTCGGCCAGAGCGATGCTGGTGATCACCACGATCAGGGGCAGCCCGGTGGCCGAGAGCAGCGCCATCGGGATCCGTTCGGCGGGGCGCAGGACCTTCCGATAGAGAAGGAACACGGGCACGCCGCGGGCCACCAGCATCAGGGCCAGGAACAGGCCCACCCGCCCCAGGGATTTCGGGTTGACGATGAAGACGTGTAGGTCGAACTGGATCCCGCTGACCACGAAGAATACCGGGATGAGGAAGCCGAACCCGATGGCCTCCAGCTTCCCCCGCACCGCGGAGATCTCCCCCCCCGACGAGAACAGTCGGACGACGATGCCGGCGGCGAACGCCCCGAGCAGGACGTCGAGGCCCAGCGTCTCGGCCAGGAGCACCAGCAGCAGGATCATGAGCAGCGCCACTCGCACCGGCAGCTGCGCACTCGACTCCATGTGCCGGCTCAGCAAGGCCACCAGCCGAGGGGGTTGGGCTCGGGAGGCCAGGAGCACGGTGGTCACGGCGATCACGATGAAGGTCAGGAGGAGGAGCGAGGTGAGCAACGGCTCCTTCTTGGTCAGCAGCAGGGCCACCGCCACGATCGGCCCGAACTCGCCGACGGTGCCGATGGCCGAGATGTACGAGCCGAACCGGGTGTCCATCACGTGGGCGTCCCGCAGCATGGGGACCAGGGTGCCGAGCGCGGTGGTGGTCAAGGCCAGCCCCACCACCACCGTGTTGCGGGCCAGCCCGCTGGAGACCAGTTCGAAGGCCGCGGCGAGGCCGATGGCCAGGGAGATCGCCCATCCGGCCGTGGCCAACCGCAGGGGCCTGCCCCGGATCCTCTGCAGGTCCAGCTCGTAGCCGGCCAGGAAGATGAGATAGGTCAGACCGAGGTCGGACAGCCCGGTGACGATGGTGCTCATGTGGGCGATGTCGAGCACGTAGGGCCCCATCAGTATCCCGAGTCCGATCTGGATGACGATCTCGGGTACGGCCACCGGCCCCGTGAGCTCGGAGAGGATGGGGGCGAGTACGGCAGCGACGGCGATGAGCACCAGGGTGCCCACCGATGTCGCGGTCACGCGTCCCCGTCCGCAGCAGCCCTCATGGACATCGGCTCACTCTAGGCCTCCGACCTCGACACTTCGGGGTTCCCGACCGGTCGGCCCGCCTGGTTGGGAAGAGACGGGCAACGGGACCTCAGAGGCCCTCCGGAGCGTCGAGGGGGCGGGCCCCGGGCCGGGCGTCGCCGGTGCGCACCGGCGTGGGGCAGACTCTGGGCAGGAGCCCCGGTACGGGGCCGACCATGCACGGGGAGATGACCAGGTGACCGATCAGTGCTGCTCTCCTCATCTCAGGGCCAGATCATGCTGATGGTCGTGGGCCCGGTGACGGGCGAGGCGCACGCCCAGCCCGGCCATCCCGAACGACCGGTGCGGGTGGCCGCGGTGATGGAGGGTGTCGCCGACCTCCGGCTGGGCGATGAACTGATCGTGGTGCCGACCCGCCCCGCCGGGCGGAGCGAGCTCGCCCGAGTGCACACCGATCTCCATCTCCGGCACCTCGAGCGGCTCGCCGGGCGCGGCGGGGGGTCGATCGACGCCGACACCTATGCCACCACCGAGTCGTGGGAGATCGCCACCGATGCCGCCGGTGCCGGTCTGGTGGCCATCGACGAGCTGCGACGGGGTCGGGCCGACGTGGCCTTCGTGGTGGCCAGGCCGCCCGGTCACCACGCGTTGGACGACCGCGCCATGGGCTTCTGTCTGATCAACAACGTCGCCGTGGCCGCCGCCGCTGCTGGCCGAGGCGGGCGAGCGGGTGCTGATCGTGGACTGGGACGTCCACCACGGCAACGGCACCGAGGCACTGTTCTGGAACGAACCCCGGGTCCTGTACGTCTCGACCCACCAGTGGCCCTGCTACCCGGGCACCGGTCGCGCCGGCGACGTGGGCGGCGCCCTGGCCCTCGGGACCACGATCAACGTGCCCCTGCCCGCCGGGGCCACCGGCGACGTGGTCCAGCAGGCCTTCGAGCGTCTGGTCACGCCGGCGGTGGAGGCGTTCGGACCGACGTGGGTGCTCGTCTCTGCGGGCTTCGACGCCCACCGGGACGACCCGCTGGCCGACCTGTCCCTCACGGCCGGCGACTTCGCCGAGCTGGCCCGGGTGGTGGCCGGCTACGCCCCGACCTCCGGTCACCTGGTGCTCTTCCTCGAAGGTGGCTACGAGGTGGGTGCCCTCCGGGCGTCGGTGGCGGCCACCCTGGGTGCGCTGGTCGGTGGCGACGCGCCCGATGAGGCCCCTTCCTCGGGCGGACCCGGGATGGAGCAGATCAAGGAGATCTCCGCCCGGAGGCAGCAGGCCCTCGACGGCCTGGGCTGATGACGGACTCCTCGGGAGACGGGCACGGCCGGTCCGTGGCAAGGTGGTCGGGCCGGCCGCCCGTGACCACCGGCCTCCCCCGACGACCCGATGGAGTGGGAGCGAGCGAAGGAGGCGATCGTGGCTGATGCAGGACCGGTCCAGACCATCGTGGTGGGCGTGGACGGCTCCGACACCTCGATAGAGGCGCTCTCCTGGGCCGCCGCGCTGGCCTCGGTCACCGGCGCCGCCGTCGAGGCGGTGACCACCTGGCAGTGGCCCTTGAGCATGGGGCCGCCGCTGCCGCTGCCGGTCGAGTACGACCCGGCCGGCGACGCCCGGACGATGCTGCAGGACATCGCCCGGTCCGAGGCCGATCGCCACCCGTCCGTTCCGATGACCACGAGGGTGGTGGAGGGCCATCCCGCCCAGGCCCTGGTGGAGGCCTCTCGACACGCCGACCTGCTGGTGGTGGGGAGCCGCGGCCACGGATCGTTTTCGGGCATGCTGCTCGGCTCGGTCAGCCAGCACTGCGCGGCGCACGCCGGTTCCCCGGTGGTCATCTACCGTGAGCGCACCGAGTCCGGCTGACCCCGGTCATCCAGCGCGACCGGCCCGACCGGCACCCCCGTCCCGGGCGCTGACCGCCGGGTGACCAGCGACCTGCTCCGCTCGGTGGTGGAGGGCATGCCGGCCGGCTTCGCCGGGCCCGATGACGACGTGGTCACCACTCGGAGCCAGATGGCCCCGCTCCACGGTCACCCCTTGGCCCCCGACACCACCGTCGACTTCGTCGAGCTCGGTGGGGTCCGGGCCGGTCGCCTGTCCCGGCCCGGCAGCGACAGCCGGCGCGGCGTGGCCCTGTTTGCCCATGGCGGGGGGTTCGTCTCGTGTGTTCTCGAGGCGTACCTGTTCTATGCCGAGTTCATCGCCAATTGGCTGTCCATCCCGGTCATCACCGTCGACTACCGCCTGGCCCCCGAACACCCGGGCCCGGCGGCGTTGGACGATTGCCACGCCGTCTACCGCGCCCTGCTGGACTCGGGCCATGACCCGGCTCGCCTGATCTGGGTCGGGGACTCCTGCGGCGGTGGCCTGGCCCTCAGCACGGTGGCCCGGTCCCGCCAGGAGGGGGCGCCGATGCCGGCGGGGATCGTCAGTCTGTCCGGCTGGGTCGATCTCGACACCGCCGGCTACGGATCGACGCCTCCGGCCCGCCGAGACGCCTTCATCACCGAGGGATTCCTTCGGGCCCGGGCCCGCGACTACGTGGGGCCCGCGGGCGACCCCCGGGCCCCGTGGGCCTCGCCGGCCCGGGGCGAGCTGGCCGGCCTGCCCCCGCTCCTCCTCCAGGTGGGCGAGACCGACCTCTGCCGGCTCGACGCCGAGCGCCTCGTCCGACGGGCGCGGGCCGCGGGGGTGGATGCCCGCCTCGACGTGGTGGTCGGAGGCATCCACGGCGTGCAGGGCCTGGTCAACCTGGACGTCCCTGAGGCGGTGGCGGCTTGGCGGTCGGTCCGGCGTTTTGCGGACGAGGTCCTGCCCGACTGAGTGGCGGCGCCGCCGATCCTGCTCCGGAGCTCCGGTGCCCACGGTGGCGCCACTCCTCCGGGCAGGCGCTCACCAGGTGTCCACGCAACTCCGCTTCTTTCCGGTCCGCTCGGGCGGTGGGGGCGCCGCCCGGAGCGCGTCCACGATCCGCCGGCGGGAGTCGGCCGGATCGATGACGTCGTCGATCTCGTACGCCGAGGCCACGTTCACCGCCTTGCCGTGCTGGTAGGCGCGCTCGACCATCTGGGCGAAGAGGGCATCCCGCTCGGCTGGGTCCTCCACTGCCTCCAGTTCACGGCGGAAACCGAGTCGGACCGCCCCTTCCAGGCCCATGCCCCCGAACTCCCCGCTGGGCCACGAGACGGTGAAGACCGGTGACCGGAAACTGCCGCCGGCCATGGCCTGGGCCCCCAGGCCATAGCCCTTGCGCAGCACGATGGTGAAGAACGGGACGGTGAGGCTGGCCCCGGTCACGAAGAGCCGGCTGAAGTGGCGGACCTGGGCCGTCTGCTCGGCCTCGGGCCCGACCATGAACCCCGGCGTGTCACACAGGAACAGCACCGGGACGTCGTGGGCATCGCAGAGCTGGAGAAACCGGGCCGCCTTGTCGGCACCGTCGCGGTCGATGGCCCCACCCAGGTGGGCGGGATTGTTGGCCACCACCCCGAGGGGCCGTCCCTCGACCCGAACCAGTGCGGTCACCATTCCCGCCCCGAAGCCACCGCGCAGCTCCAGCACGGAGTCGGTGTCGGCCAGGGTGGTCACGAGCTGACGGATGTCGTAGACCCGGAGGCGCTCCTCGGGGACGGCCGAACGGAGCAACCGCTGGTCGGCACAGTGCCACTCGTCGGTCGTCCCCTGGAAGTAGGCCAGGTACTGCCGGGCCAGACGGACGGCATCGGCCTCGTCGGTCGCCACGACGTCGACCACCCCGTTGCCCACCTGGACGTCCAGGGGGCCGACGTCCTCCGGCGGCACGGTGCCGAGGCCACCCCCCTCGATCATGGCCGGGCCGCCCATCCCGATGGAGGTGCCCGGCGTGGCAATGATCACGTCGCAGCAACCGAGGAGAGCGGCATTGCCGGCGAAGCAGTAGCCCGAGACCACCCCGACCAGCGGGACCAGACCGCTCAGTGAACCGAATTCGGCGAAGGCCATGGTGTCGAGGCCGGTGATGACGGCGTAGTCGGTGTCCCCGGGGCGCCCACCGCCTCCCTCGGCGAATAGGACCAACGGCAGGCGCATCCGCCGGACCAGGGCGAAGAGCCGGTCCTTCTTGCGGTGGTTCTGGGCGCCCTGCGTGCCGGCCATGACCGTGTAGTCGTAGGAGAGGACGGCACAGCTCGACCGTCGCTCGTCGAACAGGGCACCGTTGATCCGGCCCACACCAGCCACCAGCCCGTCGGCCGGCGTGCGGGCGATGAGCTCTTCCACCGGGCGCCGCCCCCGCTGGGCGGCGATGGCCAACGACCCGTACTCGGTGAACGTCCCGGGATCGCACAGGTCGTCGATGTTCTCGCGAGCCGTCCGGCGGCCTCCCTCGTGCCGCCGGGCCACCACGTCGGGCCGGCCGGCGTCAAGGGTGCCCCGCTGCCGGTCCAAGACCTCTTGGAGGTCGGGGCGGACCACCTCGATGTCCACTGGGGCGGACCCGCGGTCTACGGCTCCGGCCGCCCCGGACGCCTCCACCACGGCCAGCCCATCTCCCACCGCCACCAGGGCGCCCACCTCGGTGTCGACGGAGTGGACCGCGCCGCTGACCGGGGACCGCACCACATGCTCCATCTTCATCGACTCCAGGATGAGCAGCGACGCACCCTCCTCCACCGGCTCACCGGCCTCGACGGTGAGAACCACGACGGTGCCCTGTACCGGGGCCACGACGGTGACCCGGGTCCCGGGCTCGGGCGCGACGACGTGGTCGGCCTTCCCGTCCGGCGGGGTCACGCGGCGGGCATCGGGAAGATGCTGGGCTCGGCTGCAGCGGCACCCACCGCCCGGTCGCGCGCGGCGGCGTCCATGGGGCCGTGGCCCGCCGCGGCCACCAGTGCCGTGGTCAGCACCGACGTGTCCCCGGGAGTGCAGAAGGCGTGCACTCCCGGCGTCGACAGGACGAAGTCGACACCACGAGCCACCTCGTCGGCCGAGGTGTAGGGCTCGTACCAGGTGTCCGAGGTGCGGTCCCGTCCGGCCCAAGGCCGGGCGGCCACGGCCTTGATGGCCATCACCCCGACGTCGTGCTCGCCGGCGTATTCGAGCAGGGCCTCGGCATCGGCGCGGTAGCCGGGGTCCGACCACAGCTGCGGGTTCACCGGGAACATGACCGTGTCGAGGTCGTAGCGCCGGAGTGCCTCCAGGTGGGCGGACGGCGCGGTCAGCTCGTGGCCGGTGATGCCGACCCACGAACACAGCCCCTCGTCCCGGGCGGCCAGGATGGCCCCGACCGCACCGGACCGGGCGTCGAGCTCCTGGAGGTCGGTCACCGCGTGCATCTGGTACAGGTCGAACCGTTCGCAGCCGAGCACGGAGAGGGACTCCTCCAACTGGGCCCTCGCGCCGTCGGCGCTGTGGCGCAGGGTCTTGCAGGCCACAAAGAGCCGGTCCCGGACGGCGGGGATGGAGGGCCCCAGGAGCTCCTGGGCCCGGCCGTACTGGGGGGCGATGTCCAGATGGTTGACCCCGGCGTCCAGCGCCGCGGCAAAGACCGAGGCCGCGGTGTCGGGGTCGCCTCCGGCGAAGGCGGCCGCGCCCAGGATGGCCACCGACGAATAGTGGCCGGTCCGTCCCAGTCGCCGCTGCTCCACAACTGCACCGTAGTGCGCGAGCGACGGAGGGGCCACGGCCCCGGGTGCCCGGGGTCAGCCGCTCGCCGCGGTGCGGGCCGCCTCCCAGCCGGCCAGCATGGTGCCGAAGCGCATGGGGTTGTAGATGTCCTCCTCGTACGACCATTTGCCGTCGCCGGCGTACTTCAAGAGGGTGAAGTTGTACTCCTGGTGGACCGACCCGTCACCAGGATCCCGCATCCGGTTCCAGACCTGGCACACCACCCAGCCCCGTTCGTCGTCGACCACGTACCACTCGATGGGGAACTCGGGCATGTCGCTGCCGGGATACTCGGACATGGTGGCGCTGATCCAGTCGTGGATGGCCTGGCGGCCGGCGAACTCCCCGTACATGTGCTCGATGTAGGTGGCGTCCTCGGTGAACTGGTCCGACCAGTCCTTCCAATCCCCCGAAGCCCCCGCCTCGGCCGCCTTGCGCTGATACTCGCCGAACGCCGCCTCGATCTCGGCCCTGCTCCACTGTCCCATGGCACCGGCTCCTTTCAGCCCCCCTTGGGCCGGCCCTCAGTGTGGGCCGAGACCTGGGCCAGGTCAACCAGCTATCGGGTGGCCTCGGGCCGACGGCATCCCACCCGATAGCATCGCAACCAGTCGGAGGAGGTAGCACCGTGAAGCACCAATGGCGGGCCCTAGCCCTCGATGCCCGGGATCCGGCCATCCCTTTCGAGGAGATCGTTCGTCTGATCGACGTATCGGGAGCATCGACGGGCGCGGCCTATAGCCGCAGCGATGTGGTCGAGGCCCTCCACGAGCACCAGCCCGGCGTGGTCGCCCTCTCCCCCAGCGGATCCGTGGTCGGCGCGGTCGTCGCCCGAGTGGACGGCACCGATGCCCATCTCATGATGCTGGCCCTGCATCCCGACTGGCGCCACCTCGGGATCGGCTCAGGGCTTCTCCGTCAGTTGGACCAGGAGATCATCCATCGGGGCGCCCGACGGCTGCTGGCCCTCATCGTCCCCGGGCAGGTCGGAGAGTCGGCCTTCGCCAATCAGGGCTTCACCCGGCGTGACGGACTGGACCTCTACTTCCGCGACGCCTCCATGGTGCCCGAGGAGCTGGCCATCGTGGAGCGGTTCGGCGGTCAGGTGCCGGCCGCCGGCCTGTGGGAGTCGATGAAGGGGTTCTCCACGGCCAAGGGCCTGCTGGACCGGCGGGTGGTGGCCCCACTGGCCCATACCGAGCTGGCCGAACAGCTCGGGTTGGTCCCGCCCGCCGCGGTCCTGTTGTTCGGCCCTCCGGGCACCGGCAAGACCTCGTTCGCCCGGGCCATCGCCTCCCGGCTGTCGTGGGCGTTCGTCGAGCTCCACCCCTCGCTGCTGGGCCAGGGGGTGGAAGGGGCGCGGGCCCTGCGGGACAGCCTGGCCGAGCTGGGGCGGGTGGACCGACTGGTCTGCTTCATCGACGAGGCCGACGAGATCGCCTCGGACCGGTCTGAGCGGCCCGACAGCCAGCCACTGGTCAACGAGCTGTTGAAGGTCATCCCCTTGTTCAAGGCCCGGCCCGACCGCCTCATGGTCATGGCCACCAACTCCATCGCCTCCATCGACCAGGCGCTGCTGCGGCCCGGTCGTTTCGACCTGGTCATCCCGGTCGGGGCGCCGGACGAGTCGGAGCGGGCCGACCTTGCTGTCGAGTTCCTCCCGGCCGGCGATCCCGGCGAGGTCGCGGCCCGGACGGAGGGTTTCACGCCTGCCGACTTCGCCCTGGTGGCACAGCGGAGTGCGCAGCTCGCCTTCGACCGGGCGCTCACCGGGGGCGAGGCCGACATCCACGCCGACGACGTGTTGTCGGCCATCGGCCTCACCCGGCCGTCGGTGAGCGGTGAGGCGTCACTGCGCTTCGCCGACGAGGCCGCCGCCTATGCTCGCCTCTGATCAGTCCGACCGAGCAGTCCGGCCCGGACCCGCGGCACCACCTCGGCGGCCAGCCGGGCGATCTGGCTCCGCACGTCGGCGGGCCGCATCCCCGGGAGATGGACCCGGAGGTCGACGGAGGTGGCACCGGCCCGTCGCACGACGTCCACCAGGCGATCGGCCAGCTCGTCCGATTCCCCCGCAGTGACCGTCTGGTCGGCACCGAAGGCGGTGGCATCCTCGGTCACTGCGTCGTAGACCTGCCGCTGTCGGTCCACGAGGTCCTGGGCCATGGCGCCGAGCCACACCCGGCGGATCAACACCTTGGGACCCGACCCTCCGGCCTGGTCGTAGGCCCTGGTGAGTCTGGCCAACCGGTCGACGTCGGACATCCCCTCCATCAGGATTCCGGCCCCGGCGGTGGCGGCACGGCGCGCTGCGGCCGAGGACACCGCCGCGCTGATGACCGGGACCGGGTGCTCGGCGCAACGGGCCAACGCCGGATCGCCTGCCAGCTGACCGAGGCCCCGTCCACGCAGCATGGCCACGAGCCGAGGGAGCTGGTCGGCGAAGTGGCTGGGTGCTGAGGTCAGCTCAACGCCCATCGCTTCGAAGTCCAGCGCCAGCGCGCCGACCGCCACCCCCAGGCCGACCCGAGCGGGGTGGCGGGCGGCCAGCCAGGCCGTCTCCTCGGCCACCAGGGCGGTGGGCCGGAGCGGGAGGAGCAGCGGGGAGGCGGCCGCCCAGCCGACGGGAGCAGCGGCCAGGATGAACGACGTCACCTGCTGCGGATTGGGCAGATAGCCGGGGAAGCCCCCGTGGTGCTCGCTGGTCATCACCCCGTCGAAGCCGCCATCGAGGGCCAGCCGGGCCTGGTGGCAAAGCTCGGCCACCACCTCGGTGGCCGGAAGGTCGTTGTGCGGATACAGCCGCATCGACACCGATCCCGGGGCGAAGGGGTCCGGTGCTCCGGCGACGGGGCGCCCGTCGGGGGTGCCGGTCCCCTCGGGAGGAGTGGCAGTGGGGACCGGGTTGGGCACGAGCCGACACTAGGGCGGCGGGTGGGCGCGCCGTCGATGGCGGGTGTCCACGGGTGTGGGAAGCTACAGGATGAGCGAGATCGACGAGCCTCCGAGCGTGACGGCGGACGCGTCGGGCCGGGTGCTCTCCTGTGAGCTGGCCTTCTGGGTGGTCGAAGCGGCCGAACTGGTCCTCCAGGTCACGGCGTCCCACTCGGCCGGGTCGGTCACGACCGAACGGTTGGATGCCCGCATCGACAACGAGCCGATGATCGCCGCCGAACTCCTCGGACCCAACGGGACCCGGTCCCACGTCCTCCACGCCCCGCCCGGGCGGCTCACCGTCGCCTATCGGTCCGAGATCCAGACCCTCCGTCCCATCCGGTCGGAGGGGCCGGTGACCGTTGACGGGCCCGATCTCTCGGCCGCCGTCTCTCGGCTCGTCTACCTGCGACCGAGCCGCTACTGCCCCTCCGATCACCTGGTCGGATTCGCCGTGGCCGAGTTCGGCGTGGAGTCGCCGGTCAGGGCCCGGGTCGAGGCCATCACCGACTGGATCCGCGAACGGGTGGGTTACGTGGCCGGTTCCAGCTCGGTACACGACTCGGCCGAGCACACGTTGCTCACCGGCATGGGGACTTGTCGGGACTTCGCCCATCTGGGCGTGGCCCTGTGCCGTGCCGTGGGCATCCCGGCCCGGTTCGCCTCCGTCTACGCCCCCGGACTCTTCCCGATGGACTTCCACGCCGTCTTCGAGGTCATGGACGACGGCTGGTGGTACGCCCATGACGCCACCGACCTGGCTCCTCGCCAGGCCATGGTCCGCATCGCCACCGGTCGGGACGCGGCCGACGCCGCCTTCGCCTCAGTGGTCGGGGGCATCGCCACCCTTGAGCAGATCGGGGTCACGGCCACCGTCGACGACGACCTTCCCGTCGACCACCGGGGTGAGCGGTTTCGACTGGCGTAGCCGGTGCTCGACCGCCGACGCACCGTTTGCCCGGGGCGCGGCGTGGGTAGGACGGGAGGAGCCCCCACCGATCCCCCGACCAGGAGAGCACCATGGCCCCCACTTCGACCCGAACCAAGAAGCCGGCACGCCCGGCCGCCAAGCGCGCCAGCGCCACGTCGTCGCGCCGCCCGAAGGCGACGAGCACCGACGCCATCGCCCTGCTGAAGGCCGATCACCGCGAGGTGGAGCAGCTGTTCAAGGAGTTCCAGCGGGCGGGCGACGCTGCCCACAAGACGAAGCGAAAGCTGGTGGACAAGATGATCGTGGCCCTGTCCCAACATGCCGCCATCGAGGAGGAGGAGTTCTACCCGGCCGCCCGGAAGCTCGACTCGACGGAAGACGACCAGGTCCTCGAAGCCCTAGAAGAGCACCACGTGGTCAAGTGGGAGCTCCAGGAGCTGCTCGGCCTCGACCCGAAGGACGAGCGCTTCAACGCCAAGGTCAGCGTGCTCATCGAGAACGTGCGTCATCACGTACGCGAGGAGGAGGGGGAACTGTTCCCCTCGATCCGCAAGGCCGCCACCAGGGCGCAGCTGCAGGAGATCGGTGCCCGCCTGGAGCAGGCCCGCAGGACGGCCCCGACCCGCCCCCACCCCCGTTCCCCCGACGAGCCGCCGGCCGCCATCGTCTCGGACGTCGTGGCCGGCGTGGTCGATCGGGCCCGGGACATGGTCCGGCCCGCGGGCCGGGGGCGATGACCCTCCGTTCGGTCATCCCGCCGGTGGACCCCGAGCCTGCGCCCGTGCCTCCCGAACCCGGTCCGGCCCCGGCACCGTCGCCCCTGCCGCCTCCGGTGCCCGAGCCCCCGATGCCCGTGGACCGGCTCCTTGTCAGTCCGCCCCGCAACTGCGGAACTGCACGCTGATCCGGGGCCCGATGGCCCGGACGGTCTTGGGCACGGAGTGCTCCCACGCCTGCTGGCAGCGGCCCCCCATCACGAAGAGATCCCCACAGCCGAGCTCGAACCGACGAGACGCGCCACCGGCGGCGGGGCGCAGCAGCAGGCGCCTCCGGTGGCCGAGGGAGACGATGGCCACCAAGGTGTCGTCGGTCGTCCCGCGCCCGACGCGGTCACCGTGCCAGGCCACGCTGTCCTGACCGTCCCGGTAGAGACAGGTGCCGGTGCTGACGAGCGGTCCGCCCGAGCCCTCGCCGTAGCGCCGACCGAGCAGAGACAAGGCGTCGGCCAGCGCCGGATGGGGCAGCGGCTCGCCGGCGCCGTACGACGCCACCAGCCGGGGCACATCGACCGTGCGCTCGTACATCGGCCGTCGCTCGCCCCGCCACGGGACACGCTCGAGGAGAGCCTCGAAGACCAGATCGTGGCGCCGGAGCCAACCCGGCACGTACTCGAGCCACGTCGCCCCGGACAGGTCCCAGTGCTCCAGGCCCTCGAAGGCCGGATCGGGGCCTGCCGCCTCGTCGATCTCGAACAGCGACCGTTGCCAGACTGCCATCGTCGATCAGTGTAGTCGAACATATGTTCGCCTCCACCGGGCCGGGGCATGGCCAGGCCCCGTAGCGGGCAGGAACCCGAGCGCCCTCGGATGGGCCGACCAATGGAGGAGATCGAGATGCCGAGACAGCAGTGGAGCGCCAAGCGTGAGCGCCAGTACCGCCACATCCGCGACGGACTGGAGGAGCGCGGGGACTCGACCCGGGAGGCGGAGGAGATCGCCGCCCGCACCGTGAACAAGTCGCGCGCCCGTAGCGGCGAGGCCACCGGGGCGTCACGGCTCTCGCGGGAGGACATCTCCTCCAGTAGGCGGGGAGGACTCCGCTCCCACACGGGAGCCGCGGGTAGGACCAGGGACCAGCTCTACGCTGAGGCCAAGCGCAAAGGGATCCGCGGTCGATCCACCATGAACAAGGCCCAGCTCCAGCGGGCTGTGGGCGGCCGCTGAGCGGTTCTGTGTTTCGGCCGACGAAGGGCGGGTAGCGTCGGACGGCACCCACCACCACACCCTGATCGTCGGCGCCGGTCAGGAGGACGCCGGGGACTGCGAGACGAGATACCCATGCGAGTCTTCACCTGTGACAGCTGCGGACAGCTCGTCTTC
Source organism: uncultured Acidimicrobiaceae bacterium (assembly GCA_963835465.1). Classification (GTDB taxonomy): domain Bacteria; phylum Actinomycetota; class Acidimicrobiia; order Acidimicrobiales; family RAAP-2; genus Bog-756. Next base: position 258,213 of record CAWIFR010000006.1, read on the forward strand.
TTCGACAACAGCCGGTGCCTGCGGTGCGATTCGCCGTTGGGCTACGTACACCAACGGCGGGATGTGATCGCCCTCACCGAAGTGGCCGTCGACCATCTGGTGGATACCGGCTCCCCCGTGCGGGCCTGGCAGCGGTGTGCCACCGAGTCGGTCACCGGCTGCAACTGGTTGGTGCCGGCCGGCACCAACGCGCGCTGCGAGTCGTGCGTGCTCACCCGCACCCGTCCGGCCGATGACGACCAGGAGGGGATGGCCGAGTTGGTCCACGGGGAGATGGCCAAACGTCGGCTGATCTTCCAACTGGCCGAACTCGGGCTGCCGGTCGAACCCCGGGACGAGGCTGCCGGGAGGGGGTTGGCCTTCGACCTGTTGTCGAGCACGGAGACCAAGGTGATCACCGGGCACGACGACGGCGTGATCACCCTCGACCTGGCGGAGGCCGATCCTGAGCATCGGGAACATCTGCGCCTCCAGCTCAGTGAGCCCTACCGGACCCTGCTCGGGCACTTCCGGCACGAGATCGGCCACTACTACTGGCCCATCCTGGTGGACGAACCGGACGTGCTCGATGCCTGCCGGGTCCTGTTCGGCGACGACCGCCAGGACTACGCCGGGGCGGTGAAGCGGCATTACGACGCCCTCCCGGACCTGGCCCGCTCCTGGTCGTCCACCCACATCAGCCACTACGCCACCATGCACCCCTTCGAGGACTGGGCCGAGACGTTCGCCCACTATCTCCACATCCTGGACACGCTCCAGACCGCCGACAGCTTCGGACTGGGCGCCACCGTGGAGGGGCCGGGGCGTCTGCGCCGCACCGGGGTGCACCCGACCCGCCCGGACGGCACCCGCTCCTTCGGCGACGTCGTGGACAGCTGGCTCGAACTCTCCTACGCGCTCAATCAGATCAACCGGTCCATGGGGCACGATGACCTCTACCCGTTCGTGCTGGCCCCCAATGTGATCCGCAAGATGGCCTTCGTCGACCACATGGTGCACCGGGCCTGACCCGGTGACACCCGGGCCCTCGGCACTGGTGCATCGGCGCACGGACTGCTCAGGGACAGTGGACGCTTCGTGGTAAGGACGCTCAGTGATAGGGACGCTCAGTGGTAGACCACCGGCACGTCGAAGGCGGCCCTGCGGGACGCCCGGCGCAGGGCCGCCAACACCGGGCGACCGAGCAGCAGCACGAGCACGGCATTGGTCAGGGCCCGGAAGAAGTCGAAGCCGAGGGACGTGGTGAGATCGAAGAAGACGAAGCTGTGCAGATTGGCCAGGGCTCCAGCGCCCGGGGAGTACGAGAAGCTGGTGGAGGTCCCCGCGCCGAAGGGCCAAAACCACAGATTGAGCAGGGTTCCGTAGAGCACGGCGGAGACGGCGGCATAACCCGCCAGTAGCAGCAGCTCCGCTCGCCCCTTGGCGGCCGGAAGGCACCCGGCTCCGAAGCCCATCCAGGCCGCGCCGAACATCTGGAAGGGCAGCCACGGACCGATGCCGCCGGTGATCAGTGCGGAGGCGGCGATGGTCACCGCTCCGAGCACGAAGCCGAAGCCCCGACCGAAGACCCGGCCGGCCGGGATGAGTAGGAAGAACACCGGCTCGAACCCGGCCACACCCGGACTGGGGATGCGCAGGGCCGCACCGCAGGCCGCGAGGATCCCGAGTAGGGCGATGGCCTTGGCGTCCAACGAGCCCTCGGCCATCTCCCCCATCACCACGGCGAGGAGCATGGGCAGGATGGCCACGAACAGCCAGGGGGCATCAGCACTGTGGGCCTGCCCGCTTCCGGCGTGGCCGTGAATCACCAGCGGCCAGCAGAAGGCGGCCATGCCGATCAGCGACGTCACGGCAAGGAGGGCGGATGCGCGGGGGCGGAGACGGATGACGGTGGGCCGGGGGGGACGCAGGTCGATCACCGGAGGGCTCCGAGGGCGTGGCGCACCTCGTCCACCGTCAGCCACGGGTCCGGGGCCAGGACCTTGGCCACCTGGGGGGCGAACACCGGGGAGTGGCACACCACGTCCCGGGCCGGTCCGTCGGCCACCACCTCGCCCTCGGCCAGCACCACGGCACGGGTGGCCAACTGGGCCACCAGCTCCACGTCGTGGGTGGCCACCACGATGCAGTCCCCATTGGCCGCCAGCTTCCTGACCACCGTCACCAGCCGCTCCTTGCTGGGATAGTCCAGGCCTCGGGTGGGCTCGTCCAGCAGGACCACCGCGGGGCGAGGGGCCAACACGATGGCCAGCGCCAAGGCCAGACGTTGGCCCTCGGACAAGTCGCGCGGATGCCGGTCGGGGGGAACTCCCGGCAGGACCTCCTCCAGCTTGGCCGCCGTGGTCCCGGGCCGGAGCCCGGTCTCCCGGTCGGCCGTGGTGCACTCGTCGGCCACCGACTCGCCGTACAACAGGGCCCCGGCGTCCTGGGGGACGAGGCCGACCATCGTGATCAGCCTCCGCGCCGGGAGATCGGTGGGCCGGGAGCCGAGCACGGTCGCGTGCCCGCCCGACGGCTTGCGGAGACCGGCCAGGTGGGACAGGAGGGTGGACTTCCCGGACCCGTTGCGCCCCATCAAGGCCACCACTTCCCCGGGATCCAGTTCGAGGGAGACCCCGTCCAGAGCCACCACGGGTCCGTACTCGACGCGGACCCGCTCGGCACGCACCACCGGGTCGCCGGTCCCTTCGGGGCCCGCGACCCGGGCAGGCGGTGGAGCTCCGGACAGCCGCTCACGGAGCGGTCGTGCCAGCCGCCGGGCATCGCGCACCGTCAGGGGCATCGGCGTCCACTCGGCCAACCGGGCCAACTCCACCAGAGGCGGGGCCACCGGCGAGGTGACCATGACGTCGGCGGTGTTCCCCACGACCAGCGGGGCTCCACCTCCGGGAACCAGCACGACCCGATCGGCGAACGGGATGACCCGTTCCAGCCGGTGCTCGGCCAGCACCACGGTCATACCCACATCGTGGACCAGTCGGGTCAGCGTAGACAGCACCTCTTCGGCAGCGGCGGGGTCCAACGCCGACGTCGGCTCGTCGAGGACCAGCACCCGAGGCGAGGCACTCAGCACCGCGCCGATGGCCACCCGCTGTTGCTGGCCGCCCGACAGGGTGGTCAGGGGGCGGTTCCGGAGCTCGTGCAGCCCGAGCAGGTCGAGGGTGTCCTCGACACGGCGGCGCATGGCGTCGGGCGGGATGCCCAGGTTCTCCATGGTGTAGGCGAGTTCGTCCTCGACCGTGTCGGTGACGAAGCTGGACGCCGGGTTCTGGCCGACCACGCCCACCAGGTCGGCCAGCTCGCGTGGCGGATGGTCCCGGGTCGAGCGACCGTCGATGGTCACCTCTCCGGCGAGGTGGCCCCCGGTGAAATGAGGAACCAGCCCGTTGATCGCCCGGAGCAGCGTGGTCTTGCCCGACCCCGTCTCCCCCACCACCAGGCACAGTTCACCCTCGTCGATGGTCAGGTCGACCCGGTGGAGCGTCGGTCGGGGGGCGTCGGCGTAGGTGAAGCTGACGTCGGCGAACCGGATCATGTCCGGCTCCCCTCGACGGGCTCCACGGTCACGACCGGAACGGCGAGCGGTTCCCCGGACCCCCGCGGGGCGGCCCAGGCCACGGGAGCCGGGGCGGCCACGGCCGGCACCAGCCCGACCAGGACGCCGGCCACCGCCAACCAGGGAAGTTGGGGCAGGCGCAGCGGGGTGACGATGAGCTGGAGCCCGGGGAGGCCGACCATCCCGGCAACGATGAGACTGGCCAGGGCCACCGCACCCGATCCCACCACCAACCACTCGGCCGTCCGCCACACGTCGGGTCGATAGCGGGTGCGGTTGGTGCGACGGCCCCCCACGGCCATCCCCACGCCTACCAGCGCGGCGCCCACCACCACGAAGGGGACTCCCCCGGCGGGGAGGGACCCGGTGTCGAGGAGGCCGTAGACACCCACCAGCACGAGGAGCAGCCCGCCCGCGGTCGACGCCGCGCCCAGTCGGCGGGTACCGGCCGGCACCGCCACCCGCCGACCGTACCCACGCGCATCCATGGAGGCGGCCAGCTGCAACGAGCGGTCCAGCGCGCTCTCCAGGACCGGAATGGCCATCCCGCGTAGTCCGGCGACCCCTCGGGTCGGGCGGCCTCGGAGCCGCCGGGCATCCCGAACGCCGGCGATGGCCATCACCACCTCGGGGGCGAAGGCCAGCGAAACGGTCACAGCCACCCCCGCTTCGTACAGGATGGCGGGCAGACACCGCAGCAGGCGATAGGGACTGGCCAGGGAGTTCGCCGCTCCGAAGCAGATGAGGATGACGGCCAGCCGCAGGCCGTCGACCGCTGCCTGAATGACCGCCTCCGCGGTGACCGGACCACCGATGCTGACACCGGCCGCCCACGAAGGCAGGGGCACGTGGGGCAGGGTGAACAGCACCTGCCCGGGAAGGCGGTTGCCGAAGATGATCTGCACGACCACCCGCACCACGATCACCACCACCCCCATGCGGAAGAAGAACACGATCGATCGGGACCACGGCGCAGCGGTGCGTCGGGCCGACACGACGAACGCGGCCACGGCAGCGATGAGGGCCAGCAGGATGGGATTGGTCGTCCGGGTTGCCGCGCCGGCCAGACAGGCGGCCCACAGCCACCAGGCCGCCGGGTGGAGGCTCCGGCGCACCGACGAGGTCGCCGGGCGGATCATTGCGGGCGGGCGCGACGGCGCCAGCCGAAGACGGCGCCGGCCGCCAGGGCCACCACCAGCAACACGCCGATGATGCCCGGGATCGGGCCACCTCCGGTCCCTGACCGGTCCGCCGTGGCCGCGGCGGCCCGGAGCGACTGGGCCGACGCCCCCGAGCTGGGGGGCTCCGTGGTCGGAGCGGTGGTCCCGGTCGCCCCCCCGGCACCCGCCGGCAGGCTCGTCGAGGCCGGCTCGGCTGCGCCGGGTCCGGTGTTGACCGCTCCAGGGCCGGTGGGCGACGGCGATCCGTTCGTCCCCTTGGGGGCCGGGCCGGCGGTGGCGGGACCGGTCGACGGCGCCAGCGCGGGGGCGGGGCCGACGGCACGGTTAGGGGCGGGGCCGTGGTGGTCGGGGCCGCAGTCACCGCTCCGCAGATGCTGGCGTAATTCGGCGCTGGCGAGGGATGGGGATCCGAGGCGTTGGACTGCCCGTTCGTCTGGTAGCGCCACCCTTCGACATCACCGTTCTGCACCGGTGCAAAGGCACCCGTACTGGCATAGACCCAGGACCCGGTGGTCCCGTGCCAGTACGACCAGTAGTCGTAGCCGCCGGCGACCTGAGCGCCACAGACCGTGGGCGCGTTGCCGGGAAGGTTGTCGATCGAGCACAGCAGCCCGGCGCTGTTGTAGATGGGTTGCGCCTCGCCGCGCTGGGCCACAAAGGCGCCCAGCGCGGCGTAGCCGTTGTCGCTGGAAGGGACCTGGACGCATCCGACCACCGGTGGCCCGAGGCCGCCGAAGTCGACGACGAAGGCCACGCTCACCTCGGTGGCGGCACCGGCGGCGTCCTTGAACGCCAGCAGCGCGTCGGGTCCGGCCGCCGCCAGGGCGGCCGAGGCCGCCCCGACGAAGAGTGCGGCCGAGATCAGTCGCCGCAGGGGGCCGCGGCCGTTCCGCATCAGCCCACCCGGGCCGCGCTGGAGGCTAGACCCACGATCGGGGCGTTGAGGTGGGATCCGCCGTGGGATCCGGCAAAGGCCGCGTCCCCGTAGTTGAACACCCCTCCGTCCGAGGAGGCGAGCCAGTAGCCATCTCCATCACCGGTGGCGGCCATGCCCACGATGGGGGCGTTGAGGTGGGAGCCGCCGTGGGAGCCCTCGAAGGTGGCGTCCCCGTAGGTGAAGATGCCGCCGTCCGAGGCCACCAGCCAGTAGCCCTTCCCGTCCGGCGTAGCCGCCATGCCCACGATGGGGGCGTTGAGGTGGGAGCCGCCGTGGGAGCCCTCGAAGGTGGCGTCCCCGTAGGTGAAGATGCCGCCGTCCGAGGCCACCAGCCAGTAGCCCTTCCCGTCCGGCGTAGCCGCCATACCCACGATGGGGGCGTTGAGGTGGGAGCCGCCGTGGGAGCCCTCGAAGGTGGCGTCCCCGTAGGTGAAGATGCCGCCGTCCGAGGCCACCAGCCAGTAGCCCTTCCCGTCACTCGTCGACGCCATGCCCACGATGGGGGCGTTGAGGTGGGAGCCGCCGTGGGAGCCCTCGAAGGTGGCGTCCCCGTAGGTGAAGATGCCGCCGTCCGAGGCCACCAGCCAGTAGCCCCCCGCATCCGAGGTGGCGGCCAGTCCCACGACGGGGGCGTTGAGGTGCGACCCGCCGTGGGACCCTTCGAAGGTGGCGACCCCGTAGTTGAAGATGCCTCCGTCCGAGGCGGCCAGCCAGTAGCCCCCGGACGCCTCGAACGGATTGACCACCCCGGCCATCGCCGGCACGGCCTGGAGCGTGGCGGTGATGTCCGCCCCACCACCGTGCGAGAACTCGAAGGCGCCGCTGTTGGTCCCCGTGCCCAGCTGGAATGAGGCCAGGGCGCTCACGGGGTCCCCCGTCAGCCGGACGAAGGGGGCCGCGGTCGGTGACTCACCCATGGCCACCAACGCCTGGATGACCAGTGCGGTGGAGTTGGGATCGGTCGGCCCGGGGATCGTGGTGGGATTGGCGTAGTAGCCCCATCCCCCGTCGCTGTCCTGGGTGGCTGTGAGGTAGCTCAGCGCCCCCGTCCTGCTCGTCGAATCCAGGACCCCCTGGGCCACCAAGCCCTGGACGGCCACCGCCGTCGTGTTGGTGTCCGCCCCGGCAAACGCGGTCGGGTCACCGGTGCAGGGATTGATGGCCACGTCAGTGGACCACCCACCGTTGCCACACTGCTGGGCCGAAAGCCAGGTCTCCGCCGTAGCCAGTTGGGCGTGGTCGGTCACTCCCGCGGCGGCCAAGGCGGAGAGGGCCAGCCCCTGCCGGTAGGCGCCGTCGAAGGTGGGATCCTGAGTGCCGAACAGACCCGAGGGCTGTTCGGTGGCGAGGAGCCGGCTGACCAGATCCGCGCCTCCGAACGAGTAGGGGTTGGCGCCGAGCGCGTGGGCGTCGAGGATCAGCAGGGCCAGCTGGGCCGGCCCGTCACTCCCCGACACGGTCACGTAGTCGTCCACATGCCCACCGAGATACGTCAGGGCGGCGTTGGCCTGCGGGAGATCGGTGCCGGCGGCCGCCAGCGCCAGGACGGTGTTGGCGGTGAAGGCGAGATTGGCCTGGCCGGGGGCGTTGCCGGGGATGTAGCCCGACGGGGTCAACTGGTTGGCCAGCCACACGGCACCGGCCTGGGCCGAGGACCGCTGGGGGAACGGCGTGGGTGTGACGATGGACCCGGTGGTGGCGCCGGCGATCGTCGGTGCCGCGACGATCCCCGCCACCAGGCAGGCCCCGAGGACTGCGGTCGCCAATAGGCGTTTGGTGGACATGGGGTGATTCCTCACTTCCGGGCGGTGACCCGGAAGTGTCCTGGAGCCTCGACGGGTCCATGACCGACCGAGTCCTGCCGCATTTCTCGACGGGATTGGACTCTGCGAACAGCGCATCGGTATCCCGGCTCGTGACCAGTGTCTCCACTCGCCACCTACGGTTGCGGACCAGCGCCGGACTTCGACCGGCTTCCCCGAGGTGCTGCTGGGTGCTGCAGGGGCGACCCTACCAGGGACCGAGGACGCCGGCTCGGGCTGACCCGCCCGCTGCCTCGATGGGCATCGGCTCGGTGGCCCGGGCCGTCACTTCGGTGACCCGGGCCGTCACTCGATGACCGAGATGGACCGCCCGGTCCCGGCCCGCCGGAGGTGGACCAGCACCTCCCGGTAGGCGCGCCATGGACTCTGCTCGGCATAGGCGATCCGCCGTTCGGTGCAGAACGGACGGACCAGCTTGCGGGCCCGGCGCAGATTGGCCCGCGGCATGGAGGGGAAGAGGTGGTGTTCGATCTGGGTGTCGAGGCCGCCGAAGAGGAACCCGGTGAACGAGGGGCCGGACAGGTTGCGCGACGTCAGCACCTGGCGGCGGAGGAAGCCCAGTTCGTCGGTGCCGGCCAACGTGGGCATGCCCACGTGGTTGGTGATGAAGCTGACCCCGAGATAGAAGCCGAACAGCCCTTGGGTGACCACGATGAAGGCCACGGCGATCAGCGGGGAGAGGAACAGGAACGGCGCCACGAAGAAGATCAGCCCATGGACGGCGAGGAGGCCGACCTCCAGGAACACGGCCCGGTCGCGTCGACGGGCGAGGGAGAGGGCACTGGCCACGTGGAGGTTCAGCGCCTCGAGGAAGAGCAGCGGCAACAACAGGACCATCTGCGAGCGGGCGAACCGCTGCCCGACGCGTCCCCGTCCCGTGGCCTGGTCCGGCGTGTAGACGAGGGCCCCGGGCACCAGATCGGGGTCCTTGTCCGGGCGGTTGGTGTGGGCATGGTGGCGGTTGTGCTTGGTGAGCCACCACCCGAAACTGAAGCCCACGAAGAGATTGGCCACGATGAGACCGATCAGGTCGTTCCCCCTCCGGTGGGCGCAGATCTGGCGGTGACCCGCGTCGTGGCCGATGAAACCCAACTGAGTGAGGACGAAGGCCAGGGCCACGGCGGCCACCAGCACCCACCAGGTGTCACCCAGCAGCACGACGACCGCGGCCACCGCGGCGAGGGCCCCGACCGAGGTGGCGATCTTGGCCGAGTAGTAGCCCCGACGACGGGACAGCAGCCCGCCGTCGCGAACCTGGCGGGAGAGTTCGGCAAAGTCCTCGCGCCTCGAGAGGTCACGGGGTGGTGCCTCAACGGTGGTGTCCATCAGAATCTCTCGGTCGGTGCCCGCGGGCAGATGGGGGGACGATCAGGGCTCCATGGACCGCTGCACTGGTCGGGGCGGCGAAAGAACCCGTCAGTCGACGACGGCTGAGGGGCGCTCTGGCGCCCCACGGTCCGAACCGAGGGTGACCTCACCACTCTACGCCTGCTCGGGCAGCCGAATGCGGCGGCCCTTCGAGCCCCCGGGCCCGTCCACCGGGATCCGGCGCGACAACGTCGTCACCGAGCCCGGTTTCGGCCGTCGATCCGGCCCTCGCTCCTGGCCGCGCAGTTCCCAGGAGCGGACTCGGTCCGGATGGTCCTGGGCGCTGCTCGTGATGAGGACCTCGTCGGCCCGCCCGGCCTCGACAATCCCTCCACCCCACCATGACGGGCGCCTGGGCTGCCGAGGACCGGGTGTCGACAGGGTCGGCCGCTACCGCAGCCGCGCTGGTACCCCGATCCGCGGATCTCGGTCGACGTCACCATCGGGTTGGGCCGGACCGACACACGCCCACTACCGCCCCCCGCCAGCGCGGTGACCTAGCGTCCAGGGGGACCGCGTCCGGACGACGGGAGCGGGACACCGAAGGGACGCAGCATGGCCCAACCGCACCCGAGACACCTGGTCGTCGTTCTCCTCGACAGCCTCAACCGGCACCTCCTGGAGGCCTACGGCGGCACTGAGTTCGCCACCCCCAGCCTGGCTGCATTCGCCCGGGGGCTCCCTCCGCTTCACCCGGCACCACGCGGGCTCGCTCCCCTGCATGCCGGCCCGCCACGACATCCTGGTCGGAGCGCTGGACTTCCCGTGGCGTCCCTGGGGCTCCATCGAGATCTGGGAGGACGCCATCACCCGCTCTCTCCGACGGGCGCGGGGGTGACCACCATGCTGATCTCGGACCACCCCCACCTGTTCGAGACGGGCGGGGAGAACTACCACACCGACTTCACCGGGTGGGACTACGTGCGGGGCCACGAGAACGACCCGTGGCGCACCGCCCCCGACCCGACTGGGTCGGGGCCCCGGCGCTGCCGGTGGAGCGCGCCGAGTACCACCACCGCTACGACGATTCCCGCACCTACTTCCGCTCCGAGGAGGACTTTCCGGGTCCCCGCACCATGGCGACGGCCGCAGAGTGGATCCGACGGTCGGGCCCGTCCCACGACCGCTTCTTCCTCCTGGTGGACGAGTTCGACCCCCACGAGCCCTTCGACACCCCGGCTGCCCTACGCGTCGATGTACAACGACGAGTGGGCAGAGGGCCTGGCGATCTGGCCTCCCTACCTGATCGACGCCGTGGCCAGTGGGAAGCTCGACCCGCGCGCGCGCCCGTCAGCTCCGGAGCAACTACGGCGCCAAGCTGACCATGATCGACCACTGGTTCGGACGCCTGCTGGCGGCCATCGACGAGGCCGGCCTGGCCGACGACACCGGGGTGGTGCTCTGCACCGACCATGGGCACTACCTCGGCGAGCACGACCTGTTCGGGAAGCCCGGCGGCACCGGTCTACCAGGAGCTGGGCGGCATCCCCTTGCTGGTCCGCTGGCCCGGCCAGGAGCCCCGGGACGTCGACGGCCCTCACCACCTCGGTCGATCTGCACGCCACCATCGCCGACCTGTTCGGCGCCGCGGTGGAGCATCCCACCCACGGTCGGTCGCTGCTGCCCCTGGTCTCGGGGGCGGCGAGACAGTCCGTGAACTGGCCCTGTTCGGCTACTGGGGTCGCGCACGTCGGCGTCACCGACGGCCGATTCCGCTATCTCCGGGGCTGCGGCAGACGAGAACTTCCCGCTGTCGATGTGGTCAAACCGTTGGTCCACCATGCCGGTGCCGCGCCTTCCCGGATCTCCGACTGCCCCGACCCGGACGGACGGGCCACGCTCAGCACCATGCCGGGCACCGACGGTACCCGTCATCCGCCAGCCCTTCGCGCCCGGGGACCCGCTGCCGTTCTGGGCCGGGTGCCAGCCGCCGGACACCTCGTACCTCTTCGACACCGATGCCGACCCTCAGGAGCTGGAGAACCGGGTCGGCGAACGGCACGAGTCGGTGCTGGAGGACGCCCTGGCCGAGGCCCTGCGCTCGATCAGCGCTCCAGCCGACGTGCTCGAACGGATCGGCCTCGGCTAGAACGCCGACCGATCAGGAGGTCGACCTCGGCCGGGCGTTGGGGCTCCGGGACGTCAGCGTCCGTAGGAGTCGGTCGTCCGCTTGGACGGGAGGAGCGCCACGATGACGAGGGCGATCAGCCAGAAGAAGAACCCGAGGATGACCCAGCCCACGGCGTGGCGACCCTTGCGCTTGGCGATGTTGTAGATCCACACCATCACGAGGATCCACAGCACGAATCCGATCACCGACTCGAGCGCCCGGACCCCGTTGCTCACCCCCAGCAGCGTGGCCAGCACGGCGGTCACGAGTCACCTCCGGCGTTGTCCATGGTCGAAGCGTAACAATCTGTCGGCCCCGAGCGGTCGACGGACCGGGGGCGGCACCAGGAGGCCGCCGACCGCGGCTGTTCGTCAGCCACCCCGGCACCCGACACCCTGCGCCTCAGGGGGACATCGCAGAGCGCAGTCGCAACACCACGGAGAGAGTTCACCCCTGGCCCAACGGGAAAATTGTGTGGTTCGCTCTTCTTCGTGCGTGGGGCAACACGGAAACATCGGGGCATCGTCGCGGCGGTGCTGGTCATGGCCGCGGTGGGCATCGGCGCGGGCTACACCGTCTCGAGCAGCGCGTCGCCGGCCCCGAGCACGGCGGCCGCCCCCGTGCGATTGGTCGGCGGCCCGGGCAACCCGGTGGCCTCCACCGGCTGCGCCCGTCCCCAGGGCCCGTCGGTCACCAACGAACTCCAGGGCCTGCAGGTCGCAGGGACCCCCCGTTGGTACCTGCTCACCACGCCGGCGCCGGCCACACCCGCCCTCTCGGCCGGGGGGACCACTTCCACCGCCATCCCTCGCCCCTTGATCCTCGACTTCCACGGGGTGGGTGAGAGCGCCCTGTTGCAGTCGGCGACCTCGCAGTTCGGCACCCTCGGCCAACTCGACGGCTTCGTCGTGGTCACCCCCAGCGGCACCGGCAGTCCGGTCCACTGGGACACCACCGACCAGAGCGCCACCAACCCCGACCTCCGATTCGTCGGTGCCCTCCTCGACCAGATCGAGGCGACCCAGTGCATCGACACCTCCCGGGTCTACGCCACCGGGTTCTCCGACGGGGGGATCATGGCCTTCCAGTTGGCGTGCACCATGCCCGCACGGTTCGCCGCCATCGGCGCCGTCTCCGGAGAAGCCCTTCCGGGGCCCTGCGATCCGGGCCGGGCCGTGCCCATCATCGCCTTCCACGGCACGGCCGATCCCATCCTCTACTTCAACGGTGGTGCCGACAGCACGGCGTTGACCCAGCTGCTCGGCCCGGGGGAGCCCACCTCCCCGCCGTCCACGGCCGACGAGCCGGCCCGCCTGGACGGTCCGGGCGTGGCGGCCACCGTCAGGGAGTGGGCCATCCGAGAAGGGTGCGGTCCGCAGTCGATCGACACCCAGGTCGGGAGCCAGGTCATCGTCCGGCGGTACTCCTGTCCGTCAGGGACCGACGTGCACTTCTACATCATCCTCGGCGGCGGACACGAGTGGCCGGGCAGTGCCGTCAGCAGCACCTACGGGACCAAGACGGGGATGACCACGCTGCAGGTCAACGCCACCCAGCAGATGTGGGAGTTCTTCCAGCAGTTCCACCTGTAGCAGCCGGCGCGCCCGGGTGCCGGCAGGCCTGTCCGGCGTCCGCCGAGGTCCCACCGAGGCCATGGCCGCCAGGTACGATGCTGCCCATGGCTTCGGGAGGGTTCGTGCGCTCCCTGCACGACAGACTCTTCGTGGATCCGGTGCGCAGGGTGGTGGCCCAGGAGGTCGAGAACGCCTCGATCCGGCTGGAGGCCTCGTTCGAGGAGGCCCACCACGACCTGCAGCGAATCCTCGGGGACCTGGCCGACGCCAACGACCAGGTGGCCGAGGCCATCGGCCGCAGCCTCACCCGGCTACGGGCGGAGACCGAGGCGCTCCAGTCCGAGCTGCGCCGCCTGAACGGGACCGCGGGTGAGCCGGAACCACCCCGTTGACGACTGCGGTACCGGAGGCACCGCTCGTCCTGGATCTCCAAGCGGCCCAGAGCCCGACCTACCGGGAACGCGGCGTGGCCCGTTACGCCGTCGACTTCACCACCTCCTTGCTGCGCACGGTTCCCGAACTGGTGGACCAGGTGCTCGTTCGTCCGGACCTGGTCCCCCGACCGGACTGCCCGCGGCCTTGGGCCGGGAGAAGTTCACCGGCGATCCCGACTGGAGCCGGCCCGGGGGCGTGTTCCACGCCCTCTCGCCCTTCGACATCGCCACCCCGGTACGGGAGATCTGGCCGCGGCAGGCGTCGAGGACCGGCCGTCGCCTCGTGGTCACGGTCTACGACCTCATCCCCGAGCTCTTCCCCGAGACCTATCTGGTCGATCCGGGAACACGGCATCGTTACCGGGCGCGGCGGGAGCTGGTCCGGGCCGCCGACCACGTGGTCACCCTCTCCAGGTCGGCAGCCGACGATGTCGCTGATCTCCTCGGCGTCCCCGACCATCGCCTGACCGTCGTCGGGGCGGCTTGCTCCGAGGCGTTCCGGCCAGGAGTCGACCGCGAGGAGGAGGCCGCCCGGGCCGGGGCCCTGCTCCCCGGGTTGGGCGACCGCACGGTGGTCTACAACGGCGCCGTGGAGCCCCGGAAGAACATGGAGGGGTTGATCAGAGCCTTCGCCCGGCTTCCCGAACGGGTCCGGCGCCGTCACCAGTTGGTGCTGGTCTGCCGGCTCCAGCCCCTGGAGCGCAACCACTACGAGGTCCTCGGCCGCAGCCTGGGCCTGGGCGACGGCGAGCTCCTGCTGACCGGCCTGGTGCCCGACGATGCCCTGGTGCACCTCTACCGCAGCGCCACCTTGGTGGTGTTCCCGTCCCTCTACGAGGGCTACGGGCTGCCGGTGGCCGAGGCCATGGCCTGCGGCGCACCCGTGGTGGCGTCGGGCAACTCCTCGCTCCGGGAGCTGGTGGACGCGGACGCCACCTTCGACCCCCACGACCTGGGCTCCGTCGTCGCGACGATGGAGCGCGGCCTCGTCGACGAGGCCTTTCGTGACCGCCTGCTCCGGTGGTCGGCCCGTCCGCAGCCCACGTGGACCGAGGTGGCCGATCGGGCCGCCGCCGTCTACCGGCAGCTGGTCATCGAGCCGGACGGCACGAGTCCTCGCCCGCCGGCGGCCTGGCCGCGGCGACCCAGGGTGGCCATGGTGACCCCCTGGCCCCCGGCCACCACCGGGGTGGCCTCCTACTCGCGCCGTCTGGCCCGGGCCATGGCCGACTCGGTGGACCTCGACCTGTTCGTGGACGGGGACTCACCGACGCGTCCCTCGACGATCGCGAGTTCCCCTCGTACCCGGCCCGCGCCCTGCCCCTGGTCGACCCGGTGCAGGGCGGCTACGAGGCTGTCATCGCCTGCGTCGGCAACAGCGAGCACCACGCCGGCGCCTTGGCCCTGGTCCGACTCGGGCGGAGGCCCGCCGCCGTGCTGGCCCACGACGTCCGGCTCAATGGGCTCTACCGGCACGGGGCGGCACGGGGCGCCGTCCCCGAGGGGAACGCCACCGTTGTCGCCCGGCTCTACGAGGAGGCCACACCGGAGTGGATCACCGACGGCTGGCTGCAGCCGGCCGAGGCCGAGGAGCACGGCGTCTACCTGGCCCGGGAGCTCATCGGGCTGGCCGACCCGTTCATCGTGACCTCCGAGTACGCCGCCGAGGTCGCCCGGCGGGAGGCGCGACCCGAGGACCGGGGGCGGGTGGTGGTCTGCCCGTACGCCTATCCACCGCCGGTGCCCCGCCCGGCCGGCCGGGAGGTGCCGGGGCTGGTCAGTACCTTCGGCCTGGTCAACGCCGTGAAACAGCCGGAGCTGCTGGTGACCGCCTTCTCCCTCGTGCACCGGGGCGACCCCTCCACCCACCTGGCCTTCGTGGGTCCGATCGACCCCGCCCTGCGAGAGCGCTACCACGCCCTGGCCGTGCGCCTCGGGATCGCCGGCGAGGTGACCTTCACCGGCACGGTCGACGACGACGAGTACCAGGAGTGGCTGGGCCGGACGTCGGTGGCGGTGCAGCTCCGGGCCCGGACCAACGGGGAGACCTCCGGGGCGGTGGCGGACTGCCTGTCCCATGGCGTGGCGACGGTGGTGACCGACGCCGGGCCCGCCCAGCAGCTACCCGACCTGGTGGCCAAGGTGCCGGTGGCCGTCGAACCGGCCGCTCTCGCCGAGGTGGTCGGCGGCCTCCTGGCCGATGCCGGCGAACGGGAGCGTCGGGCCGCCGACGGCCTGGCCTTCGTGGCCCAGATGGGCTTCGACCGCGGAGCCGCCGATCTCCTCGCCGTGCTGGACCTGACCCCTCTGGCGGCGGTTCGACCGGGCCCCTCGTGACGCGGTCCGTGGTCGTCGTGTCGCTGCGGGCCGGAGACTGGCTGGACCGGTGCCTGGACTCGGTGAGCGACCACGCCGACCAGCTGGTGGTGGTGGACAACGGATCGACCGGGTCCGAGGTGTCCGACGTCGGCCGCCGTCACGGGGCCACCGTCATCCGCAACCGCGACAACCGGGGCTTCGCCGGAGGGGCCAACCAGGGACTGGCCCGGGCCACGGGTGAGGTGGTGGCCCTCCTCAACGACGACGCCGTCGCCGACGCCAACTGGCTGGACGTCTGCGAACAGGCCCTGGCCGATCCGTCGGTGGCCGCGGTCACGCCCAAGGTCCTGCTCGACGGCTGGTACGGCCAGCTCCTGCCGGCCGAAGCGGCCTGGTTCGCCCCGTCGGACGCCCGCCCCCTGGGCCGCCAGGTCACCTCGGTTCTCCACGACGGCGACGAGCTGCTCGAGCGGCTGGTGGGTCCGGGCATCCACCGCCTGGAGTCGGCGGTGGTGGACGGCACCCAGACCCGCTGGCGGTGGACGCGGCCGGGCAAGCCCTACTTCGTCCCCCTCCCTGGGCCCGGCGCGGCCACGGTCACCGTCAACGGGACCGAGGAGGTGCCGATCACCACCGTCTGCCGGCTGATCAACAACGCCGGGCTGTTCCTCCGCTCCGACGGCTACGCGGGCGACCATGGACTGGAGTGCCCCGACGACGGGCGCTGGGACCAGGGTCGCGAGACCTTCGGCGCCACCGGCACGGCCATGGTCGTTCGGGCCGATGTGCTCCGGCGCGTCGGCCTGTTCGCCGACCCGTTCTTCGCCTACTACGAGGACGCCGACTGGAGCTGGCGGGCCCGCCGCCAGGGGCTCCGGGTGGTCTACCGGCCGGAGACCTCGGTCTCGCACCGTCGCTCGGTGACCTCGGTGCAGACCCTCGGGGCCCGGGTCCGCATACTCGGCGAACGCAACCGGCTCCTGGCCCTGGTCCGCAACGCCCCGGCCGCCGTGGCCTCCCACGAGGTGTGGCGGAGGGTGGCCGACGGTCCCGACGACGGCGTCCGGCGGGGCATGCTGGGTCACCTCCCGTGGGCGCTGGCCACCCGGGCCCGGCTGGCCCGAACCTCGACCGTCGGGACCCGAGCGCTCTGGGACCGCTGGGCCGGGGCCGACGTGACTTGGGACGACGGGCCCTGTGCCCCGCAGGCGGCCGACGGTGGCTGAGCACGCGACCCGTCCGGGCCCGGGGCCGAGGGCCGCGGCCCTGCACGACGCCATCCGCGCCACGGTGGAGCAGCGCCGCCTCGAGGGACGCTATGAGCCGGGCCTCGAAGACCGGCTCGACGCCCACGGTCGGACCATGGTCGCCGTCCGGGCCGGGCCGGGGGGCGGAAGGCCCCGGTTCGCCACCACCGGCCGGCGGGCCCGGCTGCGCCGCCTGCTGGCCCGTCGTGCCGGGCGCGACCTCTCGGCCGGGTCCGGTGGCCCCGACGGTCCCCTCAGGATCCTCTTCGTGGTGCAGCGGTACGGCGAGGAGGTGGCCGGCGGGGCCGAATTGTGCTGCCGCCAGTTCGCCACCCGGCTGGCCCAGCGCGGCCACCACGTGGAGGTGGCCACCAGCCGGGCCCGGAGCGCAGTCGACTGGGCCGATGTCTACCCACCGGGAACAGACCAACTGGCCGGGGTCACCGTGCACCGGTTCGACGGCACCGGCCCCCGTGACAATCGGGCGTTCGAGGCCAAGACCGTCGAAGTCCTGTGGAGCGGCACCCTGGTGCCGCTCCCCGAGCAGCAGGCGTGGCGGCAGCTCCAGGGGCCCGAGCTGCCCGGGCTGGTCCCGTGGCTGGCCGAGCGGGCCTCCGGATTCGACGTGTCCGTGCACTTCTCCTATCTCTACACACCGACGTGGGCCGGGCTGCCGGTGACCTCGGCGCTCGTCCCCACCCTCCTCCACGCCACCGCCCACGACGAGCCCGCCTTCTGGCTGCCGGTGTTCGACGACCTGTTCCTCCTCCCCTCCGGGTATGTCTGGTTCACCGAGGAGGAGCGTGCACTGCTGACCCGGCGCGGCGCACCCCGACGGGGAGCGGTGGTCGGCATCGGCACCGACCTCGACACCCCCGGGGACGGCGCACGGTTCCGGTCGCGGTTCGATCTCGGCGACCGGCCGTACCTGGTGTTCGTAGGGCGAGTGGAGGCAGGCAAGGGCTCCGAGGAGCTGGTGCAGTTCTTCGAGGCGTACAAGGACCGCAATCCGGGTCCCCTGGCCCTGGTGTTGGTCGGCCCGGCCGAGGAACGCCGCGCCCATCCCGACATCGTCTACACGGGGTTCGTCGACGACGGCACCCGCAGCGACGCCCTGGCCGGCGCGCTGGCCCTGGCCCAGCCGTCGTTCTTCGAGAGCTTCTCCATGGTGCTCACCGAGGCCTGGGCCCAGGGCCGCCCGGTGGTGGCCCAGGGCCGGACAGACGTCCTCGTCGGCCAGGCGCGTCGCAGCGGCGGGGGCGTCTGGTACTCGGGCTTTGCCGAGTTCGAGGCGGCGGTGGACCTGCTGGCCGGATCGCCCGGCCTGGCCGACGCCTTGGGTCAGGCCGGGCGTCGCTTCGTCGAGCGGGAGTACCGGTGGTCCACCGTCCTCGACCGGTACGAGCGGGTGCTCGCGCCAGACCGCCCGCCTCGGGGCGCGGCGCCGAGGCTGACCGCTTCCCCCCCGGCCGGGCGGGGTCGGCATGCGGGCCTTCGCCGTGGGCCCACTGGTACGTTCTCCCAGTGCTCCGAGTCGACGGCCCCCGCCAGGATCCCGGCCCGCCGTGAGCTCCACCGCGACAGCCAGCACCGGCGCCCCCCCTGAGCCCGACGTGGCCCTGGCTGCTCCGATCACCGGCAATCGGGTCATCGCCACCGTGCTGGGGGTGGTGGTCTTCGCCATCGACATGATCAGCCCGAGCGGGATGACGGCAGATCCCATCCGGGCCGTGAGTGTGGCGGTCGGTCTGGTCCACTACCACTCGCTCAGCCTCGACCGCTTCCAACCCCTTCCCGATCCCGGGTACGCCGTCTCGGTTGTCAACGGCCACACCTATCCCCTGTTTCCCTGGGCCGTCTCCCTGTTCGCCGTGCCGTGGGTGGTGCTCGACGACGTGGCCCACAAGGTCGGGCTCACCGAGGGGAGCCTGGCCATGGTGCGGTCGGGACACGACTGGGGCCTCCAGGTCGTCTCGATGGCCACCGTGGTGGCCGCATCGACTGTGGTGGTGTACTTCATCGCCCTGCGGGTGCTCCGACTGCAACCGTCGGCCCGACGCCGCCGCTGGGCGGTCGCGGTCGCCCTCACGTTCGCGCTGGCCACACCGGCCTGGTCCACGGCCAGTCGGGCCATGTGGCAGCACGGCCCGTCGATGCTGTGTGTCGCCGTCGGGTTGCTCTGCGCCCTGCGGGCCCAGTCCGGCCAGCGTGGCTGGGCCGGGCTCGGCGCCGCCTTCGCCACCAGCTATGCCATGCGCCCCACGGACTCCATCATCATCATCGTCATGGCCGCATGGGTGGTGATCGCCCAGCGCCGACACCTCCTGGCCGTGATCGCCGGTGCCGTTCCTCCCCTGGTCATTCTGGTGAGCGTCAACCTGGCCATCTACCACCAGCCCCTCAGCCCGTACTACACGGGGGGCCAGTCCTTCGACGTGTCGGGGACCATGCTCGTGGCCCTGGCCGGAAACCTGGTGAGCCCGGCCCGGGGCCTGTTCATCTTCTGTCCGCTGGTCGCACTGTCGGTGGCCGGGGTGGTGGTGCGGTGGCGGGCCGGTGAGCTGACCGCCTTCTGGAAGGCGCTGGCAGTGATTCCCGTCCTCCACTGGATCGTCATCTCGGCGTTCAAGCACTGGTGGGGGGGCGACTCGTACGGGCCGCGGTTCTTCACCGATCTGGTGCCGATCTTCGTCGTCCTGGCCCTTCCTGCCGTGGAGGTGCTGGCCCACTGGGTGGCCCCGGCGCGCCAACCCACCGGCCCCACCCCCGAAGCGTCGATCGAGGTCGACGACGGGCCCACCGTCGGAACCACCGAGGATGGTCGTCCGTCGAGGGTGCGCTGGCGACGGGTGCTGGTGGCCCTGACGGTCGTGGCCCTGGTCTGGAGCGTGGGCGTCAACGCCCAGGGGGCCATCCTGCGCTCAGCCTGGTGCTGGAACAACGAGCCCACCGACGTCGATCTCCATCCAGCCAAGCTCTGGGACTGGAGTGACCCCCAGTTCGCTCGCGGGATCCGTACGGTGATCTGGGGGCCCGACCGCCGGTCGGAGTTCACCCGGGACGGGGTCGACCTGCTGGGCTGCCCGACCGAGCCGGTCCGGCCCTAGCCGGACCCTGGCCCCGCCGTCGCACGAGCACGCGGCGCACGCGATGGTCGTCGCCCTTCTCCAGGATCACGTCGGCACGTGCCCGGGTCGGAGCCACGTGATCCCGGAGGTTGACCAGGTTGATCTCCGACCACGACGACGCCGCCACCTGACGGGCCTCGGCGTCGGAGATCGAGGTGAACCACGCCAGGAAGTCGCTGGACTCGGCGGCGTCCCCGTTGCGAAGGGCCATCAGGCGCTCGGTGTGCCAGGCGGCCACCGACTGCTCATCGGCATCGACATAGACGGCCAGGTCCACCCGGCCTTCGAGCCCCCGCTCCCCCGGACCCGAACCGCCCTGCAGCACGGTCAGCCCCTCCACCACCAACAGGTCGGGGCGCCGGATCCGCTGCACCTCCCCGGGCACGATGTCGTAGGCGCGGTGCGAGTAGACCGGAACCGCCACCTCGGCTCGACCGGATCGGATGGCGTCGAGGGCGGCCACCAGCGCGTCCTGGTCATAGGTCTCGGGAAAGCCCTTGCGGTCGATGAGCCCCCGCTGCTCGAGTACCACGTTGGGATAGAGGAAGCCGTCGGTGGTGAGCAGGTCGACCGCAGGGCGGCCCGGACCACGGCGCAACAGCCCCGTGAGAACCCGGGCGGTGGTGGTCTTGCCCGCCGCCACACTGCCGGTGATGCCGATGATCGTCGTGGTCGGCTGTCGACGGCCAGGAGGGTTCGGATGGAGACCATCCCGGTCCCCGCCGGCCCGAGCCACCAGCCACCGGGCCAAGGGGAGGTAGATGTGGAGCACTTCCCCGGGATCGACCGCCTCCCCCTGGGCCACCTCGCCGGCCACCGCCTCTGCCTCGGGACCGAGGCGGTCGAGGTGGTCATAGTCGATCCACCGGTCCCGGGGATAGACGTCGTAGTCACCGTCCTGGACCGTGCGTTCCGACATCACACGGCGACCTTCCTTCGTGGCGTGGAGTGGGCGCCCGAGCCACCCCACCACCGCGCGGCGACGCCCGCCAGCCACTGGGCCGCGAGGACGAGGGCCGGAGCGGCCAGCACCACCAGGCACACCTCGGCTGGGGCACGGAAGCGCACCGACCCGTAGAACAGGGCGCTGACGACTGTGACCACGCCCAGCGGCACCAACAGGAACCACTGCCGGATCCGTCGACGGGCCAGGACCACCACGCCGGCCAAGGCGAAGGGCAGGGTGAGGTAGTAGACGATGAGGCCGGCGCGCGCCGCCGGAACGGGCCGACCCTCGTTGGCGTCCACGTTGACCATCTGGATGGGCTGGTAGAAGTCCCACAGTCGGCCCACCCGGGCGAGGACGACCACCGGCAACCGGCCGGCATGGTGCTCGGCGTACTTGAGGGCGGCATGCACGTAGCTCGACGAGGCCACCGACTCGTCCGGGTCGGGGTGGGGGCTGGTGCAGTTGATGTGCCAGGTACCCAGTCCCTGCCCCGAATAGGCCGAGGCGCAGTTGGCGCCGATCAACGCCAGCCCGTCACCGGTCGAGAGGTAGGTGTGGTCCTTGAAGGTGGCGAGGTTCCGCCCCACCCAGGGGGCCAGGACCACCACCACGGTGAGCAGCCCCACCGCGGCGAGCCCGAACCTGCGCTTCAGCGGGACCTGTCGGGCAGCCAGGGCCGCCGGCACCAGTAGGGTCGGGACGAACAACAAGAGCTCGGCCCGAGTCAGCGCCTCGGCCCCGCAGGCCAGACCGAGTAGGACGGCACCGGTCACCGTGGGCCGCCGCAGCAAGCTGACCACGCCCAGCAGGATGAGGGCCATCAGCAGCATGGCCGGCGTCTCGGACATCAGGATGCCGTTGGGTATCCAGAAGTTCGGGGCCAGGGCGGCGAGGCCGGCGGCCGTCAGCCCCACCCACGGCCCGGCCACCGCCCGACCCAACAGCCCGACGCACAGCACCACGCCGGTGCCCAGCACCGCCATGGTCATGCGCTGGAGCCCGGTGCCCGGATGGGCGCCGAAGGGCAGGGTCACCCCACCGAGGACCAGCGAGGTGAGCGGGGGGTGGGCGGCACTCGGGGTGGTGCCGAACGGGGTCCGGAAGAACTGCCCCTGGGCCAGGCCGTTGCCGGTGACGCCGTACCACAGGGCGTCATAGATCTTGCTGTTCTCCTTGATCGTGACCAGCAACACGTACCCCACCCGGAAGGCCAACGCGCCCAACGTGATGGCCGCCAGGGCCACCGAGAACGTCCGGGGGCGCATCGACCCACCCACCTCGGCGGTGGAGGCTCCTGCCGGTCCGGCATCGGGGGCGCGGGCCTCGGTGGCATCACGCTCCACGGGGACCTCGACGCTGCTCATCGGGGAGCCGGGACCAGGATCGTCCCACCTCGCGCCCTCGGGCTCACCGGGACCGGGGGAGGGTGGCCACGGCCGGATGGCCGATGAACATCATGGCGGCAGCGTACGCCACGACGGGTCGATCCAGGTAGAAGGGGTGGGGCAGCCCGGGCACCCTCCCGGCCGGTTGGGGCAGGATGAGCGCATGGCCCACGACCACCGATTCCGATTCGCCGCGCAGCTCAGCACCACGCCGCAGGGCACAGCCCGATCCTGGGCCGACCAGGCCCGACGGGCCGAAGACCTCGGCTACTCCGCGCTCTTGATGCCCGACCACTTCGGCGACCAGCTGGCCCCGGTCCCGGCCCTGGCCGCGGTGGCCGGCGCCACCTCGACGCTGCGACTGGGCTCGTTGGTGTTCGGCAACGACTATCGCCACCCGGTGGTGCTGGCCAAGGAGGCCGCTACCCTCGACGTCCTCAGCGACGGGCGTTTCGAGCTCAGCCTGGGGGCGGGATGGATGCGTACCGACTACGAAGAGGCCGGAATCGCCTACGACACGCCCAGGGTGCGGGTCGAGCGGTTCGAGGAGTCGGTGCAGGTGATCCAGGGGCTGCTCCGCACCGACGGACCCTTCTCCTTCGACGGCGCCTACTACCAGGTCGCCGAGCACAGCCTGCGGCCCCGACCCGTGCAGCAGCCCGGGCCACCCCTGATCCTCGGGGGCGGGGGCAAGCGGGTGCTCTCCTTTGCCGCCCGGCACGCCGACATCGTCAGCATCAACGTCAACCTGCGGGAGGGCACGGGCGGACCCGAGACGGCACCCAACGCCTCCCCCGAACGAACCCGGGAGAAGGTGGGCTGGGTCCGCGAGGCCGCCGGCGACCGCTTCGAGGACCTTGAGCTCAACGCCCTGATCGGCTTCGTGATGATCACCGACGAGGCGTCCGGTATGGCCGAGGCCATGGCCCCCCACTTCGGCATCAGTCCCGATGACGCCCTCCACATCCCGCTGGCCCTTCTGGGCACGCTGGACGAGATGGCCGAGGAGCTGGAGTGGCGTCGCCGGGAGTATGGGATCTCCTACTGGTCCATCGAGGCAGACAGCTGGGAGGCCCTCGGCCCGTTGGTCACCAAACTGACCGGCACCTGAGCACCGAGGCGGTCGGTCAGGAGCCGTAGTCGGTGTGCAGGTCACGAGCCGTGGCGGTCGGCTGGGATTCGGGCGCGCCGCACCGGCCCGGGCCGTCGACGGTCAAGGGGCGTCAGTGGGCAGGCGGTCTCGCCAGGGCGAGAGGTCCATCCTCGGGTAGCGCACCGCGAGCTGGGCCAGCAGCTCGTCACTCCAGATCGGGTGCCCCGGAGGCGGGAATCCGAACAGGGCCAGCGCCCGGGGCGTGGACCGCTCCGCGAAGCGCACCCACTCGGGACTGGAGGAACTGGGTTGGGCCTGGTCGTAGGCGATCCAGTCCTGTGCTGCCCGTTTGAAGGCCAGGGCCAGGACGAACCGGGCCGTCAGGTCCGAGTCGAACGGGGCACCCCGGTGGAACACGTCGGACCGATACGCCAGATAGGACCCCCTGACCCCGCTGGCCCTCACCTCCGCACGGTAGACCTCCGGGTGGGTGTCGGGCATGACCACCGGCGTGGACTCACCGAGGGGGGCGGAGTCCCGTGCCGAGACCATCCGGGTGGGACTGTCGTCCGGCGCCACGTCCGACAGGTAGAGGAAGCCTTCGAGGTTCCACCACGGTGGCGTGGCCACCGCCGGCAACCACGAATGGTTCCGGTCGATGTGCATGGGCTGCTCGTAGTTGGTCAGTCCCGAGTACTTGGCGCTGGCATGGGCCTGGTACAGGCGGATGTCGGGCTCCCCCAGAGCCCGCTCGGCGAAGTCGACGATGGACGGGTGCACGCAGAGCCGGTTGAGGGCCCCGTCACCGCGGAACGGGAATGCGGCCGCCCACCGGTGCTGCTCCGGGCGGAAGCCCGGGCCATCGTCGGGCCAGGAGAACTGCTCCACCGGATCAGCCTTCGATCCCCGCCAGGCCCGGGTCACCCCCTCGGGGTCGGCGTGGTACTCCTCCGGGGTCGGGAACGCCCGGTGGAGATCCCCGGCCGCGGCATCGATGTCGTCGGTGCCGACCAGACCGTCCAAAAGCACCCATCCATGCTCCCGCCAGGTGTCCACCTCGGCGTCGGTGGCCAGCCGTCCGCTCACCCGATTGGTCTCCCGTCACCGGTTGCAACCGACCGGGCCCGGAGCTCACCGAGCGCCAGACCGTCGGCGACCGCGAACACCAGCGCGGCGCCGGCCGCGCCCACCGCCTCGATCCGACCGATGGACGGAGCGGCCGCCACGCTGGCCAACACGTCGAGGGAGTCGCTGGCCAGTCCCACCGAGGTCCACCGACGGAGGTCATCGTCGCCCCCCCGGCGGGAGGCCACGACCGTGCCCGCCCCGAGGACCAGATCGCGAATCCCGATGGTGCGCATCAACAGAACGGCCACCGGGGTGGGCGCCTCCCTGCCGGACAGCCGGAGAAAGGCGCCGGGGGCGAGCAGGAGGCCAGCCCCCACCGCGGCCCGCGCCCAACCCATGCGCTCCCCCTTGGTGACGGCCACCGGATCAATCTACCCATCCCCCGCTCCCGGACGGGGAGCACTGGGCACCCAGCGGAGACGCCGGAATGGGAACACGGACAGCGCATCACTGCTACCGCACTGAGTGGTTGGGCCAGCACGTTGGGTGGGTTATTTACCCTTTGCCAAAAGATAGCCGGGTGACCTATTGCGAACCCGAAAGGTGTGCCATAGTTTCGAATTGACGGCAACAAGGGGCAGTAGTTAGCGGGCAGGGGTGCAGTAGTGGGGCAAGGGGCATCGAGGTCGAACCCATCGAGCATGGGGTATCTGGGGGGCAGTGGGGATCGTTCCCACCCTGTCACCACCGGGTATCACCGCCCGATCACGGGCTCGGTCGACTCGTCTGAGGGCCGGGGTCAGCTGATCCATCCGGTCGGCGGCGCGCCTTCACTCACGACCGGCCACTGACCTCCACCAACTGCAGTCCCCCGTAGTCGTCGGGATTTCCGCAAAACCATCATCAACATTGGCAGGGGTGTCCTCGATGGATGCTCGGTCCGAATAGGAGTATCCATGCGAAGTATCCGTGCATTGAAGATTGTGGCCATCGCCGCAGCAGTGGCCGCGTCCCTGGTAGGTACGGCGACCGCCGCCTCGGCCGCGACCGCGGTGGCCGCGGTGACCGTGTCGACGACTGACTACACCCCGTCGGCCACCGGCATCACCTACACGGTCACCTTCCGGGCCACCGGGGGGCTGCCTGCGCCACTGGGAAGCCAGTCCATCACTCTGACCGGACTGGGCGGCAACCTGCCCACCACGGCCAGCTCGTACAGCATCGACTCCCAGTCCCATTCCGGGACCGTGCAGACCATCACCCCGACGGCTGGTGGGGAGGTGCTGACCGTGCCGACCCTCGCACCGACAGGTGCCGGGAGCAACCTCACCGCGGTCAATGCCAACTCCATCGTCATCGTGACGGTGAGCGGCGTGACCAACCCGCCGGCGGGCAGTGACTCGATCAGCGCCAGCACCTCGGTGGACACCGCGGCGGTGGCCAGCGCCAACTTCACCATCGGCATACCTGCCGCACTGGTGGCCTCGGGCGGGAACAACCAGACCGCCCAGGTGAACACGGCGTTCCCCCTCCACCTCGGGGCCAGCCTCAGGGACGGCACGGGGCTGGCCATGAACCAGCCCGGGGTCCCGGTGACCTTCACCGCCGTCGCCGGTACCAACGGGGCCAGCGGCACCTTCGGTGGGGCGTCGTCCATCATCGTGCCTGCGGGTAACACCGGCGTGGCCACCGTGCCCGCGGCCAGCTCGCTGACCGCCAACGGCATCGCCGGGAGCTTCACCGTCACGGCCTCGGCCGGCGCGCTGAGCGCGACCTTCACCGAGACCAACTCCGCCGCCGCCCCGCCGCCGCCGCCGAGCGACCACGGCTACTGGCTGGTCGGTGGTGACGGTGGCATCTTCTCCTTCGGATCGGCCGTCTTCCACGGCTCCACGGGCTCCCTCAAGCTGAGCCGGCCCGTCGTGGGCATCACGCCGACCCCCTCCAACAACGGCTACTGGCTCGATGCCTCCGACGGCGGGGTCTTCGCCTTCGACACCGGCTTCTACGGCTCCATCCCCGGCCTGGGCATCCTGCCCGCCGACTACCCCGGGCCCGGCCGCAAGCTGGCCGCACCGGTGGTCGGCATGGTCCCCTCGAGCTCCGGTCAGGGCTACTTCATGGTGGCCTCCGACGGTGGCGTCTTCGCCTTCGGTGACGCAGCGTTCGAGGGATCCTGCCCCGCCATCGGCGGGTGCGCGGGAGCGGCCGTGGCCGTCATGCCTGACGCCAACAACGACGGCTACTGGTTGGTCACGGCGACCGGCCATGTCTACGCCTTCGGTAACGCACCCGTCCTCGGGGCACCCAACGGGGTGAGCGCACCAGTGACCTCGGCTGTCCGCACCCATGACGGGAACGGCTACTGGATCCTCCTGGCCAACGGCACCGTGCTCCCCTTCGGTGACGCAGCCAACCTGGGCGGTCCGACCGGGCTCGCCAACGGCCTCCGTCCGGCCACCGCCATCTTCGCCACCCAAACCGGCGGCGGGTACTGGGTGGCCCTGTCCGACGGCACCGTCGCCAACTTCGGGGACGCCCCCAACGACGGCGGGATGAACGGCACGCACCTCAATGCGCCGATCATCGCGGCAACCGGCTGGTAGTCCCGCAGCCACCGCAGTACTCACAGCATCAACGTCAGGCCGGGGCAGCCACTTGCCCCGGCCTGACGCAATTCTGGGGCCGTCAGAGCGACCGGTAGACGGCGTCGATGAGAGCCCGGTTGCGGGTGCTCTGCCACCGCGGAATTACGTGGTTCATGGCGTAGCCAAAGGCCACCCCGGCCTCGGGGTCGGCAAAGCCCACCGCTCCCCCGGTCCCGAAATGGCCGAAGCTCCCCTGGTTGGGCCCGAACGAGCGGCGCGGGGTGGTGGGCGCGAACCCCAGGCCGAAGGTGACCTCCTCGCCCAGCACCGGGCAGTAGCCCGCAGACTGGGCCGAGGTGGCTTCGCCCAACAGGTCGGCCGACAGAAGCAGTCCGGGCCGGAGGAGCCCGTCGTAGAGGTGGGCGATGCCCCTCGCCGTGGCGTGGCCGTTGGTCGACGGGATCTCCGCGGCCCGCCAGGCCGGCGTGTTGACGACGCCAATCGACGAGTAGCCCGGAGGGTTGACGTAGCCCAACACGGTCATGAGCTCGTCCCCGGTGAGCTCGTCCATCGATCCGTCCATGACCGGAGCGGGACCGGCCCAGATCACGTCGGCACAGCGGTGCTGGTGGCCGGGAGGAACCCCGAACCACACGTCGGCACCCAGAGGACCGGCCACGGCGCGTAGGCGAGCGCCGCACGACTCCCCGCTCAGTCGGCGCACCAGCTCACCGATCAGATGACCGTAGGTGTTGGTGTGGTAGGCGTGCCGCGCGCCCGGCTCCCACCACGCCTCGGTGGCGGCGAGGGCCCGGGTCATCCGACGCCAGTCCCAGAGGTCCGCGTTGGTGAGCGGCTCACGGATGGCCGGCACTCCGGCACGGTGACAGAGGGCCTGACGCAGGGTGGCGCGCGCTTTGCCGGCCACGGCGAATTCCGGCCAGATCGAGCCGACTGGGTCGTCGAGTCCGATGCGGCCCTGGTCGACGAGTTGCAGCACCAGTAGAGCCACGAGGGACTTGCCCACCGAGTACATGTCGACCAACGTGTCGGGCCTCCAGGGGGTCCTGCGGTTCTCGTCGGACCATCCGCCGGCGAGGTCCACCACGACCCGGTGATCGACCATGACGCAGACCCCGGCTCCGACCTCACCCCGGTCGGCGAAGTTGCGCTCGAACTCCTCAGCCACACTCCTGAAGCGCTCATCGCAGGGTCCGACGACAGGTACGTCCACCCCGGCAGTATTCCAGCCAGCCGAGCTGCGGCTCGCCGATGGGAGGGTCAGCGACCCGATCCGGTCGTCGCTTGTCCAGTCGGCCGGCGCGTGAGACCGGTCACTCCCTGGGCGGCAACCAGGAAGATCGGTTCGCCGGCCTCGGAGAATGCCCGCCAGCAGGCCTCCACCAGCTTGACCTGGTGGGCGTCCCGGCTCTGGGCGGCCACGGAAAAGAGGTGACCGTCCCACCCTCCAGGCCCGCCGGTCGCCGTGTCCGGCACCGGACCGGAGTAGAGGGCACCGTGTTCAGCCCTCACCTGGGCCACGGCCGCCATCGCGGCCTCTGGGTCCAGGTGCCCGAGCAGAAGTCCCACAGCCATGGCACCGGTCACCCCATGGAGATTGACGATGCTGGGTCGATCGACAAAGTAACGAGCCCCGTGCGCAGCGGCAGCGAGGACACCGTCGTGGTCGTCGGTAGGCGACGTGACGGGCGGCACTGGCTGCCCGGGGGTGAAGCGGGCCGCCCAGTAGGCCAGGGATCGGGCCAGCTCCGCCTGGCGGGCCGGCGAGTCGGCGGTGCTCAGCGCCCGAACGGCATGGCCGGTCCGGATCACACCGTGGAACAGGGCGGCGCCCAGGCCCGGCACGAGTCTCGGCACCCACACCCTCACCACGCGCTGCCAACCTGACTCGGCAATGGCCCCGTCGAAGTAGCCGATCCACTCCGGAAGGCGCCGGTACTCCCCCACGGCACCCTGCCAGCCGGAACCGGCAAAACCCTGCGGCGCCTCGGGACGGGGCCCGTCTCCGACCATGCGGACGAACCGCCGGGACCATGCACCGATCTGGTCGTCCAGCCCCATGGCGTCCAGGGCCTCGCAGGCCATAGGACCATGGTTGACGAAGCCGTTGGGCAGTTCGAAGTCAGAGCCCGCCATGCGCTCGAACGCCTCGTCGAGCACGAATCGTGACTCGGTCATACCGGTCCCTCCCATCGGTTCGATCTGGCCCGGCGGCTCCACCCCACTCACGTTAAGACCTCAAGTGCGGTTGAGGTCAAGGACGGGCGAGTTCCTGGGGCTCGGTTGGGCCGGCGGACAGCGCG
Organism: uncultured Acidimicrobiaceae bacterium; assembly: GCA_963835465.1. GTDB lineage: Bacteria > Actinomycetota > Acidimicrobiia > Acidimicrobiales > RAAP-2 > Bog-756. The sequence goes on from CAWIFR010000006.1 coordinate 287,297, forward strand.
GGAGGACGGACCCCGCCACAATCCCACCCCGAGTGCACACGCTGACCACAGTGGTTGCCGGGCCCGACCCTGACGATGGAGCTTCCCGGAGCCTCCGGGGAACGTACTCTTGACCTCACCATGGACGACATCCAGGCGGCGATCAGGGAACTCGAGCGGCTGTGCGAGGCAGTCGACGAGTTGGAGTCGACCCTGCGTCGCTCCAAGAGGCAGTTCAACAAGGCACTTCGGTCCCTTCAGAACGGCGCACCGGTCGAAACGGCCTTGGAGAAGAGCGACTCCGCCGTGACCCGCGTCTCCCTGACCGCGGCCCTGGAGACCTTCGAGAAGCAACGCCTCGCCTCGCGTCTCTCCCTCATCGCGGCGGGCGCGAGCCAAGGCCTGTCCATCAACAGCATCAGCCGCTCGTGGGGCATTTCCCGGCAGCTGGCGTCACGCTACGTGCATCAGGTGCGGGGGAGGTAGGGCACGCACTGAGTGTTGCACGCACCACCTCTTGCGATGGTACCGTGGCCCGGCCCGGGCCGGCCCTGATTTCCGCCAATCAGCAACGCCGGTTCCCGCCAATCGGTCGTTTGGCCGGCCCGGGCTCTTACTGCTTTCGACGTTCGGGCACCGTCGGTTCAACGAACGAGTCGGAAAATGGATCGGAGCTCGGCGCAAGCACCCCTGGAAAGCGCGGGCTGCACTACGGTGACCCCGATGCCGGACTACGACGCCATCGTCATCGGAGCAGGGCACAACGGGCTCACCGCCGCAGCGGTGATGGCTCGGGGCGGGATGCGTGTCCTGTGCGTCGAGAAGAACCACTTCATCGGGGGCATGGCCTCGACCAACGAGCTGGTGCGGGGCTATCAGTTTGAGCTGGCCGGTTCCATCCAGTTCCCGATCCCGACCGAGATCTACGACGACCTCGACTTCGCCTCGTGCCCGATCTACGAGCCCGAGGTCCAGTCGGCCGCCATCGGTCCGGCTGGAGAGCCGCCCCTCTTGCTGTACAGCGATCCCGAGCGCCTGGTCGACCATCTGAACGAGGCCCTGGGTCTCGAGGCGGTACTGGGCATGGCCGAGGTGGCAGGATGGGCCGAGGCCCCGGCCCGGGCCATCGGTCGCTTCGATGTTCGAAAGCCACCCAAGTCGCTCGACGAGATGTGGGCCTGTGCATCCAACGAGAAGGAGCGCCAAGCCATCCGTATGGCCATGTTCGGCAGCGTGATGGACGTCATCGACGAGTTCCTCCCCGATCGGGAGCAGCACGCCCAGGTCCGCAGCATGCTGGCCTTCCTCTCGGTCAACTCCACCTACCGGGGACCGGCCTCGCCGGGGAGTGCTCTGTGCCTGGCCTTCGCCCTCGCCTCGCCCACCGAGGCCACCATGGCCAAGGTCCGGGGCGGCATCGGGACCATGTCCGACCACCTCCTCACCCTGTTCGAGCAGGCGGGAGGCGAGCTACGGCGCCACGTGAAGGTCGTCAGGATCATGGCGGACGGCGGGCGGGTCCAAGGAGTGGACCTGGGTGACGGTCAGCTCGCCACCGCCCCCATCGTGGTGTCCAACCTCGATCCCACCGCCACCTTCACCCAGCTCCTGGCCCGTGACACCCTGCCCGATGCGTTCGCCCGACGGATCGACGCCATTGACCACCGAGCCGCCTACTTCCAGATGCACTTCGCCCTGAGCGGCCTTCCCGAGTACACCGGACCCTATGAGGTGCTGAACGAAGGGGACCTTCGCCAGAACGTGACGTTCTTCGGCACCGCCGAACAGATGCAGATCGACTTCGAGGGATGCGACCGGGGTCTTGTGCCGCGATGGCCCTCGTGCAATCTGGCCATTTCCACCCTGCGGGATCCGGCCCTGGCCCCAGAGGGAAACACGCGGCCAGCACCTTCGCCTTCTACGCCCCGATCGGCACCGACGGCGCCGATCGGGCGCGCCTGCGAGATGAGATGGCCGACCGCATCGTGGCCACCATCAGCTCCCGGGCCCCCAATTTCCCCGATCTCATCGAACGGCAGATCAACTATCCGGCCTACACCTATGAACTCATGTTCGGGTGCACCGACGGGGATTTCACCCATGGCCTGCTGCAGCCCGAGTTCATGGGTCCGTTCCGGCCCGGACCCCGGGGATGGCCGGACTGCCCCATCCCCGTCGAAGGGCTCTATCTGTGCGGCGCCGGCTGCCACGGGGGACCGGGGATCACCTTCATCCCGGGATACAACTGCGGCCACGAGGTCCTCGAGTCCGCGGGCCGGTCCTAGACGGGAGCCAGTGCCGCCTCAGGCGACGCTTGCCCTCCCCGACGAACCAGGCACTCCGGTGTGATGCCGCTGTCGGAGGGCGCGGCGTCTCCGTAGGAGTCACCCGTCGGGGCGGGCCGGTCATACAAGCGGAGCCCTTCTTCGTCCGGAGGGCGAAGATCAGTGCCCACGGTGCGAAGTGAGCCGGCGTCATCGGTGACGCGCTCGATCAGAACGAGCCGGGTCGATGGCTTCGGGTTCATGGCTGTCTCCTCGTTGGGATCGGGTGCCTCGGTTGGCCCAGGTCTCGACGAACGACAACGAGCACAGCGACGCCGTTGGGGGGTGGTGGACGAAACGCCGATCGAGGCGGGGGTCGTCCGATACGGACCATGAAGTTGCGGTCCCAGCGTGCTCGGCCGGGAGCGCGGTGCGAACTCCAGCGCTGGGCGGCGTGCCAGGGCACGAGCAGGTCCGCTCGGATCAGACGACTACCGGGGCTGACCAGGCGCTTGACGAGTGACGTGGTGATCCCGAACGGCGGGTTCGACACCACTTTGAAGGGACGACGCGGGAGACGCAGATCGGCGGCGTCGGCCCGAACGACCGTAACGTCGCATCGGTCGAACTGGTTCCTCAGGTCCGCGGCGCGCTGTGGATGCAGCTCAATCGCGACAACGCGTGCGCCTGCCGCGACGAGCGCGCGGGTTACTGAGCCAGTTCCCGCACCCACATCGAGAACGAGGTCACCGGGAAGGACACCAGCGTCTGCGACGAAGCGGCGCGCCCAACGACTATCGAGTTGATGCCACCCCCACCGTGGCCCACGGCTCGCGGACACGGAAGACCATCACCATGCAGCAGGACATGCGTCAGATCCTAAACGCACCTCCGGGGAGGTGTCACCCTCCGCCGGATCGGAATCTCGCCACCAACGAAGCAAGGTTGCCCGACACGGCTCCTAGAACGGGAGCCCCTTGAACCGAAGGGGCCCGTCAGGAAGCTCTGCTCCCTGGGCCAGGGGGGTCCAACAGGTGTGGAGAGGCATGTCGATCGGCCCCTTCCGCTGTCCAACCGACACCGGGCCAGGAGCACGCACCCAGCCGAGTCTCCCGTAGAAGGCCAGCCGTTCCGTACGGCAAAAGAGGATGGCCAGGGAGCCGCCGTTCGATCGCATCCGCTCCACCGCCCCACCGACCAGCCCGGCGCCGAGCCCGTGACCGCGGTAGTCCGGATGCACCATCACCCCGCCAAGGCCCAGAGCCTCGACCTCCTCGCCTCCCGCGGCAACCACACGGCTGGGCACCCAGCCGGCATGCCCGATGAGGCGGTCTCCGTCAACCAGTGCGACGTGTTCGGTCTTGGCCTGCCACTCGATACCGAGGTGATCGGTACCGTAGGGGTCGACCTCGCCGCCGGCGATCTGGCCCTCCTCCTCGGGGCCGAAGTGGGGAAGATCGATCAGCTCCACGTCCAGGGAGCGTACCGGTACCGGGTCAGAACGGTCGACGGTCCCGAGCACCACTACGATGGGGCCACGACCGGGAGGGCAGATGAGCCACCTTCGACAGATCAAGCAGACGACCCGTGGCCTCTTGGTCGAACTTGGTGAGAGCCCTGACGAGGTGGCGGAGTCCCTGCAGGCCACCGGCGTACACGGCGTCCCCCGAGACAACCGGGCGTGCGCCATAGCCCTCTATCTGTCCGTGTTGCTCGGAACCGAGCCCCGGGTCCGCTCGGTCACGGTGGGTCAGTGCTCTCTCATGATCACCCTGGTGAGCCCGGCGGACGCCCGGCCCGCCGGACGGCTCTGGGTGCAGCTCCCCAAGGCGGTACGGGAGTTCGTCGCCGCCTTCGATGCCTGTCACTACCCTGACGTCGTGCGAGGCGAGCCGGCGGCGGCCATCCCGGTTCGGCTGGGTCAGTAGCCGAACCTCAGACTTGGCGGAGGGACTCCTGGTACATGGCCGTGAGCACGCGGGCCACTGTTCCGTGCACCCCCTTCAGGTCGCGGGCCAGTTCCCCCCAGGCTCCGGTGCTTTCCTCTGCGGCCATCTCCATCAGGGATCCGGCTAGATAGGTGTACGACCGAGCCATCCCGACCAACAGGTAGTCCAGATCCGCATAGGGGCACTTGTTCTCCTGCAGCCAGGCTTCGATGGTCCGCGAGGCCGCCTGAATCTGGTCAGCGTGCGCCACCACCGCCGGCGCCCAGTGGGACTCGCACACGCGGTCGCAGGCGTTGAGCACGGCCATTGACGCATGCAGTACCGGGGTGACCCCAGACTCCCATTGACGAAACGCGTTCACTGGCTGCCCTCCAGCGTTGCCCCTACCCAGAACTCTGCCCGGAACGGGCCGACGGCGCGTCCTCCGCGCCACGCCCCACTCCAGGCACTGTCCACCAGACGGCAGCTCCGTGGAGCTCACGCCGGTGTCCAGAGCACCATCATGACGGCATCCACGGCTCTTGAATAGGGCACACCGCGCCCCGTGGTGGGCGGAACGCGGACAGCAGTCGCACCCGGCGAATCAGCCAGCATCTAGACCACCGGCGACCAAACGGGGCTGTTCGAGCAGTTGCGATCACCGTCCTCGACGCCGTTCCCCCGCCGCGTCTTCCCGTGCCGATGCGGATCCCCGAGGTGGAGCCAGTAGGTTCGAACGGACGCTCAGCCCTTCGGCTTGAGCAGCTGTCCGAGACTGGCCCGGGTCGGCTCCGCCTGCCACTGGACCCGAACCTGACGATCGAGGGTCTGGCCCCCCTCATCTTCGATGGCGTCGAGGACAACGCGCCGGGTCGAGCCCTTGGCCAGGGCGTAGGCGGTGGCATCGAACGACGCCAGCTTCTCCGCCGCGGCGACCGCCGAGGCCCGCAGCTCGGACAGGGGCACGGCGCGGTGGGCCAACCCCAACCGGCAGGCCTCCTCGGCGGGGAGAAGCCCTGCATCGAAGATCAGTTGCTCAGCATGGTGCCCGGCCACGTGCCGCAGTAGCTCGACGGCCACGGTGGGGAACGAGACGCCCACCTTGAGTTCGGTGACTCCGATGCGAGCCTCCTCGGCGATCAGCCGCATGTCGAAGGCACACGCCAGCAGGCAACCACCAGCGATGGCCGGTCCGTTGATGGCGGCGACGGTCGGCTTGGGACACGTGAAGATACGAATCAGCGTTTCGTGCAGTGCGTCCAGCAACGCCGCGGCGTACGGGGGCTCATGGGCGAGGACGTCGGACACGTTCAACCCAGCCGAGAAGACGGGCCCCTCCCCGGTGAGCACCAGTGCGGTGATCCCAGGGTCCTGTTCGCAGAATCCCACCGCCTGGCCCAAATCGCCCAGTACCTCAGGATCGAGGGCGTTCACCTTGTCGCTCGCCAAGGACACGATGGCGGTGCTTCCCTCGGTGGTCAGCTTGATGCGCTCGAACGCCGGTACGTCGGTCACGCCTGGGTCCTTGCTGATGGCCTCACGGCTTCACCTCTCTCTTGGGTCGGGGATCGGCAGCCGTCCCTCGTCGCCGATGCTACGGGAGCCCGACCGAGATCGTGAACGGCACCGGCTCCGAGGCGGCCAGTCACGCCGGCCGGCCAGCTGGCTCAGCGGTACTCGGCGGGAACGCCCTCGAGGATCACCGTCTTGGTCTCCAGGAAGGGCAGCAGACCTTCGGTCCCGCCCTCCCGGCCGATGCCCGACCGCTTGAAGCCGCCAAAGGCGATGCCGAAGTCGGTGCGGAAGGCGTTGTGGCCGACCGTTCCCGACCGCAGTCGGCGGGCCACCTGCCGCGCCCGGTCCACATCCTGGGTGAACACCGAGGCGTTGAGTCCGTAGGGGGTGTCGTTGGCCACGGCCACGGCCTGCTCCTCGTCATCCACCGGGATCACGCTGAGCACCGGCCCGAAAATCTCCTCCTGGGCGATCACCGAGCGGTTGTCCACGTTCCCGAACACCGTGGGTTCCACGTAGTAGCCGCGGTCGAGATCCTTGGGCCGTCCTCCCCCGGTGACCAGCGTCGCCCCCTGCTCCACCCCTTTGGCGATGTAGCCCTGGACGCGATCACGCTGACGGCCGGAGACGAGCGGGCCCATCTGGGTGGCGGGGTCGAATGGATCACCCACACGCACCTGGCTGAACGCACCGGCCAGTGCCTCGACCATCTCGTCATGGCGACCCCGGGTGACCACGATCCGGGTCAACGATGAACACACCTGCCCGGACAGCGAGCACTCGGCCCGAGCCAGGGTGGCGGCGGCCGCGCCCAGGTCCATGTCGTCGAGGATCAGGGCTGCCGACTTCCCCCCCAGCTCCAGGGTGCAGCGAGCGATCCGCTCGCCGCAGATCGAGGCGATGCGCTGCCCGGCGGCGGTCGAACCGGTGAAGGTGATCTTGTCCACCCGTTCATCGCGGACCAGGAGCTCGGAGACATCCCGGTCGGCCGTGACCACGTTGAGCACCCCGGCGGGCAGACCGATGGCCTCAGCGATCTCGGCCACCACGTAGGCGTCACCGGGCGCCTCCGGCGAGCACTTCAGGATCACGGTGCATCCGGCCAGGAGAGCCGGAGCCAGCTTGTAGGTGATGAGCCCGATGGGGGCGTTCCACGGGATGATGGCACCCACCACGCCCACCGGCTCGCGCACCAGCAGGCCGAACTCACCCATCTGGGGCTGGGCCCGCTCTTCGAAGGGGAAGGTGTCAGCCAACCCGGCGTAGTAGTCGAAGCTGGCGGCGATGCCCGCCGCACCTCGCGTGGCCATGACGTAGAGGGCACCGGACTCCCGGGGCCAGATCTGACCGATGTCTTCGGCCCGCTCGCGCAGTCCGTTGGCCATGCCCCGCAGAAACTCGGCCCGGGAGGCGTGGGACATCGTCGGCCAGGGTCCTTCGTCGAAGGCCCGTCGTGCAGCCACGACGGCCCGATCGATGTCGGCGGGCTGCGCCTCGGGCACCCGGAAGTAGACCCGTTCGGTACTCGAGTCGATCACCTCGAAGGTGGCGTCAGTCGACGGAGCGACCCACTGGCCGTCGATGAAGAATCGATCGACGTGTCGCAGGGGTACTGCGGTCTCACTCGTCAGGGTCACTGGCTGCTCTCCTCATCGATGGGGCCGCCCCGTCCCCCCGGGCTGCCGGCCGTCTCTCCATCGGACAGCGTACTCATCCCCCTCGTCGACCGGCACCGCTGCTCGGATCGTGGGTTCAGGGCCTCGGGGGCAGGTTGTCCCGGTACGCCACGGGCAGCAGCTCGATCAGCTGGCCGTCCGGATCCCGGATGAACAGGGCCGCACCGATGTCGCTGTCCTCGATGACCGTGCCACCGAGCTCGACGGCCTGGGCGGCGGCGGCATGCACGTCGTCGACAGAGAGCGACAGGTGGGTCAGTCCAGGCTCGTTCATGGTGCGAGCCCGGAATGGAGCGGTGGCACCCTCTGCGGCGTAGTGCATGAGCTCGAGCACGAAGCCCTCGAGGGTCAGGTAGGAGGCGGTGACGCCGAGGGGCGGAGTGAGGCTGGTGAGCTGGGCGGTGGGCACGTCGGGAGGGCTGATCTCGTACCAGAACTTGAAGCCGAACACTTCCTGGTAGAACCGCTTCGACCGCTCAAGGTCGGTGACGACGTGCCCGGTGTGATTGTAGGTGCCCATCTGCTGCCTCCGGTCCTGCCCGCAACGTGGTCCGTGGCCGGCGCGGTCATTGTAACGAGGCCCACGGTGGCACAGCCGACTTCGGGGCCGGCGTCGCGCCGGCTGGCGCGGTGCGAGGACCCGCCGCTAGGAGGTGACGATCACGTCGACCCGAATGGCCGACGTGGGGCAGTTGGCCGCAGCCCTCCGCACATCCTCCTCACGGCCCACCGCGTCCCCGACGACGACCGCGATGCCGTCCTCGTCCAGGTCGAATACGCCCGGGGCCCAGAAGACGCAGTTCCCCGAGCCCATGCAGGCGTCGCGGTCCACCCCGTCCCGGATCGCAGCAGCGCCGCCCGCGGTCACGTCCCGACTTCCTCGGCCATGCCGGCCAGGCTAACAGGGGCGGCCGGGCGCAAGGCCATGTCCTATGCTGCACCGGGCCTTCGGGGACGGTGAAGAACAGGGAGCGCACTGCGCATGGAGCCGATCAAGTTCGGGGTGGCCTTCGCCAACATCGGAGCCTTCGTCAACCCTGTCGAGGCCGTCCGGCTTGCCCAGGCGGCCGAAGGGGCCGGGTTCGAATCGATCTGGACGGTCGACCACGTGGTGGTGCCGGGCGGCTACCAGTCGAAGTACCCCTACGACCCGTCGGGCCGGCTGCCGTCTGGAGAGGAGACGGTCTTTCCCGATCCGCTGATCTGGCTGGCCTTCGTGGCTGCCCAGACCTCGACCCTGCGTTTGGGCACCGGCATCCTCATCCTTCCCCAGCGCAACCCCCTGGTCCTGGCCAAGGAGCTGGCCACCTTGGACTCGCTCTCGGGGGGGCGCATGGTCCTCGGAGCGGGTATCGGCTGGCTGGAGGAGGAGTTCCAGGCGCTGGGGATCCCCTTCGCCGGCCGGGCCCAGCGGATGGAGGAGACCATCGCCGCCATGCGGGCCCTCTGGGCCCAGGAGCAGGCCAGCTTCGCCGGCACCACGGTGACCTTCGACAACTGCTTCCTCCGACCCCAGCCCCCCGGCGGCACCATCCCGGTGCACGTGGGCGGGCACAGCAAGGCAGCGGCCCGGCGGGCGGGGAGGATCGGCGACGGGTTCTTCCCGCTGGGGGTGGGCATCGAGGAGCTGCCCCCCCTGATCGACCTCATCCGGGCGAGCGCCGACCAGGCGGGCCGGGATCCGGGAGCGATCGAAGTGACCATGCAGTGCACCGCCGTCAACGGCGACGAAGCCGTAGCCGCCGTGCAGGCCCTGCAGGAGGTGGGGGTGGACCGAGTCCTCATTCCGTCGGTCCTGTTCGGTGCCGACTTCGAGTCGGCCCTGGCCCGCTACGGTCGCGATGTGATCGGACGAGCCTGAGAGCCTTCGTCACCGCCCGTAGCCGGTCGACTACCCGCCACTGGGTGTCGAACTCCCGACCCAGCGAGGAGCCCGATGTCGGACGAACAGGAGATCAGGGCGCTGGTGCTCTCGTACGCTCGCTTGCTGGACGGGGGCGACGTGGACGGGGTGGCCGCCCTCTTCGAACACTCGACCTGGCGGTCCCTCCCCAACGGATCCACCCTGCGCGGCGCGGCGGCGGTGAGGCCCGTCTACGAGAGCCTGGTAGCCGAGGTGGGCCAGCGCCGAACCAAGCACCTGATCACCAATCTGGCCGTCGACGTGGACGCTGGTGCGACCTCGGCGTCCTCGCACTGCTACTGGACGGTGCTGCAGAGCGCCCCGGGAGGGAGCATCGGGATCGCCCTGTCCGGCCAGTACGCCGACTCCTTCGCCAGGATCGCCGGCCGGTGGCGGTTCACCGACCGGTTGATCACGGTCGACCTGACCGGCGACACGCAAGACCGGGGATCATGACCAGGGGGACCCGGCCCGGCCCGGCCCAGGCCAGTACGTCCCGTCCGTCATCGGGGACGGTAGCGTGAGCCGGCCCTGGTGAGTGGCGGAATCAGCAGTGCAACATGGACAATCTGGGGGTGACCAGCCGGTGAGCGAAGCCATCGAAGCATGGCGGATCCAGGTGGACGATGCCGTCCTCGACGATCTAGGCAGGCGGCTGGCCCAGACCCGCTTCCCCGATCAGATCGAGGGCACCGGCTGGGAGTACGGGATCCCCATCGACTACCTGGAGCAGCTGGTCGTCTACTGGCGTGACCACTACGACTGGCGGTCCGAGGAGGAGCGCCTCAACGGCTTCGAGCACTATCGGACCCGTGTCGGAGGCCAAAGGATCCATTTCATCCATGCCCGATCGGCCCACCCGGACGCGCTCCCCCTGCTCCTCACCCACGGATGGCCGGGCTCAATCGTCGAGTTCCTCGACGTCATCCCCCGGCTGACCGACCCGGAGTCCTTCGGCGGAACGGCCGCCGACGCCTTCCACGTGATCGCTCCCTCGTTGCCGGGTTACGGCTTCTCTGAACCACCCCGCACTCCCGGTTGGGACGTCCAACGCATCGCCGAGGCGTTCGTCGAGCTGGTGGCCCGGGTCGGCTACACAAGGTACGTCGCCCAGGGAGGAGACTGGGGGGCTCAGGTGACCACCAGGATCGGTGGGCTGGACCCGCAGCACTGTGCCGCCGTCCACCTCAACATGGCCCCCGGCATCCCTCCGGTCGGGCAAGAGCCCCTCACCGAGGAAGAGCAGGCCGACCTGGCGGCCATGAAGCGGTTCACCAGCGAGGAGTCCGGCTACGCCAACGAACAGGGGACGAAGCCACAGACACTGGGCGTGGGCCTCAACGACTCCCCGGCCGGTCTCCTGGCCTGGATCGTGGAGAAGTTCCGGAGCTGGAGCGACTGCGACGGGGACCCGGAGCGCTGTTTCACCCGTGACCAGCTCATCACCAACGTCATGCTGTACTGGATCACCCAGACCGGTGCCTCCTCGGCCCGTCTGTACTGGGAGACCAAGCGGAGCTCGGCCGGGGCGCCGCCGTTCGTCGACCTGCCCACCGGGGTGGCGCGCTACCCCAAGGAGGTCCTGCGTTGGCCCCGATCCTGGGTCGAGCGCCAGTTCAACGTGGTGCGCTGGGAGGTGATGGACCGAGGCGGCCACTTTCCAGCCATGGAGCAGCCTGAGCTGTTCGTCGACGATCTGCGCCAGTTCTTCCGCACGGTCCGCTGAGGGGATCTGATCCTCAGACGAGGCGGGGACGGGTTCCGGGCCGGACGTCGAGGTCGAGCTGGCGTTCGTCGGTCCGGATCAGGGTTCCGTTGACGATCACGTGGCGCACACCGGTCGGCTCCTCGTTGGTCAGTCGCTCACCGTTGGCCGGCAGATCCCGCAGACGGCGCTGCGGACCCGGGGACACCGTGGCCGGGTCGAAGACCGAGACATCGGCCGCATAACCGGGCCGAAGATAGCCACGGCCCTCGAATCCGAACATGTCCGCCGGTTCACCGGCCAGCTTCCGCACGGCCCGTTCCAGCGGCATGACCCCCCGGTCGCGGACCCAGGTGCCGAGGAGGTCGGTGGGGAGCGGTGCGTCGCACAGCTGATCGACGTGGGCGCCGGCGTCGGTGAGGCCCAGCACCACATGGTCCTCGGTCAGCAGGCTACCGACCTCGGCCACGTCATCGTTGGCGATGTACGCCCGGAAGCGGGTGTCCAAGTCCTCGGCCAGGGCCAGCTCGCACATGACGTCCAATGGACTGACGTTGCGCTCCCGGGCGATGTCGGAGACCCGTCGGCCCAGCAGTTCGGGGAACCGCTCTGATTCGGAGACCTCGAAGGTCTCCCACCGAGGCTTCATGCCCCCTTCGTTGCGCTCGAGGTCCTCGAAGGCCCGGGACCGCCACTCCGGGTCACGATAGGCCGCCTTCCTCACCCCGGGGCTGACCTTGATGAGCTCACCGAACACCTCGCCGACATTGAGGTTGTAGGCATCGGCCAGGGTGAACTGCATGGTGAGCGGACGCGGGGTGACCTGGGGCCAGACGTTGGCTCCGCGGGCCAGGGCCTCCTCATGGAGTTGGACCACCTCACGGTGCTTCCCGCTGGACAGGGCGAACAGCGGACAGGTGAACGGCCGGCCGACACGCGGCTGCCAGGTGAAGATGTCCGGGTATTCGCACTGCCATCCCGGGGTGGTGAGCACCACGCCCTTACCCGCCTTGCCCACGGCCATGAAGAGTGCTTCGACCTCGTCCATCTCGGCGAACCGGCTCGGTACCGGTTTGCCGTCGACACCACGATGGGCAAAGGAGAAGCTGGTCGACAACCCGGCGGCGCCGACCTGCATGGCCTCGTCGACCAGCTGGCACATCCGGTCGATCTCCTCGGGAGTGGCCGCCCGTTCGTAAGCGGCGTCGCCCATGACGTAGAGCCGGAGGGCGGTGTGGCCGATGTAGGCGGTGAAATTGAGGGTGGTACCGCGTCGGCTGCACCAGGTCGAGATAGTCCGGGAAGGTCTCGAACTCCCAGGCGATCCCGGCCGACAGCGAGTTGGCGTCCATGCCCTCCACGTTCTCGAGCGTGTGCACGATGACGTCGTGGTGCTCGGGCCGGCACGGGGCAATGGAGAAGCCGCAGTTGCCGGCCACCACCGTGGTCACCCCGTGGTACGACGAGGGCTTCAGCTGTGGGTCCCAGAACACCTGGGCATCGAAGTGGGTGTGGATGTCGATGAATCCGGGCGCCACCGCGCAGCCGGAGGCGTCCAGTTCGACTGTTCCGTCGAGCCTGGGGCCTATCTCCTCGATCAGGCCGCCGGTGATGGCGACGTCGGCCACCCGGCCGGCCTCGCCGCTCCCGTCGAAGACGGTGCCTCCACGGATTACTAGGTCAGCTGACACAACCATGCTCCTTCGACTCGTCCGGGTAGGTCATGAACTCGATGAGATTGCCGTCCGGGTCCCGGACGTAGGTGCTCGATGCGAGCACCCGACGGCCACCCTCCCGCTCTACCGGGCCCTCCACGATCCCCGCGCCCGCCGCCTCCAACAGGTCGGTCAATCCCTCCGAGGATCCTTCCCAGACGAGGCAGAGGTCACCGCACGGGGGGACGGCGGCCGGGGCACGAAGCGGGAAGTCGCGCTGCCAGAGCTCGGGTCGGTGAAAGTTGATCATCTGATCCCCCAGGTGCACCTGCACAAGATGCGGACCCTCGGTCACCGGCAGGCCGAGCGACCGGTAGAAGCTGATCATGGCATCGGCGTGCTGCATGGGCAGGGCGACGTGATCGAATCCGAGTACGGCACCGAGGGGTGCCGGTCCACCCCGATCAGTCGACATACTCGAAGCCGTACAGCTGGGCGCAGTTGAGCGCGGTGATCTTGCGGCGGTCCTCGTCGGACAGGAGTCCCAACGTCTCCTGGATGGAGCGCTGGGACTCGGGGAACGTGCTGTCGGTGTGGGGGAAGTCCGCGGCCCACATGCACGACTCAGCGCCGAGGTGCGGAATGTACTGGTAGGCCAGTACTTCCTCCTCGAAGGTGGCGATGACCTGCCGCTTAAACAGCTCGCTCGGGGCGATGCTCGGGGCGTAGTCGATCTTGTCCCGGAGGTTCTCCCACTCCATGTCCATGCGGCTCAGGAAGTACGGGAGCCAACCGACGCCGGCTTCGGCCAGGACCAGCGTGAGTCCGGGATGCCGTTCCAGCGCCCCGGAGAACACCATGATGGCCAACGCCTCGTCGAGCTGGAGGGGTAGCAAGGTGGCAAACGCTGCCGACTGCCATTTCCCCACTTGGTAGCTGAGCCTCGGGGACGCGCCCTCTTTGATGTGAAAGCTGAGGGGTAGGCCGGTCCCTTCGGCTGCCGCCCAGAGGCGGTCCCAGGCAGGATCGCCGGCATCGAAGTCGAACACGTCGATGATGGCGCCTCGATGACCCAGGCCCGCGACCCGTTCGAGCTCGGCCACCGCCGCCTCGGGTGAGCACGTGGGCAGGAACGGCAGGGCGCACAGACGATCGGGGGCGAAGGCATTGAACTCCTCGATGGCCCAGTCATTCCAAGCCGCATAACAGGCGGTCTGGAGGTCCGGCTCGGGGATCGACAGGGTCAGCGGGATGGGACCGTAGATGACCGAGGCCCACACGCCATCGAGATCCATGTCCTCCAATCGCAGCTTGGGGTCGCTGACCCGAAAGCCGTCGTCCTCGATGCCCGCCCGGCTGACGGCGCTGAGGACCTGCAGCTTGTCCCCCTTGGGCAGCCCGCTCCGGCCCAAGACCCGGTCGTTGCAGACCCACATCGGATCACCTTCGCCCCTGACCACCCGAGGGCCTCGTTCGAGCAGATCCCGAGGCAGTCGATGCTGCCACAGCTCGGGTGGAACCGAGCGCAGGTCCAGATGATCGTCACACGAGTAGATGCTCGTCTTGTCCATCGTGTTGCTTCCTTCCTTGTCGTGTCGCGACCGGCCTGGGCGGGCCGGGCCACTCCGCCACCTACGTGAGGCGGTACCGGATGGGCAGGTGCTTGATGGCGCCGTTCACCGACGAAGTTCAGGCGTTCTACCGGTCCCGACTGCTCGAACCACTCCATGCGGGAGACGAGAAGGCCGAACATGGCCATCAGTTCGGCTCGGGCCACGTGGGCGCCCATGCAGAGATGGGGGCCGAAGCCGAAGACGACGGGCTGGCTGGGCGGCCGGTCGATTCGGAACTCGAAGGGATCGTCGAACACCTCCTCGTCACGGTTGGCTGACGCCCAGTACAGAGCCACCTTGTCGCCGGCGTGGATCTGCTGGCCATGGAGCTCGCAGTCCTGGGTCGCGGTCCGGGAGAAGTAGCTGATCGGGGTGACCCAGCGGAGAATCTCCTCCACGGCGTCGGGCAGCAGCTCGGGGTGGGCCCGGAGCTTCTCCCACTGGTCGGGGAACTCGCAGAAGGCCTGCATCCCGCCGGCGATGGCGTCTCGGGTGGTCTGGTTCCCCGCCTCGACCAGGAGCTCGCAGTAGTTGACGAGCTGGCTCGACGTCAACGGCACGCCGTTCACCTCGCTCTGCACCAGCTGGGTGACCAGGTCGTCCTGGGGATCTTGGCGACGGGCCGCCACCATGGCCTTGAAATAGCGGTGCAGCTCACCCCGGGCCCGCCTGGACGTCTGCTCGGGACTCTCACCGGGAAGGCGGTACTCGGGATCGTCCTTACCGATGATCTCGTTGGTCCAGCGGAAGTGGTGCTCCCAGTCGGCTTCCGGCACACCCAGCACCCAGGAGATCACCGCCACGGGGAAGGGTGCGGCGAAGGTGTCGACGAAGTCGCACTCCCTGATCTCGCCTCCGGTCGAGGCCCGATCGACCAATTCGGCCGCGATCCGCTCGATCTCCTGACGCCGGGCACTGACCGCACTGCGCAGAAACTTCTTGTTGGCCACCTTCCGCATGGGACCGTGCTCGGGGGGATCGAGATACACGATCATCTCGGCCGGCATGTCGATCCCGGTCAGGTCCATATCCAGGGTGATCCCCTGCCTGCTCGAGAACAGCTGGGGCTGACTGGCCGCATACTGGACGTCGGCGTGTTTGGTGACCGCCCAGAAGGGGGGGTATCCGGGCGGCTCGATGAAGGCCACGGGCGCCTCGGCGCGCAGCCGGCTCCACACCTCGTGGGGATAGCCTTTTAGGGCGAACCGCTCGGGTTCGACGAGATCGAGGGGATCAATGTCGACTTTCATGGGCATGCGGGTCTCCTCTTCAGGCGGGCAGGGACATCTCTCGCTGGCCCCGCAATGGGGATAGCGACAGGGTGCACCGGCTCGGTGCTCCGGCGCGATCGACGGACCGCGTGACTCAGGGGGCCCACGATGCCCCCACCTCTCGTCGGCGGGTGGACTCCGACATCCCGCCGAGGACTTTGGTCAGTACACGGTAGACCAGGTTGCCCGAGGGCCATTGGGTGACAATCTTCCCGGTCGGCGATCGGAAGTAGTTGTTGCTCATGGTCCACGAGGTGCCCGCCATCCGCGACTGCAGCCACAGAAACCACAGCGCCTCGAACACCGGCCGGACCTCGACCGCACTGACCCGGCGCCTCCGCATCCGCCGTAATGCACGGACTGCGTACTCGGCCTGCGCCTCGAGCATCGAAACGAGCTCTCCCCCATTGGTACCCGGTCCGTAGAGCATGAAGAAATTGGGGAAACCCGGCACCGTGATGCCCAGAAAGGCGCGGGGCTCACCGGCCCAGTGGGCATGGAGCGTCTGACCCTGCCGTCCGGTGACCTGAAGACGGGCCAGATAGTCGGCGGCCGTGAATCCCGTGGCCATCACGATGACGTCGACGGTCCGTTCGACACCATCGGCATCGACGATGCCCGAGGACGTCACCCGGGACACTGCCCTCGGGACGAGCTCGACGTTGTCCTCCTTCAGGGCTGGATAGAACGTACTGGCGATAACCGGTCGCTTGCCCGGGTAGGGGTAGGTCGGGGTCACGGCCTTGGCGAGTTCCGGGTGGTCGGCAAACTCCCGGTCGATGTAGTCCAGGCACGTCGCCTGCCGCCTCCGGTGCAACTCGGTGCCGGGACGGAAGGTAGCGGCACCGATGAGTCCCTTCTCCAGGGTGTAGCGCAGGGAGGCACGGTCCAGAGCCCGCCGCCAGGGTCGGGCCAGGCGCCCGCGCTCGACCTCGGTGAGGTCCCGCTCCCCCTTGGGCATGACCCACCCGGGCTCCCGCTGGAACAGGTACAGCGTCCCCACGATGGGTTGGATGGCCGGCACAACCTGCGTCGCCGTGGAGCCGGTCCCCACCACGGCCACCACGCGGCCGGCCAGGTCGTGCTGATGCTCCCACCGTGAGGTGTGGAAGGCCGGGCCCTGGAACTCCTTTAGTCCGGGCCAGTCCGGATACGCGCGGGACATTGAGGAACCCGACGGCGCTGATGAGCACATGGCATTCGACGACTACATCGGTGTCGAGCCGGACCGCCCAGACGTGGCGGTCGTCGTTCCATGCGGCCGATTGGACGGTCACGCCCAGCTGAAGGTGCGGGCGGAGGCCGAACTCATCGACGGTCTCTTCAAGATAGGCCTGCAGTTCGGGCTGGCGTGCGTGGGTTCGGCTCCAGTCGTAGGGCTTGAACGAATAGCGGTACAGGTTGGAGTGGACGTCGACCTCTGCGCCGGGATAGGTGTTGTCCCACCACGTTCCGCCCACGCCAGCCGATGACTCGTAGATGGTGAAGGTTCGGATACCGGCCCGCTGCAACTTCACCCCGGCTCCGATGCCACCGAGTCCCGCTCCGATGACGACGACCGTGGGGGTCCCGGACGGGCCGAACAGGTCCCGGTCGGTCAGCGTCTGCTTCGTCCTCCGACGATGCCGTCGGGTCGAGCACAAGTCAGCACTCACTCGAAGGTGACCACGCCTCGGAGGTTCACACCGTCGAGCATGTCCCGGTAGCCCTGGTTGATCTGGTCCAGCCGGTAGGTCCTGGTGATGAGCTCGTCCAGCTTGAGCTGGCCCGACTTGTAGAGGGCCAGGAGGTTGGGGATGTCAAAGCGCGGATTGGCCGCACCGAAGATCACCCCTTTGATCTCCTTTTGCATCATGGCCAGATCGAAGAGGTTGACGCTGGCCTCCCGCTGGACCTGCGGGGCGACGCCGGTGATGACGCAGGTTCCTCCCTTGCTGGTCAGGGAGAGGGCACCGGCCATCAGGTCTCCGTACATCACCCCAGGGACCATGATCACGGCGTCCGCCATCTGTCCTCTTGTCAGCTCAGTGACCATCGGCAGGGCCTCGTCCATGGATGCCGCCGTGTGCGTGGCCCCGAAGTCGAGGGCCGCCTTCTGCTTGAACTCGACCGGATCCACCGCCACGATGTTCCTCGCCCCGACCATCTTGGCGCCCTGGACGGCGTTCATACCGACTCCCCCGACGCCGACCACCACCACCGTGTCACCCGGCATGACCTCGGCCCGGTAGACCGCCGAGCCCCAACCGGTGGCCACACCGCAGGAGACCAGAGCCACCACCGCCAGCGGCAGGTCGTCATCGACGAGGACGAGTGATGCCTCATGGCTCACACCGTGCTCGGCGAAGGTGCCGAGCTTGGACATCACGTTGAGGGGCTGCCCGTCCAGGTGGTAACGGACGGTCCCGTCCGAGATCTGGCCCGGTGCAAAGGTGGCGGCACCGAGGTCGCAGAGGTTGGAGTGCCCGGTGATGCACATCTTGCACCGACCGCAGATGGGGAAGAAGCTGGCCGCCACGTGGTCGCCGGGCCGCAGGCTGGTGACGTCCGGGCCCACCTCGAGGACGACGCCTCCTCCCTCGTGACCCCCGACCATCGGAAAGAGGCCCTCCCGTGGGGGTTGACCGCTACCCGCCTCCGAGCCCATCTCGCTCGATTGGAGATGCTCGTCGGATCGGCAGAGACCGGCCGCCGCCCACTTGACCAACACCTCGTGGCGCCCCGGAGGATCGAGGTCGATCTCCTGGATCTTCCACTCCTGCTCCCGGCCCCACAGGACCGCTGCATGTGTCTTCATCGTCCCCCATCCTTCGGGTAGTCCCCGGCCGCCGAGCTTGCGCTGCGCTTGACCGTCCCGCAGCTTAGTGTCACAGTACGACATGAAAGCAAGGGGAGGTGCGGCGTGACCATCCAGGACGCCAGTGACGTCTATTACGACCCGTACGACGTGGCGATCGACGCCAACCCGTACCCGGTATTCCGGCGCATGCGAGACGAGGAGCCGCTCTACTACAACGAGCCCCACGACTTCTACGCGGTCAGCCGCTTCGCCGATGTCGAGCGGTGCTATCTCGACTCGAAGACCTTCATCTCCGGTCGCGGCGGCATCATCGAACTGATCCGAGCCAACATCGAGATGCCCTCGGGCGTGCTGATCTTCGAGGATCCACCGGTGCACACCATCCACCGGCGGCTGATGTCCCGGGTGTTCTCACCCAACCGGGTGGCCGCCCTCGAGCCCCAGATCCGGGAGTTCTGCGCCCGAAGCCTCGATCCGCTGATCGGTGCCAAGGAGTTCGACTTCATCGCCGACCTCGGGGCCCAGATGCCCATGCGGGTCATCGGCATGCTGCTCGGCATTCCCGAGCAGGACCAAGAGGCCGTGCGGGACAAGGTAGACGCCAATCTCCGTACCGAGGCCGGCCAGCCCATGGAGGTCTCGGAGAACTTCGTCCCCACCGACATGTTCGGTGACTACATCGACTGGCGGGCCGATCATCCATCCGACGACATCATGACCGAGCTCCTTCAGGCCGAGTTCGAGGACGAGACCGGGACCGTCCGAAGGCTCACCCGGGAAGAGCTCCTGACCTACATCGGCGTCATCACCGGAGCCGGCAACGAGACGACCGGCCGGCTGATCGGATGGACGGGCAAAGTGCTGGCTGACCACCCTGAACAGCGCCGGGAGCTGGTCGAGGACCGGTCGCTCCTCCCCAACGCCATCGAGGAGCTCCTGCGCTTCGAGACGCCGGCACCCCACGCGGCCCGGTACGTGGCCCAAGAGGTCGAGATCCACGGCAAGACGGTGCCCGAGGGAAGCATCATGATGCTTCTCCCCGCATCGGCGAACCATGACGACCGCCGCTTCCCCGACGGCGACAGCTTCGACATCCATCGCAACGACGGGAAGCCGCTCACGTTCGGCTACGGGATCCATCTGTGCCTGGGTGCCGCCTTGGCCCGCCTCGAAGGCCGGATAGCCCTCGACGAGGTCCTCAATCGGTTCCCCACCTGGGAAGTCGACCTGGACCGGGCCAGGCTCGCACCCACCTCGACGGTCCGAGGCTGGGAGACTCTGCCGGTCTCCATCCCATGACCCACCGGAACCAATTGTCAGCTGCCGGAGTCGCGTGATGGGGCTCTTGGACGAAAAGGTCGCCGTGATCACGGGTGCGGGCTCGGGGATGGGCAAGGCGTCGGTCACGGTGTTTGCGCGTGAGGGCGCCAAGGTGGTGGCTGCGGACATCAGCGGCGCCGAGCGGGACACCGCCGCCGCGGTGGGAGACGGCGTCCTCCCGGTGCACTGCGATGTGTCCCAGGAGGCCGACGTGGAGGCCCTGATGGCAGCCGCCGTCGACGCGTATGGGCGGGTGGACGCCGTGCTCAACGTGGCCGGTATCGCCGATGGTTGCGCACTTGCCGATCTGACCATGGAGTTCTACGACCGGCTGATGGATGTCGACCTACGGGGGGTCATGCTCGGGATGAAGCACGGCATCCGCGCCATGCTCCCCACGGGCGGCGGCTCCATCATCAACTGGTCCTCGGTGGGCGGCCTCAACGGCTCGGCCTTCACCAGCGTCTACCAGGCGGCCAAACACGGCATCATCGGTGCCAGCAAGTCTGCGGCGATCGAGTATGGCACCCAGGGCATCAGGGTCAACACCATCTGCCCCGGATTCATCCTCACCGAGATCATGGCCCAGGGCGCCGAAGACTTCATTCCCGACATCGCCGCCAAAGCCGCTCTCAACCGCGCTGGCCAGCCCTACGAGGTGGCCGAGGTCGGCGCCTTTTTGGCCTCCGACCGAGCCTCGTTCGTCACCGGTGCGGTGATCCCGGTCGACGGAGGTTGGTCGGCGAAGTTGGCCTAGCAGAATGGATGCCGTGAGCACCGCTGAACAACCCACCACGGAACCTCCGGACCGCCCAGCGCGGGCGTACGACGGCACCCTTCGTCGTGAGCGCGCCGCGGAGACTCGGGAACGAATTCTCGATGCCGGCTCCGAACTCATTCACCGCACCGCGGTGAGAGATTGGAAGAAGCTCACCGTCCGAGCCGTGGCCGAACGGGCCGGCGTCAACGAGCGGACCGTCTACCGCTATTTCGGTAGTGAGCGGGGGCTCCGGGACGCGGTGATGCACCGGAACGAGCAGGAGGCCGGCATCGACCTGGAAGGCATGCAGTTGGGTGATGTCGCCACGGTGGCCACCCAGATCTTCGACCACGTGACCCAGTACCCAAAGGAGCCACGGCCGGCGCTCGACCCCACGCTGGTGGCGGCCAAGGACCGACAACACGAGGCGCTGCTCTCCGCCGTCACCGGCGAGGCCGAGCATTGGTCCGAGGAGGAGCAGGAGGCGGTGTCGGCCGTCCTCGACGTGTTGTGGAGCGTGGCCTCCTACGAGCGCCTGGTCGTCGACTGGCAGATCGATCACCAGCGGGCGGTCGGGGCCATCTCGTGGGTCATCGGGTTGGTCGAAGAGGCCATCCGGGACGGTCGAGGGCCGGGATGATGCCGGCTACCCTCGGACGCCGGACCTCAGCCGGCCGCGCCGTCCTTCCCGGCCGCCTGGCCGGGCATGGCCTGACGGACAGGCCGTCCGGCCACCGTCCCTCCATCCACCGGGACGAGGATGCCGGTGATCTGAGCCGACCGGTCGCCGGCCAGGAAGAGCACCGCCTCGGCCACGTCCTGGGGGGTGCCTCGGCGCTGCAAGGGCTGGTCGGACTCGATGGTCGGCCCCAGGTCGTAGTTGGTGATCCCGGTCGGGATATGACCCGGGGCGATGCAGTTGACCCGAATGCCGTACTCGGCAAGATCGGTGGCCACCATACGGCTGAACTGGGCAATGGCCGCCTTGGAGGTGCGGTAGGCGATGGGAGGGCCCCCACCAGTGAGCCCACCGATCGACGACGTGTTGATGATGGACCCACCTCCGTGCTCGGCCATGTGCCGTCCGGCTCGCTGGGTCCCGATGATCACTCCGAACAGATTCACCGCCATCACCCGGTCGAAGTCCCGGAGGTCGTCTCGCAGGAAGCGCCGAAACGAGCTGGAGATGCCGGCATTGTTGACCATGACATGGAGGCCACCGAACCTCTCCACCGCGAAGTCCACCAGGGCCTGGACGTCATCGGCATCAGACACGTCGGTCCGCCGGAAGGCCACCGCACCGCCCAGGTGGCCTGCCAGCGACTCGCCCTGTTGCCTGTCGATATCAGCCACCACCACCTTGGCGCCCTCGTCGGCGAAGAGCTCAGCAGTGGCGCGGCCAATCCCGCTGGCACCACCCGTGACGATGGCGACCTTCCCCGAGAGTTCCTGGCCCATATGCGCTGGTTCCTTTCGACTGGCGTTGGGCACCGGTTGGACCCGGCGCGCCTCCCGCGGCTGGCTCCCATCTGCACGGCGCGGCAACTGAACATACCCCGAGCGGTCAACCCACGACGCCGTAATGGCGCATTCGTCCCCACCCGATCAGGGCACCTGCCCGCAAACGACCTGGAGCACCCTTGAGCGATCAGCAGTTCGAGTCCATCGACTTCTTCCGCACCAAAGAACTCATCGATGATCCCTACCCCTACTTCGAGCACCTCCGTGGGCAGTGCCCCATCGTCCAGGAGCCGTACCACGATGTGTTCATGGTGACGGGCTACGACGAGGCGGTGGAGATCTACCACGACCAGGCCACCTTCTCGGCCTGCAACTCAGCCATCGGGCCGTTCGCCACCTTCCCGGTACCGCTGGAGGGTGACGATGTCACCGAGATCATCGAGGCCTACCGGGACGATCTTCCCTTCGGTGACCAGCTCCCCACCTTCGACCCCCCCAAGCACACCGCACAACGGGGGCTCCTGATGCGATTGATCACGCCGAAGCGCCTGAAGGAGAACGAGGCGTCCCTGCAGCGCCTGGCCGACGACCAGATCGATCGCTTCCATGCCCGTGGCGAGTGCGAGTTCGTCGGTGAGTATGCCCAGCCCTACACCATGCTCGTGATCGCCGACCTCCTGGGCGTGCCCGAGGAGGATCATCCGGAGTTCCTCGAGAAGCTCATGCACACCGAACACCTCGAGATGACGCACAGTCCCCTCGAAGTACCTCTACGCCCAGTTCACGCGGTATATCGAGGACCGGCGCCGGGAGCCACGCGATGACGTCATGACCGGGCTGGCCACTGCCACCTTCCCGGATGGCTCCCTGCCTCCGGTCGAGGACGTGATGAAGATTGCCTCCAACCTCTTCGCTGCGGGTCAGGAGACGACGGCCCGGTTGTTGGGAACCGCCCTCATGACCCTGGGGGAGCGGCCCGAACTCCAACAGCAGCTGCGCGACGATCGCAGCCTGGTTCCCGTCTTCATCGAGGAGACCTTGCGCATGCAACCGCCCATCAACGGCACCTTTCGCCTGTCCCGGACACCGACGACCGTGCAGAACACCGACATCCCAGCGGGAAGCACCGTCATGGTTCTGCCCAGTGCGGCCAACCGTGACCCACGCGAGTTCGAGAACCCCGACGAGCTCCGTCTCGACCGCCCCAACGCCCGACAGCACATCGCCTTCGGACACGGCATCCATACGTGCGCGGGGGCTCCGCTGGCCCGAGCCGAGACCACTGTCTCGCTCCAGCTCCTCTTGGACCGGATGGCCGACATCCGGATCTCCGAGTCACATCACGGTCCGGCGGATGACCGCCACTGGGAGTACACGCCCACGTGGATGCTCCGAGGCCACGACCGGCTGTACCTCGAGTTCACCCCAGTCGGCGCATGAGGACGCGCGCCGGTCGATCCCGCCCGCTTTACCAATCTGCAAGGAATGGAGGCTCCCGTGGCCAAGTATGAAGGTCCGATCTTCGACGCCGACAATCATCTCTATGAGACCGAGGATGCGCT
Source organism: uncultured Acidimicrobiaceae bacterium (assembly GCA_963835465.1). Classification (GTDB taxonomy): domain Bacteria; phylum Actinomycetota; class Acidimicrobiia; order Acidimicrobiales; family RAAP-2; genus Bog-756. The sequence continues at coordinate 310,709 of CAWIFR010000006.1, forward strand.
CACGCGCTACCTCCCCAAGCAGTTCGACGGATTCGTCAAGTACGTGCAGGTCAATGGCCGGACGAAGATCGCCATCGCCAACCACATCAGCGAGTCGATCCCGAATCCCACCTTCGACGTGGTGGCTCCTCCCGGCTCCTTCGCCGAGTACTTCTCCGGCCACAACACCGAAGGCAAGACCCTCCGAGAGCTTGCCGGCAAGCCGATGCGGGCCATCGATGCGTTCCGGTCGGCCGAGCCTCGCCTGGCCCTCCTCGACGAGACTGGCATCGATGCCGCGCTGATGTTCCCCACCCTGGCCAGCCTCATCGAGGTCAATCTGCTGGACGATCCGGAAATGACCTGCACGGTCATCCATGCCTACAACCAGTGGCTCCATGACGAATGGACCTTCGACTACCAACACCGGATCTTCGCCACGCCCGTAGTGAACCCCTGCCTGCCCGAACGAGGCATCGCTGAGCTCGAATGGGCCCTCGAGCGCGGGGCCAAAGTGGTGCTCCTCCGTCCAGGTCCGGTGGCGGGGACCAAAGGCACGAAGTCTCCCTTCCTGCCGGAATTCGACCCGTTCTGGGCGAAGGTGGCCGAGTCGGGGATTCTGGTCGCCATGCACGCGTCCGACTCGGGCTACCAGCGCCATGCCAACGAATGGGAGGGCGACGGCCGGGACATGCAGCCCTTCACCCCGAGGCCGTTCAGCGACGCGGTCAACACGGGCCGGCCGATCAGCGACACCGTGACGTCGGCCATCTGTCACGGGATGTTGAGCCGGTTCCCGACAGTGCGGCTGATGAGCGTCGAGAACGGCGGCAGCTGGGCCCTCCCGTGCCTGAAGGCGCTCGAGAAGACCTACGGAAAGATGCCCAACGCCTTCTTGGAGCATCCCCGGGAAGTATTCCTACGGAATATCTACATCAATCCGTTCTGGGAGGACTCGCTCGAGGCCCTCATCGACGTCATGACACCCGAGCACATTCTCTTCGGGTCCGACTACCCGCATCCCGAAGGGCTGGCCGAGCCCTTCGCCTGGGCCGAAGAGGTGTCGGGCCTCTACCCGGACGAGGCGGTCAGGAAGATCATGGGGGGCAACATGTTCGAACTCCTCGGGATGCAAACGGCCGCCTGAACCACGACCGGCGGCGTGTGGGCTGTCCATCGATCCTCACCACGGCGGGTCGGACGATGAGGGCATCAGCCCTGGGTCGCCTACCGCGCCGAGTCACGATTCCCCACCGCCCCGGTCCCTCGGCGGCCGATCCGTCCAGTTCAGAGCAGCGAGGCGAGGAGTTCGGCAAGCTCAGCGGGGCGCGTGAGGAATGGTGAATGATCCGTCGGATACTCCACGACCTGGTCGCAGCGCTGGGCCAGCCGACGCTGCATCGGGGGTGGGACAGCCCTGTCCTCGGTGCAGACCACGTAGGTGGTCCTCGCATTGGGTCGGTCAGGCGGCTCGGCCAGGAACGCCGCCGCGTCGAGCTTCATCGGGCGTAGCCGCGGAGCGATGGCGGCGACCGTGGCCTCATCGCTGTCCCGGTAGAAGAGCTCCCGTATCCGGCCGGGATCGATGGTCGACCATTCGCCGTCCATGACGATCGATCCGATCAGGGGAATCTCCTCATCGCCGACCGACGCACCTCCATCGTTGATGAATGCCGCCAGGTAGACCACGCCGGCGAACCCCGATAGGCCGACCAGTGCCCGGTCGACCACGACCCCGCCATACGAGTGCCCGCAGATCAAGGCCCCCTCACCGGCTGATTCGATGGCCAGCCGGGCGGCCTGCCAATCGTCGTCGAACCCTGTGAAGGGGAGTTCGACGGCGGTCGCTGCCACCCCCCGGCTCCTCAATTCGCCGATGACACCGTCCCAGCACCAGGCTCCATGCCAGGCACCGTGGATCAGTACAACTTCCCCCATGCTGACTCCCGTTCCCCTCTCGGCGACCACGGCAACGGCCGACCGCAGAGGTGTCTCCAGCGACAGTCTGCACCAACTTCAGAGCGGGTCGACCGGTCCACCTGCGATCCACGACCACCAGGTGATGGGTGACCGAATCGGCCAGCACCCTGGCGGGCACGGGCTGGGTACCCGGAGTACCGGGCCATCTGACCGGCTGGTTGCTACGGTTCGGTGATGGCCCGACCCATCGCCACCACCACCGTCGTCGACCGGGCAGGTTTGCTGGAGTTCATCAGGCCGCGTCACAACGCCGTGCTCGCCACCCAGCGCTCCGACGGCACCCCACAGTTATCCCCGGTGACCATGGGCGTGGATCCGGCAGGGACGATCGTCATCGCCACCTATCCGGAGCGGGCCAAGGCTCGCAACCTACGGGTCCGGCCGACGGCCACGGTCTGCGTGCTGTCCGACACCTTCAACGGCCCGTGGGTCCAGGTAACCGGCGCCACAACCGTGGTCGACCTCCCCGAAGCGCTTGACGGCCTGGTGACCTACTTTCGTTCGATCAGCGGCGAGCACTCCGATTGGGACGAGTACCGGCAAGCCATGATCGACCAGGGAAAGGTCCTCCTGCGGCTCCTTCCGGAACGGTGGGGACCGATCAGCACCGGCGGCTTTCCCCCGGGCCTGGCGGTCTGACCCCCACCCTGGCTCCCCCTTCCGGCCCGGCAGTCGGCGTGGAAGACTCATGCCATGAGGCGTGTCCTGCCCTGGGCACTGGTGGTGATGCTCGTGGTGGTGGGGGCAGGTTCCGCCCTCGTAGGCCGCTCGGGACAGGGGACCGCTGCCGTCGGGGGTCCCTTCACACGGCAGGTGATCGCGGCGACCAGGGCAGCCGGAACAGCCCGATTCAGGTTCTCGTCCGTTTCCTACAGCACCAACCCCCGGCTCCGTACTTCCAACGTCGGCGTGGGAACCGTCGATTTCGCCAACCGATCGACTTCGACGGCGGAGCACGACCGGCGAAGTTCAGCCGTCGGCAACCACACGATCGTCGGAGCCGGCGAGAACCAACCGCCAGATCTGGATCGGGCGGACGAGCTACATCCGGCTGGATGTCTCCGGACTGGCCAGCGCCCCGGCGTGGATCAAGACGGCCACCTTCCCCCCGGGTTCGTTCGGAGCGCTCGGTGCCCTGAGCACCGTCGCCGCGATCGGTGAGGTCGTCACCGACGCAACCGTGGCGGGGCTTCGGGCCGAGAGCCTCGGAAGCGGGAGCCTCCAGGGCGTCCTGACAACCAAGTACCTACTGGTGAAGCCCGCCTGCACCTCTGGGGCCAGACCGATCAAACCGATGATCTCGGTCAGTCCGACCGAGATCTGGGTGGACGATCAGGACCGATTGGTGCAGGCCAGGAGCCTGACCCACTTCACGATCGCCAAGGGAGCCCTGGGGACCAGCGTTCTGGCCGGCAAATCCCTTGTCGGGCAGTCGACCACGGTGAGCACCATCAGGCTCTATGACTTCGGTGCTCCGGTGTCGATCACGGCACCCAAGGTGCTCTTCCAACCACACTCAAGCCAGTTGCGCGTCGCCCTTCGCTCCAGCAGCTCCTGCCCGCTGTAGTTGGGTTGCCACTCCGGGGCGCCCGGCCGAGACCCTGGTGGCCCGCCCCACCGGAACTGGCCTACTTGGGTCCATTCGGCCAACGCAGCAGCGAACCGGCGTCGATGCGGAGCTGCTGGCCGGTGACGTAGCGGGACTCGTCACAGGCAAGGAAGAGGACGGCGTTCGAGATGTCCACCGGCTCGACAAACGGAATGGGCATCGCCTGGAAGTAGGTGAAGGCCGGGATCACGTCCTCCTCCGTCGGATTCTCCAAGTCGGGCCGGAAGACCTGGTACAGCTCCTTGTTGTGGATGAGGTGGGTGTTGACATTGGTGGGATGGATAGCGTTGACCCGAATCATCCGGCTGGCCAGGATGAGGGCCATCTGCTCCACGTAACCGACCAGCGTCCGCTTGGACCATGCGTAACCAGCGCCACCGGCACCCATGGAGCCGGTCTCGGTCGTCCCAGGCATCAGGCCGGCATTGGAGCCGGTCACGATCACCGAGGCACCGTCTGGGAGGTGAGGCAGGCCGGCCGCCACCGTGTTCATGACGCCGATCAGGTCCACATCCGTGGCATCCACGAAGTCCATCGGATTGCCCACGCCCATCGGCATGATCCCGGCGTTGGCCACGACGATGTCCAGGTGGCCGAGCTGTCCGATCCCTTCATCGAGGGCCGAGGCCAAGGCGTCACGCGAACGGACATCCGCCTTCCGGGCGACGATCCGGCGATCGAGATTCTCGACAGCCTTCACCGTCTCCTCGAGGTCCTCCGGCGTAGCCAACGGATACAGGTTCGACTCGATGTCCTCACAGAGATCGATGGCGATGATGTCGGCACCCTCTTGGGCCAGCCGGATGGCGTGGCTCCGGCCCTGGCCCCGTGCCGCGCCGGTGATGAAGGCGACCTTTCCGTCAAGACGGCCCATAGTGACAACCCCCGAAGCAGCTGGACAACAATTCGTGGGCAACCTAACACAGCCAGTCGGGTCTCCAGCAGTGCGGCAGGACGACTGATCGGCGGACTCCTTCGGTCAGCCGGGCCGACCTGCCGTCGATGCCTCGATTTCGGGCCGAGAGCCCGAGGGGTCGCCATGCTTGGCTACGACCGACAAGCTTCTGAACTGGGGCTCTTACCGGTCGGGCGCGCTGGTTATCCTTGCCCCAAACGGCCCGTCTAGGGGCCACGTTGCCAAATTGTCGAGCAGCACGGGGGATGAGTCTGTGGCTGAAGAAGGAGTGCTGGATCCATGGGTCTCCGACTGGATCGCCGCCAACCCGATGCGGTCGACCCCCTTTGACGACCTGTCGCCCGAGTTCCTGAAGCTGGCCCGAGGCCCGGTCGGGGAACCACCGAGCCGGGAGATCGCCCAGGTGAGCGACGAGGAGGTCGAGGGCATCCCCATCCGGATCTACCGCAACGAAGGCGAGCCGACGGGCCTGCTCCTCTACTTTCACGGTGGAGGCTTCGTCATCGGGAGCATCGGACTGATGGACAACGTGGCCCGGGAGTTGACCCACAGCTCCGGCGCCGTCGTCGTGTCGGTGGAGTATCGCCTGGCTCCGGAGCATCCTTATCCCGCCGGACTCGACGACTGCGCGACGGTGACCCAGTGGGCCAGCGCCAACGCCGCTCGCTTCCAGGTTCCCGCCCACCGAGTCGCCGTGGCCGGTGAGAGCGCCGGTGGCAATCTGGCGGCCGCCACCGCCCTCCGCTTTCGCGATCGGGGCGGCCCGCGGCTGGCCGGCCAGGTCCTCATGTACCCGGGCACGGCCGGCCCCCTCGTGCACCCGTCCACCTACGAATTCGACGGATTGATCATCAGCCGCAAGGCCGGTGAACGCTACTGGGCCGCCTACAGCGGGGATCGCACTATCGACGCGGACCCCTATGCCGCACCGTTGCAAGCCGACAGCGTCGCGTCCCTTCCACCGGCACTAGTCATTCTGGGCGGATGCGACATGCTCCGTGACGAAGGACGGGCCTATGCGGCACGGCTCCGTGACGAGGGCGTGGTGGTAGACGAGATCTGCTACCCCGGCCAACCGCATGGCTTCATCAATTTCGGCTTTCCTGCCGCGGCGCCGGCCTTTGCTCACATCGGGAAGTGGCTCCGAGCTGCGTTCCACCCTGGTGGACCGCCCGAGTGAGCTCGGGGGCGAACGAAAGGTCGCCATGGACCAGCGCCGCGGCACCGGGCACCGTTGGGCCGGTACCCACGAAGTGAGGAGATCGTCGGATCGCTTTGCCGTCCGACCGTGCCCACACGTGCTGGGGCAACTGGACCCTTGCCACCTGGCTCTGTAGGTCCCGTCAAGATTCACGGCCACGAGATGTCGAGAACGGAGACTCCGCTCCGACTCATTAGTGTCGACCCAATCGGGGCGACAACTCGACCAGGAGGTCCATGATGCCGTCTGTTACCCCATTTCTCTGGTTCGACGCCGATCTCGTCGAGCCGCTCACGTTCTACAGCTCGATCTTTCCTGACGCGCTCCCGCCCGAGGTGCGCCAAGCCCTTGACGGCGGGCCGATCTACAGTGCCACCATCGATCTGTTCGGCCAGCGTCTGATGCTGTTGAACGGTGGGCCGGTCCACGCCGGGTTCACTGAATCGATCTCGTTGTTCGTCAGCGTCGACAGCCAAGCAGAGCTCGACTCCTTGTGGGAGCAGCTGACGGCGGGAGGCGGTGAGCCTGGACGCTGCGGCTGGCTGAAAGACCGCTACGGGCTGTCGTGGCAGGTCGTCCCTGCGGTCCTGGGGTCACTGCTTGGCTCCTCCGACCGAATCCGCGCCCAACAGGCCACGGACGAGATGATGCAGATGGGCAAACTCGACATTGCCGCCCTACAAGCGGCCTACGACCGCTGAACGGGGGAACCATGCGTTTCATGCTGCTACAGAGCTACGGGCCGGTGGATTCAGGCATGGGCCCGATGCTCGAATGGTCCCAGTCCGACATCCAGACCCACATCGAGTTCCAGATGGCACTCAACAGTGAGCTGAGTGCTCTGGGTGAGCTGGTAGACGCCCAAGGTCTGTCGGGCCCGGAGGAGGCTCGCTTCGTGACCTCTGACGGGCACCGGCCTCCGGTGGTCTCTGACGGTCCCTATCCCGAAACCAAGGAATTGGTCGCTGGCTACCGGGTGGTGGAGGTTCCCTCGTTAGCACGCGCCATCGACATTGCTGCTCGTATCTCCGCTGCGCCCGGCATCGCCGGCGCACCGATCCGTCAGCCCATCGAAGTTCGAGAGATCATCGGCGCACCAGAACCCGAGTAGGCATGCCGCAACCAGTAGCACCACAGACTGTCGAATTGGTTCTTCGGGGTGCGACTCCGGACGCGCTCGCCGTGTTGCTGCGGCGGGGTACACGCTTCGCCGATGCAGAGGACGCCATGCAGGAGACCGCCCTGATCGCCCTGGACAGCTGGCCGACAAGGGGGGTGCCCGATCGGCCCGTCGGATGGCTGGTTCGCGTCGCTCAGCGTCGGCTCATCGACCAGCATCACCGCGACACGGCTCGTCGAAGGCGCGAGAAGCTCGTCGCCTCTTGGGCAGCACTGCCCGATGAGCCAGTAGCAGCTGAGGACGACTCACTGGCGTTGCTCTTCCTGTGCTGCCACAGTTCGCTCAGCCCGAGGGCGGCCATCCCACTGACCTTGCGCGCCGTCGGTGGTCTCACCACCCGGGAGATCGCTGACAGCCTCCTCCTTTCCGAGGCCACGGTCGCGCAGCGAATCAGCCGGGCCAAGACGTCAATCAGCCGCTCCGACGAGCCCTTTCGCGGACCCACTCCGGATCTCGTCGATGACCGATTGCCCTCGGTGATGCAGGTGGTCTACCTCATCTTCAACGAAGGTCACGCTGCCACCAGCGGCGCCTCGCTCCACCGGGCCGACCTCGCCAACGAAGCGATCCGATTGGCCCGCCAATTGCACGATCGCCTACCTGACCACCCCGAAACCTCCGGACTCCTGGCCCTCCTGCTGCTGACCGACGCACGCCGGCCCGCTCGACTCACGAAGAACGGGGAGCTCATGCCTCTCGATCAGCAGGATCGGCACCTGTGGACCCGATCGATGATTGCTGAGGGACTTGGCTTGCTCACTGATGCGCTCGGCCATCACGCCATGGGCGAGTATCAGCTCCAGGCGGCCATCGCCGCGGTACACGACCAGGCACCGTCATACGAGGAAACGAACTGGACTCAACTCCGCGCGCTGTACAACCAGCTCGCCCTGCGCACCAACAACCCGTTGGTCCGGCTCAATCGGGCGGTCGCCGTTGCACACACCGACGGTCCCCAGGCTGCCCAGAGCGAGGTCCACGCCCTAGCGGACCTCTTGGCTGACCACCACCGCTTCCATGCCACGGTGGGATATATCCATGAGCTCGCCGGCGAACACCGCGCCGCCCAACTTGCCTACGAGTCCGCGGCGAGCTTGGCCACCAATGAACCGGAGCGGCGCTATCTGCAGGAAAAGGCGGGCTCTGACGGGTAGCCCGACCATTGTACGGCGAGCAAGTGATGAGCCGCCGAACGGGACGCAAGGGGCTTCTCGCACGGTTTGGTCTGACGAGGTACGAGGCAGCGAATCGACCCGGCCTACCAGAGGCCATGGAGCCCTAGGTCCACCGCTGTCGCGACAGGAATCGATGCTGTAGGCAGTGGATGGTCAGACCGGCTACGGACCGCCCGCAGTTCCAGTAGTCGGTCGAGGGTCGAGGGGAGAAACCGGGTCCGCTGAGCGTAGCTGTGCTTGTCCGTCCAGCCTGCCGGGTCACCGTGGTGATAGCGCAGCGGTGCATAGATGTGCAGATGCGATCGCGCTCGGGTCAGGGCCACATAGAACAAGCGCCGTTCCTCATCGATGCCGGCCTCGGTTCCTGTGGCCATGTCTGACGGAAACGCCCCGTCGGCCGCATGGATCACATGCACCACGTCCCATTCACCTCCCTTGGCCGAGTGCACCGTTGAGAGGGTCAGCCAGTCATCGTCCAGGCTGGGCTTGCCGGCGAGATCCCCGGTGGACGTAGGTGGGTCCAGAGTCAGATCGGCGAGAAAGCCGTCCACGCTGGTGTACTCCGATGCCATCTGTGCGAGTGCATCGAGATCGGCCAATCGGGCCTCGGGGTGGCTGTAGATCCTGTTGATGATCGGCGCCAGAACATCTCCCAGCAGCTCAACCCGGGTCCCGAGGGGACTTCCCTCATCTCGGCAGCGTCCAAGCCCCTCGGCGATCCTCAGGAGGTCAGCTGCGGAGCGATGACCGGGGCGATGCGACGTCGGGTCAGCACAGAAGCTGTCGAGCGGACTCGGCTCCGTGAACTGGGCGCTCCAGACCCCCAAGTCGCGCATCATTCGGTTGGCCGACTGGGGACCGATGCCATCCGCTAGCTGCAGGATCCGGAGCCAGGCCAGCTCGTCACGCGGATTCTCGACCAGGCGAAGGCCGGCCAACAGATCTCGGATATGGGATGCCTCCAGGAAGCGGAGTCCCCCGTACTTGACGAACGGAATTCCTCGTCGTCCCAGTTCGATTTCGAGCAGATCACTGTGATGCGAGGTGCGGAACAGGACAGCTTGATCCTTCAACGCGATGCCCGACTCGTGATGCTCGAGAATGGTCGAGCACACTGCCTCTGCCTGGCACTGCTGATCCTCACAGGTCGCGAGGACCGGCCGCACTCCCCCATCCCGGTCGGTCCAGAGCTGCTTACGATGACCCTCGGTCGTCCCGATGATCACCGCATTGGCCAGCTCAAGAATAGGACCTGTGGATCGGTAGTTCTGCTCCAGCGTGACCGTGGTCGTGTCGGGGAAGTGCTCACTGAAGTCCAGGATGTTCCGGACCGAGGCCGCGCGGAACGAGTAGATGGACTGGGCGTCGTCACCGACCACCGTCAGGCCGGTGTCACCGGAGCGGAGGGCCCGCAACACATCGGCTTGGACGATGCTCGTGTCCTGATACTCGTCGACGAGGATGTGGTCGAACATTGACGCCAGTACGGGGCCGACTATCGGATCCAGCGCCGCCGCTCTCCAGTACAGCAGCAGATCATCGAAGTCGAGCAGGTGCTGCTCCCGCTTTCGCTTCGTGTACTCGGAGAAGATCTCTTTCAGGCCGTCGACATCCTCTGCACACCACGGGAAGGCCTGGGTCACGGTTTCCTCGACACCAACCTGGGTACTGACCACCCGCGAGTAAACCGTCGCCACGGTTGCCGTCTGCGGAAAGCGGCGCTTTCGAGCCGCCGCGACAGGGGACCGGACGAGAGCGAGCAGGTCCCGTGCATCGCCCTGGTCCATCACCGTGAAGCCATCGGGAAGTCCGAGAGAGGCCCGGTAACGACGAAGCACCCGGTGGGCGACCGAGTGGAATGTGCCGGCCTCGACACGCCTCGCCACCCTCGGATCCACCATGTGGCTCGTCCGACGGATCAATTCGGCTGCTGCCCGACGACTGAAGGTGACCAGGAGAATGCGCTCCGGTGGGGCTCCTTCGTGCAGGAGCCGAGCCAGCCGGCTGACCAGGGTGCGGGTCTTGCCGGTGCCCGCTCCCGCGATGATCAACAGCGGGCCTCCGTCGTGAGCGACGGCCGAGTGCTGCTCGGCATTCAGTCCCACAGCCCACACCGGGAGGGACCCGACAGTTGTGACCACCCACGCATAGTAGTCCGGATGACGAACACCTGTTCGATCTAGGGGCTTTCGCCGGGGACGGTGCAGAGCAAGCTGGTTCCTCGCACAGATACCGGCGATTCCTGCAGGGCTAGCCGGGTGCGACTGCGTGGGACCAGCGCCCCAGGAGGTCAAGCGCACCCGCACTCAGCTGGCTGACCACCTCGGACGCCGTCCGAACCCGGGTGACCGCTCCCACGCCCTGACCGGCATTGACATGAACGGCTCCGTGGCCCTCCGCTCGGTAGGCAGCCACAAACTCGGAGGCTGCCTCCCTATCGGTCTTCAGCTGCTCCTCTTGGCCCCGCCACCGTTCCCATATCGCGTCGCGGAGTATCCGTTCGGGATACTCGCTGGGCCATGGGTACTCGAGGGCTATGTCGAACAACCTCGTCATCACGGTGTCGGTGCCCTCTGCCTCCACGAGGGCCGACCGGGTCACTTCAGAAGCAAGCGACTCGGGACAGGAGGCAAACGCCGTACCCAGCCAGGCACCCGAGGCGCCGGCTGCCAAAACCGCGGCGACGCCTCGCTCGGTCGAGATCCCCCCGGCAGCCAGGACCGGAAGGGAAACCGCGCCAAGGACGCTTTCAAGTAGTGGCAAGGTCCCCAGCACCGGATTCCCGTGGCCCCCACCCTCCGCTCCTCTCGCCACCAACACATCGATTCCCGCATCACGGGCTGACCGTGCGGACTCCACACAGCAGATCTGGGCTGCGGTCACGATTCCGGAATCCCGGACGGGTTCGACCCAGTCCCATGTCTCCCCAAAGCTCACCGAAATGAGCGCTGGCGAAGCTCCGATGGCCGCGTGGAGCAGCCCGGGGTCACGGTGTAGCGCCCAGTCCAAGAGCCCGATGCCGAAGGGAAGGCCTCCGGTTTGCGGATAGGCGGCTTCCTCCTCCAGCAGATCGACTGATCCCGCACTACCCACTCCGATCATGCCGAGGCCGCCGGCTTCGGTCACGGCGGAGGCCAACTGTCCTCCGGCCACGCCGCCCATCGGAGCGTTCACAAGAGGAACGCTCATGCCCATGGAGGTGGACCAAGGGGTGGCGAGGCTAGCCACGGCCTTCGTCCCGGTCCCGCGCGTCGCGACACCTACGGTCCGATCGTTGGATTCCGCGACGATGGGAGGCCTGCTCACGGCGAGGACTCCCACCTGCAGCCCGTACGATGAGGCCCGCCATCCATCATCACACCACACTCCTGGCACACCGAACCCGCCCAACAGGCCGGGTCGCCGCCCTCCTCAGCGAACGGTTCCGGCTCACGATCACATAGCGGGCATTCAAGCACCGCTCCGATCCGTCTGGCTCGTTCCTCGGCGTCGATCACCCAGGGCCGGAGTTGGAACGGGGGCTGGTGCCGAACATGCTGGCCGTGTCCGCACGAGAGTTCAGCAACATAGTCACCCTTGTCGTCACAATGGAACCCCACAATCGTTCGCTCCACACGCCCACAGTAACCATGCTCGGCCCCTCGTCCGAGTCCCCTCCGGGCTAGCCACCCGCCGGCAACACCGACGACGCGCTGTTCTGCAGCCGACACGGTCTGATCGAGGAGTAGGGCGATGGTCATGGGCCCGACGCCCCCCGGAACCGGTGTGATCAGTGAGGCAACCGTTTGGGCTTCTGCGAAATCCACGTCACCCACCCCACCTTGGTAGTAGCCGGCGTCGACAACCACGGCCCCGGGTTTCAACCAGGCACCGCCCACAAAGTTCGGCCGCCCGACGGCGGCGACGACGACATCGGCGGTCCGCACCACCTCCACCAGGTCTCGGGTCTTCGAGTGACAGAAGGTCACGGTGGCGTCTCTACCCAACAGCAGCATCCCGACCGGCCGACCGAGAATGGGACTGCGTCCGATGACCACCGCGTGCATTCCGCTCAGGTCCACGTCGTATTCGTCCAGGAGTCGCAGGATCCCGGCCGGCGTGCACGACAGGAAGCCGGGAAGCCCGAGGGACATCGCCGCGAACGAGGCGGCCGTCACCCCGTCCACATCCTTGTCCGGCACGATGGACTCGAACGCCGAACGCTCGTCCACCTGAGGCGGAACCGGGTGCTGGAGCAGGATTCCGTCGACCGCAGGGTCCGCCGACAGGCTCCTGATCTCACCCACCACCTCCGCCGTCGTGGAGTCTGCCGGGAGGTGCACCAGTAGCGCATCAAGACCGGCGGCCTCACAGCGTGCCCTCTTCATCTTCACGTAGGTCACCGACGCCGGGTCGTCACCGACCAGAACCGCAGCCAAGCATGGGGGCCGCCCCCAGCGGGACCGGAACTCCACCGCGCGTTGAGCGGTCGCACCAAGCAGTCGCTTGGCCAGCGCGGCTCCATCCATCACTCTGGCGCGAGACGAGTTCGTCAAGGACTACCTCCTGGATCGGTCCGATCGGACGCCCCATCATTCAACGAATCAACCTCTTGCGCTCCGCAAGTGCCCGGGCCCGACAGAGCCTAACCAGGGCTTCGACCTCACCGCCCGACCGAGGGGTTGGCGACGATCCCCGTTCCCCTGGCCGCCGCTGTCAGCACCGTGCCGCCAATTGCCCGCTGTCGTCCCTGGTGGGAACGGGGCGCTGTACCGTAGACGTATGAGCAATCCACGAGTGCCCGGCGGGGTCGTGCACCGGCTTCCCGGGGACCTGCGTGAGGCACTGGTAGCCAACCCCATGGCATTCGACGCGTGGAAGGACATCACGCCTCTGGCCCGCAACGAGTTCATCTGTTGGGTCGAGGACGCCAAGCAGAAGGCGACCCGGGAACGCCGCATCCGCCGGACCCAGGAGGAGCTGGAGGAAGGCCAGCGTCGCCCGTGCTGTTGGCCAGGCTGCAGGCACCGGGAGCGCACTGGCAGCTAGCCACATTCCTGCGCTTGGCCAGTCGGCGTCAGCCGACGCTTCCGTAGAAGGGCGCGTTGAAGCTGAACACTCCGCCATCCCGAGCGACGAGCCAGTACCCGTCCCCCGATGCAGCCATGGCGGTGACCGGCTGGTTGAGGTGGATGTTGCCGGTCGACCCCGCAAACGGGGCGTTGAAGCAGAAGACGCCGCCGTCAGACGCAACGAACCGGTAGCCCGTTCCATTCGGATCTACCTCCATGCCGACGATCGGCCGATTGAGGTGGATGGTGCCCGTCGATCCGAAGAACGGGGCGTTGAAGCTGAAAATCCCGCCATCGGCGGCGACAAGCCAATAGCCCCCTGTGGCCGGATCAACCGCCATCCCCACGATTGGCTGATTGAGGTGGCTCCCACCCATCGACCCGAAGAAGTCGGCGTCACCGAAGGAGAAGATGCCACCGTCCGAGGCAACCAGCCAATAGCCCTTGCCATCCGCAGTGGGTGTCATGCCGACAATCGGCTGGTTCAGTCTCATTCCTCCAGTGGACCCGTAGAAGGTGGCATCGCCGAACGTGAAGATTCCGCCGTCGGAGGCGACCAGCCAATAGCCATGCCCGTCGGGAGTAGGAGCGATACCGACAATCGGGAGGTTGGGGAACACCATCAGCGCAGCACTACCGGAAGCCTGGTAGTTAGCGGCATCGCCGAATGAATAGACGTGCCCATCCGAGGTGGCCATCCAGTAGCCGTTTCCGTCGGGTGTGGTCGCCATTCCGACGACAGGTGCGCTCACGGTTCCCGGAGGCGAGCCCAGATAGGTTGCCCCTTGCGATCCACACGAGGCCTGAGGCGTGGCATTGACGGTCTGGGCATTCAGGTAGACGGGTCCGGTCGGACCTTCGTAGCCGACCGTGACGGTCAAGGGAAGAGGCGGGTTGACGTTGATGCTTGACGTGCCGCTGCCATCCGTCCCTACGTATAGGGGCAAATGTGCCCCATTGATGTATCCAGCACTGTCGACCTGGAAGAAGGTGTTGGGCATCGTCGACCCCGACATGAGTCCCCGTGCCGGGGTGGGCATGTTGCGCACATCCACTTCCACCGTGCTCTCGTAACTACTCCCGAACGCCGGAACGTAGAAGTCTGCGCACACCGTCGTGACAACGACCACGGGGCCCGGCGCTGCACTCGCCGCATCGACGCATCCGATGCCGATGCTCGCAACAAGGCTGGAGGCCGTCACAGTCAGCAGCAGACCCAGCTTTCCGAAATTTGATCGCCTCACAGGTACCTCACTCGCATGACAAAGATGGAGAGCGCATCGACGCCGTCCTTACGGCATTGGGTGTGCCGGGGTCGGTGCGAATGGAATCGTAGTGCCGATCACCGTTCCCAGTTGGTGGTCATTGGATGCATTTCGAGCATGGACATGCGGGGGCTGGTGGAGGATCGGTCTGCCATGTCCGGGTGATCCCCTCGTCAGGCGTACTGGCACGGACAGGCGTTTGTGACGCGGCCATCGGCCTCAGCTGAGCAGTGACGAGCTCGTGGCGCCCGAGGAGGGAGCTGACGATGCACGCCATGGTGCCACGGCCGAGCACCCGGGCCGAACACTTCTGAGAAGCCGAGCCTTCAATCAATCGGTGAGGCCTCTCGGACTGCGGGGTGCGCGATCGGGGAATGGCAGAACTACCGATCAGCCACGCCGGGAACCGCCGCCAAGCCGGCGACGTTCGAGGGCAGACTCCACGAACCCGACGTATCGTTGGGCGATGCCGCTGCGGAAGTTCGAGATCATCTGCGAAGTTGAACCTGCCACCCGCCCGGACATGATGCACGTCCGGCACCAGATCGGCGTCCTGAGTGAGGTCGCAAGCGCCTTCTTGATCCCAGATAATCACATTGGCCGTGCGACGGTGTCGAGCATCGCCGTAGCGCATGAGGTGCTGCTCATGGGTGGCCGCTCGATTGCGTGCATCAATGCTCGTGACAGGAATGTCCTCGGCTTCCAGAGGGATCTGCTGACCGCAGCCGCCTATGGCGTGAATGAGTTCCTATTTGTGTACGGCGACCGACCCGAGACAGGCGCTCGTTCAGACGACCTCACGGTCAAGTCGATGATCACCGAAGCCCGAGCCTTCGCTGAGCGGACAGAGACGATTGACTCGCTTCGGCTCGGCGCAGCAACGGGCCTGCGACCTGTTCCGGCCTGGAAGCAAGGTGCTGACTTCCTCCTCGTTCAGGTGACGTACTCGATCGACGACTTGCTTCGGTGGCGCTCCTCCGTCGAGTTTGACGGTCCGATCTACGCCGGGGTGATGGTGCTCCCCAGTTCCGCGATGGCTCATAAGCTCTCGGCCGACGTACCCCAGTTGGCCGTCCCAGAGGCGATCATCGGCCAACTCGATCGAGATCGTGGTTCCGGCGTGGACATCGCCTGCGATCACATCAAGGCGATTTACGAGTCAGAGGCGTTCGCAGGCGTCCACCTGATCCCCGTGAACCGGTATCGCGAGATCGCGGTCAGGCTCGAATCGCTGCTGTAGTGGCCCACCTGCCCAACGGTCGGGATACTTCCCAACCGTCGTGGACTACGAGGGGGCGCCCCCAAATGCAGCCACGCTGCCGTCGGGTCGTGCAGGTCTCAGTCGCAAGTGCATGAAGAGCGGCCCGGTCGTCAGCTCCTGGAACGCAGCCGGGTCTCGCTTCTCAAGCTCCGGACTCGGTCTGGCTTCGACCAGGCGATCGATGACGAATCCCGCCTCGCTTACGGCGTCGGTGGCTGCGCTGAGGGGCCGGCGCCAGAAGGTCACCGTATGTGGCTTCACCCAGACCTCTGAGACCTGGAGGAAGGCGAAGTAGTCCTCAGGACAATGGTTCCTCCAGTCCCATGCCGGGTGATGTATCGACATCACGACCGAGCCGGTGGGTCGGAGCACCCTGTGAAGCTCACGGAGCGGCGCGACCCAGTCGCGCAGGTAGTGGAATACCAGTGACGCCACCACCAGATCCACGCTCGCATCTTCCAGGAACGTCAGCGGCTCAGACAGATCGTGGTGGTGCAGTTCCGCGCTGTCGCCGACCCGTGAACGGGCGATCCCCAGCATGGCGGCGCTCACATCGCATGCCACCACGTCCGCTCCGTGGTCAACCAGCCACCCGGTCACCGGCCCCGTACCGCAACCGACCTCCAGAACCCGTGCACCATGGACGTCGCCAAGCAGCGCAATCGTTGCCGGACGTTCGTAGTAGCTGTTGGCGGCACCGCCAGCATTGTGGCGGTCGTACTCGACCGCCATCGCGTCATATTCCGACGCAGTACGAGCTGAGTCCCGGTTCGTCACCCCGAAAGGGTAGCAAGCGGAAACTGATGGCCCAGCCCTCCGCCCACCCGGCGGTGGGCTTGGATCAAGAAGCATCACCCAACCGGCGCTGTTCGGGGACGGAGTCAGGGTCCGGGACAAGACAACTCGCCAGCCCCTACCGGATAGGTGTCGCCGCCGGTCGGGTGCAACCTAGTTCGCAGAGTGGCCAGGTCCACGGTTGCCGGACTCGCAACTCGCCCGGAGAGAGATGCGAATTCCCGGGCCCGGCCCGTCGTATTGAGAGCAAGGTCGCAACCCGAGTGGTCGGCTGGTAACCGAAGAGGGCGTGAACCATCCGGTCCGCTGGACCGACCCGAGTATCCGAGCGACCCGGCGGCCCGACATCCTTCAGGCAGCCAAGGCCAAGGCCGAAATCCATCCGCCGATGGTTGTCAGCAGTAGCCGGCGATCGGGATCGTCGGTAGGAATACAGCGGCGACGGTAGGGGTCATAGATCGTGCCTATGGTGCCCGCATGGTCAGTGTCGACCTCCCGAAGCGAGATGTCCCAGCCCGCTGACCGGAGCTCCTCGAACATGCTCCGGGAGCGGCCTACGGGCACGACCTCATCTGAGGATCCGTGTATGAGGAACAGGGGAATGGATGGGCGGGGGGTGGGACCGCTGGATTCCCGTTCGCGATAAGGGGACTCGTCAAAGCCGCCCGAAATCCCAACATAAGCGTCAGGGCGCCATGCGCCGAGAATCGAGCACGTCCGAACGAGATCCAATCCGGCGCTCGCACCGAGTGACCATCCGGCCAGGACCAATCGGCTGAGTCCCGCGGACTCCGAATAGTCACGGGTGAAGGCAAGAGAGGCACTGAGGTGATGGCGGCCCCTTCCACCGTCGCCGCTGTTCCAGTCGGGCACAATCACCGGAACTCCCGCGGTGGCGATGCTCCGGGCGAGGGGCTCCATGACGTCGCGCTCATTCCGACCGCTCCCGTGCCAGAGGAGCACAGCCACCGACCCACGGGGGTGTACGGGTTCGAAAATGTCCATCGACTGGCCGAGGCCGTAATCGATCACGCCACGTCGTTGCACCGGAACGTCACCCATTTGACCATTGTCGCAGTTCCCGGCTGGAGCACCTTGGGGCAGATCCGGCGATCCGAGGTATGCGCACGCAGGTCCTGCCCGGTGAAGACTGTCGATCTACGATACGCCCCGACTTGCCGGGCCAGAAGGGGCCCCCGCCCTGCACCTCGTTTGGAGCGGACGACGGGATTCGAAGCCGCGACCCTCACCTTGGCAAGGTGTCGAGTCCACCCTGCTGACCTGCGGAAATACCCTCTGAACTGGTCCTTTACCTCTACCGAGTACTCACTGGTTTCCGCTGTTTCCCGACCTCGTGCGGACAAGCTGCGGACAGGCAGCGCCAGGGGATCCATCAGACCGCCGGCACTCCCCCGCCGTGGGCTCCCGACATCGACCATTCCGCCAACTGCTTCTCGCTCCAGTCGCAGCGTTGCTTCCGGATGATCCAGGCTGGCGACGGAACGGGTCATGCCGGGTCCCCTCGGCCCCCAGGCGCCCCCGGTCGATGATCCCCACCCGGTCGCAGACCCGCTCCGCCTCCTCCATGTAGTGGGTGGCTAAACGACGGCCATCCCCTTCCTCCCAAAGTCGTGGACGTGCTCGAGAATGGCGTGCCTGCTCTGGGGGTCCACCCCCACCCGTCGGCTCATCCAGCACCAGCAGCGAGGGGTGGTTGAGCGGGCCGGCCGCGATGTTGAGGCGTCGCTGCATGCCTCCCAGAGTACGAGTCGATCCGCTCACCAGCGCGATCCCCGAGATCGGTGAACTCCAGCGCCTCGTCGACCCGCTCATCGATCAGCCGGCCGCCGAGCCCGAAGAGTCGACCCAGGAACCGCAGGTTCTCCCGGGCGGTCAGGTCCGGGTAGAGGGCGATGTTCTGGGGGACGTAGCCGACCAGGGTCTTGGCCGACAAGGTGCCGGCGTCGTGCCCGGCGATCCGGGCCGTTCCGCTGTCGGGGCGGAGGAGCCCGTAGACCATCTTCATAGTCGTCGTCTTGCCCGCCCCGTTGGGGCCGAGCAGCCCGTAGACCTCCCCGGGGGCGACGGTGAAGGAGACGTGTTCCACGGCCACCCGGTCGCCGAAATTCCGACTCAGCCTGTCCACATCGAGGATGAGGTCGCCCGGAACCGGGCTCAACGCGTCGGGCATGTATCAAGCGTCAGCGATTGGCGGTTCCGCCACCAAGGTCAAAAGGCCTAATCGGCCAGAGTGATCGAGGACATCCTCCATTGTCCTGCGCACTCTTCGCCCTAGAGGTGTTCTGCCAGAAACGCGAGCACATGCTGCTTCCATTGGGTCGGATGGGTTGCCAACCCCGCGGTATGGGCGGTATCGGGCATCTCCCAGATGGTTACGTTTGACGGAGACGACGACCTGAAGAAACGAGCGGCTTGGATCTCGTCTCTTCCCGCGATGATCAGGGCAGGTCGGGGCCTTGCGGCGCGAAGTGACGCCTGCACTGGCTGGGGTTCAGGCGCCCGGCTGAGCAACCCGGCTGTGGTGTAGCTGATCCAGGAATCGGCCCGACTGATTAGCGACTGAACCCCACTCCCGAGTCGGGCAGTATCGGCGAAGGTACGTCCAGTGACTCCCTCGGCGACGACCGCCCGGACCCGACGATCGTGGCCCAACGCGCCGATGGCCTCCTCACCCCCCATTGACTCGCCCAGGATGCCAATCCTCCCGCCGTGAATGTCAGCCCGACCCTCAAGGTATTTGACAGCTCCCAATAGGTCGCTCTCACCCCACCAGCCAAAGTCCATGGCCGTGCCTCCGCTGGCGCCATGGCCTCGATTGTCGATGAGGAGAACGCCATAGCCGTGCACCGAAAGGACAGCAGCTTGGGGAATCATGGAGGATTTGGTCGACCCGGCTCCGGGGACCGCCACTATTGCGGCACCGTTGGTTGATGGTACGTACCACCCGGACAGATGAGTTCCGTCGGCAGCTCGGAACGAGACGGTTGTAAAGGGAAGGTCGCGCTGGGCGGGCGTAGCCGATCCCGGGCTTCCCGGCGGAACGTTGGCTGCATAGATTCCCACCGTCAGCGGCAGGAGCAGGAATTGAAGTACGAGAAGAATGACCGGGATGGCCAGAAGCCTCCACCAGCCTCTCATCAGCCGGATCAACGTCACCGCTCCTACCACCAGTAGCGGCACTCCGATCAAGAGACAGAGGAGCCCGGCGATGGCAGACAGCGGGGGTCCTGATTTGAACAGATTCATGAGCCCGATAGCGGCACCGGTTGTGGTCCCGACCAGCCCCACAAGCACCGAGACCATCCCGGTCAACCAGCGTCGGCCTGAACGCTGCAGCTGAAACATTCCGACAAAGGCGACGAGCACCACGACCACTCGGGCGACCTGCCACCACGGAGTACCAGCCCGGCCGACGAGCATCGCCAGAGCCGCCCCTTCTCCGGCGGTGGCCCACGCTCGTAGTGGGATACCGACCGGCCGGGTAGTGCCCTGCCCGGAATCGAATACCGACGTATCCACCTCGATCATCTGACGGGATCCTCATTGCTGGCAGCGGACGTCTTATCGGGACGACTCGCCGAGTCCCGAGCAACCGACACCCGCTCGCACCTCCGGTCAAATTCGTCACCCTGTCATGCCGGAGTCAGCCGATATGCCTCGACCAGAGTCCAGGGGCTTCCATCGACGGACATCTCATTGATCCAGGTCATTTCGTCTGGGCCCTTGATTTCCCAGCAAAGGCGGATGTGAACCGGGTCGTCGCCACGAATTGACTCAAAGACAAGGATGTCTCCGTCGATGTACCCGCGCATCACTCCGGTAGTCCCGTAGTTGTCGGCCAACGTCGCGCGGTATTCGCCATGTACTGGATCCCAGCCCACCACCCAGTGGAGCTGCCACTTCAGTACGAAGGTTCCGTCCAGGAGAAACTGATCCTGCTCATAGGTCCCAACAATCCACCGGCCCCCCTGAATCAACTGGTGGGTACCTCTGCCCTCAGCTGTCATCTCGGGACTGCCTATGCCCATTCGACCTTCACTTATAGTGTCCGTCCAGATGACTTCACGATAGAAACGGCGAAGCGCCGCCATTTCCTCGCCGACTGCCGCCGGGCGGGGAACCGCCTCAAGGGCCCCTTCGGCTTCCATACATGCATGGTGCTTCGGATCGAGCCGCCGACGGCAGGGTCCAAGGTCCCTAACGAGCTGACCCCGTTCGTGAACGAACCTCGGTCCAAGCTTTGGCCGCGTGTGACTTTCGACCCTGCACATAGCCGCGTTGGAGGTTCACGGTAGTTCCATGAGGGCCGAAGTCCGCTCTGCCAGGGAGTCCGGCCGGACAAGCCAACTGGCGGTTCGCCCAGTGTTGCTGCAGGCCTGTACCTGCGCTTGGAACTCGTTCCGGCTGCTCCGTCAGGGTCGCCTGCACCTTGGACACAAGAGAATCGGGGCAACAGTCCGCCTGCCGAATGGGCAGGAACTCGTGGTGTTTCGGGAATCCTCTTGCGACGGCGCGGTCGGACCCGCTCCGGTGACCCTTGCCGTCTGGTTTCACCTTAGGGGGGTACCCGAGGGAAGTCGGGTGAGGCGCTACCTGTTCGAAAGGGCGTGCCTGGTGAACACCATCCTGTTCGCCGGTTTTGCTGGCTACCGAGTGAAGCTGTGGATGGTAGATCCCGAGACCGCTGACTATGCCGGCTTGTATTCATGGCGATCCGCAGATGAAGCCGAGGAATACGCTCGGTACATAGTGCGCATCCTTTCGCCCCTATCCCGATCTGGAACGGTTGGGTTTCAGGTTCTCCGAAATACACCGTTTGAGGTGTATCTCGCGGGGATGGCGATGCCCAGTGTTGGGGTGCGGTGATGGCTGCCCAGAATCGTGTGCCCCAGTCTTCTCGCGAACAGGAGCCGCCGAAGGTGGTGTCTCCGACTACGAGGGTGAGTGTGGCCTTTCCGTTCTCCCATTTGCACATTGAGGAGTCCAGCAAAGAGCTTGCTGAGTTGGCGGCGATGGTGGCAAGGCTCGCCTCTCTCGTTGATCGACTGGAACCCGGGACTGAGGCGCAAGATCTGCGGGCTTCCGCTGATGCGCTGTCGGCCGCACTTCGAACAGAAACCCGCTAGTCGCCACGGCCGCATGCTGGATGCTCGTGGGCGACAGAGCAACGAGCTTTAGGGCATTGACGGCCTCCGGGGCTGAAAGTCCGCAACTGAATCTGGGTCGGCCTACAGACTGTTCTGTGGCATACGCCCCCAACGGAAGTAGGACAAGGGCCCGATAAAGTTCACAGCAATGACGATTGCCCACCGCCACTTCGGTCCGCGCACATAGCCTCTAGGTCGGCGGGCGAGGTCCCTCCATGCCATGGTGGCCAAGGCAACCTGAACGAGGGCCATTGCGATGGTGATTCCTCGGCGCCCCGCACTCATGTCGCTCCAGCGCAAATGGGAGTCTCTGCCCATACGACCTCCAGCCCTCAAGGGGTTCTCGTTCTATCGTGTTACCGAGGAAGTCCCGCAACCAGAGCCGAAAGTCCCATCAGACGATCCGGTGCTTCCTCCAGGCCAGCGCCATCGGTGTCCCGTAGACAGCTAGATCCACGTAGTGCACCACCGGGCGTTCTTTGACCTGGCCACTCGATGACAGGCTGGACAGTGCACGACGCCCGGCTGCTGCTCGACCAGCAACGAGACGTGAGGGCCCCGGCGTTCATAGCGAAGGACGCGGACGTCCTTCAGACCCACAAGCGCCTGCAGGATCTCACTAGGGTGGACGAGGACGAAGGTGCTTCTTGCTTTTTGGCTCACACCTCAAGCTTGAAGCGCCTTCGCCTAATTCTGGTTGATTTCGGGCCCAGCCGGTCCCCGCTGAGATCCGAAGAGCCGATGAAGCCCAGGCCGAAATTCTCATAAGACCTGGTCCACTCTTTGGGGTCACCCCCACATGGAGCGGACGACGGGATTCGAACCCGCGACCCTCACCTTGGCAAGGTGATGCTCTACCAGCTGAGCCACGTCCGCGTAAGGCTCCTACCCTAGCAGTTGGTCGGATCCAGGCTTCGAAGGTTGCACCTCGAACAGCAGGGAGCAAGCGTGGCCGGATCCTGATGATGAAGCCTCCAAGACCTCCGCTACGCAGGGAGTTCGGCGTGCCACCACGGCACCGGCCGGCTCCGACGGTCGGCCGCCGCCACCAGCTCGGCCAGGGCCGATTCCATCCCTCGGGCCACGGTGTCGAGGTCGGGCGTCAGCACCCGGCAACCCTGCACGCCGACATAGAGCGAGTCGAGATACGAGAAGACCGTCACGTTCACCCCGACCCCTTCGACGATGGGCCCGAGGGGATACATGGCGACCATACGGGCGCCGGCCAGGTAGAGCGGGAAGTCCGGACCCGGCACGTTGGAGACGATGAGGTTGAACGGGGGCGCTACGTGATCGAAGAGCCGGAAGTTGGTGACTAGCCGGGTCAGCCGGGTGGCCACCGAGGGGACGAGGGCCTGGGCCCAGCCCGCCACCACCCCGGCGTCGAAGTACCTGTTCTCCGCTTTGGCCGCCTTGGTCTCCTCGTGGATCCGCCGCAACCGGGTCGCCGGGTCCTCGACCCCTGAGGCCAACGACACCAGCATGGCCGAGACCCGGTTCCCCAGGGTCCCGTCCTCCTCCTCGGTCCGCACGGACACGGGCACCATGCCCACCAGGGACGTCTCCGGCCGCTCGCCCCGCCTGGCGAAGAACGACCGCAGCGCCCCCGATGTCACGGCCAGCACTACGTCGTTGGTGGTCCCTCCGAGCACCTGGCGGACCCGCCGCACATCGGGCAAGGGGAGCTCGGCCAGCGCCACCCGGCGGTGCGGCGATATGGCCCGGTTGATCGACGTCCGCGGTGCGTCGAACGGTGTCGGCGGTAGCGGGCCGCGGACCACACCGTCGTCCCCGTTCCCGGTCCGTGCCGCCCGCAGGCTCCGTGACACGGTCCGCACTAGGGCGTCGGCGTGGGCCGGCAACGAGCCGAGGACGGCACGCCACTGCTCCAGCTCGCCGGGCAATGGTCCCGGCGACCACTGCGGATCGCTTCCTGGCGCCTCTCCCCCGCTGCCTCTGTCCCCAGGAGCGGCCGACGGTGCACGACCGAACAACGGCACGGGTGCCGGCACGGGCGTCAGGTCGAAGAAGGCCGCCATCACCTGGGCCCCCGACACGCCGTCGATGATCGAGTGGTGCACCTTGGGCACGATGGCCAACCGGCCGTGCTCCAGGCCTTCCACCACGTGGAACTCCCACAGCGGCCGACCCCGGTCGAGCGGTCGGGACGCCACGTCGGCCACCAACGCGGCCAGTTCTCCGAGGCCACCCGGGTCAGGGAGGCAGGCCCGACGGACGTGGTAGTCCAGGTCGAAGTCGGGGTCGTCGACCAAGGCCGGGTGCTGCAGGCCGAAGGGGACCTCGACCATCCGCTTCCGGAAGGGGGGCACCCGAGGGAGCCGGTCGGCGATGAGGCTCCGGACGGTCCAGAAGTCCACGCCACCCTCCACCCCGGCGGGATCGAAGACCAGGGCCCCGAGGATCTGCAGATGGGTGGTCGGCGACTCGAGGGACAGGAACGCCCCGTCCAGTCCGGTCAAACGGTCCACTGCCGCTACCTCCCCGTCGATCCGAAGCCGCCGAGGCCCCGGTGGCTGTCGGCCAACTCGTCCACCTCGACGAAGTCGGCCGTCTCCACCCGCTGGATGACCAGTTGGGCGATCCGGTCACCCCGTCGGACCTCGTAGTCCGTCGCCGGGTCGGTGTTCACCAAGAGGACGGCCAGCTCGTCCCGGTAGCCGGCATCGATGAGGCCCGGGGTGTTGAGGCAGGTCACCCCGTGCCGCAGGGCCAGGCCGCTCCGAGGTTGGACGAAGCCGGCGTAGCCAGGGGGGATGGCGAGGGCGATCCCAGTCGGGACCACGGCCCGCCCCCCGCCCGCCCTCAGCGTCACGTCGGTCCTGGCCACCAGGTCCGCTCCGGCGTCTCCGTCCCTGGCGTAGCCGGGGAGCGGCAGTTCGGGATCGACACGGACGACGGGCACAGAGATGGTGGCCCCGGCCGTAGCCGGGATGAGGACCGCCTCTTCCGACGCCCCGTCGATGCCTTTGGTCGTTGCCGGGGTCACCGGTCTCCTCCACTTTCTCCCCGTCCGGACGCTACTGCCCCCGCGACCCCTCCGGCGACCCCGGCCGGAGCGGGGCACCCCGCCCCGTAGCTGCAGTCGGTCCGGCAACCGATAGGGTCACTGACGTGCTGGTATGGATGGATCTCGAGATGACCGGACTCGACGTGGGTAAGCACGTGATCGTTGAGATCGCCACGCTGATCACCGACGACGACCTCCAGGTAGTTGCCGAGGGTCCTGACCTCGTGGTGTCGGCCTCGCCGGCCGAGCTCGACGGCATGGACGACTTCGTCCGGGCCATGCATACGAAGAGCGGCCTCCTCGCCGACATCGCCGCCTCCACGGCCTCCCTCGAGGAGGCCGGTGACGCCACGCTGGCCTTCATCCGCAGCCACGTGCCCAAGGCTCGGACCGTGCCGCTGGCCGGGAACTCGATCGGCACCGACCGCCGGTTCCTTGCCGCCCAGCTCCCGGCCATCGAGGAGTTCCTCCACTACCGATCGGTGGATGTCTCCACAGTCAAAGAGCTCGGGCTGCGGTGGTTTCCCCAGGTCATGGAGGGCGCGCCGACCAAGGCCGGCGGACATCGGGCCATGGACGACATCAAGGAGAGTGTGGCCGAGCTGGCGTACTACCGTGCCCACATCTTCAACCGCACCGACCCCGCGTAGTGCCGTCGATCGCGCCCGCCCGGGCCACCCTGGAGGACCACCCATGACCTCGCCGTCCGAGTCGACTCCCGACGCCGCCACCTCGGGCCTGACACTGGCCGAAGCCACGGCATCCCTGACCGCTCCCGGCCAGGCCTTCGAGATGGAGACCCTGACCATCCGGGGCGTCCCCACCCGCACGTGGAAGTCGGCCCCGGCCACCCTCCGATCGGTGCTCGAGCTGTCGGCCCTCCACGGGGAGAAGGACTTCTTGGTCTACGAGGACGAGCGGGTCTCCTTCGCCGAGCACTTCCGGATCGCCGCCGGGCTGGCCCGGACCCTCATCGACCGGTTCGGGGTCCAGCCGGGCGACCGGGTGGCCATCGCCATGCGCAACCTGCCCGAATGGGTCATGGCCTTCTGGGCCTCGATCGCCGCCGGGGCGGTGGTCGTGCCTCTCAACGCCTGGTGGACGGGGCCCGAGCTGGCCTATGGGCTCAGCGACTCAGGGACGACGGTGGCCTTCACCGACGAAGAGCGCCGGGAGCGGATCCTCCCCCACCTGGGCGAGATCCCTCAGCTGCGGACGGTCGTGGTGTGCTGCGAGGACCCCGATCCGAACGGCGGCCGTCGGCCGGCCCACGGCTCGTTGGCCGAACGGCCGGGAGGCGAGCCGGTGCCGGTCATCCCCTTCGACGAACTGACCGCCGGCCTGCCCGAGGGGAGCACGCTCCCCGAGGTGACCATCGAGCCCGATGCCGACGCCACCATCTTCTACACCTCGGGCACCACCGGACGGCCCAAGGGCGCGGTGGGCACGCACCGCAACAGCGTCTCCAACCTGATGAATCTCTTCTTCGTCTCCACCGTCGGGTCCCTGCGCCGGAGCGGTGGGGTGGTTGACGTGGGCAGCGGGTCCCAGAACGCCAACCTCTTGTCGGTGCCCCTGTTCCACGCCACCGGGTGCCACGCGGTGCTGGTCTCCAACACCGCGGCCGGCGGCAAGCTGGTCATGATGCACCACTTCGACCCGGAGCGGGCCCTAGAACTCATCGAGCGGGAGCGGGTGACCATCTTCGGTGGGGTGCCGGCCATGGTCATGCAGGTCATCGACTCCCCCAGCTTCGCCAAACGCGACACCTCCTCGGTCAAGTCCATCTCCTACGGCGGGGCCCCGTGCCCGCCCGACCTGGTCCGACGGATCAAGGAGCACTTCCCCGGGGGCGCCCCCGGCAACGGCTACGGCCTCACCGAGACGTCGGCCATGACCACCATGAACGCCGGCGACGACTATGTCCGCAAGCCGGACAGCGTGGGGCCGCCGGCTCCGGTGTGCGATGTGGCCGTGGTCCCCGAGGAGTACGACGGGCAGGAGCCGCCGGCCGACCAGGCTCCCGATTCCGAGCGGACCGGCGAGCTGTGGATCAGGGGGCCCAACGTGGTCCGGGGCTACTGGAACCGACCCGAGGACACCGCCCTCTCCTTCACCCGGGGCTGGCTCCACACCGGCGACGTGGCCCGCATCGACGAGGAGGGGTTCGTCCACATCGTGGACCGGGCCAAGGACATGATCATCCGCGGCGGCGAGAACGTCTACTGCGTGGAGGTCGAGGCGGCCCTGTTCGAGCACCCGGCCGTGGCCGACTGTGCGGTGATCGGGGTACCCCATCCGGTGCTGGGGGAGGAGGTGGGCACGGTGGTGGTCCTCCGGCCCGGCGAGGACGTGGCCGCCGACGAGCTGGCCCGCTTCGTCGGCGAACGGTTGGCCGCCTTCAACGTCCCCTCCCGCTTCTGGTTCCGAGGGGAGCCCCTCCCCCGCAACCCAGCGGGCAAGGTCCTCAAACGCCAGCTGCGGACCGAACTCCTGGGCGACTCCCCCGCCATCTGATGCCGCAGAGCGGGGGAACGGAGCGGCCGGTCAGGCGCCGGCGACCAACCGCTCCCGGGTGACGGCCACGTCCCGGTTCATCTGGGCAATGAGGTCATCGACCGAGTCGAAGGCCACCTCGTCCCGCAGGTGGGCCACGAAGGACACCCGGGCCTCCTCCCCGTAGAGATCTCCGGAGAAGTCGAGCAGGAACGCCTCCACCAGCAGCTCGCCGCCGGGCCCGTAGAACGTGGGACGGTGCCCAACCGAGATGGCCGTCGGCCAGCGGGATCCGTCCGGGCGCCCGTACCAGCCGGCATAGATCCCGGTCGCCGGCAGGCAGATCTCGGGTGGCACGGCCACGTTGGCGGTGGGGAAGCCGAGTTCGGTCCCTCCCCGCTGATCGCCGTGGGCCACCACGCCCCGCACCTGGTGGGGCCGGCCCAGCAGCTCGGCGGCGTCCTCGACCCGCCCTTCGGCCACCAGGCTACGGATCCGTGTCGACGAGATGGGCCGGCCGAGTGCGCCCTCCCCGCCACCGGTCCACAGGGACACCCCGTCCACGTCGAAGCCGGCTGTGGCCCCCATCTCACTCAGCAGGGCCACGTTTCCCTTGCGCCCGTGGCCGAAGTGGAAGTCCTCGCCCACCACCACCAGGCGGGCCCCCAACGCCCCCACCAGCACCGAGTCCACGAACTCCTCGGCCGACTCGTTGGCCCGCTCCTCGTCGAAGTGGACCACAACCGTGCGGTCGACGCCGGCCTCCTCCAACAGTTCGAGCTTCTGATCGAGGTCGCAGAGCAGCCGGGGGGCGGACTCGGGGCGCACCACCGTGGCCGGATGGCGGTCGAAGGTCACCACCGCCGTGGTCAGCCCGTCGAGTCGGGCCCGGTCGGCCAACTCGGCCAGCAGGGCCCGGTGGCCGAGGTGGACACCGTCGTAGGCGCCAATGGTCACTGCCGAACCCCCCTCCGGCGGCACGCAGGTCGAGAGGTCGGTGACGATGTCCATCACCGGGGAAGGTTACTGCCGCAGGCGGCTCCAGCCGTGCGGGTCACACGGCACCGGCCCTGGTCCCTGGCGGGCGGCGCGCTCATCCGGCCGCCTCCAGCACCACGGCGGGACGGATGCGGTCCGTCTCGGTCGCCTCGTAGACGGCCAGCAGACGGTGGCCCTCGTCCACCAGGCCCCAGGGGCCGTCCCCCGTCACTCCCAGAGGCACCCGGTCGAGGGCGAGGCCCCGGGCGATGTGCTGCTGCACATCGGGGGTGACCACCACCTGGTCCAGGTCACGGAGCGCCTGGGCCGGCGAGAGCACCAACGCCGGGGTCAGCTCGTCCACCACCCTGGCGTCCTCGACGGTGAACGACCCGATGCGGGTGCGTCGCAGGTTGCGCAGGTGAGCCCCGCCACCGAGGGCCGTGCCCAGGTCGGCGGCCAACACCCGGATGTAGGTGCCCGACGAGCACTCGACTTCGATCCGGAACACTCCGGGGCTCATGGCCGGGGCCACCTCAAACCGGTGGACGGTGACCGGCCGCGCCGCCCGGTCGACCTCCAGGCCCTGGCGGGCCAGGGCGTGCAGACGCTGTCCGCCCACCTTGACCGCGGACACCATCGGCGGGACCTGCTCGATCGATCCGGTCAGGCCCTCGGCCGCTGCCCTGACCTCGGCCAGCCCCACGGACCCCATGTCCCAGGTGCCGGTGATCTCGCCGGAGGCGTCGAGGGTGGACGTGGCCGTGCCCAGCACCACCTCACCCTCGTAGGTCTTGGGCAGGGCGGTGAGGAACCGCATGAGCCGGGTGGCCCGGCCCAGCCCCACTAACAGGACCCCGGTGGCGTCGGGATCGAGGGTGCCGGCATGACCGACCCGACGCTGCCCAAAGATCCTCCGACACCGCGCCACCACGTCGTGGGAGGTCCATCCGGCCTCCTTGTCCACCACCACCAGTCCGCTGGTGATGTCGGCTCCGGGCGGGCTCACCGTGGCGACCCGTCGCCGTCGGTCCCCTCCGGTTCGCCCTCACGGATCCGGCGTAGCACGTCCTCCACCCGGCCCCCGGCGACCACGGCCGGGTCCACGGCGAACTCCAGCTGGGGGGTCCGCTTCATCCGGACCTGGCGACCGAGGGCCCGTTGCAGCTGGGTACGGCGCTCGGCCAACGCCTCGGTCGAGTCGTCGGTCAGGGAGCTCAGGTACACCGTGGCGTGGCGGAGGTCCGGGGAGGTGTCTACGTCGGTCACCGTGACCAGCCTCAGCCGCTCGTCGGCGTCGGCCAACCGTTCGAGCTCCTCGGCCAACACCTGGCGTACAACCTGGTTGACCCGCAGTGACCGGGCGTAGGGGGCCGCGCCCCGATTGTCATTTCGGCGAGCCGACACCGGAACTCTGCTCCCACCGTCCACCCATGACGAGACCGTCGGGGGCGACGGTCCGCGCCCTAGGTGCGGGGGATCTCCCGTTCGTCATAGGTCTCGATGAGGTCGCCCTCTTTGAGGTCCTGGTAGTCGGAGAGGCCGATGCCGCACTCGAAGCCGGCCTGCACCTCGCGGGCGTCGTCCTTGAATCGCCGCAGTGAGGTGATGGCCCCCTTCCAGATGACTACACCGTCCCGGAGGAAGCGGACCTTGGAGCCCCGGGTGATGACACCCTCCCGGACGTAGCAGCCGGCAATGGCCCCGATCCGGGGGACCCGGAACACCTGGCGCACCTCGGCCTCACCGGTCACGATTTCCTCGAACACCGGCGACAGGAGGCCGAGCATGGCCGCCTCCAAGTCCTCCAGGAGCTTGTAGATGATCTCGTAGAGACGGATCTCCACACCGGCCTTGGCCGCCATCTCGCGAGCCCGCCGGTCGGGACGGACGTTGAAGCCGATCATGGTGGCCGAGGAGGCCTGGGCCAGTTCCACGTCGGATTCGGTGATGCCGCCCACGCCGCGGTGGACGAAGCTCAGCTTGACGTCCTCCCGCTCGAAGCTTGCGGAGGCTCTCGGTGACCGCCTCCAGCGAGCCGCGCACGTCGGCCTTCAAGATGAGGTTGAGCGTGGCCGTCTCGCCCCGCTGGATCTGCTCGAACAGGTCCTCCAGCTTGGCTCCGCCCAGGGCGGAGGTGGCCGCCGGCACGTGGCCGGCCACCCGGTAGCGGTGGGCTCGGGCCTCACCGATGGTGCGGGCCTGGGCCAGCTCGGGAGCGACCCGGAACTCGTCACCGGCCTCGGGAGGCTCGGAGAAGCCCAACACCTGGACCGGGGTGGAGGGCGGGGCCTCTTTGATCTGCTCACCGTGGTCGTCGACCAGGGCCTTGACCTTGCCCCAGGCCGCGCCGGCCACGATCGGGTCGCCGACCCGCAGGGTGCCGCGCTCGACGATCACCGAGGCCACGGGGCCCCTCCCGATCTCCAGCTCGGCCTCGAGGACGATGCCACGGGCCCGGCCCTCGGGTGAGGCCACCAGCTCTTCGACCTCGGCCACCAGCACGATCTGCTCCAGGAGGTCATCGATGCCCAGGTTCTGCAGGGCGGAGACCTCGACGGTGATGGTGTCGCCGCCCCACGCCTCGGGGACCAGGCCGTGCTCGGAGAGCTGCTGCAGCACCCGGTTGGGATCGGCCTCCTCCCGGTCGATCTTGTTGACGGCGACCACGATCGGCACCTCAGCGGCCTTGGCGTGGTCGATGGCCTCGATGGTCTGGGGCATGACACCGTCGTCGGCCGCCACCACCAGCACCACGATGTCGGTGACCTCAGCGCCCCGGGCCCGCATGGCGGTGAACGCCTCGTGGCCGGGAGTGTCGATGAAGGTGATGGGATGGCCCTGCCACTCCACCTGATAGGCCCCGATGTGCTGGGTGATGCCACCGGCCTCGCCGGCCACCACGTTGGCCGAACGGATCTTGTCGAGCAGCAGGGTCTTGCCGTGGTCGACGTGGCCCATGACCGTGACGACCGGCGGGCGCGGGCGCAGGTCGGCCTCGTCCTCCTCCTCGTCGTCATCGTCGAAGAACTTGGCCAGCAGCTCGGCTTCGCGCTCCTCGCCGGGGTCGACCAGACGCACCTCGGCACCCAGTTCGGCCGCGAACAGGTCGATCATGTCGTCGGTGAGGGACTGGGTGGCCGTGACCATCTCGCCCTGCAGGAGCAGGAAGCGGATCACGTCGCCGGCCGAACGGTTCAGCTTCGGTCCGAGGTCTCGAGCGGTAGAGCCGCGCTCGATGATCACCTCGGTGTCGGGTACCGGGGCCGTGGAGGGGGCGTACGCGGTCAGCTGGGTCGGCTCGAGCTCTTCGAGGTTGCGACGGCGACGCCGCGGACGACGCTGGTTGGGTCGGCCGCGGCCGACACCGGGTCCCCCTCGTCCTCCAGGACCGCCGGGGCCGCCCGGGCCACCGCCGGGTCCGCCGCCGGGGCCGCCCCCGGGCCGACCGCCGTAGCCACCGCTGGATCCGCCGCCGGGACGGGCACCGAAGCCGCCGCCGCCGGGACCACCGCTACGGGTGGCACCACCGGGGCGACCGCCGGACGAACTGGGGCCACCGGACCGGCCGGCGAACCCACCGGGGCCACCCGGGCGAGACGTGCCCGGCGCCGGGCGACGTCCTCCGGCACCGGGGGGTGGCGGAATGGGCTTGCCAGTCACCGATCGGGGTGGACCCCCGGGCGGAGGCGGGATGGGCCGGCCCGACGCGCTGGTCGGAGGATGGGCCGGGGCCGAGGGCGGCGTGGCCGGTGGTGCGGCGGCGGCCGGTGCTGCCGGTGCTGCCGGTGCTGCCGGACCAGGCGGGGCCGGGGCCGGGGCCGGGGGTGCGGCGGCGGGAGCGATCGGTGTGGGAGCGGCCGGGGCCGGGGCGGCGGGAGGTGCCGGGGCCGGAGCGGGGGCCGGAGCAGGTGGAGGCGAGGGGACCCGTGCGGCGGGGGCCATCGGTGCCGGCGCCCGCGGCGGTGCCGACGGTGCCGGGGGGACCTGGCGGGACGGCATGGGGGTCGGCTGTTCGGAGGCGGGGCGACTGGTGACCAGCCGGGCCCCGGTCCGCTTGATCGGCGGCGTGGCGGGGGGGGCGGGCGGCGTGGCATCGCTGCCGGCGGGGGCGGGTCCGCTGGACGGCGACGGCTCGACCGACGGTTCGGACCCAGGGGACGGCTCGGCCGCCACCTTCTTGGCGGCCGCCTTCTTCGTAGCTGCGGCCTTCTTGGCGGGAGCTGCTGGCTCCTCAGGCTGCACGGGGCGCCGGAGGCCCTCCCGGTCCGCCTTCCGGCGGGCGCGGTCGGCCTGGGCGTCCTCGATGGACGACGAGTGGCTCTTGACGCCCATCCCGAGGGACAGGCAGAGGTCGAGTGCCTCTTTGTTGGTCAGTCCGAGCTCATGAGCGAGCTCGTAGACGCGGATCTTCTTCGGCAACGGCTGTTACTGCCCTTCCTTCACGTCGTAGATGCCGATACGCACATACGACCCTCTATCCTCGCACATCACAGGGCCCGACTTTCCGAGCCCCCTCCGGCCATCTCGCGAGACCCGGCCAGCAGTGCGACCCGGATCTCTTCCACCTGACCTTCGTCCACTGGGCCCCGCAGTGCTCGCTCGAAGGCCTTCCGCCGCTCCGCCTCGTCGACACACCCGGGCGAGTCCCGACACAGCCAGGCGCCCCGACCGGCGCTGCTCGGGGCCACCGCAAGTCTCCCCCCGTCGAGCCGGACCACCCGGACCAGCCCATCGGCGGGCCCGCGGCGGCGGCACCCGATGCATGTTCGAACCGGCGCTATGCCTGGCCCTCCTCGCCCTGCGCCGATACGGAAGCCTCGACGGGAGCGTCGGCGGCCTCCGCCGTTGCCTCCGCCCCGGTGGGCCCGGCGGTGGCCGCCTGCTCGGCAGGTGGCTCCGTGGTCTCGTCGGTCGCCTCCGGCGTGGCGTCACCATCGGCGCCCTCGGCACCCTGCGACCACTCGGTTGCCGATACGGCGGTCCCGCCCTCGGCGGGCTGCCACACCATCTCCCCCGCCTCGTTCTGGATCCACTCGCCCTCGGCCCACTCCTCGCCGGCGTAGCCCGACTCCTCCTCGGCCAGCTGGGTCTCGCTCTTGATGTCGATCCGCCAACCGGTGAGGCGGGCGGCCAGACGGGCGTTCTGGCCCTCCTTGCCGATGGCCAGGGACAGCTGGTAGTCGCTCACGATGACAGTGGCGGTGCCGGTGTCATCGTCGAGGCGCACCTCTCGCACCCGGGCCGGGGCCAGCGCCGACTGGATCAGCTCCACCGGGTCGTCGGAGAAGGGGACCACGTCGACCCGCTCGCCGCGCAGCTCGTTGGTCACCATGCGGACCCGAGAGCCGCGCGCGCCCGACACAGGCCCCCACCGGGTCCACGTTGGGGTCGTTCGACCACACAGCGATCTTCGTCCGGTGGCCGGGCTCGCGGGCGGCAGCCTTGATCTCCACGGCACCCGAGGAGATCTCGGGGACCTCCAACTCGAACAGGCGTTTGATCAGGCCGGGATGGCTGCGGCTGACCACGATCTGGGGGCCCTTGGTGGTCTTGCGCACCTCGACGATGTAGGCCTTCAGCCGGGCCCCGTGCTCATACCGCTCGTAGGACACCTGCTCAGCCTGGGGCAGCAACGCCTCCACTTTGCCCAGATCGAGCAAGGTGTACCGGTTGTCGGTCTGCTGGACGATGCCCGTGACGATGTCGCCCTCCCGGCCGGCGTACTCCTCGTACTTCAAGTCCCGCTCCACCTCGCGGATCCGCTGGAGGATGACCTGCTTGGCCGTCTGGGCGGCGATGCGCCCGAAGTCATCGGGGGTGTCGTCCCACTCCCGGGTGACATTCCCGTCCTCGTCGAGCTCCTGGCCGTAGACGCGAATCTCCCCCGACTCGGGGTCGATGGTGACCACCGCCTCCTCGGCGGCATCGGGCCGCCGCTTGTAGGCCGCCACGAGGGCGTTGGCCAAGGCGTCGAGCAGCGTCTCCACCGAGATGCCCTTGTCGCGAGCGATCTGACCGAGGGCGTCGAGGAACTCGAAATTGGGCTTGCTCATGGGGTTGCGACCTGCTTCCTCTTCTTCTCCGTGGCCTGCTTCGTCGTTCGCTTCGCTGTCCCCTTCGCCGAGGCACCACCCCGGCCCCGCTCCGGACCCCAGACGAAGACGGTGCGCGCCTTGTCGATGTCCGAATAGGCGAGCCGCGTCCCGCCCTCGGCACCGCCCTCCACCACGACGGTCAGGCCGTCCTGGTCCGCGGCGGCCAGCACCCCGCGGAGGCGGCGGTCGCCGGGGACCTGGGGCCTGGTCTTGACCGTCACCGTCTCGCCCACCGCCTTGACGAAGTGGGCCGGCGTGCGCAGCGTGCGCTCCACGCCGGGGCTCGACGCCTCGAGCGTGTACCGACCGGGGATGGGGTCCAGCTCGTCGAGGAGGGACGACACGGCACGGTTGGCATCGGTCAGCGCCTCGAGGTCAACCCCACCCTCGCGGTCGACCGTCACCAGGAGCACACCCGAACGGAGCTCCACATCGACCAGTTCGAGGTGGGCGGCGGCCACGACCGGCTGGAGCTGGTCGAACAGTTCGTCGGTCATGGGTGCTGCCTCCTTCCCGTGCTCGGGGGTCTCGGTCGGTTCCTACGTCATCGGTCTTCACGGCATCTCTGCCACAATTTCCAGCGGTGCCACCCCTCGACCGGGGCGTTCTGGACCAAAACAAAAGCGTGGGCTGTCCGCCCACGCTTCTATCAGCGTCACTTCACTCCAACCGAACGGCAGATCTAAAAGTATAGCAGCGACGGCCCCACATCGCGGGCGCCCTGACGTGCGCTTTCACCCGCAAAGTGAGCAACCGCCCACCCGGGCGGGTGGTCGGACCTAGCCGGCGGCCAGCTCGCTCACCGGGCTCGCCACCGGCAGCTCCCGCTCCTCGCCGGTGGCCCGGGATCGCCACTCCACGACCCCTCGGGCCAGGCCCCTGGCCGCCACCACCAGCCGGATGGGGACGCCCAGCAGATCGGCGTCCTTGAACTTCACCCCGGGCGAGACGTCCCGGTCGTCGTAGAGGACCTCCACGCCCCCGTCCACCAGGCGCCGGTAGAGCCCTTCCGCCGCCTCAGCCACCTCGGCGGAGCGTCCCGCACCGAGGGCGGCCAGGTGGACCCGGTACGGCGCCACCTCCGGCGGCCAGGCCAGGCCCGACTCGTCGTGGTGCTCCTCGGCCACGACGGCCAGCAGGCGGCTGACCCCCATCCCGTAACAGCCCATGGAGAAGCAGGCCTCGCCCCCCTCCTCGGTCACGAAGCTGGACCCCGGTATGACCTCGGAGTACTTGGAGCCCAGCTGGAAGGTGTGGGCCGCCTCGACCGAGCGGACTAGCCGGACCGGCTCCCTGCAGAGGGGACACGCGTCCCCGGCGAGCACCTGGGCGAACGAGCCCCAGTCGTCGACGACCACGTCTCGCCCGAGCACCACTCCGCTCAGATGGTGGTCGGGCCAGTTGGCCCCGGTGATCCACGGGCCGAGACGGGCCACGCCCAGGTCGGCCACCACCCGGATGCCGTGGGCCTGCTGGTCGATCGGCCCGATGTACCCTTTGACCAGCGACGGGTGGTCGGCGAAGTCGGCGTCGTCGAACAGGCGCCATCCGCTCGGCAGACGGGCCTCGCGGTCACCGGCCACGAGGACGAGGGTGGGGCGCCCCTCGGCGTCGAGCACGGCCATGCTCTTCAGGAAGTCCTCCGGCCCCACCCCCCACTCGGCGAAGAACTCGACCACGTCGGTGATCCCGGGCCGGTCGGGCGTGTGGTGCTCGACCACCGGGCCCGGATCGCCCGGGGACCCGGCCGACTCGGGGACGGTGCGCCTCGCCGCCTCCACATTGGCGGCGTAGCCACAGGACGGGCAGGAGACAAAGTGGTCCTCGCCGACGGCCGACGGCACCATGAACTCGTGGTTCACGTCGCCCCCGATGGCCCCGGACGCGGCCTCCACGGGCGCCACGTCGAGGCCCAGGCGGTCGAAGATCCGGAGATAGGCGTCGAAGACGATCCGGTAGGAGGCCTGCATGGCCTCCTTGTCGACGTCGAAGGAGTAGGCGTCGGCCATGATCAGCTCACGGGTGCGCAGCAGCCCGAATCGGGGACGGGCCTCGTCCCGGAACTTGACCTGGATCTGGTAGACGGTCAGGGGCAGCTGCCGATAGGAATCGATCTCGGCGCCGACGGTGGCGGTGACCACCTCCTCGTGGGTGGGACCGAGCACGAAGGTGCCACCCCGGGCGTCGACGGTCATGGCCGGGAGGGCATCACTGCCGAACAGGGCGGCGCGGCCCGACTGCTCCCAGAGCTCGATGGGCTGGAGGGCGGGCAGCAGGAGCTCCTGGCCGCCGGCCCGGTCCAACTCCTCACGGATGACGTGCTCCACCTTGGCCAGCACGCGCTGCCCGAGGGGCAAGAAGGTGTATACCCCCGAGGCCAGGCGTCGGATATAGCCCGCCCGGACCAGCAGCTGGTGGCTGACCACCTCGGCATCGGCCGGGGCCTCCCGCAGGGTGCGGACGAGCAGCCGGGACATACGCACGGTCGCCGATCCTACCGGCCGGCCTCCCGGGCCACCCGAGGAGTTCGGCTACGTCGCGTCCGGCTCGGCGCCGTACTTCTTGCGGATCAGCTCCACCTTGGTCTCGGACGCGTTGGCATCCTCACCCTTGGCGTCGATGAGGGCCCGCCGGTCGGCCTCGGCCTCGGCCTCGGCACCGGCGTCGGCCGCGGCCAACCTGGCCTCGACGCCCTCGGCCACCAACTGTTCGGCCTCGGCCACCAGGGCGTCCACCATCTCGTCCTCGGGGACCACCCGGACGATCTTGCCCTTGATGAACAGGTGGCCCCGCTTGCGACCGGCGGCGATGCCGAGGTCGGCCTCGCGGGCCTCGCCAGGACCGTTGACCACGCACCCCATCACCGCCACCTGGATGGGCAGGTTCCGGTCCTCCAGTGCCTCTTGGGCCGCCCTGGCCACGGCGATGACGTCGATCTCGGCCCGGCCGCAGCTCGGGCAGGCGATGAGGTCCAGGCCCTTGCGCTCCCGGAGGCCCAGGGCCTCGAGGAGCTGCCGGCCGGCCCTGGCCTCCTCCACCGGGTCGGCGGTGAGCGAGTAGCGGATGGTGTCCCCGATCCCCTCGGCCAACAGGGTGGCGATCCCGGCGGTGCCCTTCAAGAGGCCGGCGGGCGGGGGGCCGGCCTCGGTCACGCCCAGATGGAGGGGGTGGTCGAAGGTGGCCGAGGCCAGGCGGTACGACTCGATCATCAGCGGCACCGATGAAGCCTTCACCGAGATCTTCACGTCGTCGAAGCCCACCTCGGCGAAGTACTCCAGCTCCATCCGGGCTGACTCCACCAGCGCCTCGGGGGTGGCCCCCCCGTACCGCTTGTACAGGTCGGGGTGGAGCGACCCGGCGTTCACCCCGATCCGGATGGGCACGCCGCGGTCTTTGGCCTCCGAAGCCACCTGCTTGATCTCATGGGCCTTGCGCAGGTTGCCCGGGTTGAGCCGGAGCCCCTGTACCCCGGCCTCCAGCGCGGCCAGGGCCATCTCGTGGTGGAAGTGGATGTCGGCGATGATGGGCACCGGCGAGCGGGGCACGATCCGGGCCAGGCCCTCGGCGGCGGCCTCCTCGTTGCAGGTACACCGCACCAGGTCGGCACCGGCGGCGGCCAGGGCGTAGATCTGGCTCAGGGTGGCCTCGGCATCGGCCGTCTTGGTCGTGGTCATGGACTGCACCGTGACCGGCGCGCCACCCCCGACGGCCACACCGCCCACGCTGATCTGGCGGGTTGGCCTCCGCTCCGTGGTCGTCCAGGCCGTGCGTCCCATGCCTCCATGCTACCGGCGACCGGTCCGAGTCCCCCGGGCGCGCTGGGCCGGTGCGGATCCAGTGCTAGCCGAAGGGGTTGGCCATGGGATGGAGGATGTCGGTGAGGAAGGCCGGCACGATGAGGACGGCCAGGAACACCATGAACAACCAGGTGAAGGGCATCAGCTTGGCCACGTCGGCGTGGTAGAGCACCTTGCGCCGGCCGGTCCGGATCTTCTCGTACACGGCGATGGCCACGTGGCCGCCGTCGAGCGGCAGCATGGGGAAGAGGTTGAACACCCCGAAGAAGATGTTGATCACGATGAGGATGTACAGGTAGTCGCCGATGCTGGCGTGGAGGGCGTCGGTGGCCAGCCCGCCGATGCCCACGATGGACTGCGCCCGGGTCCCGTCGGCGGCCGCCTGACTGGCCGCCTTGGCGCTGGTCACCTGGTCGAACCGCTGGCTCACCGACGCCGGCGAGAAGAGGTGGCCGATGCCGGTCACCGAGGTCCAGGCCAGCGAGCCCAGCTGGGATCCCGTGGAGGCCAGGGCCCCGACGGCCGGCCGGGTCTGCACCGGCGAGCCGAGGCTGACCCCGATGAGGCCGTAGGGGGCGGTGCCCTTTGGAGCCACCGAGTCCTTCTCATGCAGGGTGCGGCCGTTGGCCGGCGTGACGGTGAGCGTCCGGTCGGTGCCGTTGCGATCCACCACCACGGTGACCGGCTCATCGGGGTGGGCGTGGATGACATCCGTGAGGACCTGCACATCGCCGGCGACCGCCTTGCCGTTCACCGACACCACCACGTCGCCGGCCCGGATGCCGCCGAGGGCGGCCGGGCTGGTCTGCCCGCCCACCGGGTTGAGTCCCTGGATCTGCACCTGGCTCCCGTTGGGCACCCCGACGAAGGCCAGCAACACCCACAGCAGCACGAACGCCAGCAGGAAGTGCACGGCCGATCCGGCCACCGCCACCAGCAGGCGGGAGTGGAACGGCTTGTCACGGTAGAGCCGACCCTCGTCGGCCGGATCCACCTCCTCCAGGTTGGTCATGCCCGGGATCTTCACGTACCCACCGAGCGGAAGGGCCTTGAACCCGTACTCGGTCTCCCCCCGCCGGAACGACCAGAGCCGGGGCCCGAAGCCCACGAAGTACTCGGTGACCTTCATGCCCCCCCGCTTGGCCGCCAGGAAATGGCCGAGCTCGTGGAGCATGACGATGACGATGATGGAGACGACGACGATCAGGAGGTCCAGGTAGCCGGTCAGAACGGCCAGGGCACCGATGACCACGATGGCGACCACCAGCTCGGCGGCCAGCCGACGGGTGGACTTCGTCGGCGCCTCCTCCGAAGCGGTGCCTCCCCCACCCGACGAGCTGCCCTCGGCGGGGGGGACGGGACGGAGCTCGGTGGTGCTCATGCCGCCTCCGCCCGGGCGACAACCCGCTCAGCCGTCCGCCGGGCGGCGGCGTCGGCTTCGAGGACGTCCTCCACCGAACGGTCCTCGGCTGCAGCTGCTGAGGACGGAGCCTCGTAGCGGTCGAGGGTGCCCTCCACCACCCGGGCGATCGACGCCCACCTGATCCGCTCATCGAGGAACGCCCCCACCGCCACCTCGTTGGCGGCGTTCAGCCAGGCCGGGGCCAGGTCGCCGGCCCGGCCGGCCCGGTAGGCCAGGTCGAGGCAGGGGAAGACGCCGCGGTCGGGCGATTCGAACTCGAGGGTCGCCAGTTTGGTCCAGTCGATGGCGCCGTAGGCCACCGGCAGGCGGTCCGGGTAGGACAGCGCGTAGCCGATGGGCAGCCGCATGTCGGGCATCGACAGCTGGGCCATGGCGGCACCGTCGACGAACTCCACCATGGAGTGGACGACCGACTGGGGGTGGACGACCACGTCGATGGCGTCGTAGGGGACACCGAACAGTTCGTGCGCCTCGATCACCTCCAGGCCCTTGTTCATCAACGTGGAGGAGTCCACGGTGATCTTCGGACCCATCGTCCAGGTCGGATGGGCCAGCGCGTCTCGTACCGTGACCGAGGCCAGCTCGGCCGCGGTCCGACCCGGAACGGGCCGCCCGAGGCGGTGAGCAGCAGACGGGCCACGGCTCGGGCGTCGCCGGCCCGCAGGCACTGGTGGAGGGCGCAGTGCTCGGAGTCCACGGGCACCAGCTCGGCTCCCGGGGTGCGACGGGCCCGCTGGACGAGCGGGGCGCCGGCGATGATCGACTCCTTGTTGGCCAGGGCCAGGCGCCGCCCGGCCTCCAGGGCGGCCAGGGTGACCGACAGGCCGGCGAAGCCCACCACCCCGTTGACCGCCACCTGGGCCCGGGTGGCGATGTGGGCCAGGCCCTCGATGCCCACCACGACCTCCACCCGGTTCCCGAGCCGGACAGCCAACTCGGGGGCCAACGAAGGGTCGCCGATGGCCACCACGTCGGGGTGCAGCCGGCCGGCCTGGGCGACCAGCTGGTCGACCGAGCGGTAGGCCCCGAGGGCCACCACGTCGAACCGCTCCGGGCATGCCTCCATGACCTCGATGGCCTGGGTGCCGATCGACCCGGTCGACCCGATCAGACTGACGGTCACCGGTCCATGCGGAGTCGGCGCCCCCGCTCCCGCCGCCCCGTCCGGACCGGCCGAGCCGCTCGACTCGGTGCCCCTGCTGGCCGTGGTCATCCCCCTAGCCTGCCCGAAGTTCAGGCAATGTTCAGGGCGCGGACCAGGTAGTAGGTGGCGGGCAGGACGAACAGCAGGGCGTCGACCCGGTCCAGCACCCCTCCATGGCCCGGCAGCAACCGGCCCATGTCCTTCAGCCCGAGATCCCGTTTGAGCAGGGATTCGCATAGGTCCCCGATCGGTGCGACCACGGCCACCACCACGCCGAGGAGGGCCGCATTGGAGGGGCTCCAGGGATGGATGGCCCCGACCACCACCGTCGAGAAGAGGATGGAGAAGACGGCCCCGCCAAACAGGCCCTCCCACGTCTTGTTGGGGCTGATCCGGGGGGCCAGGGGTCGGCTGCCCAGCCAGCCGCCGATGACCAGGGCCCCCACATCGTTGGCCACGGTGGCGATGATGGCGCCGAGGAGGAAGGCGATGCCGTGACGGTCAGGGAAGGCGGACGGCGACAGCAGCAGGCCGGCGTAGGCGCCGAGCAGTGACACCCACCCCACGGTGAGCAGGGTGGCGGCGGTGCCGGCCACCGGTGATCCCCGCTCGATGCCGAACAGGTACCAGATGAGGGTGAACACCGTGATGAGCACCAAGATGAGCGGCAGGGCGGCCACACCCTTGACGTAGGCCCCGACCATCAGCGAGATGGTCCCCACCAGTCCCAGCAGACTGGCCGGGTGGTAGCCGGCCCGGCGCAGGACGCCGAAGCACTCGCCGGCCGCGAAGGTCACCACCAGCAGGCTCAACACCAGGGAGGGCACCGTGCCCAGCTTGAAGGCCAGCAGGGCCACGACAGCCACGGCGATCCCCGTCCCGACCCGGATGCCGATGGAGTTCCCCGCCGTCGGGCCAGGTTCGCCGGCTCGTGGCCGGAGTCGACGGGGGGCGGGCGGTCCTCCCCCGGTCGGCGCGCCGTCGCCCGGCGCACTGCGGTCCGCCTCGGGCCGGGGAGCCGGGCGTCGCAGGCGCTCACGGAGTCCGACCCCGGCTGCGGCGACCTCGGCCGCCTCCGGGGGCACTTCGGGGGTGGCCGGCGCCCGGACCGGCTCGGCCGCCCGCTCCGCGCTCCGGTCAGCGGCGGCCAGACCGGCCACGCCCACGCGCTTCCGGCCGGCGCCGGGCACATCGGTCACCGACGCCCCGGGGAGCTCGGCGGCCACCGGCGTCTCGGCCGCCGGATCCAGATCCTCGGGACGCTTGGCCCGCAGCCGGGCGGGTAGCAGTCCGGCCCGCCGGGCCCGACCGGTCCGACTCGAGCCGGTGGGCAGCGGCCGCTCGGCGACGTCGCCGTCCTCGTCGCCGCCCTCGGGGGGGGTGGCCCGCTCGGCCTCATTGCGCACGGACCCACTGGCCGCTGCCGCGGCGACGCCCACGGCCGGGACCACCGTGGTTGGCTCAGGGGCCTCGTCGGGCTCGGCCGTCCGGGCCGCGGCACCCGCCGCGGGACGGGCCTTGGGCGCGGGCGCCACCACGTCGGTGGGCTCGGTGATCGGGTCGTTGGTGGCGTCGCCCCCGGGGGATGCCTCCGGCGTCACCTTGCGGACCGGTCCCGTCGAGCGGGAACGGTCGAGATCGAACTCCCAGGGGCGCCGCTCGGTCTCGGTGTCGTCGGTCTCGTCGAGGGAGCCGAGAGCCACCTCGTCGTCGGCGAACATGGCCGGTTCGAACTCCTCGTCGTGGGCCACCCAGTCCGAGTCCTCTTCCCGCCAGGTCGGGGCCACCACCCCCGACGGGGTCGGTTCGTCGCCGTTGTCGCGAGCAAGCACCGCCGGCACCTGGCCGGTCGGAGGCTCGGTCCAGTGGGGCAGCTCGGTGGGCGAGGCTGCACCGCCGGGCACCGCCGTCTCCCCCGGTCGGACCGGCTGCACGGCGAACGCCGCGTCCTCGGACTCACCCGGCTCGTCGATCACTCGGACCGAGGGCTGATCGAAGAGGCTCTCCTCGACGGGCGGCTCCGGCTCCTCGGGCTCGGCGGCTGCGTGGTCATCGGCCCGCACCGCCGGAAGCTCCCCGGTGATCTCGCCGGCCGGCTCGGCCCCCACGATGCGGACCCGGTCGGTGGCCGGACCGGTGGCGGCGCCGGCAGGGTCCCGGCGCGTCACCGGCAGGTCGGTCGGGGTCACGTCATCCTCTCCCTCTGGGACGTCGTCCACGTCAGTTGGTTCCTTCCATCCACCGGTTCGGGCATGGCCGCCCCGGGTTCAGATCTCGAGGAGCTCCTGCTCTTTGTGAGCGAGAAGTCGGTCGATGGCGGCCACGTGGTCCTGGGTGATCTTGTCGAGGTCCTTCTCCACCCGCTCCAGCTCGTCGGTGGAGAGCTCCCCGTCCTTCTGCATGGCGTCGAGGTCGTGGCGTGCCGACCGGCGGAGGTTGCGCACCGTCACCCGTCCCTCCTCGGCCTTCTGTTTGACCACTTTGACCAGCTCCTTGCGGCGCTGCTCGGTCGGGATGGGGAAGGAGAGCCGGATCACCGATCCGTCGTTGGACGGGGTGATACCCAGGTCAGAGGTCTGGAGCGCCTTTTCGATGGCGCCGAGTGAACTCTTGTCGTAGGGCGAGACCACCAGCAGACGGGCTTCGGGCACGCTGAAACCAGCCAGCTGGCGGAGTTCGGTCTCCGTGCCGTAGTAGTCGATCCTCAGGTGCTCCACGAGGGCCGGGGTGGCGCGCCCGGTCCGGATGGATCCGAACTCGGCCTGCGTGTGGTCCACCGCCTTGGCCATATGGTCCCTGGCGTCACCCACCACCAGCGCGATCAGATCGTCATCCATTAGGGAACCAGCGTACTCAGCAGGGCTACTTGCGGTCCGGATGACCTCGTCACCAGGTCGTTCATCGGACCAAGGTGCCGATGGGCTGACCGCCGAGCGCGCGTTCGATGTTGCCCGGGGCCATGAGGTCGAACACCCGGATGGGGAGTCCGTTGTCCATGCAGAAGGTGATGGCCGTGAGGTCCATCACCCGGAGGTCCTTCGACACCACCTCCATGAACGACACCTCGTCGTACCGGGTGGCCGCGGCGTCGATCCGCGGATCGGCGCTGTACACCCCGTCGACTCCCCCGTGGGTGCCCTTGCACAGCAGGTCGGCCTCGATCTCGGCGGCCCGGAGGGCGGCCGAGGTGTCGGTGGTGAAGTAGGGGTTCCCCATCCCGGCGGCGAACACCACCACCCGGCCCTTCTCGAGGTGCCGGATGGCCCGGCGCCGGATGTAGGGCTCGGCCACCTCGGCCATCTGGATGGCCGAGAGGACCCGGGTGGCCTGGCCGTGGTGCTCCAGGGCGTCCTGCAGGGCCAGCGCGTTGATGACCGTCCCCAGCATGCCCATGGCATCGGAGGTGGCCCGGTCCATGCCCGCGCCCGCCCCCGTGGTCCCCCGCCAGATGTTGCCGCCCCCGACCATCACGGCCAGCTCGATGTCGAGGTCGTCACAGGTGCGGGCGATCTCCACGGCCAGCTGCTCCACCACCGCGGCGTCGATGGTCTCATCGGACGCCGAGGAGGCCAAGGCCTCCCCGGACATCTTCAGGACGATCCGCCGGCTCTCCCCCACCTGCCGACTCAGTCGCCCACGACGACCTGGGCGAACGCCGTCACCGAGGCCGATCCGAGGAGCTTGGCGATGGTCTGCTTCTCGTCCTTCACGTAGGGCTGGTCGAGGAGCACCCGCTCTTTGTACCAGCCGTTTAGCCGACCCTCCACGATCTTGGGCAGGGCGGCGTCCGGCTTCCCCTCGTTGCGGGCGATCTTCTCCACCGTCTCCCGCTCGGCGTCC
Source organism: uncultured Acidimicrobiaceae bacterium (assembly GCA_963835465.1). Lineage (GTDB taxonomy): Bacteria > Actinomycetota > Acidimicrobiia > Acidimicrobiales > RAAP-2 > Bog-756. The sequence goes on from CAWIFR010000006.1 coordinate 355,093, forward strand.
ACCTCCGCCTCGGGCACCTCGTCCCGGCTCAGATACGAGGGGCGGGCAAAGGCGATGTGGGCGGCGATGTCGTGGGCCAGCTCCTCGGTGCCGCCTTGGAGGGCCACGACCACGGCGTTGACGCCGCGTCCGGCCTGGAGGTGGAGGTAGGAGTCCACCACGCCGTTCTCCGGAGCCTCGATGCGCACCACCCGACCCACCGAGATGTTCTCCTTCAACGTGATCTTCAGCGTGTCGATCTCATCGGCCTTGGTGTCGATGGCGGCCTCGCCCTCCTTGGCCACCAGGTCGGCCAGGGTGGCGGCAAACGCCACGAACTGCTCGGACTTGGCCACGAAGTCGGTCTCCGACCGGAGCTGGACGATCGAGGCCACCGGGCCGGCGCGGCCGATGGCCACCGCACCCTCCGAGGCGTCACGATCAGCCCGCTTGGCCTGGCTGGCCAGCCCCTTCTCGCGGAGGGCGGTAACTGCCTTGTCGATGTCGCCGCCTGTTTCGACGAGGGCGTTCCTGGCGTCGAGCATGCCCACACCGGTCATCTGGCGGAGCTTCTGGACGTCCTTGGCGGAGAAGTCGGGCACGATCAGGCCTCCTCGGTCGGGGCGGCCGGCGCCTCCGCGGCCGGGGCGCGGCGGTGTCAGCCGCCGCGGGGACGGCCTCAGGGTCAGGGGATTCGACAGCAGCGGCCTCGGAAGCCGGGGCGGGGGCCTCGGCCACGGCCACCGCTGCGGGCGCACCAGCCACGGCCGGCTCGGGCTCGGGCGCTGTCGGCGCGGCGGCGGCCACGGCAGGCGGGGGTGGGATCGGGGCCGGGGGCGTCGGGGCCGGGGTGGCAGCCGGCGGGGCCGGGCGCTGCTGGGCGATGAACCGGCCCTCGACCACGGCGTCGGCCACCACCCGGCAGAGCAGGGCTCCCGAGCGGATGGCGTCGTCGTTGCCGGGGATCACGTGGGTGATCACGTCCGGGTCGCAGTTGGTGTCCACTACCGCCACCACCGGCAGGCCGAGCTTGTTGGCCTCGGTGACGGCGATGTGCTCCTTCTTGGTGTCGATCACAAAGATGGCGTCGGGCAGCTTGTCCAGGCCCCGGATGCCGCCCAGGTTCCTCTGGAGCTTCTCGAGCTCACGGGTGTGGCGAAGCGCCTCCTTCTTGGGCATGGCATCGAAGTCGCCGGCCCGCTGCATGGCCTCGAACTCCTTCATCCGCTTGACCCGGGTGGAGACGGTCTGGAAGTTGGTCAGCATGCCGCCCAACCAGCGCTCGTTCACATAGGGCATCCCGCAGGCGTCGGCGTAGATGGCCACAGGTCCCTGCGTCTGCTTCTTCGTCCCCACAAAGAGGATCGTCCCGCCCCCGGCCACCAGGTCCCGGATGTAGCCGTAGGACTCCTCGATGCCCTTCATGGTCTGGCGGAGGTCGATCAGGTAGATCCCGTTCCGCTCGCCGAGGATGAACCGGCGCATCTTGGGGTTCCAACGCCGGGTCTGATGCCCGAAGTGAACGCCCGCGCCCAATAGCTGCTTCATGGTGACGACGGCCATATGACTGCTCCTTCAAGACGGTTGGTTGCTGCCCGGCCGCAGCACCCCCTCGCGGGGGCGACCGTTGGACGCGGCCGGGTACGGATTCGATACCGCTCGTACGCCTCGCCGGTTGGCGAGGCCTCTCCATGGTAGTGCGCCTGGCCCGCACCCTCCACTCGGCGGAGGCCGAGGGCGCAGTGGCGGTCCTCAGCCGGTGGCCGAGGTGGGGACCCGCTTGGGCGACTTGGCTGTCGTGGCCCCGCTCGGGGCTTTGGCCCCTGCCGCCGCGGCGGCCTTGGTGGCGGCCTTGGCCCGGCCGCCGGCGCCGGCGGAGGACTTGGTCTTGGCCGGAGCGGGCCGGCGGCCGGCCGCCTCGGGACGATCGGCCAGCTTTGCTCGGAGCTGCAGGACGGCCTTGGTGTGGATCTGGCAGACCCGCGACTCGGTGACCCCGAGGATGTCCCCGATCTCGGCCAGGGTCAGGCCTTCGTAGTAGTAGAGGGTGAGGACCGTCTTCTCCCGCTCGGCCATCTGGCTCACCGCCTGGATCAGCGCCTCCTTGGTCTCCTTCACCTCGAAGGTATCCTGGGGGCCGGCGGTGCTGTCGGGGAGGGTTTCCCCGAGGGTGGACCGGTCCGAGCGGTCGCCGCCCCGGAACACCTCGTCGAGGGCGACCACCCCGACGAAGGAGATCTTCCGCAGGGCGGTCTGGAACTCGGCGTCGGTCATCTCCAGATCGGCGGCCACCTCGGCGTCGGTCGGCGTGCGGTGCAGCGTGGCCTCGAGCTTGGAGTAGGACTGCTCGACGGCGCGGGCCTTGGCCCGGACCGATCTCGGGACCCAGTCGATGGAGCGGAGCTCGTCGATGATGGCTCCCTTGATGCGGGGGATGGCGTAGGTCTCGAACTTGATGTTGCGCAGCGGCTCGAAGCGCTCGATGGCGTCGATCAGACCGATGATCCCGTAGCTGGCCAGGTCGGCCTCGTCCACGTGGCGGGGCAGTCCCACCGAGACCCGGCCGGCCACATACTTGACCACCGGGGCGTAGTGCACGATCAGCTGGTCGCGCAGGGCCCGGTTGCCGGTCTTCTTGTACTCGGCCCACAGTCCGTCGATGCCGTGTCCCGCCGTGTCCAATTTCGTAGGCAATTGTCCCCTTAGGCCCGTGGGTGGGTTCCCGAATACACGGTCAGCAGCCGCTCCTTGCTTACATGAGTGTAGACCTGTGTGGTCTGGAGGCTGGCGTGACCCAGAAGTTCCTGCACCACCCGCAGGTCGGCCCCGCCGTCCAGCAGGTGGGTGGCGAAGCTGTGGCGGAGGGCGTGGGGGTGGGTGGGCACCGGCGAGCGGCGGTCGAGCACCCGCCGCACGTCCCGGGACCCGAGGCGGTGGCCACGCCGGTTGTAGAACAGGGCGTCAGCCGGGCCGTCCGGGCCGGCCAGGGCCGCCCGGGGGCCGTCCAGCCAGGCCTCCAGGGTGGCGGCACAGCGGTCGTGGATCAGCACCTGGCGCTGCTTGGCGCCCTTGCCGATCACGGTGACCACCCGCCGGTCGAGGTCGACGTCGGCCACGTCGAGCCCGCAGAGTTCGGCCACCCGCACGCCACTCCCGTACAGCAGCTCCAAGACGGCGTCGTCCCGGCGGTCGACGGCCTCGGGCTGAACGGGCCCGGCCTCGGCATCGGGATCCGGATCGGGCTCCAACAGCTGACGCAGCTCGGCATGGCCCAGCACCCGGGGCAGACGGGAGTCGGGGCGGGGGGCCGAGAGGCGGGTGGAGGGGTCACTCGCCACCAGTCCGCGCTTGGTGCACCAGAGGAAGTACGAACGCAGGGAGGCGGCGGTGCGGGCGATGGTGGCCTTGGCGTACCGGCGGGTGGCGAGGAAGGCCAGATACCGCCGGAGCAGGATCCGGTCGACGTCGGCCGGGCCTTCGGCCCCACCTCGTCCGGCCCACTCGGCGAACCGGGCCACATCGGTGGAATACGCCTGGACCGAGGCCGGCGACAGGCCGCCCACCGAGCGACGGTAGGCGTCGATCTCCCAAGGCACCGAGCCAGCGTACCGGGCAGGCCGTACGGGGCGGCGTATCCCCGCCCCAGCACGGCCCACGTCCCGACGGCCACCGCAGGAGGGGCGCCCAGGAGGGAGCCGGCCCATCGTGCCCAACGTCCCCAGCAGATCGATCGTGGCGCCGTCCCGGCCCGGTGGCCGGCGAGGGGTTCGTGGGCAGATCCCGGCACACGGACCAGCACAGGGCTATCGTCAGGCCGTCACCGGCGCGATGGGGACGGCCAGCGCTGCCGGGAGGACAGACGTGCAGGTTGACTAGGCGGATCGCTCCGGTCCGCAGGGCAAGGGGGAACATGACTGATCGAATCGACCGCCGCTCGTTTCTGGCCAAGGGCGCAGCCACCGGTGCCGGCATCGCCATCGTGGGCACCTCAGGCGGCCTGCTCGCCGCGTGCAGCTCCGGGTCGGGCTCCACCACGTCGAGCACCGGCTCGTCGGGCACCGGCTCCCATCCCAACGGGGTCTCGACGGCCACCCCCAAGAAGGGCGGCTCGCTGATCTTCGGCGTCGACGCCGAGGAGAAGGGGTTCAGCACCACGCAGGGCACCTTCGACGAGGTCGGGATCATGTACGCCCGTACCGTGTTCGACCCGCTGATGATCCTCAGCGCCTCGGGAACCCCCGAGCCCTATCTGGCCCAGTCGGTGACGCCGAACAGCGACTACACGGTGTGGACCATCACCATGCGCCCCAACCTCGTGTTCCACAACGGGGCCCCGTGCGACGCCCAGGCGGTGGCCACCAACTTCAATCTGCACAAGTCCTCCACCCTCACCGGCCCGGCCCTCACCACCGTGGCGAGCATCACCGTCACCAGCCCGCTGGTGGTGACCATCACCATGAAGTCGCCGTGGGTGCCGTTCAACTACTACCTGACCGGTGGCATCGGCGGGCAGTTCGCCTTCATCGCCGAGCCCAACTGGCTGGCCAGCCAGAGTCAGACCAACCCCATCGGCACCGGGCCGTTCGTCTTCGAGTCCTGGAACCCGAACGACCACTTCACCGCGACCAAGAACCCCCACTACTGGCGGCCGGGCTTCCCCTACCTCGACTCGATCACCTACAAGCCCATCACCGACCCCGACCAGATGCTGACCAGCCTCACCTCGGGGGCCATCGACATCATGCACTCGGACGTCCCCGAGGTGCTCACCCAGCTGCGCAACGACACCTCGCTCGGCTACATCGACGACTCGAAGAACGTGGCCGGCGAGCCGGACATGGGATGCATCCTGCTCAACCTGTCCAAGGCCCCGTTCAACAACCTGAAGCTCCGCCAGGCCATGGCCTACGCGGTCAGCTCGCCCCAGTACGTCTCCGTCATCACCAAGGGGGTGAACGGGACGTCCAACGGCCCGTTCGTGACCAGCTCCCCCTACTACCTGGCCGACAACAACTACCCCACGTTCAACGTGGCCAAGGCCACGTCCCTCGTCAAGCAGGTGGCCCAGGAGACGGGCCAGCCGGTCGCCGTCACCCTCAACCACGTCCCCGACGCCAACACCACACGCATCGCCGAGTACCTCCAGCAGCAGCTCGAGACGGTGGGCATGAAGGTCACCCTGGCCCCGGTCCAGCAGGCCGACATCATCAACACCGCCCTCCTCGGATCGTTCCAGGCCCAGGTGTGGCGGCAGTTCGGGGCCGTCGATCCCGACCTCAACTACATCTTCTGGAGCCCCACCAACGCCAACACCCCGCTCTTCTCCATCAACATGGCCCGCAACACCGACCCCAACATGCAGACCGCCCTCCTGAAGGGGCGCCAATCACCGGCCCAGTCCGACCGGGTGGCGGCCTACCAGGAAGTGAACAGGCTCATGGGCAAGGACATCCCCTACGTCTGGACGGACCGCTCCACCTGGGCGGTGGCCACCCAGGCCAAGGTGGAGAACTTCGCCAACCCGTCCACCCCGGCCGGGGGCAAGGCGTTCCCGTTCATCGGCGGGTCCATCTGGCCGACCCAGATCTGGCTCAACTCCTGACCGCGGGCGGCCGTCCTGCCCCCGTCCGGCGGGGCGGCCGTGCCATGATCGGACGATGAGCCGCCTCCTGATCGTCGAGGACGACGAGCGGATCCGGTCGTCCATGCGCCTGGCGCTGGAGGACGAGGGCTACACGGTCGAGGACGTGCCCAGCGGCGAGGAGGCGGTGCGCCGGTTCGCCGAGGAGCCCTTCGAGCTGGTCCTGATCGACCTGATGCTGCCCGGGATGGACGGGTTCGAGGCCTGCCGGACGCTTCGCCACCAGAGCACGGTCCCCATCATCATGGTCACCGCCCGGTCCGACACCCATGACGTGGTGGCCGGGCTGGAGGCCGGGGCCGACGACTACGTCACCAAGCCCTTCGTGGCCAAGGAGCTGGCCGCCCGCATCCGGGCCCTCCTGCGGCGGTCGCGGCCCGACGCCGACGCCGGCTCGGTCCTCAGCTTCGGGGACGTGCAGATCGAGCCGGAGGCGGGCGTGGTGCGTCGGGGCGGCGAGGAGGTCCACTGCACCCGCACCGAGTTCCGCCTGCTCTGTGAGCTCGCCGACCACCCCGGCAAGGTCCTGAGCCGGGAGCACCTATTGGAACAGGTGTGGGGCTACGACTACTTCGGTGACGGACGACTGGTCGACGTCCACGTGCGCCGGCTCCGCACCAAGGTCGAACCCGACCCGGCCAACCCCCGCTTCATCCAGACGGTCCGGGGCATGGGCTACAAGCTGGCGGTCTGACCCGTGCCCCGGGCTGAGGTGCCGGGCCCACCGGATCTCCCTCCCCCACCGTCATCGGCCAATCCGCCGATGACCCTCGAGACCCCCACCACCACGCGCCACCGGACCCGCCTCTCCCGCAACCTCGGGCTGCGGGCCCGGGTCACCGCCACCTTCGCCATCGGCGCCTTCGCGCTGTCCACCATCATGGCCGGGATCACCTACTTCGCCGCCCGGCAGAGCTTCCTCAGCGAGCGCCAGGGGGCCGATCAGCGCCAGGCCTTCGCCAACGCCTCGCTGATCCGCAACGCCCTGCAGGGCCCGGGCACCCAGGTGGACCAACTGATCGGTTCGGTGGACACCCTTCCGGGCTCCCTGTCCGTGCTGCACAAGGGGGGCAAGTGGTACGCCACATCGATCACCGTGGGCCCGAGCGCCATCCCGTCCGGCCTACGCACCATGGTCCTGCACGGCACCCCCGCCTCCCAATTCTTCTCGCTCGGAGACACGCCCCAGATCGTCATCGGCGTCCCACTGCCCGCCGAGCACGCCGCCTACTTCGAGGTGTTCTCCCTGGACGAGCTGGCCAGCACCCTACGGACCCTGGCCTTCGCCTTGGCCGCCGCCGCCCTGGTCACCACGGTGGCCGGTGCCGCCCTCGGGCGGTGGGCCAGCGGGCGGGCGCTGCGTCCGCTGGCCGGGGTCACCGAGGCCGCCGTAGCCATTGCCGGGGGCCAGCTGGACACCCGGGTGGAGGCCGGTGACGACGTCGACCTGCAGGAGCTGGCCTCCGCCTTCAACCGGATGACGGCCAACGTCCAAGAGCGCATCGAGCGGGAGGCCCGCTTCACGTCCGACGTCAGCCACGAGCTCCGCTCGCCGCTCACCACCCTCACGGCCTCGGTGGGGATCCTCAAGGCTCACCGCCTCGAGCTCAGCCCGCGGGCCCGCAGCGCCCTCGACCTGCTCGACGGCGATCTCCGGCGGTTCTCCCGGATGGTCGACGACCTCCTGGAGATCTCCCGTTTCGACGCCGGCTCGGCCGAGCTCTCCCTCGACGAGGTGGATCCCGGGGAGCTGGTCCGGCGGGCGGTGGGTGCCTCGGCCCCGGTCGGGGAGGACGGACACCGCGCGCCGGTGGTCTTCCCCGTCGAGGTGGGGCCCGGGGTCGAGGGCCTGCGGCTCCGGGTGGACAAGCGACGCTTCGAGCGGGTCATGGCCAACCTGGTGGAGAACGCCTCGCTGTACGCCGGCGGGGTGACCCGGGTGATGGTGACCCGTTACCCCGAAGGCGACGATGTCCCCGCCGAGAGTATCCGGGTCGCCGTCGAGGACCAGGGTCCCGGCGTGCCCCCGGCGGAGCGGCACCACCTGTTCGAACGCTTCTACCGGGGCAGTCGGGCGGGACGGCGGGAGTCGAGCGATGGCACCGGACTCGGGCTCTCCCTGGTGGCCGAGCACGTCCGCCTGCACGGGGGGTCCATCTGGATCGAGGACGCCCCGGTACGGGGCTCCCGTTTCGTGATCGAGCTCCCGCTCCGGCCGGGCGACTCCGAGGCGGCCCGGCCGTGACCCCGCGACCCAGGCACCCCGGCCTGCTCGGCGGTGTGGTCCTGTTCCTGGCCGTCGCCACCGCGGCCTGCGGCATCCCCACCGACGGCGGGCCGACAGCCATCGGCAAGAAGAGCGTGCCCTTCCAGCTGCTCGACCCGGCCAGTCCGACCACCACCCAGTCGACGGCACCGGCGACGGTGACCGTGGCCGAGCTGATCTACCTGGTGGCGCCCACCCAGACGGTGGCCCCGGTCTACCGGAACGTCCCGGTTCTGCCCACGCTGAACGCCACCCTCACCGCGGTGCTGGGCGCCCTGCTGGAGGGGCCCACCGGCACCGAGTCGGCCACCGGCCTGCAGACCTTCCTCACCCAGGGGAAGACCAGGGTCTCGGCCAAGGTGTCCGGGGGCATCGCCACCGTCGACTTCTCCGCCAACCCCGTCCAGGTGGTGGGGACCAACCAGACCCTGGCCATCGCCCAGGTGGTCTTCACCGCCACCCAGCTGCCCGGGGTCACCGGGGTGCTGTTCCAGATCGCCGGCCAGCCCATCGAGGTACCCACGGCCAGCGGGCCCAACGTCCCCGGTCCGGTGGACCGGTCCTCCTACCAGGCGCAGGCCCCGGTGTTCTGAGTCCCGGCGCCCGGATCAGGCCGGTGAGCCCACCGACCAGGCCACCCGGGGGGCGTCGGCCCAGAGGTGCTCGAGGTCGTAGAACTCCCGGGCCTCGTCGAGAAAGACGTGGACGAGGAAGTCCCCGTAGTCCATCAGCACCCACCGGGCGTCGTCCAGCCCCTCCACCCGGACCGGCTTGCGCCCGTCGACCGCACCCACCTGCCGCTCCACCTCGTCGACGATGGTCTTCACCTGCCTCGAGTTACGCCCACTGGTGATCACGAAGGCGTCGGTGAGGCCGAGGAGCTCGCCCATGGCCAAGATGGCCGTGTCCTCCCCGGATTTCGCCTCCGCGGCGCGGGCCGCCACGATGGACTCGTCGGGGACGGTGGGGTCGTCGTGGCCGACGACGGGTGCGGTACTGAGTGAAGTCAACGGGTGCCTCCTTCTGACGCCGGGGCGTCACGGGTCTGGTGGGTGGGGACGACGAACGGACGGGTCGGTGGCCCAACGGCCACCAGCGGCGAGGGCACGGGGCTGAGGCCCGCGGGTCGGTTGCGCGCCATGTTCACGATCAGGATAGTGAGGACCAGGCAGACGGCGACCAGGAGGACGCAGGCCAGGGCCAGGGTGCGGCGGCTCTGCCGGATGGCCCGCTTCGCTCGCCGGTCCAGCCTCCCACCCGGCCCGGGGGGCGTCGCCCCGGCGGTGGGCTCGACGGGCCCGGCGTCGGGTACCGCCTCATCCGGCCCGGCCGCCGCTGCCGGACCTCCGGCCCCGGTGCCCTCGGTCAGCGGGTACGGCTGCCTCGACCGTCTGGGGTACCCGGACTTGGTCTGCGTCGGCCGCACGCTCATCTGTCCGTAGCGTACAGACCCCGCTGGTGGATGCAACGGATCACCGCCTCGGGTACCAGGCCCGCCACCGACTCGCCCCGCTCTAGTCGGCGGCGCAGCCCCGTGCTGGACACGTCGAAGGGCGCGACAGGCACGGTGACCGCCCGCCAGCCCGGGGGCACCGGCCCCGGGGCGACCCCCGGTCGGCCCACCACGGCCAGGGTCACCAGGCCCGAGAGGGCGGCCTCGTCGTGCCAGGTGGTCAGGCCCCCCACCACATCGGACCCCACCACCAGGACCACGTCGGCGTCGGGGTGGTCGGCCAGGAGCTGGCGGACGGTGTCGATGGTGTAGGAGGGGCCGCCCCGGTCGATCTCGATCCGGCTGGGCACCAGGCCCGGCCACCCGACCACCGCCGCCTCCACCATGGCGAAGCGGTCCTCGGCCGGGGTGACCGGGCGCTCGCCCTCCTTCTGCCAGGGGCGGTTGGCCACCACCAGGAGCATCTGGTCGAGCCCCAGGGTGACCCGGACCACCTCGGCCAGCTCGAGGTGGGCGGTGTGGATGGGATCGAAGGTGCCCCCGAAGATGCCGATACGGGGACCGGGGGAGGGCACTAGGTGCCGGCGAGGGTGGCGACCACCGGGGCGAGCGCCTCCATCTCCGCCTCGTGGACCACCACGTAGGAGAAGCCGAACTCCTCCCGGCGACGCTGCAGGGTCTCGGTGATCTCCTCGGTGGTGCCGATGAGGGCGATGGGCGAGCCGCTGATCTGCTGGGGGGTCACCGACAGCAGGCCGGCCAGCCGCTCGAAGAGCGTCCGCACGGTCCGGCACCACCTGGACCAGGAAGGTCAGGACCTGCAGCTCGAGCCGGTCGAAGCGGGCCCCGGCCGCCTGACGGATCCACTCGATGCGCTGGTGGTAGTAGTCGGCCGAGGTGGTCTCCAGCACCTCGGGGCCGATGTAGCCGGCGGCCAGGCTGGGGTTGACCCCGACGATGTCGGCCTCCCGGGCGGCGATGCCGAGGACCCGCTGGCCCCCTCCCCCGATGATGATGGGTGGATGGGGGCGCTGGACGGGGGTCGGGGTCCCCAAGGCCCCGGCGACCTGGTAGTGCTCGCCCTGGTAGGTGGCCTCGCCGGTAGACCACAGCGCCTTCATGACGGCCAGGCTCTCGGCCATCCGGGAGATGCGCCGGCCGGCAGGATCGGCCGCGATCCCCGACTGCTCGTAGTCGCTGGTCATCCAACCGGCCCCGAGGCCGAACTCCACCCGACCCCCCGAGAACAGGTCGAGGGTGGCCACCTCCTTGGCCAGCACCACCGGGTGGCGGTAGTCGTTCCCGAAGACCAGGGAGCCCACCCGCAGCGTGGTGGTGGCCTCGGCCGCCACCGTCAGCGCCACCAGGGGACCGAACTGGTCCTCGAAGTGGTCGGGGATGAACAGGGTGGCATAACCGAGGTCCTCGACCTTGCGGGCGGTCGCCCTCCAGGCGGCCGCGCTCTCGGCCTTGGACAGCTGGACTCCGAATCGAAACGGGGGCATGGCCCGAGCCTAGAGCGGAAGGCTTTACGCTGGTGGCGTGGCACATGATCCCCCGAGCACCCCCTGGGCCCCCGACTCGTGGCGGACGCGGCCGGCCGCCCAGCAGCCGGTGTGGCCCGACGACGGCGAGTTGAAGCGCGTCCACGCCCAGCTCAGCGGCCTCCCACCCCTGGTCTTCGCCGGGGAGGCCCGTCACCTGACCCGTGGCCTGGGCGAGGCCGCCGCCGGCCGGGCCTTCGTGCTGCAGGCCGGGGACTGCGCCGAGTCGTTCACCGAGTTCAGCGCCGACGCCATCCGGGACAAGCTGAAGGTCATCCTCCAGATGGCCGTCGTGCTGACCTACGGCGCCGGGGTGCCGGTGATCAAGTTGGGACGCATCGCCGGGCAGTTCGCCAAGCCCCGCAGCTCCCCGACCGAGCAGGTCGGCGACCAGGTCATCGACTCGTTCCGCGGCCACATGGTCAACGACGACCTGCCCGAGCGGTCGGCCCGGGTGCCCGATCCGAACCGCCTGGTGGCGGCATACCAGCAGTCGGTGTCCACCCTCAACCTGCTGCGGGCCTTCACCAAGGGCGGCTTCGCCGATCTCAGCCAGATCCACCAGTGGAACCAGGAGTTCGTGGCCTCGTCCACCGAGGGCCAGCAGTTCGAGGACATCGCCCAGGGCATCGACCGGGCCCTGCGGTTCATGGCCGCCTGCGGCATCAACCTGACCGCCGAGGACACCCTGCACGAGGTGGACTTCTGGACCAGCCACGAGGCGCTCATCCTCGACTACGAGGAGGCCCTGACCCGCCGGGACTCCCTGACCGACCAGTGGTACGACTGCTCGGCCCACATGCTGTGGGTGGGCGAGCGGACCCGCCAGCTCGACGGCGCCCACTGCGAGTTCCTCTCGGGCATCCACAACCCGGTGGGGGCGAAGGTCGGACCGACCGCCACCGCCGACGACGTGATCTCGCTGTGTGACCGGCTCAATCCCGACCGGGTCCCCGGCCGGCTGACCCTGATCACCCGGCTGGGTGCGGAGCGGGTCGAGGTCGGCCTGCCCCCGCTGCTCCGGGCGGTCCGCGAGGAGGGCCATCCGGTGGTGTGGGTGTGCGACCCCATGCACGGCAACACCTTCACGGCCGAGGGCGGCCCCAAGACGAGGCGGTTCGACGACATCATCGGCGAGCTCAAAGGGTTCTTCTCCGCCCACCGGGAGGTGGGAACCTGGCCGGGCGGCGTGCACGTCGAGCTGACCGGTGACGACGTCACCGAGTGCCTGGGCGGGGTGGAGGACATCGTCGAGGGCCAGCTCCACCAGCGCTACACCACCACGTGCGATCCCCGGCTCAACGGCCGTCAGTCCCTGGACCTGGCCTTCGGCGTCGCCGAACTGCTCCGCGGCTGACCGTTCGACGCACAGGCCCGAGGTCGGGCGCCCGAAGCGGCGGACCGGGGGACTCCGCCACAGGGGGTCATTGACCAGTCTCCGTCGAGCAACGAGACTGGGGTGGATCCGGAGCGGCCGGGATGTGGCCGTGTCGGCATCCCGTCAGTGCGCCTCGCGGTCGCCCCACCCCACCAACCCTCGGAGACGCCTCTCCCCATGCCCGTGCCTCGATCGCCGCGTCCCTTGTCCAACCCCCCGGCGGACGAGGGGAGACGCTCCCCGCGGCGAGGGATCGGCGTGGCGGCGGGGGTCCTGGCGCTCCTGGCCTCCGTCGTGGTCCCGAGCGCGACCACCGCCACGGCCGCCGTTCCGGTGGCCCACACCGGATCGGTCTCGGCCTACTGGCTGGTGGCTTCGGACGGTGGGATCTTCTCCTTCGGAGGCGCGCCGTTCTACGGGTCGACCGGCAACATCCATCTCAACCGGCCCATCGTGGGCATGGCCGGCTCGGCCAACAGCGGCGGCTATTGGCTGGTGGCCTCGGACGGGGGCATCTTCTCCTTCGGCAACGCACCGTTCTACGGTTCGATGGGCAACCAGCACCTCAACCAACCCATCGTCGGCATGGCCGCCGCGCCCAACAGCGGCGGCTATTGGATGGTGGCCGCCGACGGGGGCATCTTCTCCTTCGGCAACGCGCCGTTCTACGGTTCGATGGGCAGCCACCACCTCAACCAGCCCATCGTCGGCATGGCGGCCACGCCCGACGGCCGCGGCTACTGGCTGGTGGCCGCCGACGGGGGCATCTTCTCCTTCGGCGACGCCCCGTTCTTCGGATCCACCGGCAACATCCATCTCAACCGGCCCATCGTGGGCATGACCGCCTCCCAGGACGGCGGGGGCTACTGGTTCACCGCATCGGACGGCGGGGTCTTTGCCTTCGGGGACGCCCGTTTCTACGGCTCGTTGGGCAGCGTCCCCCAGAGCCGGCCCATCGTGGCCATCACCGGCACGGCCGACAGCGGCGGCTACTGGTTCGCCAACAACAACGGGGCGGTGACCGCCTACGGCGACGCCACCTACTGGGGTTCGGCGCCCCAGGTCATCAACCGGCCCATCGTGGCCATGGCCCAGGCCACGGGGTCCGGCAACTTCACCGGCTCCTCCTACCCCCAGGGCACCTTCGGCTACGACATCTCCAACTACCAGTGCCCCGGCACCCCGTCGGGCCTGCCCCCGGCCCCCCACACCATCGGGGTGGTCGAGGTGGTGGGCTCGTCCAAGGGGTCGACCAACCGATGCCTGACCTCCGAGGCGGCGTGGGCCGGCGGTGGCCTCAACCTCTACGTGTACCTGACCAACGGCGTCGACGCCCAGTCGGGCGACTCGGCCTGCGCCTTCACCGGCTCACAGCCGGCGTGCAACTACGGCTTCAACACCGCACTCGACGCCTTCACCAAGGCCCAGGCGGCCGGGGTCAACACCTCGGTGGCCTGGTGGCTCGACGTGGAGGACAACTCCCTGAAGGGCCAGACCACGGCCAGCGCCGCCCTGGTCCAGGGGGCCATCGACGGGCTGCACTACGAGGGGCTCAACGGGGTGGGCATCTATGCCAGCCCGGGTCTGTGGAAGACCATCGTCGGCAACTACACCCCGGCTGTGCCCTACTGGGCGGCCGACTGGGGCCCCAATCCGGCCACCACGTGCCAGAACGTGAAGTCGCTCTTCTCCGGCCTGCCGGCGGGACCGGTCCAGATGGTCCAGTACAGCTCGCCGAGCTTCGCCACCCCCTATGGGGGCATGAGCACCGCCTACGACGACGACTACGCCTGTTGAGCCCTCGCCGACCGATCACGGGTCCGACGTCAGGGGTCGAGCAGCCGTAGTGCCGGTCGCCGGCCATGATCGCCTCGTGGTCCTCGCCCACGTAGGCCGGGCCCAGCCCGACTCCCTCGATCACCGTCACCACAGCCGACCGGTCGTCCCCGGCGCGGAGAGGAACAGGTCCGCCCGACCCTCGGCGAAGACCGGTTCGGCCAGGTTCTCGCCGCCGAGCGTGTCGAAGGCCCGGGCCTGGCGGACGGTGGGCGGGAGGAGCGACCGGCTGTTTTCGGGACGGGCCCACCCCTCCGGTTGGTGGCATCGATGACCAACCGGCCGGCCAGCTCTTGCCCGTGCGTGGCCGAAAGCTCGGCGACCGCGGCACCGGGGAGGGCCGGGATGACCACGTCGGGGTCGTCGGCGAGCGCGTCACCCCCAAAACTCCACCCGGGCCCCGTCCACGGCGCCTACCCCGTCGTCGGGGTGGCGGGAGCCGAAGGTCACCAGGTGCCCGGCTTCGACGAGGGCCCGGTCGAGCATCGTGCCGATGAACCCCGTCCCGATGACAGCAGTGGTCCACAGGGGCGCCGGAGTCAGCCGGCGGCGTCCAGCACGGACAGGTGGGAGGCGTCGTTGTAGCCGAGGAGGCGCCAGCGGCCCCCGTCGACCTCCCAGGTGGTCATGGAGGCGTGTCGTGTCCGCAGCTGCAGCCGGGCACCGTCGAGTCCGCCGGCCACCGGCACCTTGGCCAGCAGCGAGGCCTCGATCACCCCGGCGTGACAGGCCACCACCACCAGCTGGCCCGGGCGGTCGGCGGCCACGGTGTCCAAGGTGGCGTGGACCCGGTTCACGAACCCGGCCCAGCTCTCGCCCCCCGGGGCGATCGGCTGATGGGGATCGGCATCCCAGTCGAGGGTCCCGAACCGCTCGGTGTACTCGCCCCAGCGGAGGCCGTCGGCCTCGCCGGGGTGGAGCTCGCAGAGTCCGCATTCGGTCAGCGGCTCCGGCGGCTTGGCCCGTTCCCCCTCGGCATCGGTGGCCACCAACGCCGGCGCCAGCAGCTCGGCGGTCTCGATGGCCCGGGGCAGGACGCTGGCGTAGAGCACGTCGGCGCCGGCCAGTTCGCCGGTGAGGGCCAACCGGTCGCGCAGGAGGGTCACCTGGCGACGCCCGAGGTCGGTGAGCCCGGAACAGCCCACCTGGCCGCCACACACCCCCGATACGTTGCACTCTGCCTCACCGTGGCGGATCAGGACGATCCGGCTGGCCCCGGCCGCCACCGGGGCGACCGTGCGGATCCCCGGGGGCACCCCCGGGGATGCCGCCGCCGAGCCGGCCTGGGCGCCGGACAGTCCGTCGAACCCACCCTGCTCGGCGGTCACGCCAGCTCCCCGACGAACCGCTCGAGCTGGCGCAGGGTGCGGCACTCGACCACGTCGTCACAGTGGACGGCGTACTCGCCCACGATGGAGTCACCCGAGTCCCAGTAGGCCCGGGGCTCGGGGTTGAGCCAGTAGACGTGCCGGGCCCGGGCCTGGAGCTCCTTGATGACCCAGGCCTGGGAGGCGTGGTAGTTGTTGCGGGCATCGCCGAGCAGCAGCACGCTGCTGCGGGGCGTGATCTCCTCACCCCAGCGCTCCCAGAACACGGTGAAGGCGTGCCCGTAGTCCGAGTGGCCGTCGACCCAGATCACGTCGGCCTCGGTGTTGATCCGGTGCACGGCCTCGGAGGGGTCGTCGACGTGGTCGAAGAACCGGCTGACCTCGTCGATCCCGTCGATGAAGACGAAGCTGCGCACCTTGGAGAACTGCGAGCTGATGGCGTGGACCAGGTGAAGGGTGAACCGGGCAAAGCTGGCCACCGAGCCGGAGATGTCGGCGATCACCACGATCTCTGGCTTGGACGGTCGGGGGTAGCGGAACTTGGGATCGACCGGCACCCCGCCGGTGGACAGGGAGTGGCGGACCGTGGACCGGAAGTCGAGCGGACCCTTGCGCCCGTGCCGGCGCTTGCGGGCCAGCCGGACGGCCAGCTTGCGGGAGAGGGGCACCAGCGCCTTGCGCAGGGCCACCAGCTCGTCGCGGGTGGCGTGCATGACGTCGATGTCCTCGGGCAGGGGCTTGCGCAACGACTTGGCCAGGGCCTCACTCCCCCGGTCGGCCACCAGGCGACGGCGGATCTCGTTCTCGATCTCGGCCCGCAGCTGGTCGATGCGGGCCTGGAACTCGTCCCGCAGCAGTCGCTCCTCGAGGGAGGTCAGCGTGACCGGGGGCTCCCCGGCCGTGACGTCGTCGTTCATGGCCCGGGTGGAGGCCCGGGCCTCGGCCATGAGGCGCTCCAGGACTCCGTCGAGGTCGAGGTTCCGCAGGGTGCGGTAGAGGTAGTAGGTGCCCCCCACCGGTCGGCCCGCCTCCATACCGGCGTAGCGGCTCACCGCCTGCCGGGCCACCGCCGCCACCATGGAACCGTTGGCGTTGAGCAGGGCCTTGTACAGCAGGTCGGCCAACTCCTCGGGGGTCATCCCCTCGCCGCCGCCACTCCCCCGGCCGCGGCCCTGGCCCTGCTGCTGGCCCTGACCCTGCATCTGTCCGGTGTCGTCGGTCTCCAGCTGGCCCGAGGCGTCCTGGTCGTCGTCGATCCGGTACTCGGGGCCGCGCAGGGAGAAGTAGATCTCAAAGGCTGTCTCGTAGGCCCGCCAGTGCGACGACGACTTCACCAGGCTGGCCCCGAGGGTGTACTTGATGGCCTCGCGGTCCTCCATGGGGACGTGGCGCAGCGCCTCGGCCGCGTCGAGGTGTTCGGTCAGCGAGACCGGGATGCCGGCGGCGCGGAGCTCCCCTACGAAGCCGGTGAGCAGGTCGAGCATGACGGTGGCACCCGACCTCAGTCGGGCGGTTGCACTCCGGCCAGCTCCTTGGCGGCCCGCTCGATGTCGGTCTGGTACTTCAGCAGGATATGCAGGGTGTCCCGGGCCTGCTCCACGTCGATGGACTCCACTCCCAGCACCACCAGGGTGCGGGCCCAGTCCAGCGTCTCGGAGACCGACGGGTCCTTCTTCAGGTCGAGGGTCCGGATGGACCGGACAATCCGGGCCACCTGGTCGGCCAGGGCCTGGCTGATGCCGGGCACCCGGGTCTCGATGATCAACCGCTCCCGCTCGAGCTGGGGGTAGTCGATGTGCAGGTAGAGGCAGCGGCGCTTCAGGGCCTCGGACAGCTCACGGGTGTTGTTGGAGGTCAGGAAGACCAGCGGGATCTGGGTGGCCCGTACCGTGCCCAGCTCGGGGATGGAGACCTGGTACTCCGAGAGGATCTCGAGCAGCAGGGCCTCGGTCTCCAGCTCCACCCGGTCCACCTCGTCCACCAGCAGGACGACCGGCTCCGGCGAGCGGATGGCCTCCAGCAGGGGCCGGGCCAGCAGGAACTCCTCGGCGAAGATGTCCTCTTCCAGCTGCTCCCACGACTGGCCGGAGTCGGCCTGGATGCGCAGGAGCTGCTTTTTGTAGTTCCACTCGTAGAGGGCCTTGGACTCGTCCAGGCCCTCGTAGCACTGGAGCCGGATGAGCCGGCTCCCGGTCAGGCGGGCCACCGACTTGGCCAGCTCGGTCTTGCCGGTGCCGGCCGGACCCTCGACCAGGACCGGCTTGGCCAGCCGGTCGGCCAGGAAGACCACGCCGGAGATGCCGTCGTCGGCCAGGTAGTCCACCCCGGCCAGGCCCTCCCGCACGGCGTCGATGGACTCGAAGCGCGGGGCGCCGGCCACCGGGAACCCCGTGGTGATCTCCTGGCTCATGAACGCACCTGCCCCTCTCCGATGACGATGTACTTGACCGAGGTCAGTTCCCGCAGCCCCATGGGCCCGCGGGCATGGAGCTTCTGGGTGGAGATGCCGATCTCCGCACCCAGACCCAGCTCCTCGCCGTCGATGAAGCGGGTGGACGCATTGACCAGTACCGCAGCCGCGTCGACCTCGGCGGTGAACCGCTGGGCGGTGGCCAGATCGCCGGTGACGATGGCCTCGGAGTGGCCCGAGCTGAACCGGGCGATGTGGTCGATGGCCCCGTCGAGGTCGTCGACCACGGCCACGGTCAGGGTGGGGCCGAGGAACTCGGTGGCGAAGTCCTCGTCGGTGGCCGCCGCCACGTCGGGCAGCACGGCGCGGGTGCGCGGCGTCGCCCAGCAGCGTCACCCCGGCCAGCGCGGCCGCCATCCTGGGCAGGAAGGCGTCGGCCACCTCCCGGTGGACCAGCACGGTCTCGGCGGCGTTGCACACCCCCGGTCGCTGGGTCTTGGCGTTGACGACGATGGACTCCGCCATCGACAGGTCGGCGGCCTGGTCCACGTAGACATGGCAGTTGCCGGCGCCGTCGAGCACGTAGGGCACGGTGGCGTGCTCCAGCACCGAGGCCAGCAGCGAGGGTCCGCCCCGGGGGATCAGGCAGTCGATGTACCCGTCGAGCTGCATGAAGGCGACGGCCGACGGCGCGGCTGGTGTCCTCCACCAGGGTCACCGCGTCGACGGGGAGGCCGGCCTTGTCCAGCCCGTCCCGCAGGGCGCCGGCCACGGCCAGGTTGGAGGTGATGGCCGAGGACGAGCCCCGCAGCAGCACAGCGTTGCCGGCCTTCAGGCACAGGCCGGCGGCATCGCTGGTCACATTGGGCCGGTTCTCGTAGATGATCCCCACCACGCCGAGCGGGACCCGGACCCGCTCCACCCGCAGGCCGTTCGGCCGGACCCACCGCCGACGATCTCACCGACCGGGTCGGGTAGGGCGGCCACCGTGCGCAGGCCGGCGGCCATCGCCTCCACCCGGCCGGCGTCGAGTCGGAGCCGGTCGAGGGCGGTGGCGTCGGCGCCCGACTCCTCGGCCCGAGCCAGGTCGGCGCGCGTTGGCGTCAGGATGGCGCTCGACCCGCTCCTCCAAGAGGTCGGCGGACCGATGGAGGGCCTCGTTCCGGGCCGCCGACGAGGCACGGGCCACCAGTCGGCTGGCCGCCTTGGCGCGCTGCCCGAGCCGGTCATGGGGGTGGATGGGCTGGTCGGCACCGTGTCAGCGTACTTGCCGGACCGCGCCGTCCCGGCGACTCGCCCAGGTCAGGCCCTACTCCAGCACCACCAGGTCGTCCCGGTGGACCACCTCGGGAGCCACGTCGTCGGGGAGCTCGTCGGTGCGCCGGCCCGCCCACTGGTCGACCACGGCGGCCGACTGGCCCACCAGACCCTTGGCGAACACCCGCCCGTCGGGGCCGGCGATCTCGACCGCGTCGTCGGCGGCGAACTGGCCCCGGGTGGCGACCACCCCGGCGGCCAGCAGGGATCGGCCTCGCTCCACCAGGGCCCGACGGGCCCCGGCGTCGACCACGATGGTGCCCGACGCCCCCACGGCGAAGGCGATCCACAGCTTGCGGGCCGGCAGGCGCCGGTCGCGGGGCCGGAAGCGGGTACCCACCGCCGGGACCGACCCGAGCACCGCGGCCAGCACGCCGGGCCGGCCGGCGTCGGCGATCACCGCCTCCACCCCCGACCAGACGGCGATCTTGGCCGCCGCCAGCTTCGAGGCCATGCCCCCGCTGCCCGCCTCCGAGCCGGGGCCGCCGGCGAGCCGCTCGAGCTCGTGGTCGATCTCCACGACCTCCTCGATGAGCGAGCCACCGCGTCGGTGCGACGCGGGTCCTCGGTGAGCAGTCCGGCGGTGTCGGTCAGCAGCACCAGCAGCTCGGCCCCGACCAGATGGGCCACCAGGGCGGCCAGGCGGTCGTTGTCCCCGAAGCGGATCTCCTCGTCGGCCACGGCGTCGTTCTCGTTGACCACCGGCACCACCCCCAGCTCGAGCAGTCGGCCGAGGGTCTGGCGGGCGTGCAGGTACTGGCTGCGGTGGACGAAGTCGAGCGGGGCCAGCAGGACCTGGCCGGCAGTCAGGCCGTGGCGCTCGAGCGAGTCGCTCCACACCTGCATGAGCCGGTGCTGGCCCACGGCGGCCACCGCCTGGAGGGTGGCCAGGTCCGAGGGCCGGCGGCCGGTCTTGGGCCAGGGCCGCCCCAGCCCGCGGCGATGGCCCCCGAGGACACCACCACCACCCGGCGGCCGCCGGCCCGGGCCTCCGCCACCTCGGCGGCCAGCTTGCTCGATGGCTCGGTGTCCACCCCGCCGGCGCCGGTGGTCGACCGAGGAGGTGCCGATCTTGACCACCACCGTTCCGGTGGCGGCCCCGGTCGCGCGCCGGGCTCACGACCGGCTTGCGGCGCGAGGCCGGTTGGCCGGTGAACTCGGGCTGGTCGCGGTACCAGATGAAGGACAGCGCCCCGATGTGGACGACGTCGCCGTCCTGGGCCCCGGCCCGGGCCAGGGCCCGGTCGACGCCGATCCGGCGCAGGCGTCCCTGGACGTAGTCGGCGGCCTCGTCGGTGGTCAGGTCGTTGAGGGCCACGGCCCGCTCGGCCACCCGACCCACCACCCGGTACTCGCCCGGCCCGATTCGCTCCACGGCGAACCCCTCGGGCAGCGGGCCGGTGGATGACGATGGCCGCTCCTCCTCGGGCTCGACGGACGCGGGCCTCGGCGACCAGCTGGGTGAGCCGCCCGACCAGCTCGTCGATCCCCTGGCCGGTGACCGCCGAGATGACCAGGTCGGGGACGCAACGGGTCGCCCGCCTCCCCATCGGGCCGCTCCGACCCGCTCCCGACCATGTCGGCCTTGGAGCCGACCACCACCCGGGGCCGGTCGAGCAGGTCGGGCTGGTAGCGGCCGAGCTCGTCGAGGAGCACCCGCAGCTGCTCGGCCGGGGCGATCCCGGTCACCGGGTCCAGCTCGACCAGCACCACCAGCACCCGGGCCCGGGTGATGTGGCGGAGGAACCGGTGGCCGAGGCCCTTGCCCTCGGCCGCCCCCTCCACCAGGCCGGGGATGTCGGCCACGGTGAAGTCGGACTCGTCGCCGGCCCGGACCACGCCCAGATGGGGCTCGAGGGTGGTGAAGGGGTAGTCGGCGATCTTGGGCTTGGCCGCCGAGATGCGCGAGATCAGGGTGCTCTTGCCCACGTTGGGCAGCCCGACCAGGGCCACGTCGGCCACCAGGGCCAGCTCGAGGTCGTACCACTGCTCGTGGCCCTTCTCCCCCTGCTCGGCGAAGGCCGGGGCCCGGCGCCGGTTGGTCAGGAAGCTGGCGTTGCCCCGGCCCCCCCGGCCCGCCCTCCCCGGCCAGCCACCGGTCGCCGGCACTGACCAGGTCGACCAGCAGGGCGCCGTCGGCGGCCCCGGGCCCGGGTCCCGACCGGCACCGGGACCTCGAGGTCGGCGCCCCGGGCCCCGTGCTTCTTCTTGCCGCCCGCCGTGGCCCCCGTCACCGCGCCCGGCGGTGGGGATGGTCGCGGAAGCCCAGGAGCGAGGACTGGTTGTGGCTGGCCACCAGCCACACGTTGCCGCCCCGGCCCCCGTCGCCGCCGTCGGGGCCGCCCTTGTCCACGTGGGCCTCCCGCCGGAAGGCGACCGCGCCGGCGCCGCCGTCACCGGCCTTGACGTGGAGTTGCGCCTCATCGACGAAGCCGGACATGGGTCGATCCTACCGACGGACCGTGCGCACGGCCCGGGCTGCGGCGCGGATCAGGCCTCGACCAGGACGGTGCGGCGCAGGGTGGTCGACGGCGTCGGTGACCCCGAGGGACTCGGCCAGGCTCGTCGTAGCTGCCGTACTCGGCCCGCAGGGAGGCCAGGAACTCCTCCATGGTCTCGGGCAGCACCTGGAGGACGGCCGGGGCGTAGCGCATCGACCTCCTCGACCGAGTCGGGGTACTCGGCCTTCAGCTGCTCGAGCAGGCGCTCCATGGCCGCGGCCGCTCAGGGCGTAGTCCGCCACGATGGTCTCGTCGGGCACCCCGAGGAAGGCCAGGACCAGTGCCGACAGCACGCCGGTGCGGTCCTTCCCGGCGCTGCAGTGGAAGACGGCGGGGAGGGAGTCCCCCGCGGCCAGGGCGGCGAACGCGCCGGTCAGGGCCGGGCGCCCTCGGTGACCATCTGCGCGTAGCGGGAGGCCACATAGGACGCCTCCCGCCACGACGGGCATCTCCTCGGTCGTCGGGAGGACGTCGAACAGGGGGAGGTCGACGTAGCGGACCGGGACCTCCGCCACCGGGAACCGCCCCCGCTGCTCGGCCTCGTCCACCGTCCGCAGGTCGATCACCGTGGCCACGCCGAGATCGATCAGCTGGCCGGCGGTCGGCCTCGGTCAGCTTGTGCAGGCCGTCGGCCCGGAACAGGCGCCGCCACCCGATCTGGAGGCCGTCGGCCGTGCGGTAGCCGCCCAGGTCGCGGAAGTTGACGCACCCCTCGAAGGCCAGGGCCCGCTGCGGCTCGGCGGCGGGGCGGACCCGCCGTGCAGGGTGTCAGGGCCGGACATGTCGGGCAGCGTACGCGAGCCCGGCGGTCGACCCCGCCGCGGTGACGTCAGTGACCGGCGCCGGCCGGGCGTCAGGCGCCGGTGACGACGTCGACCAGCTTGCGGCCCTTGCGGCTGGTGAACTGGACGGTGCCGTCGGCGAGGGCGAACAGCGTGTCGTCGCCGCCCAGGCCCACATTGAGGCCGGGGTGGAACTTGGTGCCCCGCTGGCGGACCAGGATGGCCCCGGCCCGCACCTCGGTGCCGCCGAAGGTCTTCACGCCCAGGCGCTGGGCGTTCGAGTCGCGTCCGTTGCGGGTGGAACCGCCACCTTTGGTCTTCGACATCCGACTGCTCCTTGTGTTCTCGATCGTTCCGGTCGAGCGGACGGCTCAGCCGGCGGCGCTGATCGCCGTGATGGCGATGGTCGAGTACCGCTGGCGGTGTCCCCACCGGGTGCTCTGGTTCGACTTGTTCTTGTAGGTGAAGCCCCGGACCTTGGGCCCGAGCTCCTCCCCGACCACCGTGGCGGTGACCGAGGTCCCGGCCAGCTGCGCCGGGGTGGCCAGCACGGTGTCGCCGTCGACCACCAGCACCGGGGCGAAGGTCACCTCGGCGCCCGGGGACGCCCCGAGCAGCTCGACCCGGAGCGTCTGGCCCTCGGCCACCCGCTCCTGCTTTCCTCCGGTTTTGATGACGGCGTACATAGGGATGCGACTCTACTACAGCCGGCTCAGAGCTCGGGATCGTCGAAGACGATGCCGCGGCCCCCGCAGACCTCGCAGGTGGTGGACATGGACTCGATCAGGCCCTCGGAGACCCGCTTGCGGGTCATCTCGACCAGGCCCAGCTCGGAGATGTCGAAGACCTGGGTCCGGGTCTTGTCCCGGGCCAGGGCCGACCGCAGGGCGGAGCCCACCTTGTCCCGGTTCTCCCGGATCTCCATGTCGATGAAGTCGATCACGATGATGCCCCCGATGTCCCGCAGTCGGAGCTGCCGGGCCACCTCCTCGGCCGCCTCCAGGTTGTTCCGGTAGACGGTCTCCTCGAGGTTGGTGGTCCCCACGTTCTTGCCGGTGTTGACGTCGATGACGGTCAGCGCCTCGGTGCGGTCGATGACCAGCGAGCCGCCCGAGGGCAGGTAGACCTTGCGGTCCAGCGCCTTGTGGAGCTGCTCGTGGACGTGGTAGCGCTCGAAGACGGGCAGGGCCTCGGCCTCGGGGTCGAAGTACTCGACCCGGTCGGCCAGCTCGGGGTTGACCGCCCCCACGTAGTCGCGGACCTGCTCGTAGAGGGCCAGGTCGTCGATGACCACGGCCCGGTACTCGCGGTTGAGCTCCTCGCGGATGACCCGCACGGCGATGGCCGGCTCGCGGTAGAGCAGGGCCGGGCCCTGGCCCTTGGTGGCCTGGGCGGCGATGCTCTCCCACTGCTCCACCAGACGGGCCACGTCGTTGCCCAGCTCCTCGGCACTGGCCCCGGCCGCCGCCGTGCGGACGATCAGCCCGTGCCCCTCGGGCCGGACGGCGTCGACGATGCGGCGCAGCCGCTTTCGCTCGCTGTCCTCCAGCCGCTTGGAGATGCCGTAGGCGGTGCTGTTGGGGACCAGCACCACGAACCGTCCCGGGAGGGAGACCTCCTGGGTCAGGCGGGCACCCTTGGCCCCGATGGGGTTCTTGGTGACCTGGCACAGGATGGTCTGGCCCGGACGGAGCAGCTGCTCGATCGCGGGGCTGGCCCTTCGACGGCGACTCCACGTCGTCGCTCGTCGTAGCGGACGTCTCCGTGGTAGAGGACGGCGTTCTTCGGCGTACCGATGTCGATGAAGGCCGCCTCCATACCGGGCAGCACGTTCTGGACCCGACCCCGGTAGATGTTGCCGTCGATCTGGGTGGCGTCGTCGGAGGCCCGGGAGATGTAGTGCTCGACCAGGGTGCGGCCCTCGAGCAGGGCGATCTGGGTCATCTCGGGACGGACGTGCACACAGATCATGTAGCGACCGACGGCCTTGCCCCGCCGCTCCCGTCCGCCCCGTCGACCCTCGGTCTTCGGCGCCGGCCTCGGTACGCGGCTTGCCGCCCCCCGAGCCGTCGGCCGCAGCGCCGCCGGTCGCGGCCGAGACCCGCTCGGCGGTGGCCCTGTCACCGGAACCGCTGCGCGGAGCGGGAGCGCCCTCCCCCACCCGACCGACCCTGGCCCCGGCTCCCCGACGGGCCCCCGGAACGGGCACCCTCGCCCGACGGCTGTCCGGCCGTCGCGGTGCCGGTGGCCGGGCTGCCGGCCGCCTGCACCGGTGGCCGGGCCGGCCGGCTGTCACCGATCTTCGGACGCTCGGGCGGGGCGGGTACCCCACCCGCGCCGGTCGTCGTCGATGGGGCGACGGCAGCCGGCGGCGCCGGCGGCCTCGACCGGGGTCGAGGCCCCGTCCCCTGCACCCGCGGACTCGGCGGCCGACCCGGCCGGGCGGCCACGGCCCCGTCCACCCCGCGATCCCCGGCGACGGCGGTTCGTGCCCTCCCCGCCGCCAGTCCCCCCGTCGGGCCCGGTCGTCCCCGGCCGAGCCGGGCCGGACTCGGCGCCCGGGCTCAGTTCCTCACGGACAGTCTGGGCCGGGCCGGACGCCCCTCTGGATCCGGCCGACGAGGCCGGTGCTGACTGGTTTGCGGGCGCGGCCGACGATCCGGGCGATTCCGCCGGGACGTCCACCGGTTGCCCGGTTGCTCCATCTGACATCGAATTCCCTTCCGATACTGCTCATGAGGCACGCTCGAGGGCGTGCACGGCGCGGTCGGCTGCGGCTGGGGCCCCCCGGCGTTCGAGGGGCTCCTCCCGTCGGCCGTCGCGCTCGATCCACTGTTGCGTTCTGCAGGCCCGGTCCAAGACCGGGACTCCCGCGCCCTCACCGTCGCCGGCGGGCGCTCCCTCCACTCCGTCCCCGGCCGGAGGGCCGGAGACAGCGATCAATCCCCTCACCAGTTCAATGGGCCGGACGCCGCGGGGCTGGCAGGCCAGTTCGGCCACGACGGCCACCGGCGAACCGGCGGCGCCGTCCGCACCGGGCTCGGGGGCCACCGCCAAGGACAGTACCGAGGGCCGCAGGTCGTCCTGCTCGTGGCGACCCTTCCGTTCCCGGGTGATGGTGACCATGTCCGCGGCCAGCAGCCGGGCCACCCGTTCGGCGAGGGCCGTGCGGGACAGGCCGGCGAACCACATCGTCCACGAGCACGACGTCACCTGCTGCTGGAGGGAGCCGTCCCGGCGGTCCACCAGGGCCGCCTCCTCCACGTCGATGCCCTCGGGCAGCAGGCCGCTCATGCGGGCCGGCAGCCCGGCCAGGTCCACCCCGGCCGTCTCGGGCCGGGCCTCGTCGAGGACCACGTCGAGGTACTCGGCCAGCGACTCACACCCGGTGGGCAGGGCCAGACCGAAGCTGAGCTGGGGGCGGGGCGAGAACCCCTCGGTGTAGGCCAGGGGCAGCTCGGCCCGGCGCAGGGCCCGCTCCCACATGCGGGCGACATCGCGCTGACTGGTGAAGCGGATCTTGCCGAGCTTCACGAAGCGGAAGCGAATGCGCATCTCAGCTGCCCCCCTCTCCCACTCGCACCACGGACCGCGGGCCGGCGTCCTCGTTCGGCCCCTGGACCGGAACCGGAACGGCACCCGAGGGTACCGTCGCCAGAAATCGTACCGGTACCTGGCCCCCGGTTGAGAGATCCTGGCCCGTCCCCTGGCTCCCGCCGGCCGGTGGCACCGCCGAAGCCACCACGTGTTCGATGCCGAACCCCGTGCAGGCCCCGCAGTCGTAGCACGGCGTCCACCGGCAGTCGGGGAGGCCGTGCTCAGCCAGGGCGTCCAGCCAGTCTTGCCAGAGGAAGTCCCGGTGGAGGCCGGCCGAGAGGTGGTCCCAGGGGAGGGCCTCGTCCTCGGTCCGGTGGCGGTAGACGGTGTCCTCCAGGGACATCCCGTGATCAGCCAGGGCCTCGGTCCACAAGGAGATGTCGAAGTGCTCGGTCCACTCCTGGAAGGTGCCGCCCCGACGCCAGACCTGCTCGATCACCGCCCCCATCCGCCGGTCGCCGCGGCTCACGATCCCCTCGGCGGCCGTGGCCTTGGGGTCGTGCCAGCGCACGGTCAGGCCCCGGACCGGACGGGCGGCGTCACGGAGCAGGTGGACCTTCCGGGTCAACTCCTCGATGGTGTTCTGACCGAACCACTGGAACGGGGTCTGGACCTTCGGGACGAACCCGCCCACCGAGGCGGTCACCGTGACCCCTTTGTGGTAGCGCTTCCCGATGGCCACGCACTGCTTGGCCAGAGCCACGATGCCCAGTGTGTCCTCGTCGGTCTCGGTGGGCAGGCCGATCAGGAAGTAGAGCTTGACCCGCTTCCATCCCTGGCTGAAGGCGGCGTCCACCGCGGCGTAGAGGTCCTCTTCCCGGATCAGCTTGTTGATCACCTGGCGCATCCGCCAGGTGCCCCCCTCGGGAGCGAAGGTGAGCCCGGTCCGGCGGACCCGCTGGATCTGGGCAGCGGTGCCCACGGTGAAGGCGTCGACCCGCAGGCTGGGCAGGCTGACCGACACCTGTCCGGAGCACGACGGGTCGTCGATGATCGAGGTGACGGTGTCCTCGATGCCCGAGTAGTCGGCGCTGGACAGGGAGGTCAGGGCCACCTCGTCGTAGCCGGTCCGGGCCAGCCCCTCCATGACCATGGTCCGCACCTGCTCGGCCGGGCGCTCCCGCACCGGACGGGTGATCATGCCCGCCTGGCAGAACCGGCACCCCCGGGTGCACCCGCGGAACAGCTCGACATTCAGGCGGTCGTGGACCACCTCGATGAGCGGGACCAGCTGCTGCTTCGGGTATGGCCACTCCCCCAGGTCGGCGATGGTGCGCTTGGACACCCGCTCGGGGGTCTCGGGATACCGGGGCGTGGTGCCGGACAGCCGGGGCACGGTGGCGTGGGAGGCCGGCTCGGCCTGCGCCCGGTAGGAGGGCTCGTAGCAGGCCGGGACGTACACCCCGTCCAGCTGGGCCAGCTCGCGGAGCAAGGCGGTGCGGTCGGCCTGACCGGGCCCACCGGCTTCCCTGCTCGTCCACGCGGCGATGACGGCGTTCATCTCCCCGACCACCTCCTCCCCGTCGCCGAGGACGAAGCAGTCCACGAAGTCGGCCAGCGGCTCGGGATTGAAGGCGCAGTGGCCGCCGGCCACCACCAGGGGATCGCCGGGCCCCCGCTCGGCGGCGCGCACCGGCACCTCGGCCAGGTCGATGCAGTTGAGGACGTTGGTGTAGACCAGCTCGGCCGAGAGGTTGAAGGCCAGCACGTCGAAGCCGGCCGCCGGCAGGTGGTTCTCCAGGGAGAAGAGGGGCACCCCGGCGGTGCGCATCGCCGCCTCCATGTCCACCCACGGGGCGTAGGTGCGCTCGGCCACCGCGTCGTCCCGCTCGTTGAGGATCTCGTAGAGGATCTGGAGGCCCTGGTTGGGCAGCCCGATCTCGTAGGTGTCGGGGTAGATCAGCAGCCACGCCACCGAGCCCTCGCCGTGTTCGGGGGACTGGGCACCCAGCTCACCGCCGATGTAACGGGCGGGCTTCTCGACCTGGGACAAAAGGGGCTCAACCCGTGGCCAGAGGGACTCCATCTCCCCACTCATCCTAGGGCCAGACGGCCCAGGGGTCGGACCGGCCGGTCCGGCTGGCTCACCCGCTACCGGTGGAGGCTCCGGTGCCGGCGGTGGTGGTCGGGGTCGAGCCGCCGGATGCGGTGGTGGCCGTGGCGCCGGCCGACGGGGTGGGCAAGGGGATCCCCTGGGTGGCCTGGTACACCTTCTGAGCTGGAGGAATGACGGTCGGGCCCACCGGGTGGTTGGCCAGGTAGTCGAAGATGGTCCCGACGACGGGGGCCGAGGCGGTCGCCCCGTAGCCGGCCTGGTCGATCACGCACACCACCACGTACTGGGCGGCGGTGGCGGTCGGTCCCCATCCCACGAACCAGGCCGTGGGCTCCTTGCCCGGTTCGGTGTCGGCGGTGCCGGTCTTGCCGGCCAGGCCCCCCGGGAAGCTGGCCAGTCCGGGGACGCCGTAGGCCGTCCCCCCGTGTGTGTTCACCACGCCCTCGAACCCGGTGAGCATGGCCTGGTAGTTGGTGGGCGAGATGGCCACGTGCCCGGTGACCTGGGGGGCGAACTTCTTGACCACCTGGCCGGAGGGGTCGACGACGGCCGCGGCCACCTGCGGCGCGTAGCGGGTGCCCCCGTTGGCGAAGGTGGAGTAGGCCACGGCCTGCTCGATGGGCGTGATGTACGTGCCGCCCTGCCCGAAGGCCATCTCGATGTTGTCTCCCGTGTACCAGCTGGTGTTGGGGAAGGCCTTGGGGGCCATGGCGTGGAGCTTGACCCGTTCGGCCTGACTGTCCACCCGGCCCTGGACCTCGCCGGGCAGGTCGATGCCGGTCAGCTGGCCCAGCCCGTACTGGGCCGCCGTGTCCTGGATGGGCGTGGCCCCGAACTGACCGGCCTTGGCGTAGAAGAGGTAGCCCAGGTTGTAGAAGAAGTCGTCGCTGGACACGGTGATGGCCGAGGAGATGTTGTAGGTGCCCGGCGAGTCGCCGGCACTGTTGTGGAACACACAGGTGGTGCTGTTGTACTGGCAGTCGGGGGTCTTGAACGTGTTGTTGTCGTAGTAGGAGAAGGCGGGCGTGATGAGACCGGAGTTGAGGGCGGCGGTGGCGGTGTTGAGCTTGAAGGTGGATCCGGGGATGTACTGGCCCTCGATGGCCCGGTTGAGGGAGGGCTCACCGCTGTTCGGCCCGAACAGCTGGGTGTTCTGCGCGGCGCTCAGCCCGCCCACCCATTCGGAGAGGTTGTAGGACGGGTACGAGGACATGGCGTAGACCGCACCGGTCTGGGGGTTCATGACGATGACCGCCCCGCTGGTGGCGGCCGGGTAGCACCCGGCGTTGTTGTTGCACTGCTTGTCGTACTGCCCCCGGAGGCTGGTGATCTGGGCAGCGAGGGCGTTGTCGGCCACCTGCTGGAGGTTGGTGTCGAGGTTGGTGACGAGATTGTCCCCGGCCACCGCCGCGGTGGTCTTGACGGTGCCCGCCACCCGCCCCGACGGGGTCACCTCGATCTCCTGGGAGCCCGGGGTGCCCCGCAGTGCGGACTCATACTGGTACTCGAGGCCGGACTGCCCATAGGGGTCGCCCGCCTGGTAGCCCTTGCCCGCCTCGGCATTGAGCTCGGCGGCGTTGATGGTCGAGACGTAGCCCAGGGTCTGGGTGGCCGGGTACCCGCTCTGGGCGGGACCGGGCAGCTCGCCCTGGGGATAGGTGCGCTCGGTGGTCTGCACCGAGGACACACCGGGGAAGTCGGCCTGGTGCTCGCTGATGTAGAGGATGTCCGACAGCATCTGATTCTGTTCCGCCGGGGTGGACCCTCCGGTGAGGATCGGCACGGGCTTGTAGGGGCTGTACCGCTGGTCGGCCACCGTGGCCTCCACCTGCTGGGTGGTCTCGCCGATGAGTGCGGCCAGACGGCCGATGACCTCGGGGTGTGCCTGGGCCGCCGAGCGGGACAGCGTGATCTGCTGGACCACCAGGTTGCTGACCAGTGGGTTGCCCGACCGGTCGAGGATGAGGCCCCGCGTGGGCTCGACGGGCACGTCGCGGATCTGGTTGACCGAGATGGCCTGGGCCGCGGCCGGAGCCTGCAGGACGGTCAGGGCCCACAGGCGTAGGCCCAGGAGGGCGAACAGTCCGGCCACCACCAGGCCCGCGATCCGCAGTCGGAGCCCGGGGCGGGACGAGCTGGTGTCGGGGGCGTCCAGCATCGACTCCATCGAGAAGCGGCTCTGCCGCATCCTCGGCTGCTTGGACTTGGCCCGTTTGGGGCTCCGGTCCTTCTCCGCCCGCAGGTAGTGGTGCGAGCCCTTGAAGGGGTGGCGGAGGGAGCGGCTCACGGCTGACCAGTATCCCGTCTGGGGACCGCTTTGGGTACGCGACCCCGACCGGCGGTCACCGGAGCGTGCCCGTGGCCACCGTCGAGGTGGGGACGCCCTCGGTGGAGGCCGCCGGCAGGGCCCAGCCCACCAGGCGCATGGCCGGCAGGGCCAGGACTGCGTTGACCAGGGCAACCACCAGGACCACCCGGGTGAGGTCCACGTGGATCATCTGGGGCTGGCCCAAGACCGACCCCAGGACGGCGTAGATCACCTCGTAGAGGGCGCTGGCCCCGAAGGCCACCACCGGGGGCAGCCACCCGGCGGTGCGGTCCAAGGCCAGCGTGGTGATGCCCACGGTGAACCCGATGATGCAGCCCACCAGCGCGGACAGCCCGAACGGGGTGGGGAGGAACAGGTCAGCCACCAGCCCGGCCCAGAAACCCATCGATGCCCCGCTCCCCGGACCGCCGACCAGGCCGGCCACGATGGGCAGCAGGATCATGATGTCCGGGTGGACCGGCCCCAGCCGCAGGTCGAGCACCAAGGTCTGCTGCACGGTGACGAACAGGGCCACCACCAGCGTGAGCCGCGTGGCCTCCCGGACCGTCACCGGGGCCGCCCGACCGGGCCGACCCGGATCACGTGGACGGCCCGTAGAGGAGCACCGACACGTAGCGGAGGTGGCTGAGATCGGCCAGCGGCTGGAGGTCGACGGTCTCCTGGCTGGCCGTGGCCCCGTTGCTGGTGGAGACCACGGTGGCCACGGGGATGTCCCCGGGGAACTCGGCGTTGGGCAGGCCGCTGGTGACGAAGTTCTCCCCCACGGTGAGCGGGGTGTTGGTGGGGATCAGGCTGGCGCTGAGGGGATTCCCCGGACCGTGGCCGTTGACGATGGCCAGGGAGTTGGCTCCCGGGCCGAAGCGCACGCCCACCTGCGACTGGCCGTCGGTGATGAGGCGCACCGTCGCGGTGGTGTGATTGGCCTGCACCACCTGACCCACGAGCCCTCCCATCCCCACCACCGGCATGTTGAGCTGGACGCCGTCGTCCCGGCCCACACTGATGTCCACGGTGGCGGCAAAGTCGCTGCTGCCGTAGTTGGTCACCTCGGCGGGAACCGTCTCGAGGTTGCCCACGAAGGGCAGATGGGCCAGCGCGCTCAGCTGCTTCAACCGCTGGTCGATGTCCGTCTGGGCGATCCGCTGCGATCGAAGCTGGTCGATCTCCGCCTGGAGCTTCTGATTCTGCTGGCGGACCGACCCGTAGTGGACGGCGCCGGCCAGGAAGCTGCCCACCGGCTGGACGACGTCGTCCACCCCGGTACGCACCGGGGCGAAGGCGTCGGCCGCCACCGTCCGCAGCCCGGAGGTGATCCGGTGGAAGCCGCCACGGGCGTCCAGCGTGATGATGGTGACCGAGGCCAGTACCAGGATCAGGAGCGTGGTGCGGGGACGGCGGGATCGCCGCGGCGTCGCCACAGGAGACGAGACCTCCGGTCGTTCAGCGAGCCGAGGAGGTGATGAGGACCTGCTTCAGGGCCTCGAACTCCTCAAGGCACTGCCCACTGCCTATGGCTACGCAGTTCAGAGGATCACGGGCCACCACGATGGGCATGCCCGTCTCCTGGGTCAGGCGGCTGTCCAGCCCGTGCAGCAGGGCCCCACCCCCGGTGAGGACGATGCCCTGCTCCATGATGTCAGCGGCCAGCTCCGGCGGGGTGCGATCGAGGGTGACCTTGACCGCATCGACGATGGCCGACACCGGCTCGTCGATGGCCTTGCGGATCTCCTGGGTGGAGATGACGACGGTCTTGGGCAGGCCGGTCACCAGGTCGCGTCCCCGGATCTCGGCGTGCAGCTCCTCTTCCAGCTCATAGGCCGAGCCGAGGGCGATCTTGATCTCCTCGGCCGTGCGCTCGCCGAGGGCCAGGCTGTACTCCTTCTTCACGAAGGACACGATGGCCTCGTCGAGCTCGTCACCGCCGATGCGGATGGACTGGCTGGTGACGATGCCTCCGAGGGAGATCACCGCCACCTCGGTCGTGCCGCCGCCGATATCCACCACCATGTTCCCGGTGGGCT
The DNA here is from genome assembly GCA_963835465.1 of uncultured Acidimicrobiaceae bacterium. Lineage (GTDB taxonomy): Bacteria > Actinomycetota > Acidimicrobiia > Acidimicrobiales > RAAP-2 > Bog-756. Next base: position 387,531 of record CAWIFR010000006.1, read on the forward strand.
CGTGCACGGGCAGCCCGGCGCCGATGGCCGCCGCCATGGGCTCCTCGATGATGTACGCCTTGCGGGCCCCGGCGTACTCGGCCGCCTCCATGACGGCGCGCTGCTCGACGCCGGTGATGCCCGATGGGACGCAGATGACCATGCGGGGCTTGGCGAACCGACGCTGGTGGACCCGGTGGATGAAGTAGCGGAGCATCTTCTCGCAGATCTCGAAGTCGGCGATGACGCCGTCCTTCAACGGGCGGATGGCCTGGATGTGGCTCGGCGTCCGGCCGATCATCCGCTTGGCCTCGGCGCCCACTGCCAAGGGACGGCCGTCCTTCACGTTCACGGCCACCACGGAGGGCTCGTTGAGCACGATGCCCCGACCGCGGACGTACACCAGCGTGTTGGCGGTGCCGAGATCGACCGCCATGTCTCGGCCTAGCAGTGAGAAACTGTTGTCGCGGATCAGAGATGCACTCCTCCGTCGATGTTCGGTCGGGACGAGGCGAGTGCGGATGACCGCACGGGCGTTCCGCTGTACGTGCCGCCGTCGTACCAGGTGATCGAGGGCGGCGGCATCTCACTTCAGGCTACGGGAATCGAGGGGGCGGCACAAGGTCGCCCTCGGGGCCGCGGACCCCCCGGACCCCACAGTTTCCTGGTCAGAAGGCAGCCAGCCCACCGACCCCGGTCTCGGTCCGCCGCCGCGGCCCGGTCCTCTCAGGCCAGGTGGGGGAAGAAGAGGGCGATCTCCCGCTCGGCCGACTCGGGGGCGTCGGAGCCGTGGATCAGGTTCTCGCCCATCTCGATGGCCAGATCCCCCCGGATGGTGCCCGGAGCGGCGTCGACCGGATTGGTGGCCCCCATCAGGGTGCGGACCACCTTGTAGGTGTCGTCTGGACCCTCCACAACCATGGCCACCACGGGCGACCGCGTGATGAAGGCGACCAGTTCGTCGAAGAACGGCTTGCCCTCGTGCTCGCCGTAGTGGGCCGCGGCCACCTCGGTCGTGACGGTCCGGTGCTCGACCGCGGCCAGGCTCAGGCCCTTGCGCTCGATCCGGCTGATGATCTCGCCCACCAGGCCGCGTTCCACGGCGTCGGGCTTGCAGATGACAAGTGTTCGTCCCACGAGCGAGGCAGGCTAGTCGAAGCCCTGCCCGCCTCCGCGCCGGGGCGGTGCGAGGCGGTCAGGCGGCGTCCCCGACCAGCAGGTGGCGGGCCTCGGCCACCACGTAGAGGGAGCCGCACACCACCACGCGGCCGTCGGACCCAGCCCGCTCCACGGCAAGGCGAACGGCATCGCCGGGGGCCGTGACCACCGTCACGTCCATGTCCAGCGCCCGGGCCGCCTCGGCCACCACCTCGGCGGGGAGGGCACGGGGCGAGTCGGGGGCGCAGGCCACCACCGACCGCACGCCGGCGGCGAGCAGGGCCTCGAGCATCGCCACCGGGTCGCGGCCGGTGAGCATGCCCACCACGGCCTGGGCGTCACCGTCCACAGTGAACTCCTCCACGAGCGACCGGGACAGGACCAACATGCCGGCCACGTTGTGCGCACCGTCCACCACCACCAAGGGGTGGCGCCCGATCACCTCGAGCCGACCGGGCACCCGCACCGAGGCGAACGCCTCCTCGACGACGTCTTCGTGCAGGGGGGAGCCGAAGAAGGCCTCCACGGCGGCCAGGGCGGCCGAGGCGTTGTCCCCCTGATGGGCGCCGTGCAACGGGATGAGGAGCTCGCCGTAGGCGGCGCCGGGGGTCCGGACGTCGATGAGCCGCCCGCCGACGGCCAACCGGTTGGCCGTGCAGGCGAAGTCACTCCCCCGCACCCACACCTCGGCCGCCTCGGCCGACAGCGCCGCCTGGCGGAACAGGGCGACGAGGGTGGGATCGGACTCACCCACGATCACCCGGGCCCCGGGCTTGAAGATGCCCGACTTGTCCCGGGCGATGTCCTCGAGGGTCGGGCCCAGCACCTCGGTGTGATCGAAACTGATGTTGGTCACCACGGCGACCTCGCCGTCGACGACGTTGGTGCAGTCCCACCGGCCGCCCAGACCGACTTCGATGACGGCCACGTCGACCGCCTCGTCGGCGAACCAGGCCAGAGCCGCCGCCGTGAGCAGTTCGAACCGGGTGGGAGGTTCGTCCATCAGCTGCTCCAGACGGGCCAGGGCCTCGAGCACCTCCACGAAGGCGTCGTCGTCGATGGGCTCACCGTTGCGGGACAGGCGCTCGTTGACCCGGCTGAGGTTGGGGCTGGTGTAGGTGCCCACCGTGAGCCCCTGGGCCGCCAGCAGGGCGGTGGCCATGGCCGCGGTCGAGCCTTTCCCGTTGGTGCCGGTGATGTGGATGGACGGGAAGGCCTGCTGGGGATCGCCGAGCAGCGCGGCCAGGGCCCGCATCCGGTCCAGGCTGGGCAGGGACCGGCGGGTCGGCATGGTCGACTCGAAGTCGATGTGGGAGTCCAGCCAGGCCAGGGCCTCAGGGAGGTCGTCGAAATGCACGGTGGGGAACAGGACGGCCGAGTGCGGGACCGAATCGCCGGGGGCGTCGGGCCGCCGACCCTTAGGAGGCGGCCCTGCGGCTCCGGGTGGACTTGGCCGGCGGGCTGTTCAAGGGCACCAGTGTGGGGTGGACCTTGTCCAGCACCACCGCCCGGTCGACGACGCACTTGGAGATGTCGGTGCGGCTGGGCAGGTCGTACATCACCTCCAAGAGCACCTCTTCCAGGATGGCCCGCAGGCCCCGGGCGCCCGTCCCCCGCAGGAGGGCCTGCTCGGCCACGGCCTCGAGGGCGTCGTCGGTGAATTCGAGTTCGATGTGGTCCAACTCGAAGGTCCGCTTGTACTGCCGGGTCAGGGCGTTCTTCGGCTCCACCAGGATCTGGATGAGGGCGTCCTTGTAGAGGTGGGAGACGGCGCTCACCACCGGGAGCCGACCGATGAACTCGGGGATCAGGCCGAACTTCATCAGGTCCTCGGGCAGCACGTGACGCAGTAGCTCGGAGTCGTCACGCTCCGCCGCCTTGCGCACCTCGGCCCGGAAGCCCATGCCCTTGCGGCCGATGCGGTTCTCGATGATGGTGTCGATGCCGGCGAAGGCCCCACCGCAGATGAACAGGATGTTGGTGGTGTCGATCTGGATGAACTCTTGATGGGGATGCTTGCGACCACCCTGGGGCGGGACCGAGGCTGTGGTTCCCTCGAGGATCTTCAGCAGGGCCTGCTGGACCCCTTCACCCGAGACGTCGCGGGTGATGGAGGGATTCTCCGACTTGCGGGCGATCTTGTCGATCTCGTCGATGTAGATGATCCCGGTCTCCGCCCGCTTGACGTCGTAGTCGGCGGCCTGGATGAGCTTCAGGAGGATGTTCTCCACGTCCTCGCCCACATAGCCGGCCTCGGTGAGGGCAGTGGCGTCGGCGATGGCGAAGGGCACGTTCAGCATCCGGGCCAGCGTCTGGGCCAACAGGGTCTTGCCACACCCCGTCGGACCCAACAGGAGGATGTTCGACTTGGCCAGTTCGACTTCGTTGTCGTGGGAGCCGTTGCTGCCGGCCTGGACCCGCTTGTAGTGGTTGTAGACCGCCACCGACAGGATCTTCTTGGCGTACTCCTGGCCGATGACGTAGTCGTTCAGGAACTCGAAGATCTCCTTGGGCTTGGGCAGCTCCTCGAAGGAGAGTTCCGTGGTGTCCGCCAACTCCTCGGCGATGATGTCGTTGCACAGCTCGATGCACTCATCGCAGATGTACACCCCCGGGCCGGCGATCAACTTCTTCACCTGCTTCTGCGACTTTCCGCAGAAGCTGCACTTCACCAGATCGCCACCGTCTCCGAACTTCGCCACGTCGGTTCCTCGTGTCCTTCTGTCAGCGGTACCTGTAGGTCATCCGTGCGTGCTGCTCACTCGCTACTGGGCCGTGGCACTCCCGTGCCGTTCCCCCGGCCCCCTTCGTCGGCAGTGCCCCAACCCTAGCGGCTGGCCCGGTGTCCGACGGTCCTGTCGGCCGACAGGCCCTGCGACCGGCTACGCCGCCCCCATGGCCTCCATGGGCAGCGAATCCCGGGCGGTGATGACCTCGTCGATGAGGCCATAGGCCACGGCCTCCTCGGCCGTCATGATGAAGTCCCGGTCGGTGTCCTTGCTGACCCGTTCGGCGGACTGGCCGGTGTCGTTGGCCAGCATCCCGTTCAGGAGATCGCGCATCCGGAGGATCTCCTTGGCCTGCAACTCGATGTCGCTGGCCTGACCCTCCACGCCACCGAACGGCTGGTGCAGGAGGATCCGGGCGTGCGGCAGGGCGAACCGCTTGCCGGGGGTGCCCGCCCCGAGCAGCACCGCGGCCGCCGAGGCCGCCTGGCCGAAACAGAACGTCGACATGTCCGGCTTGATGTACTTCATGGTGTCGTAGATGGCGAACAGGGCGGTGATGTCACCGCCCGGCGAGTTGATGTACAGATGCACGTCCTTGTCGGCGTCCTCGGACTCGAGGAAGAGCAACTGGGCGCAGACCAGGTTGGCCACGGTGTCGTTGATGGGCGTCCCGAGGAAGATGATCCGCTCTCGGAGCAGCCTGGAGAAGAGGTCGTAGTTCCGCTCACCCCGGCTGGTCGACTCCACCACCCACGGCACGCTGTAGGCCTGTGCGTCCATCGTTCTGATTCCTTCCGTGGCACTCACTTGGAGTCCTCCTCACCCTGGTTCACCAGTAGGTCCTCCCGCGACACGGGATTCCCCTCCTCGTCGACCAAGTCGACGTTGTCGACCAGCCACCGCATGGCCTTGGCCTTGCGTCGATCCGAGCGTACCGCCGGAAGGCGCCCGGCCCGTTCCAGCTGCTCGCGTACCTCGTCGGCATTCATCTCCAGGCGCTCGCCCATGGCAGCCAGCTCCTCGTCCAGCTCCTCGTCGCTGACCTCGATCTCCTCGGCCTCCACCAGGGCCCGCAGGGCCAAGTCGACCTTCACGCTCTGGAGGGCACCGACGCGCAGCTCGTCCAGGAACTCCTGCTCGCTTCGCCCGGTAGCCCCGAGGAACTGGCCCAGGTTCATGCCCTGGGAGTCCAGCCGGTGGTTGAGGTCGTGGATCCGCTCGCGCAGCTCCTCCAGCACCAACTGCTCGGGGATGTCCTCGGTGACCAGCTCGACCAGGGCTTCGGCGGTCTTCTGCTGCAGCGCCATCTGGGCCTGCACGATGTGGCGTTGGCGCAGTCGCTCGGTGACGTCGGCGGTCAACGCTTCGGCCGTCTCGAACTCCGAGGCCTCGGCCGCCCACTCGTCGGTCACCTCGGGCAGGACCAGCTCCTTCACGTCCTTCACGAGGACTCGGAACGAGACCGTCTGGTCCAACCCTTCCAACGGGGCGTCGAAGCTGAGGATGTCGCCGGTCTTGGCCCCGCGCAGTTGGTCGTCCAGTTCGGGGACCACGGTGCCGCTCCCGACCTCGTAGAGGAAGTCCTCGGCATCGAGGTCACTGTCGTCACCGTCCCCGCCCTGATTCCGGGTGCCGTGGATGTCGATGGTCAACTGGTCGTTGTCCTGGGCCGGACGGGACACCTCGACCAGCTCGCCGGAGGTGGCTCGCAGCCGGTCGATCTGGGAGGTGACCTCCTCGTCGGTGACCTCGAGGCTGGGTAGGGAGACCACAAGACCCTGGTAGCCGGGGATGCTCACCGTGGGACGCACCAGCACCACGGCGTCGAAGGAGACCGGCCCGGACTCGTCACCCGAGGTGATGTCGATCTCCGGCTGGTCGATCGGGTCGACCTCGGTGTCACTCACGGCCTGGGCATAGAAGTCGGGGAGCGCCTCGCGCAGGGCCTCGCCCCGCAGGGCCGACGCCCCGCCCATCCGGGCCTCGATCACCCGACGCGGCACCTTGCCGGGCCGGAACCCTGGCACCCGCACCTCGCGGGACAAGCGGCGCATCACCTCGTCGAGGGCCTTGTCGATCTCCGCCTCGTCGATCTCGACGGACAGTCGGACCTTGTTGCCCTCCTCGGGCGCAGCTGTGGCTCGCATACGAATAAGTGAGTGTACTGGCACCGGGGGTCCGAACTTTCCGCACCGTCCCCGGCCGGTCCACCCACCGGTCGGGGGCACGGATCAGTACCGGGCCTGTGGTCCCGACCGCCTCACATCATGAAGGCCATGGCCCCCAGCACCTGCTGCCCCAGCGCCTCGTCGCCCTCGACGGTGACGGCGCCGGTGGACTCCCTCTCCTCGGGACCCACCCGCCCGTAGCACCGGCGCCAGAATTCGTCCTGCTCCATGGTGAGCGTCACCGTAGGAGGCGTCGGCGGCGGCACCGGAGCCGCGGCGGCACGCCCGCCGGTCACCGTCACCAGGATGTGACGCCCCATCACCCCGGTGACCGAGAAGAGCACCGCCGTGCCGTCGGGTGGGCGCACCTTCTTCCCCACCACGTAGGGCATGGTGGCCTCGCAACGGTCGAGCACGATCCGCTCACCCGCGCCGTTGCGCCCACCCGGTCGGCCGAGGGCCCGCCGGATGTCCTGCTCATGGGTCCAGGTGTCGAGGATCCGGGTGGCCATGAACTCGCGGTAGGGAACATCGCCCACCGGGCTCCATCCCACTGTGTCGAACTCTTCGGCGGTCATGGCCGTCAGGGCGTCCATCCGCCGGTTGGTGGTGTCGACGAACTCAGCCAGGACCTCGGATCCGGGCACGCTCCGCCGGGCCGCCACCCACGCCTCGTTCATCTCGCCGAAGGGGTTGCGGACGTGGGGCGGCACTTCGGTCAGTGCCGGGGGGGAGGGATCACCGAGCAGCATGCGCTCGATCCCGATGAGATGGGAGAGGTTGTCCTTCACCGACCATCCCGGACAGTCGGTGGGACGATCCCACTGTTCGTCGTCGAGCTGCTCGCAGGCGCTCACGACAGAGGCCCACACCTCGGTCAGCTCCTCGATGACTGGCTCACCGGTACCACCCGGACCTGGCAACTGCTTCCCCCTTGTTCAGGCCGGTCGAGCCGGCAGTACGACTCAGACCGGCAGGTTGGCCTCGATGGCGTCGGTGACCTCAGGCGCCTCGGGGTCGACCATGGGGCGGAACCGCTGGACGATCTCCCCCTCCGGCGACACCAGGAACTTCTCGAAGTTCCATTGGATGTCACCGGCCTCTCCCTCAGCGTCGGGTACCGCGGTGAGCTCCTCGTAGACCGGATGCCGGTGCTCACCATTGACGTCGATCTTCTCGAACATGGGGAAGGTCACCCCGTAGGTGGCCGAGCAGAAGGTGGCGATCTCCTCGGAGGAGCCGGGCTCCTGGGCACCGAATTGATTGCACGGGAAGCCGAGCACGGTGAATCCCTTGTCCCCGTAAGTCTTCTGCAGTCGCTCGAGGCCCTCGTACTGAGGGGTCAGGCCACACTTGGACGCCACGTTCACCACCAAGAGGGCCTTGCCTCGGAAGTCCCCGAGGGAGGTCGGATCACCGGTGAGGGAATGGAGGGGAGGGTCGTAGATGCTCATGGCCCGAGTCTAGACACCGAGTTTGCCGGAGGCTTCGGTCCGATGGAGCAGGGCCCGGGCGCCGTCGTCACGGCGAAATCGCGACGGCGCCGAGGACAATTTCACTGGTTAAGAATCCGTCGGGATCGGCCGAAGTAGAAGGGAAGCGAACGGGCAGATTCGAGGGTGCGGCGTCAATGCCGAGGGGTGAATGACCGACGATGTCGATTGACGTGGCAGACCTGAGGCACGGGGCCGGCACCGGTCGCGACGTCTCGGGGTCCGCAGTGCACGTCCTCATCGGCCTCGTCCAAGCCCACCGCGGCGACGCTGGCGTGGCCCAGGTATTGGCCCTGGCCGGCGAGCGGCGGTCCTTCGGGGAGCTGGCCGACCCGACCCGCTGGAGCTCGTTGCCCCGCACGGTCGCCCTGTGCAACGCCGCGGCCCTGGTAACCGGGGACGGAGCGGTCGGCCTCCACGTGGGTGAGGCCCTCCTGTTCACCCCGGACGCGCGCCAGTTCACCGAAGGCCTGCGAACCCTCGGCTCGCCGAGGAAGGTCTTCGAACAGGTGGAGCCCCTGCTCGCCCGCTTCGAGACCACCTCGGTCGCCACCACCCTGGAGCTGGCCGTGGACCACGCACTCATCGAGGTGATCCCCACAGCCGACCAGCCCCGCCACGCCCACCTCTGCGAGATGGCCCGAGGACTGCTCTCTCAGGTCCCCCTCCTGTTCGACCGCGATCCCGCCCTGATCACCGAGTCGGAGTGCCGGGCCCGCGGGGGGCGGCGCTGCCTCTTCGCCGTGAGCTGGGATGTGACCGAGTCCGAGGTGGCCGACAGCGCTCCGAGCCGGCCTGTCGCCGAGTCCGGGACCGACTCCGAAGGACGCCAGAGCGCTCCCGTCCCGTCCGCCGTCGGACCGGAGCCCCACCGTCGGGGATCGGAACCCGGCGGGGCCGGACCCGAGCACGCCGACCAGTCCAAAGCTGAACTGCGGGAGCAGCTGGACCGGATGAGCATGTTGGTGGAGGGGGCCTTCGCTACCTCGCTCGAGCTGCTCGACGACGACGTGGAGACCCTGCTGACCAAGATCGCGGCCCGGGCCGACGCCGTGGTCTCGGCCCATCGGTACCTGCTCATGGTCCGGGTCCGACCCGGCACCCCCATCCAGCTCCACCACCGGGGCCTCGATCCCCTCGAGGCCCAGCGCCTGGCCGCCGACCTGTGGCGTCAGCCCCCCGGGGAGGGCGACCCCTCCAGCCTGGTCGTCGACATCACCTCGTCCCGTCGGCGGTACGGCCGGCTGGTCGAGTTTCCGCCCCCCGGCTCTGCCCCCTCCCCTTGGGAGTCGCGGGTGCTGAGCCTGTACGCGGACTATGCCGCCACCGCCCTTGACATCTTCAGCGTCCTGACCGAGGCCAAGCGGAGCGACGCCACGGCTCGGACCCTGCTCTCCTTCTCCGAGTCCCTGTCCCGAGTGACCACCCAGGACGAGCTGGTCCAACTGCTGGCCGACACCGTCCCGGCCGTCACCAACTGCGACCAGTCCACGGTGTACCTGTGGGACAGCGTGCTGGGCCAGATGATCCCCCGGGCCCGCACCGCGGGACTCGAGGCGCCTCACGCCTACCACGGCCCCATCGTCCCCGTCCGGCCGTCCCGCCCTCCGGCCGGCGCCCCCACCGCGATGAACGGTTCGGGTCCTCCCCAGCCCGGCTCAGGCGACCCTCTCACCATCCGCACCGATGCCACCGAGGTCAAGCAGATGATGCGCCATCGCCAGGTGATGGTCCTCGACGCTTCCACCGACGACCCCTACCTGCGCAACCTTCTCGACCGCTCGGGCACCGCCGCCTCGGTCGTGGCCCCGCTCTTCGCCGCCGGGGAGTTCCTGGGGGTCATCGCGGCAAATTTCGGCACCGGCGTCCCCCCGACCGACATCCACGACCTCGACCTCCACGAACGTCTGTCCGGACTGGCCGACCAGGCCGCCACCGCGGTGCAGAACCTCGAGCTGTTGGAGAAGGTCTCGCACATGGCCTGGCACGATGCCCTCACCGGCCTGCCCAACCGGCGCCTCTTCGAGGACCGGGTGGAACAGGAGTTGGTGCGCTCGCGTCGAGTGGGCGAGCCGGTCTGCATGTTCTTCGTGGACCTGGACCACTTCAAGAACGTCAACGACACCCTGGGCCACGCCGCCGGGGACGAACTGATCCAACAGGTCGGCCAGCGGCTGGTGACGACGGTCCGGGCCCAGGACACGGTGGCGCGGGTGGGCGGCGACGAGTTCGCCATCCTCCTGCCCGGCCTGGCCGACCAGCTGGCCATCGATCAGTTGGCCCAGCGCTCGCTGGATGCCCTGGCGTCACCCTTCGAGGTCTTCGGCCAGGAGGTGGAGACCTCGGGCTCCATCGGGATCGCCATGGCCCCCGACCACGGCGACTCCTACGACGAGCTCCTGAGCCGGGCCGATGAGGCCATGTACCGGGCCAAGGGCCGGGGGCGCAACGCCTTCTCGATGTACTCGGGATCGCTGGTCACCTCCGCCCACGGGCGCCAGGCCGTCGACGAGGAGTCGCTACAGGCGGACCTCATCCACGCCCTCAAGCACAACGAGTTCTTCCTGCTCTACCAGCCCTACATCGACCTCCGCACCGCCCAGGTGGTGGGCGTGGAGGCACTCATCCGCTGGAACCACCCGACGCTGGGGCTCCTCGAGCCGTCGTCGTTCATCTCGCTGGCCGAACGCACCGACGTCATCGTGGCCCTGGACACCTGGGTGCTGGCCGAGACCTGCCGCCAGGCCCGGGCCTGGCTCGACGAAGGGCTTCCCCCGCTCCGGGTCTCGGTGAACCTGGCCTCTCGGGACCTCTCCAACCCCCAGCTGTTCGACAACATCCACCTGGCCCTGATGCAGACCGGGGTCGACCCCACGCTCCTCGAGCTCGAGATCACCGAGCGGGTGGTGCTGGACAAGGCCGGCCCGGCCCGTGAGACCATCGAGCGGTTGCGCCGGCTCGGGGTCCGGTTCACCATCGACGACTTCGGTACCGGCAACTCCTCGCTGAATCGGATCGGGGCGTTCCCGGTGAGCACCCTGAAGATCGATCAGTCCTTCGTGCAGGTGCTCGGGCCCGACGCCGACAACAACTCACTGGTCTCGGCCATCATCTCCATGGCCGCCCGACTGGGCCTCGACTGCGTGGCCGAGGGGGTGGAGACCTCGGTCCAGAGCCGGGTGCTCCTGCAACGCGGCTGCACCACGGCCCAGGGCTACTACTTCAGCCCACCGCTGCCCGCCCGGGACATCAAATCGATGATGGCGGACATTGCCACAGGAGATGTCGTCGCGCATCTCGAGGACGATCCAGCCTGAGCCCGCTGCTCGCCCGTGTGCTAGCTATAGCTAGCACACGGGCGACCTATCCCCCCTTCCCCAGACGCAGCCCGGTACGTTCGGTCCATCCGATCATCGGATCGAGACCAGTGGATTGTTGAGGAGGAGCCATGGCGTCGTACGAGGGATATTGCGTGAAATGCCGAGAAAAGCGGCAGTTCGAGGGCGAGGAGGTCGAGATGGCCAACGGCCGTCGCTCGGCGAAAGGCAAATGCCCCGTCTGCGGGACGGGCATGAACAGGATCTTGGGCAAGAAGGCCTGAGCGGGCTGCCCGGCCGGGGTCAGCCCGGAGGTCCGTGCCGATCGGTCTTCAGCGCGAGGGCGCCGATGACGGCGCCCTCGCGCAGTCCCCAGTCACTGACCACCAGGCGCTCCAGTCCCAGGTGGTCGATCAGGGTCGAGAAGACCACCGCCCCGACCGGCAGCAGGGGCGCGCCGGGCGTGGATCCCCGGCAGGGCCAGGCGGGCGTCGAGATCCAGGGTGGCGAGCCGGTCAGCCAACTCGTGGACTTGCCCGGCAGGGAGTTCGAGCTGGTTGACCTGCACCGAGGCCGACGACCCACGCAGCGGCCGGTGCAGCACCACCGCCAGACGGGCGAGAGCCCGCACCGTACCGCCGCTGGCGATTACCCGAGCCCCGGCGGCGGGGTGACGGGCCAACATCACCCGGATGGGTTCGGAGCGCTCCAGCGTGATGTCGGTCACCGCCACCCGGTCGGCTGGGCTCAGTAGTTCGCCGGTGCCCAGCTCGCCCCGCAGCCGTGCCGTCCCCAGGGCCACGCTGGCCACGTCAGCCACCTGGTCGACAGTGCCGATCGCTGCTTCGAGGCTGCCGCCCCCGAGGTCGAGGCCCAGGACCGGCTCCTGACCCACCCAGACGCCGGCCCGCTGGCCCAGGAAGCAGAGGCGGGCCTCCTCCTCGCCGGTGAGCAATGTGATCGAGCTCCCGAGCACCTGTTCGAGGCGCCCCAGGAGCTTGGTGCCGTTGGCGGCGTCTCGCAGCGCCGCCGTGGCCAGCGCCACCACCACATCGGCGCCGGCCTCGTCGGCCGCGGCCCGCAGCCGGCGCACGGTACGGACCGCCGACGCGGCCCGGTCGGCCGGAACGCCACCGGTCCGCGCCACTTCGGTCCCGAGGTGTAGGAACGAGCGCCGCCGGAGCACCGGGGTGAGGTGACCGTCACGGGACGCGTCCACCACCATGAGGTGGAATGAGCTGCTACCCAGGTCGAAGACAGCGACGCGCACGGTCGGCATCGGCGTGACGCTACCGGCAATGCAACAAGAGGGGGAAACCGGCGGTCGGGGATCTCGCGCCCGCCCGCGAGCCTTCCCCCAAGGCACGAGAACCCCGGCCCGCGACGGCTCCGGGCCCCGGATGGGGTGGCCAGTCCTCTACGGGGTCGGCTTGGCCAGCTGGACGCTCGGGCATCGCCCAGCGATGGGTCGGCCATCCTCCCGAATCGGGTCGGGCTCGCCGCCCAGATCGCCCACCGACGGGCACCCTATGCGACCAACCCGACCGGGCATCCGAACTCCTGGACCGGGAGCAGCGCAGTGAGGTCCGGACACGCCAGGAGTAGGGTGGCAACGGCCTTCGGGGCCCAGCCAGCGATGGCTGTGACCCAGAGGTCGAATTGACGGGACGTAGCGCAGCTTGGCAGCGCGCCTGCTTTGGGAGCAGGAGGTCGCGGGTTCAAATCCCGCCGTCCCGACTCTCCCGACGGCCACCGATCGTGGCGCGCCATGCCGCCCCGACGGCATTGCAGGTCGCGGTCAACGGTCGGCAGTTCGGGTAGAAGTTCCACCTGGTGCCGACGGGAGCTGGCCGGCCGGCACCGAACCGGCCGTACGCCAGTCACGAGGGCAGGTGCCCACCGTGATCAGGCCTTCCGCTCATCGTCGGACCCCGACCAGCACCGTCGCTCGATGGGTTCTGCTGGCCGTAGCGGGGGCCGTCCTGTGCGCCTGTAGCTCGAGTTCATCGACGGCCACCACGTCGCCCCGGCCCCGGACTTCGCCGAGGGGTCCAAGCAGTTCACCGCACGGGTGACCTCCCATCGCTCAGCCCTGGTCACCAGTCCGACCGCCACACCACCCCCCGGAGGCAACATGAGCGTGCCCACGTGCAGCGGGGGGAGCGTGAGGGGTCCGGTGAACGCCCCCCTGGCGACGTCGCTCACCGGCATCGACCTGTCCACGGTGGACTGCACGAGCACGGCCACCCATTACAGCAACGACGCCGAGGCATTCGTGAACGGCTTCGCCGTCAACGCCCCCCTCGGTGGCGGCCGCTAACGCTCAGGCGCTGAGGGGGAGGCCGAAGCTGGCCACGATCTCGCTGGCCGGCAAGGGCTTGGAGAACAGGTACCCCTGGGCCAGGTCGCACTCGAAGGCCTGGAGCACGTCGAGCTGCAGCGTGGTCTCTACGCCCTCGGCCACCACCCGGAGTCCCAGGGCGTGAGCCAGGTTGATCACGGCTGAGACGATCTCTTCGCCCTCCACGCTGACCCCGAGCTCCTCAACGAAGGAACGGTCCACCTTCAGGATGTCGAGGGGGAAGCGCTGCAGGTAGGTGAGCGACGAGTAACCGGTGCCGAAGTCATCAATGGCCAGCTGGACGCCGAGCTCCTTCAAGGCCGAGAGCACCGACAGGGCCGAGGCGGCGTTCTTCATCAGGGCGCTCTCGGTGATCTCCAGGGTCAGGTGCTCGGGCGGGAGCCCGGTGCGGGAGAGGATCTGCTCCACGGTTCGCACGATCCTGGGATCGTCAATCTGACGCGCCGACAGGTTCACCTCGATGGTGCCGTGGCGCCCGGGCTGGCCCGGATGCTGCCAGTCCTGGAGCTGGTGACATGCCTCTTCGAGCACCCACGCTCCGATGGGGATGATCAGCCCGCTCTCCTCGGCCACGGGGATGAAGCGGTAGGGGGCAACCAGGCCCTGGGCGGGGTGCTGCCAACGGACCAGGGCCTCCACCCCCACCGTCGTGACTCCCTCAAGCTCCACCACCGGCTGGTAGTGGAGCATGAGCTCGCTCCGCTCGAGGGCCCGGTGCAGCGAGTGCTCGGTGGACATCCGGTCGAGCACCTCGATGCGCATGGACTCGCCGAAGGTCTCGGAGCCCGAGCCGCCTCGGTCCTTGGCCTGGTACATGGCCGCCTCGGCGTTGGCCAGGAGCTCCGCGGTGTCGTCCACCCCGAAGGTGTTGAGGGCCACCCCCACCGAGGCGTCCAGGAAGACCTCGGTTCCCTCCACGGTGAAGGGCTCAGCCAGTGACGTCCGCACCCGCTCGATGAACGCCGAGGCGTTGATATGGGCGGTACCGGCCCTGTTGCGGAAGAGGGCCAGGAACTCGTCCCCCCCGAAGCGGGCAATGAGCTCGGCGTCCCCGGCCACCTTCAGGAGGCGGGCGGCCACCGAGGCCAGGACCAGGTCGCCGAAGTCGTGCCCCATGGTGTTGTTGATGGTCTTGAAGCGGTCGAGGTCGATGAGGACCACCGCCACCGAGCCCGGGATCCCGAGTGACTCGGTCACCGCGGTGGCCAGCTGTTCGCCGAAGTGGACCCGGTTGGGCAGTCCGGTGAGCAGATCCTCCCGCCGGGCCCGGTCCCGCCACGGTCCGGGAGCCGGCTCGGTCGCTGCCCGGGCCACCGCTGGCCGGACGAAGCCGCCCACACAGCGGGCCGATCCCTGGCCGGTGACGAACAGCCGAGCCTCCACCGTGACCCGCTGGCCCTCCCGATGGAGCACTTCGAACCGTCGCAGGAGGCCGTTGCCGGCCCCGGTCAGGAGGGGGTCGAGCAGGGCGGTGGACTCCGAGCCGGCAGCCAGAAAGGTCTGCTCCTCCAGGCCGGAAGGAAGCAGTGTGTCGGTCACCGGGAGCCCGACCACCTCGTGCCGTGACCAGCCGAACACCTCCTCGGCCCGGGGGTTCCATTCCATGACCGTGCCCGTGGCGTCTACCTCGAGAAACGGCTCGGGCCAGAGGGCCACGAAGCTGGTGCACCGATAGCGCCAGTTGGCGTAGGTGATCATCGGTCCCACCCGGCGAGGGCGGGTCGCGGCCATGGCGATGCCGACGGGGACAGCGGAGCGGGCCTCCCGGCACCGGCCGCCGCACCTCGCTCCACTATGCCCTCCCCGCGCTGATCGGCCATGACTCCTCGTCCTGCTCGGTTCTGTGACCCATCGCCGACGACCAAGGCCTGGTTGCTGGGACGCATGGTAGGCAATCGCCCTGGTTACTTCAAGGATCCACCCTCCGGAACCGGGTCGAGGGCCGGCAACCCGGCCGGGGAGCACCCCCTTCGCCGCGCCCCGCATGGACCCACCCGGGCCCTCCTGCCGTGTACCGTGCCTGTCGTGGTCGTCGTCACCGGCACAGCGCAGAAGGCTGCCTGGGACGAGAAGGTCATGCCGCCGGTGGAGGAAGTTCGGCCCGGACTGTGGTCGATTCCGGTCCCCATCCCCGACAATCCCCTGCGCTACGTGCTGGTCTATGCCCTCGAGCTGGCCGGTGGCGGAGTGGCCCTGGTGGACGCCGGCTGGAACACCGAGGTGGCGTGGACGGCTCTCAATGACGGGCTGGCCACCGCCGGTGGAAGCATTGCCGACGTCCGGGCCGTGATGGTCACCCACATCCATCCGGACCACTACGGTCTGGCCGGGCGGGTCCGTGAGGCCTCCGGGGCCTGGATCGGACTCCACCCCGCCGACGCGCAGATGCTCGAGGCCCGCTACGGAAACACCGACGAGCTGGTGGCCACCATGTCGCGATTCCTGTCCCACTCGGGAGTGCCCGACGACAAGCTCCCCGACCTCGCCGCGGCGTCGATGGCCGTCAAGTCCATGGTCACCATGGCCGTCCCTGACGTCCTGTTCGAGGACGGAAAGGCCATCGACCTCCCCGGGTGGTCGCTGCGGACCATCTGGACCCCCGGCCATTCGCCGGGCCACGTCTGCTTCTTCAGTGACGACCGCCGGCTGCTCATCTCCGGAGACCATGTCCTGCCCCGCATCACCCCCAACATCTCGGCTCACTCCCAGCAGGTGTCCAATCCCCTGAGTGACTTCCTGGCGTCGCTGGCCAAGCTGGTGGACCTCCCGGCCGATGAGGTGCTGCCGGCCCACGAATACCGCTTCGCCAACCTGAACAGCCGGCTGTCCGAGCTCATGGACCACCACGCCGAACGGCTGCACGAGATCGAGGAGGTGCTGACGGCGCACCCGGGCTCCACCGCGTGGGAGATCACCCTCCGGCTGCACTGGTCCCGGCCCTGGGACGAGATCCAGACCTTCATGCAACGCCAGGCCAATGGCGAGACCATGGCCCACCTCATCCTCCTGGAGGTGCAGGACCGTGTGGTGCGCAAGGGCGACCAGCCAGCGCAATTCTTCGTGGCCGAGTCATGATGGTCGAAGATCGGCTGGCCCAGCGGGCCGAGCGGGCTCGCCGCATCCGTCGGCAGCGTCAACGGGCGGCCGGAGTCGCCGCCCTGGTGGTTCTGGTGGTCACCGGCATCATCGTGGCGTCGTGCGACGGTGGGTCGGCCAACACGGCCACCACGGCCTCGACCACCTCGACGGCCCCGTCGCACGCGGCGAGCACCACGTCGGTACCCCGCCCGGCCCTGGCGGGGTCCAACCACCTGGAGGGTGGTACGCCGTCCATCGAGGCCGGGGTCGAAGCCTGGCCCCTCGCTGCCCCCCTCTCACGGGAGACGGTGGTGGCCGACGGCAGCGGGCTGACCGTGCTCGGAGGCATCACCCCGGCCGGGACCTCGCTGACCTCCGTCTCGACGATCGCACCCGCCGCAGGGACCATCGCGCCGACCGCCGGTCTGGCCAATCCCACCCACGATGCCGGGACAGCCACCATTGGGAAGACCACGTTCGTGTTCGGGGGTGGTTCCCCCAACACCGTGGCCACCGTCCAGGCGGTGGCCAGCCCCACCATTCCGCCCGCGCCCGGCACCACCGGCACCGTGGTGGGTCAACTGCCCCAGCCCCGGTCCGACCTGGCCGTGGCCACCATCACCACAGGGCGGGGGGCCGGGGCCTCGACGACGGCCTACCTGGTCGGAGGGTATGACGGCACCACCTATCTGCCCGACGTGTTGGCCACCAAGGACGGCACCCACTTCTCCACGGTGGCCAAGCTGCCCGTCCCGGTCCGCTACCCGGCAGTGGTGGCCACCGGCGGCATGGTCTACGCCTTCGGAGGTCAGACGGCATCGGCCGGCTCCACCACCACGGCCACCGACGCCATCCAGAGGATCGACCCTGCCACCCACAAGGCCACGGTGATCGGGCACCTCCCCCAGGCCCTCTACGGCGCCGCTGCCACCGTTATCGGCACCACCATCTACGTGGCGGGGGGGCAGACCCCGGGTGGACCCACGTTGACCCAGATCACCGCCTTTGTCCCGTCATCGGGCAAGGTGCTCCATGCAGGCCTCCTCCCCCAAGCCACGGCCTTCGCCGGGTATGCCACCGTGGGGTCGGGCCGCAGCGCCATCGGGTACCTGGTGGGCGGTGAGGTGACTGCACAGACCGGCAATGATCAGGCCGGTGTGGCGTCGGGCTCGCTGAGCACGGTGATCTCCCTGCGGCCCAGTCCCTACGGCGGTCCGGCGGGATCGCCCAGCTCGGGTTCGCCCTACCAGGGCACCCTGCTCATCGCCGACCGCGGGAACGACCGCCTGGTGGCGCTCGACCCGGCCCGCAACCTGGTGTGGCAGTACCCCTCGGCCACCATGCCGGCCCCGCCGGGGGGCTTCTACTTCCCCGACGACGCCTTCTTCATCAGGAAGGGGACCGGGATCATCTCCAACCAGGAGGACAACCACACCATCGTGGAGATTGGCTACCCGTCAGGGAAGATCCTCTGGCAGTACGGCCACCCCGGGGTACCTGGGGCCTCGGCGGGATACCTCAATCAGCCCGATGATGCCTACCTGCTCAAGTCCGGGGTGATCACGGTGGCCGACGCGTCCAACAACCGGATCCTGTTCCTCTCCCCCCAAGGCCAGGTCCTGAGTCAGATCGGCAACGGGGCCGACGCCCATGTCCCCGGGACCTCGATCGCCTATCCCAACGGCGACACACCCCTCGACAACGGGAACGTGCTCGTCTCGGAGATCAACGGCTCATGGATCGACGAGTACACGCAGAAGGGAGCCCTGGTCTGGACGGTGCACATGCCGACGGTGAACTACCCCTCGGATCCCCAGCAATTGGGCGCTGACTCCTACCTGATGACCGACTACGACCCCCCGGCCGAGGGCCGCATCCTCGAATTCACGCGGGAGGGCAACGTCACCTGGGAGTACGGCCCGAAGACGGGCGAGGCCGCCCTGAAGAAGCCGTCCCTGGCCGAGCGGTTGCCCAATGGCCTGATCATGGTGAACGATGACTACCGGGACCGGGTGGTCATCCTCGACCCCACGACCAACTCGATCGTGTGGCAGTACGGCATCACCGACGTCGCGGGGACAGCGCCGGGCATGCTGTCCATCCCCGACGGATTCGACAACCTGCTGGCCAACGGCACCACACCCACCCACCCCCAGACCGGTTGAGCCCTGCGGGGTCAGGTCGGGCCTGGCCGACCGCCGGTGCCCTCGACGCTCTCCGCATCGCCGTCGGCGAACTCGATGGCCAACCGGGCCCGCTCCCGCCGCTTCAGCAGGGTGCGAACCACGACGATCACGACCACGATGGCCCCCACCCCGGCCAGCGACCACAGCCCAACCTCCTTCAAGATCCGCTCGAAGGACAGACCGACCACGTAGCCGAGGAGGGTGTAGCCCACGCCCCAGATCACCCCGCCGATGGCGTTGTAGAACAGGAACACCCGGTAGCGAAGGCCGCTCATGCCAGCCAGACCGGGGATCAGGGCCCGAGCAAAGGCCACGAAGCGGCCGAGAAACACGGCAGGGCCCCCGTAGTGCTCGAGCATGCCCATGGTCCTGCGCACCGCGGCATTCCCCTTCAGGGGACGACGCTCGAGGAGGTAGGGCCCCGCCCGCTTGCCCACTTCGAAGCCAACTGAGTCGCCGACGATGGCACAGACCACCACCACAGCAATCATGACCCCGAGGTTGACGGCACCGAGTCCGGCCAGGACTCCGCCGATGACCACCGCGGTCTCGCCCGGGATGAAGAACCCGACCAACAGCGCCGCCTCGGCAAAGGCCAGGAAGCCGACCAGGGCATACGCGGTGGGGCCGTGGAAGTGAAGCAACCAGCCGGTGACCCCGCCGGGGTTGGCGGCAGGGTTCGAGGACGCGCCCACCAGCGTGAGGACGCTGATCGCCTTCGTCATCACCAGCTCGACACCACGCCGGCGGCCGGCCCCGGCTCCGACCCAGCCGACGCCTCCTGCTGTTGGACGCTCACCGGGTCAGAGTCACACTCATCCAAGCTCGGCGGCGGCACGCCGGGCACGTCATCCACCGATCGAACACCCGACGGGGAAACCAGGCGGCGAACGGGAACTGGAGCCGCAAAAAGTCGAGAACCCCGACCCGGGTCACGGCTCCACACGAGGAGCAGGCCACGGTGAACACCCCTCGGGGGGGCAGGGGATCGGTGGACGAGCCCGCGGCTTCGGCCTCGCCGGCCGGGGTGGCCGCAGAGAACAGGGCATGCTTGCCGGTGGGGCGGGCGTGTCGTCGATCCGGGCCCAACCGGACGGTGTCGGTACCTACCGTCAGGCCACGGTGAGCTCGGTACCCATCCCCCTCGACGGCTTCCTCGTCCACCGGCAACCAGTAGAGCGCCCGCTTCCCCAGGGGGTCGGGTCCGTCGGCCACTAGCCAACGGTGCCGGCGACCGCGCTCATATCGAGCAGAGTGCGGGCCAGCTGGCGGTAGGCGTCGGCTCCGGGCGAGTTCGGGGCGTGTTGGAGGATGGACTTCCCCCGGGCCGGGGCCTCGGCGAACCGGATCGATTTGCGCACCGGTGGCTGCAGCACAGGAATCCCGTAGCGGGTCTCGACCTCCTCGATGATGTGTCGGGCGTGCCGGGTGCGGTCGTCGTACATGGTGGCGATGATGCCCCGCACGGTGAGGTTGCTGTTGGCAAAGGCACGGACGTCCTCGATGGTCTCCAGCAGCTGGCCCACCCCGCGGTGGGACAGGGCCTCGCACTGCAGGGGGATGAGTACGGCGTTGGCCGCGGTGAGGCCGTTGATGGTCAGGACGCCCAGGGAGGGCGGGCAGTCGATGAGGATCAGGTCGTACTTGCCGAGCACCGGCTCCAGTGCCCGCTCCAGCACATGCTCACGGGCGGTCCGGGTGAGCAGGTGTACCTCAGAGCCCGCCAGGTCGATGGTGGCGGGCAACAGGTCGAGGAGGGCAACCCCGGGGACCGGTAGGGCGACGTCGGCCACGCCCTCTCGGCGGACGAAGACGTCGTGGATGGAGCGGTCGAGGGCGTCAGGGTCGAAGCCCAGCGAGAAGGTGAGGCAGGCCTGGGGGTCGAGGTCAACGACCAGGGTGCGCTGGCCGAGCTCGGAGGAGGCCACGCCCAGGGAGTGGACGGTGGTGGTCTTCGCCACGCCGCCCTTCTGGTTGGCCACGGCCAGCACGTCGGTCACCGGCGAAGTCTACGCCTCCCCGACCCGGTCACAACGAGGGTCAGAAGCCGGCCATGCCCACCACGGGCCGAGCCAGCCGGACGCCCCCGGTCGACCCCAGGAAGGGGGCCACGAAGGCGAACACCCCCCCGTCGGCGGCGGTGAATCGGTAGCCACTCCCGTTGGAGGCCTCGGCCATGCCCACGATGGGCGCATTGAGTCGGAGGTTCCCCGTGGAGCCGTAGAAGGGGGCGCCGCCGAACGAGAACACACCGCCGTCGGCAGCCACCTCCCAATAGCCTCCGGTGTTGGTGTCATTGGTGGTGCTGACCACGGGCTGGTTGAGCCGCGCCCCTCCCTCGGAGCCGGAGAACGGGGCGTCACCGAAGGCGAAGATGCCCCCGTCGGCGGCCGCCATCCGGTAGCCGCCGCCGTCGCTCGAAGATGAGATCCCCACAATGGGGCTGTTGAGGTGCCGCCCGCCCATGGAGCCGAAGAACCGGGCGTCGCCAAAGGAGAAAATGCCGCCGTCGGCGGCCACCTCCCAGTAGCCGCCGCCGTCCGGCGTGGCGGCCATGCCCACGATGGGCGCGTTGAGGTGGGCGCCGCCCATGGAGCCGAAGAAGCCGGCGCTCCCAAAGGTGAAGATGCCGCCGTCGGCGGCCGACTCCCAGTAGCCGCCCACGCTGGGAGCCATGGCCATGCCCACCACCGGTGCGTTGAGGTGCGTCCCGCCACTGGAGCCGCAGAAGGGCATCGAGCCGTAGGTGAAGATGCCGCCGTCTGAGGCCACCAGGTCGTAGCCGGAGTTGGCGGCTGACGGCACTGAACAGGGCGCCAGGGAGCCAGTCGGTGTCGTGCCGCCGGCATTGCCGGTCAGCTGAGGGTCATGGTGGAACATGGGCCAGGCTCCTCCACTCACCGCGGCGGCACCGTCCGAGCCACTGATTTCGTAGTGGTCGATCTCCCCCACCCCTGAGGGCGAGAGGGTGGAGGCGGTGTACCCGGCCAGGGTGATCCCGATGGTGCCGTTGGGATCGTCGGTGACCAGTGGGGAGTTCTGCAGCCCGAGGTTGGGGCTGAGATCGGCGATCCGGGTGCCGGTCCTGCCGTCAAGGACCACGGTCCCGCCGATCGTCGGTACGAGGATGTCGTCGTGGCCGCCACCGAGGTTGGCGGTGACCACCGAGCCGATCACCCGGTTGAGCCCGTTGACCTTCCAGATGGTCTGGCCGGTGGCGGCGTTGAGAACCCAAACGGAGCCGCCGAATACATTGCGATCGGTCGCCTCCACCACCTGGAGCGATCCGTTTCCGAGGACGTCAGACAGCGCAGGGGACGAGAAGGTATCGCCGTCCAGGGTGGCCGACCATTGGAGCTGGCAACGATTGTTGTAGGCCTTTACCGTGTTGGTATCCGAGGCCCCGGGGAAGAAGCCACCGGTGCCCACCACGATCCCGGTGGCCCCGCCGGTCAGGAAGCCTCCCACCGCCGGAGACGAGTCGACGGTCTGGTTGGTGTCGGCCCGACAGATCTGATTGCCCTGGGCGCTCAGGATCCGAAGGTGGCCTCCGTCGCTGAGCTGCTGTCCGTTGCCCTGTCCGGCCGTTTGGTCCCCGCCGTAGACGATCTCGGTCTGACCCGTGCCGTAGAGATCGGCTAGGGCTGCGGTGGAATGGGTGCTGTCGGTATTGAGGAAGGGCCAACCGGTGAGCGGCGCTCCGGTGGTGGCATTGAGGGCGTAGCCGACCTGGCCCAGGCTGCCGGCCACGGCGTCGACGGGACCGGGCTGGAGATTGCCCACGGCGATGCCGGCCTGCACCCCGCCGGCCGGATCGGTGTCACTCGGTGGGTTCACCACCTGGGTGAACCACTGCTGGACCCCTGTCGGCCCGAACGACGAATAGCCGCCAGGGGCCGGATCACCGTCGTTCCCCGACCCGACCAGCACCGAGGTCTGCCCTCCTGACGTCACCACCGACGGCGTCGAGTCGATGGGGCCGCTCTCGTTGGTAGTCGGCCATCCCGTCGGCGCCACCGCCGCCGAACCTCCCAGGTGGTAGGCGAAGAGGTTGCCCAGCCGGTCCCCCACCACGACCGAGGGCTGGCCGCCCAGCGAGACCGGAATGGGCGACGAGAGGGCGATGGGTCCGCCGTCATCGGGTAGGTGCCCGGTGGACCAGGTCTGGGTGAAGTTGACACTCAGTGACGGTCTGTGCGACGCCGTCAGCCCCGAAGCCAAGGAGTTGGGGATGCCCGCTGAGCCCACCATGGCCACCGACGCCAGGGCGATGGGAGCGATCGCCGCCCGGCGACGGGGCAGGCCGCGGCTTCCGCAGAACGCGCGGCCGCGGCTGAGCCGGGGCCCACGCCGCCAGAGCACCCGTCGGAAGACCGCCGTCCGGGGTCGCTGCGCAATCGATCCACGGATTTCGATCGCCTCAGAGTAGTAGAGGAGTCCGGTGGTGAGCGGGCGTCGGGCGATCTGGCCGGCCCGAACCGGAGGAGTGGCGCCCCCGGCACGACTCGAACGCGCAACCTGGTGGGTAGAAACCACCTGCTCTATCCAGTTGAGCTACAGGGGCCAGCGCGGTGAAGGATACCGCCACGGTCCGCATGGTCATCGGACTGTGCCACACTAGAGGCTCCTTGGTGGCCGTAGCTCAGTTGGCAGAGCGCCGGGATGTGGCCCCGGAGGTCGCGGGTTCGAGCCCCGTCGGTCACCCTCTCGCCCCAGGGATTCCCCGTGCTACCGAGCACGCCCGGGGCAGTACGGTGGTATGCAGGCGCCTCTAGCTCAACGGCAGAGCAACGGACTCTTAATCCGCAGGTTCCGGGTTCAAATCCCGGGGGGCGCACCAGTTCAGAAGGTATTTCGGCCCTTCGGATCTCAGCGGGGACCGACCCGGTATTTCTCCTCTTCGAAGCAGGTACTCGCGCCTACACACGACTGAAATTCTGAGCAACCTCCGGACCGAGGGCATGGCGGTGGAGGATGGCCCACGCCTCAATGGCTGTTGGGTAGTGCTCGGATCAATGACTCCTTCTCCTCGCCATGGCCCGGCTCCGAGTCGTCGCAGGCATCGTCGAGAAAATGAACCTGGCAGAGCCCGCTGACGTTGGCTAGAACCACAACCGAAGATCGATGTAGTGGTCGTCTTTACACCACGGGTGTGGACGAGGCCCTCCAGACGCGCCCACTCGACAAGAATGCAGACTATGGATGAGAAGAAGCTCCGGATGTTCTCGTTTCTCGTGTTCACCAAGCTCGAAGGCGCCGTGACCGCGGGGATGGTCCACCTCGGCGACAAGCTCGGTCTCTACGTGGCGTTGCGAGATGCCGGGAAGCCACTGCATTCGGACGAGCTCGCCCAACGAGCGGGTCTCCATGAGCGTTGGGTTCGCGAGTGGGCATACAACCAGGCGGCCGCGCGGATCATCGACTGCGACGCCGAAGAGCGCTTCTCGCTGTCGGACGAGGCCGCCGCGGTCCTCGCGACTCCCGACCATCCGGCATACGGGATGGGAATGTTCCACCGGTTTCCCAACACGATGGACACGCTTCGAGCGATGCCCGAGAGCTTCCGTACTGGGCACGGGCACGACTACGACAGCCATGGTCCAGAAGCCGCGGTTGGGATCGAGCGGTCGTTCGAACCATGGAACCGCACGAACCTGCTCCCGGTGGTGCTGCCCGCCCTCGACGGCGTCGCCGAGCGGCTCGCCGAGGGCACGACCGCCGCGGACGTCGGCTGTGGTGCGGGGGGAGCACTGCTCCTGATGGCCGGCGCGTTCCCGAAGAGTCGGTTCCTGGGGTACGACATCAGTCGGTTCGCGCTCGCTCGAGCGGAGGAGAAGCGCTCGGAGGCCGAGGCGTCGAATGTGTCGTTTCACGACCCGCGAGACGAGCCGCTACCTAATGACGGATCAATCGAGTTCATCACGACGTTCGATTGCATCCACGACATGACGCATCCGTTCGAGATGATGCAGGCATTGCGTCGGGCGATCACCCCCGATGGCACGTGGCTACTCGTCGACATCAAGGCGCATGACACATTCGCGCTTAACACGTCGGAGAACCCGATGGCATCGTTGATGTACGGCATCAGCGTTCTGTCGTGCCTGTCGTCGGCGATGTCGGCGCCTGACGGTGCGGGCCTCGGCACGCTCGGCCTGCCTCCGGCAAAGGCCGAAGCGATGGCACGAGCAGCGGGGTTCAGCCGTTTCCGCCGAGTCGATGTCGACCATCCGGTCAACGCGTTCTATGAGATCCGTCCCTGAGCAGTGGTTCGGTTGACCACTGAGCCCATCTCATCGTCCGGATGCGCACAGACGGCGAGAACCGAATCGACTGCAGGAAGCACTTCAGAAGCTTTACCCTCGCTGTGCATCATGCCGCATCCTCCCATGTTCCCTGGTTCGATTCCGGATCACCATGGACCGTTCTGACCCAGCAGCCGTGTAGGTGAGGAACCAGGAATCACTCGTCACCACTTGCACTGAGCCGTGGAGCCGAACCGCCGGAGTACGAGGGACGCAGGGCATGCGCCGAAGACGACGAACAGCCACTGGTTCACACCGACGAGTGCGGTGAGCAGCAGGAACCACGGGCTCACCAGGACGACGAGCAACGCACTCAAAAGCACCATGCTTCCGGCCATGGCGAACAGGACTCGTTCGAGCGGCCAATGGGATTGCGTCTGAGTAGGTCCCGATGTCGTTGTCTCGCTGGTCGTCATCTCTATCTGGCTGGTCGTCATCTCTATCTCCCTGTTGTCCCTGTGCTCGATCGTGCTGACAGTATATACCCCCATGGGTATGTGCTGTCAGGACCGCCGGCGGAGCCCTGGCCATCGCCCGTGTAGGGCACTACGACCCGATGCCGAGCCCAGAGGCGGGACGTGACTAGGAGATCAACTGATGAAGAGCATCCAGAAGAAGACAGAACTGTCGATGACAGAAGCCGAGGAAGCAGTGAGTGCGTAATAGCCGATCAATCGACCGTCCTCGATGACAACGTGGGTTTTCGTGCTTCCGGATGCTTGATTGGTGATCGCTCGCTTTCGGAGCGAATCGTCCAGTTCTGGCTTGCCGCAGGAGAAGCCGGAGAGGACGTGGTTCGGATCGAGAGGCTCCGGTCTCTGCCACGACCGGTCTGGCACTCAGTCCCGCCAAGGCGCCGGTTGGGCCAGCAGATTCTTCGAGCCTGGGCTTGTGGACGGGCGGACGCTCCAACAGAGCATTGAACTCGGTCCACACCGCATCATCGATCGTGAAGTACCGACGATCAGCAAGATCCTCTTTGGCGGCCCTGACCGCATGGCGGACCACGTAATCCGTAATCGTCTCGTGCTGCGATTCGGCGGCAGATTCGATGACCTCCGCTGTCGCGGAGTCACTCGGAGCTGCAACCTGTCTGGTGCCAGGTCGACTCGGTGATCTCCAGATGTCGGGAGACCTCCCCGATGGACTGGCCTTCGCCGAACAGCTTCTCTCCCTCGGCGAGCCTGCGGATGGTCTGTTCGGGGGTGTGCTTCCGGTTCTCATAGCCGTGCTGTCCTCCTTCCCCAAAGTATTGGGGTCTGGACTCGCCAGCGGGTTGGATCAGTTCAGAGGGACCCGGTCAGAACGACTGGAGACAAGGGTGCTCCCTGACACCTCGATCGAGCTTCACTCCAGACAACTACGACGTGGAAGCCGAGTATGACGCTGCCTGCCGACGCACGAGATCAACAAGATTCCCCAGCGCAATATTCACGTCGACAAGGTGAAGGCCCCACCGTGGACCCAGTGCCGGCTTGACAACAGGGCGGTGGTCACGCGAACCCCTGGTTGAGGTCACCTGGAGCCAACTCGCTCCATCGCTCGTTTGGCAAGTTGCGCTATAGAGGTTGGGGTAGCCGACCCACGGGGTTGTCACCTTCCTATTGACCTGTGGGTTCATGTCTCCCCGTGCCCCGGGTACGACCTTCGTCACGAAGTAGGGATCGAGGGTTGCAGCACCGCCGTCCAGTGACGCCGGATTGGTGCAAAGCACCTGGAGGCCAGCCGGCGCGGATGTTCCGAGCTGCGATCGGCTTCCGATACTCGAACCCACTCGGCCATAGAAGCTGTTGGAAGGAGGTGTCGTGTTGAAGCTCGAGTAGGCCACCACACAGCCCGTTTCGGAGTCTGACTGGCAGGCCGGAACGTGTTGGAACGACCCTCCCACGGTCTGACCGACAGGCACCGTCACGTTCCCACCCATCAGGAGTGCGGAAACAAGCAGCCGTCGTTCGGTGCTGTTCGAGTCGATCTGATTACGAATAAGTCGAATGAGGAGTGATGCACCCTGTGAGTGCCCGATCAGCACCACACCCCGGCCATGATTGTCGTGGGCGAGGTAATCATTCCAGGCCGAAAGCACGCCGAGATACGCCGTGACTGCCGCCTTTGGACTGATCTGAGCGCCCCCCAGGCCGATTCCTGAGGTGGTCAGCTGGGGATACATCGGCGCGTAGACCTTGCAGACCTGGGAGAAGCGTGAAGCTTGGGCGATTGCCACCGCGGTCTCCTCGGGATCGATGTGCAGATCGGCGTTGGGCGTCTTCTGCCTGCTCACCGTCGGATAGACGTAGAAGCAATCGATGGGCGGACCCTTGGCCGGCGTGACCCTCTGGACTTCCCGCTTTCCATTGGCCCGAATCAGGGTTGCCGTTAGATTCGCAGTGCAGGGGTCGTCGGACTGCCCCGGCCGACAAAGCCACACGGTCCCCGAAGAGTCGGGTCCGTTCCGAGATGGAATGGCGGCTGCTGCTTGCCTCGTCGCGCCGAACGACGCGATGGCCACGGCGATGGCCACTGTCGTGCTGGCCTTCCTCAGGGATCGCGCTGACATCTCATCCCGTCGCCTCAGTCCTTTGGCGGCCGGTGGGCCTAGCGGCCGCGCCGTCTCCCTGCACCTCATGCCAGAAGGATCGCAGCCATTTGTTAGGGCCGCATGATGAAGGGCCATCGCGGCGGTCACAAGGACCACCGCCGAATGGACTTCCCCATCACTGAGTGAAGCAGGAGAACCGCTCACCGGCATTCTCCCTGTCTTGTCGGAGAACGCAGCTCTGCTGGTCCTCGGCAACGACTGGACTGCCACCATCAACGACCAGACCGGCTGCGCCCACACTTGGTTGGCGACAGCCGGCTCGCCGGGAGCGTGGCTGGTGGCCGTCAGGCTACTTTCCCTGCCAACGCGGTCGTCGTTTTTCGAAGAAGGCGGCGATCCCTTCCTGCACGTCGACGGTGCCCACAATCGACTCGAGGGCCGCCGAGGTGGCCGCCCAGCCCTGATCGTCGTCATCACCGAGCAGGCCATTGACGGCCGCCAGGCACGCCTGGACCGAGAGCGGTGAATTGGCGCCGACCTGGGCAGCGAGCTGCATGGCCTCACGAATTGACGCACCCGGTTCACAGAGCACATTGACGAACCCGACTGCATGGGCCCGTGATGCGTCGATCGGCTCGCCAGTGAGTATCAACTGGCGTGCCAGGTTGACGGGAAGGCTCCGGGGCGCCCGGAACAGAGCTGCACAGGTCGGAATCACCCCTCGACGTACCTCGGGAAGCCCAAATGACGCGGTGGTGGAGGCCACGACCAGATCACAAGCCAGGACCAACTCCAGCCCGCCACCCAGTGCCGGCCCCTCGACCGCAGCAATGAGCGGCTTACGGCGACTACGGCGGATGAGGCCATACTCGCCACCTCGTTCGGTCTGGTAGCCCACTGCGGAACTCAGATCGCTGCCGGCACTGAATGCCCGTTCAGTTCCGGCCAGAACGCCGACCCAGAGCTCACGATCGTCCTCGAGCCGATTCAAAGCGGCATCGAGCGCGTCGGTCATGGCCCGGTCGATCGCGTTGCGTTTCTCCTCCCGACGCATCTGGATGCACAGAGTGTGTCCGTCCTGATGCAGTTCGACCCGCGAGTCCGTCATCACTCCACCTGACCCAACATGTTCCTCCCACCTTCGTGATCGTGGCTGACTGGCCCAGTCCGCCACCCAGGGAACTACAAGCCCATCTCCGCTTCAACTCCAGCATTCGCGCCAGTACGAGACTGGGTAGCGTCTTGGCGGGATCATCGTCATCGGCGCCGTCGGGCGGCTGACCGTGCGGATCACTCCCCTACGATGGACCAGAGCAGCGGATCCCCGGGGAACTCCAGTGTTCCCGCGGGTCGTCGACACAGGAGGTGGTTCCATGAGCGGAGCGACGGAGAGGGCCATCCTCGCCGGAGGGTGTTTCTGGGGGATGCAGGACCTCATCCGGAAGCGCCCGGGCGTGCTCTCGACCCGGGTGGGCTACTCGGGGGGGACGTACCCAACGCGACCTATCGGAACCACGGCAACCACGCCGAGGCCATCGAGATCATCTTCGATCCGCAGCAGACCTCCTACCGGGAACTGCTCGAGTTCTTCTTCCAGGTGCACGACCCGACCACGGTCAACCGTCAGGGCAACGACATCGGTGCGAGCTACCGCTCGGCCATCTTCGCCCTCGACGACGAGCAACGCCGCATCGCCGAGGACACCATCGCCGATGTCGATGCCTCGGGCCTGTGGCCGGGGAAGGTCGTGACCGAGGTCACGCCGGCCGGTCCTTTCTGGGAGGCGGAGCCCGAACATCAGGACTACCTCGAGCACTACCCGAACGGCTACACGTGCCACTTCCCCCGCCCTGGCTGGGTACTACCCCATCGGAGTGACGCCGCGGCCGTCGTCTGATCTT
This sequence comes from uncultured Acidimicrobiaceae bacterium, assembly GCA_963835465.1. Lineage (GTDB taxonomy): Bacteria > Actinomycetota > Acidimicrobiia > Acidimicrobiales > RAAP-2 > Bog-756. The sequence goes on from CAWIFR010000006.1 coordinate 416,743, forward strand.
CGAGTACGCCTCAGGTGTCGCCCGGGCGAACGGCGGCCACGGTCAGCCATCGGGGTCGTTGGCTTCGGCTCGGGTCGAGGCCGGACTGCGGCTGGCCACCACCGACAGGGCGATCACGACGGCGATCACCCCGAGGGTGATGGCCGTCGAGATGTGGAAGAGGTCCGCGGCCAAGAGTTTTGCGCCGATGAACACCAAGAGTGCGGCCAAGCCGTACTTCAGGTACCGGAAGCGGTCCATGGCTCCGGCGAAGACGAAGTAGAGGGCCCTCAGGCCGAGCACGGCGAAGGCATTCGAGGTGAAGATCACGAACACATTGGTGGTGATCCCAAAGATGGCCGGGATGGAGTCGGAGGCGAACACCAGATCGGTGATCTCGATGGCCACCAGGGCCACCAGCAGCGGTGTCCCGAACCACCGTCCGTCGACCCGGGTCACGAACCTATTTCCGACATAGTCCGGGGTCACCGGCACGATGCGGCGCACGGCACGGACCGCCAGGTTCCGTTCGGGGTCGGCGTGGCCGTTGTCACGGAGCATCCGTAGGCCGGCGACGACCAGGACGGCGCCGAAGACGTACAGGATCCAGCTGTACCGCTCGAGCAGCGCCGCACCCCCGGCGATGAACGCCCCCCGCATGACGAGGGCGCTGACGACGCCATAGGAGAGGACTCTCCGCTGGAGGTTCGACGGGACAGCGAAGGAGGCGAAGAGCAAAGCGAACACGAAGATGTTGTCGACGCTGAGGGACTTCTCGATGAGGTAGCCGGCGAAGTATTCCTGAGCGATGGCCGATCCGTAGATGAGGCCCAGGACGATGCCGAAGCAGACGCTGACCGTGATCCAGGCGCCACTGGCGACGATGGAGCGTCGCAGCGTCGGCTCACGGTCGCCCCGATTGCTCAGGAAGTCGATGGCCAGGAGCAGGGCGATCAGCCCGAAGACGGCGAACCATCCCCACAGTGGGGGGCTCACCGCGTCGAGGGGTGGTCGGCGGCTCTCACAGCAGGTCTCTCAGCAGTCGGAACAGTGCGGCACCCACCGTCACGATCAGCAGCACCCCACTGGCCCCGATGGTGGACCCGATGACCACCACCAGCATGTCCTCGAGGATGATCCCCAGGGAGATCACCACGGCCCCCATTGACGGCAGGGTGTCCAGACCCGAGAAAGGGGGCGCGAGCGCCGCAGCCACGGCCAGGCCGGCGATCACCATGCCCAGCAACCGCAGGAACCACCGATTGGCCACCAGCCCGGCCCATCTCGGACGCGAGAAGCGCTCGAACCACCGGATGCGCTTGATCATGAAGGGCAATGCCTTCTCGATGGTCCGCGGCCCAAGGGATCGGTCCCGCCACCGAGCCGGGAGCCACAAGGTGCGGACACCGATCACCATCTGGGCCGCCAGAATCACCGTCACCACCTCGAAGACGTGAGTGACGCCACCGGTCGGGAGCGGCAGCGCCGGGATGAACATCAAGAACAGAATGGTGACCGCGAAGCTCTTGGCGGCGAAGACCCGGGAGAGGTCACCGATGGTCTTCGAACCATCAGACCGCAGCCAGCTTTCGAGCTGTTCGCTGAACGGCTGGTCGGCTACCACATACCCGAACCTACCCTGTGGGCCCTGCGGGTCAGCGGCGGTTACACCACCGGGTCAGTTGCGTTACGGCCTGATGACAGCGGGCCGACGACACCGAGTCCACGCTCACCACTCGCCGAGCCGATTGTCGATGTCCTGGACCAGACGCTCGGCATCCCAGGTCTTGGCGTCCTCGCGCCCCTCGATCCGGACGGTGGCTGCCAGAAAGTTCCTCGCCACGATGCTGGCCTCGGCGTACTCCTTCGACCAGACCAGGCCCGAGGCCAGGTTGCGCAGGGAGGCCAAGGTGTCGGGGTCGTCGGGTCCGAGCAGCCGGGCCCGCACCTCGACGGCGCTGCGAAGCAACTCCGAGGCCTCACCGTACTGCCCGTCGCCGATGAGCGACTTGGCCAACTTGATAGCCACACCCGAGCCGAGCACCTCGTCACCACGTTCGTCGTAGTGGGCCTTCACCTGCCTGAGTAGGAGGCGGGCGTCAGCAGCCTGGCCCATGGCCAGCTCGGCGTCGGCCAGCCGCTCGGTCACGGCGAGCACGGTCGGATCGTCAGCGCCCTTGTCTGCGGACAGGCCCTTCCGCACGTGGATCAGCAGTGGTTTGGCCTCATCAGGCCGCTCGAGCTCGATGAGGGTCACGGCCAGGCGGGCCTCGGCGGCGAGCGTCAGCTGGTGGTCACGGCCGAGCTCCTTGCGGCGCCGCTTCACCACCTGTCGGCGGAGGGCCAGCGCATCCGCATAATGGCCGAGCGCCTCGCGGTACTTGGCGACCGCCTCCATGGCGTTGATGGTCCTCCAGGAGTCCGGGCCTCGCTTCTCAAGGCAGGTGGCCAGGCGGACCTCAGCCAATTCGAGTCGCTCGGTCGGACTGTCGGCCAGCCGCTCCCGACGCCGCTCCCGCCAATTCAGCACCTCGTCCCACCACCGGGGCGGGGTGAGCCGTGTGCGCCCGGACGGTCCAGCCATGCCCTCAGATTAGGACCGTCGCTCCGGCCCGGCGGGCCGTACTGTCATTCGGTCTCCTTACGACCTCGGTCGTTCGGGACCGACCGGGCCATGACCCGGCGGGCCGCTCCGCTACCGTTCCCCCATGCGAGTGAGCACCGTGATCCTCCCCATCTACGAGTGGGACCAGGGTCGCGAGGTGTGGCGCCGGGCCGAGGCTCTCGGATTCCACGCGGCGTACACCTACGACCACCTCACCTGGCAGAGCTTCCGGAACCGGCCATGGTTCGGCGCGGTCCCCATGCTGGCCGCCGCGGCCGTCGTCACCGAGCGGATGCGGATCGGCACATTGGTGGCATCGCCGAACTTCAGGCATCCGGTTACCTTGGCCAAGGAGCTGCTCACGCTGGACCACCTATCGGGAGGGCGGCTGACCGCCGGCATCGGGGCGGGCGGAACCGGTTTCGACGCCACCGCCCTTGGACAGTCGTCGTGGACGCCCGGTCAGCGGGCGGATCGGCTGGACGAGTTCGTCCGGCTGCTCGACGAACTGCTCACCCATGCGTCGACCACGGTCGAAGGGCACTACTACGCAGCCATCGAGGCCAGGACCATCCCCGACTGCGTACAAGAACCTCGAGTGCCCTTCTTGATTGCCGCCACGGGGCCGCGCGGCCTGGCGCTGACGGCCCGGTTGGGCCAGGGCTGGGTCACCTACGGCGACCCGAAGGGTCCGGCGGACCCGACCCCGGCACAGGCCCGTGACGTGATCCGGGCGCAGATCGATCGGCTGGAGGCTGCCTGCGCCGATGCCGGGCGGGCCTTCGGGTCGGTAGACAAGGTCCTGCTCCAAGGGATGACCTCAGAGCGGCCCCTCGACTCCGTGGACGCATTCGTCGAGTGGGCCGGCCACTACGGTGAGCTCGGAATCACCGAAGTCGTGATCCACTGGCCCATCCCGGACTCGGTGTTCGCCGCCGATCCCGGCACCTTCGACCGAATCGCCACCGAGGGCCAGGACCAACTGGGCTGAACCGGTCGCCGGCCTCCAGGGTGATGGACGCCTTCTGGAGGAACCCCCGGGTCGCTTCCTCGGGATCGGGGGGCTAGACCCGGTCCGCCGCGTCGTCTGTGTGGTCAGTCATGTGCTGGGTCGCCGATGCGGACGGCAGCCAGCGATGGTGGTGGCCTCGTAGAAGTCGGTCCAGACCGCGGGCACCGCGATCGCCCACCCCTTCGCCGCGGATCTCGGTGGCGCAACGCACTCGCACCCCGCTGAGCCCCTGGTCGGGCTGCATTCGACCCGAGAGGATCCATGCCAACGGTGGGATCGGACCGATTGACGTCCCCGCCCAGTGAGCACCCAGGGCGCCGGCGCCCCGCCTCGTTGCAGTCCACTGCACGCAGAAGCTGAAGTATTGGCCCTGGCAGGTCGAACTGTCACCTATGGACGAGAACGGCTCCGTGACCATTGTCACGTCCTCGCGCTGCCTGGAGGAGCCCGGGTCGAGCCCCGAGAGCGGAGCGACCGACGAGGACCTTGGGGACGGACGTACCGCCGCCGAATCCGTGCTCACGACGCCGGAGTGGCCACATCTGGGAGGCCTGTCACCGGAGGGCACGGGGGACCCCGGTGCCCCCGAAGTGGCCCAGGCACCGGTCGACTTCGATCTGGAGATCGAGGACGGTGAGACAACACTGTTCGAAGCGGCCATCAACGCCTTCCATGCCGGCGAGTACCAGCGAGCCGAGTCGCTCTTCCTGGAGGAGGCACAGCGCACGCTCGAGACGGCACCCCAGCGTGCCGCCATCTCCTACCGGCAGGCGGCGTTGGCCGCGGAGCAGATGGGAAACCGGGACGCGTCAGACCATTGGATGCGTCTGGCCGGCCGAGAGTACCTCCGAGTCACCGAGGACGATCGGACGCCCTTGCCCTTCATCCGCGAGGCTGCGGTGATGGCGGCCAAGTGCTTCTTGAGTGTCGAGAATCTCAAGGTGGCCTCCAAGGGCCTACGCCGGGCCCAGGCCATCGAGTCGGTGCTACGGGCGGATGATGACCTGATGGCCGAGGACCCTGCTGATCCAGTCGAGTTACCTCCGGCCGATGTCCAGCTGCGCGTCGAGCGTCGGGTTATGACCCGGCCCGCCCCCACGGTCAGCAACCACGCGACCTACCCGGGGCCGCCGACGCACGATCCCAGTCCGGACCACGACGACGAAGACCCGGCAACGGCATCCCCCGGGGACGCACCGACCGGTCACCGGGGCTGGCTCCGTCGATTGAGGGCCCCCCGACCTGCCCGCCCCGCAGCCTGACCCGTGTCGTGTCCGTCCTCCTCCCCGCATCCCCACCGGTAGGCAGCCAGGCGGAGCGTGGTTCCTCTCACGGAATCGTCTCTGACATCGATGTCCTGCTGACTACGGAGGGTACCTATCCCTACGTCACGGGCGGTGTGAGCACCTGGGCCCATCAGCTGGTGACCGGGCTCTCCGAGAAGCAGTTCGTGGTCTACTCCGTGGTGGCCAACACCTCCGCGGCCGTGCGGTATGAACCCCCTCCCAACCTGGCCCACGTCGTCCAGGTCCCGCTGTGGGGCACCGAGGACAACGCCGAGTTCAACCCCCGTCCAGGATGGATCATGCGGCGAGTCCGCCGGCCGGGGCGGCACTTCGACGACGAATTCCTTCCCGCCTATGCCCAGCTCGTGGTCTCGGTGGCCCTTGGTGAGGGCGGCCCCGACGACTTGGTGGCTGCATTGTGCGCCCTGTCGGTCTACGCCGACCGGTACAGCCTGAAACTGGCGATGCGGGACAGCCGGACCTGGCGGCTCTTCCGCGACACACTGGCCACGCATCCGCTCTATCAGCGCCTGACCACTTACCAGGCCATCGATCTCGCCCGATCGGTATACCGCTACCTGGCTCCCCTGGACTATCCGACCGAGCTGCCCCAGGTGGCCCACGCGTCCGCCGCCGCGTTCTGTGCCATACCGGCGGTCGTGCTCCGCGAGCGATGGGGAGTCCCCTTCCTGCTCACCGAGCATGGCGTCTACTACCGGGAGCGTCTGCTGGCATTGGGCCGCAACCGGACCAACAGTCCCTACCGGGTTTTCCTGTCGAACTTCTACGCCGCCGTGGTGGCGATGGCCTACTCCCGGGCGGACATCGTCGCCCCGGTGGCCAGGTTCAACGCCGCCTGGGAGATGCGACTGGGCGTCGACGAGGCCAAGATCCACCCGATGCCCAACGGGGTGGACCCCGACCGGTTCCCACTGACCCGACCGGCCGGGAGTGGGACCGGACCACTCACCCTGGTGGCGGTGGCCCGGCTCGAGCGGCTGAAGGACATCCACACCCTGCTGCGAGCGTTCGCCATCGTGCGACAACGGATCCCCGGGGTTCGGCTTCAGGTCCACGGGCCCGAGAGTGACCCCGCCTACGCCCGAAGCTGCTACGTGCTCGCCGATCAGCTGGACCTTGGATCGTCCTGCGAGTTCCGCGGCCCCACGGTCGACGTCGGTCGAGTGCTCAACGAGGGGGACATCGCCGTTCTGTCCAGCATTTCAGAGGGCTTTCCCTTTGCCGCCGTCGAAGCGTTGATGGCCGGTCGGCCCATGGTGGCCACGGAGGTGGGAGGGGTCCCCGAAGTGATCAAGGAGCCATACGGGACGCTCGTTCCCCCAGGGCGACCGTTGGACCTGGCCGACGGCATCTGCGCCATGGCCGCCGATCGCCAACAGCTGGCCCGGCTGGGTGAGCTCGGTCGCCGGGCCATGCTGGAGTCGTACACGCTCGACATCTTCCTCGACGGTTACCGATGGCTCTACGACGAGGTGCGGACCCGTGCTTCCCACCGCTGACGTCCACCCCGTACGGCCGGACGATCGCGTTCCCGGCAATCTTGACGAGCTGCGCCGCCGGTCGAGGGTCTACGACGACCTGCACGTGGAGGCCCGCAGAGTCCTCGACCGCAATCCGGAGCCCCGCAATCTCCGCGACGTGGCCGTGGCGCTGGAGTCCATGGGCTACACGCGTGGCGGGGCCCAGGCCCTCGGCTACGACTCGGTGTTCGACCTGGCCACCGCCGTCTACGACCTCACCTATCTGTACTACGTCCCCCACGTCAGCGAAGTCCCCGAGCGCAGGAAGACGTGGCGGCGGTTCGCTGACGACTACGTCGCCGGATCCTGGTATGGCGTCCCCTGGATCATGTCGGTGGTGGTGCTCTTCTTCGGACGGGTGGCCCTGTGGTCCTCGCTGAATGCCACGCCGCAAGCCGCAGCCATGGTATCCCTGGCCTTCTTCGTCGCCGCCGTACTGGCGGGGGGCTGCTCCCAGATGATCGGACGGAAGGGGACCTTCTACCTGCTCCAAGGGAACTATCCGCTGGTGCGTTGGACGGTCTCCCGGTTCCTCGTCTACGGCGTCGCCCTCGGGGCCCTGGTCATCGCCCTCCTCTACTCCCTCTACGTGGTTCCCGTCTATGGGCTCCACCTGGGTGAGCTGTTCGCCGAGTTCGCGGTGTTCATCTTCATCTTCCTGCTCAGCGCCGCCCCGTTGTACATGCTTCGCCGCTTCCACACGCTGGCCTTGGCCACCGGCCTCGCCCTGCTCGTCACCCTCATCACGGCACGACTGTTCGCCGGCGACGCTCCCGGCTTCCAACACGCGCAGCTGCTCGGCCTGGCCGTTGGTAGCGGGGCCGCAGTGGTCATTGCTGCCAGCTATCTGGCCATACGGAAGGAGACCGACCCCGACGCGGCCGACGACCTGGCCGTCGTCAAGCCACCGGAGCTCCGCGTGGTGCTGTGGCACACCGCGCCGTACGCCATCTACGGCATGTCGTACTTCGTCCTGATCCTGGTCGGACCATTGGTCGCCGGGTTCGCCTATGGCCACAGCCTGGGCGTCAACCAGTACGTCTACCCGTCCACCTACGAGGGATCGGTCGACCTCGCGCTCTTGGAGCTCGTGCTGCTGCTCGGACTGGTCTACGCCTCCCTCGAACGATTCGGCAGGCGACTCCGTCCCCTCCTCGACAGCCAGACCCTGGACCATTGGCGGGAAGCCCGAACGGCCCTGCGACGCGAGTGGGTCGTGGCGGTCTCGGTGGTGGCTGCCGTGTCCGGCCTGGTGGCATGGGTGCTGCCCAACCTTCTGTTGAAGCTCCTTCCCCTCTCACTGACCGCCTCGGTCCGCACACCCGGCGGGCTGACCGCGTTGGAGGTTGCCTCCTTCGGGTTCGCCATCGTGCCCGTCGGCATGCTCTGCAGCCAGTACCTCTTCTTCCTGGGGAAGCCTCGGGCTCCCGTCATCGGGGCCGTAGCCGGCGCACTGACCAGCGCCATCACCACCGCAGTGCTGGTGAGTCGCGGAGATCTGGCCCTCGGTCCATGGGGGCTCCTGGCCGGCAGCACGGTCTACGCCCTGGTCACCGGGCTCGCGTCCTACCGAGCCCTGGCCGCAGGCGAGGAGTCGTTCTATGCCTCGTTCTGACTCCACCGACGCCGACCGACCGTCGGTGGATCGGCCCAGCGGTCCGCCGGGCTACAAGCCCCCAACCGAGCTGCTCGAGTCGTGGGACCCCGCTGACGATGAGCAAGGTCGGGAGGGTCGCCACGACGTCCAATGGAACTGGCATGGACGTCCGTCCTGGGGCCGTCGGATCGTCACCGCCTTCCCGGTGGTGGCCCTGGTGCTCGCCATCGGCCTGGTGGCCCGGACCACGTGGTCGGCGCAGGGGGCCATCGACCAGGTTGAGTCGGTCCGAGGAACGGGCGGGGCCACGCTCCTGGCCGGCGCCGGTCCGACCGGTACGACGTCGAGCGGCGGTTACGGAGCTCAACTCGCCGACTATCAGAGTGTCACCTTCTCCCAAGACAGCGCGGGAAGTCGGCCCATCCAGGGAAGCACGTCCCTGGCTTTGCCCCCCTATGTGGGATGGGAGGCCAACGGCAGTGCTGGCGCCGACAACGGCATCACTGTGGTCCGGGGAGGCCAACTCCACGTGGGGGTGCGGCGATCGACGGCCGGGTTCCGTGGTTGGTTCCTCACCACGACGGGCACCACGCCGGACTCGTGCGTCTTCCAGTTCACTGCGGCATCACCGCCCCCGGTCACCGCCTCGTCTCCCCAGGCCATCGGGGAGTTGGTCATGGCGGTGCAGACCGGCAACACGGTCACGACTGGTGACATCAACTACGTCTTCGTGGCCGAAAACGTCTCCTCCAGTGGCCGCCGCAATCTCACGGTGGGCTATTCGCAAGGCCATCTGAGTCACGCCAGCGAGCACATTCTCAAGCAGGTCCCCTGGGCACCCGGGCCACTCCAGGTCGGCATACGGACGAATGGGAACGACAAACTCAGCGTATGGGTCAACGGAAGCCTCTTCTACTACGCCTCCATCCTCCAACTGGGCATCACCCCCCCGCTGCAGCCCTACCTGGAGGTGCAGGAACGCCAGACCCCCTACACGGTGGCCTATGACGGCTACTCCAGCGTCTGCCAGCCCGATGTAGCCGTCTCGGGCCTGCCCGAGGGCAGTACCGCCACGTTGGGCGGCCGCCAGGTGGTCGCCCGCAACGGCACCGCCACCTTCGTCGCCGCACTCGCCTCGCCCCCCATGACCGGGTCCCTCACCGTGCGCGAGCCCGGCACCGGTGGGACGGTCCGTTTCGCACCCCACACCTACTGGCCCGGGTCCCGCTATTCGTTCGCACCGGGCACGTGAACCGGGCCGGGTGACCGGCATCGGGACGATCGGGGGCGGTACGGTGGGCCGGTGCGGTCCCGACTGCTGATCGTGGTTGCGGCCATCCTGGTACTGGCCACCCTGGTGGCGTCGTCGGTGGCCGCCATCCCGAACCGGGCCGCTGCGCCGGACCGGGAGGCGTCCGCCCCTCAGGCACTACCCGCCCCCTCCGGCGTGTGCCTGGCCAACGCTCAGCAGTGCAATCCCACCATCCCTCGGGCCGCCGGGCCGGCCACGGCAATCCTGCTGTTGGGTGCCCTGACCGTGGCCGCCGTGGCCGAACCGGCCCGACGCCGGTGGCGGCGGCACCGGCGCGCCTGCCCGTTGGCACCCGGGGTGGCCACGGTGCTGGTCCCTCCTCCTCGGCTCATCTGAACCCGGCCGCGTCCCACCTCCTCCACAAGTCCAGGTGAGGACTCCCCGGCCCAGCCCTCCCGTCGACCCCTTCGACGGCCCTGTACGCGAGCCCCAGATCGCCGCGCCGGGCTTCGCCCCGCCGGCACCCACCGAGGAGACTTCTCATGAACAAACCCAGACCCACCGACCCCCGACGCGCCTCGACTACCAGGACCACAGGTCCTCAGCGCCGGCCGTCCCCATCAGAGCCCGATGTCCGGGGCAACGCTCGACGGCGGCAGGCGGAGCCCCAGGCGCCGCGTCGGCGTGCCATCATCACGATGACCGTGGCCGCCGTGCTGGCTGCGGTGCTCGTGGTGGTCTTCGCCGCCAACTCCCCCACCTCCACTCCGGTCAAGACGGTGGCGGGCGCGCCAATGGGTCCGGAGGGCATTCCCATGGAGACTGGCGCGCAGCTGGCCCCGGCGTCCACCTCGGCCACCGGTCAGACCGTCGACGGCCTGCAGTGCGACACTTCGGAGCAGGTCGCCTATCACGTGCACACCCACCTGAGCGTGTACGTGAACGGACGGCTCCGGCCTATCCCGGCCGGCGTGGGCATCGTCGAGCCGCAAGCCGAACCGACAGCAGCCGGCGCCTTCGATGAAGCCAGCCGCTGCTACTACTGGCTCCATGTCCATGCTCAGGACGGGGTGATCCACATCGAGTCCCCCACCTCGACCACGTACACCCTCGGCCAGTTCTTCGATCTCTGGGGTCAGCCCCTGGCTGCCAACCAGGTGGGACCGGCCACAGGCCGCCTGACTGTCTTCGTCGACCGCGCTCGCTATGTGGGCGATCCCCGCGCCATCACCCTCGGCGCACACCGCGACATCCAGCTCGACGTGGGCACCCCGGCTCCGCCGGCCAAGGCGGTGGACTGGTCACGGTCTTCGCTGTGAGCTCGGCCTGACGGCCGGGCCCGTACGCCGACCGACCAGGCCCCGGGGATCCCCGTCGTCGTCGGCTACGACGGCGACGGACCCGTAGCCTGCCGTCTCGAAGAGGGAACGGACAGCCGGGACCTGGTCGGCACCGACCTCCAGGACCAGCCAGCCCCCTGGCTTCAGCCACCGTCTGCTGACCCGCACCAACGGGGCCATTACCTCGAGGCCTTCGTGGCCGCCGTCCAGGGCCACCCGGGGCTCGAAGGCCAGGACGTCGCGGGGAAGCAGGTGGAGGGCCTCAGTGGGCACGTAGGGCAGCACGCCGCAGAGGACATCCACCATCCCGGCCAGCTCGACCGGAAGGGGCCGGTCGAGATGTCCGGGAAGGACGGTGACACCGTTTCGACGGGCGCACCGCACAGCGGCCGGGTCGAGCTCGGTGGCCAGGACCCGGGCGTCGGGGCGGAGTGCGGCCATGACCATGGCCAACGCCCCCGAGCCGGTGGCCAAGTCCACCCCAACCCCGTCGGGCGGGAGCAGGTCGGCAGCCAGCCGGGCGAGCGGCTCGGACTGCCACCGAGGCACGTAGACACCCGGGTCCACGAGGACCTCGAGCCCACAAAATTGGATCCGGCCGGTGATCCAGGCCAGGGGCTCGCCGGTCAGCCGACGGTCCACCATGGCCTGGAGCTCGACGGCACTACCGGCCACGTCCAGCAGCTCGTCAGCCTCCTCGTCGGCGGCCACGCAGCCGGCACGGGCCAGCAGGCCGACGACGGCAGCCCGGTCGGGGACGTCCTCCACCACCCCATCCTGGCCGATCCCCCGATACGGGACTACCGGGTCGGGGTGGCCCAGAGGAGTCTGGCGAGCCTGAGGTTCGATCCCGATGGTGGCGGCTCGGCCGACAGGGCCCCCCTGTACCCTGTCGGTCGACGCCTCCCCCGGGCCGACCGGGGGTCGACCGAGGGAGGAACCGTGCAGATCACCGACATCGAGTACGCCCATGAAGGGGTCCGTCTGGTCGGGCAGCTGGCCGTGGACGAGGAGCGTCCGGGGACCCGTCCGGCCATACTCATCGCCCACGACGCCGCCGGCCTGGGCGACCACCCCAAGGCGACGGCGCGCCGGTTGGCGGAGCTGGGGTACGTGGCCTTCGCCCTCGACTACTACGGCGACGGCCAGCCCCTCCCCCCCGAGCAGATCGGCGAACGGTTCGGAGCACTCCACGGTGACCCCGACCGGGTCCGGTCACTCGGACGGGCCGGGCTCGAGGTCCTGCTGGCCAGCGAGTACGCCGACCCGGCCAGGGCGGCGGCCATCGGCTACTGCTTCGGCGGCACCCTCTCGCTGGAGCTGGCTCGCAGCGGGGCAGACCTGACCGCGGTGGTCGGGTTCCACTCAGGGCTGGCCACCACCCGACCCGAGGACGCCGCCAGCATCACGGGCAAGGTACTGGTCTGCATCGGTGCCGATGACCCCATCATCCCGCCCGAGCAACGGGCTGATTTCGAAGCCGAGATGCGGGCCGCCGGCGTGGACTGGCAGATGCACCTCTATGGGGGCGCGGTCCACAGCTTCACCAACCCCACGGCCGACGGCAGCAATCCCGCGATCAAGTACGACGCCAACGCTGACCGCCGGTCGTGGCAGGCCATGCGCAACCTCTTCGCCGAGGTGTTCTGAGAGCGTCTCTGCGACCGCTGCCGGGCGCGGTGCTTAAAGCCAACGGCGGCGCTTGAAGATCAGGTAGAGAGTGCCCGACGTGACGAACATCAGCGCCACGGCGGCCGGGTACCCGTAGAACCAGTGCAGTTCGGGCATGTGCTCGAAGTTCATCCCATAGATGGTCCCCACCAGCGTCGGGGCGAACAGGATGGCGGCCCAGGCCGAGATCTTCTTCACCTCCTCGTTCTGAGCCAGACTGGCCTCGGTCAGACTGCGCATCTCCTCGTTCTGCTGCTGGCTCACCAGAGTGGTGTGGACGGTGAGGGCGTTCTGCAGCAGCACCCGGAAGGCGTCGGCCCGCTCGACCACCCGGAGGGCGTGGTCATTGACGTCGCGCAAACTGCGCTGCAGCTCGAGGTCCACGTGGTACTTGTCGAAGCCTGTCTCGAGCGCGGCGAGCACTTCGAGCAGGGGGTGGGTGGCCCGCTGGAACTCGATGACTTCCCGCGAGAGCTCATAGATCCTTCTCGACACCGCCGGGTCTCCCTTGAACAGCTGGTCCTCAATCTCGTCGATGTCGTTCTCCAGACCGGCCACCACCGGGGCGTACTCGTCCACCACCTGGTCGAGGATGGCGTAGAGCACGGCCTCGGGCCCCAGTCGCAGCAGCGCCGGCGACTGCTCGAGGCGTGTGCGAACCCGGCTCAGGTCCGGAGTCTCGGCGTGACGGATCGTGACCACGAAGTCATCTCCGGTAAAGACGTGGAGCTCGCCGAACTCCACCTCTTCCACGGCATCCAGGTAGCGGGCCGGCCGGAGCACGGTGAACAGCGTCGTCCCGTATCGCTCGAGCTTCGGCCGCTGGTGGGCGCTGACCGCATCCTCGACGGCCAACTCATGGAGATCGAATTCCGCGGGCTACCGAACGGATCTCCTCGACGTCGGGACGGTAGAGACCGATCCAGGCCATACCGTGGCGGTCGCGCAGGACCTCGTAGGTCTCCTCGAGACTCTGGGGTTCGGCGCTGCGCCGCCCGTCCACGTAGACCGCGTTGTTGACCAGCACCAACCCTCCTCGCCCGGCGAGAAGCTGCCCGGGGATGGGGTCATGGTACCCAGCGGCTGCACTTGACCCCGGATCCTCGATTCGCCGGGCCGCCGCAGGTCAGCCGACCCTCAGCGCGCGGTGATCCCCCAGGTGCCGGTCCACCGGGTCCCGGGGCGGAGCACGGTCACGTCGGTTCCCGACCGCAACGCGTCCGGCGGGCACGTCATGGGCTCCACGGCCACCGCCGTGCGCCGGGATGCCGGGTCCAGGGTGTCCCCGGTGAAGATCATGAAGTACCCGAACCGCTCATCGGCCCACAGGGTGGCCCCACCGGCTCCATCCGGATGGTCCAGGTCGACCCGGGCCCGACCGTCGGCGTCGCGCCGGAGCCCGGTGTAGCCGGTGTCGAGCTTGGTCACCCCGATCAGCCGGCCCTGGGTGAAGTCGAACTCGGTGCCTGACACCGGTGCGCTGGTGGTGGGCAGGCCGCGGTCGTCACAGATCAGGCGCCGCTCGGCCGGCACGGTCAATCGGATCTGGTCCACGGTGGGGGTGCCGACGGTGAGATACGGATGAAAGCCCAGCCCGAAGGGGAGGTCGACCTCGCCCAGGTTCTCCGCCTCGGTGGCCACAATCAGGCCGTCCCGACCCAGCCGGTACTCGAGCGTCAGCCGCAGGGCGAAGGGATAGGCCGGGGAGGGTCGGAGCTCGCAGGCCATGCTCACCCGGTTCTGGGCCCGGCCCACCATCCTCCAGGGCATCCAGCGGACCAGGCCGTGGATGGCGTTCCCCCGATCGGGCTCGTTGATGGGGGCCTGGGCCTCGACGCCTTGGAACGAATACCGCCCGTCACCCAGCCGATTCGGCCATGGGGCGAGCACTTGGCCGCGGCCGCCGTGGCTCCACTCGGCAGGGCCGAAGCCGTCGATGACCGGCCGGTCTTCGACGGTGAACGAGCGAAGGGTGGCACCCACCTCGGTAATGACCGCCCGCTGGTGCCCGTGCCCGATGACCCACTGGTCGCCGGTGGCGACGGTGGTCTCGGCCGGTCGCTGGTCTTCGGCGGGTGATCGGGGGCTCATGGTGGCGTTGGGGCTCAGCGGGGTGGCGAGCATCGGCGGGGTCGGGAGACCGGGGGCGGCCGACGTCGACCGGTATGGTAGGCCATGAGGCCGCCCCGGCCCGACGGGCGGCCGATCCGGACCGCTGGCCGCTTGTCCTGGGGGCCGGGCCACCCTGATCGCCACCCGAGGAAAGTCCACCATGCGCATCCTGATCACCAACGACGACGGCGTCTTCGCGCCCGGCATCGCCGCCCTGGCCCGGGGGCTGCACGCCGCACTCGGTGACCAGCACGACCTGGTGGTGGTGGCCCCGCTGGTCGACCACAGCGGGGCCGGAGCCGCGGTGGGCCGGGTCTACGAGCGTGAGTCGATCCCCTACGAGCACGTAGACATCCCCGGACTCGCCGACGTCCCCACCTATGGGATCGACGGGCCCCCGGCGCTCGCTGTCATCGTGGCCTGCATCGAAGGCTTCGGGCCCCGCCCGGACCTGGTCGTCTCCGGCATCAACCACGGCGTCAACGCCGGTCGGTCCGCACTCCACTCGGGCACCGTGGGCGCCACGCTCACCGGGGCCCAGTTCGGAATCCGGGGCCTCGCGGTGAGCATCGCCTGGGGGGACGACCCGGTTCCCTGGGACACCCCGGTCGGACTGGCCGTGGGCATGGTGCCGGCCCTGGTCGAAGCACCACCGTCGACCGTGCTCAACCTCAATGTGCCCGCCGTGGCGCCCGGCCTCCTCCGCGGCCTCCGCCACGGGACGCTCGGCACCGTTGGTCTGATCCGCGCCGTGCGCCCCGAGCTCTCGCCTGAGCCGGTGGCGGGGAACCCGATCGACACCACCTCCGGGGTGATCTCGCTGACCCTGCGGGGCATGGGCGTGGGGGCCGACCGCATCGCCGAGCAGGCGGAGCTGGAACCCGACTCGGACGCCGCCCTCATCGCGGACGGATGGGCCACGGTGACACCGATCAGCGGGGTCCGCGAGGACGTCTCCGACGGGGCGGCCGCTGCCCTGTCGGCCGCCCTGGCCACCCACCACTGAGCCCCCGGAGGCTCCATCTGCTGGCTCGACCCGGGCAGCAGCTGGTGTTTTCCCTGCTCAGAGCGATGCATGTGGCACCTCGAGTTCGCGCCGTCATCGCGCCGATTACTACAGTGCTGCAACTCGATCAGCCAACGGAGGTCGGGATCACGGGGAAGTCCGACAAGGGCCGCCGGGTGCGACGGCACACGGAGCCACCGAGATCCACCTGCGCCGGATTCCGGCCGCACCGTGCCGCCGCCCACCTATCGGTGGGCACGGACCGTCCACCCCCTGCACCGAGCACCTATGACCCACACCCCCTCCACAACAGCCTGCCGGTCAGGAGTCGCCAGAGGCTGACCTGACCAGGGTTCCCCGTCTGCACCTCGTACGGACTCCTTCGCCCGTCCAGAGCCCCCTGCCCTTCCCGGCACCGGCTCGCGAGTCGAATGCACACTGACGGTCGCCCGCATTCCGAAGCCAACCTCGAAGCCCTCCGGGCTTCCGCGACTTTGAGGAAACGCACGCTATGCGCACGCACCGCTCCACCTTCTCCGCTGTACTCATCATGGCCCTCGTCGTGGGCACCCTGTTGACCTGGGCCGCCACCCCAGCCCAGGCCGCAGGCTCGGCATCGCACCGCCTGCAGACACCACCCTTCCCGGGTACCGCTCGGTGGTCATCGGCGCCACCGTGGTCTCCCTGGCCGCGCTGGACCTCCCGGGGCCGACCTCGGTCCCCACCCTCCCGCCCGCACCGACACCCCCTCCCGTACCCCCAACGACGTCGGTACCCACAACGACGTCGGTACCCACGACGACGCCGTACCTGCACCGGCCCCGGCCGTGGCCGCTCCACCCACTACCGAGGGCCACCGACCTTTCCCCTCGGTGGGGTGTGGGCCGAGCTGCGCCAGTGCGAGTCGGGCGGCAACTACGCCATCGACACCGGCAACGGCTACTACGGCGCCTACCAGTTCTCGGCGTCCACCTGGCACGGGCTGGGCCTCAGCGGTTTGCCCAGCCAGGCACCGCCGGCCGTCCAGGACACGGCCGCCGTGGAGCTGCAGGCCCGCAGTGGCTGGGGCCAGTGGCCGGCCTGCTCCCGCCGACTCGGCCTGCTCTAGCGCCAGGCGACGGCCCACCCGGGGAGGGACCAGCCCGTTCGGCTACGACCCGACCTGCTCGTCCAGCCAGTCGAAGGTGACCTGGGCCGACAGGCGGATGTTGTCCGACTGGCAGTGCGTCGAGGCACCGTCCTCGGCCGTGAACCGAACGGCGGTGACTGGCCCCGCCACCTCGGCTATCAGGGTGTCGAACTGGGTGGAGGGCTCGGGGCCCTCGCGGTCTCCGACCAGGGCCAGCACCGGGCAGCGGACAGCCGCGCCCGAGCTCGCCCAGGCGGTACTGGCCGACGGCATCCCGCCAGGCGTGGAACGACGGAACGCCGAACCGCTCGCAGATGGCCGCGATTCCCCACTGCATCTGCCTCGGCATGAGGTCCTCGGGCACCCCGAGGACGTCCTCGGGACGGATGTCCCGGGTCATGCCGAAGACGTCGGACCCGACCCACGCCTCGAGGTAGCGGCTCATGTCCACCACCGGGGGGTTGGCCACCAGCGCCCGCACCCGGGAGTCGGTGGCGGCGCTGCGGGCGGCGAAGTACGAGCCGAAGCTCTGGCCGGCCAGGACCAGCCGGTCGCCGTCGACGTCATCGACCCGACTCAGGGCGTCGAGGACGGCGGCGATGGGGACCTCATAGTCAGGTCGGAAGGTCATGGACGGGTTGCGGCGCATACAGCCGGGCTGGCCCGGACCATCGAACACGAAGACGTTCCATCCCCGCTCGGCGCCTGGTGCTCCCAGGTGGAAGTACAGCTCCTCGGCGCTCGAGTCGAAGCCACCCACCCCGACCAATGTCGGACGCGGGCCCTCCGCCCGAGGCGCCGCCGGGTGGGCGGACCAGGTATCCGGGGAGGGACCCGTCCTCGAAGGGCACAGCGAGGAGCTCCACGGGAGGGTCGACCAGCCCGGCGGCAACGGCGAAGCAGGTTCGGCTCCGCTCCCCCGTCTCCTGGGCACGACCACTGGTGCCGTCGGCGTAGTACTCGGCCGTGCGGTAGTACGTGGAGGCCCGCAGATAGTGGTCCCGGCCGCTGACCCGATGACCCTGCTCGAGGCAGGCCCGGCCCCGGTCCTCCACGCGCCGGGCCAGGCGCTCGAAGGCCGCCGGCCCAGCTGGACGGGCTCCCGTCAGCGATCTCGGCCGCCACCGACAGGCACTCGCCGACGGTGGATCCCCCGTAGTCGGCGACGCCCAGGGCCCGGATCAGCTGATAGTTGAACTCGTCGTCGCGGAAGCCCTCCACCCGGATGGCGCTGCGGACGACGTCGGAGTCTTCGAAGGACACGACGCTCATCTCGTTTCGGGCCCAAGGTGCCGGACGGAGCGCCGGCGCGGGCCGCTGGTCATTGTGCCCGATGGGAGGCCTACCCTGTGCCATGCGCGTCGCCGCCATCCAGATGACAGCCGGCCCGGACCCACTGGCCAACCTCGGGGCGGCCGGGCTCCTGGTGGACGAAGCGGTCGGGGCCGGGGCCCGGACCTGGTGGTCCTGCCGGAGTACTTCTCGGTGGCCGGGAGCCCCTCCTTCCTCCGCCAGCACGCCGAAACCCTGGACGGCCCCACGGTGCGCTGGGCGGCAGGGATGGCCCGACGCCACGGGATCCACCTACTGGCCGGCAGCTTCCCCGAGCAGCACGACGGTGCCGGCGAGGACCGGCTGTACAACACAAGCTGCCTGATTGGACCCGGGGGGACGGTGGACGCCGTGTACCGGAAGGTCCACCTCTTCGACGTCACCCTCGACGGCACCGGCTTCTGCGAGTCGGCCACCATGGCCCCGGGGGCCGACCTGGTGGTGGCCCCCATCGGGCCGCCCCCGTCGGACGGCGTCCCCGCTGTCGTGCTGGGCCTGTCGGTCTGCTACGACCTTCGGTTCCCCGAGCTCTACCGGATCATGGCCCTCGAAGGGGCCACCGTCCTCGTGGTCCCGGCCGCGTTCACCGCAGTCACCGGTCCGGCCCACTGGGAGCTCCTGCTCCGGGCCCGCGCCGTGGAGAACGAGGCCTGGGTGGTGGGATGCGGCCAGGTCGGGGCCCTGCCGCCGGGGATGCCGACCTGCCACGGCCACACGATGATCGTGGACCCGTGGGGCACGGTGGTGGCTGAGCGGAACGAGCCCACACCGGGGTTCGTCGACTGCCGAATGTGGCGATGTCCCAGGTGGCGAGGGTGCGCAACGAGCTACCGGTGCTGGCACATCGCCGTCCCGAGGCGTACCGTTGGCCGGATGAGCACCACAGGGGCAGTATCGGATCCGGGGGCTGACGGGCCACACGCTGTGTCGGCTCCCCCCGTTGCGACCGCCTCGCCGTCGCCCCTCCCGCCCTTCGAGGTGGGCATGTTCGAATCGGGAGGCCTGCAGCTGTACTACGAGATCCACGGGCACGGTCCCCGGGTGCTGGTGTTCATGCACGGGATCCTGATGGACTCCAACATGAACCGGCGGCTGGCCGTCGACCTCGCCGGACCGCGGCTACCGGGTGGTCCTGCTCGACCTGCCGGGCCACGGCCTGTCGGAGAAGCCCCAGCGGGCCTCCTTCCACCGGATGGACACCTACGCCGAGCACGTGGTGGCCCTGCTGGACCATCTGGGCGTGGACCGGGCTGTGGTGGGTGGGGTCTCCCTGGGTGGAAACGTGAGCCTGCTGGTGGCGGCCCTGGCCCCGGATCGGGTCCAGGCGCTGGTCATCGAGATGCCGGTGCTGGAGTGGGCCGTGCCGGCGGCAGCCATCACCTTCATGCCGATGCTGTTGGCCGTGCATTTCGCCCGACCCGTCGTGCGCCGGGCGGCTTCGCTGTTCCACCGGCTCCCCCGCACCGGCAACGGACCGGTGGACAGCATCATGAACTCCCTGTCCAACGACCCCACCGAGACGGCCGCCGTGCTCCACGGCATCCTGGCCGGCCCCATCGCCCCCACAGTGAGCCAACGGGCGGCCATGGACATCCCGGCCATGGTCATCGGGCACCAGGTCGACCGGATCCACCCGTTCCATGACGCCGAACAGCTGGCCCGGCGGCTACCCGCGGGCAGCTGGTGCAAGCCAACTCCGTCCTCGAACTCCGGGTCCATCCCGAACGGCTCACCGAGGAGATCGGCGCCGTTCCTCGACAGCGCCTGGGGACAGTCCGGCCGACACCGACCGACGGGCCGGGTGGCCCGGCGGTCCTACTCGTCGAAGTCGGGCCGGCGGCTCCGCTTTCGCTCCGAGAGCTGCCGTTTGGCGGTCAGGCGCCGTTCCTTGGCCCCCCGGGAGGGTCGCGTCGGCCGGCGGGCCTTCTCCACGTGGAGGGCGGCGGCCATCCGCTGGCGGAATCGCTCCACGGCCAGCTGGCGGTTCCGGACCTGGGAGCGCTCGTCGTCCACCACCAGCCGTAGCTCTGGGCCCAGTCGCTCGAGCAGCCGGGCCCGCTGGCGGGGACCGAGCGACGGGGAGCCCGCTGATATCGAAGCGGAGCTCGACCCGGGTGTTGACCTTGTTGGCGTGCTGGCCCCCCGGGCCACCGCTCGGGCTGAACCGGAGTTGCAGCTCGGAGACCGGGATGGCCAACGAGGGGCTCACCCGCACCATCCCGTCGGTCCCGTCGGC
Source organism: uncultured Acidimicrobiaceae bacterium (assembly GCA_963835465.1). GTDB lineage: Bacteria > Actinomycetota > Acidimicrobiia > Acidimicrobiales > RAAP-2 > Bog-756. Next base: position 436,841 of record CAWIFR010000006.1, read on the forward strand.
GGGAGTCACCGGCCCACCGTCCCTCACCCGGTCATCGGGCCGGCCAACCAGTCGCACCACGAGAACGTAGGCCAGCCGGGTCCTACACTCGGCCCATGGTCGAGTCCGCCCCTCCCACGCCCACCTCCCACGACGCCGCGTTCAGCGGTCAGGTGGTGTTGGTCACCGGCTCGTCGTCCGGGATCGGAGCGGCCACCGCCCACCGGTTCGCCTCGTCGGGGGCCACCGTGGTGATCAACTCGGCCACGTCGGTGGCGGCCGGCGAGGCACTGGCCCGGGAGCTGCCGGGAGCCAGCTACCTCCAGGCCGACGTGTCCGACGAGGACCAGGCCCGGCGGTTGATCGAGCGGGTGGTGGCCGGCCACGGCCGGCTCGACGTCCTGGTCAACAACGCCGGTACCACCGAGGTCATCCCCCACCAGGACCTCGAGGCGGCCTCGCCCGAGGTGTGGCGACGCATCTTCGACGTGAACGTCTTCGGGACCTGGCAGGTCACCGTGGCCGCCGTCGAGCACCTTCGCGCCTCGGGGCGGGGCCAGGTGGTCAACGTCTCGTCCCTGGCCGGTGAGCGGCCGACGGGGAGCTCGATCCCCTACGCCTGCTCCAAGGCGGCGCTCAGCCACATGACCCGACTGCTGGCCAACACCTTGGCTCCGGCCATCCGGGTCAACGCCGTGGCCCCCGGCCTGGTCGACACCCCGTGGACGGCGGAGTGGGGTGCGGTCCGCGAGTTCGTCAACGCCCAGGCCCCCCTCCAGCGCACGGCCACCCCCGAGGACGTCGCCGAGCTCATCGTGGGACTGGCCCGATCGACGTACGTGACCGGTGAGGTGGTCCTGGTCGACGGGGGCCTCGCCCTCCGCTGATCCTCCTCGGAGACGGGCACGTCGGCCGGCTCAGAGCAGCGGGCCGGTCCCGTCCCGACCCCGGCTCAGCGGGTCGCTGCCCACTGCTGGCGATCGATGCGCCAGATGCCGTGGGGCTCGTCGGGAAGCTGGACAGCACCCGATCGTCCACCAGGGTGAGGCCCAGCCGGCCGGCCACCGCCTGGGACCGGGCGTTGTCGGGGAGGATCACGCTCCACGCCTCGTCGAGCCCCATGACGTCGAAGGCGTAGGAGATGGAGGCGGCACCGGCCTCGGTGGCATAGCCGCGGCCCCAGACCTCGGGGTGTAGCACCCAGCCCACCTCCACCCCCGGCCAGTCGTCACGTTCCGGGTGGTGGAGGCCGGCCCGACCCACGAACCGACCGGTGGTCCGCTCCTCCACGGCGAACTGCCCGGTGGCCCGGAGCTCCCACTGCCCCCGCCACTGGGCCATGGTCAGCCAGGCCTGGTGGCGGCCGTAGTCGTCGGTCAGGCGCAGGGAGTGCCGAACCTCAGGGGTGGCGAGCAGGTCCGTGTAGGCGTCGAGGTCCGATTCCTCGAACGGCCGCAGGATCAGGCGCTCGGTCAGCAGAGTGGGGCAGGCGGTCACGGCGCATCCTCCCGCGGGAGGGGGGTAGAGCGTGGTGTCGATGGCCAGCGAGCCGAGGAGCGTGCGGGTCACCGGCGTCCGATCAGCGATCTCGGCGAGTCGATGCCTCTGTTCGCTCGGTCAGGTCGCCCGTCACGGTGATGGTGCGCTCCACCCGTTCCACCTTGGTGGCACCGTCCCCGGTGCGCAGCAGGCGGGCCCGCACCTTGACCTCGCCGAGCGCCCACCCCTTCCGGTTGGCGTACATGCGCAAGGTGGCCGCCGTGCACTGGACCAGGCCGGCCAGGACCAGCTGATAGGGGTTGGGACCCTCGTCGTCACCCCCCACCTCGGGACCCTCGTCGACGACGAGGTGGTGCCGACCGGCACGGATCTCGCCGCGGTAGCCAGAGGTGCTGACCACCGAGACCATGGCGATGGGGTGCTCGCCCTCGATGGGTGCCGCCTTGGGTGTTCTCATCACCCGACTTCGTAGCACCGAACACGTGCACCGCGTAACAGACGCGTGAAAATCCGAACACGCGGGCGTAAAGGAAAGGGGAAAGGCCCTAGTCGCAGGCGGTGGCCCATGTGAGAGTGATCCTGTGACACGGGTAGCCAGATCTCACGCAGGAACAGGAGCCGGGGTCAGTGAGCCCCTTCCGGAACTGGACTCGGGAGCACGGCCCGTGACGGCTGGCCGCTTGCCGTGCTCGCCGTGTTCCTGCCCATCATGGTGGCCGCAGTCCTCATCCCCGGGCGTGGGCACCTGGACACCGCCGACAACGCCTTGGTCTTGGTGGTGGCCATCGTGGCGGTGGCCACCACCGGGCGCCGGCTGGCCGCGGTCGCTCGCCGCTGTCACCTCGGCCCTGGCCTTCGACTTCTTCCTCACCCGACCCTACGAGTCGTTCCGGATCAGCAGCGACCAGAACCTCATCACTGAGATCCTGCTGCTGGTCGTGGGGCTGGCCGTCGGCGAGCTGGCCGCCCGGGGACGGGCCCACCGGGTCGACGCCTCTGAGCGGACGAGCGAGTTGGCCCTCCTGCACTCGGTGACCGAGCTGGCGGCCACCGGGTCGGGACAGCCGGGTGGTCATCGAGACGGCACTGGCCGGGCTCCAGGAACTCCTGTCATTGAGGGACTGCCACTTCACCCGGCACGACCCCGGTCCGATGGCGGCCCGGATCACGCCGGACGGGCGACCTCATCGTGGGTGAGGAGTCCTGGAACACCGCCGATCTCGGACTGCCCACCAAGCGGGTCGACCTACCCGTACGCGGCGGCGGGTGGCTGGTCGGACACTTCCTGCTCACGCCCACACCCCGGCGAGGCCTGTCCTCCACCAGCAACTGGTCGTGGCTGTGGCCATCGCCGACCAGGTCGGCGCCTCGCTGGTGGCCGACCGCCCAGCCCCGGCAACCCAATCATGAAAGGCCGGCCCGGCATGACCCGTACCCATCACCCACTGCGAGGTTCCCATGGTTGACGTCATCTACATCGCCACACTGATCGCCTTCTTCGCCCTGATGGTGGCCTTCGTCCGCTGGTGCGAACACATCATCGGCAAGGACGATGCCGCCGGCCTTCCCTTCGACGGCATCGAAGAGGGCGCGGACGCCGACGAGCGACCAAGGCACACGAGAAGGAAGAGGTGCCGGCGTGAAGAACTACGACAACCTGGTCGGCCTCGATCCTGTCGGTGCTGGTCACCGCCTACCTGATCTACGCGCTCATCGCGCCCGAGAAACTCTGATGACCCAGAACGTCCTCGAGGTCATCGTCCTCCTCGTCCTGCTGGTCGTCTCGACCCCTCTGCTGGGGAACTACATGGCCAAGGTGTTCCAGAACAAGAAGGCTCCCGGGGACCGGGTCTTCCTCCCCGTCGAACGGCTCATCTACCGGGCTGACCGGGGTCAATCCCGAGAGCGAGCAGCGGTGGACCACGTACGCCATCTCGGTCCTGGCCTTCTCCCTGGTCTCCGCCCTCGTCCTCTACGGGATGCAGCGGCTCCAGGCCCACCTCCCGCTGAACCCCGACCACCTCGGCAGCGTTCCACCGGCGCCTGTCATTCAACACCGCGGTCAGCTTCCTCACCAACACCAACTGGCAGAACTACGCCGGTGAGGACACGATGGCCCAGTTCACCCAGATGGCGGGGCTGGTGGTGCAGAACTTCGTGTCGGCGGCGGTCGGCATCGCCGTGGCCGTGGCACTCATCCGGGGCCTTACCCGCAAGCGGTCGAACACCCTCGGGAACTTCTGGGTCAGACCTCACCCGGATCGTCATCCGCGTACTCCTCCCCATCGCCGCCCTCGCCGCCGTCATTCTGATCGCCCAGGGAGCGGAGCAGAACCTGCACGCCACCCACATGCTCACCACGCGTCTCCGGGCAGTCCCAGGGGATCGCCGGGGGCCCGGTGGCCTCGCAGGAGGCAATCAAGCAGCTGGGGACCAACGGCGGTGGGTACTTCAACGCCAATGCCGGCCATCCCTTCGAGAACCCGACCGGGCTGACCAACGTGCTGTCGAACTGGTTGCTGCTCAGCCATCCCGTTCGCCCTGGCTTGGACCTTCGGCAAGATGGCCAAGGACCGCAAGCAGGGCTACGCCGTCCTCGGCGCCATGGTCGGCCTGTTCGCCATCGGCGCACTGATGGTCATGCCGCTCGAGGCCGCCGGGAACGTCCACGTCACCCAGGCCCATGTCTCCCAGGCGATCACCTCCACGTCGCCGGGCGGAAACATGGAGGGCAAGGAGATACGGAACGGACCCATCATCAGCGGCCTGTTCAACTCCTCGTCGACCAGCACCTCAACCGGATCGATCAACTCGGCCAACGACAGCTACACCGCACTGGGTGGAGGGGCGCTCCTGTTCAACATGATGCTCGGCGAGGTCAGCCCGGGCGGTACCGGATCCGGCCTCTACGGAATGCTGGTCATGGCCATCCTGGCGGTATTCATCGCCGGACTGATGGTCGGTCGAACTCCCGAATACCTGGGCAAGAAGATCCAGGCGTCCGAAATGAAGCTGGTGGTCCTCTATCTCCTGCTGGTGCCATTCGTGATCCTCTTGTTCACCGCCATCTCCGTAGTGATGCCGTCGTCGCTGACTTCGATCTAGAACCCGGGGCCCCACGGGCTTACCGAGGTGACCTACGCCTTCACCTCGCCAGCCAACAACAACGGGTCGGCATTCGCCGGTCTCAACGGGAACACCGACTGGTACAACATCACGCAGGGAATCTGCCATGCTGGTCGGCCGGTTCGCCCTAATGGTGCCGATCCTGGCCATCGCCGGCTCACTGGGCCGCAAGCAAAGGATCCCCGCTTCCGGGGGGACCTTGCCCACCGGCACGCCGCTGTTCGCACTGATGATGGCCGGAATCGCCGTCATCATCGTCGGCCTCACCTACTTGCCCGTGCTGTCGCTCGGCCCGATCGTCGAGCATCTCGTCGGAAAGTTCTGAGAAGGAGCCTGATGAGTCCCTCATCCACCCTCGAAATCCCGGACGCCCCCCACCAGGAGTCCTCGTCCGGCTCGGACAAAAGCCGTTCGGCCACCTTCAACACCGCCATCGTCCGTCGGGCGCTGGTCGACTCGGTGATCAAGCTCAGCCCCCGCCACATGAAGTCCAATCCGGTCATGTTCGTGGTCGAGATCGGCAGCGTGCTCACCACCTTCTACCTGATCCGCGATTTCGGCTCGTCCTCGAGCTCGGAGAATGTTTTCGCCCTCAGCATCGTCGTCTGGCTGTGGTTCACCGTGCTCTTCGCCAACTTCGCCGAAGCGGTGGCCGAGGGCCGAGGCAAGGCCCAGGCCGACACCCTGCGCAAGACGCGCGCCGAGACGGTCGCTTTCGTCCAGCGCGGCGGCGACGTGGCTGAGGTGGCCTCCAGCCAGCTCCAGCTCGGCGACCTGTGCGTGGTCACCCCCGGCCAGCTCATCCCCGGGGACGGGGACATCGTCGAAGGGATCGCCACCGTCGACGAGTCGGCCATCACCGGGGAGTCGGCCCCGGTCATCCGCGAGTCGGGCGGCGACCGCTCGTCGGTCACCGGCGGCACCCGGGTGCTGTCCGACCGCATCGTGGTGCGGATCACGCTCGAAGCCGGGTGAGACCTTCCTCGACCGGATGATCGCCCTGGTCGAGGGGGCCAGCCGCCAGAAGACCCCCAACGAGATCGCCCTGGACATCCTGCTGGCCGGACTCACCATCGTCTTCATGTTCACCGTGGTGTCGCTCCAGCCGTTCTCGATCTACTCAGGGGCGCCGCAGTCGATCATCGTGCTGGTGGCCCTGCTGGTCTGCCTCATCCCGACCACCATCGGCGCACTCCTGTCCGCAATCGGCATCGCCGGCATGGACCGCCTGGTCCAGCGAAACGTCCTGGCCATGTCGGGCCGGGCCGTCGAGGCCGCCGGCGACGTCTCCACACTCCTGCTGGACAAGACGGGCACGATTACCTTCGGGAACCGCCGGGCCGACGTGTTCGTGCCAATGCCCGACGTCGAGCAGGATGAGCTGGCGGCGGCGGCGATGCTGTCCAGCCTGGCCGACGAGACCCCCGAGGGTCGGTCCATCGTGGAGCTAGCTGAGTCGACCTACGGCCAGGAGGCCCACGACATCGACGGCGCGGAGCTCGTGCCGTTCACCGCCCAGACCCGGATGAGTGGTCTCGACGTGAACGGGCGGTCGATCCGCAAGGGGGCCGCCGACTCCGTCCGCCGGTGGGTCGAGGAGCAGGGCGGCACGGCGCCGAGCCAGCTGGCTCCGGTCGTGGAGACCATCTCCAAGGGCGGCGGCACACCACTGGTGGTGGCCGACGGCCCGCGGGTGCTGGGGGTCATCCACCTGAAGGATGTGGTGAAGCCGGGCATAGCCGAAAAGTTCGTCGAGATGCGCACGATGGGTATTCGGACGGTCATGATCACCGGGGACAACCCGCTGACCGCCGCCGCCATCGCCTCCGAAGCCGGGGTCGACGACTTCCTGGCTGAAGCCACTCCCGAAGACAAGATGGCCCTGATCAAAAAGGAGCAGTCGGGTGGCCACCTGGTGGCCATGACCGGGGACGGCACCAACGACGCACCGGCGCTGGCCCAGGCCGACGTCGGGGTGGCCATGAACAGCGGGACCCAGGCGGCCAAGGAGGCAGGCAACATGGTCGACCTCGACTCCAACCCGACCAAACTCATCGACATCGTGGAGATCGGCAAGCAGCTCCTGATCACCCGTGGGTCTCTCACCACGTTCTCCATCACCAACGACATCGCCAAGTTCTTCGCCATCATCCCGGCCATGTTCGTCGGTGTGTTCCCCGCGCTGAACCGGATCAACATCATGCACCTCAGCTCGCCCCACAGCGCCATCCTCTCGGCGGTCATCTTCAACGCCTTGATCATCGTGGCGTTGATCCCGCTTGCCCTCCGGGGCGTGAAATTCCGTGCCGCCGGCGCTGCCGCAGTCCTGCGGCGGAACTTACTCATCTACGGGCTGGGCGGTTTCATCATTCCCTTCATCGGCATCAAGCTCATCGACCTGATCATCACTGCGTTGGGAGTCAAGTAATGCGTCGGCAACTACTCACCGCCGTCGGCATGATCATCGTCATGACCCTGGTGCTCGGACTGGCCTACGGGCTGGCCCTTACCGGGATCGGCGAGGCAGCCTTCAGTCACCAGGCCAACGGCTCCATCGTCGAGAAGAACGGAAAGGCCGTGGGCTCCTCGCTCATCGGGCAGTCCTTCACCGATGCCAAGGGCAACCCCATCCCCAAGTACTTCCAGAGCCGGCCGTCGGACGCCGTCACCTCCTCGGCCACCGACAACATCACGGTCAGCGGTGCCTCGAACTACGGACCCTCCAACCCCCTGCTCATCGGGTTCATCCCCGGGGTCAACACCGTAGGGCTTGACGGAAAGCCGTCCAAGGGCAATCCCTTCGCCACTCCGACCGACCCATTCTGCGTGCCCATGTCGACAGGCTCCAGCGCCACCCCGGTGGTCGCCCCCACTCCCGGTCAGAAGTACGCCAAGAACAGCGATGGCACGTACCAGTGTGACCCGGACACCGTTCCGCAGCGCGCCATCGCCTACCGACAGGAGTTCGGCCTGCCCGCCAACAGCCAGGTTCCCGTGGACGCGGTGACCGCATCGGGGTCGGGGCTCGACCCCGACATCTCCGTGGCCAATGCCGACCTCCAGGCCCCCACCGTGGCCCGGGCCCGGGGACTGTCCCTGGCCACGGTGAAGGGTCTGGTCCAGTCGAACACCACGGGGCGTAGCCTGGGTGTGCTCGGTGATCCCGGGGTCAACGTCCTGACGCTGAACCTGGCCCTGGACCAGATGACGGGCAAGTAGGCAGAGCCGAACCGAGCAGGAGGCGAAGCAGGGTGGCACGAGGAAAGCTGCGGCTGTATCTCGGTGCTGCCCCCGGTGTGGGCAAGACCTACGCCATGCTGAACGAGGGATGGCGACGTAAGGAGCGGGGTACCGACGTCGTCGTCGGATGGGTCGAGGAGCACGGCCGGCCCCAGACCGACGCCCAGATCCGGGACTTGGAGATCTTTCCCCGACGCCAGGTCGAGTACCGGGGCCAGGCCTTCGAGGAGATGGACCTCGACGGACTCATCGCCCGCCATCCCGAGCTGGTGCTCGTGGACGAGCTGGCCCACTCCAACGTGCCGGGGTCCAAGCACGCCAAACGGTGGCAGGACGTGAACGACCTCCTGGACGCCGGGATCAACGTCATCTCCACCGTGAACCTGCAACACCTGGAGTCCCTCAACGACGTGGTGGAGCGGATCACCGGCGTGGCCCAGCAGGAGACGGTGCCCGACCGGGTGGTCCGGGCAGCCGACCAGCTCGAGCTGGTCGACATGGCCCCCGAGGCCCTGCGCCGCCGTCTGGCCCACGGCAACGTCTACCCGCACGAGCGGATCGACGCCGCGCTGGGGAATTACTTTCGCACCGGCAACCTCACGGCCCTGCGCGAGTTGGCCCTGCTGTGGGTGGCCGACCGGGTGGACGAGGAGCTCAACGACTATCGCGAACGCCACAACATCGCCGGGGCGTGGGAGACCAAGGAGCGGGTGGTGGTGTCCCTCACCGGCTCACGCGGCAGCGCCGAGCTCGTCCGCCGGGCGGCCCGGATGGCCATGCGGACCAAGGCCGAGCTCGTGGGGGTGCATGTGCGCACCGACGACGGGCTGAGCGGCACGGGGTCCCCGGGGCTACGCCAGAACCGCGCCCTCCTCGATGACCTCGGCGGTCGGTACGTCGAGGTGGTCGGGGCCGACGTGGCCCCGGCCCTGGTCCAGGTGGCCCGGGCCGAGAACGCCACCCAGCTGGTGATGGGGGCCACCCATCGCAGCCGGGTCACCGAGTTCGTACGCGGCTCGGTGATCAACTCGGTCATCAGGGCGGCCGGTGGCTCACTCGACGTGCACGTCATCGCCACCGATGTGGCTCGTGACGCACGCGAGGACACCGCTCACGAAGGCGCCGGAGGAGGGACCGGCGGGAACGACGCGGCACGTCGCCGGGCCGCGGCCCGCCACAACCGGCGGCTGCTCTCTCCGGTCTCGGTTCGACGGCGGACCGCGGCGGTGCTGATCGCGGTCATCGGGTTCCCACTGCTCACGTGGGTGCTCACCGGTGGGCGGAGCAACGCCGAACTGGCTACCGCGCTCAGCTCGTACCTGGTCCTGGTCGTCGTGGTGGCGGCGACCGGCGGGGTGTGGCCGGCGGCGCTGGCCGCGGTGGCCGGCTTCCTCCTGTCCAACTACTACTTCGCCCCACCTGTCCACACCTTCACCATCACCGACACCCGGGACATCCTGGCTCTGGTCATGTTCCTGGTCACCGCCGGCGTGGTCAGCCTGTTGGTCGACCTGTCGGCCCGGCGGACGGCCACGGCCATCCAGGCCCGCGCCGACGCCCGGATGCTGGCCCGGGTGGCGGGTCGGATGGTCGCCCCGGAGGGGAATCCCCTCCCCGCCCTCCTGGAGGAGCTGATGGTCGCCTTCCGGCTGGAGTCGGTGGCCGTGCTGCGGTCCGCGGCCGAATCGACCGCCGATTCCGGGGGACGGATCGGCTCGTGGTCGAGCGTGACCACGGCGGGGCTCCAGCCCCCCGCCACTCCTGACGAGGCCACTCTGGTCCTCCCCCTCACCGACCGGGAGGTGCTGGCCCTCCGGGGCCCGGGCCTCACCGCCGAGGACCGGGACATCCTCTCGGCCTTCGCCGCGCAGCTGGCCACGGCCCTGGAGAGCGACCGGCTCCACGCCGAGGCAGCCGAAGCTGACTCCTTGGCCCGGGCCAACCAGCTGCGTTCGGCGCTCCTGGCCGCAGTCAGCCACGACCTGCGTACGCCGCTGGCCTCGATCAAAGCGGCGTCCTCCAGCCTGCTCTCCGACCAGCTGGAGTTCGGGCCCGAGGAGACCCGGATCCTGCTCCGCACCATCGACGACGAGTCCGATCGTCTCAGCAGCCTGGTGGAGAACCTGTTGGACATGAGCCGGCTCGAGACCGGGGCCATGGAGGTGCTCGACACGAGCACCGACGTCCACGAGCTCATCGAGTCCGCGGTCGGGAGCCTGGGGCCGAGGGGCGGGGGCATCACGGTGGACGTGCACCCCGATATCCTCCGGGTCCGCACGGATCCGGTGCTGCTGGAGCGGGCCGTGGCCAACCTGGTCGACAACGCACTGATCCACGGCGGGGGCAATGGGCTGCGCATCGAGGCAGGGGCGGTGGCCGGACGGGTGGACATCCGGGTCATCGACCGGGGACCCGGTATCCGCCGCGAGGACCGCCACGTGGTCTTCAGGCCGTTCCAACGGCTGGGCGACTCGGAGAACCGGGTCGGCGTCGGCCTCGGCCTGGCCGTGGCCCGGGGCTTCGTGGAGGCCGTGGGGGGCGAGCTCGACGTCGACGACACGCCGGGTGGCGGCTGCACCATGGTGGTGCGACTGCCGCAGCCCGACGCCGACGCCAGGCCCGAGGGGATCGGGCCGGAAGGCGATGCCGCTGAGGCCGGCCCGGAACCCGACGAGTCCACGACAGCGTTCGGGTCCCACGTGGCTGCTGATGCCGGCACCGAGGACGGCGGCGGCACCACCACGGTCACCGGCTCCCAGAGCACGCCGGCCCCGTGACTCCTCCCCCACCTACCCCGGCCACGGCCGAATCCGGCATCAAGGTACTGGTGTGCGACGACGACACCTCCCTGTTGCGAGCCCTGTCCATCAGCCTCACCGCCCGCGGCTACGAGGTCATCGTGGCCCGGTCCGGTGAGGAGGGCCTGGACCGTGCCGCCCACCGCCATCCCGACGTGGTGCTGCTCGACCTCGGTCTGCCGGGCATCGACGGCGTCGAGGTGGTCCGGGGGATCCGAGGGTGGAGCAAGGTCCCGATCATCGTCCTCTCCGCCCGCCACCAGAGCGTGAGCAAGGTGGAAGCCCTGGATGCCGGAGCGGACGACTACGTGACCAAGCCCTTCGGCATGGACGAGCTGCTGGCCCGACTCCGGGCCGCGGTGCGACGGGGCGCCTCGGGGCCCGACGACCCGATCGTGGAGGCGGAGGGATTCACCGTCGACCTGGCGGAGAAGCGGGTCACCCGCGAGGGCAGGGACGTGCACCTCACCCCGAAGGAGTGGGACATCGTCGAGGTCCTGGTGCGCCACCCGGGCCGCCTGGTCTCCCAGCAACAGCTGCTCCACGACGTATGGGGGCCGGAGTACGAGACCGAGACCGAGTACCTGCGGGTGCTCATGGGCCGGGTCCGGCGCAAGCTCGAGGTGGACCACTCCCGGCCCCGCCACTTCCGGACCGAACCGGGCATGGGCTACCGGTTCGAGCCCTGAGGGGTCGACTCCCTAGGATCCGGACCATGGACCGGGCCACCGTCGACCTCTATGACCGCCGGGGACTGGAGTGGGCGGCCGCCCACGCCGACGCCGGCCGGCGGCCCGAGGCCGAGGCCTTCGACGGCCGGGTGGTCCCCGGCGGCCTCCGCCTCGACGTGGGGTGCGGGGCCGGGCGCTACCTGCCCCACCTGGGATCGCCGGCGGTGGGGTTCGACGCCTCGGCGGCCATGCTGGACGCCTGCCGCAGCGTGGTCCCTGACGCCCTCTATGTGCAGGGCGACGTGGAGCATCTGCCCTTTGCCCGGACCTCCCTTGACGGGGCGTGGTCGTGGATGACCCACCTGCACATCCCCCGCGACCGCTTGCCCATGGCCCTGTGGGACCTGCATCGGGTGCTCCGGGTGGGGAGCCCGTTCGAGGTGCAGGTGCTTGCCGGCTCCTACGAGGGCGACGACCTGCCCGGGGACCGGCTGCGGGGCCGCTATTTCGCCGGCTGGGAGCCCGACCGCCTGATGGACGTGGTGACCGGGGCCGGTTTCGAGGTCGAGGAGGATTCGCTCACGGTGTCCGGCGACGAGGTCCGGCTGCGGGCGTGGCGGGCCCGCACCCTGGCCGACACGGTCGGAGCGGGCATGCGGCTGTTGGTCTGCGGGGTCAACCCCTCCTGGTACTCGGCCGACGCCGGCGTCGGCTACGCCCGACCCGGCAACCGGTTCTGGCCGGCGGCGATGGCCGCGGGCATCGTGACAGCCGATCGCGACCCGTCGAGCGCGCTGCTCGACCACGGCCTCGGGATGACCGACTTCGTCAAGCGGCCCAGCCGGACCGCGGTCGAGGTGCGCAGCGAGGAGTACGCCGCCGGCTTCGCCCGGGTCGAGCGGCTGGTGCAGTGGCTCCGTCCCGGGGCGGTCTGCTTCACCGGGCTGTCGGGGTGGCGCGACGTGGTCGATGCCGGAGCCGTGGCCGGGCTCCAGCCCCGCGGGATCGGCGGTCGACCGGCCTATGTCATGCCCTCGACCAGCGGCCTCAATGCCCGGACATCCCTCGCCGAGTTGGCCGACCACCTCGGAGAGGCCTACGCGCTCGGCGGTTCGGCGTGAGACCGGTCGGGTGGCCGACCCTCAGGGTGCCCAGGGGCCGACGCCGCCGATCCGCTCGGCGGTGATCTGCACGACGTAGCCCAGGCTGGGATCGGTCACACCGGGGAAGACCACGTCGGGGCCGAGGTAGACATGGGCCAGGCGCTGGAGGAGGGGGGCGGCCCCACCTTCCACCACCTCGGCCCGGCCCCGGACCACCAGGTAGTGGTCCAGGCCGTGGTCGTTGCGTCCCTCCGCCTCGATGGACAGGGACACCCGGGGGTCGCGTCGGAGGTTCTGCACCTTGCGCCACGCTCCCATGTGGCCCGAGACGATCCGGTCACCGTCGAGACCCACCCAGACCAGCGAGACCTGTGGGCTGCCGTCGGGGTCCAGGGTGACCAGGTGGGCCAGGCGCCCCGCGGTGATCACCCCACGCACTGCTTCGGTCAGCGGCACGCTCACGGTCGGGCCCCCGGGTCGGACACCAGGTCCTCCAGGGGCTCTTCCACCTGGGAGCTGGGCAACAGGCTGCCGCCGTCCACCGGGAGGTTGATGCCGGTGACATAGGAGGCCCAGTCGGAGCAGAGGAAAGCAATGACCCCGGCCACGTCGGACGCCGTGCCCACCCGGCGGAGGGGGGTCCGCCGCTCGATGCCCGAGCGGATGACGGGATCGTCGAGGAACGGGGCGGTGAAGGGGGTGTCGATGAGGCCGGGCGACACACAGTTGACCCGCAGGGTGGGCCCGTACTCGAGGGCGGCCGACTGGGTGAGGGCGATGACCGCGGCCTTGGCGGCCGAGTAGGCCGCCTCACCCCGGGTGGGGCGCATGCCGCTGATCGACGAGACGTTCACGATGGCGCCACCTCCCCCGGCCAGGATGAGCGGCGCCCCGGCCCGGATGCCGTGGAAGGTGCCCCGCATGGAGGCGTCGACCACGCGGTCGTAGGCGTGGTCACTGTGCCGGTGGAAGGGCCGGGCCAACCCGATGCCGGCGTTGTTGATCAGGAGACTGAGGCCGCCGAGTTCCTCGACGGCCCGGTCCATGGCCGCATCCACCGCGTCCCGGTCGGCCATGTCGGCCACCACGACCGGCCCGGCGACCTCCCTGGCCACCTGGGCGGCCGACTCCGCGTCGAGGTCGAGGGCGGCCACCACGGCCCCTTCGGCATGCAGGCGGAGGCAGGTGGCGCGGCCGATCCCCGATCCAGCCCCGGTGACCAGGGCGCGGTGCCCGTCCAGGAGTCCCATCAGGCCTGTGGTGCCGTGGGCCCGGCCTGGACGGTGGCCGGCGGCAGTTCATAGTGGACAACATCAGGCGGTGAATCGAAATAGGGCCCGATCAGGGACCGCCAGGTGACGAAGGTCTGCGACTCCCGGAAGCCGACCGTGTGGTCCTCCAGGGATTCCCACTCCACCAGCAAGAGGTAGCGGTCTGTCCTCTCGATCCCCCGGTGCAGGCGCAGGGAGACGAATCCCGGGCACGCGCCGATCACGGCACGGGCCTCGGCCAGGGCGGCTTCGAACGCCTCGGACGTCCCCGGTTTGACATCGATCAGGGCGTGCTCGAGGACCATGCTCCCGACGCTACCGGGCGACCCGCCAGGAATACCAGGGGGCAGGGCCAGGTTGCACCCCGGGTGGGACGGTGTGGGGTGCGCCCACGGCCGCCGGATGGACAAGAGAGCGTGAGGTGCACATCGTGGACGTGGAGATCTGGTCGGACGTGGTGTGCCCCTGGTGTTATGTGGGCAAGCGCCAGTTCGAGGAGGCCCTGGGCCGATTCAGCCACGCCGACCAGGTCGCGGTGTCCTGGCGGAGCTTCGAGCTCGACCCGTCGTCGCCCCGTGAAGTCGGGATGAGCATGGACCGGATCCTGGAGCGCAAGTACGGGATGACGGCGGAGCAGGCACGGACGGCCAACCAGCAGATGACCTCGCTGGCCGCCGGTCTGGGACTCGAGTACCACCTCGACCGGGTGCAGCCCGGGAATACCTTCGATGCCCATCGACTCATCCATCTGGCCGCCACCCACGGCCGCGCCGGTGACCTGAAGGAGCGGCTGCTCGCCGCCTACTTCACCGAGGGCCGGTCAGTGGGCGATCGGGCCACCCTGACCGCGCTGGCCGTCGAGGTGGGCCTCGACAAGGCCGAGGTCGACCAGACGCTGCACGGCGAGGCCTTCACCGCCGAGGTGCGGGCCGACGAGGCCCGGGCGGTTGCCCTCGGGGCCACCGGGGTTCCGTTCTTCGTCATCGACGAGACCTACGGGGTGGCCGGAGCCCAGGGGGCCGACACCCTGCTCGGCGCGCTGGAGCGGGCGTGGACCGAGTCCCACCCGGTCACGCTGCTCAATCCGACGGAGTCAGCCGCCGACGGCCCGGACTGCGCCGACGGGGCCTGCCGCATCTGACGCTGTCGGTGGGGACCCTGCTCTCGTCGAACGGACGGGTCAGCCCTGCACCTGGCCGTAGGCGTGGGTGGCGGTAAGCGTGGCCACGATCCGTCCCTGGCCCACCATGGCCTGTCGGAACTCGTCCCAGTCGGGGTGCTCCCCCTGGGCCAGGCGGTACATGTCGACCAGTTCGTCGACGACGGCGTCATCGACCGCGGCGGCCACCGCCGAGAGGGCAACCGTCCCGTCGAGTACGACGTAGGACCAGAAGTCATCGCTCGTCACGTGCAACGAGGCCCGGGGATCCCGACGGAGATTGGCCGTCTTGGCCCTGCTGTCGGTGACGGAGATCCGTGCGGTGTGGCCGGGACCGGGCAGGTACACGATGTTGGACAGCTGGGGGCGGCCATCGCCCCGAAGGGTGACCAGCACGCCGTGGGTGTGCCGGTCGGCAAAGGCGAAGGCCTCATCGAGGGTGAGTGCCATCGGCCTACCGTACCGGGAGATGGATCGGCGCGCCCCGGCGAGCACCGGGTACGCCGCGGTACCGACTACAGCTCGCCCAGTCGCGGCACCACCTGCTCAGCCACTCGGGACACCCACCCGGCCGGATCGGTGCCTGCCGGACTGAGCCACACCTGTCCGATGCCCTGGGCCGCATATCCCTCCATGGCCGAGAGGAAACCGTCGACGTCCTGAAGGGGATCCGCACCGAAGATGATGGTCCGGTCGATCTCGGCAAGATCCCGGCTCTCGGCGTCGCAGTGTCGGGCCAGCACGTCCAGCTTGTGGGCGACCACCCCGGGATCCGGGGCGAACAGATTGCAGGCATCGGCATAGCGGGCGACCAGGCGGAGGGTCTTCTGCTCCCCGCTCCCCCCGACGAGGACGGGTGGTCGCGGCTGCTGGATGGGCCGTGGGGAGCAGATGGTCTCGGCCAGACGGTAGTGGCGGCCGACAAAGGGGCCATCGTCGTCACTCCACATCTGCAGACAGATCTGCAGCGTCTCCTCCAGACGTTCGAACCGCTCGGCCAGGGGCGGGAAGGGCACGCCCAACCCGTGGTGCTCCCGCTCGTACCAAGCCGCTCCGATCCCCAGCTGGGCCCGACCCCCCGACAGCACGTCGAGGGTGGTCACCGTCTTGGCCAGCAGACCCGGGTGGCGGTAGGTGACACCGGTCACCAACAGGCCGAGCGTGATCCGGTGGGTCAGGCCGGCCAGGTACCCGAGGGTGGTGTAGCCCTCGAGCATCGGGTCCTCCGAGGTGGCCAGCTCCTCCATCTGGAACCAGTGGTCCATCACGGTGAACGCCGAGCAGCCCCCCTCCTCGGCCGCCCGGACGGTGGCGGCGAGGACGGCAGCCAGGCTTTCGGGCTGCCCGGGGAGGGTGAAGTTGGGGAAGTGGATGGCGAGCTTCATGAGAGGCACCCTACGGTCCTCCTCCCCTGGGTCCGTTCGCCGTGCACTGCCCCATCGCCGGCGCCTCGGGGAGGCGCCTCCAGGCCAACGGACCCGATGCGGCCGACCTAGGCTTGACGTGTGGCTGCCAGGCCACGGGACGAAGGGAGGCCCCATGGGCAGTGTGGATCGGAACAGTGCGGGTCGGGGCGACCGACTCGCCTTCGTGCAGTCCACCTGGCACGAGGAGATCGTCGACCGCTGCCGCGACTCGTTCCTGGCCGAGATCGCCATCCTGGGAGTCGGGCAGGACCGCGTCGACCTCTACCGGGTGCCCGGGGCCTTCGAGATCCCACTCCACGCCCAACGGCTGGCCACCAGCGGGAGGTATGCCGCCATCGTCGGCGCCGGGCTGGTCATCGACGGGGGGATCTACCGCCACGACTTCGTGGCCGAGGCGGTCATCAACGGGCTGATGCGGGTCCAACTGGATCACGACGTGCCGGTGATCTCGGCCGTCCTCACCCCCCACCACTTCCACAACCACGACGAGCACGCGTCCTTCTTCTCCGAACACTTCACGGTGAAGGGGGTCGAGGCCGCCCGGGCCTGTGCCCGGACGGTCGAGAGCCTCGCCCGATTGCCGGTCCGGGTGGTGGCCTGATCTCGCGATCGCCACTGCCCAAAGTCTCCTCACCCACCCGTCGATACGATGGCGGTGAACCGTAACCAAGGGAGGTAGCGACCATGGACGTCCGGTCCGTCGAGGACATGGCCCCGGTCATCGAGCACAACGGCACGACACCGGTGTGGTGGCTGGTCCCGCCCCAGGAGCTCCGTGAGGCTACCGAGGGGGGCTTCCTCGAGCTGGTCAGCGAGTGGGAGGTGGCCGGTGGAGGTGCGGTGGACCCCCACTCCCATCCGACCCACGAGTTCTATTACATCCTCTCGGGCCGCGGCATCATGAAGATCGGCGACGAGGAGCGGGAGGTGCAGATGGGTGACCTGGTCTACACGCCACCCGATACCACCCACAGCATCTGGCCGGTCAGCGAGCACGCGCCACTCCGCGGCCTGGCCTTCGCCATCGGCACCCCGGGCGCCGGCACCGTCGACTACAGCTAGCTCAGGCGCCCTCTCCAGGAGGTCCACCCGGAGTCGGGGCGTCGATCCGAACGACCTCGAGCGGCACCCCGTCCCGAGGTTCGGCCCGACGGGCCCGCCGGACGAGCAGATAGACGGCGGTGCCGACGGCACAGCCCAGGGCCACCAGCACCACCACGCGGAGCGCGGGCACGGCCCGTTCGGCCGCCACCTCCACCCGCTCCACGGTGGCCAGGCCCCTCCCTACCTCGTCCAGGACGATCTGGGCCGTGCCCACATGCTCTTGGGCCTGATGCAGCCACAACCGGGTGTCGCTCATGGACGTACCGCTCCTTCAGGATTGTCGTGACCGAGAGGGGCCTCCGCGTGCCCCCACCGTAGGCGGCCTGCATGCGGTGCTAGGGCTGGTGGAAGACGAACATCCGGCGGGCGTCGATGCGAGCGCACACGTTGGCGTCCAGGAACGACTCCCACTCCGGTCCGTACTGCGGGACGTAGTGGTCGAGGAGCGTGGCCCGGATCCCGGCGTGCGCCGGGTCGGTGAGGTCCAGCACCGTGGCCGTGCCGTGGACGGTGACGGCGAAGGACTCGCCGGGGAGGTGGGTGGCGCTGACCTGGGGCCGGTGACGGAGGTGGCGGACCCGCACCGAGTCGGGAGACGAGCTGAAGTGGAACGACCCCCGGAAGAAGATGCCGTCCACCGGTCCCACCAGGGGTCGGCCGTCCGCCGTGACCGTGGCCAGGGCCAGGAGGCGCATGCCGCCCAGTCGGCCGCAGATCTCGGCGGCGGGCAGCCGGCGCTCGGGGGTGATGACCTCCAGCAGGTGGTGGCCGGCCGAGCCGTAGCTCCGGTCCAGCAGCTCCTGGAGGGCCCGGAGGTCATCCTCGGTCTCGTGCACCCTCGACCGACGCCTCAGTCGGCGGCCGGTCCCACCGGCCTCGCCTGCCGGGCGGCCCAGACCATGAGGAGCTGGAGCGGCAGCCGACCCCAGGCCACGTCGGCCCGGTCCATGGCTCCCGGGTTGCGTCCGGAGCCCGCGTCCACGGCCATCTGGAGATTGGCCGGGAACACCGCGGCCAGCACGGCGACGCTCGCCGTCGAGGCCCAGGCCCTCCGTCGGGCTAGTCCCCAGGCACACACCAGCTCAGCCGCTCCGCTGGCGTAGATCAGGGGCCGGTGCGTGCCGTCCGGCAGCACCCGGGGCATGATGGGCTCGAAGGCCTGGGGGCGGACGAAGTGGACGACCCCACTGGCCATGAACCCCACGGCCAGCGCGAGCGGTGCGGAACGTCGGGTTCGGCCCATACCCAGACTGTAGAGGTCCGGCGCGCCGGAACGCCCACACGTCGACAGCGCCGGCCCTGGTCAACTACCGTGACCGACCATGGAGAGCCGTGGGCGGAGGGGCGCCGGAATCGCCGGATTCCTCATCGTCGCCTGCGCCGCGACGTCCTGGGCCGCCGCCCCGGCCGGCGCCCAGGACCGGAGCACGCCGACCCAGGCCCTGACCAGGGGCCTCCACCACCTGGTGTCCATGTCGGGCGGCCCGCCCGGAGCCATTGCCCTGGTCCAGGCGGGCCATGACGTGAAGGTGACGACCGCCGGCGTCGGGAACACGGTGACCGCGACGCCCATCTCGGCAGGCGACACCGCGCGCATCGCCAGTGTCTCCAAGGCGTACACCGGGGCGGTGGCCCTCTCCCTCGTCACCCAGCACAAGCTCAAGCTGTCCGACACCATCGCCAAGCGACTCCCCACCCTTCCCCCGTCATGGGGAAAGGTGACCCTGGCCCAGCTCCTGCATCACACCAGCGGCCTGCCGGACTACATCAAGAGCGAGGACTTCATCAACGTCCTGAGGGCCGATCCCCATGCTGTGCTCACCCCCACCCAGCTCCTCAGCTACGTGACCAACAAGCCCCCGAACTTCACCCCGGGCACCGCGTACGAGTACTCCGACACCGACAACATCGTGGTCGGCCTGATGGTCGAAGCGGTGACCGGCGGGTCCTACGAACAGGCCCTGGCCCAGGACGTCACGTCGCCACTCCGTCTGCCGGCGACGACGCTGCCCGACAGCCCCGCCCTCACCGAGCCCTACGTGCACGGCTACGCCGTCGAAGCCGGCTCACCGCCCAGCGATGTCAGCACGTACCTCAACCCGGGACTGGCGTGGGCGTCAGGCGGCATGCTCTCCACCCCTTCCGAGCTGAACCAGTTCATGAGGGCGTACGTGCGGGGCACGCTCACCGACCGGGCCACCCGAAGCAAGCAGTTCCGCTTCGTACCGGGGAGTTCGGGACCTCCAGGGCCGGGGACCAACGCGGCCGGCCTGGCCATCTTCCGCTACCGGACGGCGTGTGGGACCGTGTACGGCCACACAGGCAACTTCCCCGGCTACACCATCTTCGCCGCCGCCAGCTCGAACGGATCCCGCTCGGTCGTCGTGATCGTGAACGAGCAGCTCAACGACAACCCGGCCACCCCGGTCTTCACCCAACTGCGGGCGGTGGACGGCCTCGGGGTGTGCGCGGCGATGCACGCCTGAGCCTCCGGTCATCGCCCGGCCGACGGTGACGGTCACACAGCTGGGAGCAGCGTCCGGCTGGTCCTGAGGACGTCCTGTCGTACATTCGTCGAGGTCACCACCGCGGTGGTCTCCGACCCCTCCCGGTGGGTCGCCGCCCGTTCGCCTGCGGCGCCGTCGGATCAGGACGACCGCCCCACGAGAAGCCGAGGAAACGCTCCCGGGCCGGGCGGGACGCCCCGACGACGATCTCGGGGGCGAACTGCTCCTCGTCTCGTGCCGCTCCCAGGTAGCCGGCGGTCATCTCGAGGCCCAGTGCACACCTCGTCCGGGCACATGGACACCGACCCGCCGAGCGGTCCCACGTCCCAACGGTGGGCCAGGACGTCGACCGGGTTGATGCCGGCGGCCATGTCGGCGCGGAGCGTACCGAAGGGGAGGCTACAGAGCCGCGACCGGTCGACCCCCGCCCACGCCGAGTGGGCAAGGTCCGCGGCGGAGCGAAGGGCGGCACCGACGTGACTCCCGGGAAGGTCACCGCTCGGCGTCCGGGGGCGATCGGTGGCCCCCGAGGCGAACCCGGCGAACTTCAGGGTCACCCCGAACGAGTGGTTCAACACCTCGGCCACGGACCACCCTGGGGACCGCGGCGTGACTAGCCCAACGTGAAACGGAGCCGGTGACGCTGCTGGTCCCACCCCGAGGCCCGCCAGAAGGCCGTGGCCAGTGATTCGGTCTCCACCACGATCGCCTGGAGGCGGGCCGCACCCACACTGCGGAGATGGGACTCGGCGGCCTCCAGCAGCTGCCGGCCCAGTCCCTCACGTCGATGACCCGGAGCTACCACCAACCGGTAGACCGATCCCCGCCAACCGTCCCATCCGGCGATCACCGAGCCGATCACCGCTCCGTCGTCTTCGGCGACCAGCAGCGTCGACCCCTGGTGGTCCACCAGCGCCCGCAGGCTGGCGACGTCGTCGGTGTGGGTCGGTTCGGCCTTCCCTCCGATCCAGAGTCCGAGTACCGCAGGGAAGTCATCGGCCAGGCCGGTGCGGATGGTGGGAGCCATAGGCCCAGGCTACGAGGGCCGGACCGGTACTGTCGTACGCCCCGCCCGCGGCAGCCGCCGGCTCAGGTCGGCTGTCCGCGCTCGGCGGCCCGGCCGAAGCGGCCGGCCCAGCGACCGAGGTGGTCGAGCAGTGCGGGCGGGGTGATCACCTCGAACTCGGCCTCGGCGTTGCCCAGGGCCAGGGCGGGCCAGTCCAGCGAGTCCACCGTCATCCGGAACAGGCACCACTCCTCGCCCAACGCCTCCAGGGTGCCCCACGGTCCGATGCGGGCCCGGGTCACCGCGGCCGGAGCGTGGATGCGCACCTCGATCTGGTGACGCGACGGGAGGTTCTCGATGCCGGCACGCACGAACTCGGCGGCGTCCGCCGCGGGGAGTTGGCGCGGCAGCGCATGGGCCCCGGTGGCCACAGGTGCGGCAATCCGGTCCAGGCGGAACGTCCGCCAGTCGAACCGGGAGAGGTCATAGGCCACCAGGTACCACCGCCTTCCGAGCAGCACCAGCCGGTGGGGGTCCACCTGCCGCGTGGTCTGCTCGCCGTCGTGCGCGGTGTAGGCAAACTCCAGCCTCTCACCGTCCCGACACCCCTGGGCCAGCGACACCAGCACGTCGGCGTCGACGCTGGTGGAGCTGGTCGGCCACGAGGCGGGGACGGTCATGGCGGCCAGGGCGCCGATCCGGCGGCGCAGGGCCGGGGGCATGACGTGCACCACCTTGCTCAGGGCGCGCACCGACGACTCCTCGATGCCGGTGACCGTGCCGGCCTGGATGGCGGCGTGGAGCCCCACCCCGATGGCGACAGCCTCCTCGTCGTCAAGTACCAGGGGGGGCAGCACGGCACCGGGGGCCAGCTGATAGCCCCCGTCCACCCCCCGACGCGCCTCCACGGGGTAGCCGAGCTCCCGCAGCCGGTCGATGTCCCGCCGGAGGGTCCGGTCAGATACCTCCAGGCGGTCGGCCAGGCCCGTGCCGGTCCAGTACCGGCGGGACTGGAGGAGCGAGAGGAGGCGGAGCGTTCTCGTGCCGGGGGCAGACATTCCTTCCAGTATGTCCCCATTTAGGACAGAAACTGACCGCTATCCCCCATACCGTGGGACACATCCACCGAAACCCACCTGGAAGGCCAATGCCATGCCCACCGACAGCCAGACCGTTACCGACCTCGAGCGAGACGATCTCCTGGACTCCCTCACCAAGCACCGGGGCTTCCTCCGTCAGACCGTCCAGGGACTGACCGAGGCCCAGGCCCGGCAGCGGCCCACGGCCAGCGAACTCTGTCTGGGCGGCATCATCAAGCACGTGACCCTCATGGAGGAGGGTTGGGTCCGCTTCATCGAGCAGGGCCCGGCGACCATGGGCGCGGCCGACGAATCCGCCTACGAGGCCCACCTCGCTGGCTTCCGAATGACCGACGACGAGACGCTGCCCGGGCTGCTGGCCCGGTACGAGGACGTGGCCCGGCGCACCGACGAGGTACTGCTCACCCTCCCCTCCCTCGACGCCTCCCATCCCCTGCCCGAGGCACCCTGGTTCGAGCCCGGTGCGCGTCGGACCGCCCGCCGGGTCTTCGTGCACATCGTCGCCGAGACCGCTCAGCACGCCGGACACGCCGATATCATCCGCGAGACCCTGGACGGGGCCAAGACCATGGGATGACGGGCCGACGGCGGGGTGGCACGCTGTGGGATGCCCACCACCCCGCCGCCCGGTGACGTCCGGTCCGAGTTCGAACGCATGCTCGCAGGGGACCTCTACCGGGCCGACGACCCCGAGATCGTGGCCGCCCACCACCGGGCCGTCCGACTGCTCGACCGTTACAACCACTCCTCGGTCGACGACCCCGACGAGCGTCGGCACCTCCTCGACGACCTGCTGGGCGGCTTGGGGTCGGGCAGCGTCATCCGGCCACCGCTGCACTGTGACTACGGCTCACCCATCGCCATCGGGGCGCACACCTTCGTCAACTTCGGCCTGGTGGCCCTCGACCCAGCCCCCATCGTCATCGGCGACCACGCCCAGATCGGCCCGAACGTCCAACTGTTGACGCCGACCCATCCCCTCGACCCGGACCTACGACGTGAGGGCTGGGAGGCGGCCGGCCCGATCACCCTCGGCCACAACGTCTGGCTGGGGGGTGGGGTCATCGTGTTGGCCGGTGTGACCATCGGTGACGACGCGGTGGTGGGCGCGGGGGCCGTCGTGACTCGGGATCTCCCCGCCCGCACCGTCTCGGCGGGTAGTCCGGCCCGGGTCATCAGGCGCCTGGACGACGGTCCCAGCCCTCCCAACGGCTGAGCGACCGCCGACGTCCACGTCGGGGAGTCCGGTCCTACACTGCTTACATGCAGTACGGCCATGCCTCCTGGATCCCGGTCGCGGTCTTCGGCGGCATGTTCCTGGTCCGCTACCTGAGCTCCCAGCGCCGCCGCGGTGGTCCGCCGGTCGGCGGCCCCGGGACCCGCCGGGGGTTCACCGGCGCCGACCCCCGGGGCCCGGCCGGGCACTCCCCACCCACCTCACCCACGCCCGACGGCTCACCGTCAGGCGGCATGCCGGCCGGCTGGTTCCGGGATCCCTTCATCCGGCACGAACAGCGCTTCTGGTCCGGCACCGAGTGGACCGACCACGTGACGGACAACGGGGTCCCGGGCATCGACCCCCCGTCCGTCCCACCCGGGTCAACCGACGCCTCCTGATCGGCGGCCCGACGGCCGCGGTCAGATCCCGTTGGGCCGGCAGCCACCGGCCGGCCAACCCCACACGGCGAGCACGCCCGCAGGGAGGGTGACCGGACAGGGCGTGCCGGGACCCGTGTTGCCGGCGGCGTAGGCCGTCCAGGGGCCGCCCGCCGGCTGCCGGAACACGTAGTACGAGCCTTCGTCCTGGGAGGAGACCTGGGCCTGCGATGGCTGGGCACCCTCGGGGACCGGAGCGGGCACGAGCCGGGCTGCGGCCCACTTGGTGCCCGTCGTCTTGTCCAGCCCGTAGTAGGTGAGGCCCGGGGCCAGTCCGCTGAACTGGGCCGCGGGGATGTTCTGGAGCGTGCTGGCCGCCGTCACCAGCTCCGTGCGGATCTGGTCGGTCACCGGCAGGTTGGTGGCAGTGCTCGACCCCGCCCCGGTGGTCGGCGACCCGGTCGCGGTCGCGCTCGTGCTGGTGACCGACGGCATGGTCGTGGTGCTCGTCGTGGTGGCCGGGCCGGCCGAGTTCGAACACGCCGCCAGGGTCAGCGGGCCCAGCACCAGCACGGCCCCAACCATCCATCCTCTGCCCGTCACAACTCGCTCCGATCCTTGGGGGCTCCGCCCCGACGGGGACCGTGAGAGGTGTCCGCCGTCCCGTCTCGGAGGGAACGCTACCGCTCCGGTCCATCGGCACGGGGAACCCGGGGGCATGGCCGACGGTGTTCAGCCGGCCATGCCCACCACCGGTTGGTTCAGGTGGACGGCGCCGGTCGAACCCTCGAAGGGGGCGTCGCCGAAGGCGAAGATGCCGCCATCACTGGCCACCAGCCAGTAGCCGTGGCCGTCGGGGCTGGCGGCCATGCCCACGATGGGACGGTTGAGCCGGATGCTCCCGGTGGAGCCGAAGAAGCCGGCGTCGCCGAAGGCGAAGATGCCGCCATCACTGGCCACCAGCCAGTAGCCGTGGCCGTCGGGGGTGGCGGTCATGCCCACGATCGGGGCGTTGAGATGGGTGGCCCCGGTCGACCCGAAAAAGCGCGCGTCACCAAACGAGAACACGCCGCCGTCGGAGGCCACCAGCCAGTAGCCGCCGTCGTCGGGGGTGGCGGCCATGCCCACGATGGGACGGTTGAGCCGGATGCTCCCGGTGGAGCCGAAGAAGCCGGCGTCACCGAAGGCGAAGATGCCGCCGTCACTGGCCACCAGCCAGTAGCCGTGGCCGTCGGGGGTGGCGGCCATGCCCACGATCGGGGCGTTGAGAGGAGTGGCCCCGGTCGACCCGAAAAAGCCTGCGTCACCAAACGAGAACACGCCGCCGTCGGAGGCCACCAGCCAGTAGCCGCCGTCGTCGGGGGTGGCGGCCATGCCCACGATGGGTCGGTTCAGGTGCATGCCACCGGTCGATCCCAGAAACGGCCGGCAGAAGGCGAAGACACCACCGTCCGACGCCACCATCCGGTACCCCACACCCGGGGTGCAGGGCACAGGTCCGCCGGTCTGCCGGGCCTGACCGGAGCCAGGGTCGATCATCAGGGACGACTCGTCCACCGCCTCGAAGGCACTGGCCGGCACCTGCTTCAGTTCGGCGATGAGCGAGGACGGCCACCCGGCGTCGGCGGTGCCCCCGAAGTACCAGTTGGAGCCGTTGTCCGCCACGATGAGCCCGTAGTGCTGCATCGCCCGCAGGACCACCTGGGCCTGCGCCGAGTAGGTGGAGATGTTGAAGCCGGCGTCGAGCCGGAACCGGGCCCCCATGGGCGGCAGGTTGGGGTTCGCCGCGCTCCCCGCCTCATGTCGGGCAGGCCAGAGGAACGAGGTGTCGGTGGCCTGGGCGGTCATACGGATGGCGTGGGTGATCGAGCCCGACTGCACCTCGTCGTACCGTACGAGGCCGGGGAGGATGGGCAGACCCGCAGCGTCGGCCGAGGTCCAGCCCGACGGCCGCAGGGCATTCGAGTCGAGGCTCCACACCGCCCCCGAGTCGGCGGTGGCCGCCGATCCGTTGGACCGGGCGTTGTCGAGCTCGTAGAGGGTGCAGGTGGCCGGGTTGACCATCAGGGCGTGACGGTCGCCGGTCGACTGCGATCCTCCCTCGATGGGTGTGTCGGTCCCAAAGGGGTAGGGGCCGGGGTCGCTCTCGGACGCGTAGAGGAACGTGGGGGTGACGACGGGGTGGTCGGGGGAGACCACGGCATAGGGCATGCCGTACGGGTTGGAGGGATCGCCCGACGGCCCGAAATCAGGGTGCAGGTTGGTCGTGGCACTGCGCATGCTGGTCATCCACGCGGCACTGTGACTGTCGACCGGCAACGACGAGATGTCCGTGTTCCACACGTTGTCGGCAGGAAACATCGGACAACCGGCAGCTCCGGGCAGCGGCGTGCCCGCCGAGGCCGACACCCCTGGAGCGACGGCGCCCAGCCCTACGACGATCAGGGCCAGCACGAGCCCCGCCGCCACCCGTGTCCTCAACGGTCGTCCCCCATCACCTGCCCGACCCCACCGTACTGCGTCCTTGGTGGCCTACGACACCCCGAAGTCGTGATTCGGTGGGCCACTCGGGGCACAATGCGCAGCACGAGGCGCAGGCGAATGGAAGGTGGAGCATGGCTGGCTACGACAATGGGATCGACGGGCACCCTTCCCCGGGCCTCGGCAACAGGCCGGCCGGGGGGATCCTGGCGTGAGCGCACCGACCAGCGACGTCTGGGCCGTGATGTCGACGGCCCGGACGATCCGCCGCTTCACCGACCGGCCCGTCGATGATGCCACCCTCGCCCGGTGCCTCCAGGCCGCCACCTGGGCCCCATCGGGGGCCAACGCACAGGGTTGGCGGTTCATCGTGCTCCGGTCCCCCGAGCAGCGGGCCGTGGTGTCCCTGGCCGCCGCCCAGGCCTTGGAGGTCATCGAGCCGGTCTACGGCATGACCCGACCCACCGACGATGACGACAGTCGGCGGGCGCGTTCCAACCGCGCCACCTACGAGATCCACGACCGGGCGGGTGAGTTCACCTCGGTGCTGTTCACCCAGAAGCGGTACCCGACCGCCTCAGAACTGCTCCTC
Source organism: uncultured Acidimicrobiaceae bacterium (assembly GCA_963835465.1). Taxonomy (GTDB): domain Bacteria; phylum Actinomycetota; class Acidimicrobiia; order Acidimicrobiales; family RAAP-2; genus Bog-756. The sequence continues at coordinate 463,501 of CAWIFR010000006.1, forward strand.
GGGGGCTCGATCTTCCCGGCGATGGAGAACTTCCTCCTGGCCGCCCGCGCCCTCGGTCTCGGGGCCTGTCTGACCAGTTGGGCCTCCTACGGGGGCGAGCCGCTGCTCCGCCGGGCCGTCGGGGTCCCCGATGACTGGATGCTGGCCGGGCATGTCGTCGTCGGATGGCCCCGGGGCCACCACGGCCCGGTCCGTCGCCGCCCTCTCGACGAGGTCGTCTCCCTCGACCACTGGGACGGTCCGGCCAGCAGCATCCTCGACGCAGACCCACCCACCGGCTGAGTGCACCGCCGGGGCCCGCGGCGAACCGACCCTCGTGGTCCTGTCGGTCACGGCCCCCGCCCCAGTCCGATCGGGATGACGCCGGTTGGACCACGATGGGTAGACAGACCGTCCGGGCGGACCCACCGGCCTCCGGGGTCCTCGCTCAGGAGCCAGCCCCTCAGGTGCGCGAATCGACGAGAAGCTTCAACAGCTCCCCGATCGGCTGCTGCCGGCCCACCGCCTCACCCAAAGGGGCATCCAACTGGATGCGGTAGCGGTTTCGCCGGCCCTCCTTCTGCTTGGCCACGTAGCCGCCCGAGATGAGGTCGTCGATGATGGCGAAGGCGCTCCGCTCGGTGATGTTCACCGTGGAGGCGACATCTCGGAGGCGTATCCCCGGATCGTGGGCGATGCAGACGAGCACGCGGGCGTGATTGGTCAGGAAGCTCCATTTGGCCATCGAGGTCACGGGGATATACTAGATCGGCTATTCACGAATTACATTGCTAGTTTCTTCCAGCCGGTGTAGGGTCGGTCCAGTGGGCGGTGGACCTGGTCGATCGCCACGACACAAAGAGCCGGTCGACTCGCCCTCGTGGCACCTCGCCTGGGCCGGTGCACCATGCCCCGGTCCTCCCTCTACGTGAGAGGAGTCCCGGACAGTGCAGCGCAGGACATTCGACTCCCTCGTCAGTGCCGCCGGACTGCTACTGGTCGTGGTCATGCTCATCGCCGGGGGCCTGCTGACCTGGACGAGCACCTACATCAACAACGAGGTCCACTCCCAGCTGGCCGCCCAGCAGATCCGCTTCCCGGCGGCCACCAGCCCAGCGGTGGCCGCCCCCGAGTTCCAGGCCATGCGCCAGTACGGGGGCCAGCTGATGACCACGGGCGCCCAGGCCGAGGTCTACGCCGACCACTTCATCGCCAACCATCTGAAAGTGATCGGCGGAGGCCAGACCTACGCCCAGCTGTCGGCGGCATCGATCGCCCAACCGACCAACGCCAAATTGGCGGCCCAGGTCGAGACGGTGTTCAAGGGTGAGACACTCCGGGGTCTACTGCTGAATGCCTACGCCTTCGGAACCATGGGCATGATCGCGGGGATCGCCGCCGTAGTCGCCTTCGTTGCCGCCGGCCTCCTCCTCATCCTGTGCGTACTCGGCCTCCTCCACGCCCGACGGGTGTCGCCGGCCGAGGAACTCCTCCACGCCGACTCCGATACGCCTGTCGTGTTGGAGCCGCTTGCCAGCTGAACCGATGACCAAAGCCACCGGCCCAGGTCGGCGGACCCACTGCTTGACTCCCCCATCAGAAAGAAGCTCCAGATGAATGCGCTCGTGTACCGCGGACCCGACTCCAAGGCATGGGAGGAGGTGCCCAAGCCGACGATCGTGGCTGACACCGACGCCGTGGTGCGGGTCGACTGCACCACCATCTGCGGCACCGACCTCCACATCCTGAAGGGCGACGTCCCGTCGGTCACCCCGGGACGGATACTGGGCCACGAAGCCGTCGGCACGGTGGACGCAGTGGGCGCCGCCGTGAAGAACCTGCGCGCCGGCGATCGGGTCCTGGTCTCCTGCATCACCGCCTGCGGGGCCTGCCGGTACTGCCGGGAGGGTCGCTACGGGCAGTGCCTGGGCGGAGGAGGCTGGATCCTCGGGAACGCCATCGACGGGACCCAGGCCGACTTCGTCCGGGTGCCCTTCGCCGACAACTCGACCTATCCGGTGCCCGTCGGCGTGTCCGACGAGTCCCTGCTGATGCTGGCGGACATCCTGCCCACGGCCTACGAGGTCGGCGTACTCAACGGTGGCGTGCGACCCGGGGACGTGGTGGCCGTGGTCGGGGCCGGACCCATCGGGCTGTCGGCCATTGTCGCCAGTCGGCTGTTCCACCCCTCGCACATCGTCGCCATCGATCTCGCCGACAGCCGGCTCGACGCGGCCAAGCAGTTCGGCGCCGACATCGTCATCAACAACGCAAAGGAGGACCCACTGCCGGCGATCCTCGAACTCACCGGCGGGCTCGGCGCCGATGTCTCCATCGAGGCCGTCGGGGTGCCGGCCACCTTCGAGTTGGCCACCACGCTCATCCGGCCCGGCGGGCACATCGCCAACATCGGTGTCCACGGGGAGCCGGTGACGTTGCACCTGGAAACGCTCTGGACCAAGGACGTGACCATCACCACGGGCCTCGTCGACACCTACTCGACGCCCACGCTCCTGCGGCTCATCGGCGGCAATCAGATCGACGCCGAGCAGTTCGTCACCCACCGGTACGGCTTCGACCAGTTCCTCGAGGCCTACGACACCTTCGCTCGGCCGGCGGAGACCGGGGCCCTGAAGGTGGTCCTCAGCCGCTAGGGCGGCCCGGTTCCACGGAACACGACCGTGGAACCGGCGTGTGACTACGGTGGATCCGTGACCACTTCCTGGCTGGATCGGCGGCAGGTGGGCCGGACCTGGTTCACGCTCGAGGCCCTCTACGTGGTCGCCATCACGTCGGTGGCGGTCATGGGGATGGCGGCAGGTCCCACCGGCTGCTCCTCGCGGTCGCCGCGCTGCTCGCCCTGCCCTGCGGGCTGGCGGCCATCATGGGGCTCTCTGTGCTGACCGGGCTGTTCAACTGGATGGCGGCGGGCTTCTCCACGACCGCCATCAGCCAGAGCCGCGGGGGGTGCGACGTGTCCGGGCACTGCTGGTCGGCCACGACCGGGACACCGGTCGGAGCCAGGGGGTTCCTGTTCAGTGCCTGCGTGGTGCTGCTGTTCACCGCCGCCGCCCTGACCAACGTGCTCATCTTGCGGATCATCGTCCGCGGGCGGGCCCGGCGCCCCCCGCCCGCACCCGTCTGACGCCGCCGGCTGCGGTCCCCGCTCGGGTCCGGACGGCCCCGACCGCCCGCGGCATCCCTCAGGCGGGCGTAAGCGTGCCGCGCTCCAGGTGCACCTTGGTCCCGATGAATTCGGTGCCGACGACCTGGGCGGCCAGGTCGGGGTCCTCGGCCAGCGCCACGCAGCGACGGCCGTCACTGGTGTCGCACACGGCCACCGTGCGGACCGGGGCCATGCCGTCGTAGGTGACGGTGTAGGTGGCCACCGTGGCCTCGCCGTCGTAACCGTCGATGGTCTCCACCACGTCGAGAACCCCTGTGGCAGCCTCGGCTTCGCTCCCCAGATCCTCCACCAACGCCGGCCGGCCGTCGGGGGTTCCCGTCCAGACCCCGATGCCCGGCTTGGTCAGGAGCCCGCTCACCGTCGTGACCACGCCGAGGGAACCGGGAGCGTCCCGGACGGCCCGGACCACCGGAACCAGCGACTGGAGGACGAAGTTGTTGAACGGCCCGCCGGCGAAGGCCATTCCCCCGGTGACCGTGGGGGTGGCGGTTGGGGCCAGGCCCAACATGCGCATCTGGACCCGCACCGCGGCCGGGAAGCAGCTGTACAGCTCCGTGATCTCGGCATCGGCCAGCGGCCGGCCGATGCGTTCGGCGGCCGCCTGGCCGAGGATCTCCATCGCCGGCCAGGTGTGGGGGGCCGACCGCCTGAGCAGGGAGACGGCGTGGCCGGACTCCAGACCGACCAGGGGAAAGACCCAGCGCTCAGTGGGTACCCCGAGCCGCCGCGCCGTACCCACTGAGCAGAACAGCAACGCGGCGGCCTGGTTGACCATCCACTGGGTGGAGTGCCACTTGTTGTACGGGAAGGCCAGCGGGCGGTTGGCTGGCGAGGCCGTGGCGATCGCCCGGGCGTCCATCGGCTCGGGGAAGGCGGCGTCGGGGTTGGTCTGGGCCACCCGGTTGTAGCGGGCCCACAGGTCGGCCACCTCGGTCCGGTGCTCGGCCAGCGACCGGCCCTCGGCCACCCGAAGGGCGTTCTCGATCATGGCGTACTGCTGGACCGGATCCCAGAGGCGGTGGGTCACCTCGACCGGCTCCATGAGGGGTCCCTCTCGACGTCGGATCTCGTCGGGTTCCGCGCCGGGCTGCTCGGTCTCCTGTGCCGGCCGCCCCGCCCGCTCCCGGTCCCGGTCCCACCGCTTCGCCTCCCCACCCACCACGACGGCCACGTCGGACGCGCCCGCGGCGACCGCGCCCAGGGCGTCGTTGATCAGGCTCTGCTGAGGGATGCCCAGCTCTGCCAGATGGGTCCGGACCGAGGTCGCGCCGACACGTTCGGCGACCAGCCGGCCCGGGTCGGGATACCCCCAACTCCCCTGGGGCACGGCGATCCGGTCCACCCGGCCAAGGATCCCCGCCGGTCCGGCGTCGGCCCCCGCAGCCTCGAGGGCCTGGGCCATGGTCTCGGTCGCCTCGGCGTCGGCGCTGGCCACCCCCACGCCGATCAGGACCGGGGTCCGTGGATCGATGGCGCCAGAGGCCGGTCGGGTCGCGGTCACCGGCTATACCTCACGCCCCGGGGGGGGCGCGGGGAGCTCCCCGTCGGAGCGGCGGTACGGCGCTCCCGCATCATCCGCCCGACCTGGCGCCAGGTCACCGGGACCGCCCCGAGGTCGAGGGCCTGCCGTCGGGCGCGGTCGGGCACGTCGTAGTGGGCCTGGTGGGGTCGGCCCTCTTTGTGCTGGAACCACTCCCGCCGCATACCCAGGCGGGCGGCGAAGTCGTGCAGCTCCTCGTCGGTGTCGGCCACCAGATGGGACCACCGGTCGTCGACCGGGCCGAGTCGGGCCGGTTGGCGCCAGTCGTCGAGGTAGACGGTCATCGGAGGTCTCGAACCGATTCCAGGGATCAGATGATCCGACCCGGGTCGCCCGACCCACTGACCACGGGAAAGCCGTCCGCCTCCCAGGCAAGCATGCCGCCGCCGACATTGCGGACGTCGTAACCCGCCTCGGCCAGGGCCCCGGCCACTGCCGCCGAGCGGCCGCCCACCCGGCAGATGCACACGACGGTCCGGTCCGAGGGGATCTCGGCCGTTCGGTCCGCCACGAGGCCCATGGCCACGTGCACGGCCTCGGGGGCATGCCCGGCACTCCACTCATCGTCCTCACGGACATCGAGCAGGAAGGCGCCCAACTCGAGCAACAGGCGGGCGGCTGCCGGGTCGATGTCCATCACGGGGCAAGGGTCCGAGGTCACCGCATCACGGTACCGGACCGAGGCGCCGGTCACCCCGCGCCGTGCGGCTCGAGGTCCGGGTCAGCCCGGAAGGTCCATCAGCTCGATGCGGACACCATCGGGATCGGTGCAGTAGAGGAAGTCCAGCCGGGCCTCGGGCAGCTCGAAGGTGGTCCGGGTGGCCGGCACCACGGTTCCCCCCAGGGCCTCGATGGTGGCGGCCACGCCATCGACGTCGTCGACCCGTAGCGAGAGGTGGGTCAGCCCCAGCTGGTTCATGGGCCGCCGGGTCCCATCCCCGGTGGTGCCCGGAGCCAGGTAGCCCAACAGCTCGATGGTCACCCCGTCCCGCGACAGCATGCGCGACTCCAGCTGGACCCCCTCCACCTCCATCAGTCCGGCGAACTCCGACCCGACCTGATGCGAGGCCACCGGCTCGAAGCCCAGTCCCTCGCAGTAGAAGCGGACGGATCGGTCGAGGTCCGATACGCAGATGCCGAGATGGGAGAACGAGTGCGTCATGGCCCCGGCCTCGGGTCCGTAGGTGTCATGGGGCTGCCTCCTGGGTAGAGAGACGAGGATGGCACACCGGACGAGCGCGGGGCGGGAACCGGCCGAAGTGGTGGCCCGATCCGCGGCTTCCCGAGCGGGGCCGGGCCCGCTGGGGCCCGTGGCCAGCGCTGAGCAGCAGGTTCCCGGGCGCGCCGGACCACGACCCCGGGGTCTGCGCCGACCGAGGCCCTGGGGAGTCCCCGGGATCCACCCCCGAGCTTAAGATGCCCCACTTCGGCATGGCCGTCATCTGTTTCATTCTGTTCCTCACCTTCCTCGACAACACCGTGATCAGCGCCACCCTGTCGGACGTCCAGTCCGGCCTCCACGCCGGTGTGGCCCAGCTCCAGTGGGTGGTCAGCGGCTACGCCCTGGCCTTCGCCAGCCTCATGCTGATGGCGGGCACCCTCGGCGACCTGTTCGGCCGAAAGAAGCTGATGCTGATCGGCGTCGTGATCTTCTGCGCGGGCTCGGTGCTGTGTGCGCTGGCCGACACCACCAACCTGCTGATCGCCGGCCGGGTTGTCATGGGAGTCGGAGCGGCGTGCTCCGAGCCTGGGACCCTGTCCATGATCCGCCACCTCTATCCAGCGCGAAGGCGCCGGGCCCGGGCCCTCGGGATCTGGGCGGCCGTGTCGGGCCTGGCCCTGGCCCTGGGCCCGGTCATCGGCGGGGTCCTGGTCGGATTGTGGGATTGGCGAGCCGTCTTCTGGTTCAACCTGCTCTTTGGGGCGTTGGCCCTCATCGCTGCCGCCGTCGTCCTGCCCGAGAACGCCGATCCCGTAGGGGCCCGGCTCGACATCGCCGGTTTCGTCCTCGGGGCCGTGGCCCTCGGGACGGCTACCTTCGCCACCATCGCCGGCGAGACCTCTGGCTACATCAATCCCAAGATCCTCGTCCTCTACGGGGTGGCCGTCCTCGCCGTGGCCGCCTTCGTACTGGTCGAGCTCCGGGCAGACAATCCCGTGCTGGACGTGCGGTTCTTCCGCAAGCCCCCCTTCGCCGGCTCGACCGTGCTGGCCTTCACGTCGTACTTCGGGATCTTCTCCATCTTCTTCTTCGTCGCCCTCTACCTCGAAGTCGTGGGCAGCACGTCGCCCTTCAACCTGGCCCTCGACTTCATCCCGATGACCGTGGGCATGGTGCTGGCCTCGTTGTTCACCGGTCGATGGGTCTCGCGGGGCGGGCCCCGAGTGCCCATGATCACCGGTTGCGTGCTGGCAGCCGCCGGCATCTTCCTCACCGACGTGGTCATCACCCCCCAGGCAGGCCTGTCGACGGTGGGGTGGACGCTGGCCCTGGCCGGCATCGGATTCGGGATCGTCATCGTGCCGGTGACCTCCTCGGCGCTGACCAGTGTGCCGGCCGAACACTCCGGCATGGCCGCCTCCACCAACAACACGGCCCGGGAGCTCGGGGCAGTGGCCGGGGTGGCCATCCTCGGTTCCATCGTGAACGGCCAGTTGACCGTCAACCTCACCGCCCGTCTGGTTGCCATCGGCGTCCCCGAATCCTTCCGGTCGCAGGTGATCGCTGCGGTGACCACCGGCTCCCTCGGCTCCCAGGCCGCCGCCACCAAGGTGGGCAAGGGCAATGCCGGCATCCAGGAGATCATCAACAAGGTGGTGTCGGCGGCCTACGGTGCCTTCGCTCATGGGCTGGACCTGTCCCTGCTGGCCGCGGGTACGTTGCTGCTGGCCTCCGCCGTCGTGGCCTACTTCACCGCGGCACGACCGGCGGCGGTCATGAACGACTGACCGAACCGCCGGTCCCCCGGCGGACCCGCCCTCAGGAGGCGCTGGGGACCGCCCCCGCATCGGCGGAGCCCGAACGGCCGTCGGGAACCTCCCCGGGCAGGTGGGCCCGGACGAACTCCCCGACGGCCCGGTACGCCCGACGGCTCCCCTCGGCCCAGGGCAGCAGGATCGGGAACACGTGGAACATGCCCGGCTCCTCGAGGACGGTGGTGTCCACACCGGCCGCCTCCAGGTGGTCGGCGAAGAGCCGGATGGCGTCGCGGAACATCTCGTCGCTCCCGAAGGAGAGGAAGGTCGGCGGCCAACCGGACACGTCCTGGTTGACCCCGGACAAGGCGGCCGACCCGGCGTAGCGCCCGTGCAGGTAGGCGGTGGTGGGCATGTTCCAGGGCAGGATGTCCCGGTCGGCGTTGGCCGACACCGAGGCCTCGTCGAGCAGGAGGTCCAACTCCGGGGAGAACAGCATGACCCCGGCCACCGGCTGGTGGTGGGTCCGGTGCATGGAGTACATCAGCGAGCCGACCAGTCCCCCACCACTCGAGTCGCCGGCCACAAACAGCCGCGCCGGATCGGTACCGGTGGCCAAGAGGCCCTCCAGCACCAGCACGGCGTCCTCGAGGGCCGCGGGAAAGGGGAACTCCGGCGCCAGCCGGAGGTCGGCGACGAAGACCTGGCAGTCCGTGCGGCGGCACAGCCAGGCCACGAAGGCGGCGTACATCCGGGGCGAGGTACCGACGTACCCGCCACCGTGCAGGTAAAGCACCGTGCCGACCGGCTCGACCCCCTCCTCCGATACCAGATGCCGGGGACTCCCGAGACCGTGGCCATCTCCTGTTCGACGTCGAGGGACCGGACCACGGGGGTCAGCACCGCACCCGAGAGGTCGTCGAGCACCAGCTCCACGAACCGGAACTCCTCGATGGGCAGGGCGGTGAGGTAGCCCATGAACGACCGCATGGTCTCACGGGTCACGGCCACGCCCAGATTGTGGGGAAGGTTCCCCTCACCGGTCCAGGGTCGGCGGAACGGGACCCGGCCGAGCGAGAGGCCGAGTTGGGCACCCAGGCCGACCAGGTCGGTGGCACCGACCGGCCAGGACGAGTGGGCCACGCCGTCGCGACGTCCCATCACCATCGCCGGGGCACCCGACCTGTCGTCAACCTGATCCCCGGTGCCGTCATCGGACCACCCTCCGCCTCACTGCCGCCGTAGGGATCCTACCCAGGCCGGCGACCGGCTCTTCTCGCCGGTTCACCAACGGTGCGGTCAGACGGGCTCGGCGGCCAGGGCCGCGCCCAGGTGGAGGAGTTGCTCGGTGGCGCCGCCCAGGGTCAGCTCGATGTGCTTGGTCATGAGGAAGTAGCGGTGCAGGGGGTACTCCCGGTCGACGCCGACCCCGCCGTGCAGGTGGACGGCGGCATGGACCACCCGCTGCCCGCCGTCGGCGGCCCAGAACTTGGCGATGGCCACCTCCCTGTCGGCGGGCAGGCCCTGGTCGATGCGCCAGGCAGCCTGCCACGCGGTCAGGCGGATGGCCTCGGTGTCGACGTAGGCGTCGGCCGCCCGCTGACCCACGGCCTGGAACGTGGCGATGGGCTTGCCGAACTGCTCGCGCGTCTTGGTGTACTCGGCCACGAGGGCCAGCGATGCGGCAGCCGCGCCGGCCTGGGCCAGGGCCAGGGCCGCCGTGCTCCGCTGGACCAGCCACTCGATGATGGCCGCACCCTCCTCCACCGAGCCCAACAGGGCGTCGGCCCCGACCTTAACCCCGAGAGGTTGAGCACGGCCTCGGGCTGCCCGGTGTTGGCCACCTGACGCTCCCGGGCCACGCCGGCCGCCGCGGTGCCCACGATGAACACGGCGGCCGAGTCCGGCTCGACCCGCGCCGTGACCAGCACGGCATCGGCAACCGTCCCCGACGGCACGCAGGCCTTGGATCCGGACAGGATCCATCCGTCCCCGTCGCGCTCGGCCACCACCGACGGCGCCGCGGGACACCGCCCAGCTCGACCAGGGCCGTGGTCAGGACGGTCTCGCCCGCCACCACGCCGGGCAGCCACTGCTGACGCTGGGCGTCGGTGCCGAACTCGGCCACGGCGGCGGCCGCGGCGGCCAGGGTCTCGACCGTGGGCACGTACGCCGCGCTCCTTCCGGTGGCCTCGGCCAGCAGCCCGGTCTCCACGAAGCCCAGACCGGCTCCACCCACCGCCTCGGGGAGCGCAATGCCCAGGAGGCCGGCGGCGGCCAGCTCACCCCAGAGCTTGCGGTCGAACCGGTCGCCCTCGGGCTCGGACTCGAACTGACGCAGTCGCTCCGGGGTGGACAGATCGGTGAAGATCCGCTCGGCCAGTTCGCGAACTGCCTCTTGCTCTTCGCTGAAGGAGAAATCCATGGTTACGTGTCCTCGTTTGGTCTGGGTCTCGGTGTCGTCGTCGTTGGTGGCAGCAGGTGCTCGCCGGGGTCGCTACCGCAGGGAGCGGGGCAGGCCCAGGCCGAAGATGGCGATGAGGTCCCGCTGGATCTCGTTGGTGCCGCCGCCGAAGGTCAGGATGACCAGACTGCGGGCGTACATCTCCAGCCGGCCGGCCAACACGCTGTCGGGCGTGTCCCGGGTGAGGTAGCCGGCCTGGCCCACCACCTCCAACAGGAGCTTGAACGCCTCCATGTAGAACTCGGTCCCGAACACCTTGATGGTGGAGGCGTCGGCCACGTCGAGGTGGCCCTGGGTGGCGGTCCAGGCCACCTTCCAGTTGATGAGCTTCAGGAACTCCAGGCGGGCGTAGACCCGGGCCAGGTGGACCTGGACCCACTCTTGGTCGATGACCCGTCGGCCGTCAGCCAGCTTGGTGGCCTGGGCCCAGGCCCGTACGTCCTCCAGGGCCCGCTCGATGATGCCCGACGAGCAGAGCGTCACCCGCTCGTGGTTGAGCTGATTGGTGATGAGGGTCCAGCCCTGGTTCTCCCCGCCCACCAGGTTGCCCGCCGGCACCCGTACGTCCTCGTAGAAGGTGTAGTTGATGTTGTGGTCGCCGAGTAGGTGCATCGGCACGACCTTGATGCCCGGGGTGTCCATGGGCACGATGAACATGGAGATGCCCTTGTGCTTGGCCGCCTCGGGGTCGGTTCGGGTGGCCAGCCAGATGTAGTCGGCTCCGCCGGCCAGCGAGGTGTAGATCTTCTGCCCGTTGATGACGTACTCGTCGCCGTCCCGCACCGCCCGGGTCTGCAGCGAGGCGAGGTCCGTCCCCGCCTCCGGCTCGGTGTAGCCGATGCAGAAGTGGATGTCGCCGGCCAGGATCTTGGGGAGGAAGAAGTCCTTCTGCTCCTCGGTGCCGAAGTCCATGATGGTCGGGCCGACGGTGTTGATGGTCAGCATCGGCACCGGGGCCCCGGCCCGCATGGACTCGTCGAAGAAGATGTACTGCTCGATGGGCCCGAGGCCCTGTCCGCCGTACTCCTTCGGCCAGCCGATGCCCAGCCACCCGTCGGCGGCCATCTGCTTGACCACCCGGCGCATGTGGGGACCGATCCCGTGGCTGTCGGCCAACTGGGCTTCGACCTCGGGGGTGAGGAGGTTGGCGTAGTACTCACGCAGCGTGTTCCGCAGCGCCTGGTGCTCCTCGGTGTAGCCGATCTCCATGAGGTCCCTCCCGATCGTGCGAGCACGGCGGCGTCCGGCCAGGGCGCCGCCGGTCCGACTGGTTGCTGGTGAACTGCGACGGCCGGCGCCGGTGCCGGCTCCGGCCCGGTGTCCGTCCCCCGTCCTTCAGGGCCGGGCTGCACCGCGGGCGCCCAGTCCGCAGGCGTCCGACGACTAGAACACGTTACATTCACCCAGCACCAGGCGCCACCGGTCGGACCGTGGCGCCACGTTCGGGCCACTATCCTGCCCGCGGGTGGCGTCGCGGTCCCCGGGGTCCGTCGCCGCTAGAGTTACTGTCCGGTAAGTTTCTGTCCGCCGCTGGCCAGCAGGTCAACGTCCTGACGCCAGCAGCGCAACCAGCCATCGGTTCCACCAACACCACGTCTCATCCACCAACAGTGCGGCACCGCCGCCGAGTCCTGAGGAGCAGCACATGCCCGAAGCCGTCATCGTCGCCACCGGTCGGACCCCGATCGGACGGGCCAACAAGGGATCCCTCGTGGACTGCCGGCCCGACGACCTGGCCGCCCTGGTCATCCGCGAGGTGCTGGCCAAGGTGCCCCAGCTCGACCCCCACTCGGTGGAGGACGTCATCATGGGATCGGGCCAGCCCGGCGGCGAAGCCGGCTACAACGTGGGCCGCGTCGCCGCCATCTTGGCCGGACTGCCCGATGTCCCCGGCGTGACCGTCAACCGCTACTGCTCCTCGTCCCTGCAGACGATCCGCATGGCGGCCCATGCCATCCGGGCCGGCGAGGGCGACGTGTTCATCGCCGCCGGCGTGGAGACGGTGAGCCGCTACCGCAACGGCGCCGCCGACACCGGGCCCCACAACCCGCTCTTCGCCGACGCCGAGGCCCGGACGGCCGAGCGCACCCCTGCCACCGGGGCTCCGTGGACCCCACTGGAAGGGGCCTTCCCCGACGTCTACATCGCCATGGGCCAGACCGCAGAGAACGTGGCCGAGTTCAAGGGTGTGTCCCGACAGGATCAGGACGAGTTCGCCGTCCAGTCCCAGACCCGGGCCGTGGCCGCCCAGGAGGCCGGCTTCTTCGACCGGGAGATCATCCCGGTGACCACGCCGAACGGCGACGTCGTGACCAAGGACGACGGCCCCCGGCCCGGCACCACCCTGGAGGGACTGGCCGGCCTGAAGCCGGTCTTCCGGGAGGGTGGCACCATCACTGCCGGCAACGCCTGTCCGCTCAACGACGGGGCCGCCGCCGTGATCGTGATGAGCGACGCCCGGGCCCGCGAGCTGGGCATCACCCCCCTGGCCCGGATCGTGGCCAGCGGGGTCACCGGGCTCAACCCCGAGATCATGGGCCTCGGGCCGGTCGAGGCCATCCGCCAGGTGCTGGGCCGGGCCGGCATGACCATCGACGACATCGACCTGGTCGAGATCAACGAGGCGTTCGCCGCCCAGGTCGTGCCCTCCGCCAGCGAGCTCGGCATCAGCTACGACAAGCTCAACGTGAAGGGCGGGGCCATCGCCCTCGGCCATCCGTTCGGTCAGACCGGTGCCCGCATCATGACCACCCTCCTGAACGCCCTGGAGGACACCGACAAGACCTTCGGCCTCGAGTCGATGTGCGTGGGCGGCGGCCAGGGCATGGCCATGATCGTCGAGCGGCTCTCCTGATCCGGAGGCAGATCGACCCCTGAGCGGGACCGCTCAGGGGTCGATCTGCTCCACCGCGTACTCGGGGCAGTTGGCGATGGCCAACCGGGCCTTGTCCTCGAGCCCGGGGGGGACGGTCCCGTCCCCCACCACCGAGGACAGTCCGTACTCGTCCACCTCAAACAGCTCCGGGGCCAGCCCGTAGCAGCGGGCATGCCCCTGGCACTTGTCGGGGTCGACCCGGATCCTCATGGGAACTCCACCGGCAGCTGTCGGGGTCCCCGCACCTGCCCGCCGGCCCAGGTCACCTCGGCGTCTTCGGCCAGGTGGAACTCGGGAAGCCGTGCCAGCCACTCCTCCAGGGCCACCCGCAGCTCCATGCGGGCCAGGTTCGAGCCGGCGCACCGGTGGATCCCCGAGCCGAAGGCCACGTGACGGTTGAGGGCCCGGTCGAGCACCACCCGGTCGGGCTCCTCGAAGGCCTCGGGGTCCCGATTGGCCGCCGGAAAGTTCATCAGCACCTTGTCCCCCGCCTTCATCGGGCAGCCCTCGAACTCGATATCCTCGGTCACCACTCGGGCCATGGTCACCGGGGAGTACGCCCGCAGGAGCTCCTCCACGGCCAGGGGCATGGCGTCGGGGTCGGAGGCGAGCCGCTTCCGGTCCTCGGGGTGGGTGGCCAGGTGCCAGAGCGACGACCCGATGGCGCTCCAGGTGGTGTCCACCCCGGCGATGAGCACGAGGGCGGCCACCCCGAGGACCAGCCGCTCGTCCACCGGCTGGCCTTCGAACTCGCTGTGGAGGAGGTCGCTCAGCAAGTCGTCGCCCGGCTCGGTCTTCCGGCGGGTGACCTCCTCGATGAAGAAGCCGATGAGTCCATTGACCCCGTGGGCCCGGCGCACCGGGTCGTCGGCGAACTCGAGGACATCCCGCACCCACTCGGTGAAGTGGTCCGAGAGGGAGGACGGCACCCCGAGAATGCTGGCGATGACCCGGACGGGGATCTGCTGAGCGTAGTCCCGGGCCGCGTCGGCCGAGCCGGTGGCCACGAAGCCGTCGACGAGGCCAGAGCACAGGGAGCGGGTCATGGGCTCGTAGCCCTCGACCGCGCTTGTGCGAGAACCACGGGAGCAGGAGCCGGCGGGTCCAGGTGTGGAGGGGTGGGTCGGCCGAGATCGGCGGGAGGCCGTAGAGCAGCACCGGCTCGTCGGGCCGCTCCCCGGGAAAGGGGATCACGGTGATGTCGGCCGAGCTGAAGTGCTCGACGTCGTGGGCCAGGTCGACCACGTCCTGATACCGGGTGGGGAGCCAGGTGCTCCCCCGCCGGTCGGTGTGGGCCACCGGGCACGTCTGACGCAGCCGGTCCCAGATCCCGTAGGGGTCGGCCACGTACTCGGGACTCAGCACGTCGAAGTCGGTGTCCCACTGTGCCACCGGTGTGTCGGTCATCGCGCTCCTCGAACGGACCGGGTCGCGTGCGCGCCCTCCGCCCTACCATTCTGTCACGTCGCCTGACGATTTCCCCACGGCCGTCACCGACGCCGGGGGCGACTCAGATGGTGAGGCCCCCGTCGACCGACAGCACCGACCCGGTGGTGTACGAGGACTCGTCCGAGGCCAGGAAGGCCACCGAGGCGGCCATCTCTGCCGGGGTGGAGAAGCCCAGCGGCGACATGATCTTGCTCAGCTCTGAGAAGTCCGCGCCCTCGGGCAGGTTGAAGTTCCCGATGAGCGGGGTGTCCATACCGCCGGGCGCCAGCACGTTGACCCGCACCCCCCGGGCCAGGTACTCGGCGGCCAGCGCCTTGGAGAACATGAGCAGCCCGGCCTTCGAGGCGCAGTAAGCGGCGGAGTACGACTGCCCCATGAGGGCCGTGTTGGAGGCCACGTTGACGATCGAGCCCCCGTGCTCCAGCAGGCTGGGCAGGGTGGCCCGACAGACCAGGAAGGGCCCGGTCAGGTTGACGGCCAGGATGGCCGTCCACCGCTCGAGGGGCATCTCCTCGGTCCGGTAGAAGCCGCCGATGCCGGCCACATTGCAGACCACCCGAGGGGCCCCCAGCTGCTCGGTCAGTGCGGCCACGGCGGCGTCCACCGAGGACTCCGAGGTCACGTCGCAGGGGAAGGACACGGCCGTGCCCCCGGCTGCGGTGATGGTGGCGACGGTGGTGTCCAGATTGTCCTCGGCCACGTCGAGGGCGGCCACCGCCGCTCCCTCGGCGGCCAGCCGGACGGCCACCGCCCGACCGAGCCCCGAGCCGGCCCCGGTGACCACGGCGACCCGGTCGGTGAACCGGTGGCCGGTGTAGGCACTGACGGCGGCGTCGGCGGCGTCGTGCTCGCGGCCACCCTGGCCCAGGGTGACCCGCTGGATCGGGCTCATGGCTGTCTCCTCGTGTGTGTCGTCTCGGCTCCCGGGGTCACGGTGCGAACCGCTCGCGCAGGTTGTGCTTCAAGATCTTGCCGGCGGGGTTCCGGGGCACCACGTCGACCACCTCGAGCTGCTCGGGGATGGCCTGGGTCCGCAACCCCTGCTCCTTCAGATAGGCGGCCATCTCGTCGAAGGGCAGGGCGTGGCCTTCGATGAGTGCCACCACGGCACACGCCCGTTCA
Source organism: uncultured Acidimicrobiaceae bacterium (assembly GCA_963835465.1). GTDB lineage: Bacteria > Actinomycetota > Acidimicrobiia > Acidimicrobiales > RAAP-2 > Bog-756. Next base: position 479,033 of record CAWIFR010000006.1, read on the forward strand.
CCGGTCTTCGGGTCGGGCAGGCCGATCACGGCCACGTCGGCCACGGCCGGATGGCTGTAGAGCAGGTCCTCCACCTCCTTGGCCGAGATGTTCTCCCCGTGCCGAATGATCACGTCCTTCAGCCGACCGGTGATGGTCACGTAGCCCTCGGCATCGACGACGCCGAGGTCGCCAGTGCGGAAGTAGCCGTCCCCGTCGAAGGCGTCGGCGTCGAGGGACGGGTCCAGGTAGCCCCGGATGACCTGGGGCCCCTTCAGCCGGATCTCCCCCTCCTCGCCCGGCCCTGCCCGCCGGCCGTCCAGTCCCACCACGATGAGGTCGACCCCGGGGGTGGGCCGGCCCTCGGTGTCGGCCAGCTTCTGGTCGGGGTCGAGGGTGGTGGCCATGACCACGATGGGGGCTTCGGTCAGGCCGTAGCCCGACACGATCCCCACCCCGCCGATCTCGCGCTTCAGGTCGTGATGGAGCTGCGGCGGCTTGGGGGCCCCTCCTCCCGGATACGAACGAATGTGCGGGAAAGATGGTCTCCCCGCCCTTGGCCCGCTGGGCGGCCAGATAGGCCATGTGGAACGGAGTGCCCGAGCCGGCCAGGGTCACGTCGTTGGCGGCTAGGAATCCAGGGGTGGTGGCCGGGTCGAACACCTCGGTGGTGAGCAGGCTGCACCCGGTGAACAGCGCCGCCATCAGCCAGCCGATGCCCCCGATGTGGGTGAACGGGAAGATGAGGGCGGACACGTCGTCGGACCGGATGTCGAGGCACTCGGCCATGGCCAGGGCCGAGGCCATCACGGTCAGGTCGGTGTGCGGGGCGCCCTTGGGGTCGGCGGTGGTGCCCGAGGTGTAGAACAGCCACCGGACCGGGGCCTCGGCCGCCCGTGACGGAGGCGGGTCGACCTCGGGCAGGCCGGCCGGGTCGCCGTCGGGGAGGTCGCGGTCGACCACCAGCACCGACAGCCCCGAACGCGTGCCGGCGATCTCCCGGGCCATGGCCTCGAAGTCGAACCCCCGGTAGACCGTGGGCACGACCAACAGCCGGGCGTCGCTCTGCTCGGTGATGAAGCCGACCTCGCGTCCCCGGTAGATGGGGATGAGCGGGTTCTGGCGGGCTCCCAGACGGGACAACGCCCCGACCAGCACCAGCGACTGGTTCCAGGTGGGGAGTTCCCAGCTGACCCCGGTGTCCCGGCCCACCCCGTAGTCGGCGTGCAGCCCGGCGGCGGCCCGCAGGCAGGCGTCCCGGTACTGGGCGAAGGTCAGCTCGGCCCCGGTGTCCTCATGGGCCAACCGCGCCTCGGGTGTGGCCTCGGCCCGTCGCTCGATGACCTGCCAGAGGGCGCTGCCACCGACCCATCCCCGTGCCTTCGTCCGAGCGGCCAGGTCGTCGACGAAGTCGCTCATGGGGCCGGGGCCGACCACAGCTGGTCGGTGTAGGTGTCGGTGCCGGGCACGGTCCCGATGAACGGGGAGGCCCACAGGACCCGGCCGAGACCGCTGTCGGCCACGGTCTTCCCCTGGCCGGCGAAGACCGCCGACCACGATTCCGTGGGGTCCTCGTCCACGAAGAACAACAGGAGCAGACGCTGGTCCACCCGGTCGGAGCGGGGCACGTCACCGGGGGCATCAGCAAGGAGGGGCAGTGGGCTGAAGCCCAGCACGGTGGCCACGTCGGTCCCCGGCACGGCGGTGGGAAGGAACTCGTCCCGGTACCACCGGCCCAGCTCCTCGAGGCTCGTGCCCTCGGTGGGCTCGACGAAGACCGACACCATCCCCGGGAACCGGTGGTCGAGGGTCAGCTCGGCCGGCACCCCGTCCTCGTCCCGTCGATGCTCCCACTCGAAGCGGTAGAGGCCGGTGTGGACGTGGTCCCGCGCCTCGTACATGCGGCCCGAGGCGTGGAGCAGGTTGACCTGGTCCACCGCCCACCGGTTCCACTCGTCGTGATGACCGTCGAGCACGAAGTAGAGGCCGAGATAGCTGCCGATCTGGGGATCGGCGACCAGCGGCTCGGGCCCGTCGGTCCCGGGTCCGGGGAACCGCAACGCCTTCAGCGGCGCGGTGGACACGAACCGGGCGCCGGCGAAGTTGTAGGCGCCGATCTGGCAGCCGGCGTAGAAGTGGTCCCGCTCGTACCAGCGGTTGTACTCGACCTGGTGACCGCGGTGCGGTTCGACCAGCGTGTAGAGCATGGTGCCGATGCGGATGGGGTCGTCGGTCACCCCACCCTCGGCGGGCGTCGATCGTGCGGTCATTGGGCGCGGGCTCCGTTCGCAGGTTGTCGTCGGTCAGGGGGGTGAGCGTCGGTCGACCCGTCCCCGGGTCCAGGCGCGGGACGGTGGGCCGCCCGTTCGGCCGGTCCCGCCAACGAACGCTTGTCCACCTTCATCATCGAGGTGAGGGGGAGGCCGTCCACCAGCACCACCCGGTCGGGCGCCTTGTAGTCGGCCAAGGACGACCGGGCCAGGCCCTGGAACGCGGCCAGCAGCTCCGCCTCGTCAGCCGCCGCCCCGGAGGCGGGCACCACGAAGGCCACCCCGATCTCGCCCAGCACCGGGTCGGGCGCTCCCACCACCGCCACCTGGGCCACGGCGGGATGTCCACCGAGAACGGCCTCCACCTCGGCCGGATAGACGTTGTAGCCGCCGCGGATGTAGAGCTCGTTGGCCCGCCCGACCAGGTGGAGGCAGCCCGCGGGGTCGGTGTAGCCATAGTCGCCGGTGGTCAGCCATCCGTCGTCGGCGAGCACAGCGTCGGTGGACGGACGGTCGTAGACCACGCCGTCGGCTCCGGGACCGATGGTCGGGCCGCCCCAGTAGCCCCGCATGACCGCCTCGGAGCGGAGCCGGACCCGACCCACGTCCCCGACCCGACGCATCCGTCCGGTGTCGTCGGTGATGGCCAGGAGCACCCCAGGGACCGGGCGGCCCACCGTGGTGGCCACCACCTCATCGGGATCGCCCGGGACGGTGCCGGTGCCCAGCGACGCCTCGGTCGAGGTGTAGCGGACGACGACAGGGACGCCCAGTCGCCGACGCATGGCCGCCACCAGCTCGGAGGGAACCCGGGACGCCCCGGTGCCGGCGATCCGCAACGACGACAGATCGGCCCGGTCGAGGTCGGGTTGGGCCAGCACCAGGGCCCACTGGGTGGGCACCCCCTGGGCCACGGTGATCCGCTCCTCGGCCATGATGGAGACGGTGTCGGCGGCGCGCCACGGAGTGGGCGTGATCACGGTGGTGATCCCGTTGGCGATCTCGTCCCACAGTCGGGTCATCGATCCCACATGGGCGAAGGGGAGTGGCGAGAGGCGGCGATCGCCCGGCTCCGACAGCACGTCGGTCCCGCGGGCCACCGCCGCCAGGTTGGCGTGGTCGAACACCGCCCCTTTGGGCAGTCCCGTGGTGCCACTGGTCCACACCACGGCGACCGGGTCGGTCCGGGCCAGATCGGGCCAGGTCGCCGGAGCCGGGCCGTGGACGGCCTCCACCAGCGCGGAGCGTTCGACGACCACCCCGGCCGGTCCGCGGTCGGCCACGGCTCCGTCCTCGACCACGGTCACCACGGGCCGGGTCCGCTGGAGGATGGAGTGCACCTCGGGTGCGGCCAGGCGGAGGTTGATCCCCGAGGTCACCGCACCCAGTCGGACGGCGGCGGCGTAGCCGATCATGTAGTCGATGGAGCTGGGGAGCAGGAGGCAGACCACCGAGCCACGGACCACCCCGTGCCCGGCCAGCAGCCCGGCCACGCCGTCGGCGGCCCGGTCCCACTGGCCGAAGGTCATCGACCGCCTCGGCGAGTCGTGGGTGGCGGGTTCGACGTAGGCCTCGACATCGGGGTTTGCCGTCGACGCGGCGCGCAGCACGTCGGTGACCGTTTCGAACTCCCCCACAATCTGACGCACCGTCATACCGGGAGTGGACTGTAACAGGGCCGCCCCACCCTCGTTTAGGAGAAGGTCAGCACCCCGCGGGCCAGCTTGCCGGCCTCCATGTCCTCCACGATCTCACGGAAGCCCTCGAGCGGGCGCTGCTCGGTCACCAGTTCGTCCAGCATCAGCTGGCCGGAGAGGTAGAGGTCCACCATCAGCGGGATGTCATGGTGGGGCCGGGCGGAACCATAACGGCAGCCCAGGAGCCCCCGGTCGACGTAGGCCAGGGCATTGACATCGACCGACACCTCGGTCCCCTGGGGCGGGATGCCGATGGCGAGGGCGTTGCCGCCCCAGTCGAGTACGTCGAGCGCGTTCCTCAGGACGGCCGGATGACCGACGCAGTCGAACGACCAGTTGACTCCGCCGGTCCAGCCCAGCGCCCCCGAGAGCCGCTCGGGGGCGGGGGGCACCAGCTCGCGGATGGCGGCCACCGCGTCGGTGTCCGAGGCGTCGACGAAGTGGGTGGCTCCGAACTGCCGGGCCAGTCCCTCCTTGGAGGCCAGGGTGTCGACGGCGATGATCCGACTGGCACCGGCGATGCGGAGGCCCTGGATCACGTTGAGGCCGACCCCGCCCACGCCGAAGACGGCCGCCGTCTGACCGGCTTGGACATCGGCCCGGTTGAGCACCGAGCCCACGCCGGTGAGAACGCCACAGCCGATGAGGCAGGCCGACGTCATCGGGACGTCCTTGCTGATCTTGACGGCTTGGACCTCCTTCACGATGGTCTGCTCGGTGAAGACCGAGGTTCCCGCGAAGTTGGAGGCCGGCTCACCATGGAAGGTGAAGGGCTGGGACACGTTGCCCAAGGTCTTCACGCACCACGTGGGATGGCCGGTGCTGCAGGCGCGGCAGGTTCCGCAGCTGGCCAGGGTGGCGATGACCACGTGGTCGCCGGGCTTGACCGAGGTCACCTCGGAGCCCACCGACTCGACCACGCCGGCGCCCTCGTGGCCCAGCACGGACGGCGCCTTCCACGGGATGGTGCCGTTGATCACCGACAGGTCGCTGTGGCACACCCCGGCGGCCCCGATGGCCACGCGGACCTCGTTGGGCCCCGGATCCCGCACACCGAGCTCGTCGGTCACCTCCGCCTCGCTACCGGTATAGACGATGCCTCGCACGGCACCCCTCCCTCTCTCGTCGGTTCCAACGGTTCGATCCGTCCCCATCCGGTGGGTCGAAGCTCATCATGCTCCCTCGGAGGGGGCGAAGCGGAGCCGGAGCTCACGCTTCAGCACTTTGCCACTGGCATTCAGCGGGCAGTTCGTCGGTCCACTGCACCGATCGCGGGACCTTGTAGTTGGCCAGCCGCTCGCGGGCCCAGGCGACCAACTCGTCCCCCCCGTCCGACCCGCCCCCCGGGGCCGGCACGACGAGGGCCAGCCCCACTTCCCCCATGCGCCGGTCGGGGATGCCGATCACCGCCACCTGCGCCACCGCGGGGTGGGCGCGCAGCACCGCCTCCACCTCGGCCGGGTACACATTGAACCCACCGCTCACGTACATGTCCTTCAGCCGGTCGGTGATGGACACGTTGCCGTCCTCGTCCATCACCCCGATGTCCCCGGTGTGGAGCCACCCGTCGACGTCGACCGCCTCCTCGGAGGCCTCGGGGTCGTTGAAGTAGCCGCGCATGACGTTGTAGCCGCGGACGATGACCTCACCCGCCTCGCCCCGCTTCAGCTCGGTACCTCCCGGCTCCACGATGCGGACCTCCACGTCGGGGATGGCCCGTCCTGAGGTGCCGGCGATGACTTCGGCCGAGTCCCCACGCCGGCACATCGTCACCGTCCCGCAGGCCTCGGTGAGGCCGTAGGCGGTGAGCACCGTCTCGATGCCCAGTTCCGACCACAGGTCGCTGACCAGCTGGACCGGCACCACGGCGGCGCCGGTCACCACCAGGCGCAACGTGCCCAGCTCGAAGGTCTTGCGGTCGGGGTGGTCGAGGATGGACTGGAAGATGGTGGGAGGCCCCGGCAGCACCGAGATGCGCTCCTGCTCGATCCGCTCGACCACCCGGGCCACGTCGAAGACCGGCTCGGCCACCATGGTGGCCCCGGTCATCAGGCAGGCCAGGATGCCGGCCTTGTAGCCGAAGGTATGGAAGAAGGGGTTGACGATCAGATAGCGGTCCCCCTCGCGGAGCCCGACCACTTCGGCCCAGGTGGCAAAGGTGCGCAGGGTCTGGCCATGGGTGGTCATGGCCCCCTTGGGCCTGCCCGTGGTCCCCGAGGTGAAGACCAGATCGGACAGATCCCCCCCGGTGATCGACGCGGTCCGGCCGGCCGCCACGTCGGCCGAACAGGCACCACCCTCACGGAGGAAGACCTCCCACTCCACAACGGGATCGCCCTTGGCCGTGGGGGGCCGTGGTGCGGCGTCGTCGGTGCGCAGCACGACCACCCGCTCGAGGTCGGGGACCGGTTCCCCCGCAGCCACCGCCTCGTTCAGCAGGTGGGGGTAGTCCGTACCGAGGAAGCCCTCCACCGTGAAGAGCAAACGGGCACCCGACTGGCGCAAGATGTAGGCGGCCTCGGCCCCCTTGAATCGGGTGTTCAGCGGCACCAGGAGGGCGCCGGCGCCCACCGCGCCCAGAGCGGCGATGACCCACTCGGCGCAGTTCGGGGCCCAGATCGCCACCCGGTCCCCCCGCTCGATCCCATTGGCCACGATGGCCCGGGTGGCGGCGGCCGCCTGCTCGGCCAGCTGATCGAAGGTCAGTCGGGTAGTGGTGCCACCGGGACCGTGCACGTCGACCAGCGCCTCGGCCTCACCGAAGCGCGCCGCCGCGTCCTCCACCAGACCCGGGATCGTTCCCCACTGCAGATCCCCTCGGGGATCGGTGACATCTGACACGTCGTCAGGGTAGTGCATCGCCCCTCGGCGCAGTCCGGGACGCCCGGCCGCGGTCGCACCGGGGCGCCCGTCCGCCGGGGCAGCAGGACCTCGGGCCGCTCAGGGGTGCTGACTGCTGACCGAGACGACCTCGCCGGTCATGAAGGTGGCGTACCCGCTGGCCAGAAAGGCGATGACGTTGGCCACTTCCCACACCTCGGCCCCCCGTCCGAACACCTCGCGGGCACTGAGCTCGGCCAGCTCCTCATCGGCCATGACCCTGTTGAGGAACGGGTGGACCGCCAGGCTCGGTGAGACGGCGTTGATGCGGACGTTGTGGGGCGCCGCCTCGACCGCGCTGCACCGGGTCAGGGCCATGACCCCGGCCTTGGCCGCGGCATAGTGGGACTGACCCGCCTGGGCCCTCCATCCGAGCACCGATGCGTTGTTGACGATGACGCCGCCCTCACCGCGCTGGTAGAAGTGGCGGAGGGCAGCGCGGGTGCAGCGGAAGGTGCCGGTCAAGGTGACGTCGAGGACCAGCGACCACTGCTCGTCGGTCATGTCCACCACATCGACCTGGCCACCCAGGCCGGCATTGTTGACGGCCACGTCGAAGTGGCCATGCCGCTCGACGGCGGCATCGTACAGGTGCTGCACCTGCACCTCGTCGGTCACGTTGCACGGCACGGCCAGGGGTCGTTCCCCGCCTGCTCCGGGGAGGCCGGCCAGGGCGTCGGCCGCCTCGCTGAGGCGGCGTTCGTGGGCGTCCGAGATGACTACCGTCGCCCCTTCCTCCACGCACCGCTTCGCCGTGGCGAAGCCGATGCCGGTCCCCGCCGCTGCCGTGATCACCACGATCTTCCCGGTGAGCAGCCCGTGGCCCGGGGGTGGGACCGGGACAGGAGTGGTCGGGGCGGGCCCGTCGGGTGCTGCGTCGGTCATCGATGGGTCCCCTTGGGCTCGGGCGGCAGGCCGAGGACCCGCTCGCCGATGATGTTCTTCTGGATCTCGTTGGAGCCGCCGTAGATGGTCTCGGACCGGCTGAACAGGAAGGTGCGCTGGAACTCGTCGAGCTCATAGGGCAGTCCCTCGGCCACCAGCCCGGCCGGCCCCCGGACGTCGAGGGCCAGCTCACCCAGCTCCCGGTGCCAGGTGGCCCAGTAGAGCTTGATGATGGAGGCCTCGGGCGGCGCCACCGGACCGTCGTACCCCGACAGGCTGCGCAGGGTGTTGTACCGGAGGATCTCGAGCTCGGCATAGGACCGGGCCAGACGCTGGCGGATCACCGGGTCGGCGGCTCTCCCGTTGGCCCGGGCCACGGCCACCAGGTGGTCGAGCTCCCGTCGGAAGGAGAGCTGGTGGCCGAGGAGGCCCACCCCCCGCTCGAAGGCCAGGGTGGCCAGGGCCACCCGCCACCCCTGGCCGACCTCCCCCACCACGTGATCGGAACGGGTCCGGGCCCCGTCGAAGAACACCTCGTTGAACTCGGAGGTCCGGGTGAGCTGGGTGATGGGGCGGACCTCCACCCCGGGCTGGTCCATGGGCACCAGGAGATACGAGAGCCCGTGGTGCCTGAGCGAGCCGGGCTCGGTGCGGCAGACCACGAAGCACCAGTCGGCCTGGTGGGCCAGCGAGGTCCAGACCTTCTGCCCGGTGACCACCCATTCGTCGCCGTCCAGGTGGGCCTTGGTCTGGACGTTGGCCAGGTCGCTGCCGGCATTCGGCTCGGAGTAGCCCTGACACCACAGCTCGGTGCCGGCCAGGATGGTCGGGAGGAAGCGGGCCTGCTGCTCGGGCGTCCCGTACTGGATCAGGGTCGGTCCGAGCAGCCCCTCGCCGAGGACGCTCACCCGCCCGGGGGCCTTGGCCCGCACATACTCCTCGTTGAAGATGACCTGGTGGGCGACGGACGCGCCGCGGCCCCCGTGCTCCGCCGGCCACCCGAGTCCGGTCCAACCGCCCGCCGCCAGCTCCTTCTCCCACGCCAGGCGGGTCTCGAACCCGAAGGTCTCGTCGCCCGAACCGCCCCGACCGCCCAGTGCGGCGAACGCCCCGACCACATGGTCGGCCAGCCAGGCCCGGACGTCGTTGCGGAACGTCTCGTCCTCGGGTCGGTCTCGGAGGTCCATGGTGTCGGGTTCTCGAATCGTCGATCGGGCCGACGGTCCCGTCGGCGTCGGGCACCGGCCGGACCGGGGGCCGACTCAGCGGGCACGGCGAAATCTGACGCGACGTTAGCAAACCGGTTTCTGCCCTCCCGGCGGGAACAGGGCGGTGCCGCGGGGCGTTTCCTACACTGAACGATCGGGTTCGCCGGCACCGACGACGCCGATCGGCGACGCCGCCGGTGAGCACGGCGCAGGCCGGTGGGTCCCACCGGCCGAGGTCATGAGGAGAGGAATGCCATGGCAGAGAACAGTGGTTCGGACACCGGCCGGCTGGAACTGAGCGACGACGAGTGGCGGGCCAAGCTGTCCCCGGAGCGCTATGCCGTGCTGCGCCAGAAGGGGACCGAGCCGGCCTGGTCCGGCGAGCTCCTCCATGTGGAGGGCAGTGGCATGTTCACCTGCGCCGGCTGCGGCGTTGCGCTGTTCCCCAGCGACACGAAGTTCGAGTCCGGCTCGGGGTGGCCCAGCTTCTACCGGGCGCTCGACGACGGGGTCATCGAGGAGCACGACGACACGAGCTTCGGCATGAAGCGCACCGAGATCACGTGCGCCCGCTGCGGCGGCCACCTCGGCCACGTCTTCCCCGACGGGCCCGCCCCGACCGGCCAGCGCTACTGCGTGAACTCGCTGTCCATCGAGTACGAGCCCGAGCAGGCGTCCTAGAGTCGGACCTCAGGACGTCATCCGGTCCTCCAGGAGTTCGAACAGGTCGCCCAGCGCGCCGGCCTCGGCGGTCGTGCCCGTCGCCACCAGCACCCGGTCGGCGTCGGCCAGGGCCTGGCAGGCGTCGAACACCTCGGTGGCGGTGAGGTAGATCCCCGGCCGGATGACCGCGGTCCGGGCCGGCGGGGGTGTCCCTTCGGAGAGGACCGTGCGGGCCGGCCTCGGCCGCGTCGGCCCCGGCATCATGCCGGGGCCCCCAGTGCGCCGTCGGCGGCCGGGCCATCGGCGGGTCCGTCGGCCTCGGACGGGGGCCGGAACACCTTGTGCACGTCGACGGTGGCGAACCGAAGGCTGACCCCTACCTCGTCGGCCACGATCTCGACCTTCACGCGCCGGTCGCCTTCATCGGACTCCCAACTGCGCTGCTCCAGACGCCCGGTGACCACCACCCGCATGCCCCGGGTCAGGCTGAGGGCCACGTTCTCGGCCAGCTCCCGCCAGGTGACGACGTCGAAGAAGGACGTCGACTCCTCCCACCGCGCGGTCTCGCGATTCTGCCAGCGGCGGTTGACGGCCACGGCCAGGGTGGTGGTGGCCTGCCCGTCGCGGGTGTAGCGGATCTCCGGGTCACGGGTCAGGTTCCCGGTGATGGTGGTGGTGGTTGCCGTGGTCATGAGGAGCTCCCTTGGTTCGTGCACCGCGGTGCGTGTCCGGTGGGCGGCATGCCCGTTCGTCCGGGCCGCCCGGGGCCGGGCGACGCAGGTATCGTCGGCGGCCGACCTTGCCGGTGCACCGCACAACCAGCTGGCCGGGGACCTTGCTCGGTCCGGGGCGGTGCCACGAGACCCGGTTCGCCGGCTGTCGCCCCGACCTACACTGACCACCATCCCGGGATCGGGGCGTGGACGAAGCCGGGAGGTCCGGCCCGTCGACGGCACGTGTCGGGCACGCGGATGAGACGACGGAGTGGAGGACACAGTCCCCGATGAGTTGGACCGGAGTGGAACCCTACGGGGCCGACCTCTACACCGAGCCCGCTGGGGATCCGGACACCCTGGCCAACCTGGGTCCTCTCGCTCCATTGGCGGGCGTCTGGGAGGGGACGGCCGGTGCCGATGCCCATCCTGATGCGGGCGGAACCGAGCGCAACGCCTTCGTCGAGCGCTACGAGCTGCGGCCCATCGACCGCCAGACCAACGGGCCCCAGCTCTTCTACGGGCTGCGGTACCACACCCACATCGTCAAGCCCGGTGAGGTGGAGACGTTCCACGACCAGGTCGGCTACTGGCTGTGGGAGCCCGCCACCCACACCGTGACGCTCACGCTGGGCATTCCCCGGGGGCAGGTGCTGTTGGCCGGCGGCGCGGCCGACCCCGGGGCCACCGAGTTCGAGGTCCGGGCGGCCGTGGGCTCGGAGGTCTACGGGATCCTGTCCAACCCCTACCTCGATCAGGCCTTCCGGACCCTCAGCTACCGCATGGCGGTGGCCATCCACCCGGATGGCACCTGGTCCTATGAGGAGGAAGGGGTGCTGTCGATCCCCGACCGGGAGGAGCCCTTCTCCCACATCGACCGCAACACGCTGACCCGGGTGGCTGACCCCACCCTCAATCCCCTGGCCGAGGAGGCCGCTGGTCGGTTGACCGTCGGCAACCTGGGTATTGGCAACCTACGGACCGAAAGCAGGACGCTCTGATGAACCACCTTTTGCGCGAGCTGGCCCCGATCACCGACGGTGCCTGGACCCAGATCGACGAGGAGGCCAGCCGATCGCTGAAGCACTACCTGGCCGCCCGCCGGCTGGTCGACTTCACCGGCCCGCTCGGTTGGGAGTTCTCGTCCGTCGACATAGGGAGGATCGAGCGGGTGGAAGCCGGTCCCATCGGCGTCGAGGTGGCCCGACGGCAGGTCCTGCCGCTCGTCGAGTTGCGCGCACCGTTCTCCCTGGACCGGGCCGAGCTGGCCGCGGCCGACCGCGGGGCCACCGATCTCGACCTCGACCCGGTGATCGCCGCGGCGCGGGCCGCCGCCCTCGCCGAGGACCATGTGGTGTTCCACGGCTACCCGGCCGCCGGGGTGACCGGGATCATCCCCGCCTCCCCCCACGAGGAGGTGGCCATCAGCGACGACTACAGCCACTATCCCGAGCACGTGGCCAAGGCGGTGGCGGCGCTGCGGGCGGCTGATGTGTCCGGCCCCTATGCCATCGCCCTCGGCGCCCGGTGCTTCACCGGCGTGACCGAGACCACCGAGCACGGCGGCTACCCGGTCTTCGAGCACCTCCGCCAGATCCTGGACGGTCCGGTGGTGTGGGCCCCGGCCGTGGACGGGGCGGTGGTGCTCAGCCAGCGCGGCGGTGACTTCGAGCTGACCATCGGCGAGGACTTCTCGCTGGGCTACCGCGCCGGTGACGCCGGAACGGTCGACCTCTACATCGAGGAGAGCCTGACCTTCCGCATCAACACGGCCGAGGCCGCCGTGCACCTGGCCTACCTCTGAGCGTCAGACTCCGCCCTTCCCGAGATCCACGTTGCGCCGACGGGCCGCGCCCGGGAGGTGGACGACCTGGTGGCCGACGTCGACCAGCACGGCGTAGACCAGCACGATTCCCACCACGGCATAGGTCGCAATGACCAAGAGATTGGTCCCGATGCCGATCCCGTCGAAGTAGGCGATGCCCCGCGTCGCCGCGGTGCCGGCCCCCGAGGGGATGTAGGGACCGACCACCCGCCAGAAGGTCGGCAGCAGCGGCCAGGCGTAGGCACCGCCGGCACTGGGGTTGCCGATGACGACGAAGAGGAGGATGCTCAGGCCGATGCCCACCGTGCCCGCCACCACCTGCAGGCCCATAGAGAACGCCCCGGCCGAGAAGACGAGGAGCGCGCCGAGCAGGCCCAGGGCCACCACGTGGGAGGGGAGGGCGTGCAGCCACGGCCCGGCGATGAGGGCACCAGCCACCCCGGTGACCACGGCGTAGACGGCGATGGCCGCCAGGCGGACCGTGGCCCGGTTGACGTTGGCCGGCCGTGAGCCGGCGCTCACCCCGAGGATGGCCGACACCAGATAGCCCCCCACGATCCATCCCACCACCAGGTAGAAGGAGGACAGGCTGTTCCGGTCGCCAGGCAGGGGCGGTCGGATGTCGTGGACCTGGACCGTCCGGTGCTCGTGGACCTCGACGGCCGTCATCACCGTGGTCATGGCCGTGGACGCCGACACGCCACTGGCACTGGCCTCCACCAGCCGGTCCTGGTTGCCGGCGGCGTCGACCACGAACACGCCGTAGACCGTGCGGGCCAGCAGCTTGCTGGTGCCGGCGGCCGTGGAATCGACGGCCACCGCTTCGAGTGGCCGACCCGGCAGGGCATTGAGGCGGTTCACCACCGTGGTTCGCAGTTCGGCGGGCGCCACCACGGCCAACCCCAACCGGTGGGGCGCGGGTCGGTGGAACGCCCCGATGTAGGAGGCGATGAACCCCAGCTGCAGGAGGCCCACTCCCACCACCAAGAGGACGGCACGCACCGTGACGGCGTCCCGGAACTCGGCGGCCAGGCCGCGTGACCGGGGCGGAGTGACCCGGGAGGGTGGGGCCTCGGTCACCGTGCCTCCCGGCCCGGCGGCACCCAGGCCCCGGCGTGGCCCGACCCTCGGTCCCAGAGTGCGTACGCTCTAGCCCTGGCCAACGCCCGATCGGCGGCTCGATCCATCCGCCCACCGTACTGACCCCGGTCGGTACGACCAGGCCCCGGCAGGAAGGACATGATGAACGAAAGCCCAGGCGGACTGCTCGACGGCGTTCGCGTGGTCGACCTCACCTCGATCGTGATGGGGCCACTGGCGACCCAGATCCTCGGTGACCTGGGCGCCGATGTGATCACCGTCGAGGATCCTCGAGGAACGCTGAGCCGGGTCATGACCGCCGGGCCTCGGCCGGGGCTCTCCGGTGTGGCCCTCAATCTGTTGCGCAACAAGCGGAACATGGTCCTCGACCTGAAGACCGAGGAGGGCCGCGACGCCCTCTTGGAGGTGGTGGCCACGGCCGACGTCATGATCACCAACTTGCGCCCGGGGACCCTGGCCCGCCTCCGTCTGGCCTACGACGACGTGACCCCGGTGCGCCCTGACCTCGTCTACTGCCAGGCCCAGGGCTACCCGAGCGACTCGGCCGCCGCCGACGCCCCGGCCTACGACGACGTCATCCAGGCCGCCACCGGGTTGCCCGATGCCTTCCGGCGGTTCGGCGGCGAGCCGCTCTTCGCCCCGACTCTGATGGCCGACAAGGTCAGTGGGCTGACCATCGCCTACGCCGTGCTGGCCGCCCTCTACCACCGACAGCGCACCGGGGAGGGCCAGCGGGTGGAGGTGCCGATGGTCGATGTGATGACCGCCTTCATGCTGGTCGAGCACGCCGGGGCCGCCACCGCCCGGCCGCCCCAGGGCCCGCCGGGCTACCAGCGCATCCTGAACTCGGAACGGCGACCCCAACGGACCCGTGACGGGTGGATCAGTGTGCTCCCCTACACCCAGAAGAACTTCGAGGACATCTTCCGGGCCGGTGGGCGGGAGGACCTGGCCAGCGACGACCGCATCCGTTCGGCCCGGGCCCGGATCGACCACGCCGACGACCTCTACCACGAGGTGGCCGGCATCCTGACCCAGCGGACCACCGACGAGTGGCTGGACTTCTGCCAGTCCTCGAAGGTGCCGGCCTCTCGTGTCCCCACCCTCGACACCCTGGTGGACGAGCTGGAGGAGGATGTCCATCCGTTGGCAGGGGCCTACAAGGTGATCCCCCAGCCGGTCCGGTTCTCGTCGATGACCGGACCGACGGTGCGACGCCCGGCCGCGCTGAGCGGCCAGCACACCGACGAGGTTCTCGCCGAGGTCCGTCGGCACCGCCCGGGGGAGCGACCCTCATGAGCGAGCACTTCGGTGACGTCACCGCGTCCCTCGACGACCGCGGGGTGGCCGAGATCGAACTCCACCGGCCTCCGGCCAACTACTTCGACGCCGAGCTGCTGGGTGGGGTGGTGGATGCTGTCGCCTGGACCGGGGCGCAGGGCGGACGGGTCGTGGTCCTGTGTGCGGAGGGACGGCACTTCTGCGCCGGGCTCGACTTCGGCCGCACGGCCTCGCCCGAGCCCGAGGCCCTCCGCGCCCTCTACACGCGGGCCGTGGACCTCCTGGACAGTCCACTTCCCGTCGTGGTGGCGGTCCAGGGCGCGGCCATCGGCGGCGGTCTCGGACTGGCCCTCGCCGCCGACTTCAGGGTGGGTGCGCCGGACAGCCGGTTCGCCGCCAACTTCGCCCGGCTCGGCTTCCACCAGGGCTTCGGGATCTCGGTTACCCTGCCACGGGTCGTGGGACCCCAGCGCGCCCTCGAGCTGCTGACCACCGGGCGTCGGATCGACGGAGCGGAGGCCCTCCGCATCGGCCTGTGCGACCATTTGGACGAGGACCCCCGGGCCGGCGCCCACCGACTGGCCGGCGAGATCGCCGAGTCGGCACCCCTGGCGGTCCGGGCCATCCGTGACACCCTGCGCCGGGACCTGCGCGAGGCATTCGCCGTTGCCGTGGACCACGAGCGGGGCCAGCAGCTGGCTCTCACCCACACCGACGACTTCGTCGAAGGGGTCCGCGCCTCGCTCGACCGTCGGCCACCCCGCTTCACCGGAACCTAGGGGTCGCACCGGCCCACGGGTCGGAACCGCGGGTCCCGCCGTCCCCCTCCCCGGGGGTGATGCGGCTCAGGAGCCGGCCAGGTCCATGCTGAGCTCGGCCCGGGTGGCGTCGCTCAGTGGGGTCCCGGGCACTCCCTCGGGATACTCGGAGTGGTTGACGGCCAGCGTGACCGGCTGGGTGGCGAAGGCCTCGACCTGCTCGGGGGTGAAGGCGAACCGCACGTAGTGCACGGCCGAGGTGGTCTCGGTCCGGCTCAGGTTGGACTCGTGCTCCTCCTCCGGCGTGGACGCGATGACCTGGGCGAAGTCGCCGTCCCCGATGCGGAGCTCACAGGATCGCTGCACCCCGACCAGTCGAGGCAGCCAGGTACGGAGCTCCTCCTCGGTGGTCAGCTCGAGGAAGAGCGTGGCCGACAGCTCGCCCGGGGCGGGGATCAGCTGGTTGTACACGTCGAGTTCGTGCTGGATCTGCTCGTCGGAGAGCATCTTCTCCGCCCGGGCCATCTCCTGCACCTGGAACCGCATGGTCAGCCGGCTCTCGAAGGTGAGGGTGACCACCGGTCCCACACTGATCCTCCGGAGCTTCTTCACGGCGATGACCCGGGCCCGGAACTCGTCCCGCTCCCGCTCGTAGGCGCGCTGGTCGGCGATGTCGTCGAGGGTGAGCAGTCGGGTCGGTGTCACGGTACGTCCTTTGTGTGGGTCGTGGCCGCCGGTGGCCGGGTCATCCACCCACCGGGGTTGGGATGGAACCGGCCCCGGGGAGTTCGCCCGGGGCCGGTTCCATACGATGGTTCGGGGTGCCTCAGGCACCTCGGACTCGGGTCAGGCCAGTGAGGCCAAGCCCTCGCTGAACCGGCCGGCGTGGCTCTTCTCGGCGCGGGCCAGCGTCTCGAGCCACTCGGCGATCTCGTCGAAGCCCTCCTCACGGGCCGTCTTGGCGAACCCCGGGTACATCTCCGAGTACTCGTAGGTCTCACCCGCGATTGCCGACTTCAGGTTGTCCTCGGTCGGGCCCACCGGGACGCCGGTCACGGGGTCACCGACCAGGCGAAGGAAGTCGAAGTGGCCGAAGGCGTGGCCGGTCTCCCCCTCGGCGACCGAGCGGAAGAGGGCGGCGACGTCGGGGTAGCCCTCCACGTCGGCCTTCTGGGCGAAGTACAGGTACCGGCGATTGGCCTGGCTCTCCCCGGCGAAGGCCTCCTTCAGGTTGGCCTCGGTCTTGCTGTTCTTGAGTTCCGTCACGGTGTTCCTTTCATTGCTGTGAAACCCGCGGAGGCTTCCGTGGGTGGGTTGCTGGTGCTGACATCGGATGCGGCCACCGTCACGCCCCCACCGACGTGGTCCGTCGGCCGGAAGGGGTCTGGCAGTCCGGGCAGAGACCCCGAAAGACGATCTCGGCCGACCCCACCTCGAAGCCGAGGTCGGCCCCCTTGGGAATGCGGAGGGCGGGGAAGGCCGCCACCAGGTCCCGTACGCTGCCGCAGCCGCGACACACCAGGTGGTGATGGGGGTCGTCGACGTTGGGGTCGAAGCGGGTCATGCCGGTACCCACGTCGAGTGTGGCGATTTCGCCCAGCTCGGCCAGGTCGTAGAGGGTCTGGTAGACCGTCTTCAGTGAGATGGTCTCCATCTCGCGGCTGGCCAGGGCGTGGACCGCCTCGGCCGAAGGGTGGGTGACATCGCCCTGGAGCACCCGGAAGATGCACTGGCGCTGGGCCGTGACCTTGCGACCGGTGGCCCGGAAGCGCTCAGTCAACTCATCGGGGGTTCGCATCGGCTAGCACCGTATCACCAATCATTGTTTTTCAACAATCATTGTAGATACCGGAGGGCGAGAGCAGTGCCGGCCCCCGGGGTGCCCGACCGGGGCGGGGCGCCCGGCGAGATCGGCACGTCCGGCCACCTGTGGCAGGCTTTGCCCATGTCCCAGCCAGGCAGCGCCGACGAGATCCGCGTCGGCCACTTCGACCGCGCCGAGTCCCTCGTCCGCCTGGCCACCGAGACGTTCGACGTACTCGTCATCGGGGGAGGCATCACCGGCGCCGGCGTGGCCCTGGACGCCGCCAGCCGAGGGTTGCGGGTCGCCTTGGTCGAGAAGGACGACTTCGCCTCGGGCACCTCCTCCAAGTCGTCCAAGTTGATCCACGGCGGTCTTCGCTACCTGCAGCAGCGCGAGTACCGGCTGGTCTACGAGAACCTGGCCGAGCGCCAGCGCCTACTCGAGAACGCGCCCCACCTGGTCTCGCCGCTTCCCTTCCTCATCCCGCTGTTCGGACGGGACGGGGTGGTCAACCGCAGCGTGGCCCGGGTGTACCTCACCGCCCTGTGGCTGTACGACCTCACCGGGGGCATGCGCATCGGTCGCCGCCACGAGAAGGTCACCCGGGAACAGGCCCTCGAACACCTCCCCACCCTGCAGGCCGACCGCCTCGCCGCCGGCTTCCTCTACTGGGACGCCCAGGCCGACGATGCCCGGCTGACCCTGACGGTGCTGCGGACCGCGGCGCTGGACTACGGGGCCGTCGCCGCCAACCACGCGGCCGTCACGGCGCTGCTCACCGGTCCCGACGGTCGGGTCGCAGGGGCCCGGGTGGCCCCGCAGGGATCCGAACCCTTCGAGATCCGGGCCTCGGTGGTGGTCAACGCCACCGGCGTCTGGTCCGACGAGGTACGGACCCTGGACGAGCACCACGATCCCCGGTCCATCCGACCGGCCAAAGGGATCCACATCACCGTCCCCAACCATGCGTTCCCCTGTGACATCGCCGCCGTCATCCCGGTCCGCGAGGACCATCGGTCCATCTTCGTGGTGTCGTGGGGTGACCAGGTCTATCTGGGCACGACGGACACTGAGTACGACGGACCCCTCGACGACCCGAGCTGCCTGCCCGAGGACATCGACTACATCCTGGGCGCGGCCAACGCCGTGACCACGCGGCCCATCGGCCGGGAGGACATCACCGGAGTGTGGACGGGACTCCGGCCGTTGCTGGCGCCGGTGGAGGGGAAGCACGCCCCGAGTGAGCGCACCGCCGACCTGTCCCGCCGGCACAAGGTGCGTACGTCGGCGTCCGGTGTGGTCACGGTGACCGGAGGGAAGCTCACCACCTACCGAAAGATGGCCGAGGACACGGTGGACGCCGTCGTGGTGGCCCTCGGCCAGCGATCGCTCCGGTGTGTGACCAAGGACCTCCGGCTCCGCGGGGCGGGACGCTCGGCCCGGGTTCCCGCCACGTCCCCCGGTCAGAGCGCCACCGGCCCCGACCGGCCGGCCGCCTCCGGCACACTCGACGGCGCCGCGGCCACGGCCGCCCACCTGGCCAGCCGCTACGGCGCCGAGACGCCTGACGTCCTGGCCCTGGCCACCGAGCGGCCCGAGCTGCTCGATCCGCTGGTCGAGGGCCTCCGTTACCTCGAGGTCGAGGCACTCTACGCCGTGCGCCACGAGATGGCCGGATCCGTGGCCGACGTGTTGGACCGCCGTACCCGGGCCTCGCTGCGGGATGCCCGCGGCGCCGCCGCCGCCGCCCGCCGGGTGGCCGAGCTCATCGGCCCTGACCTCCGCTGGGACGAAGCGCGCCGGGAGGCCGAAGCCGAGGCCTACGTCACCGAGCGACGCCACGAGCTGACGAGGGCCGGGCTCGACCCGGGTCCCACCGGTGGTCGGGCGGGGGCGGCCCGCGCGCAAGGAGCCCGCGGCGGAGGGTCGACGTGACCCGGCCGACACCGGTGACGACAGTCGACGCCCGACCGGAACTGGTGGGCGACCATCTGGGCGGGCGCCGGGTGGGGGTGGACGACTCCCTGCTGGCCCGGCTGTCCGCCGTGTGTGCCGAGGTCTCGACCGGGGACGACGACCGGGCCGAGGCGGGCAGGGATTGGTGGCCGCTGGCCATCGGCTGGGCGGTGGCCGGGCAGGTGCCGGCCCGGCCCGCCGTCGTGGCCCGGCCCACCGACACCGGGCAGGTGGCTGCGGTCCTGGAGCTGTGTCACGGGGCGCGGGTGCCGGTCACCCCGGCCGGCGGCCGGAGCGGGGTGTGTGGGGCTTCGGTACCGCTGTTCGGGGGCGTGGCCCTCGACCTCTGCGGCCTGGCCGGCATCGGCGACGTCGACACCGACTCGCTGGTGGCCGACCTTCGGGCGGGCACCTTCGGTCCCGACGTGGAGTCGGGCCTGCGCGACGGGCACGGCGTGACCCTCGGACACTGGCCTCAGTCCATGGATCTCTCGACGGTGGGCGGGTGGCTGGCCTGTCGGGGTGCGGGGCAGTACTCCAATCGCTACGGGAAGATCGAGGACATGGTCCTCGGGCTCGAAGTGGTGCTGGCCGACGGACGGGTGGTCCGCACCGGCGGGCACGGGCCCCGTTCGGCGACCGGTCCGGACCTGACCCAGCTCTTCGTCGGCAGCGAGGGCACCCTCGGGGTCATCACCGAGGGACGGTTCCGGGTGCACCCGGTCCCCGAGGGCGAGGGCCGCCGGGCCTTCGGGTTCGCCTCCTTCGCCGAGGGGCTCGACGCCTGCCGTCGCATTCTGCGGCGCGGCGCCACCCCGGCCGTCCTCCGGCTCTACGACGCCACCGAGTCGGGCCGGTCCTTCGACCGGCCCGACACCAACGTGCTCATCGTCCTCGACGAAGCCGACCCCGGGTTGGTCGAGGCCACCCTGGCCGTCGTGGACCAGGAGTGCGCCGACGGCGACGGCCTGGACGCCGGCCTGGTCGACCGGTGGCTCGGCCACCGCAACGACGTGTCCGCTCTCGCCCCGCTGTGGCGGGGCGGCATCGTGGTGGACACCGTCGAGGTCTCGGCCCGATGGTCGGCCCTCCCCGGGCTCTACCACGCGGTGCTGGACGCCCTGGGCGGCGTGGCGGGGACCCTGGTGGCCTCGTCGCACCAGTCCCACGCCTACACCGACGGGGCCTGCCTCTACTTCACCTTCGCCGGTCGACCGCCCGAGGACGTGGCCGCCGGGGACCGCGCCGGTGAGTGGGCCGACCGCTACTACCGGGAGGCCTGGGACCAGGTCACCCGGACTACTGTCTCTGCCGGCGGGGCGATCAGCCATCACCACGGCATCGGCCTCAACCGGGGCCGCTTCCTCGCCGGCGCGCTCGGGGTCCGGGTTCGCCGTACTGGCCTCGGTCAAAGAGGCGCTCGACCCGCGCGGCATCCTCAACCCGGGCAAGCTCGGCCTGCCCACCCCGTTCGGGCCGGTGCCCTGGCCGTGAGCGTCCTGGTCGTAGACGTGGGCACCTCGGGAGTCCGGGGCGCGGTGGTCCGCCCCGACGGCCGGGTCGAGCACATCCATCACGTCCCGGTCCTCCCCGACACGCCCTTCCCCGGGCTGGTCGAGTTCGACGCCACGGCCATGGCCACCGCCGTGGTCGAGGTGGCCTCGGCCACCCTGGCCGCGGGTGGACCGGTGGAGGCGGTGGGCGTGGCCAACCAGCGGGCGTCAACCATCGTCTGGGACCGGGCCACGGGGATCCCGGTGGCTCCCGGGCTCGGCTGGCAGGACCTCCGCACCGTGGGCACCTGCCTCGAGCTCCAGGGCCAGGGCATCCGGGTGGCGCCCAACGCATCGGCCACCAAGCTGGCCGCCATCCTGGACCAGGTCGACCCGGAGCGGGCCCGCTCCGAACGCGGCGAGCTGGCGTTCGGCACCGTCGACACCTGGGTGGCCTGGACCCTGTCGGGCGGGTCGCTCCACGTCACCGACGCCTCCAACGCCGGCGTCACCGGGCTCATCCACGGCGACGGCTCGGGATGGGACCCGAAGGTGCTGGCCGCGCTCCGTATCCCCGAGGCGCTGCTCCCGACCATCGTGGACTCCTCGGGTGCCGTCGGAGCCGCCGAGGTGCTCCCCGGGCGACCCGTCATCGCCGGCCTCGCCGGCGACCAGCAGGCGTCCCTCATCGGCCAGGGGTGCACCCACCCCGGTCAGGCCAAGGCCACCTTCGGCACCGGGGGCATGCTCGACCAGTGCCTGGGCCGGCAGCGCCCGCTCCAGGCGGCCCGGGGGCCGGCCGGGACCATCCCGATCATCGCCTGGCGGCGCGGGGGCGATGTGACGTGGGGCCTCGAGGCCATCATGCTCTCGGCGGGGACCTGTGTGGAGTGGCTGCGGGACGACCTTGCCATCATCGAGACGGCGGCCCACTCGGCCGAGGTGGCCGGGCGCTGCCACGACACCGGCGACGTCTGGTTCGTTCCCGCCCTCCTCGGTCTGGGCACGCCGGTGTGGGACTTCGGGGCCCGGGGCACCTTCGTGGGCCTGACCCGGGGCAGCGGCAGGCCGGAGCTGGTCCGAGCCGTCCTGGAGGGTGTGGCCCATCGGGGCGCCGACCTGCTGGAGGCGGCCCAGGCCGATTCCGGCCTGGCCATCGGCCCACTCCGGGTGGACGGGGGCATGTCGGACAACCCGGTGTTCGTCCAGGCGCTGGCCGACGCCTGCGGCCGGCCCATCGAGATCGCCCCGGTCCTCGAGGCGACCACCCTCGGCGCCGCCTATCTGGCGGGCATGGCCGTCGGCACGTGGGCCGACGAGGACGACGTCGCCGCCTCCTGGACCCCCCGTGACGTGGTCGAGCCCCGAGCCACCGATCCGGAGCGGGCCCAACGGCGGACCCGGTGGCTGGACGCCCGGGGACGCTCGGAGGCCACCATCCCCGAGCTCTCGGCCCTTGACTTCTGAGGTCCTGACCGCCGTCGATCCCCGGGGTCAGGCATGCGGTACCCGGGGACGGCGCGTCGGCGGGTGCATTGAAGAAACACCCTGGCAACGCCTAGGGTGGGTGGGCAACCACGCTCGGCAGTGATACCAACGGGACGGTCCAGTGCCAGGGAAGCAGGGGAACGGATGAGCACGGGCATCGAGGCAGTGGGGGCCGATCCGATGGCAGCGGTACTCGGGTCCGCGCCGGCCGACCCCCAGGCCACCGTGGATGAGGCGGTGGCCACCGCCCGCTCGCTCCACCATGCCCTCTCCCAGGTCCTCCTCGGCACCCCGAGGGCGGTGACCATCGCGGTGGTGGCGGCCATGTCCGGCAATCACCTCCTGATCGAGGACGTGCCCGGCGTGGGCAAGACGGTGTTGGCCCGGGCGCTGGCTTCGGCCCTCGATGTCCAGCTCTCCCGGGTGCAGGGCCACCCTGACCTGCTGCCCTCCGACGTCACCGGTGTGACGGTCTACTCCCCGGACACCCAGACCTGGGACTTCCGGCCCGGTCCGGTCTTCGGGCACGTGGTCCTCTTGGACGAGCTCAACCGCACCCCCCGCGTACGCAGTCGGCGCTGCTCGAGGCCATGGAGGAGCAACAGGTGTCGGTGGATGGCGAGTCGTGGCCCCTCCCCCGCCCCCATCTGGTCATCGGGACGCAGAACCCCATCGGCCAACTCGGTACCTACCCACTGGTGGAGAGCCAGCTCGACCGGTTCGGGCTGTCGACCACCATCGGCTACCCCGACGCCGACGTCGAGACCCGGTTGGTCCTGCACAACGGCGGCCGGTACGCCCTGGACGGGATGGTCCCGGTGTCGGACCCGACCCGCTGGGAGCGGGCCATCGCCGCCACCGCCACCGTGCACGTCGTCACCGCGGTGGCCGAATACGCGGTCTCCCTCGTCCGGGCCACCCGCACTGCGGGCACGGTGCGGCTCGGCGCCAGCCCCCGCGCCGCCATCTCCCTCATTCGCTCAGCCCAGGCCTACGCCGTGCTCACCGGCCGTGCCTACGTCACGCCCCAGGATGTTCAGGCGGTGGCCGTGGCCTGCCTGGCCCATCGGCTGATCGCCGAGGGTAGCGGTGGGGACGGGCCGGCCCTGGTCGGTCGGATCCTGGCCGAGACGCCCGTCCCCCCGACGTGAGCGGCCCGGACCCCGCGCCGCGTTCGTCGGGTTGGCGCGGGGTCATCACCGCCACCACCGGCGTCGCCGCCGGCGTGTGCGGCGTGGTGGTGGTCCGGACCTTCTTCGGCCCCCATGTGGTGCTGGCCGGTGCGGTGGTCGGCCTGGTGGCCCTCAGCGCGGGCGTGGCCCTCTCGTGGGGTGCGGCCGGGCACCGCGACCGTCGGAGCGGCCCCGACTCCCTGCTGCCCGGTGGGCGGCGGCTCCGCCGCCGTGTCCATCCGGTGGCCTGGTTGACCCCGGTGGCCGGGAGCCTGGTGGCCGTGGTGGCCTGGGCCGGGGTGGCCCACTCCAGTGGCTCCGGATGGGTGCAGGCCGTTGGCGCCCTCCTGGCCGCCGTCCTGTTCACCGGGCTCGTGGCCCCGCTGTTCCCGGCCCTCCGGGCCGACGTCACCTGTATTGCCTCGCCCTCGGATGCCGAGGCCGGTCGGCCGGTGGCGCTCACGATGGTGGCCAACGGCCCACTGCGAATCCGGCCGCGCTTCCCGGTGGGCGCCACAACCCGGGCCGAGGGCCCCTCGAGGGGCGCTCGGTCGGTGATGGTCACCGTCACCCCGGACCGACGGGGCGTGGTGGAGCACGTGGCCGTGGAACTGGCCTCGTGCGCCCCCTCGGCCTGCTCTGGTGGGCGCGGGAGGTCGAGGTGGCCCTACCCCGCCCGCTGCACGTGGCGCCCCGCCTGGGCACCCCGGGCCCCCTGGAGGCGCGGCCCGACGACTCCGCCGGGGAGTCGCCCCGTCGGGTGCCCTCCGGAGCGGGTGAGCCCCGGGGAGTGCGCCCATTCCAGCCCGGCGACTCCCGACGCTCGGTCCACTGGCCGGCCACCTCCCACACCGGGGTGCTGATGGTGCGCGAGAGCGAGCGGCAGAGCGAGGAGCCGGTGGTCGTCGAGGTGACGCTGCCTCCCGACCCGGCCGAGGCCGAGGCCGAGTCGGAGCGGGTCATGGCGGTGGTCAACCGTTGCCTGGTCCGGGGTGAGCCGGTCGTGCTCGGGACCCTTGAGATCGAGGGTCGTTGCCTCCGCCAAGTGCGGGACCGGGTGGATCTGGGCCGGCGCCTGGCTCGCGCCGTGCCCGCGCCGGGTACCGGAGGCTCCGACGTCGCGGCGGGGCCGACGGTGACGCTTTGGGAGCGGGTCGTTCAGGCCAACCGGCCCGGGCCCCCCGAGCACTCGGTCCCCTTCCGGCTGGCCTCGGCCGGCACCGTCATCATCGCCATCGGGGCGTGCTGGAGCCAAGGTGAGCTGAGCGCCGCGGTGGCCGTCTTCGGCATCGTGGCCACCGGGGTGGGCAACGCCCTCTCCTACTGGCGGCGGGAACAACCTTGGCCGGTCATTAAGCCCATCCTGGCCGTCTGCGCTGTCGGCGGGTTCGTCTGGTTCATCGCAACCGTCAGCCACAACGCCACCCCCGGGGACATCTCCACGGTGGAGGGGCCGCTGGCCGTCCTGTTCGCCTGGGTGTTGTGCACCCATGCCTTCGACGTCCCGGCGCGCCGGGACGTCGCCTACTCGCTGGCCGGGTCCGCCGCCCTCATGGCCGTCGCCGCCGCCCAGTCCGTCGACCTCACCCTGGGGGTCTACGTGGTGGCCTGGCTGGCCTTCGGCGTGTGGGGCCTGGTGGCCATGTGGCAGTCGATGGCCGGGGCGCGGGGCGTCCCGTGGGTGACGCTGGGCATGACCGGTGCCGCGGTGGCGGTGGTGGCCGGCGTGCTGGTCTCGGTGCTGCCCGCTCCCAAGGTGTCGACCTCGCTCATCTTCCCGTCCTCCTCGGCCAACTCGTCGCCGGTCGACTCCCCGAGCAACCTGACCGACGGGTCGGCCTCCTTGCCCGCGCACGCCGCCAGCCCCAGTGGCCGGACCGGGGTCGGCGGCTTCCTGGGCTTCGCCAAGTCACTCGACACCGGGGTCAGGGCCTCGCTGGGCAACCAGGTGGTGCTGCGGGTCCGGGCCAGCCGGCCCAGCTTCTGGGTCGGCCAGACCTACGACTACTGGAACGGCCAGAGCTGGGTCCAGGCCCAGGACCCGGCCAACGGCGGCCATCTGGCCAAGCTCGACTTCGGGTCACCGTTCGAGATCCCACTCCAGCCCAGTCAGCAGGCTCCGCTGGCCGCGGGTACCCCCGACGTCCAGACCTTCTACCTGGCCCAGTCGGGCCCCAACCTGGTGTTCCACGCCGACGATGCCCAACGGGTCTACATCCAGTCCCGTTCGTTGTTCCTCACCGGCGACGGCACCATCGTCTCGGCCAGCTCCATGGGGGCGGGCAGCGTCTACACGGTGGTGTCCAACGACATCACCGCCACCCCCGAACAGCTCCGCCAGTCAACCCTCCCCCACCCGAGCAGCCCGGTGCCCCAGGCCGACGGCCTCTCCGGGCCGGATACCGAGCGCTACCTGCAGCTCCCCCACCCCTATCCGGGGGTGGCGGCCCTGGCCCGGACCATCACCGCCGGGATCGGCACCAACGGTGACCCCGACCCCCACACCTACGACAAGGTCAGCGCCATCGAGTCGTGGATGTCGAGCCATGTCCGCTACACCACCGATATCCCACCCCTGGCCAACGGGGCCGATGCCGTGACCAGCTTCCTGTTCGGAAGCCGCCAGGGCTACTGCGAGCAGATCTCCACCGCCACCGTGGTGATGCTGCGGTCACTAGGCATCCCCGCCCGCGAGACCGTGGGCTACGTACCGGGGTCGTACAACCCCATCACCGACCTCTACGACGTGCAGGCCAAAGACGCCCACGCCTGGGTCCAGGTGTGGTTCCCGGGCTACGGCTGGCAGAACTTCGATCCGACGGCGGTGGTCCCCCTGGCCAACCCCACGCCCGGGTCGGTGCTGGCCCACAGCACCACCCGCTTCCTCGCCCACCTGCCCTGGGTCCCCATCGTGGTCCTCCTGGCCCTGCTGGCCGTGGCGTCCGTCCTCGTCCGCCGTCGCCGGCGACGCCCACCCACCTGGGCCCATCAGGTGGCCGCCGATCTCGAGCAGGGCGGGGCCGGCCGGGGCCGGCGTCGTCGAGTGGACGAGACCCTCTCGGCCTACGGCGAACGCCTGGCCGCGGCCGAACCCTCGGCCCGGTCCGGGCTGCTCACGGCCTCCACCCTCGTGGAGCGGTCCACCTACGGAGGCATCGAGCCGACCGCCGCCCAGATCGCCGACGCGCTGGCCTTCACCCGCAAGTTCGCCGCCGGAGGTCGGAGGGCCCGGCAATGGCGGGCCCGAGGTCCCGGCGCGAGCGGTGTGCCCCCTCAGGAGCGGGCTACGGCCAGCGCCTCGTCGAACGAGGCACCGGCGGCGAGCAGCGGCCGGTAGGCCATCAGGTGGCGGGGCCGGCTGAAGGCCAGGGCGGCCCGGAGACGGTCGCCCCGGCGGTACAGGGCCACGAGCTTGCCCTCGTCCACCGATCCTTCGACCACCACCACCTCGTCGTCGGGCCCGGGGAGGCCGACCACCTGGATCTTGGTCTTGTACTGGTCGGACCAGAAGAACGGGACGGGCTCGTAGGCCTGGGCCGCGGCTGACCCGGCCAGCAGGTTCCGGGCCGCAGCCGCCCCACCCTCGGCGGCATTTGTCCAGTGCTCCACCCGCAGCTCCTCGCCCAACCCGGGGTGGGTCCAACGGGCCACGTCCCCGGCCGCCACCACCCGGTCGCCGGCGAACAACCTCTCGTCGCACACCACCCCGTTGGCGAGAGTGAGACCCGAGCCCTCCAGCCAGTCGACCGCAGGCTCCACCCCGATGCCCACGACGACTACGTCGGCGGGCAACTCGGTGCCGTCGGCCAGATGGACCACGACGGCCGCGCCCCCTTCGGACTCGGAGACCCGGTCGACGCCCACGCCGGCCCGCACGGTCACCCCCTCGGCCCGGTGCAGTCCGGCGCAGGCCTCGCCCATTTCGTCGCCCAGCACCCGGCCCAGCGGTGTGGGCAGGGCCTCTACCACGGTCACCTCGGCGCCCAGCGTGCGAAAGGTGGCGGCCACCTCCGACCCGATGAAGCCGGCGCCGATGACCACCGCTCTCGCCCCCTCCCCCGCTTCGAGCAAGGTGCCCCGGATGGTCAGGCAGTCGTCCAGGGTGCGCAAGGTGCGGACTCTGGCCAAGCCCTCGCTGCCGGGTAGGGGTCGGGCGGTCGCGCCGGTGGCCACGATGAGCCCGTCGAAGGCCAGCTCGTCCCCGTCGTCGGTACGGAGGGTGCGGGCTTCGACGTCGAGGCCGGTGGCCCGTCGGCCCAAACGGAACTCGAGTCCCAGGGTGTCGAGGACATCTGGCGCGTGGTGGTGGATACGGGGCACGTCCCAGGCTCCGGCCAGCAGCTGCTTCGACAGCGGAGGACGGTCGTAGGGGGCATGGATCTCGTCTCCCACGATGATGACCGAGCCGGTGTGCCCCTCGTGGCGTACCTCCTCGGCCGCCCGGAGGCCGGCCAGGGACGCCCCGACCACGACCACGGTTGCGTCAGGGGAAAGGGCGTCGCTCATGGCTGGTCATCGTAGGTGCCGCGGACGGTGCCCGAGGCCGGGCCGTGCGGAGGCTCAGCCGAACATGGTCATCCACTGCTCGGGCGTGCGGAGGCGGAATACGTAGTTGTGGGCCCTGGTGTCCCCCATGGTGGCCGACGGATCGGGCGAGTAGAGGTGCCCGGGATAGAGCACGGTGTCGTCGGGCACCTGGGCGAGCCGGGTGGTCAGAGACTCGTACATGGCCTCGGGATCGCCGCCCGGGAGGTCGGTCCGACCGCACCCCTCCAGGAACAGGGTGTCCCCGGCGATGAGCCGACCGTCGACCAAGAAGCACTGGCTCCCCGGCGTATGGCCCGGCGTGTGGACCAGGACGATTGGCACCTCTCCCACCTGGACCACGTCACCGCTGTGATGGGTGGCCAGCTCGCTCGCCGCCACGCCGGTGGACCGCTCCACCCACGGGGCCTCGTCGGCCTGCACGTGGATCGGTACCGGCCGGACCTCGAGCAGGCGGCTGATGCCCTCGATTCCCCAACCCATCATGTCGCCACCGACGTGGTCGGGGTGGAAGTGGGTGGCCAGGGCGCCCACGCAGGTCATCCCGTCGGCCGCGAGCAGGCCGAGCAGGTCGTCGACGCCGTAGGCCGGGTCGATGATGACCGCCTCACCGGTCTTCCGGTCCCCGACCAGATAGACGAAGTTGACCATTTGGCGGGCCACCTGGTCGTCGACGGCGAAGTCGCGACCGGCCAGCAGCTGACGGAAATAGAGGCGGTCGGCGTCGGGTACGGACTGGTCAGCGGTGCGCTCGGTCACGCCCATCACTCTACGGCCGCCCGTGCAGGATCCCCACCACCAGGCGCCGAGGCCGGGGGCGCTCGGGCCCGGTGGGCCGGGGCACGGCGGGAGTACCATCGGGCCAGCCGAGCAGGACGGGGACAAGGGGGTGGAGCCGTGACGACCGAACCGAGCCAGGGCGAGGAGCCCTTCCGGCCGACGAGTGCATCGGGGATGATCCGACAGTGGGGCCTTCAGACCCCCGACGCCCCCATGCTGACCGAGGGGACCACCACCCTCACCTGGGGCGAGGTCTACGCCCGGGCCCGACGGGTCAGTCATGCCCTGGGTCGTACTGGAGTGAGGGCCGGTGACCGGGTGGCGTTCCTTGACCGCAACGACACCGAGTACTTCGAGGTCCTGTTCGGCTGCGCCCTGCTCGGCGCGGTCAGCGTCGCCGTCAACTGGCGGCTGGCCCCGGCCGAGATCGCCGCCATCGTGGAAGATGCCGGTGCACCGATCCTCTTCTACGGGCCCGACTACGCCGCGGCCGTCAAGGAGGTGCAGACCCTCGTCTCTGGGGTGCGTCAGTGGGTCGCCCTGGAGGACTTCGCCGCGTGGCGGGATGCGGAAGGCGTCGAGGACCGGGGCGACCCCGGATTCGAGCCGGCGCCGGACGACGCAGTGCTCCAGCTCTACACCTCGGGGACCACCGGACTGCCCAAAGGGGCGGTCATCTCGGGCCGCAACATCTCGGCCATCCTCACCGAGGCTGACCGGGTGTTCCACATTGGGGCTGACACGGTGTCGCTCGTAGCCATGCCGCTCTTCCACATCGGAGGCACCGGGTGGGCGCTGGCCGGGATGTCCCGCGGAGGCCACTCCGTGATCCTGCGAGACGTCGAGCCCAACGAGGCACTCCGGATCATCGAGGAGCACGGGATCACCGAGACCTTCGTCGTTCCGGCCGTGCTCATGTTCTTGTTGGCCACCCCGGCGCTGGCCACCACCGACGTCAGCTCGCTGCGCACGGTCTTCTACGGAGCCTCGCCCATCAGCGAGGACGTCCTGGTCCGGTCCATGGCTGCCTTGGGGTGCGACTTCGCCCAGGTCTACGGGCTGACCGAGACCACGGGCGCCATCACCTCGCTGATGCCGGCCGACCACGACCCCGACGGGCCTCGGGCCAATCTCCTGCGGTCGGCGGGCCGGCCGTTCGACCATGTCGAGTTGCGCATCGTGGACCCCGACACCGGCCGCGACCAGCCCGCCGGGGAGGTTGGCGAGGTGTGGACGCGCTCGGACCAGAACATGATCGGTTACTGGAACAAGCCCGAGGAGACTGCGGCCGCCCTGACCGAGGACGGCTGGTTCCGGACCGGGGATGCCGGCTGGCTGGACGACGAGGGCTACCTGTTCCTCCATGACCGCATCAAGGACATGATCGTGTCCGGCGGGGAGAACGTGTATCCGGCCGAAGTGGAGAACGCCCTCCTGGCCCACCCCGACGTGGCCGACGCCGCCGTCATCGGGGTACCCGACGAGCGCTGGGGCGAGACGGTGAAGGGCATCGTGGTCCGGGCGTCCGGGGCCCCCGCGGATGACGGGGCTCTGGAGGCAGACATCATCGCCGCAACCCGCGTCCGCCTGGCCCACTACAAGTGCCCGACCTCCATCGACTTCGTCGACGCCCTACCCCGCAACCCGTCAGGCAAGGTGCTGAAGCGTGAGCTGCGCCGGCCGTACTGGAACGAGAGCGAGCGCAACATCAACTAACCGGCCGGCCACGCGCCGGACTCGTCCCACTGGGCACACCTTCCCGGTCGAGGGCGGCAGGACCCGCGGAACTTGGACAAGAAGGGCTGTCGACCTTGACCGTGGGCAACCACGTTCCCGCGGGCGTAGGTCAGTCCCGGACAAGGCCACCGGCCCTTCCGCCAGATCGGCCCATTCAGAACAGTCCCGGCGACTCCGTGGGATCGTTTTCGGCTACGTCCCCCTCGTCGAATCCGTCGTCTTCGGGATGCTGGTCGGCCTGGCCGATGGACTCGAGCCGCGGAACCAGCTCCTCCACCTGCATCCGGGTGCGTCGGAGACGTCGGTCCAACTCGTCCACGATGTCAGTGGCCCGTTCCAGTTGCTCGACGAGCCGATCGACATCGACCACGCCGGTCTCGAACTCCTCGATGATGCCGTCCAGCTGAGCCCCGGCCTCTGAATAGCTCAGGTCGGCCACTTCCGGCTCGGCACGGGCCACATCCTTACCGCCCTCGGTGGTCGCCATTACCACTCTCCTCCGTCCTCAACATGATCCTGTCGGCCGCCGGTCACTGCGTCGCCGGCTTCGCTGACGATCGAATTCACATCGCCGTCAGCCAACCGGGTCACCATACGTGATCCCGGGGGAAGGTCGACCACCGAGCGGACCACCCGACCAGACTCGTCTCGAGTGACCGAATACCCTCGTTCGAGCTGACGGCGGTAGTCATACGCGCCGATGAGCCGTCTCCACTGCGCCGCTCGGAGCTCTTCGACTTGCAGCCTCTGGCTCGGCAGTGCCGCCAAGCGCACGGCCCGGACGTCGAGCGCAGTGCGAGCAGTGTCGACCGAGCGCAGTGATGACCGCGCCACGAGACGTCCCTGGTTGCCCAGGTGACGGCCATGGGCATCCAGCTGGCTACGGACTGCTCCGCGCATGGCACCCGAGCGGTGCACCAGCCGGTCGGCGTGGCGGTGGAGCTGCGAGTGGGCGCCGGTGACCATCCCGTGTCGATGCCGGTCGAGGACGTGCTCTGATTGCTCCAGCAGGTCACGGGCGAGCCGGCCGATGACCAGACCCGCCTCCATGCGGACCCGCCAGAATTCGGTGGCCAGTCGGGCCAACTCCTGTCCGCACTCCGTAGGGGTGATGAAGGCGCGTTTTGCTACCTCGTCGGCCACCGACTGATCACCGGTGTGGCCGATCCCGGTCCAGACAGGAAGAGAAGACGTGGCGATGGCCCGAGCCACCCGCTCCGAGTCAAAGGCCGAAAGGTCGGCTTTTGAGCCACCGCCCCGGACCACCACGATCAGGTCCAACGACTCTCGCTGCAGGTTGGCAATAGCCTTGGCGATGCGAGTGGGTGCCGCCTTGCCCTGCACGGCGGTAGGGGCGAAGGTGACTGCGAAGGCGA
Source organism: uncultured Acidimicrobiaceae bacterium (assembly GCA_963835465.1). Classification (GTDB taxonomy): domain Bacteria; phylum Actinomycetota; class Acidimicrobiia; order Acidimicrobiales; family RAAP-2; genus Bog-756. The sequence continues at coordinate 510,644 of CAWIFR010000006.1, forward strand.
GGCCCGAACCGCGTAGCCCTCCCAGGAAGTCGTTGCACCCTTCGGTGTCCGGGCTGGCCACGAGTCCGACCCGTAGCGGGAGCAATGGCACGGGGAGGCGTTGCTGTCGATCGAACAGGTCCTCATCGACGAGCGCCCTAACCAGCCGGGCCCGTTCGGCGGCCACCTTGCCCAACAAGGCGTCGGTGTCGAGCTCGGAGAGGATGAAGTCGACCGTGCCCCGTGCCTTGTAGAACTGGACCTCACCCTTCACCCGCACCACCATGCCGGCATCGAGCACGATGCCCAATCGTTCGAGCGTGGATCGAACACTTCGCCATCGCGTCGACCAACACTTCACGTTCAGCGTGGGGGCACCGCTGTCCTGGGCATTGGTGGGATCGACCAGGTCGATGAAGCAGTGTCCTCGAGGCAGCACTTTGACCGATCGGATCTCTCCACTGATCCAAAGCTCTCGCGGGAAATTGGTCCGCACGGCCCGGTCGACTCGGCGATAGAACTCGGCGATGGAAAGGGCATCGGGCCCGGTCTGGTCGGCGAGGAGGCGTTGGGCTGGCGCTTCGGGTGACACGGCGCCAGATTAGGCCCACACCGACGCGAGCAGGACCAGGCGCAGGCAGTGCCTCCGGGACGGCGACCCCCCGCATGTGGGACGATGGAGTGGACGGTGAGCCGGCCGGGTGGTCGCGGTCCGAACCGGCGGAGAAAACACCTCCGACGTGCTCGGGTCGAGGAAGGTCGGGACTCCACAGGGCAGGGTGCTGGTTAACCGCCAGTCGGGGCGACCTGCAGGAAAGTGCCACAGAGAACAGACCGCCGATGGCGCATCCTCCGGGACGCGCACAGGTAAGGGTGAAACGGTGCGGTAAGAGCGCACCAGCGGCCGGGGTGACCCGGTCGGCTCGGTAAACCCCACCCGGAGCAAGGTCGAACAGGGAGACGGACGGCCCGCCCGGTGCTCCACCCGGAGCACCACTCCCAGGTAGACCGCTTAGATGGATGGCCACCGAACCCTCATCAGAGGGGGAACAGAATCCCGCCTATAGGTCGGCTCACCGTCACTACCAGGTCAGACCTGGTGCGCCGCTCTCATCGGGCGCGCCACGGGCGCGGACGAAACCCGGCTCATCGGATCAAAACGCGATCGCCCGGCCTCGCGCTCGCGAAAGTTGCCTGTCCATGAACGGCACCAGTGGGGCACTCCGTACGCCGAGTGCGCTTCGCCAAAGCCAGCGACGACCCGAACTAGCGATGGGTCCTTAGGCCCTGGGCAGAGTGTGCCGCTGGAAGAAGGCCACGATCAGCCCCGGAAGCTCCGGGGGCGGCTTGTGGCTACCCGGGTAGTCGTACACGGACAACTCGATGCCGTTCGGTCCGGTCTCGGTGGTGAGGAAGCCATCGACCTTGGCCGTGGCCGGATCGACGCCGAGGTGGGCGGCAGCCACCGGCACAGCCTTCTTCTGCTGTGCGTAGGGGACTATGGCATCGAACTGGCCCATGGACATGAACATCGAGCGCACCGGGTCGGTGGGGATGAGCCGGGTGGGCTGGCCCGACGAGTTGGCCGTGGCCGCAATGGCCTGGCCCCGCTCGTTGCGCAGCAACGACACGAAGGCGGAGCCGTTGGAGTGGCCCATGAGGTAGATCCGGCTGTGGTCGACCGGGAGCTTGGCCGCCAAGTCGGAGAGGAGCGCATCGTAGAAGTGGACGTCGGCATCACCTTCTTGGCCCGCCACTCCCTGCCAGCCGGTCTTGAGGCCCTGGGGATCTCGGGGGTTGGCGTGCCCGGTGAGGCCGTTGGGGTACACCACGATGGCCTGGGGCCACAGCTTCTCGAAGTCCATCTGGCGATTCATGGCGGCACCGGTGCCGCCATAACCATGGAAGGCGAAGAGAAGCGGAGCCGGGTGCGAGAGGTCCCTGGGCACGACCAGCACTGCGGTGCGCGTCGTGCCATGCACATCGATCGAGATCGTCTGTGTCCCAGGGGCGTAGCCGTGCGCGCCGCTGCTCCGCTCCCGAGGTCGGGGGGCTCGGCGTGGCCGGTGCGTTGGTCGTCCCGCTCGAATCACAGGCGCTGAGCAGACCGATACAGGCAGCCACCACGACCAGCGAGGCAACGGTGCGACGAAGGGAGGTCATGGGGCAAGCGTATGGATCGTATGTGCGGTGAGCTTGATCGGGTTGTGAGCATCCGATGAGGTGCCCGGTTAATCCCCGTCGAACGGCGCTGGGCGTCAAGGGTGCCCCCGTTCGCCTGGTCAGCGACGGCTATTGACCGAGGCCCGCGCGCCGAAAGCTATCCACCCATGACCGATTGCATCTGTCCGGTGTCCACGAACTGCTGGAAACTGGTCACTTTTCCGTCACGAAGCTTCCACACATGGCACACCTGCGCATCGAGCTGCTTGCCGGTTGCCGTGTAGGTCCCGATGTAACGCGCTTCGACCACGACCGTGTCCCCTGCGTCGTGGAAGTCTTTGGGGTGCACCGCAAAGGTGCCATCCCACTCAGCACCGAGCTTCACGAACAGGTTGTTCAGGATCGCATCAGGACCCCGCCAGGGCTCACCGCTTGGCTGGTACGGATTCCCTTCTGCCTCGCGCCACTTGATATTGGGGTCCATCCCGCCGAGAACCGTCGGAATGTCCCCTTGGCCGAAGGCGTCATACAGATCGCGGATTACTTCGACGTTGCTCATGTTTCCTCCCATGTTCGCCTGCAGGAACCCTACGCTTCGATGTTGGCCAATACAATCGCCAACTCCGTCGCTCAACGCGACGGGCACGTTCGATTTCTTTCCTGGACGATCTCCGCCTCCGTCGTCTGGTCGGCGAGGACAATCACGACCGTCAAGGTGTCCCGCAACGCCGGGAAGGTGGGACACTGGCTCCGATCTCGAACACAACCTGCAAAAGCATGGTAGGCAATTCTGTCATCGGCGCCAGGCGGCTCCGGCGGAAGGAACTTCGTTGCGCTATGGACTACCTATTCGAAACGGGCACGCCGATCACCGAGGAAGAGGCCCTTGCACAGGTCGCCGAGCTGGGCTTCCACGGCCTGGCCTTCGATGAGGACTTGCACGAGGATGAACCACTGCATTGGCACGAATTCGACTCAATAGCGTTTGTGATCTCTGGAACCGGCAGCTTCGCTGACGAGCACGGGCAGGTGACCGGCGTCAGTCCCGGGTGCCGCCTCCAGGCCCCGGCAGGATGGTTGCATCGCAATCTGGCTGGCCCTCCGTATCGGGTGGTTCTCGGCACCAACCTCCCCGGCGATCAGTGGACCGCACCGATCAACAAGGACCCAGCTGAACGGCCCGCCTCGCTAGCGATCTGACGAAGCCGGGCGATGCCCGAACGTCCCTGAACGCCGGATGGGTTACTCACGAAGCAGTTGCTGCACGAGTTCAGAGAACTCATTGCTGCGATAGCCACGGCTCCTAGCAAACGCAATGAGATCCTTCGTTCTCGCCACCACTGCGCCTTTGTCCGGGGTTCCGGTAACTCGGATTGCCTTGCCCCTCCCCATCTCCAGCAATCCCTCGTCCCTCTAAGAGTCGGAGGGCACGCAAAACGGTATTGGTGTTGACCCCGAGAACGGCGGCCAAGTCCTTGGCCTGTGGAACTCGCTGACCTGGCCCAGCCTCGCCCTCTGCAATCGCCCTTCGAATCTCCGCAGCCACCTGCTCGTGCAGATGCGTCTGGGCCTCCCGATCGACATGGGCTAAGTCGAGCAAGATATCGGCGTCGTCGGACTCCGGTCGCTTGACAGGCTTCATAACGCCAATCATAGTAGCTTTATGAGCCTGACAATAGATGACCGGGCACCAACCCTGACCGCAGCGGAAATGGAGGTTGAGGCCCTCTTCAAGGAGGCCAGGCGCCGCGAGCGGCGGCGGCGGGTCATCGTCGTCTTGGTGGGCCTGGCGCTGGTCGGTGGCATTGTCGTTGGCATAGCGATTTTGACGACCAGAAATCACTCTGGGCCACCTGCGAATCCGGGCAGTTCAACATTTACCGCGTCACGGATCATCGGGGACACGAAGACGGCGAGTTTTTCCTTCGTAGCCAAAGATTCGATCGATGAGGGATGCCACCCCGTTACGCATGGTCCGGTGACCAGGGGCAGCGGCACGATCAACTTCTCAACCGATGAGGTCTCGTACTCATGGAGTATGAGTGGCTGCCGTACAGATAGCTCGACACACCAGTTCATGCAGGTTGATGGTGACTCGTATATGGCAGGACCCGATGCCGTTGGAACATCGCCTGCTCGACCGTGGTTCGAGATTCCCAAAGCCAAGCACGCCTTCTACTTTGGTATCGATGGGGCCGGACTTCAGAACGTCCTCACTTCTCCGAAGGCACTTTCACTTCTCCATGTACCAACTTCGGCCTGGACGGTGGTAGTAGCGAAGGGCAACAACACAGGCAAACTCACTACGTACACAAACTCCATCACCTTGGCTCAGTTCTACAGCTTCGCCTCAGCGGATCTCGGCCTGGGTGCCCACTTATACAGAGATCCGGTCGTCCCAGATGCAAACTCCATCTCGATCTCGCTGCGGGAGGTCGTGGACCAGCACGGAGTAGTTCGGCAGCTCAGTGCCTCCGAACCTCTCTACACGGCCATCTATCAGAACGGTTCGAACGAAAACAACGCGAATCAGGCGGACACACTTTCACCGCAGGGAAGCACGAACGGAGTGCCGCAGCCTCAGGTTCCGATAAAGCGATTGATTCAGCAGGGGTCCTACTCGGTATCGGTCCGGTATTTCGACTACGGAACCCGAGCTTCGATCACTGCCCCTGGGCCAACCCAAGTAGTTCTTTACCACGGCCCCTGACATGACGTCCCAGAACGCCGGGTCAGTGGGACACGACCGGGCACTATGGGGCGGGGGTCAGCCCTGCTCTTGGCCATAGTGAATCGGGCGCGAATCGGGCGCGGTCGGGCGATAAACCCATGTACAGGAAGGCGACCAGCGGATAAGCCAAAAATGCTGCGATCTGCCGGGCCAATGACGCATCCTTGGCGACGAGAAATGAGAAGGACTGCGCCGGCGTCGGAGTTGAGCTCATCAATCCTTGGTCGTCTGGATAGCTCAGACTTCGTCCAGCGAACTAGTGGGTGAGACCGGGAACGATCGCCTCGGCATTCGTCAGGCCTTCGACTCGTGGCATCTCCTCCTCACGCATACCTTGGCGCGTCTGCAGGAGTCGGGGAAGTTGCGGACCGATGCCGATCCAGATCGCCTGGCCACGGCGAAGCTGGCCTCACTGGAAGGCGGTCTGCTCCTGTCGAAGGCGCTACAGGACGAGTCCCCACTCGTAATTGCACTCGATGCCGCATTGGATCATTTGAGGACGTTCGCCGGCCCTTGAAGGGCGGTCACCTTGATGCAGTTGTGGGGTAGGGGGCCGTCCATCCCACTCGCTCAGATTCGGAATGCTCTGTCACACTGACCCGGTGACCGATAGGACCGAGAGGGCTGAGCGGCATCGGTTGCTCAGGCGCGGTCGCCAGTTGGAAGCGGCCACGCTCGGATGGAATGTCGTCGGCATCTTTGTGCTTGCCATTGCCGCCGTCATGGCACGGTCGGTGGCTCTGGCGGGATTCGGACTCGACAGCCTGATTGAGATCGGGGCTTCGACGGTAGTGCTCTGGGAGCTTGCCGATGTGGGTCAGGAGCGTCGAGTGCGTGCGATGCGCCTGATCGGGTTCGCCTTCGTGGGATTGGCGGTGTACCTGGCGGTCCAGAGCACCGTCGTCTTGGCAGTTGGCTTTCATCCCCGGCACAGCTCGCTCGGAATCGCCTGGACGGGAGTCACCGCGGTTGTGATGTTCTCGCTGGCGATGGGGAAGTCGAAGACCGGGTCAGCCCTCGGGAATCCCGTGCTCACCGCCGAAGGTCGGATCACCATGATCGACGGCATCCTGGCGACAGCGGTACTGACAGGGCTGATCCTCAACGCCATCCTTGGCTGGTGGTGGGCCGATCCACTGACCGGATATATCCTGCTGTACTACGCCGCGTATGAGGCCCGAGCGGCTCTTGCTCACTGACCACTCGAGTGCCGCACGCGGGCCCGTCGGTGGCAGTTCACGCTCGACGGGTACCCGTGTCTCGACGACCTCCCCGCTCCCGGCGCTAGGTGGCACCCGTGGTACTTCCGGCCGGCCCCTGCTAGCTCGAGGTTCCTCGGGCAGTCGGGCCCTCAGTTGGCGACGATACCGAACGGCAGCGCCGTCCCGGCCTCGGTCTCGATCAGCCGGTTGCCCTTCGCCACCCGCTCTCCCCGGGCCGGCGCCCCGGACTTCAGCTGTCCGCAGCCGGAGCCGACGCACAGGTCGGCGATGTGTCCTCGGTCTCCCCCGAACGGTGGGAGACCATCTGCACCCACCCAGCTGATCGGCAGAGGGCCATGACCTCGAGCGTCTCGGTGACGGTGCCGATCTGGTTCAGCTTGATCAAGGCCGCTGAGGACTGAGGACTGTTTTGGCGACGGATCCGGACGGCAAACCGCCGGAAGGCGGTGCGCCAGACAACACGTGAATCTCCGGTACCCATGACCGGTGGTGTCCTCGGCAGGCGGTGCGTTCCGTGCTCACCGTCGCAGATCGACCCGGCGACCAGCGGGGGGCGGCTGTATCACGCGTGATACACTCTCCACATGAGTGAGATCTCGATTCGTGAGCTGCGCAACCACGGTGGAGACATGGTTGACCGCGTCGCCCACGGCGAACGAATGACCGTGACCCGAGACGGTAGGCCGGTCGCACTCCTGGTGCCCCTCGAGCGTGAGCCGCTCTCGGTCAACGTGCTCATCGAACGGTGGTCGCGGCTGCCGGCGATGGACGCGGGATCCCTCCGTCGTGACATCGACGCCGTGATCGACTCCTCGCTGTGAGCTCTTCGGCCCGAGGCATCCTCGATACCAGCGCGGTGGTTCTGCTCGAACGGATCGAAGATCTCCGGTCCCTTCCACCGGAACCTTTGATCACGGCTGTCACTCTCGCCGAGCTCTCCGTCGGTCCCCTCGTGGCGACAGATCCAGGCGAGCGAGTGACACGCCAGCTTCGTCTGCAACAGGCGGAAGCCGACTTCGACCCCCTGCCCTTTGATGCCGCCGCGGCCCGAGCATTCGGCCGCATCGCCGCGTCGCTCCACCGTGCAGGGCGCAAGACCGGCGCCCGGTCCTACGACGCGATGATCGCTGCAGTGGCGCTCGCCAACGACCTTCCGCTGTTCACCTGCAACCCAGCAGATTTTGAACACATCGACGGCTTGGATCTGAGATCAGTCACGCATCCGGACCAGGCCCCGGGCGCGTAATGCAGGGAACCCCGGGTAGCCCCGACCCGGCGCCCCGGGGGCAGGTCAGTCGGCCAGGAACTCGACAGTCTGGGTGGGCCCACGTATGGCTAGCGTCCCCGAGTCCCCTTCAAGCTGATCCACATCGCCTTCGTGCCACCAGGGGTCGATGGTGCCGAAGTCCTTCGTACCCCTGGCATCGGTAGCGGGGGTCGAGGTGCGGGCCGTCGTTCCACCACACTGCTCCAGTCAGACACCAACGCAGCTTGGCGTAGACGTACTGTTCACCCGGATTCGGAGGCCAGTAGAGGCGGGCCGCAGTACGCCAACGTGACGGTCTGGGGCGTTCCCGCGTATTGGCAAGTTAGCCCGTCCCCGATGACCGGGGACCCGAGTGCTCGTTCCATCGGCGCACTTGCCAAGGGCCACGTCGTGATCCTCACGTCGGAAGGGCTGACCCAGTCCCAGGACGAGGCTGTGCTGGCGTCGATCATCGCCCATCTATAACCCGGCTCCGCGCTGACCCGGGACGCCGGTTACGAGCGTGCGCAGCGGGGTGAACTACCGCATGAATGGCACACAGGAGCCAAATGTTCACTCCTGACACCCCGACGACCTCGACTTGCCGGACGTCTGCCCTCGGGCGCCGCCAGTCCGGGAAGTAGGTTTGCTGCCATGACCCGACCAAACGTCCTGCTCATCATGACGGACGAGGAACGCTACCCGCCTCCCTACGAGGCCGACAGCGTCCGCTCGTTCCGAACTGCTCAGCTGACCGCCCGTGAGTCGATCCGGTCAAGGGGTCTGGAGTTCCACCGGCATTACGCCGGCGCCACCGCGTGCACACCGAGTCGGGCCACGCTGTTCACGGGGCAGTATCCGTCGCTTCACGGCGTAACCGCTACCGACGGCATCGCCAAGCAGAACTCGGACCCGGGCATGCACTGGCTCGACCCTGACTCGGTGCCAACTCTGGGCGACTGGTTCCGGGCCGGCGGCTACCGCACCCACTACCGGGGAAAGTGGCACGTCTCCCATGCCGACCTCACCATCCCCGGCACCCACGAGGGGCTCAAGGCGTCCGACGACAACGGCAACCCCATCCCCGCGGCGGTCGATGCCTACCAAAAGGCCGACCGCCTCGACCCCTTCGGCTTCTCCGGATGGATCGGCCGGGAACCACACGGCGCGGCGAAGTCCGACTGCGGGACGGTCCGCGACGGTGTGTTCGCCGAGCAGGTGGTCGACCTGTTCGACGAACTGGGGGCAGCCCAAGCCGACGGTCCGTGGTTGACCGTGGCCTCCTTCGTGAACCCCCATGACATCGCCTTCTCCGGTTTCGGTTGGGAGCAGATGCTTCAGTTCGGACCGCCCGACGACTCGGTGCCAGAAGTTCCCGAGCCACCTTCCCAATCGGACCCGTTCGCCGGGCGCCCGGCCTGCCAGGAAGTGTTCAAGGCGGTCTGGCCCCAGATGGTCTTCGAGACGGCCACCGACCTCGGCTACCGCCGCCTGTACTACTACCTACACAAGCTGGTCGACCAGGCGGTCGGGCGGATCCTCGAGGCTCTCGACGACAGCGGCATGGCGGACGACACCATCGTCGTGTTTACCTCGGACCACGGCGACCTGCTCGGCGCCCATGGCGGCCTGCTCCAGAAGTGGTGCAACGCCTTCGACGAGGCCACCCGGGTGCCGCTGCTTATCGCCGGTCCGGGGATCGCAGCGGGAGGCGACGGTGTCACCATCCCCACCAGCCACGTCGACCTGATCCCCACACTGCTCGGTTTGGCCGGCATCGACATCGAGGCGGCGGCGGCCGTGGTGGCGGCCCACCACGACGAGGCCCAGGCCCTACCCGGCCGTGACCTGAGTGGGATCGCCCGCGGCAGTGTCGAAGCCGCGACACTCAAGTCACCGATCTACTTCATGACCGAAGACGACGTCACCCGGGGACTCACCCAAGCCAACATCCTCACCGGTGCGGCCTTCGAGCCGGTACCGCCGCCGATCAACATCGAGTCGGTCATCGCCACGTTGCCGACCGGTGCAGGAGGAGCCGGCGAGCTGTGGAAGCTCAATCACTACTACGACCGACTCGACGACTGGTACGCAGCCCAAGGTGTCGCCCCCAACCCCTTTGCCGGCCCCGCAGCCGAGGCCGAGTGGGAGCTGCACAACCTGGCCACCGATCCCGAGGAGCGCCATAACCGAGCGGTCGACGAACCGGCAGCTGCGTCAAGCATGCGCTCCGTCCTTGAGACAGAGCGCGACACCAAGCGTCGGATCCCGAGCCTCCGCAATGCCGCATCGTGATTGCCCCTACCCGCACCACGGACCTGTGGCCAGTGGCGTGGCGTCCATCGGCCGCCTGATCCCGAGCTGATGGCTCAAGCTGCGGGACCAGCGTCGAGCCTCGAGAACGAGGCAGGGGGCCATCCACTGCGACTGCGGGTCGGCATCGTGCTCTGGCTCTTGTCCTGGGTGCCGTACGGGCTGATCCTCGGCCTCACGGGTGCATGGCTCACCGCCGCCTGGACCTTCGAGATCCTGCTCGGCCTTGGTGGCCTGGCCATCGCCGGCGCCGAGTTCGCCAAGGACGTCAAGGCGTGCGGCTGGCGAAGTGCACCGGTGGTCGCCTGGCGAGCGCTGATCCACGGGCGACAGAGGACCGACGGGGGCGTGCTGTCAGAGCCATGAGCCGAGAGCGGCTCGCGTGCATCAGTACCCCGACTGGACGGTGGTCCGACCATCGTCGGCGGCCTGCTGGAGGACCGCATAGTCCCGGAGGTTCTGAGCGGCATAGGTAGCCGCGAAGTCAGCGAGCGCCCGATCGAAGCTGGGGGCCGTTCCCGAGGTAGCTGGCGATCGCCACCCGGTCCGCGGAGCGAGCGTAGGCCCGGGCCAGGGCGGCGGCGCAGACCCCGACGCACTTGGTGAGCCCCTGGGGGATGGCGCCTTCAACGTCGAAGCTGCCTTCCAGTCGCGCAGTGGGCGAACGTAGAAGTCCGAAGTCACCCCATCGGGCCCAGTCACCGGCTGGTGGCCCAAGAACTTGTCGTTTGCGGGTCGAGCGCCTCAACAGAGTCGAAGGGCATTGAACGATCAGGGGGCACCCTCGCTTGCCTCGCACCTCGGGGCGAATGGCCTACCAGTAGCGCGAACCCTCGCCACCGCCAAATGCAATCCACTTGCGACAGTCCGGCCTCCCGCATCCAAAGAAGCTGGGATTCAACATGGGCTAGTCGATCCTCGGGGTCATCATCAGCACGGCCCATGAGGTCCGAGAAGCTCGGGCCTGGCCGAGGCGACAACTTCCAGGTTGGCAATCGTCGGTGATTTGCCCAGCGACCCAAATTTAGGTGGTGGTCGTGACGGATGGGAGCGTGGTCGTCGTGGTCGTGGGCGGGATTGCTGTGGTTGTCGAGTGGTAGTGGGCGGAACTGTCGTGGTCGTTGTCGTGGGCGGCACCGTGGTGGTCGTCGTGGTAGTGGGCGGAACTGTCGTGGTGGTTGTTGTCGTGGGCGGCACCGTGGTGGTCGTCGTGATGGGAGGGGGCAGTGTGGTGGGAACGACTGGTTGGGTCGTCGTAGTAACGATGGGCGGCGTCGGGTTCAAAGGTGGCGCCGTCGGAAACGTAGCGGCCACAGGGTTTAGCAATGTCGCAAGTGGCGACGTCAGGGGAAGTGCCGAGAGCGAAAGACTTAGGGGCTTCTGGGCGCGCGTTGCTGCCTTGGCGCGATTCAGGGCCGCCTTGGCTCTGCCCGCGAGCTGCTTTGCGCTGGGGGCATGACCATGGGCAGGGGCAGCCGCTGTTCCAGTTAGGCCACCACCGCTGACCGCGAAGGAGTTCGTCAGCGTCGTCGTTGTCGTCGTCGAGTCCTGCACGTTGATGGTTCCTGTAGCAATGACGTTGTAGGCACTAGGGGCCGTCTTGTAGCCCATGTACCCGAGCACGGCAAGGACGATGACCGAGGCAACGATCATGGACTTTCTCCAGAATGGGTCCTCGCCTCCGCTCCAGAAGCGCTTCGGCCAGGCAACCAGACGTGCGGTCGCCTGACGCCAGGTGTCCGGCCTCTTCGCCAGCTCTATCTCCACGTGAGCCCCCTTCATCGCCCACCTTTGTGCGACGTCATCTCAATCTGACAGTTGAAGCTGACGAGGTCGTGAACCACTGACTCTGCACGGTGCTGATGCCACCGCCGAAAGTGATCGCTGCTGAGGTCGCCTATATCGGATACCGTCGTGGTCCAGTTTTGGTGCGGTCAGAATCAGGAATTGGACGCGGCCAGATCCTTCGCTGCTCTCAGGGTGGGGCCTGCCGGTGCGGGCGTACCGTGATCCGGCCCCGGATCGGCACTGGCACCGGCACCAGTGACCGGCTCGCCAAGGTGCCGGCCGCCCCCTCGGCATGGGCTTGTCTGACGGCATGTCCTACCCAATGCCCACAATGGGTCGATTGAGATGCGAGCCACCTTCGGAGCCATCAAAGTTGGCCGTCCCAAAGGCGAAGATCCCCCCGTCCCTGGCGACCAACCAGTAACCGTCGCCACTGGACGTGGCCTTGATGCCGACGATCGGGGCATTGAGATGCATGGCACCGGTCGAGCCCAGATAGCTCGCGTCCCCGAAAGCAAAGATCCCCCCGTCCGAGGCCACCAGCCAGTAGCCACCACTGTCCGGGCTCTCCATTCCGACGATGGGGGCGTTGAGGTGCATCGCACCGGTCGAGCCGAAGAACTTGGCCGTACCGAAGGTGAAGATGCCACCGTCCGAGGCCACCAGCCAGTAGCCGGCTCCACTGGGGGTTGGGATCATGCCCACAATTGGCCTATTCAGGTGCTTGGCTCCCATGGACCCGTGGTAGGTCGCATCGCCGAAGGTGAAGATCCCTCCGTCCGAGGCCACCAGCCAGTAGCCGAGGCCATCGGGAGTTGAGGCCATGGCCACGATGGGAGCATTCAGGTGCTTGGCCCCCATCGAGCCGTAGAAAGCAGCATCGCCGAAGGCGAAGATCCCGCCGTCCGAGGCCGCCAGCCAGTAGCCGTTGCCGTCGGCAGTCGAAGCCATCGCAACGATCGGGGCGTTGAGATGCATGGACCCGGTGGAACCGAAGAAGCCGTTGTGGCCGAAGGAGAAGATGCCTCCGTCGGTGCCGACCAGCCAATAGCCCGTGGGGTTCGGCCGCACGGGGCTGCTGGCCACGGATGGCGGCCCGGCACCGGCGGCGTTCACCGCCGACACGGTGAAGGTGTACACCACGTTGTTGGTAAGCCCGGTCACGGTGGCATGATCGAGGCTTCCCGCCACGGTCACCTGGGCTCCCGTGTTCACGACCGTGATCACGTACCCGGTGATGGGGCTCGACCCGTCCGAGCTGGGCGGGGCCCAGTGGACGGTGGCGGAGAGATTGCCGCCCGCCGCCGTGACGGAAGTCGGCGCACCCGGGGCCGTGTAGTTGGTCACCTGGAAGGAGACGTCGGATGCGCCGCTGGTCGATGCGCTGACTGCGTAGGTCCCCGGGTTGGCGTTGGCCGTGAAGCTGTGTGAGGTGGCCACACCGTCGGCACCGGTCGTGGCGGTGGACGTCGTGCTGCTTCCGGCGAAGGTGCCACTGGCGCCGCTGGACGGTGCCGCGAACGTCACCGATGCACCGGAGACATCATTTCCAAACATGTCCCGCACGACCACGCTGAAGGGGGTGGCGAACGGGGAGCCCACACGGGCCGCCTGCGCCCCGCCGACGGTGGGAGTCATCTGGACTCCCCCTCCCGGCGTGATGGTGTAGGGCGAGCTCACCGCCGTGCCGTCGGTCGAAGTTCCGACGGTGATCGTGTAGTTCGAGCCCGCCGCTATGGGATTGACGACACCGGTGATTCCGAGGGTGACTGCACCCGGATTGACCGCCGCGGCGAGGGTGATGGTCAGGTTCGGAGACGCACCCGAGACCGACGCCACATTCGCTCCTGAACCGTTCACGGCGTAGTTGGCCGCTGCCGTCGGCAGCAAGGTTCCCCCCGACGCACTCACAGTGATTGTGCCGGTGGCTGGCAACAGGGTGGCGATCGTGAACCCGATGGTGTACCCCGAGGTGGCCCCCGCCGTGGCCGGAGTCAGAGTCACGCTCACCCCGGTCACGGCGGCGAAGGCCGGCGTAGCGAGGAATGCCATCGAGCCCAGCGAAAGCGCCGCCACAACCGCAACCACCGTACGTCGGAAATGCTTCTTGGGCCGACTGCTGTCGCCAGCCCCTTCGACTGCCTGAGGGAAGGTCACTGCGGCCATTATTGGATTCAGCTGAGAATGCGTCAACCACAGCTGGCAGCTTTACTCTCGGCGGACCAGTGAGCGTGGCCGTGCTGCCACAGAGGGCGTCCGGAAGTGATCACGACGGTCAGGGCCGAGGGTCATGCCTCCATGAGTCGTTGCCAGTTGATATATCGCCAGTTGATATATCGCCAGTTGATATATCGCTACTTGATACCTAGTGACGACATGAGCAAACCGATGCGAGAAGCCACCCTCCTGACTCTGGCGGACTTGGCCGATCAGGACCTCCACGGCTACGGCATCATCGGCGAGGTCAAGCAACTCTCGGGTGGTCGTGTCACGTTGGGCCCAGGCACCCTGTATGGCACGCTCGATCGGCCGTTTGAGCAGGGCCTAATCCGGCCGACGGGTACTGAGGTGGTAAATGGCCGACTCCGTCGCTATTACGGCATTACCGGAAGCGGACTCTCCGCCGTGCGCGCCGAAGCGGTCGGCCTCCGGGCCATCGAGGGGTCACCCTGGCCACATGGGCGACCGGCCTTTCGGCAGCTAGAAGGTAGGCACGTCTCGTGACCACGGCACACGCCGTGGCGCACCCCGACGGCCAGCCGCACGGCAGGTGGTAACCGGGCCCTGATCACCAGCCGCAGGTGTGGGTAACCACGGGTCTGCGTCACGAGGTGCCAGACTCTTCCGTGGCCTCATACAGCGCCCTGCCTTGGCATGACTTCTTCATCGGCACGATTGGGGCCGCGGCGGCACTGACCGGACTGCTGTTCGTCGCGATATCTATCAACCTCGAACAGATTCTTCACTATCCACAGCTACCGGGCAGGGCGGCCGGAACCTTAGGAATCTTGGTGAGCGCCCTGGTCGTTTCCGGCTTCGTCCTGGCACCGGGACAAGGGAGTCGTGCCCTTGGTGTCGAAATCGCTGCCACGGGTACCATCGTGGCCGCCCAGGCCGTTTGGGTGTCCCACGGAAAGGGCGCGCCTGGTGATCCAGCGTCTTGGCAGATCCAACACCTGGCCACGTTGTTGCTACCCGGCGTCGTTTTGATCGTCGGAGGTCTGAGCCTGGTCGCAGGGGAGGGAGGGGGCCTCTACTGGGTGTTTGGTGCCATCCTGCTGGCCTTCGTCTCAGCCTCGCTCAACGCATGGGTACTGCTGGTCGAGATCAAGCGATAAGGGAGTCGGAGGCTGCCAGATCTCGCCTGTGCCGGCCGTGCTTGCCCACTCCAGCCGCAGAACCTGGGCACTCGTTCAGGGAGCCACAACGCGTCGCCACTACAGCGAGCCGACAGATCCCCACGGAGCGATGACGCATCGCCCACGTCTCCGTCAATCAATTGGGAGTTGCACTGCGCAAACGCCACTCGCGTGGGCGCCAGGTCGTTCGACTGGGTGATCAACCTGTGTTGCGTTCGGCGGTTGCCAACGCACGGGGGATGGTCGGCTCCTCCGTCCGTACCCCAGCCTGCCAGCGCTCCTTACGCCTCATGGCGAACGAGAGTGGCCACGTTCCGATGCCGACGAGCACCAATGCAATCGGCACAAAGATGCCGGTGATGGCGAAAATGGCAGCCAAGGGATAGAAGAGCAGGCTCGCTGGGATCTGGAGGACCAGCAACCCGGCAATCATCCACTTTTGTCCACCAGTCAGCTTCGACTTGGCTGACTGCGGCTTCGGATCGGCGGATTCAGTCTGCACGCGAATCAATGCTACCTGGGTGTTGTTCGAGGGCCCTGGGGGTTGGCAGGCGCCGATATCACCCCCAGTGACCGCAGAGATTCACGAGCCGCTCATCAAGTGTGAGCTGCCTATCGCCACTTTCGCGGCAAACCTTTGCCGACGGTGTCCCATCTCCGATTCCAATGCGACACTAGGATTGCGCATCAGTCGTCGCGCGACGTAGCTGGCTCCCGCGCCAGAGCAGGTCAGAGCGGTCCCGAGTCCTCCTACGACTCCAGCAGTGCAGGAAGTTCCCTCATGTCATCGAAGACCGAGGCACCTTGCATCGAGAGAGCTTCGGCGCTCGTCACACCTCCTGCGAATGCAAACACCGCCATACCCGCTGACAACCCGGCAGATACTCCCGAGACGCTGTCCTCGACCACGGCGCACCGATCGGGTAATGCGCCCATCTGGTCAGCGGCGAACAAGAAGACGTCGGGGGCGGGCTTTCCCTGTGCCACTTGATCGACGCTGAAGATCCGGCCACTGAAGCGATCCAGGAGTCCGGTCTTGCTCAGGGTGAACTGCATCTTCTCGTGGCTTCCACTCGACGCCACACACACAGGAGCGGTGATCGCATCGAGTGCCCCAACGACGCCGGGAACTGGGACAAGCTCCCGTTCGAATACCTCCCGGTAGTGAGGCTCGAACTCGGCATCCCAGTCGAGAGCACGGCCCAGATGACCTTCGATCTCCTGTTGCATGTAGGCAGCCGAACGCCCAACGAACCGCTCGACGATGTCAGCTTCCGTGAGCGGCCACCCGAGGCGCGACAAGATCTGCGCTTCCGTCCGCACGGCTAGACGCTCGCTGTCGACCAGGACACCATCGCAGTCGAAGATCACCAGGTCGAAGCGGCTCATCCGGAGAAGATTACGGAATCCGGTAGTGAAGCGCGAACTGCACGGCCGGTGGCTCGGCGGATGGGACGCCTCAGTACCCCTGACGGTGGTCCCGCCGTCGTCCGAAGCGCCTGATGACCCGTCCACGGCAGCCTTCGCCCGTTCTCGACACCAACCGCACTCGGGTCGCGCTTGCCGCAACCCCAGGTGTCACACCACTCCGTTTGCTCCGGGCAGTTGGGTTGGTTTCGGTCCGAGCCGGTGGTGCTCGACCTCGAGCGTCGACGGCGACGTTCGACAAGGCGAATGACGTGAGTACGCACACGATCTTGGGCCGCGACCCGCCGAGCAGGGTTCGGGTCCACGATGCCATGGTTCCGCCCTGCTAATAATCGGCGATGGTCAAACCACGCTCGGATGTCGTTGTGTCAGTCGAGGCAGTTGACTCAGTTGGAAGGCTGCTCCAATCCTTGGCGGACCTCCGATCCGTCACTCGTGAGACAGAGGCCATCGTGCGCAGAGCGCTGAAGTCGGCCCAGGCCGGTGCTGACGTGCTGACCACACTCGAGGCGTGCAATCCCGCCGACGCCCGCCTCGCCATGAACACCGCCTTGAAGAACGTTGAGTCGGCTCGCCACGCAATGAGGATCCAGATCTTTCAGGTTGGCCTCGAGCAGGGGTTGTCGATCGGGGAACTAGGCCGCCACTTCGGGATCTCCCGCCAGCTTGCGGCGCGCTACGCGCGGGAGATCACAATACAGGCGAGCTGAGCCAGGCCAAGAGGCTCATCGCAGAACCCCCACGACTCCAGCGAGGCATCGCTGTCTACGCGACGACGCCACCGAGACCAAGCACTCCCGGATCCTCCTAGCCCGGACCGGTCACTCGTGCCACTGCCCACGCCGTTGTGCACCGCCGCTGCGCCCGTTTGAGACCGATCTCTTGTCTTGTCGATAGCATCGATCCGAATCGCCCTTCTCGGTCAGGGCACAGGTGGTGCCCAGGTCTCCAGATTCCCTCGGCGGCGGTTTCGGCGCGACCATGCGAGGGTAGCCATGGAGCGGAGGCAAAGAACTGTGCCGATAACACCGGAGTCGTTCAATCGCATTCGACGGGCAAACTCCCGGTACGGGGCGACCCGAGAGGCCCTGGGAGTGGCAAAGTCCATAGCCGAGGCCAACCCCAGCGACGCCCACCTTGCCGAACTGGAGGAGGCCGAGCACGCCTCCGGTCGGGCTTTGGAGAACTTCAACCGGGCGTTGGGGGCCGCCGAGGTGGCCCAGACCGGCGGAGGGAGCTGAACTCCCTGAACTGACAGAGTCCCACTGAACGTCTCCCGCTGAACGCCCCCCGCCGACCAACAGAGTCGAAGACGACTAGGGCAACGGGATGAGCTCCATGGTGCGGGGTGGTGATGGGGGTGGGGGTCGACACCTTGGCCGCCGCCTTACCCGAGCAGGCCCGCGAGCGCCTTGCGGGAGAGGACCCTTCGAGTTTGGCCAAGGTCCATGCGCCGCCGCACGGGCCGACCCCGACGTGGTGCTGGGACTCGACAACGGTCACCCGTTTCCCGGCCGCCAGCCGGCATCGTCTTGCTCGGCAGAATTTCCACGGATCGGCGGCGTGAGCCAGGGACATGCCTGCGGTCAGCTGGATTCCCGCTCACTGGGCCTGTGTTACCCCTTCGTGCACCCCGAGTGGCAGCAGGGCCACAGCCAGTGTGAGATCCGGGCGTCAGCAGGGTCACGGCGTTGACACGGCACACCGATCTGACTGAGATGAGGGACAAGCGACGGGCGATACTGCGGCAGCGAGAGCTGTCGTTGTGAGGCTCGGCGAGACGTGGCGGGAGACAGGGGCAGAGCGATGAAGCGTCGGAAGCGGGTTATCTGGTGGGAGTCCGGTGTCGCAGGTCGGCCAAACTCGTCCCGCATACCGGAGTACGAGGAGTGGGCGCGCCATCACGTCGACGGCTTCGTGCCCCAAGAAGCACCTGTAGCGCCCCCTGAACCTCGGATGGCGGGGCCTGTACCGGAGCGATTGCAGACACTGGGCGAGGCCTTGACCCAGTCCCTCACCGATCAAGGGCTCTCGGTACCTCAGGCAGCATCGATCATGGGAATCACGGTCGACCAATTCATCGACTGGGCACTTGATCGGTCGGATCCCGGTGCCGCAAACGACCTCGCCGTGATGGCATATCTCGGTGTCGACCACTACACACTCCGCGGCCTCACGCTGCGGTCGCAGATGCGTCGGGTCCAGCTCCGGATCCACCGACTCCCGGCCTAGGCGGCGTCACCGCCCCAGCCACAGCCGAGTCAGGGAGCACCCCGTCGGCCGGCACGGTCACGGAGCAGGAGCACCGACGAAGTCACCATCCCGACGACCGGAAGCCACACGATATCGGACCGTCCGGCGGCCAGGGCAGCGAGACCCGCCGCCACCCATACCAGGAAGAGGGACGCCGTGAGCCTACGCCGGCGGGTCGTGAGGATCACCGGACCGAGATATCTCCTCCAGGTCGATCGCGGTAGGTCCTCATCGTCGGCCACCTGAGGAACTTAGCCACCCGGGGAGCTCTGGCCTCCAGCTCGGTTGCCGTCCAACCGGATCACGGCAGCGAGGAGAAGAAGTCGCGGAGCAGTCCAGCGCCGGCTTCGGGTGCCTGCAGGGGCCACCAGTGGCCGACACCGACCAACACTTCGTGACGCGCTCCGAGTCGGTCGGCCATCACCCGAGAAAGGGCCTCGTCACCGAAGGGATCGTCGGTCGGACACAGCACCAGTCCCGGCGCGGTCGTGGGTCCCCAGGCATCTCCCCAGTCACGCGAAGGATTCGGCGTGGCCGATCGGTAGAGATCCAGAATGCATCCGGCCATGGTCTCGTCGGCCCACCCGGCGAGCGCTGTTGCATCCTCGTGCATCAGACCGAACCCTTCGTAGATCGGCGCTTGCTCTTCAGGTGAAGAGGTCAGCTGGCTCTCGAAGAACGTCTCGCCGTCGCCGGGGGTCTGCCAGATCTGTGCGAAGGCGTGCCATACGTAGTCCGGATGCATGACATTGGCCACATCGGCGGCCCAGGCATGAATCCGATCACCGAACGCCGTGGCTACCCGGTAGGTCAGCCCGGCTCCCCAGTCATGGCCGACGAGGTCGACCGGTCCGTCGAGGCAGTCGACCTCCCCCACCAACCACGCCACGTACTCGTCTTTCGTGGCACCGAACCCTGTGGGTCGGGCGCTGCCGAAGCCCGGCAACGCCAAGGCCAATGACTCCTGGCCCAAGAGCGGTTGGACCTTCTTCCAGAGGTCGGCGGTCTCGGGTACTCCGTGGACGAGGACGATCATGGCGCCAGGGTATCCACCATGCCGCCATGATCGCCCGACTCGTCAGGTCTGGGATGGTCCCGGCGCCACCGCTCGCGTCATGCACACGCTGTTCGGACTCGGCTGATAGGAGCCGAACGGCCCACACGGAGCAAAGCCGGCAGCGGCGTACAGCGCCCGAGCCGCATCGAAGGCTGGCTGGGACCCCGTCTCGATGCTCACGCGCCGATAACCACCGTTGGCGGCGGCGTCGAGCAGGCAGCCGAGGAGTACCCGGCCCACGCCTTGACCCCTTGCCGACCGGGCGACGTGCATCGACTTGATCTCGACGTGCTGGTGGTCGAGCCGCCGCAGGGCACCGACTCCGAGCAGTTCCCCCCTCCGGCGGGCGGAGAACAGTGTGATGTCCATCTCGGGCAGCTGCTCGACGTCGAGGGCGTGGATCTCTTCGGGGCATGTCGTGGCGTGAGCAAACTCGACATGGCGCGCCAGGAGTTCCCGAACGTCATCGGTTCGCGAGTCATCCACCGAGATGACGACATTCATCACCACGAGACCCATCGTAGAAGAGCCTGCCCCTCGAACCCCGCCGCCCGGAGACCCGGGGCGCCCTGGCAACGACGACCGAGAGCCCTGCCATGGGGCGTCGAACGCCCGGAGGAGTAGCGGCCACCCCCGGCTACAAACGCTCGCCGCGACCACCGGAAGGGAACGTTCTAGCTCGAAGATCCACCCCAATTTCCACTACGAGTTGCAAAATTCCCTAGACGGCGCCGAAATTTCGTCCTAGCTTCTGCTGGGGGCTTGACCGAAGGGAAGCGGATCAAGTGTCCCGATTCGAGGAAAGCGAACAGTGGGAGGCCGAGGTCTCCCCGGTATTCCAGCGGATGTTGGCGACCCTCTCTTCTGCCGAAAAGGCGGCGGGAAACGGGCCGTCGGCACTCATCGCCGCCGGTGATCAGCTCGGCTCCTCCGCACGGGACGCCAGGGTGTGGATGAGCAACAACCAGTGCCCCCAAGCTGGGATCGACGATCGCCTTCGGCGGACACTTCGCTCCGCCCGGGTTCTGGCCCGACTGTTCGAGCTTGAGGCGAGCAATCCCAGTGGGCCGAACCTGAAGGTCATCGGCCAGGAAATTGACGGCCTCGTCGGAATGATCGCCAACACATTCGTCGTCCTGAGCGACCAGCGCCGCTTCTGACCGACCGCCCTTCAACGAAGTGGAACAGCGACTCGGGCCGGCCGCATGGGCAGCCCCTGGAACCGCCCTCGACAGCCTGTCACGGGTTCCGCTTGCCGCCCAGGCCGCTGGAGGGATCGATTCCGCCCACTGGCGCCACCATGACCGGCACCGGGGACCGTCGCAGCACGCGCTCGCGTACCCCTTGGCCGAGCAGCCGTCTACGCCTCCGGCCGAGGCGGCCACCTACGACGATCACGTCGGCGTTCCAGCGGGCGGCCTCCGACAGGATGACCTTCCCGATGTCGCCCGAGAAGCACGAGCGAACCTGGCCTCCAGCTCCGATACCAC
Organism: uncultured Acidimicrobiaceae bacterium; assembly: GCA_963835465.1. Lineage (GTDB taxonomy): Bacteria > Actinomycetota > Acidimicrobiia > Acidimicrobiales > RAAP-2 > Bog-756. The sequence goes on from CAWIFR010000006.1 coordinate 531,674, forward strand.
GCATCCGCAGGTCGAACACGGACTCGTCAACGACCAACTCGGCTTCGTTGCGGGATTCCAGGGGTGCCGTGCAGCCACGTCCGACGAACTCGATCCCGTGGAACACCCGCACAGCCGTACCGGCCTTGTTGGCCAGATGAGCGGTGAACTCGACAACCGAGTGCCGCGATTCTCGTTGATCGATGGCCATGAAGACCCGCGTCGGCATGAGCACCTCCTACCCGGCACATCCTGCCGCCATGCACCGGCTCTGAGCCACGCCCCGCTGACCACTCGCACCACCCCCGAGCGCCACCACCAATTCTATCGACCCGGGGCCACCTCCGACCCGGACGACCTGACCAGGAAGAAGTCCGATCGGACGACCGTCACGCACCTACAGTGCAGAGTCCCCCAGTCCGCGTTACCGTTCGACATCTGGGTAGGGATGAGCAGGCAGAGTCCATCAACGGCTGCGCGAGGGCGCCGTTCAGAGTGAGGTGCGAACATGGTCACTGAAGCAACTTCTCTTCCCGCCACTGAGCGCCACGAGAAGGGATTGAAGGCAGGCGCACTCGGGCTCATCTCCAGCACCGTCGTCGGTGTGGCCTCGACGGCACCGGCCTACAGTCTGGCTGCCACCCTGGGATTCGTGGTTGCGGCCATTGGCCTCCAGGCTCCCATCATCACCATCGTCGCCTTCATTCCCATGCTGTTCATCGCGTTCGGCTACAAGGAGATGAACAACGCCGATCCCGACTGCGGCACCACCTTCACCTGGGGGGTGCGAGCGTTCGGGCCGAAAACCGGGTGGATGGGCGGGTGGGCAATCGTCGCCGCGGACGTCCTGGTCATGGCGAGCTTGGCTCAGGTAGCGGGTCAGTATCTCTTCTTGTTGTTCAACGCCAACGGCATCGGTTCCGATCCCAGCAGCGGCTGGGTCCTGCTCGTCGGGATCATGTGGATCGTCGTGATGACCTTCGTCTGCTACGTGGGCATTGAGGTCTCAGCGAATTTCCAGAAGGTACTGCTCGGCATCGAGCTGACCATGCTGTTGGTGCTGTCGGTCTGGGCCTTGGCGAAGGTGGGCAACGGCACAGCTCCCATCGGTCACCTCACCCCGGCCTGGAACTGGCTCAATCCCTTCGACGTGCCGTCGGCCTCGGCCTTCATCAACGGTGTCCTGCTCATGCTGTTCATCTACTGGGGTTGGGACACCACGGTGTCGGTCAACGAGGAGACCGCTGATCCTGAGACCGTGCCCGGCCGCGCCGCGGTGCTCTCCACGGTCATCTTGCTGGTCACCTACGTGATCGTGATCCTGGCCGCCCAGTCCTATGCCGGCATCGGGACCAAGGGGATCGGCCTGGGCAACCCAAACAACCAGGGCGACGTGCTCTCGGTCCTCGGCCGCTCGGTCTTCGGGAACAGTGGCTTCGCCAACGTGCTGGTCCACCTGCTCTTGCTCATGGTCCTCAGCTCGGCGGCCGCCTCGACCCAGACCACCATCCTGCCCACGGCCCGCACCACCCTGGCCATGGGCGTGTACAAGGCCATTCCCGACGCCTTCTCGCGGATCCACAAGCGGTTCCTGACACCTACGGTCTCGACCGTCGTGATGGGCGCAGCCTCGATCGTCCTCTATGTGATCATGAACTACATCTCGGCCGGCACCGTCATCTCCGATGCCGTGTCCGCCCTGGGCGTGATGATCGCCTTCTACTACGGGCTCACCGGCATCTCGTGCGCCTGGTACTACCGGGCCACCCTGACCACCAGTGCGCGCAATCTCTGGCTCCGGGGGATCCTTCCCGTCCTGGGTGGCGTCCTGCTGTGGGCCGCGCTGGTCTACAACCTCTGGTTCTACTGGCAGCCGGTCAACAGCTACACCGGCTGGCAGATGACCTTCTGGCCCCACTGGCACATCGGCGGCGTGTTCTTGATCGACCTGCTCGCCCTGGTACTGGGCCTGGTGCTCATGTTCGTCTATTCCGCCATCAGGCCTCCGTTCTTCCGCGGCGAAGTGCTCAACCGCGATACCCCCACCATGGTTCCCGAGGACGTCGGCACTCCGGTGGGTCTGTTCGGAATCGAGCCGCCCAGTCCTGCCGAGACGCCCCGCTGACCGAACGCACGGATACGGACGTCAGACGCCGGCCAGCGTCACCGCGATGTTGCCCCCGGTTGCGTTGCTGTAGGGGACAGACCCGATGGGCTGCCTCGAGCAACACGGCCGTGGTGGCCTCGTCCACGTCGGGAATGTGCACGTCCAACTCCGCAGCGAGACAGAAGGTGCCCCTTCAATCGTGCCGAGGGTGACCTTCCCGGTCACCGCCGACCTGTCCACGCTCACCTTCTGGCGGCGGGCCACCACCGCCAGCGCACCTGGAAGCGGCGTAGCCCTCGGCGAACAGCTCCTCGGGATTGGTTCCTCCACCAGCACCCCCCAGCTCGACCGGCGGTCTGATCTCCAGGTCGAGCGCACCGTCCTTGCTCGTTGCACGGCGATCGCGCCCACCCACGGCGGTGGCCTCCGCCGTGTGCAACAGCTTGATCAACTTCGTCACCATGCTCCGCTCCCGTCATCGGCCCAACACACCGGGCGCATCTTCCCCTCTGGAACGACGGGAGCCGGTGGCTTGTGCCCGAGGACCGTCCGGACCGACGACTCACCGCGAGGCAGACCAACGGGCATTGCCACCGGCGTGTCAAGTCGGCAGGGGCCGTGCTGCGAGGGTGTCACCGCAGTTCAGACAGCGAATCTGTCAAATTCCACTCGCGACACGCCCCGCGGTGAGCCGCATAGGATCCTGCGGATGAGCACGCTCAGGAGTGAGGCGATGCAGGAGATCGAGGACCTGCTCGAGTCGGCCAAGCGCCTGCGAGCCGACCTACGGGTGAAGGAGTCGGCCTATCGCCGGACAGCTCGGCTCGTCGAAAAGGGAGCTCCGCTCGACGAGGTGATGGAGGCCAGCGGCGCTCGGTCCGCCCGGCAGGAGCTCACCGACGCCATGGCCGAGTTCGAACGCCACCGCCACAGCACCAGGATCTGCCTAACTGCCGCGGCTCTCGAGGAGGGCATGACCATCGGCGAGATCGGTCGGGCCTGGGGATTCTCCCGTCAACTGGCCGCCCGCTATGCACGCGAGGCGCGCGACCGGTTCTGAGCAAGAGATCGGATCGTCGTTGACCCGATCCTCGGTCCGGCCTGCCTACACTGGCCAGTGTCGGGTTGAGCAACCGCTTTCCGCCAGGCGGTTGCTCCCCGGCACCTAGCTTCTGTCCGCCGGCTGAACCGGTCGGCCCGACTCTGCTGTGCCACCGCCTGTTAGATTTCGGCGCCGGGGAGCGCGGTGGCCCGCTTCTGGAGGCCGCCGGGATGCCCGTACCCACGATGATGAGACGGGGGACCCACATGCATGCCCTGATCGGCTATCTGGACTTCCGGCCCGAAGAGCGGGACCAGACGATTGCTGCCCTCCGGGCGGTCAGTGAGCGAAGCCGGGCCGACACCGGGTGCGTCGAGTACTGGTGGTCTGAGGACCTCGATCAGCCGTGCCGCTTCCGCTTCTTCGAGTGTTGGGAGTCCGAGGAATCCTTCGAGGCCCACCAGGCCCAGCCCTACGAACACCAGTTCATGACCGACCACGTCGCCAGGATCGTCGGAGCCGACGCCCACACGCTGGACATCTCCGCCCGCCGGTCGGTCACCGGAGGCTAGGAGCGTGCACGCGGTGAGGAATACCGCGGACGGAATCCGCGTGGTCGAACTGACCGATGTCTCGGCAACCGGCGTCCGGGTTGCAGTGGCCAGTTCGGGTATCTGCGGCTCCGACCTCCACATGATCTCCTTCGGGCCCTCGGGCGTGACTCTCGGCCACGAGTTCTGCGGGACGCTCGACGACGGAACGCCGGTGGCCGTGCTCCCGGCCGTCCGGTGCGGTCGGTGTTCCCGTTGTCGGGCCGGAGAGGCACAGCAGTGCACCGAGGTCTTCGGATCGATGTACGGGACCAGCCTGGATGGAGGGCTGGCCGACCAGGTCTGGGTCGACCCCTCCTGTGCCGCTCCCCTTCCCCCGGCCGTCGGCCTCGACGTTGCCTGCCTGGTCGAGCCCGTGGCGGTGGCCCTCCACGGTGCCCACCGGTCCGGAGTGACTCCGGACTGCACCGTATTGGTCATCGGGGCCGGACCCATCGGGCTGTGCGCGGTGGCCGTGGCCCATGGGCTGGGGGCTGCCGTCGATATACAGGGTCACCGACCCGAGCGCCTGGCTGCCGCCGAGTGGCTGGGGGCCGGCCGGACGCTCGGCTCGAACTATGACGTGGTACTCGATGCCGCCGGGACGCAGGGGTCAATGGATGAGGCCGTCCACCGGGTACGGCCGGGGGGCACCATCGGCGTGCTGGCCAATTACTGGGAGCCACTTACCGTGGGCATGGGCCTCCTGGTGAAGGAGGCCGTCCTGGTCCCGTGCTTCACCTACGGCCACACCCACCAGGGCTCGGAGTTCGACGAGGCCATCCAGGTCCTCGTCGACACGCCCGACCTCCCCGGAGCCGTCATCACCCACCGTTTCCCCCTCGACGAGGCGGCGGAGGCCTTCCGGGTGGCCGCCGACCCCACGTCTGGAGCCATCAAGGTGGTGGTGGAGCCGTGACCCGCCTCTCGTTCACCGGAGCCACGGTGGTGGACGGCGATCGCACGGTGCTCCGGGACGCCCATGTCGTGGTAGAGGGGGACCGGATCGCCGGGGTGGGTCCGGGACCGGTGCCCGACCCTCGCCCCGACGATCGGGAGGTGCCCCTCGCCGGGCGAACCGTCATGCCGGGCATGGTCAACTGCCACTTCCACGCCACCTACCACAACCTCGGGTCCGCCCCCGCCCCGTTCGGACTCGAGGAACCCATGGCCCTACAAGCGGTGCGGGCCGTCAACAGCCTCGGCCTGCTGCTGGACAGCGGGTTCACCAGCGCAGTGTCGGCCGGGGCCCCCTTCGCCATCGATGCTTCCATGAAAGTAGCCATCGACCGGGGACTGGTACCGGGTCCTCGGCTGATCCCCTGTAGCCGAGATGTGAGCACGACCGGCCACGCCGGCGACCGGAGCTTTCCGCCCCATTGGCAGATCGGGGCTCTCGGAGCGATCCGGCCCAGCGACGGTCCCGACGAATTCCGTCGCTCAGTGCGGGCCGAGATCAAAGAGGGTGCCGAGATCATCAAGATGTTCGTCACCGGCGGACACGGGACCATCGGCCCCAAAGAGCAGCTGGAGATGTCCCGTGACGAGATGGCGGCCGGTATCGAGGCCGCCCACCTTCGCGGCGTGAAGGTGCGGGGGCACATCGCCAACCGGGAGGCCATCCTCATGGCCCTCGACCTCGGCATCGACGTGATCGACCACGGTGACGGCATGGACGACGAGTGCATCGAGCGGATCGTGTCGTCGGGCACACCGGTGGTGCCCTCGATGATGTTCCCGGCTCGATTCCTCCAGGCCATGGGGGGTGCAACGCTGGGATTCACCGATGACATGAAGTCCGACATCGATGCCATGGCCGCCGTCCTTCCCCGAGCCAATGCTGCCGGCATGCGCCTCGTCCTCGGCGATGACTACGGGGCCATCGGATTCCCCCATGGCCACTACGGCGAGGAGCTGGCCTACTACGGCGAGGAGATCGGGATCCCGGCCCTGGACGTCATCCGTTGGGCCACCAAGCACGGTGCCGAGCTGATGGGCCGCGGGCACGACCTGGGCACGGTGACCTCGGGAAAGCTGGCGGACCTGATCGTCGTCGACGGCGATCCCGTCGCCGACCTCTCGCTGCTCGGCGACCCCGGCAACCTGCTGGCCGTGATCAAGGGGGGCCGGCTGGTTCGCGACGAGCTTCCCGACTCGCGGTAGGCGACCGCTAGCCGAGGAAATCGTCGAATCGTCCTACTTTTTCACGGTTTTAGTGCTCAATCCGTGCCTAACTGCCCAATTCGCTCTCGTGCCGGTAGGGTGATGGCCCGCAATCGAGAGGGCAGAAGGGGCAATGGCAGGTGGATCGGCGGTGCCCGGTGGACAGGACGCCGGGTTCCGTCCATGGAGTGCCGACCCTGTCATCGACGGGCGAACGGTCCGGGGCAGTCGAACCCGATCGGGCATGATGGACGCGGTGATCGAGCTGATCGACGCCGGCAATCCCGCACCGACGGCCCGGGACGTGGCCGAGCAGGCCGGCGTGGCTGTTCGAACCCTCTATCACCATTTCCGGCACCTCGACGACCTCTTCACGCGGGCCGCCGACCGTCAAGTCACCCGTCACCGGTCCCTCATCACCGCGGTCCCACCCCGGGGCCCCCTCGAATTCCGTGTCGGGGTCCTGGCCCGGCAGCGACGCCAACTCTTCGAGGCCGTCGGCCCGGTGCTCCAGGCGTCCTACGCCCGCGTGCCGCTCGGCGCGGCCCTTACCGCCGTACTGGACGGTCAGCGGGGGGCGCTGCGCCAGCAGCTCGACCGGACCCTGGCCCCTGAGCTCGCGGCGCAGGGTCCGCTGGGTCCAGTGCTGCTCGACACACTGAACGCCAACACCGGCTGGCAGTGCTGGAGCATGCAGCGATTCGAACTGGGCCACTCGGCCGCCCAGACCGAGCGGATCATGGTCTTCACCGTCACCCGGCTACTCGGATGACCAGGCCGAAGCGAGGCGGTGGCCGGGTGGTGGGGCTTGCTCAGTGCCCATCCGACCAGGGAGTCTGGTTGAACTGGGCCAGTACTGGTCCGGTGGCTCCCCACGTGATCCGGGTGACCGACGCCGTGGCCAGGTAGAGGCGCCAGGCTCCTTGATCCCCAGGCCGAGCGCCCAGCAGGTGGCGGCCTTGATGGGCGAGACATGGCTGACCACCACCACCGCTCCCGGCCCACGGGCCCCTTGGCCGTCCACCGCGAACAGTTCCTCACAAGCGGAGCGGACCCTGGTGCCCGCCTCGGCCAGGGTCTCGCCGCCCGGTGGCCGGAAATGGGGGTCCGTGCGCCATTTGGTCCACACCTCGTCGGGTACGGCCCTGAGCGGACGGCCGTCGTATTCGCCGTAGTCGACCTCGATCCAGCGGTCATCAATCTCGACGGGCAGGCCGGTGCCCAGAGACTCGGCCGTCCGCCGGGCCCGCTGTAGGGAGCTGGAGATGACCCGGGTAACTCCGGACAGGACCGGACCCACGCGGCTGGCCTGGGCCTCCCCCTGTGCGGTGAGGGGGGCGTCGATCCGACCCAGCAGGAGCCCGTCGGCGTTGCCGGTGGATTCCCCGTGGCGCACCAGGATCAGCATGGGGCTCCGGGTGGGGTGGGCATCGGCTCAGTGCACCAAGATGCGATCACACTGCGGGCAGGTGGCGAACTCGTCCGGTGGCAGATGGCGGATCCGCTCCACCTCCACAGACGGGAGGGTGAGGTGACACCCGTCGCACCGGTCCCCCACCAGCCTGGCTGCGCCCACGCCGCCGAGGTGGGAGCGCAATACCTCGTAGCGTTGGGCGAGCTCGGCCGGGAGCGCAGGGGCCAGCCCCTCACGCAAGCTGGACTCGGTGGCGATGGCGGCATCGATCTCGACCTCGGCCGCCGCGATGGCCGCGGACAGCCGGTCGACCTCGGTGGCCAGGGTGGCCAACTCGGCCCGGTCCTGGGCCAGTCGTGAGTCGAGTGGCTCCTGCTCCTCCAAGAGGACCAGTTCCTCCTCCTCGAGATGGGACTGACGGTCGCCCAGTTGGTGGACCTCGTGGTCCATGGCCTGGAGGTCCCACGAAGCCGAGACGGCGCCGGACTCCATCCGCTGCTCGATCTCGTGGCGCCGGCGGGCGGTGGCGGCGATGTGTTCCTCCAATGCGCCCTGCCGGCGAGCCAAGTCGTCCACCTGCGTCTGGACCTCGGCCATCGACCGGTGGAGCTCGGCCTGACGTCGCGCCACCTCGGCCAGGGCACTCCGCTCGGGCAGCGCCTCCTTCCGTCGGCGCAGCTGATCGAGCGTCGTGTCGTGCAGCTGCACCTGCAGCAGGGTGTCGAACGGCTCGGCCATCACGGTTCCTCTCGCTGGCGGACCTGGTCGCCCGGCCCCGGGGCTCTGGCGGCCCGGACCAGACTACGGGCCGAGTCCAGTCCGCCGGCCAAGGAATCGTCGGCTATGGCCAATGCCGACTCCCAGCTGAACCACGCCACTTCCTGACTCTCGCCCGCCGCCGGGGCCGGGGGGAGGTCAGGGGCCCACATCAGGTAGCGCAGGTCGAGGTGGACGTGGTCCCGGGCGGCCGAGTGGACGTCGAGGTGGACCAGGACCGGCCCTCTGGTGCCGTGTACCACCGGCAAGCCGGTCTCCTCGACGCACTCACGCTGCGCGGCCTGCGGGGGCGTCTCGTCGGTTTCGATGTGACCACCCGGCTGGAGCCAGCGGTGCAGCCGCCGATGTCGGTGCAGGACGACCCCCCGGACCCCTACGACGATGGCCGAGGCCGTGACATGGGTCAGTTCGGCGTCCTCATCGAAGGGTCGCTCCAACCGCTGCAGCTCCGCCAACATGATGTCCCGGGACAACACCTCCCGGTCGTCGGCCGGCTCGTGGAGGCGCACCGCCCCGATCACGGCCATCGCCCGCGGATCCGGCGCCGTGCCGCCATGGGCGGCAGGCGAAGCGGGCTCCTCGGGAGACGCCGATGTCGTGCCTGACGTCCTCACGACTCCGCCTGGTCGACCAAGGGAATCCGGTCGGGCTGGGATGGGCCTCAGGCAGACTTGCGGCGTTGGCGATGGATGCGCCGCCGCTCCCGCTCCGTCGTTCCGCCCCAGACCCCTTCGCGCTCACGGTTGGCCAAAGCGTGTTCGAGGCACGACTCGCGCACGGCGCACTGATCGCAGATGGCCTTGGCCTCATCGGCCTCCTCGTCGGAGACGGGGTAGAACACATCAGGATCGATGCCCCGGCAGGCTGCGTGCTTGCGCCAGGTGGCACTCATGAAAACGTCACTTCCTAAATTGCGGTTGGGGTTCACTGGTCGAATTGCCTGGCGTAACCTCCGGTGACCTGGGAAAATGCGGCCTCCCGGCGAAAACAGGCAGAAGTACCAGTATGGCCCAGCGAGGCCGGTGGTGTCCACAACCAGGCCTCCCACCAGGCCCTATTTGGCGACTGCCGGCCGGCAGCCAGGGTGTCCGGACCCTCAACGGCGGGCCTCGGGGCCTGACTGTCTAGTATCTGCCGGCAGTCCCCCGCCCCCCGTACCGACCTCCGCCACACCCTGAAAAGGAGCCACCATGCCCGCTATCCCCCTCTCCAAGGCCAGACCATCGTGGTGACGGGCGTCACCGGCCAGGTGGCCGAGCCGGTGGCCCTCGCCCTGGCCGGGGAGAACCAGGTGGTGGGTGCGGCGCGCTTCAAGGACCAGGCCGCCCGGGACCGCCTCGAGGCGGCCGGGATCCGGTGCGTCCCCATCGACCTGGCCGCTGGCGACGTGACCGGCCTGCCCCGGGATGCCGACTACGTGATCAATTTCGCCGTGTCCAAGACCAACGACTGGACCCTCGACCTGCAGGCCAACAGCGGAGGCCTGGCCTTTCTGATGGAACACCACCAGGACGCCACCGCCTTCCTCCACTGTTCGACCACCGGGGTGTACAAGCCGCTCGGCCACCACGTGTTCGCCGAGGAGGATCAGCTTGGGGACAATCACGGCGTCTGGCCCTTTCTCCGGACGTACAGCATCTCCAAGATCGCCGCCGAAGCCACAGCCCGTTGGGCCGCCCAGCGCTTCGACCTCCCGACCACCATCGCCCGGCTATCCGTGCCCTATGGAGAACGGGGCGGGTGGCCGGCCATCCATCTGGAGATGATGATCAACGGCAGCGAGATACCCGTGCACCGCGACGCGCCCAGCGTCTACCACCCGCTGCACCAGGACGACATCATCAGCATGATCCCCGGCCTGTTGGGGGCGGCCACCGCCCCGGCCGTCACCATCAACTGGGGTGGCGACGATGCGGTCAGTATCGAGGAGTGGTGTGGCTACTTCGCTGAGCTGACCGGGCTGCCGGCCGTGTTCGCCCCCACCGAGCAGACCATCGACAGTGTCCAGATCGACCTGACCCGCATGCACGAACTGGTCGGGACCACCTCGGTGGGCTGGAAGGATGGCATGCGGCGGATGGTGGCCGCCCGGCACCCCGAACTGCTGGCCGGCTGAGGCACCCCACCGCTCGGCCCCCGGCACCTGGGGCCGCTCCCGCAAATCGCTCAGACCGCGGGCGGTTGGGGTCCACGCTCTCCGGACCGGGCCAGGATGTTCCCCACGGACCACGCCGTGCTGGCCGGATCGGGGGGGACGGTCAGGACCGCCCCGTGCTCGAACACGAGGGTCAGCTCACCCTCGACCGACGCCCAGAGCCACCTCGCCGAGCCCGGGTAGAGCGCCACCAACGGGCCGAGGGCGCCCCACCGGCGCGGGTGCAGTCGGTGCACCACTCCGTCCATCTCGAGGACGAACGGGCCACCGATCATTACCTCCGTGCGACCGAAGCGGAGCCTCGACTGATGATCGATCCGGATGAACGAGAGGGAGACCTCCTCGAGGACGAACTCACGGCCGCCGTCAGGAAGCTCTCTGATCCGGCAGCCTTCGACCACGCCGCCATGTTCGCACGTGCATTCCGAGGTCGCACGTCGATCCGGGTGCAGTGAAGGGTCCAGCGGCTGGACGCTGGTGCCACCTCCGGAGCGGATCACGGGTCCCTCCGCGGCGTGGGGTGAATCTCCCCCCGTCCCTCCGTCACGCAGGACCGTCGGGCGCCCCCACGTCGTCGGGCCACAGCAACCGGGCCAGCTGGGCGGTGAGTTGGGCCAGTTCCGCCGCGGTGGCCCGGTACTGGGCGAGTGGTCCCCCATAGGGGTCCTCGACCTCGTCGGCCGGGTGCCGCTGGACCAGACCCTGCCGGGTCCGGCCCCCGTGGGCCGCGTCGATCCACGATCGAAAGCCTTGATCGGCCCGACGAGGCCCGAGCTCGTCCCCCCTCCTGACCAGCTCCTTCAGCATGAAGGACTTGGGCCAGCTGGGCGGGTCGAGCAGGACCGCCTCCTGCACGTGACGGCGTCCCATCCCGATGATCAGATCGGCCTGCTCGAGCAGGGGCTGGGTCAGGACCCGACTGCGGTGGGTCCGGAGGTCGATGCCATAGGGCGCCATGACCTCGAGCACCTCGTCGGGGACACCTCGACCGCCGAGCTCCCCGGTGGCGCTGATGCCGGCCGACGACACCTCCACCGGGTCGGCGAGGAGACCGATGTGCTCGGCGAACAGGGCCGCGGCCATCGGGGAACGGCAGATGTTGGCGGTACAGACGAAGAGGAACTGAACGTGCGGATTGTACCCGGTGACCGCCTGTCGGCCGATGATCGCTCCGGCTCCCATGGGCCGGACATCGCCGTCTCGGCCCGGCCCGGCGCGTACGCTCAGCATCGAGCATGGGGTGTGCCGGCAGGCCAGACCGGCCGGTATCGCGGGGTAGTCCAGCCGGCCTCCACCACCGATCGATAGGAGTGAGGAATGCCAACCAACGCCGACATCGTCCGCACCATCACCGAAGCCCTGGGCCGGGGTGACCTCCTCGCCGTCATGGGCTTGGTGGCCAAGGACGTCCGTTGGGCTGTGAACGCCGCCGACCGTGACGCGGCCCCGTGGTTCCGGGTCTACGACGGGAAGCGAAGCCTTCCTGACTTCTTCGCCGAGCTGTCCCAGGTGACGTTCTCGGACTTCACCTTGAAGGCCATGCTGTCGGACGGCGATCTGGTCATCACCTGGCTGCACGTGGCCTTCACCAGTCCGAAGGGGCGTGACGTGGATATGGAGGAGGTCCAGATCTGGCAGCTGGCCGACGGCAAGGTGAAATCGGTGGACACTCTGCTCGATACCGCAGCCGTGGGCGCCGCCTTCGCGTGACCACCCCCGACCCGGTGGCGCTGGTCCACGACTACTTGACGCAGCGAGGCGGAGCGGAGCGGGTGGTGCTGTCCCTGGCCTCCGCCTATCCCACCGCGCCGCTGCACACCTCGTTCTACGATCCCGGGGGCACGTACCCGGACTTCGCCGCGCTGGATGTCCGGACGCTGCCCATCAATCGGATCGGCGCCCTCCGCACCCGGCACCGGTTGGCCCTCCCGGTACTGGCTCCGGCCTTCTCACGGCTCACGGTCGACGCCGAGGTGGCGATCTGCTCCTCCAGCGGGTGGGCCCACGGGGCCCGGGTCACCGGGCGGAAAGTGGTCTACTGCCATACGCCGGCCCGGTGGCTCTATCAAACCCAGCGCTACCTCGAGGGATCGTCGGGGCCGACGAGAGCCCTGCTGTCCGTGCTGGCACCGTCGTTACGGGTCTGGGACCAGAAGGCGGCTGCCACTGCTCACCGGTACTTGGTCAACTCCACCGCTGTCCGGCAACGGGTGGCTGATCTCTACGGGATCGACTCCGAAGTGGTGCCCCCACCCGTCGAAGTGGACCCCTCGGGGCCATCGACCGAGGTCGACGGGTTGGAACCCGGCTTCTACCTGTGCGTGTCACGGCTACTCCCGTACAAGAATGTCGAGGCCGTCGTGGCGTCGTTCTCCCTCCTCCCCGGCGAACGGCTGGTGGTGGTGGGGACCGGTCCGCTGGCCGACGCCGTCCGCGCCGCCGCTCCGGCCAATGTCACCGTCCTGGGGACGGTGGACGATGCCACGCTTCGATGGCTCTACCGGTCGTGTTCCGGATTGGTGGCCGCATCACACGAGGACTTCGGACTTACCCCGGTGGAGGCAGCCAGCTTCGGCAAGCCGACGGCCGCGCTGCGTTGGGGCGGCTTCCTCGACACGACGGTCGAAGGGACGACCGGAGTCTTCATCGACCGGCCCGAGCCACGGCTGATCGCCGACGCAGTACAGGCGCTACGTGATGCTGCGTGGGACACGTCGGCACTCCGGTCCCACGCCGAGTCGTACTCGGTCGAGCGGTTCACGTCCAAGGTGGCCGAAGTCGTGGCCGAAGAGCGTCGGGAGGCATGAGCCCGGGCCAGGATGTCACCGGCGGCCGGCGGCCTGCTACGAGGCGCCGCGGCCCCGGAACACGGTGGCCGGCGTCTGCCAGAGGATCTGCATGTCCCACCAGAACGACCACGAGGCCACATACAGGTAGTCCAGACGGCACAGCTCGAGGTGCGACAGTTCGTTGCGACCCGAGACCTGCCACAGGCCGGTCATACCTGGCCGTGCCTCGAAGCGCTTGCGGGCCCATCCCTCGATCTCCATGGCCTCGGCCACCACGAAGGGTCGGGGGCCGACAAGGGACATGTCCCCCTTCCAGACGTTGAGCAGCTGGGGGAGCTCATCGAGGCTGGTCTTGCGGAGGAGGCGACCCACCCGCGTCACGCGGGGATCATCCCGCACTTTGAACAGCGGCCCGTCCATCTCGTTCAGGTGCTCGAGCTCATGTCGTCGCGCCTCGGCATCGTGGAACATCGTGCGGAACTTCATCATCGAGAACGGCTGCTCGTCCCGACCGGTACGGATCTGCCGGAAGAACACCGGGCCCGGACTGGTGGCCTTGATGAGCACGGCCAACACGGCAATAGCCGGGGACACCGCCAGGAGGACCAACGACGACACCACGATGTCGAAGCTGCGCTTCAAGAAGCGGGACCCGGCACTGAGGGACGCCGGAGCGATGTCCAGCATGGGCAGGCCGGAGAGGTCCTCGATGTGGGAGCGGCCGGTGATCAATTCGTAGTCGCGCGGCACGATCGACACACCCACCTGGCCGCTCAGGGTCTTCAGCATCTCGGTAGTCCGCTCGGGGTGGGTTCGGGAGAAGCAGACCACCACCCGGGCCACCTGGTGCCGGCGGCACAGCTCGGGAAGCTCGTCGAGTCCACCGATCACGTCGTTCGAACCGAGTGGGCTGTCGTCGACGAATCCCACGAACTGCACGGCGGCATGGGCCCGGAGGTGACTGGCCACAGTCTGGGCCAGCTTGCCCGTGCCCACCACGATCACGGGAACCGATCCTGCCGAGGCCCGGCTACGCATGCTGAAGATCACCACCCGGGCCAGGGGGACGGTGACCACGGCCACCAGGCACATGGCGGCGATCTTGCCCGCCGTCACCTCCTCCTGGGCGTCACCGGACCGGGTCACCGCGTAGGCCACGACGGCATAGGCGAAGCCGCTGATCATGAGGGCGTGGACAATGTTGCGGAGATCCGAGAAGACGCTGACCGAGATCCGGCGCGTGGTGCCGCGGTAGAGCCCATAGAGGGCGAACACCGCGATGAACACCGGGATCATGGCCAGGTCGAACAGGTAGATCCGTGCGCTCCGGCCGGCGGCGCTGTCCGGATTGGACGAGATGGCCGAGACGATCAGCGGGCCAACGAAGGCCGCTAACGCCAGACCGATGACGTCAGCCAGCATGAGGCGACGGAGGGCATGGCGGCGGACGCGGGCCACCACGCCGTCGCGCGGATCGGGCGGGGACGAACGGCCCCGCCCGGGCCCATCGTCGACCGCCACCCCCTGCAAATGCAGGTGGGGTTCGGGATCGAGAATTGCCATACCAGCCGGCCTGCCCCTTCCTGAGCCGGTGGTCATCGGGTGATCCGTCGTGCCCTTGGCGCCCTCCGAGCTGTCCGGACCCTTCGGCGGGTTCGAGCCGCCTGGGGCGTCCGACTGCTCAAGCACGATCGGCTCGCCTGCTGACCGCACCAAATTTACCCGCCGCGACCTGGGCTTACACAAGGGTGAACCCCCGGTCGGGGGCACCGATGGCTTACAGCGAGACCCGGACCGCTTCCTGCGAATTCAGGGCTCTGACCTGGCCCTTGGGTGGTTTGTCCCCAGTGCTGACCCGATGCAGGGCGATCGCCGCGGAACCACCGGGTTCGAGGTGGAACCACGAGTCCGCCGGCCGGAACCCCGGGACGTCGATCGAGACGAACTGCGCAAACCGACGGGTCGAGACCAACAAGGACCATGACTCTTCATCGACCGGATGGAGGGTGGCCTGAAGTCCCACTTCAGCCTGGACGGGCCGCGGCAGCCCTGCGGGCAGGAAGGTGCCCGCGGCTAGGGCCTGGCCGTCCTCCCCCACCAGCCGGGCCACCACCAGGTCGGTGGTGCGGGGCCCGAAGCGGTAGGCGTAGGTGAGATCGCGGAACCCGTCGAACAGCTCCTCAGCGGCCACGTGGATGCCACCACGCCCCGGAACGGTGACGGCGGTCGAGCCTTGGTCGATGCGGTGGTCGGCCGAGTAGGCCTCGACCTCCAGTCGGGCCCCGAGGCGGTCGTGGGTGTCATTCACCAGATGGAGGGCCAGACCGTTCAGGCCTTCGTCGGTGAGGAGCAGTCCTACCGGCTGCAAGGTTCGGGCCAACGCGAACCAGGGTGCCTTGGGGTGGCCGAGGGCGTCAATCACCCCCCAGCCCGCTCCGACCCGGAGATCGCGCAGGCCGACCAGCAACAGTCCGGCACAGGACGAACCGGTCCGGCGCCACTCGGACACGGCCTCGGACACCACGTGGGCGACGGCGGCCCGGCCGAGGTCGAGGGCACGTTCCGGATCGTGGCGCCGGAGGAGGGCGGGGTCCTCCCCGAAGAGCACCCGCACATAGTGGTCCCTCACATCTTCCAGGTCCCACGAGCCGCCGGTGTCGTGGTGGATGGCCTGCTTCCAGCCCGGGTCGTGGCCGGCCCGGCGGGCCCCCCCGCCGGCCTCGTCGACGGTGTCCCGCTCGGGGGGAATGGCAAAGGCCAGCCCCTCGCTCACGAATCGGACGTCGGACCGGCGCAGATCATCGAGTGGCCGGAGGTAGACCCCGACCCCGGTGTAGTGGCTGATGCCGCGGTTCACGTGGAACGGAAGCGACCCCCCGCCCGGCGACGAGGCCACATAGGGGATGCCGGGAGCCAGCTGCTCGGCCAGCCGTGGAACGACCTCATCGGCCAGCCTCGAGCCCCATCGGTCCCGGGACAGCCCGAACATGGCCGGCTGCTCCTCCAGCTCCTGGCCGCCACAGACCACCGCAAGCGAAGGGTGGGCCGCGACGGTCGCCAGCACCCCGGTCAGCTCCTCCACCACCCCGGCCAGGAACTCGGGGTCCTCGGGAGGGTCGAGGAAGGCGAACATGGCGTCCTGCCACACCATGAGACCGAGCTGATCGCAGAGTGCGAAGAACGCCTCGTCTTCGTAGACGGTCCCCCCGGGTATCCGGACCATGTTCATCCCGGCGTCACGGACCAGGGTCAGCGTCCTCCGGAGCTCGGCTTCGGCGACGTGGTAGGCGACCGGGTCGATGGGATACCAGCAACCACCCCGGCAGAAGACCGGCGTCCCGTTCACGACCATGGTGAAGCCCCCGTCGGCGGTCTCCACCGCCACACTCCGGAAGCCCACACTTCCGAGCTCGAGACGACTTGGACCGATCCGGACCGTCACGGGGTAGAGCGGCTGGAGCCCGTGGGTGTGGGGCCACCACCGGTCGACTCGGTCGAGGCTGGCGGAGCCGGTCAACCGCAGACGGTCGCCGTCGACCTCGACGGACAGGGGGACCGACACGCCGCCCACCTCCAAGAGGGCATCGTCGGTTGGCCCGTCCTGCTCGGCGGCGGTCACGGTCAACGCCAGGGACACCGTCCCCGCCGTTGCCCCCCCGGGCCGGACGGTACAGCTGGTCCGCAGTCGGCGCTCGACCACCCGGTGGGAGGCCCACGGGGCCAGGCGGACCGGGCGCCACGGCCCGACTGGTGCCGGAGTCACCGCCCAGCCGGGCTGGCGGCCCAGCAGGGTGGTGCGGATCCAGCGGAGGTTCTGGTGGGATGCACCGTTGCTCTTCCAGCGAGGGCGCGGGCGCTTGGTGGCCAACCAGGGCGTTAACGCGGCGAACCGGATGACGAGGTCGTTCCGATCGGAGACCGAGGAGAGGTGCAGCCGCACCGGGGTGAACATGGCCTCGTGATGGGCCAGGTGGCGGCCGTTCAGCCACACGTCGGCCACCGTGGCCAGGCCCTCCAACTCGAGGAGCCAGCCCCCTTCGGGGGTGCCACTACCGTCGAACTGGGTACGGAACCACCAGTCCTGGCCGTCGAGCTCCTCGGTGCCCCGCTCGGGCTCCCCGGCTTGACGGATTGCACCGGCCGCGGTGCCCGGCACGGTGGCGGGCATCCACATCAGCGGAAGCTTGGCCAGGACTTCGGGGTCGGAGGCGGCACCGGCCGCGGTTGCCGCGCATTCCCACCCGGCGCCTGCCAACAGGTCGGTATCAGACCCCATAGCGCTCGGCCAGGATGGACATGCCCGTCGCCCAGTGATCCTCCATGGCGCCGAGTATGTCGGCAAGGTCGACCGTGCGCCCTCGAACCACCCGGGCCAGGGCGAACTGCAGGGCCTTGGCCCCGCCGGCCAACTCGGCGAACTCGGCGGCGGCCAGCTCGGTCCCTGTCCGGTCGTGCTGGTTCAACCACGTGACGAAGTCGGCGGCCAACTCGGCGGTGGCGCCGCACTGCCGGCACATTCCGAATGAGTAGAGGTGAAAGGTGTCAAGGTCCTGCTCGGCCAGCCAGGGCAGGTCGGCCGCCAATCGGCCCCCCAGACGGGTCACCGGGTTGTCGACAGGGCGACGGGCCAGATGCTCGCCGGCCAGGGCCACCGCCCGGGACACGAGTTCGGGATCGTTCCGGCGGATGCGGTCGAGCCGGATGACCTCGACGTAGGGCGGGAGTCCGGCCGGCTCGGCGTGGGCGGCCAGGCGGAAGACCCCGTCGAAGTCATCGCCCTCGAGTTCGAAGTAGCCGGCATTGTGAAAGTAGCCCAGGCGACGCCCCGGCCGATCGAGCATCTGGGGGACGATGGTGCTCTTCACGTGGGCGACGCCGTAGGCCACCCCCCGCGTATCGGGCAGGAACCACGAGTCCACCTCGACGGTGCACAGCCGCCCGAGGCCGAGCTGCTCGTCCACATGGTCCACCACCGGTCGCCAGACATTGAGCTCGGACACCTCGAGGCCGAACAGGGTGCGCAGGTCCTCCGGGGGAAATTTGAAGAAGGCCCACTGGTCCCCCTCGAAGTCGGCACTGAGGGTGAAGGCGGCGGCGGCCACCGGGTCCAAGCCCAGGGCGTTGAGGACTTCGATCCACACGTCGACATAGCAGTTGGTCTCGGTCCAGGCCCGTTCAACCGCATGCAGCCCATGGGGCTGGTACGCGTCGGCGGTGAGAGGAAGCAGGGCGACAGTCATGGAGGGGGCACCCGGAGGAGAATCAGTTCCACAGTTGCTCGCGGACGGCGGCGGACCAGCGGTCGGGGTCGGGGCCGTGGCGGTGGAGGAGGGCCAGGGTGATCCGGTCGATGCCGAAGCCGAAGCATGCGGTGTGGGCGATCTCGCCATCAGGGGTCTCGATTCCGAACGGCCGACCGAAATGATCGAGATGGCAGTTGGAGGAGGAGATGGCCGTCTCTCGCTCGATGGCGTAGACCGGTGTGACGATCTCGTACTTCAACTCCTCGATGCGCTGGTTGGCCGCGAGCATGCGGCCGGGGCGGCCGAAAAAGGGATCGTTGGCCACCACCGAGGACACATCCAGGCCCAGGCCGGTGAGGACCTCGAAGACCTCGCTCGATCCAGAGGTCGCGGTGGGCCCGCGCTCCGTCGGGAGTGCCCAGGAAGACGTAGTCGTGCTGGCGGAAGGACTGCATCCGAAACGGGTCGGTGCTGGGCTCGTGGCGGAAGCAGTACCCGTAGACCTCGACACGGCGGCCCCCGTCGGGGAGCACTCCGCCCATGGTCGGGTACAGCGGGTGGCACACGGCGGGGCACAGCACCATGTCGGTGGTCTCGAGCATCGGCCCCCGGTCCTCGTGGGCCTCCGTACGGCGCAGGAGCTCGGCATGGTCCCGTTCGTTCCCCCGGAAGGTGTGCACCGAACCCATCTGGTCGGGGAAGGACTCGAGGTAGCCGTTCTTCTCGAACGTGGCCCAGGGCATGACGGGCGGGAATCGGACCGACGTGGCCTCCTGGTCGGCGCCGACCCGCAGCACCAGTCGGTCCATGGCCTCGGCAATGGACTCGTAGGTTCCGGACCGGCCGTAGAGGCCGTCCACGCCGGTGGGCACGAGCAGGCCGGCGGCCAGCAGTTGCTGACGAAATGGCGTCCAAGCCTCATCCTGGGACCGGGCCATGGCATCCCCGGGCCCCGTCGAGGCGTTCTCACTGATGGTCTGGCTCATCGTGCGCTCCTCACTCGCCCCTGTGCACCAGGAGCATCTGGGCGTTGTTGCCCATGATCCGGTCGTTGTTGACCATCAGCGATGCCCCCATCGAGTCGCGCAGGTGGCGACCCAGGCTGTATGGCGTGTCCATCCGGTAGGAGGCCAGTCCGCAGATCACCATGCACTGGCGCACGATGTCGACCACCAGCGTCGAGGCCGACACCTTCAGGGAGTTCATGGCGATGGCGAAGCCCAGGGCCGACAGCCGGTCGGGATCGTCCTGGATGTCCTCGAACCGGGTGACCGAGCCATGCACCAGGTCGGTGAATTGCTGCAGCAACGCCGTGGTGTCGGCCAGACGCAGGGCGGCGGCCGGGGTCATCCCCGGACGCTTTCGCGCCTCGGCCTGCACGAATTTGCGGGCCCGGTCGGTGGCCGAGGTGGCGATGCCCAACCACAGGGAGCTCCACAGCAGGTGGGCTACCGGAAGCATGGTCTGGGTCGACAAGTCGGCGTAGGGGTCGTCGAGTATGGCGTTGGCGTCGCCGCTGGCCCGCAGGATGAACCCGGGGCTGCAGGTGCCGCGGAACCCGAGGGCGTTCCACTCCCCCATCTGCTCGAGCTCGAGTTCCGGGGGCCGGCACAAGGCCAGCACCTGGTCGTTCTCGGGGCTGTCGGCGGATCGGCGGGCCGTGACCAGTATGCCGTCGGCAAACCGTCCATAGGAGATGACCGGGGCCTGCTTCTCGAGGTGGAAGGTACCGCCAGCCACGTCGACGGCGCAGACGCTGGACCCGACGTCGCCACCGGTGCCCACCTCGGTGGTGGCCGAGGCCAAGAGGTACTGACGGTCGACCAGCTCAACCTGATAGTTGCGCAGTAGATCGTTGCGCCCGTGGCGGACCAGGCACGCCACCTGGATATGGTGCATGGCCGTGACCATGGCGCTCGAGGCACACTGACGTCCCAGGGCGACCAGGCCCCGGGATACCTCCGAGTACGTGGCCCCCATTCCGCCGAGGGACCTCGGCACGAGGGCCGAGAGCAGTCCCTCGGCCCGCAGGGCACTGATGGTCTCGGCCGGGAACCGACCTTGGACGTCGACTTCGTCGGCTGCCGGAGCGGCCACCTGGTCGGCGATCCTGGTCATCATGGCGACCACGTCGTTGGCGTCGGCGACGGCCGGAGGCTCGTGAATGAGACTGGTCATGACGTCCTCACGCTTCCTGCATCTCGGTGACACCGGCCCGAATGGCGGCGATCGACTCGAACGTGGACTTGCGGAGCATCTTCTCGGAGAACTCGATGTCGAAGGCGTCCTCCAGGGCCAGCATCACGTTCACGCTCGCATGGGAAGTCATTCCCGCCGCGAAGAGGTCGGCGTTCTCGTCGATTGCCCCCGCGTCCACGGCCAGGCGGCCGTGCTCGGAGAGCACCTCTCGAATGGTCTCGTCCATACCTACTTCCCTCTCAATCAGGGGGCGGCGTCCGGCGCTGTGCCGGGCTGTCGCCCCATCTCGATCCAATTACGCATGCGGCGGCCATCATCGGTTCGTGGGTCACGCTCACCGCCAGGGTCGTGATACCGGAATCGGCCGCCAGGGAGGCGGCCAGCCCGCTGAGCCGAAGTTCACACCAGCCGCCGTCCGCCCGTCGCACCTCGATGCTGCGCCACTCCGGTCTGGGGCCGACGGGCCGCAAGACCTTCACGGCCGCCTCCTTGGCCGCGAACCGGGCGGCGAGCGACTCCACTGAGTAGCCCGAACCCTGACGCCCCCCGCCTTCGAGAGAGCTCGGCGATGATCCGGATCGGACAGCGTCCAGCCGAGCGCAGGCGCGCTCGTGACGAGTAAAGATCCGGTAGAGGTAGCGGCGACCCAAGTGTCGCACCGAGTCGGCCACATCGGCCACCGGGACCAGGTCCACCCCCACCAGTACGGAGTCGCCGGCCGAGCGCTCGCCGGGGTCCCCAGCCAGACCGCTGGCGGCAAGCGGGCTGTCGTCGCCGGAGAGGGATTGCTCGGCGCACGCCACGGTCCTTGACCGCAGGGACTCTGCCAGCCGGAGGCGGGCGTCGGGTCGGAGGTCGGGGGCGAGGGTGCTCATGAGACCGACTCCCCCTGTGGCCGCCGGCCGAGATCGTGGTCGTGGTCGTCGTCCAGACGGTCGGCCGTCCCCCGGGCTGACGGCAGCGAGGCGTAGATGGCGCGGTAGCGATCGGCCACGTTGGGCCAGTCGAACTGTGCCACCCGGGCGTGCCCGGCGGACGCGATGCTGCGACGGCCGTCGACATCGTCGATCATCAGCCGGTCCAGGCCGGCGGCGAAGGCGGCCGTGTCGAAGGGGTCGACCAGAACGCCGTCCTCCCCGTCGCGGACGAACTCGGGCGGCCCGCCTCTGGTGGTGGCCATCACGGCCACGCCGGCCCGCCATCCCTCGAGGACCACGATGCCGAAGGGCTCCAGGCGGCTGGGCATGACGAAGAGTTGGGCACCATTCATGAAGCGGGAAACCTGCCGGCGACTGAGTCGGCCGGGGAAGTGCACCTGATCGGTGACTCCGAGACTCTCGGCCAGGTCCACCAAGTCATCGAGGGCCGGGCCGACGCCGGCGATGACCAGGTCGGTAGTCTGCCGGGCCCGGGCGGCGGCAAAGGCAGCCAGCAGCAGGTCGAAGCCCTTCTTCTCCACGACTCGGCCGAGAGCCAGGATGTAGGGACGGTCGGGCAGCTCGGGCCCGTTGGCGGCGTCGGGCGTGTCGGCGTCGGTCCCGGTGTGGGCGTCGGCCACGTCCACTCCGTTGGGCACGACCAAACCGCGACCCGGCTCCAGGCCGAAGCGGTGCTCAGCGTCGGCCAGGGTGAAGGCCGAGCACCCGGTCACCGCGCCGGCCGAGCGCAGGCCACGGCGCAGGGCGGACCGAAGAGTCCGGGACTCCTCGAAGATGTCGGAGTCGTCCATCACCGTCTCCCCCTGGAGGGTGATGACCAGGGGAAGCCGGGTCAGACGGGCCAGCACGGTGGCGTAGGCGCCGTTCGGACCGAAGCACACCACGTGCAGGACGTCGGGACGGAAGGCGTCGACGGCGTTGCGCAGGGAGAACACCGTTCGCGGGCCGATCGTGGACGACCGGCGAATCGACTGCCACTTCCCGCCGGGAAGTGGCATCGGGAATCGGCGAACGATGAGGTCGTCTCGCACCTCGACGGTCTCGGCCCGGGCGTCGTCGCCGTGAAGCGTCCATACCTCGACCTCGTCGCCCGCGTCGACCAGGGCCAGGGCCAGATGGCGCGTCAATTCCTCCACCCCACCGACGGCCGGCGGGTAGGCGCTGGGCAAGAGCGCCACCCGGGTCACGCCCGACCCCTCGTCAACGACCCGGGCGCGTGCCCACCCGGGAGCACCGGGACGGGCGAGTAGTGAGTAGTGGTGGGCATGGTGGGTCTCACGGGATGGTCGGATTGAACCAGGGCTCGACGGCGGCGAGGACAGAACCGGTGGGCAGGGGGGCCAGCTGACTCCAGTTGCCCACTCCCGGGGACCAGTAGTTGGAGAAGGCCGCCGCGTACCAGCCGGACAAGAAGCCCTGTTCGGCACAGTCGCAGTTGGGAGCCCAGCTGGCCGGGTGGATGCCGAGCACGTTCTCCATCTGGGCCTCGCCGCCCTGTGGCTGCACGGCGGCGGCGTCGACCTCGTGGCCGATCTCGAAGGCCGTGATGCCGGCGAGGCGCTCGACGGTCTCGCCCGGGTAGACGTAGAGCACCGAGGTCCCGCCGGTGTGGCCCCAGGTGAACGTCGTGTTGCCGTAGAAGCCCGGCGAGGGCGCCGCCGAGATGGGCTCGAACTGGATGGAGTAGCCGGGGATGCTTTGCCACGGGTAGCGGACCAGCGTGAGCGCCTCGGCTCCCATCTGGGCCGGGGTCAACGGGACGCTGGACGCCGGGGCGGCAGGCGGCGGCGTCGTGGTCGGAGTGGTGGAGACCGGGGTGGTGGAGGCCGGGGTGGCATTAGCCGCCGACGTGGGGGCCAGGGCCACTGGAGCCTGCGGGGCCGGTGCCGGGGTGGCGATCGGCGTTCGGCGCGAGGTGGTCGGACCGGTCGCTGATGCGTGACTCTTGGCCACCGCGCCCTTGGTCGGGCCGGCGTCCCGGGGGGATGCTTTCGGCTCGACCAGGAAGAGGGCGACGAGGACCACGGCCACGACCACCAGCAGGGCCACGACCCCCTCAAAGGCGGAGCAGGGAGCGACGCTGGGCGAATGTGGTGCGCCGAAGAGCGGCCCGGAGTCCGCGCCCTCGACGGTCGGGTCCCAGGTAGCCATCGGACAGGACGAGCGTGGGGTCGTCGAGGTCGGCAAGGTCGGCCAAGTCGGCCTCGAGGCCGGCAAACAGGTGCGGCTCGGGGGTGGCCGTCGGGGCGGTCGGGCCCCAGGGGTCCGAGGCGAGGCCCGGGCGGGCCGACAGGCGCGGCGGGACAGTGCCCGCTCCGGGGGCGGAAGTCTCTTCCGACACGATCGACGCCATGTCGTCTGATCGGCAGATTTGGAGCCGACCTGAAGCCCGGGGTCGGTCCCAGAACGCACCTGAACAGGCCGTTACAACGTGTCGCGGGCCAACTGCGGATGGCGTGGGCGCCTTCGGGGTGCCGCCGTCGACTGTCAGACGTGCAGGCCCAGTACGCGGTAGGCCTCGGCCGTGCCTTTCGCCGTGGCCGACCAGCTCAGGCTCAGGACTCGCTCGGCGCCCAACCGGGCCAGCGTGGCCCGTTGGTCGTCATCCTCCAGCAGCTCCCGCAGCGTGACGGCCAGTCCGTCCACGTCGCCGGGCCGGAACGTGGCGGCCCCCTCCCCTACCACTTCCACGACCGCCGGTACCGGCGTGGAGACCACGGCGGCCCCGCACGCCATGGCCTCGAGCGGCGGGAGCCCGAACCCCTCATAGCGGGAGGCGTAGCCGACCAGGGTGGCGGCGCCGTACAGACCGGGCAGGTCGGCCGTGGGGACATAGCCGATCTCCGACGTGCCCTTCGGGGCCCGGTGGCCCCACAGGCTACGGCCGGTCAGCACCAGGGGGACGCCCACTCTCCGACAGGCTTGGGCCAACGTCCCGATGTCCTTGCGCGGATCGATGTTCCCCACATGGAGCACGAACCGCTCAGGCAACCCGTAGCGGACCCGGGTCCGGGCCACCTCGTCCTCGCCGGCGGGGACCATGAGGGCCCCAGGGGCTGAGTGGACGACAATCGCCGAACGGCCCACCAGGGCGTGCACTCGTTCAGCGGTGAAAGCCGAGACGGCCACGATGGCATCGGCCCGGCGGAGGGCGTGGCGCACGAGTAGCCGCTCACCCGCCACTCTTGTCCGGGGGAACGCCCGAGGGATGTCGAAGATGGCCAGGTCGTGCACGGTGGAAACCGTGGGTGCCTTCGATCGAAGGGGAAGGTCGACGTCGAGTCCATGGAACAGGTCGGACGGGCCGAAGCCGAGCGCACCACGCAGCGCCCGGGCCACGCCTCGTGACTCGCGGACCACGAGCGGCGTGACGCCAGGCGGCAGGTGGCCCCGACCTCCCGGCCGCACCGCCGCCACCAGCTCGGCATGCAGCTCACCCTCCAAGGCGGCCAGCACCTCACGGATGTACGTGCTGACTCCACCTCCTTCGGCATCGAGTGGGAGGGCGTTGTACAGGATGCGGGGTGGGGTCGGACTCATCGGGGGGTGACGGCTGGATGGATTCGCAGAGCGGCGAGGAGGGGGGCCGCCACGGTGAGGCGGGACCAGGCGACGGCCCTCGACACTGAGCGCCCGGGTGATCGCACCGGCGCCGGGGAGGACCGCCGGGCCGAGACGCCGGGGCCGGTGCCCGCCTTGGCGCGGGCCTCGGGACCCACACCCGGCCGGCGGTGGACGGACGGCGCCGGGGGCGCTGTCGAGTCCGTCCCCCGTTGACGTCGGCCATCCCCAGGCACAGGCCAGCGATCAGGAACGGGGGGATCATGCTGGCACCGACCCAGAAGATGTCGAAGAGGCCATCGACGTAGTGGCCGAGGAGCACGGCCAGGCCGAGGGTGCCCACCGTCCGGGGCACCCGGTTCATCGTGCGCATGGTCATGTAGATCAGGTAGAAGAAGGCCAGCGAGCCCACGATGCCGGTCGAGGCCAGGTTGTCGATGATCACGTTGGGCGGGGCGGTGACGTAGAGGTACTGCGGCAGGTTGTAGAACCGCATCCCCAGCCCGAGGAGGGGGCTGGTATGCCACACGTGGGTGGCCGCGTCGATCTGCGAGAACCGGGCGGAGACCGAATTGAACGAGGGATTGTTCTTGGCGGCCAGCGAGAAGCTGTAGTACAGCGCCACGATCGCCGGGATGCAGGCCAAAAGGAGCAGCTTGGACTGACGACGAACGACCGGATTGAGCACCATGGCCAGGCCGAGGGCCAGAATGAGGGAGATGGCCGCCTGCCTCGACTGAGAGGACAGGAGCCCCAAGATGCACACGATCTCAAGGATCCGAGTCTCGACACGGGGAAGTCGAGACCAGGGCGGCCGGACCTGGGCCACCAGGATGGCCACCCACAGCACGGCTCCGATCGAGTTCTTCTGGTAGACGCCTGATTGGGCGGGCAGGAACCCGTGGGTGATGGTGTTCTCAATGGCCCACAGGGAAAGCAGCGACGAGGACCACAGGTAGAGGCGGAGGGTCTGTCCCGCCCGGCCGGCTCTGGCCACCACCCACCCCACGAGCACGCTGGCCCCCAAATAGGAGAAGCGGTGGAACCACTCGACGATGTTGTACCGATTCGGATTGGCCACCACCACCACGATGAGTACGGCCTGGAACCAGACGATGCCACGAAAGAACTGACGGAGGAAGGTGGCGTTGCTCCACTGCACCTGCAACAGACAGAGGATGCCCCCGAGGAAGACCAGTAGATCGGCGGCGCTCAGGTTTGTACTGGCCCCACCGACCCGCTGGAGCAGGAGCGAACCAGGCAGAACCAAGACGGCCAGCAGCATGGGGTCGGCCACGTAGACCCCGAGCGCCAGTACGACGACCCCGAGTACCAGGGCCAGCCGCTGGTCCCCGTCGACGGCCACGCCGATTCCCACTGCCACCACCACGACCGCCGACCACAATGCCACCGCCTGGGCCAACGCCCGCGGCCCACTGCGTGTCGGGCCGCGGGGGAACCACCGGTCCAGCCCGAACGTGGAGATTTGGCTCATGGGTAGGTCAGGGGTTCGCTCATCGACGTGTTAGGCATCGGTATCTAGGCCCCGGCGACTTGAGCAGGGCACGGTGTCGTCCCTACCGCCCCAGGCCGATTGCCGCTCAAGATGCCCCGCCCGTGTGTCGACGCTCTCTACAGCCGCTTCTCCATCGTGGGACCACGCTGGAGGCGGTCACCTGTCCAACCACCGAGGAACGAATATGACATCCCCACGACGGGACCACAGCTACACCAGAGTGACGCCTCGGCATCGCCTCGGGGTGTGCGGTCCTGCCGTCGCCACATCCGCTCCTCGTGACCTTTGGGTCACTGCAGAGAAAGCGATCCTCCACTGACGTTCCGCGAGTTCCTCTCGAGCCTCTGGCGCAGGCGCCTGACCATCCTGGTCACCGTGGTGGTGGCCGTGGTGGCCGCGCTCGCCTACTCGAAGATCCAGACACCCAAGTTCGAATCCTCAGCCTCGGTGCAGGAGAACGGCATCAGCTCGACGGCGACCGGCAGCGGGAACTCCCCCGTAACGCTGCCCGACCCCGTCCAAGAGCTTGGGAGCACCGCGGTCCAAGAGCGCGCCGCGAAGCTCCTGGGGGACAGCAGCACCGCTCGCGTAGCCGCGGATGTCACCGGCACCGTCGATGCCACCACCGGTCAACTGGTCATCACCGCCACCGACTCCAGCGCCAGCCAGGCCCAGGCCGTGGCCAAGGCCTATTCCCAGGCATACGTCGACCAGATCCAGGCGCTGGTCCAGTTCCAGGCGGACAAGCTCAACACCGAACTGAGCACACTGCAACATCAGATCGCTGCCCTGCAGGGGAGCAATCCGGGTGGGACGAATTCGGTCATCACCGCCCAGATCACCGGGTTGACCACCACGCTCAGCTCACTGCAGTCCCAGCTGACCAGCCTCCAATTCGGTGAGCCGTACGCCTCCGTCCAGGTGGCGGCCAGCCTGCCCGGGGCGCCCTCCGGTCTGAGCACCCCGAAGCTTCTGGCCATCGGCATCGTGGCCGGCCTTCTGGCCGGGTGCGGTATTGCCCTGGCCCGCGACCAGCTGGACACGCGGCTGCGCAACAGCCCCGATCTGGGGAGCATCACTGACTCCCCGATACTGGCCGAACTGCCCGTCGACCCCGAGGTGCGCTCGGGGAGCGTCTCCATCTCAATGGTCCAGGCTCCTCAGTCCCAGATGGCCGAAGCCATCCGCGAGCTGCGCACCAGCCTACGCGTGATCCTCGATGACACCCCATGCCCGGTCATCGCCGTCACCAGCCCAGAACCCGGAGACGGCAAGACGTTCGTGGCCGCCAACTTGGCCGCGGCCTGGGCCATGAGCGGCAGCAAGGTCATCGTGGTGTCGGCCGACTTCCGGCGGCCCCGTCTGGAGGAGGTCTTCGGCCTGCCCCTCGGTGGAAGGCCGGGCCTGGCCGACCTGGTCCGGTCGAGCTGGAAGACTCCCGAGCCGACGAGGCGACAGGCGGGGTCCCGCGAAGCCTCATGGTCAGAGACCCCGGTATTCGGTCGCGGTGGCACCGACGAGGGTAGGCCTGCACTGGCGGGCGTGGGACAGGTGGCCGTCGATCAAGAGCCCTCCCCAGAGTCTGACCCGTCGTCGGTCGCCTCCCACTTGGTGGACAGCGGGATCTGGGGGCTGCAGATCCTCCCGGCCGGCATCCAGCTGGAGAATCCGAGCGAACTGTTCGGCAGCCCCGGCATGCAGCCGGTGATCGACCAGCTCCGCCTCCTGGCCGACGTGATCCTGGTCGACACGCCGCCCGTGCTGGTCGTTCCCGACACCGCCATCATCGGGACCTTCACCCAGGGGGCCGTGGTGGTGGCGTCCGAGGGCAAGACCGACCGAGCCGACCTCGAGCGCACCGTGCACCGCCTCGAGTCGACCAACTGCCCGGTCCTCGGGGTGGCGATCAACCAGGTCCGCCGGGCCTCGGCCAACTCGTACCACTCCTACGCCTACAAGCAATGACCCGGGCGGCGACGGCCAGCACCGACCAACCGTCGGCCGGCCCGCACCCTGGGGATCCCCCGGTTCACGTGGTAGTGGTCGCCTATGGGGCCGCCGGTCTGCTCGACCTCTGCCTCGGTGAGCTGGATGGTGCCTACCCGGTGCTGGTGGTGGACAACTCCTCCGATCCCGATGTGGCCACCGTGGCCGGTCGGCACGGGGCCCATTACGTCGACCCCGGCTGCAACCTAGGTTTCGCCGGCGGAGTCAACGTCGGCCTTGGGCAGTTGGACTCAGGTCAGCCCGCGGACGGGTATGTCCTCCTCCTCAATCCCGACGCGGCCATCGCCCCGGCCGGCATAGAGGGGCTGAGCCACTGTCTGGGCGCCGACCCCCGCCTGGCCTGCGTGGCCCCGGCCCAGGTCGACCGGTCTGGTGGGTCGCCAGCCCGGGTGGGATGGCCGTTCCCCACACCGGCGGGAGCCTGGGTGGAGGCCATCGGCCTAGGTGCCCTCCGCCGCGCCGACGACTTCCTGATCGGAGCGGTGCTCCTCGTCCGGAAGGCGGCCCTGACCGATGTCGGAACGTTCGACGAGCAGTTCTTTCTCTACGCCGAGGAGACCGACTGGCAGCGACGCGCCCACGATCGGGGTTGGCGCGTGGCCCTCTGCCCCGAGGTGGTTGCTGTCCATGCGGGGGCGGGCACGGGCGGGGACGCTGCGGTGCGCGAGGCCCATTTCCACGCTTCGCACGAGCGCTACCTACGCAAGTACCACGGCGCGGCAGGATGGCAGGTCTATCGGGCCGGAGTCATGGTCGGGGCCCTCGCTCGCGCCCTTGTGCTCCCCGGGGAACGAGGACGCCAGGCCGCCGACCGCTTCCACCTCTACCGTCGCGGGCCTTGCCGGATCGAGTCCCAACTCCGATGAACCTGTCTCCGGCCCCCCTTGCCGTGGTGCACGTGGTGGTCACTGACGCCTTTGCCGGGGTGGAGCGCTACGTGGCCCAGGTCTCCGGCGAACTGGCCGCCCGAGGCCACACGGTCCATACCATCGGGGGGAATCCGGCCCGCATGCGGGGCCAGCTTCCGGCGGCCGTCTCGGCGCAGCCGGCCAGCACCCTGCTCGCCGCGGCGAGGGCCCTGGCCAAGACCAGGGACGTCGATCTGGTCCACGTGCACATGACCGCAGCGGAAGGCGCTGCCTGGCTTGCCCGACCTGCCCATCCGGTCCCAGTCGTCGCCACCCGCCACTTCCCCCGCTCGCGGGGATCGAGCGCTATGGCCCGGGCCCTGGCCTGCGTGACGAGCCGGGCCATCACGTGCGACATTGCCATCAGCCAGTTCGTCGCCGACGCCATCGACGGGCCCTCAGTCCTGATCGCCAATGGGGTGCCCCTTCGGCCTCAGGCTCCACTCGTGGCGCTAGCCGTGGTCATGTTGCAACGACTCGAGCCCGAGAAGGCTCCCGTCCTCGGCGTCGAGGCCTTTGCCCGCAGCGGACTCGGCGATCGGGGCTGGCGCCTGACCGTGGCCGGCGTTGGCCAGCTCCAGGCCGACCTGGAGCGAGTGGCCCGGAACTGGGGCATCTCGGAGCAGACCGAGTTCGTCGGCCATGTGGCCGACACCGATGCCTTGCTCGAGGGGGCATCGATCTTCCTGGCTCCCGGCCACCTCGATGGCTTCGGGCTCTCCGTGGTGGAGGCCATGGCCCACGGCGTACCGGTGGTGGCGGGACGGGGCGGGGGTCACCAGGAAACACTCGGCGAGGACGGTCTGCTCTTCCCTCCCGGGGACGGCCCTGCCGCCGCCGCTGCCCTCCGTCGTCTGGGCGCCGATGCGGCTCTCCGGCAGTCAATGGGCACAGCGCTCCGCCTTCGCCAACAGCGCCACTTCTCCCTCTCCGGCCATGTGGACCGGCTCGAGGTGCTCTACCGTGCCGTTGTCGACGCGTCCCGAACGCCGGGTGGCCGCTTCGACCCGGCCGGCTTCCCCGAACCGGGGACTCCCGTCATCGCCGGGAGTCAGTCCCCTGTCGGCTCCACCGGACCGGCCGACACCGCGGCTCGGTAGAGGGTCAACTGCGCAGCGGCCACGCTGGCCCACGAGTAGCGCTGGGCCCCGGCGATCCCCGCCTCGGACAGTCGCGTCCACAGGCCGGGCTCATCCAGTAGCCGACCGAGGGCGGTCCGGAGGGCGGTCGGGGTCGCGGGGTGGGACGAGGAGGCCCTCGTCCCCGACCACCTCGGGCAGGGCCCCGCTGGCACTGGCCACCACGGGTACGCCCGAGGCCTGGGCCTCCACCACCACCCGACCGAACTGTTCGAGCCAGCCGGGCATGGGCACCGAGGGGACGGCCAGTACGTCGATGGCCGGGTAGATGGCCGGAATGCTCCCCTCGTCCACATGACCGTGGAAGGACACCCGATCGGCGATCCCGAGGCGAGTGGCGTCGGCCCTCAGGCGGTCCAGCTCCGGTCCGGCCCCGAAGACGTCAAGATCCATTCGGTCATCGTCGGCTACCGCCTCCAGCAGCACATCGACCCCCTTGTGGGGGATCAGGCGGCCGACGAACCCGACCCGCAGCCTCCCGGCCGGCGGCGCCTGTCCGGTGGGTTGGAACCGTTCGACATCGACACCCAGCGGGAGTAGCGCCCACAGGCCACGAAACCCCTTGCGCCGCAGAATCTCGCCGGCTTCCACATTGCACGTGTAGGCGCCGGATGCCGCCCTCAGGGACCAGCGCTCGAACCACCGGAACGGTGGCGGGTACCGCTTGTCGATGTTCTGGGCCGACGACACGAGAAAGGGGATACGAAGGGAGCGCAACCGGCACAGGGCGAGCACCTCGGCCACGGCCAGCCCGAACGGCTCCTCGTGCAGGTCGATGAGGTCCCACGGTGTCGAGCCCAGCACCCGCCAGAGGGCGTAGGGGCTGTAGACGAACAGGTTGGGGTGCCGCCCGAAGGTGGTGACCGGCACGGCGAACGTGTCACCGTCGGGGGTGAACGGCACCACCGATCCACCCTCCTCCCACCTGGCTGCGGTGACCAGAGCGAGGTCAGCCCCTCCGGACCGGAGCAGGCGCTCCCGCTCCCTCCATGCCGTAACCACACCGCTGTGGGAGATACGCAGGACCCGGAGGGGCCGGGCCGCCGTCGCCGGCACCTCGTCCGCCCCGGGCGTCACCACGAGATGGTGGTCGGCGCGCTGTCGTCGAAGGACGCGCCTCCCGAGGTCCACTGCTCCGCAGGGATGCGGGCCGAGGGCACCAGCGTCATCGACCCGTGGCTCCCCGGCATCGAAAAGCGGATGACCACCGTCGACGAGGCCCCCTGCGGGACAGCTACCGGCGCGGCGACGACCCACGTGGGCCCTTCTGCCCCCTTGACGGCCAAAGGCCCCGCCCCGGTCACGGTGATGTGCGAAGCCCGCGCCGGCAGGTTGGCCGAGATGAGCCCCCGGTAGCCGCCGTAGCTCACCGGCTCCCCGGGGAACGGTCCAGCGATGAACTGCGACTGCCCATCCGGCGTGGTGTTGTCCATGCGCGTCGTCAGGGTGATCGTGGTGTCGCCCCCGGATGGGGTGGTGGTCACCGCTACATGAACCGGAAGGTACTGGTCGAGCTTGTTGCCGCCCAGATTGATGACCGACACGTCCACCGAACGCGGGGTGAGGCTGCCGCTGACGCCACTCACCACCCAGGCCGCCTGGTCCACCGGGTTCTTCGACCACACCATCAGATGGCGCCCGGCCACGGCCGAGGACACCGCGGAGGACAGGGCCTTGATGTCGAGATTCTGGCCCTGCAGCTGGTGCAGGACGGCACCGGTCAAGGCGCCCAGGGCATCCTGTCTGGAGCCGTCCCCGGTGGCGTTGTCGGTGAGACCGTTGTACTGGTCGTGCAGCAGGTACTGCTCGACCGTGTCGGCACTGACCGTCTGGCCTCCGGCCTGTACCGGCCCAGTGGCCTCCAGGAGCTGGCGGAGCCCGGCCACGTCGAGGGAAAGCACCCCGTCCACCGGCTGGCCAGTCAACTTGGTCCACATGGCCGCGGCCAACGGAGCGGTCACGTTGAACTGGGGCGTCCAGCCCAGGTTGCGCATGTCCAGCGTCGGATAGAGCCATCCCCAGTTCCGGGCGAAGTCACCGGTCACCGGGACGGCACCGACGGGCAACGTTTTTTGCCCCGACGGACTGAAGTCCCCCAGCTGGACCGAGCCGTTCGACGTCGTGGCCACGCCCACGTCGAGGAACGCACCCGATCCCGAGCGCATCTCGGCATTGTTCGAGGCCAACACCACATAGGTCTGGGGGCCCTGCAGGATGCCCGCCACCGCCGCCGACACACCCGCCGCCTTGGCGAGCCGCAGCCGGGCGTCGTCGAGCTGGTTGACGAACTCGTCGTGCTTGGAGGCCAGGGGGGCGACCAGGGCTGCGGAGGGACCGGTGTCGATGCCGGCCAGCTGGCGCTGTGCCGAGGCGGCGATGGTCGACAACTGTCGGAGCGACGCCACACGCTCG
Organism: uncultured Acidimicrobiaceae bacterium; assembly: GCA_963835465.1. Lineage (GTDB taxonomy): Bacteria > Actinomycetota > Acidimicrobiia > Acidimicrobiales > RAAP-2 > Bog-756. Next base: position 564,613 of record CAWIFR010000006.1, read on the forward strand.
GGCCCGGCGGTGTGGGGCTCGTCCAACACGCCGTGGACCTGGCTCAGGAACGACGAACCTACCTCGGAGACGGTGACCGCAGCCGAACTCAGCGCCCGCACCGACCGTACCTGCCGGCCCAGGACGGGCACGATGGTGATCGGAGTGAACAGGGGCGAGGAGAGATCGGACCGGGCGGCGGCGAACTCCGCCTTGGCCGCGTCGAGCAGATGCACCGACTCGGCTGAGGTCAGTTGGCCCGGGGTCAGGTTGGCCTTCACCTGCTCCAGGGAGGCCAGGCCCTGCTTGTCGTGGTGATAGGCCGACACCGTCTTGACCGCCACCAGGGCGCCCCAGACCACCAGCACCAGCACGACGGCACTGATGACCAACCAGGTGCGACGCCGCCAACCGACTCTCTCGCTCACGGCATCCACTCGATAGCTCCAGGCGTCGGCGTCCCGGGGACCCCCGTGCGAGCGGACCACTCGGGCCGACGCGTCGGACAGGCGACTCCCTGCTCAATCGTACCGGGTCCCGTGCGCCGTCCCTGGTCAATGCCCCTTCGCGCCTTCCGCCCGATGTTCGTCCCGGACGTGGGCGCCCAGGCCTCGGCCTCCCGGGCCGCTAGCATCCCTGCGTGTCGTTCACGACCATCCGGGTGACTGTCGGACGGATAGTGCTGGTCGCGGGCATCCTGATCCTCCTGTTCATCCCCTACCTGCTGTGGGGCACCGGTCTCATCACCGCCCGCAACCAGTCGGCCCTGACCGCACAGTTCGAGGCGGCGCAGCAGAAGGCCGACTCCCACCCGGCCAAGACCATTCAGGCCCCGCCCCAGAACGCCACCCCCCCGACCCCACAGCTGGCGCCCACCATTCCCGCTCCCCCCATCGGCAGTCCTGTCGGGACCATTCAGATCCCCAAGATCAACTTGGCCATGACCGTCGTCGAGGGCACCGACGAGGCCCAACTCGCCATGGGTCCGGGCCACTACCCGACCACACCCCTGCCCGGTCAGGCCGGGAATGTGGCGATCGCCGGCCACCGGACCACCTACCTCCACCCCTTCTACAGCCTCGACGCCCTGGTACCGGGTGACCTGATCTTCGTCACCACACTGCAGGGGACGTTCCTCTACAAGGTCTCCGGAAGCTTGGTCGTCGACCCTACCGACGTGGCCGTGGTGGCACCGACGCCCACTCCACAGCTCACGCTCACCACCTGCAACCCCCGGTACAGCGCCAGCCAGCGCCTGGTGGTCCACGCCGCACTCGTGGCCAGTGAGCTGACCCATCCCACCAGCACCCCGGTGGCCGTCACCACGCACCACGGCGCCCCGAAGTTGTCGACGCCGCAGCCTTCCAAGGAGTGGGCCCCGGCCATCCTGTGGGGCGTGGTCGTGGCCGCGCTGGCCACCGGCGTGTGGATGGTGGCACTACGTACCCGCCGGGGGCAGCGGGTCCTCGCCGTTGGTGCCGGCACAGTGGTGTGGCTCGTCGTGGTGTTCTTCTTCTTCCAGGCGGTCACGCCCCTGCTCCCGGCCAGCTATTAGGGCGCCGGCCAGCCGCTGCACCAGACCCGGCCCACGACCGCGTCCGGGCCGACCCCGTCGGCCAGCAGTGTCCATGCACGCGGCCCGACGAGGTCGGCTCGGTTCAGCGAAGATGTTCGGGCGAAACGATCACCCGAAGGATGGGATCAGGCCACGACCCGGCGGCGGCGGCGCATCAGCACGCTGCCGGCCAGCACCGCTCCGGTGCCGACAACGGCCAACTCGGCCACATCCGCTCCGGTGAAGGGGAGGCTGGAGGTGGTAGAGGCCGTCTTCACGACATTCGAGCCAGAGCTCGCCGGAACAACAGGATCGGTGGCCTTCCCCGAAACCGTCGGCGTGGTCACGCAGTCGTTCGGCGTGGTGACCGACCCGGCCGACACGCAGTTCGACGCCGGATCGGCGCCGGCGATACCCGGCACCACAGCCAAAGAGGCCACAGCCAGGCTGGCGCCCACAATCACTCGTCTTGCCCACATAATGGTTGCCCTTCTTCCCGTAGAGGCACCGCCCCTGCGTTCACCCAAAACTCAAGTTCCGACTCCGCTGGAGTCATCACCCGTGAAATCCATACTGCAGGCCCGCTGAAGGCTTAGGCAACGCGAGCCCGGACAAAAAGGGTCTCCCACCACTCTAGGTGAGTATCCACCTACGCAAAGCGATAATTAGGCCGGTCGCCTGGGAGTTCGTCGGCAGCAAGCTAGCCGGGGGCGAGCTGTCCGAAGGTGCTGCAGAGGCCGAACGCCTCGATGATGAGAAAGGCGGCCACGATGACCACCACGACCGGAAGGCGCCACCGCGAGCCGGTCCGGGTCATGGGAGCCGGCATGTACCAGGACGGCAGGAGGCCGTCCTGGAGGTGGAGGTACTGGGCGACAGGCACGGCGTCGGCCTCGGGTGGAGCACCCGGGTCGGCGGCCAGGGCCAGCGCGGTCAGCTCGGCCTCGGTGAAGGCCCAGTCGGCGTCGGACCTCTGCCCAGCAGGGTCCAGGTTCTGATCGCAGAAGCCGTCTTCGCCCATAGGACCCCCGTCCCGCCCTCAGCCCTCTCGTCCGACCACGTTACCGGGACCGGCGCTCCGGCCCCCGCGGCCAAGCTCGCCACGGTCCGGAAACGCCTGACGGAGACGAACGGAGAGGAGCTTCCTGACCAGGCCCTTCGGAAGCGGCTGGTCGACCGGGAAGTGCAGCGAACCCTTGGTGAACCGGTAGCCGGCGAGTTCTCCGGCGAGTTCGGTGAAGACCGAACCGCTGTGGGGTAGATAGCTCAGGTGGTGGGTGAACGCCGCGAAGCCGGCCACCACCTTCCCGTCGAGGAGGAAGGCCGGCACTCCGTACCTGATGCCCTCCTCCGCGTCCGGAGCGAGCTCGACGATGGTGTTCCGGAGCTGGAGCAGGGTGGACCGCTTGGGCTCCGGCAGGGCATCGAGGTACCGGTCCACGTCTTGCTTCGTCATCGCTACAGGAGGTGGACCAGCAGCTCGAGTACGACGATCAGCACGCCCACCAGCACCAGTCCGCCGATGTAGAGGATCCTCCGTCCGAGTGGCCGGCCCGGGCCGCCGGCGGTGCCGTAGCCGACGACGGCCAGGGCCAGGACGCCGACGACTTCGGCGACGGTGAATGCCGTCTTCACGGTGAACAGACCCGCACCGGCCAGTATGAAGACGAGGCACCCCGGAATGGCCGCGGTGACGATGGACCATGAGGTCTGGAGCTCCCGGCGCACGTCGGCCGATCGAAGCTCGAGGTTCTGCCATGACCGGGCGATGACCAGCTGGGATAGCGCATGGGCGAACCAGATGGCCACGGCGCCGACCACCACCACGCCCGCTGTGGTCAGGGCGCCGGGGTTCTTCTCGAAGGTGAGGCCGGCGATGGCCACCAGGGTCGAGATCGTCCCGTAGACGTAGTCGGCCAGCCAGACCACCGAGCGATCGTGACGGGAGTCATCCGCAGTACTGGCCTTGGCGTCGGCACCTCGGTCGTTCACCGGGCGGCCCGGCGGTCAGGAATGCGGGCAGCATGGGCCGGCGCTACCGCTCCCCGGTACGGGTCCTTCCGACCGGAGCCAGGTGCACCAGCGCGTTGTACGTGACCAAGGCGATGGCGAGGTGCATGAGCAGCAGTATGTCCACCGCCTTGCCCGCCGACCCCTGGAGATAGATCCACAGATCGGGCAGGAAGAGCACCAGGGTGACCAGGATGGCCATGCGGAAGAAGAGCCATCTGGGCTGGGAGGAGATCCGGGTCACGATGGGCCAGGCCACACAGGCGATGATGACCCCGACGATGGTGAGCTTGGCGTAGTCGGAGAACTGGAAGTGGACGTACCCCTTGGTGGAGGGGAAGACCCGGGTGCCGAGGGCCACCAACACGGCATCGGCCGCCAGTGAGCCGACCAGTGACACCACGGTGGCCAGCGCCAGGCGAGCCCACGACGGCTGCACCGGGTCGGGGGCGAAGTCGACCTTGACCAGGGACAGGAGCCTGTCGACGGTGGGACCGAAGGAGATGGAGGTTTGGCGGGAGGGGGTTCCCATGCCTGGATGGTAGGCGGGGCATCCTGACATTCAGATGAACCGTCCCGGCCCGTGCGGGTCCCGTGGCCCGGCCCCCAGCCGGCATTCGCCGCCCGCTCGGCCGGGCGGGCCGGGTCAGACACGCTCCGGTGTCCTCATCCCCGAGAGGTCGAGCGGTCGGGATCAGAAATCTCCAGGTGGCAGGGTCGGGAGTGCGGTCCAGGTCCGGCCGTCACCGGACCGTCGAGCGGCCCTCAACCTAGCGCGTACGTCCGGCCGCGGGTGTCGATGGCCTCCTCCCTCACCTCGGCACCCGTCACCGCGGTGGCCATCTCGCCGTCCTACCAACTAGTTATATGCTTATAACTATTAGGGTCATACAACCATTGGACCGGTCGACAGAGCCGTCGCCCGATCTCAGCCGGCGGCGGCGGATCGGCGTTCTCCTGATCTGTTCGATGAGTCTGCTCATCGTGGGTCTCGACGTGACGATCGTCAACGTGGCTCTGCCCTCCATCGGCCACGACTTCGGAGCCTCGGTGTCCGGCCTCCAGTGGACGGTCGACGCCTACACGCTCGTCCTGGCCAGCCTGCTCATGCTGTCCGGCTCCACGGCGGACCGCCTCGGCCGGAAGCGGACCTTCGTGGCCGGCCTCATCGTCTTCTCCCTCGGCTCGCTCCTGTGCAGCCTGGCTCCAAGCCTGGGCCTGCTGATCGTCTTCCGAATGGTCCAGGCGGTCGGGGGATCGATGCTCAACCCGGTCGCCATGTCGATCATCACCAACACGTTCACCGATCCGAGGGAGCGGGCCCAGGCGGTCGGGGTGTGGGCAGCGGTGGTCGGGGTCAGCATGGCGCTCGGTCCCGTGGTTGGGGGGCTCCTGGTCAGTTCGGTGGGCTGGCGCTCCATCTTCTGGATAAACCTGCCGATCGGGCTGGCCGCTGTGGCCCTCACCCTTCGCTACATACCCGAGTCCCGGGCCCCCAAGGCCCGCCGGGTGGACTGGGGCGGACAGACCCTGGTCGTCGTGTTCCTGGCTTCCTTGACCTTTGGGATCATCGAGGCGCCGGACCGGGGCTGGGGTTCTTCGATCATCCTGGCATCGTTCACCCTGGCCACCGCGGCCCTGATCAGTCTCATCTTCTGGGAGGGCCGGCGTGACGAACCGCTCATCGATCTCCGCTTCTTCCGATCCGTCCCCTTCTCGGGCGCCGCGGCGATCGCCGTGGCCTCCTTTGCCACCCTGGGCGGATTCCTCTTCCTGAACACCCTCTATCTCCAGGACGTCCGCGGTCTCTCACCCCTGCGGGCCGGCCTGTGCACCTTGCCCATGGCCGTGATGACCATGCTGCTACCACCGGTGTCCGGCCGCATGGTTGGCACCCGGGGATCCCGGATACCTCTGCTCATCGCCGGAGTGGCCCTCACCACCAGCTGCATCATGCTCAGTCAGATCGGGGCGACCACCTCCTTCTCCTGGCTGTTCGCCTCCTATGTGGTGTTCGGTATCGGTTTCGGCTTCGTGAACGCCCCCATTACCAACGCGGCCGTGTCGGGGATGCCCCGGGCCCAGGCCGGTGTGGCCTCGGCCATCGCCTCCACCTCCCGCCAGATCGGCTCCACCCTTGGGGTGGCGGTGGTCGGCGCGTTACTCACCACCTCGCTCGGGACGACCGCTGCGTTCCACACGGCATCGGCTACCCACTCTGGTTGGTGGGTTCTGGCCGGGTGCGGCGCGGTGGTGCTGCTGCTCGGCCGAGTGGTCACCAGTGAGTGGGCCCATCGCACGGCGGAACGGACGGCGCACCAGCTCAATCCCGAGTTTCTCGAAGGTCGGCGCAGATGATGACCGTAGCTCGACGACCCGCCGCGGACCACCGTGAGGCCGGTGGAGCCGACGGCACCGAGAATGCGGCGCGTGCCTGGTCGATGATGTGCGACCTCGTTCTGGACAATGAGCGGCGTCGTGAGGTGTCCGACGCTCTCGGCCTCAGCTTCGGCCGGATCCGAGCCCTCCGTCGGATCGCCGGCACACCGATGACCATGGGGACACTAGCCACCACTCTCGGCATCGACGCCCCCTACGCCACGCTGGTGGTCGACGAGCTCGAGCGCCAAAGACTGGTGGAGCGTCGCCCCCACCCCACCGACCGTCGGGTGCGCCTGGTGACAGCCACAGCCCGAGGTGCCGCCGCCGCCAAGCGAGCCGAGGAGATCCTCGGTCGCCCCCCGGCCGGCCTCTCGCAGCTACCAGCCGACACGCTCCGGACATTGGCCGCCATCCTCGAGTCGAGCAGGACCCCCGAACCTGGCGTAGGCCGGCCTTAGCCCTTCGGGGGTAGCTTCCCCGCGTAGGCCGCACCCAGCTGCACCCACTTGGCCAGCTGCCGCTTGGTGCCAAGGTGCTCACCGGCCACCCGCAGCCAACCCTGCATCGGACGACCGCGCATCACGGCGATCTCGGCCTTGGTCGAATCGACGAGCCGGTCGGTTTGGGCCGGATCGGTCCGGACCAGCACCCCACCTTGCCCACTGGCGGCGATGGCCAGGTGGCCACTGACGAGAAAGGCGAGCCCGCCGAACATCTTCTTCTCGCTAACTCCCGGCTCATCGCTCAACAGTTCACGAATCCGCCACGCCAGATCCTCGTCGTACGCCACGGCATCACTGTAGGTCCGCATGAGGCAGACGGGTCGAAGGCTGGACGTTCAGGGCTGCAGGGACCTTGAGGTAGGAGGGGTGCGCTGCGGTTCAGCGTTGTCCCTGGCCAGGTAGCCGAGCACCGCCGACCGGGCGTCCGCCCGGGGGCGTCATTGCCGTGGACGCCCCTACCTTCCTGCAGCCGCATTCCTGAACTGGACTCTTGTCGTCGCCCACCACCTTGGAGCGACAGCTTGGTCAGCGGTGGACGAAGTAAACGTACCCGTCGGCGCGCGGCAGCTCGACTCCGGTCTTGTTCGAAAGGTGGAGCATCATGGCTTTCAAGAGGGGGACCAGCCTCTCGAAGTGCTGGGGGGTCATCCAGCGATTCTCGAGCGCAGGACCTGCGACACCCAGAAGCCGGTCACAACCGAGAGCACCGGGTCCCCTGGACTGATCCACCTGCCTCAGTGGTCGTCGCGGGTCGTCCACTCGGCAAGTTCGACGGTGACATTTCCTGGGCCGACCAGGAACACGAGCCGGCGGTCGTGAAACTCCATGACCGAGTTCCTGGTTCGCACGCCACCAGCCACAAGTCGTTCCAGTGCGGCATCGAGGTCGTCGACGGCGAAGCACACGTGATTGAACCCCAGGCGGGCGAGGTTCGCCTCGTCCGGATTCTCGGGCAACGTCGGGTGATGAAACCGGAGCAGCTGCACCTCCTGGTGGGTCGCAAGACCAGTGAGGGTGAGTGTGACGTGGTCGGCCTTCCAGCCGGGGATACCCATGAAGTCGGACATCTCCTCCCCCGAGACGACGGTCGATGCGGTCTCCTCGAAACCGAGCAGTCCGAAGAACCGCCTCGCCTCGTCGAGGTCAGTGACGGCGATCGTGACGTGATCGAATCCGCGATGTTGCGCCGAGCCCACGATCATCCAGCGTAGGCCCTCCGGTGTCGGCGAGGCAGGAGGAGCTTGCTCGACAGGGGGAAAGTTCCACAAGCTGTGAGTCGAGAGGCTCAGCTGTGTTCATCTGCCGACTGTGCAGCGCTGAAGAATTCGCACCGCGTGAAGTCTGTCTCGGGATGCCGGACCCCGGGGGTCGCTCAGATCGCCCAATACACGTATGACGCCGGGTCGGCGGCGGTTATCGACCGGAGTTGCTTGCCAGTGGCTAACCGACTCTGACCGGCACACGTGGGGCAGCGGGTGATGAACTCTCGCTATAGACATCCGGGAGAAATAGATCCATACTGACTAGTACCATGTTGAATGTCGAAGTGGACCGCACCGAATCGATACCTCTGCATGATCAGGTGGCGGCTGAGATCCGGCGGGCGATCGCCGAAGGGGAGGCTGGCCCCGGCGAGCGCTTACCGCTGGCCAAGGACCTGGCGGCAATCCTTGGAGTGAACAAGAACACCGTCCTTCGAGCCCTGCACATCCTGCGGGACGAGGGACTCCTCGACTTTCAACGGGGCCGGGGCATCACCGTGGCCGGGTCTGCCCAGCGAGGTGCGGTCGTTCACCGGATTCGAGATCTCATCGACTACTGCCGTACACAAGGCTATCGCCGAGACGAAGTCATCCGCATCATCGAGGGACTCCCGTGAGGGCACGGACTGAAGTAGTGAGGATCGTCGCATGACGTTGTTGCTCGACGAGCCGGCGGCAGCGGACGAGCAATATGCACAGCTCCTCTTCAAGGAGGCCCGCCAACGTCGGCGGCGCCTCCGTTTCATTTGGATCGGGATCGTCACGACCGTCGTCGTTTCACTCATCAGTTGCGGCCTCATCTTCAATCTCTGGTCAAGTTCGGTCACGAGATCGGTCGCGACCAACACGCAGCCCGGCTGGCCCGCACATCTCCGCACCGGAGCCACGCTCGTCTATGCCTTCGACGACCTTCGAGTCATTGACCCAGACTCTGGCCACACCCGAGCACTGCCCCTTCCAGCGCCCTCCGGCGGCAGCGGCGATCTGGGAATGGTGTCGATCGGACACTCGCTCTTGCTGAACCGAGGCGATACCGCATGGCTCTACTCACCTGGCATCAACAGGGCACCGAAGAACCTCGGTCCATCAGATGGGGTGTTCACGGGCCCGAACAGTGGCGAGGCGTGGATCTGGTCACAGCCGTGTGCCCCGATCCTTGGATGTACGAACTACAACGCACCCCGGATGGGCAGTGTTCAGTTGATCGACGGCACGGGCAGGAAGATCGGAGACCCTGTGACACTGCCCGGCGATACTGGGTGGTACCCGATGGGCTTCGCCAGCACTGCTGGCATCGTGCTCGCGGAACTCCCGACCTACGGGGATCACAGCAACAAAGAAGAGATCTGGAATCCGGCAACTAACCAGGTAGTCCGAGAGTTCGCAGATTCATATGTGATTGGCGCCAGCGGCAATCAGATCGTTTGGCAGGTGGCAGCTCCGTATTGCACCAACGGGTGTTCCGTGCACGTGCTCAATGTCCGGACCGGTTCCGACCGAACGATTCAGCTCCCTCGTGGAGTCGTGGCAACAGGCGACGCTGCCATCTCGCCGGATGGATCCACGATCGCCATTACCACGGCCCTGGATGCCGCATCTCGCGTCCCGAATCCCCAGGCCATCTTTTCGATCCAGGCCAACGATCGGGTCGCCAAGCTGGTGGCTGGCTCAGTGCAGATGACTAATCCCAACCTTGGTCCAATGACACTCACATGGTCGGCCAACGGTTGGTTGTTCTCATTCACTGTTGGCATTACGACGGTCCTTGCCTGGAGGCCCGGTGAGAGTCGAGCACGATCGCTTCCCAGTTTGAGACTCCCCAAGGTCTCTCAGCTCGCCAACGAGGACCCGTCGCTGACGGCGCTGTGAACACAGGCCGAAGCTCAGTGGCGTCGATGCAACGAATCGGCACTCGCCGGATGCCCCCGATCGCCGGTGGGGTGGGACAGCTCAACGCCAGTCAGCCAACTCAGTTCGGGCCCGAGCCACCATTTTCGAGATAGCGGAAGCCTCAGTGTTAACGCCCAGCACCGCCCCCGGCGGGAAGCCGACCTGGGGCTCACACGCATTCTCGTAGACCCGAACCTCCATCACGCCGAGTAGAGCACCACGGCTCTCCTGACGCTCCCGGATGCACCCTTCGACCCACTCCCGCTGCTCATCAGTCAGATGTGAGTTGTCGCCGGGTCCGTAACTGGTCCAGCCGTGGTCTGTCGCCATGCATCCATTGTTGCCGTCTTGGCCGATGCTGACCATCCGTGACGGCCGGGCCCAGTTGAACTCCCCACTAGGACGCAGGGAGTTACCAACCCCTGGCTACCGTGGGCGCTCATGGCGCCGGGGGGAACCTCGGTGGTGGGACCACGTCCTTCTCAGCCATCTCGCTAAGTTTGATGCTCGTACGGGGGATGTCAGTCAGCCAAGACCAGAGCGTGAGGTCCACTGGCATGGCCGGAACCTTGCCGGACAACTTGTTCCGCCAGACCTTTGCCAAGCCTGATCCCTCGCCGGCTTGTCTCCCCGGAACCTGACCGCCAGATCAGCAACCTGGGTGCGATCACGCAGGAGCCTTAGGTGGATGGCATAGGCCAACTCGTGCTGTTCGATGCTGTGGGCCATCTGTGGTGCTGTCTGGAGATCGGTGGCGTCCTTCCACGTGACGTCCTCCTGAACTCCGAAGTGGCCCGGATGCCCCAGGAAGGACGAACCGCGGCCTACCTGCCATGGGCATAGCGGGCAGCGAGATGGGTCGACAGCAGAGAGCCGAAACGATGCACGGTGGAACCTTTGGCGAAATGTGGAGGTGGTGGGAGGGCTCCCGTCCGAAGTTGGGAGCCCTCCCGGTGGCATGTTGCCGACTAGCAGCTAGCGCTCCGTGTCACCTGGTGCCGATCGCCGTGTCATCTGCTGCAATCGAACGTGTCATTTGCTGCAAATTCGGCGTGTCACCTGGTGCAATGCCACACTACGAACACCCGCTGGTCGTGCCACAGCTGGCGCAGACATAGCACGAGCCGGCCCGCTGCATGGCGTTCCCGCACTGGTAGCAGTACGGCGCATCCCGCGGCTCAGCCCGGGCGAGCAGGTGGTCGGAGGAGGTAGGCGAGTCGGCACGTGCGACCGCGGCCGTCGGTCCGGTGGGCACGCCGGTGTCCACCAGCAGGCTGTCGAAGGAGGGGGTCCCACCGTCGTCGGCACCGGCGTCGATCACGGTGGTCGTCACCGGATCGACAGGCTCCGCCTCGACGATGCTGCTCGACGCGGTGGCCGTCTCCTCGACCCCGGGCAGGGTCGGCTGCATCCGTTCGGCGGTGGACAGGACGCCCAGCTCGGCCCGCTCCTCCAGGGCCAGGTAGTCCACAGCCAGCCGCCGGAAGATGTAGTCGACCAGGCTGGTGGCGATGCGCAGTTCGGGATCGTCGGTGATACCGGCCGGCTCGAACCTCATGTTGGTGTACTTGCGCACATACGTGGCCAATGGCACTCCATGCTGGAGTCCCAGGCTCACCGAGATGGAGAAGGCGTCCATGATGCCGGCCAGAGTCGAGCCCTGCTTCGAGACCTTCATGAACACCTCGCCGGGCCGGCCGTCCTCATACTCGCCGACGGTCACGTACCCTTCGCAGTCGGCCACCCGGAAGGCGAAGGTCGACGACTTCCGCCGCCGGGGCAGGCGCTCGCGTACCGCCCCGATCACCACTGTGTCGGCGGTACGGGTCTGCTCGTGGGCCAGCGCCGCCTCGAGGCCGGCGATCTTCTCGGTCAGCTCCCGGGCGTGGGCCTCGGCCTCGGAGGCCGCCGGGGCGTCCTCGGGGGCGGCGCCGCCCGGGGTGCCCGCCTCACCCGCCTTCTTGGTGGTGGACAGGGGCTGGGCCACCTTGCAGTTGTCGCGATAGATAGCGACAGCCTTGATCCCCATCCGCCAGGCGTCGACGTGCAGCTGCTCCACGTCCTCCACCGTCACGTCTTCAGGCAGGTTGACCGTCTTCGAGATGGCTCCGGAGATGAACGGTTGGACGGCTCCCATCATCCGGACATGTCCCAGGTAGTGGATGGTGTTGTCCCCCATCGAGCACGCGAACACGGGCAGGTGCTCCGGGCTGAGGTAGGGGGCGCCCACGATGGACTTGTGGACGTCGATGTAGGCGACGATCTCGTCCACCTGGTCCGGCGAGTACCCCAGCCGGGTGAGGGCACGGGGCACGGTCTGGTTGACGATGGACATCGTGCCGCCACCCACCAGCTTCTTCGTCTTGACCAGTCCGAGGTCGGGCTCCACCCCGGTGGTGTCGCAGTCCATCAGTAGCCCGATGGTGCCGGTGGGAGCCAGCACACTGGCCTGTGAGTTGCGCACGCCGAACTGCTCGCCGAGCTCGACGGCAGACTCCCAGGCCTCCTGGGCGGCCGACAGCAGCTCGGTGGGCACCTCCTCCTCGTCGATGGCGGCGACCTCGTCGCGGTGCATACGAAGGACATTGAGCATGGGCTCGACGTTCTCGTGATAGCCGGCGAACGGTCCCATCCGGGCCGCTGTGCGGGCCGACGTGGCATAGGCGTGCCCAGTCATGAGCGCGGTGATGGCCCCGGCCCACGCCCGACCCTGGTCGGAGTCGTAGGGCAGGCCCTGGGCCATGAGCAGCGCCCCCAGGTTGGCGTAGCCGATGCCCAGCTCACGGAAGCGCCGGGAGTTCTCGGTGATCTTCTCCGTGGGGTAGTCGGCATTGCCGACGATGATCTCCTGGGCGGTGAACACCACCTCGATGGAGGCCCGGAAGCCCTCCACGTCGAACGACGAGTCGTCGTGGAGGTACTTCATCAGGTTGAAGCTGGCCAGGTTGCAGGCCGAGTTGTCGAGGTGCATGTACTCCGAACACGGATTGGAGCCGTTGATGCGACCGGTGTTGGACGCCGTGTGCCACTTGTTGATGGTGGTGTCGAACTGCATACCGGGATCAGCGCACTCCCAGGCGGCCTGGGCGAACTGTCGGAACAGGTCGCGGGCCGGCACCGAACGGATGGGACCCCCGTCGCCCCGACTGGTCAGGTCCCAGTCGTCACCGGCCACCACGGCGTCCATGAACTCGTCGGTCACCCGCACCGAGTTGTTGGCGTTCTGGTACTGCAAGCTGATGGCGTCCTTGCCGTCGAGATCCATGTCGAACCCGGCATCGCGCAACACCCTGGCCTTGCGCTCCTCGATCGCCTTACACCAGATGAAGTCCTCGATGTCAGGGTGGTCGGCGTCGAGGATGACCATCTTCGCCGCCCGGCGGGTCTTGCCCCCGGACTTGATGGTCCCGGCCGACGAGTCGGCACCCCGCATGAAGCTGACCGGACCCGAGGCCGTGCCGCCGCCCTTCAGGAGCTCATGGGACGACCGGATGCGGGAGAGGTTGACCCCGGCCCCTGAGCCACCCTTGAAGATCACTCCCTCCTCGGTGTACCAGTTGAGGATGGAGTCCATGGTGTCGTCCACTGAGAGGATGAAACAGGCCGATCCCTGCTGTGGCACCCCGGCCACCCCGATGTTGAACCACACCGGCGAGTTGAACGCAGCCATCTGGTGGATGATCAGGTACTTCAGCTCATCACGGAAGATCTCGGCTTCCTCGTCGTCGGCGAAGTACCCGTCCTTCAGCCCCCAGGTGGTGACGGTGTCGACCACCCGGTCGGCCACCTGCCGCAGGGAGGATTCGCGCTCGGGGGTTCCCGGCGTCCCGCGAAAGTACTTCTGGGCGAGGATGTTGGTGGCGTTCAGGCTCCAGCCCTCGGGCACCTCCACATGCAGCTGCTCGAAGGCCACTGCCCCGTCCCGGTAGTTGGTGATCCGGGCGTCGCGTCGTTCCCACACCACCTGGTCGTAGGGATGGACACCGGCGGTGGTGAAGTGGCGGCGAATGCCGATGCCGATGCGCTGAGGGGCAATGGCCATGGGGTGAACCTCTTTCTGGATGGTTGCTCGTGCGACGTGCTGCTGGGTTTGCGTTGGGTGCGGCGGTTTGCTGACTGCTACCGAGGATCATTCCGATGATCGATCGGCGGCCGGTGAGCGTTGCTGACAAGCCTCGGTGTTTGTTGGTCTCTTGTGCGGTCCACGGTGTCTGACGAGCGGTAGCTGCACCCCCGGTTGCCCCTCTGCGCACCGGCCCCGGCTCCGCTCCCGAACATCGTGCCTGAATCCGACATCTTCAGCCAAGTTGCTCGCAAACACAATATGTTGTGGTTAACCCTCCCCCGAGGTACGAGATAGTGGGTCTATTACAGCAGCGTAGTTACATGCCTGTCAATGGATACCTCCCCGATCGGGTCCGGGGAGGTAGCGCGAAATCCCAGTTGAGGGGGGCGCTCGCGAAGAATCGCAAATGATTGCTGCCAGCTAGCACATTCTGAGGCCCCCCGGGGGGTCGGTCGGCGGGCTGGATCCATCAGGTCAACGATGCCAGGTGGGTGTCACTACAGTCCGAGTGTGCCCGCCCGCTCCCCCGTGTCCGTCGCCGTGGATGCCGGGACCACCGGGGTCCGGGCCCTGGTGGTCGACGACCGGGCCCAGGTGGTCGACGTGGCCTACCGGGAGCTGACCCAGTACTACCCCCGGCCCGGCTGGGTGGAACACGACGCCGCCGAGATCTGGACCTGCGTGCGCGCCACCCTCGACGAAGTGGCCGGTCGCCTGGCCGACCACGGTCGGGTGGCGCGGGCCATCGGCATCACCAATCAACGCGAGACCGTGGTGGCCTGGGACCGCCGCACAGGTGCTCCCCTCCACCGGGCCATCGTCTGGCAGGACCGCCGGACCGCCGACCGGTGCCGGGAGCTCACCGAGGCCGGCCACCTCCCCCTGGTCCGGGAGCGCACCGGGCTCGTTCTCGACCCGTACTTCTCAGCCACCAAGATGCGCTGGCTCCTGGATGAGGGCGGCCTCGACAGGTCCGGCGGCACCGATGGCCTCGCCTTCGGGACGGTCGACGCCTGGGTCCTGTGGAACCTGACCGGGGGGAGCGAAGGCGGGGTCTTTGCCACCGACGCCACCAACGCCTCCCGCACCTTGCTCTACGACATCGTGGTCCGCCGCTGGTCACCCGAGCTCGGCGAGCTCTTCGGGGTCCCCCCGGCCACCCTCCCCGAGGTGCGGCCGTCCTGTGGGCGGTACGGCCGGCTGTCCGCCGACGCCCTGGGCGGCGACTCCCCGCTGCAGGGGGTGCCCATCAGCGGGATCGCCGGCGATCAGCACGCCGCCCTCTTCGGCCAGGCGTGCTTCGACCGGGGCATGACCAAAGTGACCTTCGGGACGGGAAGCTTCGTACTGATGAACGCCGGGGCCGCCTGCCCTGCGCCGGTGCCCGGCCTCATCACCACCTTGGCCTGGGACCTCGGGACCGAGGGCGACGTGGCCATCGGTGCCGACGGAGGGCCGACGACGGACCGCTCGTCGGTGGCCTACGCCCTCGAGGGCTCGGTGTTCGTGTCCGGGGCCGGCGTGCAGTGGCTCCGGGACGGGCTCGGCATCATCGATCGGGCGGACGACCTCGAGCCCCTGGCCCGTTCCGTGCCGAGCAGCGAGGGGGTGGTGGTGGTGCCCGCCTTCACCGGCCTGGGCAGTCCCCATTGGGACCCCGCCGCCCGGGGCACCGTCCTCGGACTCAGCCGCGGCCTGGGTCGGGCCCACCTGGCCCGGGCCCTGGTCGAGGCGATGGCCTTCCAGGTCCATGACGTGGTCGACGCCATGGGGGCGAGTTCTACGGCGCCGTCGGTGCTTCGGGTGGACGGCGGTGCGTCGGCCATGGGCCTCCTCCTCGAGCTAGTGGCCGAGCAGGTCCAGTTGGAGGTGGTGCGGCCCAACTCGGTGGAGACCACAGCCATCGGCGCCGCCACCCTGGCCGGCCTGGCCGAGGGGCTGTGGGGCTCCCTCGACGAGTTGGCCGGCCTCTGGACCGAGGAGCGCGCCTTCTCCCCCTCGGTCCCCGTCGCCGACGCCGAGCCGGCCCGGCAGGCCTGGCTGCGGGCCGTCGAACGCTCCGCGGGTGGGCGGGGGGAGCCGACACCACCGACCTCCCCTGAGCCAGGTCCAAGACCGGTCGTCGGAGGCGGACCCGGCGGTCAGGCCAGCTCCACACCCCCGCGGTCATCCAGCTCCTGCCACCCGTGGTCGGCCAGCTCGGCCATGATCGAGATCCACTGCCGCTCCCGGTCCCGGAGGACCGGATGGTCACGCCCCACCACCAGGATCAGGTCGGCCGAGACCAAGAGGGCCGTGGCCACGGTGCCGTCGATCTCGACCGAGTCGGGTGGCGGGCTCATCGCCTGGAGCGCCATGGCCGTGAGCTGGTCCGGGACCGGGAGGTCACCCTGGGACGCGGCGACCTTCCAGGCATCGGTGTCGAGGACGGCGGCGTAGTCGGCCGCCAGGCTCCGGCAGACCCTCGCCGTCAGGTGCTGGAGCAGGCCCGTCGAGGAGTCCTGCTTGAACAGCTCGGTGGCCACCTCGAGGAGCTCGGTGTGCCGATCGGGCAAGGCGCCATCCACCGGTCGCACCGACTCGATGACCACGCCATCGACTTCCAGGATCTCGTCCCGGAGCAGGTCGATGAGGTGGTCGCCGCCCAGGCCGACTCCCAGTTCGTCGACCACGACGCCCTCGTTCCGCTGGAGGATCTCGATGGAGACCACGTCACCGCCCACCGAGCCGATCCGGCTGGCCACCGCCCCGAGGGCGCCGGGTCGGTCGGGCAGTTGGACCCGGATCAGGTAGTTGCACACGATCTCAGGCTAGGCCGTCACTGTGTACACACTGTTTCGTGCCGGTTACGACATCGGGTGGGCTGATCGAGGACATCCGGACGACCGATACCCCCAGCCCCTGTCGAGGGCCGACCCACGGTTGGGCGGCTACCGGCGATTCAGCCAGCCGAGGATCCGTTGGCCCTGGTCCCTCCGACCGCGGTCCCTCTGACCGCGGTCCCTCTGACCGCGGTCCCGCCGGCCGCGGGTCCGCCCCCGGCGGTGGCGTCGCCGGATCCGGCCCCTGCCGACTTGGCCCGGCTGGCGTAGCGGTCGACGTACTCCTGGCCCGAGAGTCGCGAGATCGCCGTCATCAGGGCGTCGGTGAGGCAGCGCAGCTCCACCTGGTCGAGCTCACGGCTCACGGCCGCCGGGCCGGTCCCCACAGCCTCCCCGCACTGGCCCGTCGTGATGGACCGGCCGGCGTGGAGGTAGGACACCGGCGGTCCGAACCGGATGGTCACCGCATGGAACGGTCGCATCACGTTGCTCCCCGGGGGCTGGACCGCTCTCGTGCCCACGATCCCCACCGGGATGATCGGCACGTCGCACCGCAGCGAGAGGCGGGCCACCCCGGTATGGCCTTTGTGCAGCCGGGTGTCGGGGGCCCGGGTGCCCTCGGGGTAGATCCCGAGGAGGTGGCCGGCGTTCAGTACCTCGGTGGCCGTGTCGAGGGCCCGCTGCGAGGCGTCGCCCCCGCTGCGGCTCATCGGGATCTGGCCGGCGGCCCGGAAGAACCAGGCCGTCTTCCAGCTGTCGAAGTACTCGGCCTTGGCCACGTAGGTGACCCGACGCCGCAGCACCAGCGGGAGGAAGAAGGAGTCGCAGAACGACTGGTGGTTGGCCGCCAGCACAGCCGGGCCGTGGACCGGGATGTGCTCCCTCCCCTCGACCTTCACCCTCCAGAGGAGGAAGAAGATCGGGCTCAACACCGCCTTCAGGATCCAGTAGGCCACGAGCCACGGTATCGCCACGTGTGGTGTACTGCATCCCATGTCCGCCCATCCCCTCCCGACTGCCGCTGCAGGGCCCCTCGGCCCCGCCTCGACCGGCCCATCCGATCCGGGACCGGGGATCGAACCGACCTGGACGGTGCTCGGGCGCACCATCGGGCTGCCCGTCGAGGTGCGCCGGGCCGCCCAGTGGGGGGCCCAGTACCTGGTCCCAGCGGCGGCGGCCCAGCGGATCGTCGACCCCACCGGGCTCAAGGTCACCGGCCCGGTGCCCGGCCAGGCGCTCATGGCCCTGGCCGTCTGCCGCTATGACGACACCGACCTCGACGCGTACCACGAGGTGGCGGTGAGCTTCGTGGTCCGGCCCCACGACGCCCGGCCTCTGGCCTCGGCGGCCCAGCGGACCCGGGAGTTCTTCGCCGGCGCCATCGGCGCCTATATCCACCGGCTTCCGGTGGACCAGGAGTTCACCTGCGCCGCCGGCCGGGGCATCTGGGGCTTCCCCAAGTGGGTGACCACCATCGACATCGACCAGCCGGCGGCACCCCGCGCCGGCACGGGCACCACGGTCCGCCTGGTCGATGACGGGGTGCACGTCCTCAGCCTGACGCTGGCCGCGGGCGGACGGCTGCACCTGCCCGCCCAGGCGCCACCCAGCTACTCCTTCGCCGAGGGTGTCCTGCGGCGCACACTGTGGACGACGTCCTCGGAGGGGACGACCGGCCGGGTGGGCGGGGCCACCCTTGTCCTCGGGGACCATCCCGTGGCCGACGAGCTCCGGTCGCTGGGACTTCCCAAGCGGGCCCTGTTCTCGTCGTCGGCGGCCCAGATGCGGGCTTCGTTCGGCGCAGCCGAGATCGTCTCCGCCGGACCGGTCACCGCTCGTTGACCAAGGGCGTTCCCACCCCTAGCGTTCGATCATGGCTCGCCGGCTGACTCCGAAGGGCGCCCGGCGTCGCCAGGAGATCATGGACGTGGCCGCGTACCGCTTCGCGGCCGACGGCTACCACGCCACCTCGGTGACCAGCATCGTCGATCGCATCGGCGTCGGGAAGGGCGTCTTCTACTGGTACTTCACGTCCAAGGACGAGCTCTTCGGTGAGATCCTCACCGACTCCCTCCGTTCCATGCGCCAGGCCCAGCGCGACGCCATCGCCGGCGAGCCGGACCCGGCCCGTCGCATCGAGTGGGGCATCCGGGCCTCACTTCGCTGGCTCGCCGACCACCGCCACCTCTACTCGCTGATGGAGTTCGCCCGCACCCAGGAGCAGTTCGCGCCCGTCATTCGGAGTGGCGACGACCAGACGGTGGCCGACGCCCTTCCCCACGTCAGTGCCGGCATCACCGCCGGGCTGTTGCGGGGGGAGGATCCCGAGGTGCTGACCATGGCCATCCTGGGCGTGACCGCCCACCTGGCCCGGGAGCTGGTGCTCGGCCAGGGCCAAGACCCCGACCGGGTGGCGGAGGCGGCCATCGCCTTCTGCCGGCAGGGCTATCTGGCCCACGGCCCGTCGGTCGCCCGGCGGATCGCATGACCGCGTCCCCGGTCGTGGAGGCCGAGCCGTTCCTGGACGGTCTGCGGTTCGGCGAGTGCCCCCGCTGGCACGAGGGCCGCCTCTGGTTCGTGGACTTCTACGAGCGCACCGTGTCCTCGACCGATCCCGACGGCGGCGTCCGGGTGGAGCTGGAGGTCCCCGGGGAACCGGCCGGCCTGGGTTGGCTGCCCGACGGTCGCCTGCTGGTGGTGGTCACGCAAGCCCCGCACCGTGCTCCGGCTGGAGGCCGACGGCACGCTGGTGGTCCACGGCGACCTCAATCCGCTGGCCACCTTCTACGGCAACGACATGGTGGTCGACTCGACGGGACGGGCCTACGTGGGCAACTTCGGCTTCGATCTCGACCGGTTCATCGAGGAGCGGGGCCAGGTGGCCCTGGTGGAGCCCCCGGGACCGCCGGCCACCGTGCTCATCCGGGTCGACCCGGACGGGACCGTCCACGAGGCGGCCGCCGACCTCTCGCTTCCCCAACGGGACGGTCATCACCCCGGACGGGCGCACCCTGATCGTGGCCGAGACACTGGCCGGCCGGCTCACCGCCTTCGACATCGGGGACGATGGCTCGCTCAGCGGGCGGCGGGAGTGGGCGGCACTCCCGTGGTGCGCGCCCGACGGGATCTGCCTCGATGCAGACGGAAGGGTGTGGGTGGCCAACGCCATCACGTCGGAGTGCCTCTTGGTGGCGGAGGGGGGGAGATCGTCAGCCGGGTGAGCACCTCCCAGAACTGCTTCGCCTGCATGCTGGGGGGCGAGGACGGCCGCACGCTCTATCTGGTCACAGCGCCGACCAGCACCGAGTCCGTGGTCAGCGTGACGCGGTCCGGGCGCCTCGAACAGGCTCGGGTTGCCGTCGGGCGGGCGGGGCGTCCCTGACGGGACTCCCCCGGACCGGCGGGACCGGTGACGTTCCGGCGTCCGGCGCGTCAGCGCAGCTTGGTCAGCGACCTGCGCAGGCTGCGCACGCCCTGGCTGATCCGCTGCTCGTTCTCGATGAGGGCGAACCGCACGTGGTCGTCGCCGCCGGGTCCGAACCCCACCCCGGGCGAGGTGGCCACGTCGGCCTCTTTCACCAGGAACTTGGAGAACTCCAGCGAGCCCATCTCCCGGTAGGGCTCGGGGATGGGCGCCCAGACGAACATGGTGCCCCGGGGCGGGGTGATCTCCCACCCGATGCGGTTGAGCCCGTCGCACAGGGCGTCCCGGCGGGCCTGGTAGGTCTCGTTGATCAGCTTGGGGTAGTCGGGCGCCTCGTTCATGGCCACGATGGCGGCGATCTGGATGGGCTGGAACGTGCCGTAGTCGAGGTAGCTCTTGAGCTTGGTCAGGGCCTGGACGATGGCGGCGTTGCCGACCAGGAAGCCCACCCGCCAGCCGGCCATGGAGAAGGACTTGGTCAGGGTGTACAGCTCGACGGCCACCTCCTTGGCCCCCGGCACCTGCAGGATCGAGGGCGGCGTGTACCCGTCGAAGGCGATGTCGGCGTAGGCGAAGTCGTGGACCAGGACGATCTCGTGCTCCTTGGCGAACTCGACCAGGCGGGTCATCCAGGCCAGGTCGACGCACTCGGTGGTGGGGTTGTGCGGGAAGGAGAGCACCACCACCCGGGGCTTGGGCCACGCCGACTCCCACGCCTCCATGAGGTTGTCGAAGAAGGCCTCGCCCGGGCTGCCGCCGTTCTCCGCCCCGGGGGCGTCGAGGCGGACGTGCCGGACGTCGGCGCCGGCGAACAGTGGGGCGTAGATGTGGATCGGGATAGGAAGGCGACGGCACGAGCGCGGTGTCGCCCGGTCCCACCAGCACCCACATCAGGTGGGAAAGGCCCTCCTTGGCGCCGATGGTGGTGACCACCTCGGTGTCGGGGTCCAGCTCGACCTCGAACTTGCGGAGGTAGAGATCGGTGATGGCCTGGCGGATCTTGGGGATGCCGCGGCTGGCCGAGTAGCGGTGGTTGCGGGGGTTGCGCGCGGCCTCGGCCAGCTTCTCGACCGCGACGTCGGGTGAGGGGAGGTCGGGATTGCCGAAGCCCATGTCGATGACGTCCCGGCCGTTCGTGGCGGCCTGCGTCCCTCAGGTCGTTGATGGTGGCGAAGACGTACGGGGGCAGCCCGTTGATCCGGCGGAACTCCATCGCCCAAGGTTACTGCCGGTCTCCGCCGGGTCCTGACACCCCGCCGGGGGCGGCGCCCTCAGCGGGGAGCCCGGACGGCCCCGGCTGCCTCGGCGACGACCTCGAGTGAGTCGGGCCAGGCGCAGACCGGCCCAGGTGGCACCGGCCTCGGCCACCTCGATCAGACGGGTCGTGGCCTCGGCCACGGTCGTCCCCGACCGGTCCACCCCATGTCACCTCGAGGCCCGGCGGCCACCAGCTCGGCCACCTGCAGCGGCTCGCCCTCCCACAGGTTGACCGCCACCGACAGGGTGCGGGCCAGCGCCACGGTCTTTGGCAGTCCTCCTCCGATCCACACCGGGATGCCCCGGTCTCGGGCGGCCGGCGGCCACCGAGGCCAGGCGGACCCGGCGCTCGGAGGCGGGCTCGAAGGGGATGCCGAAGGCCTCGTTCTCGGCCCGGCTCAGGTGGTCGCCGGTGCCGAGACCGGCGATGAGCCGCCCGTCACTGAGGGAGGCCAGACCGGCCAGCACCGCGACCAGCACGTCGTCGGGCAAGAGCCCGATCCTGGCCACCAGCGGCCCGATGGCGATGGTGGAGGTGGAGGCGGCCAGAGCCCCGAGCAGCGGTCCCGAGGAGAGGGCGGGCCGGCCGGGCTGGCCCATCGGCCAGAGGTGGTCGAAGCAGAACACGCCGTCGATGCCCAGGGCCTCGGCCCGGCGGGCCGCCTCCAGTGCCGAGTCGGCCTCGTCGCGGAACTGGGGCAGGGTGATGCCGACCTTCACCGCTCGTCGCCGACCCCGGCAGGTCCGATCCCGGTCACGCCGTCGATTCGACCCGGGCCTTCAGCTCCCGCAGGGCGATGGACATGATCCGGCTCTGGGCCCTCATCTTGATGAAGCCGGGGAGCGGAACCTTCATCTCCACTTCGAGGTGGTAGTTGACCTCGGTGCCTCCGTCCCCGCCGGGGGCGAAGACATACCGACCGTCCAGCTTGGAGGTGATGTCCCCCCGGGTCTGCACCCACGAGAGCACCCGGGGGCCTCGCCGTAGTCGTAGGCCAAGGTGTAGCTGGTGCTCCGTCCGAAGGCGGCGGCCCGGAACGTCACCAGCTCGGGCCGGCCCTGGTCGTCACGGGACTCGATCGTCACGTCCTTGATGTCGGCCGCCCACTGGGGATACGACTCGATGTCGGAGCTGACCTCGAAACAGCGCTCCGGCGTAGCCGACACCACCATCCGTTCGGTGGCTTGTTCCGCCACGATCAGCCCTCCTCTTCCATCGGTCTACCGGCCGGACGTCGCGGCCGGGAGGCCCTCAGCCTTCCACGTCGGCCAGCGCCGCGGCCAGCCTAGGGGCGAGTTTGTCATAGTCGAAGGATGCCTCGGCCCGGCGGCGGGATGCCCGGCCCATCCGCTCGCGGAGGCCAGATCGGCCAACAGCTCGTCGATGGCCCGTGCCGCCGCACCGGCGTCGGTGGTCCGCCGGACCACCGTGCCGGTGATCCCGTCCTCCACCGCCTCGCCGGCACCCCCCGAGCCGGCCGGCCACCTGGGGCACGCCGGCCGCCGCGGCCTCCAGGAAGACGATGCCGAACCCCTCCTGCTCCAGGCCCATCCATCGGTTGCGGCACAGCATGACGAAGACGTCGGCGGCACCCACCAGCCGGGGCAGGTCGGCGTCGGTCACCCCGCCGAGGAGGCGCACCGGAGCCGAGTACTCGGCGATGCGGCCGGCCAGGCGGTCCGAGTCACGCCCCCGCCCGGCGATGGCCACCGTCAGGTCGGGCCGTCCGGCCCGCAGGCGGACTGCCGCGTCGATGAGGACGTCCATCCCCTTCCGCGGCACCAGGCGGCTGACGCTGACCACCAGAGGTCCGTCGGCCGGGAGGCCGAGGTCGATCCGGGCCAGCGCCCTCTCGGCGGCGTCGAGGGGACGGAACCGTTGCGAGGTCCACCCCGGGGGGGATCTCCACCACCGGGGGCATGCCACCTCGTCGCGAGTGCGCGGCCGCCTCGGCCGCCGGATAGCCACCGGCCGAGACGGCCAGCCGGCTGTGGCGGAGCACATGGGCGACCAGCTGGCGACTGACCGGGAGTCGACCCGGGGATGGCCACCTCGGCCCCGTGGAGAAGCACGGCGTAGGGGAGCCCGAGCCGGGGCCCGAGCAGGCCGAGCGGAAAGACCGGATCGAGGACCACGAGGTCCGCGCCGAACCGCTGGGCCGTGTCACGGATCCGCCGGGCCAGGCGCGGGGTCGGGGCCAGCACGCGGCTCGGCCGTCCGCTCGATGCGGATGCCCCGCTCGGCCTGGGCCCGGTCGAAGGCGTCGGCATCGGGGTGGGAGCGGGCGGTCAGCACCACGAAGGAGTCGGGGTCCATCCGGCGACCAGAGCTCCCACAGGTAGGCCTGGATGCCGCCCGACCTTGGGCGGGAAGTCGTTGGTGACCAGCAGGTGGGTCACGGGGCGGGCGCCACCAGGTCGTCCCGGCCCAGCCGACGGGCAGCCCAGCGGGCGTGCTCGGCGAGGAGGGGGTCGCTCGACCGCCAGCCAGTGGCGGAGGGCCGACTCGGTGCCGGCATGGGTCCCGTCGCCGCTGTTGCCCAGGGCCACCAGGGCGTTGCGGCGAAGGTAGCGGGGATCCCGGTCGGCGATGTACCAGCGGCCGTGCGCAGGCCAGCAGCTGCTCGTCGGTGGCCCCGAGGAGGTCGAGCAGGTCGACCGCGGCCGGGGTCCTCGTCGGGGAGCGGCGGAGGTGGGTCCCGGCGGTCGGCGATCCGGTTGATGGGACAGACCTGCTGGCACTCGTCGCAGCCGTAGATGCGGTCACCCAGCGCCTCGCGGTACTCCTCGGGGAAGGGGCCCGGGGCCTGGACCAGCCAGGCCAGGCACCGGCGGGCGTCGACGCACTCCCGGCGCAACCAGGGCGCCGGTCGGGCAGGCGGTCATGCACCGGGTGCAGCTCCCGCACCCCTCGGCGTGGGCGGCGGCTCGGACCGGTCGGGTCGGAGGGGGGCGTCGGTGACCACCGAGCCCAGGACGAACCACGAGCCCGGACCCGGGAGGAGGAGGAGGGAGTTCTTCCCGAACCAGCCGAGGCCGGCCCGGTGGGCGGCGGCCCGGTCGACCAGGGCGTTGTCGTCGCAAGACCACCGAGGCCCGCCAACCCGAGGGACCGGAGGTGGTCGGCGACGGGGCCGAGGGCCCGCGCGGAGCGACCCGTAGTGGTCGGAACGGGCGTAGCGGGCCACCCGTCCCTCGATCGGGTGGACGGCGGGGTCCGGACCGGCTGGTCCACCGGCTCGGGTCGGCTTCGGGCCGACGGTAGCTCCAGGCCCCGACGACCAGGGACCGGGCCCCGGGGAGGATTCGGGACGGATCGGTCGAGCGGTCGGGATTCCGGTAGGTGAACTGCATCTCGGCGTGCAGGCCCTGTTGCGCGGCGCTGAAACAGGTGCCGGCGAGTCTCTTCGAAGACCTCGGTCGTGGTGATGCCGACCGAGTGCAGGCCGGCGGCCCGGCCGATCTCCACCAGAACGCGGCCGAGCCCCGGGCCGCGTCGCCGTCGGACGGTCCCTCCAGGTCGGGCGGGTCGGAGAGCTGGGCTCGGGGCACGCCCCCATGCTCGCACGGCGCCGGCGGCGATCCGGTATCACGGCGCGGTGGCCGGTCCCAGCCCCCGAGTTCGATGGGTCCGCTCAGCCAACGTCGCGTGAGTGACGAACGCCGGGGACCAGACCGGCCTGCTCCAGGAGTCGCACGGCGCGGGCCTCCTCGACATCGACCACGATGGCATCCTCGGGCTCCCGTCCGACGATGAACGACACCACACAGTCGTCGCAGACCGACGTGTGCCGGTGCACGCAGTCCGCGCAGTCGATGGTGAATGCGGCCGGCGGATCGCCGCCGAGCCGCGATTCCGGGCCGGACAACGAGACGGGAACGGGGGTGAACGGCACGGTGCAGCCTCCAGGGATGGTTGGTTCGATTGCGGTCTCCATGTCCCGCCATCATGAGGCGAGGGTGTGACACCATCCGAACTGGGATGTCGTGCCGGGTCGGCCGCCTGCCACCACGACCGGTTCCGGGGTCGGGGTCGGTCGACCACCCGGACCACCGGCCGTCCCCGGTGGACACCGCCACCGTCCGGACGCGATTGACCGCGTCAGTACCCGGCGTCGGGGTCGACCAGGCCCACGAGCTCCTGGCCGGCCCCGAACCGAACCACGTTGGTGCGGATGCGCTCGGCGAGGAGAGGCCGGATCATCTCGATGGTGTCCGCGGTATGAGGTGTGATGATGCAGTTGGACAGCCCCCAGAGGGGATGGCCGTCGGGCAGCGGCTCGGGATCGGTCACGTCGAGCGCCGCCCCGGCGATGGAGCCGGCAGCCGAGCGCGGCCACCAGGGCGTCGGTGTCCACGTGCGGACCCCGGGCCACGTTGACCAGCCACGTCGTGTCATCCATCCGGTCGAGCTGGCGGGCACCGATGATGCCGGTGGTCTCCGGCGTGAGGGCCAGCGCCAGGTAGACCACCAGGGACCCGGGCAGTACCGCGTCCAGCTCGCTCACCGGTACCGTCCTGGCCGCCCCCGGCATGGGCTGCTCCTTGCGACGGACCACCGTGGCCTCCACCCGGAACGGGGCCAGCTGCTCGAGCAGCTTGGCGGTGATCCCGCCGCCCCCGAGAATGGTCACCCGCTGGTCGTAGAGACTGGTGCCGGCGGCCTGGCCCCACGAGCGCGCCGCGATGCGGGTGGGCAGGTGCCGGAGGCCGGCCAGGGAGAGCGCCAGGGCGTGCTCGGCCACGGGTTCGGCATAGGACCCCTTGGCGCAGGTCCACAGGTGGTCGTGGTCGATCAGGCCGTGCGCGAGGACCTTCTCCACCCCGGCGAACGGCAGCTGCACCCAACGCAGGGTGGGGGTGCCCGCCACCTGCTTGGCCAGGCCCTCGA
Organism: uncultured Acidimicrobiaceae bacterium; assembly: GCA_963835465.1. GTDB lineage: Bacteria > Actinomycetota > Acidimicrobiia > Acidimicrobiales > RAAP-2 > Bog-756. The sequence continues at coordinate 590,654 of CAWIFR010000006.1, forward strand.
CCTCCATGGGGTCCAGCCAGACCAGCGCGTCGGGCTCCTCGTTGATGTCGACCAACGTCCCGCCACCGGCGACGATGGCATCGGTGGCGAACGTGGCGTGCTGGGGTCCGAGGGCGACGCGGGGTGAAGGCATCGACGCACATTATCCATCCCGTCGGCGGACCGGCGCCCCGGCGCACGGCTCTGCCGGCCGGCGGAGCAGGCGTTGCCGTCCCGCATTTGATTCAATGGGGGCGCCGGCGGCCGACCGCGGGGCACTCGGACCGATCGGGGGATACGAATGATCGTGCAGTTCAATGTCCGGGACTTCCTGGACCGGGCCGAGGTGGCCTTTCCGGACCGGGTCGGGCTGATTGACGAGCCCGAGCAGCCGGCCGCGCCCTGGGCGCCACAGACGTTCGCCGAACTGGCCGGTCGGGCCAGGGCCCAGGCCGTGGGGCTGGACCGACTGGGCATCGGGCCCGGCGAGCGGGTGGCCGTCGTGTCGCACAACTCCTCCCGACTGCTCACGTCCTTCTTCGGGGTGTGCGGCTGGGGCCGCATCCTGGTGCCGATCAACTTCCGCCTGGCCCGGGCCGAGATCGAGTACATCGTGGAGCACTCGGGCGCATCGGTACTGCTGGTCGACCCGGAGATCGGGGCCCAACTCGCCGGCATCGACGTCAAGCACCGTTTCGTCCTCGGGGCCGAGAGCGATGAGGTGCTGTTCCCCGCCGAGGCGGCCGGGCCGCCGGGATCGGCCAACGCCCCCGACCACTGGGAGGCCGACGAGAACGCCACCGCCACCCTCAACTACACCTCGGGGACCACGGCCCGGCCCAAAGGCGTGCAGTTGACCCACCGCAACTGCTGGGTCAACGCCTCCATGTTCGGTTGGCACATGCAGGTGGCCGACGACGACGTCTACCTCCACACCCTCCCCATGTTCCACGCCAACGGATGGGGAATGCCCTGGGCGACCGCAGGCATGGGCTGCCCCCAGGTGGCCCTCCGCAAGGTCGACGGCACCGAGATCCTCCGGCGGGTGGAGCAGCACGGCGTGACGCTGCTCTGCGCAGCTCCGGCGGTGGTCAACGCCGTCCTCGACGCCGCACCCGAGTGGGACGGACCGATCCCCGGCCGGGACCGCACCCGGATCGTGGTGGCCGGGGCACCCCCGCCCAGCCGGACCATCGAGCGGGTCCAGTCCGAGCTGGGCTGGCAGTTCAACCAGATCTACGGGCTCACCGAGACCTCCCCCCTGCTCACCGTCAACCGGCACCGGTCCGAGTGGGACGAGCACGATGCCGGGCTCCGGGCCAGGAAGCTCATGCGGGCCGGCGCCCCGGCCGTGGGGACCACCGTCCGGGTGGACGACGACGGCGAGGTGGTGGTCAAGAGCAACACGGTCATGGCGGGTTACTGGAACCAGCCCGAGGAGACCGAGCGGGCGCTGGCCGGGGGTTGGTTCCACACCGGAGACGGTGGGCTCATTGACGACGAGGGACACCTCAGCATCCTCGACCGGAAGAAGGATGTGATCATCACCGGCGGGGAGAACGTCTCGTCCATCGAGGTGGAGGACGCCGTCTTCTCCATGGACGGGGTGGCCGAGGTGGCGGTGATCGGCGTCCCCGACGAGCGATGGGGCGAGATGGTCATTGCCCTGGTGGTGCCGGTGGAGGGCGCCCCCCTGACCGAGGAGACGGTCATCGCCCACTGCCGCACGCTGCTCGCCGGCTACAAGTGCCCCAAGCGGGTGGAGCTCCGCGTCGAGCTGCCACGAACCGCCACCGGCAAGCTTCAGAAGTTCCGGCTCCGAGCCCCCTACTGGGAGGGGCTGGACCGGCAGGTCAACTGAACGGCCAACTCAACGACTCGGCGCCGGCGGCCCGGGCCCAGCACCCACCCGGACCGATGCCAGCGATGCTGCTCCGGCGCCGCCGTCCTCCAACCACGCCCTGATCATCCCGGCCGTCCATGCCGGTGCCTCCAGCATGGGCACGTGGCCCACGTCGGGGGCCACCTCGAACCGCCAGGCGGGGTGAGAGGCGTGCATGCGCCGGGCCGAGGCCAGGGGCACCAGCACGTCCCGGGCCCCCTGGATCAGCAGGGTCGGCTGCTGCACCCGACCCAGGCGGTCCATGGTCCGGGCGGGTCGGGCCACGAGCAGGGACAGGGAGCGGGCCGACCGGAGGTAGGCCTCGTCAGCTGCGGCCCGGTCCAGTCGCTCGGTCAGCTGGATATGGGCCTCGACCACCTCGGCCGGCACCCGGGACGGGTCGACGCAGCAGACGCCGAGCACCCGGCGAACGGTCTGCTCGGCGGTCGTGCGCTGCCGACGCTGGGTGAGGTAGGTCTCGCCTACGCCGGGCACCGCGCACAGGAGGAAGTTGGCCACCACTCGGGGGTGGACCAGACCCAGGCGAGAGGTAGGCAGGGCCGGGTCCACGAGGACGAGGCCGGCCACGCTGTCCGGTTCGTCGGCCGCCTGGAGCGCGCCCACCAACCCACCCATCGAGTTGCCCATCACGATGGCCGGTCCCCTGCCTGGACGTTCGGCGGCCAGGACGGCCAGGACCCCGCTGAGCAGCCGCCGGTGGCCCTCCATGTCGGCGGTGCGGCCGGCTCCCGGCGTCAGCCCGTGGCCCAGCAGGTCGAGCGCCACCACCCGGGCGTGCGGACGGAGCCGAGGCCCGATGGCCGACCAGTTGAGATGGGAGCCACCCAACCCGTGCAGGGCCACGACGAGCGGACCGTCGGGTGGACCGCCCATATCCAGCACATGGGCCGGACCGTCCACGTCCAGTAGCCGCGACCGGGCGCCGACAGGGAAGGGTGCGCTCACCGACACGAGGCTACCGGCCGCCGAGGTGACCGGTTCCGGTCGCCGCCCGGGATCAGCCGCCGTCGCCCGATGGAAAGTGCAAGGCGATGGTTCCCGGCCCGCCTTCGGCCGCGGACTCCCCGGACCCAGAACCGGCGGGCGCGGGCCACCGGGTGGTCACCGACTTCAGCCGGGTGTTGAACCGGACGCCCTCCATCCCGTGCACGTGGGCGTCGCCGAACAGCGAGTCCTTCCATCCCCCGAAGGAGTAGTACGCCATCGGCACCGGGATGGCCACATTTACGCCGACCATCCCCACCTGCACCTCCCTGCGGAACCGGCGGGCGGCATGGCCGTCCCGGGTGAAGATGGCGGTCCCGTTGCCGTAGGGGTTGGCGTTGACCAGTTCGATAGCGTCATCCAGCGTCTCGACTCGCAGGACCGAGAGCACCGGGCCGAAGATCTCGTCCCGGTAGACCTGCATGGACGGGGTGACGTGGTCGACCAACGTCGGGCCGACGAAGAACCCCTCGTCGCCCCCCGGCACCTTGACCTCCCGCCCGTCGACCACCACGGTGGCCCCCTCGCCCTCGGCCGAGCCGACATACCCGGCCACGCGGTCCCGGTGGGCGGCAGTGATCAACGGGCCCATGTCGGAGGCGGGATCGGTGCCGGGTCCGGTGACGAGGGCGGAGGCTCGCTGGGCCAGGGCCTGGACCAACGGGGCGGCATCCCCCACGGCCACCACCGCCGACACCGCCATGCAGCGCTCGCCGGCCGACCCGTACCCCGCGGCGGTCAGGGCATCGGCGGCGGCGTCCACGTCGGCGTCGGGGAGTACGACGGCGTGGTTCTTGGCCCCACCGAGGGCCTGGCAGCGCTTGCCGGCCCCGGTGGCCCGCTCGAAGACGTGGCGGGCTACCGGCGTCGATCCGACGAAGGAGACACCGGCCACGCCGGGGTGGTCGAGCAACGCGTTCACCGCCACCGAGTCGCCGTGGACGACGGTGAACACGTCGTCGGGGAGGCCGGCCTCCCGCCACAGGTCAGCGATCAACAGCGACGGCGAGGGGTCGCGCTCGGACGGCTTCAGGATGAACGTGTTGCCGCAGGCGATGGCTACGGGGTACATCCACATGGGCACCATCACCGGGAAGTTGAACGGCGTGATCCCAGCCACCACCCCGAGGGGCTGCCGGCTGGAGGAAGCGTCGACACCGTTCGAGACGTCCTCGGAGAACTCCCCCTTCAGCAGGTGGGGGATGCCGCACGCGAACTCGATGACCTCGATGCCCCGGGCTACTTCGCCCAGGGCATCCTCCACCACCTTGCCGTGCTCGGCGGTGATCAGACGGGCCAGGTCGTCACGGTGCCGGTCGGCCAGCTCCCGGAAGGAGAAGAGGACGCGGGTGCGAGCGGTCAGTGAGGTATCCCGCCAGCCCTCCCAGGCGGCGAGCGAGCGTCGGACGGCGGCGTCCACGTCCGCCTCCGAGGCCAAGACCACCGTCCCGGTGACCTCGCCGGAGGCCGGGTCGAACACCGGTGCGGTGCGGGCCCGGTCGCCCTCTGTCGATGTGCCGATCCAGTTCACAGGTCTCACTCCTTTAGCTGTGGTGCGGGGGGTGGCAGCGCCCGTGCTGCCGGGGCGATCCCGGGTGCCGGTCACACGCCCCTTCGGTGGCAGACTCGGGACCATGCCCGACGCCCCCCCGAACGCAGACGGCCCGACGACCGAGCGCACCCGCCTGCGACGCCTGCCCGAACAGGGCTCGCACCGGAGGGAGGACCTTCATGCCGTGCTGGACGCCGGATTCGTGTGCCACCTCGGGATCGAGGTGGAGGGAGGCCCATGGTAGTGCCGACCAGCTACGGGCGGTCCGGCGACACCCTCTACCTCCACGGCTCGGTGGCCAGCCGGAGCCTGCGGGCGGCGCGCCAGCCCGTACCGGTGTGCGTGACCGTGACCTTGGTCGACGGGGTGGTGCTGGCCCGCTCGGTCTTCAACCATTCGGTCAACTATCGCTGCGCCATGGTCTTCGGCATCCCCGAGGTGCTCACCGAGCCGGCCGACAAGCTGTCCGGCCTGCAGGTCATCAGCGACCATGTGGCCCCGGGCCAGTGGGAGTACGCCCGACTCCCCTCGGACAAGGAGGTGGCCGCCACCACGGTGCTCCGCCTTGCCCTGGACGAGGCGTCGGTGAAGGTCAGCGAGGGACCGCCCGATGACGGGGACGGCCCCGACGGGGCGCTCCTGGTGTGGGCCGGAGAGGTCCCGCTGCGGACGGTGCGGCTCGACCCGGTGGCCGATCCCTCGCTGGCGGAGGGCATCGGGCTGCCCGCCCATCTTCGGGAGGGGCCCATTGCTCCGGGAACGACACCGTGGCGGGAGCTCGAGCTCGGTCGCCCATGACCAGGGCACTCGGCGCGTCTCCGTTCAGTTGAGGAACGGGGCCAACGGGACGGCAGCCATGCCGTGGGCCGCGGCCACCGGTTCGTAGACCACTGCACCCTCCACGACGTTGACCCCCTCGGCCAGGGCCGGGTCGGACCGGACGGCCTCGCGCCAGCCGTGGTTGGCGATGTCGAGCACATAGGGAAGGGTGGCATTGACCAGCGCATGGGTGGACGAGTGGGGCACGGCACCGGGCATGTTGGCCACGCAGTAGAAGATCGAGCCGTTGACCTCGAAGGTTGGGTCCGAGTGGGTGGTGGGTCGCGTGGACTCGAAGCAGCCACCCTGGTCCACCGAGATGTCCACCAGTACCGATCCCTCGCGCATCCTGGCCACGAGGTCGTCGGAGACCAGCTTGGGGGCCTTCGCCCCGACCACCAGCACAGCACCGATGACGATGTCCGCGTCCACGCAGGTCTCCTCGATGGCGTGGGTGCTCGAGGCCACCGTCTCCAGCCCCCCACGGAAGTGGTGGTCCACCTGACGGAGCCGCTCCAGATTGCGGTCGAGGATGTAGACCTCGGAGTGCATGCCGACGGCCAGGGTGGCTGCGGCCATGCCGGCCACTCCGGCCCCGAGGATGACCACCTTGGCGCAACGTACCCCGGGCACCCCGCAGACCAGCACGCCGCGGCCGCCCCCGGGCCTCATCAGGTGGTGGGAGCCCATCAGGGGGGCCATGCGGCCGGCCACCTCGCTCATCGGGGTGAGCAAGGGCAGCGAATTGTCGGCCAGCCGGACCGTCTCGTAGGCGATGGCCGTGTTGCCCGCGGCCACCAGCGCATCGGTGCAGGGGAGCGAGGCGGCCAGATGGAGGTAGGTGAAGAGGACCTGGTCCTTGCGCAGGTCCAGGCGGGGGTACTCCTCGATCACCGGCTCCTTCACCCCCAGGATCATGTCCGAGGCTCCCCAGATCTCGTCGGGGTCGGCCACCATGGTGGCCCCGGTGGCGCTGAAGTCCTCATCGGGGATGGACGAGCCGACGCCGGCACCGGTCTCCACGTAGACGGAGTGGCCGGCCGAGGTGAGTTCTCGCACCCCGGCCGGGGTGATGGCCACCCGGTACTCGTCGTCCTTCACCTCTTTGGGTACGCCAACGATCATCTGCCGCTCCTCACTCGTCGATGGAGGTGTAAGCCAAGGGCTTGGTCTTGAAGAAGCCGCCCTTGGTGGTGAGGCGGGCCAAGATCACCAGCGGGATGCCCAACAGCAACGTGATGATGTCGGCGTTGGCCCCGCTCCAACCGGCTGTCTTGATCACGTCGCCGCCCACGAAGAGCAGCACCAGGCCACCGACGAAGGGCAGGAGGATCCCGGTCAGGAAGAACCTGGCCGATTGGAAAGCCACCTTTCGGTAAGCCCAGGCACAGGTGAGCCCCGTCACTCCGTAGTAGAAGGCGATGAGCACACCGATGCTCGGAGATGAGGTTGCTGAACACGTTGCTGATCGATCCCACGTTGCTGACCAGCACGATTCCCAACAGGGAGACGAAGGCCAGGATGAGGGTGCCCACCATCGGCGTCCTCAGCTTGCCCTGGATGGTGCCGAACACCGCCGGGAACACCCGGTCGCGGGACATGGAGTACGTGATCCGGGCGGCAGGCAACAGGGTGGTCTGGGTGGTGGCCACCGTGGACGAGAGCACGGCGATCAACATGACGTAGCCGGCCCAGTGACCGGCCGCCTGCTGGGCGAAGTAGAGGAGGATGGTCGCCTGGTGGCCATTCCAGGACTTCTCGGGCAGGAGCATCTGGGCCGCGATGATGTTCATGGCGAAGACCAGAAGCAGTAGGAACATGGCGATGATGCCGGCGTGGCCAGGGGTCTTGGTCGAGTTCTTCGACTCCTCGTTGAGGTTGGTGGCGGTGTCCCAGCCCCAGAAGAAGAACACGCCGAGAACCAATCCGGCCGAGAGCGCGGAGACCCCTCCGATGGAGGCCGGGCTGAGCCACGACCAGTGGAAGGAGGTCGATCCGGCGGGGTGGCTCACGGCTACCTTGATGATGCCCCACAGGGAGAACCCGATCACGGCCACGTACTCGATGATGAGGAGCACCCACTGGAAGTTGGTGGTCCAGCGGATCCCCCAGATGCAGATGAAGGTGATGAGGGCCAACCAGAAGGCGGCGGCGACGGCCGCGGTGCCTACCGAATTGGCCGTCGACGCCGAGATCCACCCCCACTCGTTGAACAGCTGGAGCGTGTACTGGCCGGCCACGATGGGGGCCGACACGCAGAAGAGGATGGAGGTGGCGACCTGTACCCAGCCGTTGAACCACCCCACGTAGGGGCTGATCAGTTTGGACAGCCAGGAGTAGGAGGCCCCGCAGTCGGGATCCCGCCGGTTCAAGTGGAAGTAGGAGATGGCGATGAAGAGGACCGGAACGAAGCTGACCCAGATCACGGCCGGACCGGCATAGCCGATCCCCACGGTCAGGAAGAGCACGGCCATCGTGGCGGCCAGGGTGTAGGCCGGCGCCACCGAGGACACTGCCACCACCGTGGAGTCGAACAGGTTGAGGGTCTCGGCCCGTAGCTGCGGGGCCGCCTCCTCGAGCGGGACCGGTGCCCCGAAAGGACCGGGTACTTCCGATGGGGTGCCTCCGGCGTCGATGACGTCAGTGTTCATGTGATCTCCCTCTAGTGAACATTCGTGGCGGCGTGGGTGAAGCGGGCAACGAACTGCTCCGGGCCCCGGAGGGCACGGCACTGCGGTGATCAGGCTCTGCTCTAGGTACCGATGTAACTCATGACGTGCTTGATGCGGGTGTAGTCCTCGAACCCGTACGACGACAGGTCCTTGCCGTAGCCCGAGTGCTTGAAGCCCCCGTGGGGCATCTCGGCCACGATGGGGATGTGGGTGTTGATCCACACCGCGCCGAAGTCGAGGCCCTTGGCCATGCGCATGGCCCGCGCGTGATCCTTGGTCCAGACGCTGGAGGCCAGTCCGTACTGCACGCCGTTGGCCCAGGCCAAGGCCTGCTCCTCGTCGGCGAAGCGCTGGACGGTGATGGCCGGCCCGAACATCTCCTGTTGGATGACCTCGTCACTCTGCTCAAGGCCGGCGATGACCGACGGGGCGAAGCAGAACCCTGCGCGCTCCCACAGGGGCGCCCCCGGTCACCACCTCGGCGTGGGACGGGAGTCGGTCGAAAAAGCCGGTGAGCCGGGACAGTTGGGCGGCGCTGTTGAGCGGCCCGTAGTCGGCCTCGGGCACGTCGAGGCCCCCGACCGTCTGGGCCTCCGCCTGCTCGGCCAGGGCCGAGACGAATTCGTCGTAGACGGCCGGGGCGGCCAGCACCCGCGTGGCCGCCGTGCAGTCCTGGCCGGCATTGAAGTAGCCGGCGATGGCGATGCCCTCGGCGGCGGCGGCGATGTCGGCGTCGTCGAACACCACGCAGGGCGCCTTGCCCCCCAACTCGAGGTGGACCCGCTTCAGGTCGGCGGAGGCCGCCGCGGCAACCTGCATGCCGGCCCGCACACTGCCGGTGATCGAGACCATGGCCGGCGTGGGATGGTCGACCAGCAGCCTGCCGGTCTCCCGGTCACCGCAGACCACGTTGAAGGCCCCGTCGGGGAGGAACTCGGACATGATCTCGGCCATCAGCACGCTTGAGGCCGGGGTGGTGTCGGACGGCTTCAGGACCATGGTGTTGCCCGCGGCGAGGGCCGGGGCCCACTTCCATACGGCCATCATCAACGGGTAGTTCCAGGGGGTCACGGCGGCGCACACCCCGATGGGCTCACGTCGTACGAACGAGGTGTGGTCCTTCATGTATTCGCCGGCCGACTTGCCCTCGAGATGCCGGGCCGCCCCGGCGAAGAAGCGGATCTGATCGACCAGCGGGGGGATCTCCTCGGACAGGGTCACGGCCACCGGCTTGCCGGTGTTGGCCGTCTCCACCCGGACCAGGTCGTCAGCCCGGGCCTCCAGTGCGTCAGCGATGCGGAACAGGGCCAGGCTGCGCTCGGAGGGAGTGGCATCGCGCCACGCCGGGAAGGCCCCTTCGGCCGCGGCCATGGCCTGGTCGACATCCTTGGCTCCGGACACCGGGGACTCGAGATACGCCTCGCCGGTGCTGGGGTCGACCAGCATGGCCGTGCTTCCGTCCTCGGTCCGAACGTACTTCCCGCCGACGAAGTTCGAGAGGCTGCCCATCGTCGTCGTACCCTGCTCTGTGCCCTGGCTCATTGACCCTCCCTGGTCGTCGGCGGCACCAAACGCGAGCCGGCGCGGCCGTGGTTCCTCAACTAGGACGTCGCCATCGTTACCGATGAACGGGCGACAGACAAGTTTTTTCTGGAATGATTTTCTCTCTACCTACGGATTCCCTTGAACTTCTCCATTATTTCCGCTCGAACTGCTATAACTGAAGGGCATGCTCCTCTCTCGAATCGGCCGTTCCGGTCGACCGTCCGCCCTTCGGCCGCCGACCCGTCCCGATCGCCCATGAGCACGTCCCCGTCCACGTCAGGCGCCAATGGACTGCTCGACGACGTCAACAAGGCCATCGTCGAGGAGCTTCAGCAGGACGGACGCCGGACCTATGGTTCGATCGCCGAGGCGGTGGGGCTGTCCGAGGCCGCCGTCCGCCAGCGTGTGCAGAAGATGCGCGACGCCGGTGTCATGCAGATCGTCGCGGTCACCGACCCGCTGCAGGTGGGCTTCCGCAGCCAGGCCATGGTGGGGATCCGAGCCGACGGCGACACCCGGGTGGTGGCCGAGCGCCTGGCCGCCGTAGACGACATCGACTACGTGGTCCTGTGCACGGGATCATTCGACATTCTGGTGGAGCTGGTGACCGAGGACGAGGACACCCTGCTCGAGCTGCTCAACGGGGTTATCCGCAAGATCCCCGGGGTACGCGACACCGAGACCTTCATGTACCTGAAGTTGACCAAACAGACCTACGCCTGGGGGACCAGATGACCGACATTTCAAACTTCGCCATGCAAGAGAGCGCCCACCGTCACCTGTGGATGCACTTCACCCGGATGTCGGAGTCGAATCCGGTCCCCGTGATCGTCCGCGGCGAGGGGGTCTGGGTCTACGACCAGTACGGGAAGCGATACCTCGACGGACTGTCCGGCCTGTTCACCAGCCAGGTGGGTCACGGACGGACCGAACTGGCCGAGGCCGCGGCCCGCCAGGCCAGCACCCTCGCCTACTTTCCCATCTGGAGCTACGCCCACCCCGCGGCCATCGAGCTCGCCGACCGGCTGGCCGGGCTGACCCCGGGCGACTGCAACCGGATCTTCTTCACCACCGGCGGATCCGAGGCGGTGGAGTCGGCGTGGAAGTTGGCCCGTCAGTACTTCGCCGTGACCGGGCAGCCCGAGCGCAAGAAGGTGGTCAGCCGGAGCATCGCCTACCACGGGGCCACCATGGGCGCCCTCTCCATCACCGGAGTGACCGAGATCCGGTCGCCGTTCGAGCCCTTGGTGCCCGGGGCGGTCAAGGTCCCCAATACCAACTTCTACCGGGCCCCGTACTTCGCCGACGACCTCGAGGCGTTCGGCCGGTGGGCCGCCGACTCGATCGAGCAGGCCATCTTGTTCGAGGGCCCCGAGACCGTGGCCGCCGTGTTCCTCGAGCCGGTTCAGAACGCCGGCGGCTGCTTCCCGCCGCCTCCTGGCTACTTCCAACGGGTGCGGGAGATCTGCGACAAGTACGGCGTCCTCATGGTCTCCGACGAGGTCATCTGCGCCTTCGGCCGGCTGGGCTACTACTTCGGCGCCGAGCGCTACGACTACGAGCCGGACATCGTGACCATGGCCAAGGGCCTGACCAGCGGGTACTCGCCGCTTGGGGCCATGGCCGTGAGCGACCGCCTGGTGGAGCCGTTCCTCCACGGCGAGAGCTTCCTGCACGGCGTGACCTTCGGCGGCCATCCGGTCAGCACGGCCGTGGCCCTGGCCAACCTCGATGTGTTCGAGAAGGAGGGCCTCCTGGAGAACGTGCGGGAGCACGAGGCCGAGTTCCGTGCCGCCCTTGACACCCTTCGCGACCTGCCCATCGTGGGTGACGTCCGCGGGGCCGGCTACTTCTACGGGATCGAGATGGTCAAGGACAAGGACACCAGGGAGACGTTCGACGACGAGGAGGCCGAGCGCCTCCTGCGAGGGTTCCTGTCCGGCGCCCTCTACGAAGCCGGTTTGATCTGCCGGGCCGACGACCGGGGCGATCCGGTGATTCAGCTGGCTCCGCCACTGACCTGTGGCCCCGAGGAGTTCGAGGTGATGACCTCCATCCTTCGGTCGGTCCTGACCGAAGCGTGGAAGCAGCTCTGAGCCCCGCGTCAGGGGAGCGGTACCGACGACTCTCCCTGTGGTGGGACGGCCTCCCCGAGTCCGTGGAGGTTCGGGAACCACTGCCGGGGAACGTCGACGTCGACGTGGCGGTGGTGGGCGGCGGGTTCACCGGCCTGTGGACCGCCTACTACCTGGCCGAAGCCGATCCCTCGCTCCGTATCGCGGTCATCGAGCGGGACGTCGTCGGCTTCGGGGCATCGGGCCGGAATGGTGGGTGGTGCTCGGCGCTGTTCGCCGTGCCCGAGTCGAAGCTGGACCAGGTGACCGGGCCGGGGTCAGGGGCGGCCATGCGGCGAGCCATGATCGACAGCGTCGGCGAGGTGGGACGGGTGGTCGGGGCCGAGCCGATCGAGTGCGGGTTCGCCCACGGGGGCACGGTGGTCTTGGCCCGGACCGGGGTCCAGCTGGAGCGCACCCGGCACGAAGTCGATGAGGCCCGGGCCGCCGGCGTCGGGGAAGAGGACCTCCGCCTGCTGTCGGCGGCCGAGGCATCGGCGATGGCCCGGGCCACCAGCGTGCTGGGGGGGACGTACACACCCCACTGCGCCGCGGTGGACCCGGCCCGGCTGGTGCGCGGTTTGGCCCGCGCCGTCGAGCGGCGCGGTGTGACCGTCTACGAGCAGACCGAGGCCCGGGCCCTCCTGGCCGGCGCCGTGGAGACGGACCGAGGCACCGTGCGGGCAGCCACCGTGGTGCGGGCCACCGAGGGCTACACCCGGACCCTCCGCGGCGAAGAACGTACCCTGGTGCCGGTGTACTCCTTGATGATCGCCACCGAACCGTTGCCCCAGTCCTTCTGGGACCGGGTCGGCCTGGCCCGACGGGAGACGTTCGCCGACCACCGCCATCTGGTCATCTACGGCCAGCGCACCGAGGACGGGCGCATGGCCTTCGGCGGACGTGGGGCGCCGTACCACTTCGGGTCGGCCATCCGTCCGGAGTACGACCACGACGCCGGGGTGCACGAGGCACTCCGCCTCACGCTGGTAGACCTGTTCCCGGACCTGGCCGACGCCGAGATCACCCACCGGTGGGGTGGCCCACTGGGCATCGCCCGGGACTGGTTCACCTCAGTGGGACTCGACCGCAGCACCGGTCTGGCCTGGGCCGGTGGCTATGTAGGAGACGGAGTGTCAACCACCAACCTGGCCGGTCGGACCCTACGCGACCTCATCCTCGGAATGGACACCGAGCTGGCCGGGCTGCCCTGGGTCGGCCACCGCTCCAAGCGGTGGGAGCCCGAACCACTCCGCTATCTCGGCATCAATGCCGGGCTCCAGCTCGCCGCCCGGGCTGACCACGCCGAGGAGCGCGCCGGGCGGCCCACCTGGCACGCCTCGGCGTTGGATCGGGTGATCGGGGGCTAGCACCAGCACGGGTCGAGGCAGGCCCGCCGACGACGCCGACTGGCGCCGTCAGTCCTTCTCGGGCCGGCGGATCTCGGGGTGCAGCGTGCCCTGCGCGGCCAGCGAGCCGGTCCGGCCACCCCCGGGACCGCGCAGGAGCCAGGCGATGCCCACGGCCAACAAGGTCCCGCCCAAGGGCCCGACCACGTACACCCAGTAGTCGGTGAAGTGAGCCGAAACCAGGTCGGGTCCGAACGTTCGGGCCGGGTTCATCGAGCCACCCGACAGCGGGCTGGCCCACAGGCCGGCCAGGGCGATGTAGCTGCCCACCCCGATCGCCCCGAACAGCCCCACCTGTTGGGCGCCCGACGCCGTGCCCAGGATCACACTGACCAGGCCCATGGTGAGCACCAACTCCAGGAGCATGGCGTCCAACGAGGAGGCGGTGGCCGCCGGATAGGTGGACCCGTACTGGGCCGACACGTGGAGGATCGACTGGAGGAACCACGCAGCCAGAGCGGCCCCCACTAGTTGGACTGCGACGTAGCCGGGGACCCGCCGCCAGCGAAAGTCCCCGCGCAGGCGCGAACCCCACACTCACCGCGGGATTGAGGTGGGCACCCGACACCTTTCCCATGAAGAGGATGATGGCCATGACCATCATCCCCGGTGCCACCACGGCGGCCGTGCGGCCAACGGTGCCGGGGAAGGCCCTTCCCATCATCCCTCCGCCCGCGGCCACGAGCACCAAGAGGAACGTCCCCAGCAGCTCAGCGAACAGGCGGCGCCACTCTTGACGGGGATCGTTGAAGTCCCGGACCATCTCCAACAGCCGCTGCTCGGCTGACTGGACGGGGAAACGCCCGTCTCCTGGGCTCTCTCCCTGGAAGCGCACGGAGGGGATGTCGGGGGTCATCGGGGTCTCACCGCTCCAGCGTACCGACGAGGCCACCGGTCGTCAGGGAGGGCCACCGGGTCAGCGGCCCGGCAACGGCGCGTGCCGGCAACGGCGCCGCTGGATCTTCAGGCCACCTCGATGGGCCGATTGTCCTCGTCGACGACGATCACCGACGGCTGGTGGGCGGCCAGCTCGCCCTCCTCGAGGTCGACGTAGGTCGCGATGATCACCAAGTCGCCGACCTGGGCCAGGCGGGCGGCGGCCCCGTTGAGGCAGATCTGCCCCTCGTCCCCCTCGATGGCGTAGGTCTCCAGGCGGGACCCGTTGTTCAGGTTGTACACCGACACCTGCTCATTGGGGACGATGTCGGCCTCCTTCATCAGGATGGGGTCGATGGAGATCGACCCCACGTAGTTGAGGTCGGCCTCGGTGACCCGCGCCCGGTGGATCTTCCCGTTCATCATCCTCCGGCGCACGACCACTCCCCTCTCTGCGACGATAAGGCCTGCTCGGACCCACCAGAACAGTCCACTCTACTGCAGCACCCGCCGTACCCGACTGCCCCATCGGAGCTGACCCGCCCCGGCCTCAGGCTGTCGGTCATCACCCCTACTGGCGGAGCTGGGCGTAGTCGATCACCCGGGTCACCACGGCGTCGTCGGCCTTGGCCAGCGAGCCCGAGTCGAAGGGGGGCTGGGGGTCGTACTCGATCATCAGCTGGGCGGCCTGGGCCGCCGTGGCGTCGACCAGCAACTCCACCAGCCGCAGGGCCATGTCGATGCCGCTCGACACCCCTGCGGCGGTGAGGATCCGTTGGTCGAGGTGCTCCACCACGCGCTCGGGGGTGGGCACGGCTCCGAGATCGCCCAGCTCGGAATAGCAGGACCAGTGGGTGGTGGCGGTGAGCCCGTCCAGCAGGCCGGCTGCCGCCAGCACGAGCGAACCGGTGCATACCGAGGTGGTCAGCCGGGTCCGGCGATGGGCGTGGACCAACCACTCGAGCACGTGCGGGTCGTGTTGGAGGGTCCGGGTGCCGACGCCACCCGGGAAGACGATCACATCGGGCTCGGTGCACTCCTCGAAGGTGGCGTCGACCACCACCCCGAGCAGGCCGTTCTCCGTCCGGACCTCACCCCGGCATTCCCCGATGAACGTCACGTCGATGGTGGGGACGCGCTGGAGCACCTCATAGGGCCCGATGGCGTCCAGGGCCGTGAAGCGGGCGAAGAGGGGAATGGCCACCTGCAGGGGGTCGGTCATGCCGTCCTCCTCTCGGTGCCGCTGACCCGGAACCGGCGGCGGTAGCTGTCGGGCGTCACGCCCATTCGGCGTTGGAACGTCCGCCGCAGCGTCTCGGCGGAACCGAACCCGGCGCGGGAGGCGACGACCTCGAGAGTGTCCGAGGTGGTCTCCAGCTCGTGGCGGGCCGCCTCTATGCGCACTCGCTCCACGAATCGGGCTGGGGTCTCCCCTACCTCATCGGTAAAGACGCGGGTGAAGTGGCGCACGCTCATCGCTGCCGCCGCGGCCAGGGCCGGGACGCGGTGGTCCCCGCCCGGCGCCGACTCCACCAGCGTCTGCACGGCACGTACCGTCGACCGCTCGGCCCGGGGGACCCACACCGGCGAGGCGAACTGGGTCTGGCCGCCGGGTCGGTGCCGGAACATCACCAGCCAGCGGGCCACGGTCTGGGACACGGATCCCCCCAGATCCTCCTCCACGAGGGCCAAGGCCAGATCGATCCCGGCGGTCACGCCCACGCTGGTCCAGTACTTACCGTCTCGCAGATAGATGGGGTCGACGTCCACATCCAGCATCGGATAGTCACGGGCCAGTTGGTCGGCCGAGGCCCAGTGCGTGGTCACCCGCCGGCCGTTCAACAGGCCCGCCTCTGCGGCGAGGAAGGCACCGGTGCACACGGAGGCCACCCTCCGGCAGCGGGGTGCGGTGGAGGTCACCCAGGACATCACGGTGGCGTCGGCGCACGCCATCCGGGCCTGGTCACCTCCGGGCAGCACCAGGGTGTCGATGCGCTCCTCGGGGCCGGGGAGCGGGCCGGTCTGCAGGACGATGCCACTCCCGGCCGCGACCGGCCGGCCGTCGGCCGACACCAGTCGGACCGAGTATCCGGCCGAGCCGATGCTGGCAGCCACCCGGGTGGCGCCGGCGAACACCTCGTATGGTCCGACGGCGTCCAGCGACTGGACGCCGGGGTAGACCAGCACCACGACGTTGCGCTTCCTCATGAAGCCAGCCTGAGCCATCGATCGTTTGGCGTCAATGACACAATCCCCACGAATTGGGCCACAGGGCACAGCAGCACCAGCTGCTCCCCGGCCCGGCGACGGCCTCCTATCCTGAGGTCCTCGGCGCCGACTGGTGCCGATGCTCGCGAGCCGAGGCAGGGAACAGGGGGAAGTCCATGACCATCCGGGTCATCCAGTGGGCCACCGGTGGGGTGGGACGGGCAGCGGTGGCTGGCATCGTCGCCCACCCTGAACTCGAACTGGTGGGGTGTTGGGTCCACAGCCCTGACAAGGCCGGCCGTGACGTCGGCGAACTGTGCGGGCTCGACCCGCTCGGCGTCCTGGCCACCGACGACGTCGGGTCGCTCGTGGACCTGGATGCCGAGTGCGTCATCTATGCGCCGGTCATGGCCGACCCGGCCGTGGTGGTCCGGCTGTTGGCCTCGGGAAAGAATGTGGTCACACCGCTCAACTGGTTCTTCCCCCAGGGTCGCGACGAGCACCTCATCGAGGCGGCGTGCCGCAAGGGAGGGTCGACCGTACACGGCACCGGCATCCACCCCGGGGGCATCACCGAGCGCTTCCCGTTGGCCGTGTCGGCCCTCTCCCAATCCATCACCCACGTTCGGGCCGAGGAGTTCTCGGACATCCGGAGCTACGGCGCGCCCGCCGTGGTGGGCGACATCATGTTGTTCGGCAAGACTCCTGAGGAGGCGGCCGCCAGCATGATGCCGGCCATCCTCGGCGATGGGTTCCGGCAATCGGTAGCCATGGTGGGCCACGCGCTCGGGTTTCGCCCTCGATGCCGACCTCTCGGTGCACCACGAGGTGGCCGTGGCCACGGCACCCATCGATTCGCCCATCGGGGCCATCCTTCCGGGGCATATCGCCGCACAGAAGTTCTGCTGGGAGGCCACCGTCCGGGGGGAGCCGGTCATCACCGTCCGGACCAACTGGTTCATGGGACAAGAGCACCTCGACCCGGGCTGGACGTTCGGCCCCGAGGGTGAGCGATTCGAGGTGGAGGTCACCGGCGACCCATCCAGCCGCCTGACCTTCCGGGGGTGGCATCCCGCCTCGATCGAGGCCGGCCTGGTGCGCAACCCGGGCATCGTGGCCACGGCCACCCACTGTGTCAGCGCGGTGCCCGCGGTCGTTGCCGCCCAACCGGGGATCCGCTCCTACCTCGACCTCCCCTCCTACTCCGGCCGGGCTGCCCCCCACCTTCGCTGAGCCGCCGAGACCTGGCCCAGGGCCACCGAGAACCCGACGACCGGGGGGCTCGGCCACAACCTGAAGGCGAGACCGATGAGGTCCGACGCGGCAGGTGCCGATCAGCCTCGACGATCGTGCTCGCGACCGGATCCGGCTCCGAGCGCCCACCGGGCTCAGGGCAGCGTCGGGCGGATCCGGTCCTCAAGGAAGGTGACCACGGCATCGGAGAAAGCATCGTTGCGGTCCCCGGCGATCATGTGGGCCGCCCCGTCCACGGCCACCACGGTGGCGTCGGGGATCCGGGCGACGAGGTCGTCGACCCCCTCCTGGGTCACCACATCGCTCAGCAGGCCGTGGACCAGCATGGTGGGCACGTGGATGTTGCTCAAGGCCACGTCGAGGAGGCCGATGAGCCGGTCGGGCACCACCTCGGTGCGGTCCTGGAAGATGAACTTCGGATCCCAATGCCAGTACCAGCGACCGTCCCGTTCCCGGAGCACCTTCTTCAGCCCTTGCGGGTTGACCGTCCGGGTCCGATTCGGGGTGTAGTCGGCGATGGCGGCGGCGGCCTCCTCCAGTGTGTCGAACCCGTCCACCCCGGACCGCATGAACGAGGTGATCCGCTGGATGCCCTCGTCGTTGGTCTTGGGCGTGATGTCCACCAGCACCAGACCGCAGGAGACCTCCCGGTCGCTGGTCCCCTCGGCCAACATGGCCGACATGCCTCCGAGGGACGCTCCCACCAGTACGGGGGGCTTGCCCAGTGCGTCGGCCACGGCCACACAGTCGGCGCAGAAGGCGGTGAAGGAGTAGTCGCCCTTCGGCGCCCAGTCACTCTCGCCATGGCCGCGCAGGTCGAGCGCCACGGTGCGCCAGCCGTTGTCGGCCACGGTCTCGGCCGTCCGACCCCAGGCGTGCCGGGTTTGACCGCCTCCGTGGAGGAAGAGCACCGGCCAGGCATCGGGGTCGCCCCGCAGGTCGGCCACCAGGTGCATGCCCTCGAATCCGTCGAACACGACTCGCTCCCCATCCATCGCCCCATCGTCGCAGAGCAGGCCCCTGGAAGGCGAACACGCCCCACCGGCCCGGCCCGATTCCGCCTGGTCGGCGATCTAGCCGTCATCTGCGGGGTACTGTCGTCCCTTGACCCTGGCCTTCACCTTCGGCGCCTACGCCATCGGCGCCATAACCGGGCTGGCGGTCCACCGGGGCGGTCCCCGCATGCGCCGCGGCTGGCCGGTCTACCTCCGCATCCAACTGGTGGCGACGGCCGGGCTGCTCGGGCTGTTCTCGGCCTGGCGGCTGACGGCACCGCACCAGATCCTCGCACCCATTGTGATGGCCGCGGCCGGTGCCGTCCTGCTCCTGGCGTCCTTCGTCCTCCGGGGCCGACGCAGTACCGGTCTGTCGCAACTGGAAGGGTGGACGGCCTTCCCCAACTCGACCTTCTGGGTGCTCCCCGTCGGCGGGGCGCTGGTCGGAACCCAGGCCAGTGTGGTGGCCGCCCTGACCAACGCGGCATATGCCATCCCGACAGCCGTCTGTATCCACCTGCTGCGCCGGGACGCGCCGATTCCTCAGCGCCACTCGACCAGCTGGCTCGACCAGTCCATGCTGGTGGCCGTGGCTGCCGGACTGCTGCTCCACCTCACCGGACCAGCCCCTGCGGCGTCGCACTGGGTTCTCGTGGTGGCCGGTCCCCTCTTGGCCTTCGTGGGGGCTTCTCTCTACACCGGCTCGGTTCTCCACCCCCACAACTCCTCGGTCGACCACACCCGGAACGAGAGCAGACGGTGGCTCCTCCTCACCGCTATCCGGGTGATCTTCCTGGGCGCGGTCGCCCTGGTCACGGGTTCGACGGCGGTGGCCGTCATCGCCTTGCTGTCGGCCCTCGGTCCCCCGGCCTTCAATCCCCCCCAGCAAGCGGTGCTGTACGGGTATCGATCGGGCCTCGTGATGATCGCGGCGAAGTGGGGATGGTTGTTCTTACCGGTGGGTTTGGCGCTGGCCCTGCTGATCCGCTGAGAGTCCAGTCCGCCGACTACCGAAACGCCACGTGGCTCCTGCTGGAGTCAGGCCGCGGGGCGCGGCGCGATGTGCTGCAGCTCGATCATCAGGGGGATCACAAAGCCGACGTAGGCATTGGTCAGGGTGTAGTCGGCGTTGGTCCCGTGGGTCACCATCTCGTCGAGGTCAATGATGGTGACACGATCATCCTTCTTCTGGTAGCGCTTGGCCCGGTCCACGATGGCCACCAGCTCGTCGAGTGAGGCGACCTCGAGACCGAAGTGGTCCAGTCGGGGAGCCCGGAGGAAGTCGTCGGCCGCCGGGAGCAGGTACAGGAACTGTCGCAGCTCACCGGTATAGAGGATCAGGGGATTGCCGCGCTCAGTACTGTTGTCGCCCTCCGTCCAGCCGAACACCTCGCCGAAGAAGTCCAACAGGTCCGCCCGTCCGGACTCGTCCATCAGACCAGCGTCCACGCTGATGGCCACATGGTTGATGACGGGGCGTCGTGGTTCGGTCATGCTCTCACCTCCGGGTTGACGAGCACCTTGGCCGGGATCTCACCACGGGACAGGCGCTCCATGGCCTCCATCACACCCTCGAGGGGGACATCCTCGGGCTCGAGGAGCAAGTCGACCGGCATCGCTCCGGTAGCGAGGAGCTCCACCGCCGGCCCGAAGCCTTCGGCGCTGTAGTTGTAGGCCCCCAGCACCTCCAGTTCGAGGATGATCATCCGGTTGTGGTTGACCGGGACCGGGACCGCCCCCGTGCCCACGAAGACCAGCGTCCCGGCCCGGTCCAGCTGGTCCAAGGCCATGGACCCGGCATCGGCGTGACCCGAGCACTCGAAAGCCACATCCACCGGGCCGGCCACTACCCCACCGAGAGGCGCCTCGCCCAACTCCTCGGGTCGGAGCGTACGTGCAGCGCCGACCGCCATGGCCCGCTGGCGGCGCACCTCGGAGGGTTCACTAACGGTGATGTCCCGGACCCCACGGGCCAACAGGACCGAGACGATGAGCAGTCCGACCGGACCTCCGCCGGTGACCAGCACCCGGTCGGTGGGCCCCACCCCAGCCAGATCCACGGCGTGGACTGCGATCGCCGTGGGCTCGGCCAGGGCCGCGGCCCGAAGGTCCAGCGAGTCGGGGATCACGAGCGTGCTGGATGCCGGCACCGTCACGTACCGGGCGAAGGCTCCCCGCATCTCCCGCATGTCGGATGAGGGCCGGCGCACGCAGACCGAAGGCCGGCCACGCCGGCAGGGACGACAGTCCCCGCACCCCGGACTGGGGTCGAACACCACCCGGATCCCGGGTGGACGACCGGGTCCGACGTCCCGGCCACCGACCACCGTCCCCGACCACTCATGGCCGAGGATGGCCCCAGGCCGGGCGTACTGCTCGAAGACCAAGTGGAGGTCGGAGCCACAGATTCCGCACTGGGCCACCTCGACCAGGAGCTCGCCAGGCTCCGGTTCGGGCACGGGGACCTCGCCCACTTCGATCCGTCCATCGCCCTGGTAGATCGCCGCTGTCATCAGGTCAGATGGCACGGTGGTCATCGTAGGGCACCAGCCGGGTTCCGGAGGGTTCGGCACGCGGTCTCCGGGGTCATCGGTCGGACGACCGGGAGCAGGTCAGCGTTCGGCGCGAGCGTCCACCGGTCGTGCTTCGGCCCCCTCCGCGTGGTCGAGATCGATCACGGTCACAATCTTGGTGGACCGCTCCGGGTAGGGGTCGGGGTAGTCCACCATCCGGATCCGCCCGGTCGGACGGTACCGGCCGTGCTCGATCACGTACCTGGGCACGTAGGGCTCGATGCCCATGCTCCGGAACAGTCGGGTAGCCGGCTCCCAGATGGCGGCGCGCTCGTGCCAGCGGAGGAGATCCAGCTTCCGCAGGAGGATCATCAGGGTCACCAGCGTCCCGGCCAGAATCCCGGCCACCAGGGCGCCCACCACCGAACCCCCCGGGAGCACAGTGATGAGGGCGATCAGCAAGAAGAGCAGGAGGAGCATGCCGGTCCACTCGATGGGCGACAGGGCCTGCCCGGTGGTGGCCTCGATGAGGGCCCGGTCGGAGCCCATGTTGATGCCCACCTCGACCATCTCCCTGTAGACCACCTCCTGCTGGGCGGTGCGAGGATTGAGGGCGTAGACGGCTCTGACCAGTTCCTGGTGAGAGGGAGCCGACAGGTGGTTGTCCACCAGTCGGTAGTCGATCTGGTCGGTCAGGTGTCGGTCGACGAGCGCTCGGATGAGGACGCGCTCGTCAGCCGGGAACACCTCCACCAGCTGGTGGATGGAGAGCAGGGCCGCATTCCCCTTGCTCAGGAGGTCCTGCACCAGGGCGAGTCGCTCCCGGGTGCGGGCGATGGTGAAGGCCAGCAGCACCCCGAAGAGGAAGGTGGCCATGCTGGCCAGGGCCACGTCGACATTGAGATCACCCCGGGAGCTACCGACCTCATAGGAGACGACGGCAACGATCACCCCGCAGGCCACGGACGGCCAGATCGCCGTCTCACCATGGAACAGCGCCAGTGCAGCTGATCGGAGGGGGCGGACCACCCGCTCAAGGTACTCGTTGCGGCCGGTCCGCCAGAATCCCGAGGGGGGTCTCGACAACTGCGTCTTCGAGTCTGAGTCGGATGTCGGTGGAAATGACCTCTCGGTAGGGTCGCATCTGTCACCCTCCAGCGTCCACCTCGACAGCCGATGTGCTTGACGGAGGGCAGCGTGACGACCCCGACACTCGGGCAGCCGCAACAGGGCGCCAATAGGGACCCCGATCTTTCTGGACGCATTCGTCCCGGTGGGGCGAGGGAGGTGGCGCGGCCAGACCCGCGAAGAGGGCTTGCTCACACTGTCCGGCGACCCGATCGTGATCGCCGACCCCGAGGAATGGCCGGGCGGGCCCAGCGACGGGCTAGCTCGGGTCACCTCTTGTCAGACCGGCGGGCGAACCGGCGTCTAGGTTGGACCGGACCCGCAGAGGAGAGCGACATGACCATCCCCTTCACCCGAGGGCTGCACGGTGTGGCCGAAGGCGTGCACGCCTATCTCCAGCCCGACGGAGGCTGGGGATGGAGCAACGCCGGGCTGGTCGAAGGGGACGACGCCTCACTCCTCGTGGACACCCTCTTCGATCTGCACCTCACCGGCCGGATGCTCGAGGCCATGGGTGAAGTTACCGCCCGACGACCGATCGGAACGCTGGTCAACACGCATGCCAACGGTGACCACTGCTACGGCAACGAACTCGTGGTCGGACCCGGAGTGGACATCGTCGGCCTCGGCCGCGACCGCCTCGGAGATGGACGACGCCCCGCCGGCGTCGCTGGCGGCCATGGTGGCCGGATTGGACCGATTGCCCACCGAGGTCGGTGACTATCTCCGGGCTGCCTTCGGACCCTTCGACTTCGACGGGATCCGGGTGGCTCCACCGACCAGGACCTTCTCCGGAACCGAGCGCATCGACCTCGGAGGGCGGTCTGTCGAGTTGATCGAGGTCGGTCCGGCCCACACCACCGGAGACGTCATTGTCTGGGTACCCGACGAACGGGTGGTGTTCACCGGCGACATCCTGTTCATCGAGGGGACGCCGATCATGTGGTCGGGACCGACGGCGGGCTGGATCGCGGCGTGCGACCTCATCGCGGCTCTCGAGCCCGCGGTCATCGTGCCGGGTCACGGACCCCTCGCCGATGTGGAGGGCGTCCGGACGGTCAGCCAGTACCTCCGAACCGTCGAGGAGGGAACCCGATCGCGCTGGGCCGCCGGGCTGACCCCCGAGGAGGCGACCCGCGATCTGCACCACGAACTTCTCGCAACCGCCTTCGGCCGGTGGCGAGACCACGAACGACTGGCCGTCAATGTCGAGACCGTCTGGGCCGGCCTGGAACCCGGACACATCCGGCCCTCGGTACACGAGTTGTTCGTTCGGATGGCTGCTCTGGCCGGGGCGACCACCAGGGGATGACACCGGAGCGATGAGTCTCAGACGCTCGGCCCGTCCTCCTTCAATGGACACCATGAACCTCGCCAGCCTCTACGGCCTGCCCGCCCTTGAATGGTCGGCCGTCCAGGCCCGCCTGGACCGGGGGGTGAGCCAGGCCCCCGGCACCGGCGGCCCCGACCGCCACACCTGCTGGCTGACCACCCTCAACGAGGATGGCAGTCCCCACATCACCGGCATCGGTGCCCTCTGGGTCGACGGCACCTTCTGGTTCGAAACCGGGGAGCGGACGGTCAAAGGGAGAAACTTGACCCGCGATCCTCGCTGCGCCCTCAGTGTGGCCACCGACGAGTTTGACCTGACCGTGGAAGGGGAGGCGAGAAGCCAGACCGATCCGGGCACGGTGACCGCCATGGCCGCCCGATGGGCCGCCGAGGGTTGGCCGGCCCGGGTCGACGACTCGGGGAGGGCCCTGACCGCCGAGTACAGACGCGCCGTCCGCCGGAAGGCCACCCTGGACGGTGTACCGCGTCACGATCCGTCGGGCCACCGCCCTCGGTACAGTCGAGCCGGGGGGTGCCACCCGATGGTCGTTTCCCCGCTAGCTGTCACGACGACCATTGGATCACCACACCGCTCCTGACCAACCCGAGCGAAGCCAGACAGACGATTGGCATTCGTCGGCCGACACTGGCGCATCGCCGACCGCGGTCAGCTGGCAAGAGCAATCCCCCGACCTGCGCCCTCCTCCCTGGCCGGGACCCTGGCCCAGTGGTCGAGGGGATACGATCGCCCAGTCAAACCTGGCGCGGTCAGCAGAAGAGCCCGGTCGACAAAAGGGAGGGGAAAGCGGCCATCTGATCTGGTGCTGGACCGGGCCGCCCACTGACGGAATGGACTCAGAGGAATGGGAGGAGAGCCCACATGACGCTGATCGCCCGCTTCCAAGTAGATGGGGCAGAACCGCAAACCGTCGCCGGGGTCGAGGGCGACTGGGTACACGTGCTCACGTTCACGAAGACGTTCACCTCGGGCATCGTGGGCAGCGCCACCACCCTGTTCATGTCCGCCGGCACCGAAGAGGGGTCCCGCTCCTACGTGGCGACTGAACGGATCGAGGGTCGGACCGGTGATGGGCGGGCCGGCGCAGTGACCATCCAGCACGGCGGACTCGAGTCCGATCCGGGCAGCTGGTTTGGGCACATCGTGCCGATGACGGGAACCGGTGACTTTTCCGAATGGACCGGATCGGCCCGTATCGTGCACGACGACGAGGGTGCGTACTTCGACATCCAGCTCGATGGCTGAGCCGGTCCCCGGCAGCATCGTTACCTTCTTTGGAATACCGTTCCGATATGGACAAGGGTCCGCTGCCACACGAGGACGGCGACACGCTGCTTCACGCCCTCAACGATCTCCTCGAGGCCAACCTCTCGCTCCAGGCCACTCTCCAGGAAAGCGCGAAGAGGACCGAGCACTACCTCGAAGGCGTTGCGTGCCGGCAATCGCGTCTCTGACGTCGTGCGAGCCGTGTCGGTCGGGCGGGACCGCACGGAGGACAATGATGCCATCGACCGGTTCACCCGGGCCCGTCAGCGGAGTCGTGCCGCTACCTTCCACCGGCTGAGCAGGGAGGGGATGAGCCGCAAGGAGATCGCCGCACGCTGGGGATTCTCACAGCAGATGGTCTCACGGATCGTCAACCACGAGGCGTTCCGCGACGACTAGGTGGCCGTGCAGCCAGTCGACGGTGGCCAGGCATGACGAAACCCCGGCCATGCTTCGGCGGAAAGCAGTATCGGGGTTTCGCAGCGTGCTGCGGAAGCCGCAGTCGCTTTGCCTTCTCAGTCTGGCGGGAGACCGGATCAGGCTCATTGCCAACCTAACCATTCGCCTGATGTTTATCAATAGGGGTTGAGAGATTGTGAGCACCCGGCCGCGAACGGTGGGGGGTCAGGTCAGGAGGCCCGGCAGCCTCGCGTCTCGTCCATCCGGAATGTCCCTGCCCTGCAGTTCAGAGTGGCAATCCTGCCGGACACCCACCCCACAAGGCTGGTGGGACCTGCCCGAGTGCCGGACCTCAGGCTCAGGTCAGAGAGAGATCAACCGCTTGAAGCCGACATGCGTCGCGGCAAATCCCTCGCGGAGATAGAACCGGTGGGCGTCGGTGCGCTGCTCGTTGGAGGTGAGCTGGATTCGGTAGCAACCGAGCCCCTGGGCCAGTTCGATGGCGGTGCTCAGGAGCTGCGCACCGATGCCTCGGCCTCGGAAGTCTGGGTGGACGTGCAAGGACTCCACTTCGGCACAGCGACCCCCATGATGCTGAAAGTGGCGGAAGACCACGAGTTGACACATGCCCACGACCATTCCGTCCTCCTCGGCCACCAGCACGTCGCTCCCATGGCTCGCCTGGATCTCGGTCAGGGCCGCCCGGTAGGCAGACCGGTCCGAGGGGTCCTCCTGGGGCCCGAGCAACGATCCGTGGCCAAGGAGCTCGAAGGAGGCGCGGCACATCGTCGGCCCTGGCGCTGCGGATGCAGTGCGAACTCATGCCGCGGCGGCATCACGGGCGAAGTCCGACCAGGTAGTGACCCACCTCCCCCACACGGGAGGGGGATAGTCGTGGCCCATTCCTTCGATCTCGACATAGCGGGCGTCGGGGACCAGCTCGGCAGTCCGGCGTCCTCCGCTCGGGTCGATGAGGGTATCCCGGCTCCCGTGCATCACCAATGTCGGAAGGTCGAGAGCACGGAGCCCGTCTGCCCGGGACCCATCGGCAACGACCGCGCATCTGTCGGGCCGGCCCGGACGGCCAGAAGCAGCGGTCGAAGGCGCTCCCGGCTCGCGCCCGGATGAGGTCCTCGTCGAGCCACTCGGGTTTCGAACCGTAGACCTGCAGCGCCGCCACCTGACGATCGATGTACTCGGCACGCGATGAGGCCGGAGGGGCCATGAGGAAGGAGAGGGCGGCCTCGGAACTGTCTCCATATCCCCGCTCACCGGTCCGAGACATCACCGAGGTCACGGACAGCAAACGGTCCGGGTGGTCAATGGCCAGTCGTTGGACGATCATCCCTCCCATCGAGCAGCCCATCACGTGGGCAGTGCGCACCTCGCACGCATCGAGCACGGCCAACGCGTCTTCGGCCATGTGGCCCAGTGTGTACTCCTGCCCTTCGAGCTTCGATGACAGCCCGACATCCCGGTTGTCGAAGCGCACGACACGGTACCCGGTGTCCACGAACATCGAGCACCACTCCTCGGCATAGTTGATGCACTGCGATCCGAGGCCATTCACAAGGAGCAGTGTCGGCCGATCGGGCTCGCCGAACGCCTCGTAGTAGATCTCGACCCCGCCGTTTCGCGTCGTGCTCATCGTTCCTCCCAGAGGGCGATCGTAGCGAGGCTCAACAGCCTGGGGCGAGACGGCCACCCTTCAGATGATGGACACACGCTCAGCGGCCTGGTCGGCGGACGGCCCCCGATCTCTGGAGGACCGGTGGAGGTTGGTCTCGCCGCCACTGCTACGGTCGCGACCCGGCGTCATGGGTATCGCTGCTCCATCGGGTGCCATCCCACCATCGGAGTAGCGACCCTCCGGCCGGGTCCGGATACCAGCCGGCTGTCGGCAGGAGTGGAAGCGTTGGCTCCCAGCCGGCATAGGTCCACCGACCCGGCCCAAGTCGACCGGATGCCGCCGCCTGCTCTACGTCGATAAGTCTCTTGCGGATCACGAACCAGTAGATGAGGGCCGGGATGGCCAGGATATTGACGAGGACGACAAGCGGATCCAGAGAACCTTTTCCTGGCCCGCGAGCTTCCACTGCCAATCCGGTCGCTTGGCCATGTCCACCAGAGCGACGACCAGCATGGCGAGCGAGCCCACGATGACGATCGCGTAGAGCACGAAGAGGAGGACGATGCCCGCTCCGAAGATTCCCGAACTCCCACTTACCATCATCGACCAACACTACGTGACGGCCTCAACGTCGAGTCCGATCGCCTACGTCAGTCCGTCGGGTCAGTGCGGCGAGGAACGGATGGCCGTCCACCATCAATCGGGACCGCCGGACGGGGTGGTGGCGGTGCAGCGGTGACGCCGGCGAAGCGACCACGGATCCTGATCGCACCGCCTCGATCGCTCAGGTGCGGTTCACCAGGCGATCGAGGTTTTCGACCGACTGCTCCAACATCGACAGCGGTACCACCGGCCAGGTGACGCCAGAACGCATCCCGTCGTCGGCGTTGGACCAGTCGCAGTAGTTGGTCACGTCGGTCCGCAACTCGTCCACCGGATCCAGCGCCCACCCATAGACATGGCCGAATGGCGGATGGTCGCCAAATCCCACAGTCCACTCGATCAGACGGTTTGGGATGATCTGGGTAACGGTGTTGCGCACCTGGTACTTGGTCAGATTGGGGATGTCCCCGAGGGGCTCCCGGTCCATGTCCATGTCGAACGTCTCGCCCACCGCCGTGAGCGGCCGATCGTCGGGGGCCCCTTCCAACATGCCGGAGCCATCGATGGCCACTTGGCCGGAGGGCGTGGCCACGATCCGGAACAAACGGCTGGCCGGTGCCGCAATACGGCGGGTGACGGACACTCGTTCAGTCGACACGAAGCCTCCTCAAGGTGGTCTCAGGGCAAAGCGACATTAGCTCCTCGCCCCTGTCGCCACGGTGCCTGGTGGACTGGCGGCCTATCTGCCCAGGTGCTCGGCGCGCGCCTTCGCAACACCGGCCCCGACGGGAAGGGGCCATGGATCGAGATCCCGTCCCGTTGCCTGGCTGTCGGTCTTCGGCGCGGGAATAGAAGCACGACCGCCACCCGCCCCACCTCAAGCGGCGGCCGGTGACCGGCGTGCTGACGTGGGATGGCGGGGAGCGGGCGACCGTCCCGGCCGCATCATGACGGATCCGACTTGGTCAGGCTCGGTAGACCAGAGGGTGACCGAGGTGGTCCGGGCGGTGCCTGCCGGTCACGTCACCACCTACGGGGCTATCGCTCGTGAACTCGGCCTGAAGTCGGCGCGGCAGGTCGGTGCGGTACTGGCCCGAGGACGCCAGCCGATGCCGTGGCACAGGGTCCTCCCCGCCAGTGGCCGATTGGTGGACGGCCTGGTCACCGAGCAGGAGCGGCTCCTTCGATCCGAAGGGATCGAGGTGCGGGAAGGGCGAGTGGACCTCAACCGGTACCGCTGGCTATAGATCGGCCGCGGACGCTCGGCGGCCTGCAGGCTCCACCCCGCGGGGTGCCGAGGCGTGCGGGTCGACCCGCTCGGTCTCCGCCCGGCTGAATCGTATCTGCCGCTCCACGAACGCCAGGTAGAAGGCCATGGAGAAGGCCAGGCTGGTGAACAGGCTCATCACGAAGAAGAGCCACGGCGCCCGCAGCCCGCGACGCCGGCCGTCAACGATGGTCCAGAGGGGCAGTAGCACCAGATTCACCATGATGTAATCCTGGGCCGCAGAGTCCGCCGCCCAATTGGAGAAGAGGGCCTTGGTGTAGCCGACATAGGTGGCGTTGTGGCCGTATTGATGGGTGTAGCGGATGTTGAAATACCAGCCGAGGCCCAGGGAGCCCACACCGAAGAGGTAGTAGAGGCCTTCAAGGACGGTGACCCGACCCGCCCGGCCCTCGACGAACAGACGCCGATTGACGACAAAGGCGGCCACCGTGGTGATGATGCCGAGGATCCCGTAGAACACGAGTGAGCCGGTCATTTCCCTCCCTTGGTCGTGATGCGGGGCCACGTTGGCCTGTCCACAGGTCACGCCGAGGGACGTGCCCGGCCTGTCCATCACGTCGGCCCCGCTCCCCCGAAACCGACTGCGCAACATCCCGACACGACCACACGGCATGTCGACGCCGCATCACCGTTTCCGCAGCATAACCAGCATGGGGAGCAATGTCTTCGGGATCGTTCGATCTCGTCGACACTGCGGCCGAGGGGTACCATGCCGACATGGATGCCAAGGAGATGTGGGGACTACTCGGACCCGATGTGCTGCGACGGATCGCCGTGGTCTCACCGCACTTCGACGATGCGGCCATGGGTGCGGGTCTGTTGCTTCTGACCTATCCGGGTAGCACGGTCATCACCGTGTTGGCCGGCCGGCCTCCCGCCTATCCCGACGAGGTCTCGCCCTGGGACGCCCTGGGCGGCTTCGTGAAGGGGGACGACGTCGTCGCCGTGCGCCGCGAGGAGGACGAGGCCGCCATGGCCCTGTTGGGGGCCGAGCACGCATGGCTCGACTTCCCCGACCACCAGTACCTGGCGGCGGCGAGCCGTCCCACGCCGGAACAGGTTTCACCGGCACTGGAGGCGGCCATCCGCTGGAGTGATGCCACCGCCGTGTTCCTGCCCATGGGCATCGCCAACCCAGACCACGTGTTGAGTCACGACGCCGGCCTGCTGGCCCGCGCCTCGATCGGAGACGACGAGAGCGCTCCAACCTGGTTCTGCTACGAGGACCAGGGATACAAGCACCTCCCCGGGATGCTGGCCTGGAGGGTGTCCAAGCTGTTCCGCCAAGGGCTTTGGCCCACCCCGGCCATCGTGCCGGTGGGTCTCGATACAGCAGCCAAGACCGCCGCCATCATGACCTACAAGAGCCAGATCGCTCCCCTCGATCAGGACCACATGTTGCAGGAGCGGCTAACAGCCAACGTGCCCGAGCAGTACTGGCGGCTAGCGCCACCACCGGAAGGTTGGGAGGGACTGCTCGACGCCTGAGCGCCGGCCCGTCCACCGGAGGGGCCGGGACGCCGGCCACCAACGGGTCACGCAGCCAGCCGTGGAGGATCGGTCGATCAGCCTTCCAGGGGCACGGGGATGGCACTCAGCGACATGCCGCTCTCGTGGAGCTCGATCTGGGAGAGGGAGCACCCCGGGAGCCCGTGTACCCGCTCACGACTGAGGACATCCATGGTGTAGGCCGTCGAAGGCGAGACCCACACCGGCACGGCCGCCAGTACGCCCACCCCCACGTGATGGTTGTGGCCCGAGAGAATCACTCGCACATCGGAACCGTCGATGGCCTCAGCCAGGTCCACAGGGTTCCGCAACATGATCTGTGTCATCTCGTGCACGGGCGACGGAATCGGGGGGTGGTGCAGCGCCAGCACTGTTCCCTCCACGGCAGGAACGGCGAGGACATCCTTCAGAAACGCCAGCGTCTCCTCACCCAACTCCCCGAAGTCCTCACCAGCAACCACGGAGTCGAGAAGGACGATGCGGAGGCCACCGACCCAATGGACCTGGTTGATCGGCTGAGAGGCGTCAACGAGCGGCGAGGAATCCCCATGGTTGAGGAGGTATCGGCGAAAGGCTGAGCGGTCGTCATGGTTGCCGGGCAGATACACGACCCTCCCGCCGAAGGCCCCGACCGCCGTCGCCATTAGTTGGGAGAGGTCCTGATAGCTGGCAGGATCACCGGCATTGGCGAGGTCGCCAGTGAGGATAACCATGTCCGGCTTCAACCCGGCGTCGGCAATCAGCCGGAGGCTGGCGACAAGATTGTCACGGGGCCTCGATCCGGGAAACAGCATCTCACCCGTGGTCAGGTGAAGATCTGAGAGCTGGAGCAGGTAGCGATCAGCCATGCAGCGTCACCTCCGCCTTGGACGCCACGGCTGAGCCGATCTCGAGGAGTCGGACCTTGTTTTGACATCCCTGCTTCATTCTCTGATGGCACTCCTCAGGACCACGGCTCGGCAAAACGTATGCTCACAGGTGCTGCACGGCCCGAGCGCACGCACACACAACCGATGATGGGCGCTGCCGGTCTCGAACGATGGCCCGCCAGCAACGCGAGCTTTCCTCGAGGCAACGAGCGCCAGGTGGTCAGAGCTCGTGCCCGCCTCCGCAGCATACCGTCACGAATCGACCGTGCCTGAGCGCGAACTGCGCCGGGTTGCCATGGCGTGTCGGAAATGTCGGGACGGCTGCAGGGACAAATCAGTGGGCACGACGACCTGGCGGATCTAGCAGATGGCCACCATTTGGATGGCGTGGTTGAGCTGGCGATTGCCCCGACGGCTGAGACGGTGGACGACCCTGCCTCCCGAGGAGTGTTCGATAGGGGCTACGCCGGCATAGGAGGCGAACTGGTCCCGGGTGGTGAACCGACGGACATCACCGGTGTAGCCGATGAGTTCGCAGGCCAGGATGGGACCGACCCCATAGAGCTCGGTCAATGTCGTACCCGAAGCCTTCACCGCGGTCTCGGTCCGCGGGTGGGACTCTTTCAACTGCACATCCAGTCGCTCCACATCGTCAAGCACCTCGTGGGCCAGGTCAAAGCGGATCTGCTCCACCGGAGTCACTGGTTCGAAGTCATTGAGCAGCCGCATGGCGTCAGAAGCGTCGAGTTCCTTGGAGATTCCGGCCGGTGAGAGGTTGATCAGAGCAGAATTGAGACGGGAGATGACAGTGTTGCGGAGCCGCCCGATCTCGTGGTTCTGCTTGGCCAGGAGTCGGAGCACCTCCCGGTGGTTCGCCGGCTCCACCGAGCGCAGGCCCAGGGAGCGCAGGGCGGCGATGGCCACCGACCGTGTGTCGTTGGGTCGTTCTTGTTGGAACGTCCGGTGCCGAGAACCCGCACCCTCGAGGCCAGGGTCGCCGACACATCAAGGACCCGCTCACCAGCTCCCACAAGCTGCTGGGAGAGCAGGTAGCCCAACCCTCCGGCGGACTCGACGGCCCAGGTGCGATCACCAAGGGGTTTCGCCCAGGCCAGCAACCGCTCCGTCTGCTGGCACGTGGCACGCACCCGGATCTCGGCCAACTGTCGTTCATCGCAGCCGATGGCTACTGCCGTGTGGGACGCCTTGTGAGGGTCGATCCCGATGATCACTATCATCAGTTCCTCCTTCGTGGTCGGTTAGGGACCGCGAGGGCACTCCTGGTTCGGATCTGGCGCACGTTCCTCTTTCGAGCCACCCGCGGCAAGGCCCGGGCACGAAGCTCTTCGTTAGAAAGCCAGTCGACCGGGGCCGAGGGCAGGCACTTAGTGAGCTACCTCGTCCGGACCTCTAGACGCTACGAACGAGCCGCAGCATCTGCCACCAAGTCTCAACGAGGCACTCTCGGGTCAGTGAGTTTCAGCGTCCTACTCAGGTTCAATAGTGCCCAGGGAGTGCTCCAAGTGTCTCTGATCTAGTCTCAGCAGGGTCGCCACTGCGGCTGACGGTTGGGTTCGGCGACATCACCGCCAGCGAAGGCGCCCGAGTCGTTGTAACCATTCAAATGATGCTTGACCTCGAAGGCTATTGGGCTGGTGGTCAATGCCGTCAAGCCCGGAAGGCAAAGGTAAATCTGATGGCCGACCAACCTCGGACCGATCAAGCCCCCGGGCCTGGGGCCGCCTCCGTCGTCCTCGTTCGTTTCAAGAGCAGACGTGCCGCTGAGCGCATGGTGGCGTCGCTCGGTCGTGACTTTCGCAAGAACGCACACAAGGGCAACGCAGCAGCGTTCATTGTCACCCACAATCAGGACGGCTCCTTCACACTCGACCAGTCCCGTGTGCTGACCCATAGGGGCCTCGGTATCTCGGTTACCAAGTTCACGGCGGGAGCCCTTACCGGACTGGGAGTCTTGATGACGATCTCGGCACTCGGAGGGGCCAAGACGGCGACACACGCTGCCCGCCAGCATCAATCGCACGTAGGCGAGGAGGACAAGCGACTCGCTGAGTTGCTTGATCACCTCGGTCCGAATGCGGCTTGCGTCGTGTTTCACTGTACGGACGATGCCGCCGGACAGGTTGTAGCCATTGAGGCCAGCAAGCACGTCGGAGACAACTCACAGTTCTCCCATGCCGAGTTCCTGGCCGTGCTCGATCGGCTCGGCAGCGAATACGACTGGGTGCGTCCTGTCGTTGCGGAGCACACCCCAAAGGTCAAGAAGCACCGGAAGGACCGCACGTAAAGGTTCGATACTCGGCAGAGCCTGGGTATCCCCTACCCCGCGTCGGGAGGCTCCAAGTGGATGAGTTTGGATCATTGGGGCTGCGAGTCACCCGGACAGGAGGCGCCGCCAACTGTTGCATCCGACGTTGCGGGCGTGACCAAGATCACCTTGCGCACACTGACCCGTCGGGCCATCCCCCTCGAAGAGGAGGTGAAGGAGATCGACGGCCGGCCGAAGACCCTTGTTGCCGAGACGGCACCGGGCTCAGCACCATCACCATTGCGGGTTCCGGCTCCACCATGGTGGATCATTGAGCATCGACAGGGGCGACCCCTAGGCGATGTGCGGCTCGTGATCGGAAACACCTTCTATCTCAGTTGAGGTGGTTAGTGCGGTAACGCCTACTTGATTCGAGAATCTCACTGCATGTCCGCACCCTCCGAGCAAGTCATTTACAGCTTGATATCCGCATAGAGGTGGTGGCGGTCGAGTAAGCCGAAACACCGGTCTTCGCAGATTTGGGCGATGTGGGGATCGATTTCGTACTTCGCTTTGGCTTCGGATGTCGTCGGTGTCGTGGCTCTCAGTGCAGTGACGATGACGTCGGCGACTTCGTCGATTTCGTGTG
This sequence comes from uncultured Acidimicrobiaceae bacterium, assembly GCA_963835465.1. Lineage (GTDB taxonomy): Bacteria > Actinomycetota > Acidimicrobiia > Acidimicrobiales > RAAP-2 > Bog-756. The sequence continues at coordinate 624,435 of CAWIFR010000006.1, forward strand.
GCCCAAATCCCAGCGTGGTCAGTGCCGGTGTGCCAAGTCGAATTCCCGAGGTGTACCAGGCGCCGTTGGTGTCACCTGGCAATGAGTTGCGATTGGTGACCACCCCTGAGTCAAGCAGAGCAGCCTCAGCTTGACGGCCGGTGAGTCCGAAGCTGGATGCCACGTCCAAGAGCACAAGGTGGTTGTCCGTCCCTCCGGTGATGAGCCGTGCACCCCGCCGCATCAGACCTTCCGCCAGAGCACGTGCATTCTCTACGATGTGGACGGCATAGGCATTGAACGAGGGCTGGCGAGCCTCAGACAAGGCAACGGCTTTGGCTGCCATCACGTGAGGCAACGGGCCGCCGAGGACCATCGGGCACCCCTTGTCCACGTAGGGCGCGTACTCCTCGGTGCTGAGGACGAGTCCGCCCCGAGGACCACGAAGTGACTTGTGGGTGGTGGACGTCACGATGTCGGCGTGGGGAACCGGATCAAGGTCACCAGTGAGCACCTTTCCGGCCACCAGTCCGGCGAAGTGGGCCATGTCGACCATGAATGTAGCCCCGACGTCGTGGGCGATCTCAGCCAGGATGGCGAAATTGGGGTTCCGGGGGTAGGCCGAGTAGCCCGCTACGAGCACCAGCGGACGGAACTCTCTCACCTGGGCCGCGATGGCGTCGTAGTCCAGGAGCCCGGACGTGGGATCGACCCCGTAGCTTGCCTGATCGAACATCTTCCCTGAGATGTTGGGACGGAACCCGTGGGTGAGATGCCCGCCGGCGTCGAGCGCCATCCCCATCATGCGCTGGGAGTGCAGTTCGCTGCGCAATCGATCCCAGCTATCGGAGTCAAGGTCGTTCACATGACCCGACCCTGTCTCGTTGAGGAAAGGTTGCTCGACTCGGTTGGCAAGGATGGCACTGTAAGCAACCAGGTTTGCGTCGATTCCCGAATGAGGCTGGACGTAGGCGTGATCGGCGCCGAACAGTGCCTTGGCATGGTCGGAAGCCAACGCCTCAATCCGGTCAACCATCTCGCATCCGGCATAGAAGCGATGGCCCGGAGTGCCTTCGGCATACTTGTCCGACAGCCAGTTGCCCATGGCCAGCAACACGGCCGGCGAAGCGTAGTTCTCTGAAGCGATGAGCTTCAGTTGACGCCGTTGGGATTGCAGCTCACCGACGATGGCCTCTGCCACATCTGGTTCGGCGGCAGAGATCACCTCCAACGCCGATCGATAGGCATTCGCTACGACTGGATTGGGCACCACGCGCTCCTTCGGACGACATCGAGTCTTCGCCCAGGCGCACGGCTACATCCGGCAGGCTGCCGACGGGCCGGTCCCCGGTGGTGCTCCACCCAGACGCCAGTAGCGACCCGCTCCAACGATAGCCCCTACGAGATGCAGAAAGGTATGGCCGCGGTCGAAGGATGACTCGGAGGCGCCCGTGGATGGATCGGCGTACAGGCCTCCACGCAGGGCTCTAGAAGTGCCCCTACTACGCGGCCGATAGCCGAGTGAGGCATGCCTTTGAAGTGCCGGCAGTGGGTCACTGTCCCGGTGATCAGGGGCGGTCAGCCGGCGGCCCTCGCTGCGCCGTGGTTGGTGCCGGTGGACAAGCGCAATCAGATGGTCGAAGGAATAGTCTGCGCATCATCATCGAAGAAAGGTCGTTGACATGTGGGCCCAAATGATCACCATGCGATTGAAGCCTGGCAAGGAAGCCGATCTGCCGAAGGTGGCCGCTCTGTTGCGGGCGGCTGAGCAGCCGGGCTCAGGTCTCGTGCACACGACGACAACCCGAGACAAGAATGATCCGAGCCGAGTAATCACCCTCGTTGTCTTCGAGAGCGAAGAGAAGGCTCGGGAGCGCGAGAGTGACCCCCGACGCGAGGAGGGACTTCAGGTCGCCAGGGCGACCATGATGGAGATCTTCGAAGGTGCTCCGGAGTTCACCGACCTGACAGTCGTCGACGACTGGGTGTTGTAGACGGCAATCGCTCTTCTCACTGAATCTGCCGTTCGCTCCCGGTTGGCGTTTGGAATGCGGACGGCGGCTGATGACGCGCCCACAGCTGGCGTTGAGGGACACCCAGACCGGAGTCTCTGGCAAGGCCTACGAGTCGCAGGCATGATGTGGTTCCGAATCCGATCGGGCCATGGGACCTATTCCCCTAGTGCCAGCATCGGAGAATCTGTAACGCTCGCTGATGGAGGCGAGAGAATGCGGATTGACCGGCCGGTGAAGGGGGGGTCATTTCCCTGGTATCGATTGCAAAAGCGTGCGACACTGATCAACGCATGTGGGCTATACGGCCGTGACCATGGCTCACACATCCTTGCCAACGGCACTCGAGAGGCCGTTGACCTTCACTGTTCCCTCCCCGTTGCCCTCTTCGCCGTGTCGTTTCGCCTAAGCGGTGGTTTGAGCGGCGGAGGCGAGTTCCGCGAATCAGACCTCGAGCTGCGGTTCGTCCGAGCCGTGCATTAGGAGCCTCCAGCAATCATGGCGGGCGCCGCGAATACGACTGTTGGGCGTTGGTTGCCGGGCCTTGTGCAAGTCAAGTCGTATCAGAGGAAGTGGCTTACCGACGATCTCGTTGCGGGTCTCGTCTTGTCTGCGTTGCTAGTTCCTCAGGGCATGGCCTATGCGGAACTCGCAGGACTTCCACCGGTCACTGGCCTCTACACCTCAATTTTGTGTCTCTTGGGATACGCAGTGTTCGGGCCGTCAAGAATCCTGGTGCTGGGGCCAGATTCGGCGCTGGGTCCAATGATCGCTGCGACGATCCTTCCCCTCGTTGGGGCGAACGGGAATCCTGCACGAGCGGTTGCCCTTGCTTCCCTACTTGCCCTCTTCACCGGAGCGATTATTGCCGTTGGGGGTATCGCGAAGTTGGGGTTCATCGCCGATCTTCTATCCAAGCCGTCCATCCTCGGGTACATGAACGGCCTCGCTCTAACGATCCTGGTCGCCCAGTTGCCGAAGTTGCTCGGATTCTCGATCGATGTGCATGGATTCATAGGCGAAGTGCGCGAGATCGTCATCGGTGTGATCAACGGCGAGGTGGTGGCAGCCGCAGCCGCTGTCGGAATGGGATCTCTGGCACTCATACTCATCCTGAAGCAGTACGCTCATAAGTTGCCAGCAGTTCTCCTCGCAGTTGTCGCAGCGACGGTTGTGGCGACCGTCTTCGACCTCGGTGGCAGAGGGGTCCAGCTGGTGGGTCCGCTTCCTCAGGGACTACCGTCGCTGACCATCCCCAGCGTGGCGTGGGCTGACGTGTTGCCTGTCTTCGCCGGTGCTCTGGGCATTGTCCTCGTCACTCTCACCGACACCATTTCGGCCTCGGCATCCTTCGCCGAGCGCCGAGTCGAGGAAGTCAACAGCAGCCAGGAGATGTTCGGGATCGGCTTGGCCAATCTCGCTGCAGGACTATTCCAAGGCTTTCCGGTGAGCACCAGTGGATCGAGAACTGCTGTTGCGGAACAGTCTGGGGCCAAGACACAACTCACCGGCGTGGTTGGCGCATTGATGATCACCCTGATGCTCGTCGCGCTTCCTGGCCTGCTCCGCAACCTTCCCCAGGCGGCCCTGGCAGCAGTTGTGATCGCAGCGTCAATCTTCTTGGCCAACATTCCGGCCACTCGTCGACTGTGGTCCCAGTCACGCGCAGACTTCTTCATCTCAATCGCCACGTTCCTCGGGGTCGTTCTACTAGGTGTACTCACCGGGATTGCGGTGGCAGTGGGCATCTCAGTCGCAAACGTCTTCCGAAGGGTCTGGTGGCCGCATCAGGCAACCCTGGGTCGAGTCTCGGGGCTGCGCGGCTTCCACGACATCAGGCGCCACCCAAATGCGGAACAACTTGCCGGGTGCGTAATGTATCGGTTTGATGCACCTCTGATCTTCGCCAATGCGCGTACTTTCCGCGACCAAGTCCGCAAGTTCGCCAGCTCCGAGCCAAAGCCACTTTGGATCATCATCGAAGCAGAGCCAATTACGGATATCGACACGACCGCATGTGACATGCTCAAGGATCTTGTTACCGTGCTCGACAGACAAGGGACCAAGTTGGTGTTCGCCGAAATGAAGGCTCATAGCAGGCACAAGATCGTTCAGTACGGTCTAGGCAAGTTGTTCCCCGATGATCGATTCTTCCCGACGCTGCGTGCCGCTGTCAGCGCCTGCCGGGAGGAGTTAGGCGAGCGATGGGTTAGATTCCGGGACGAGGAGCAACACTGAATGTTCCACCCAAGCCCGTAGGAAGGCGGCGGGCAACGGCTGGGACGGCCTGATGTCTCGGGCTCACCAACTCCACCGGTGACGGCCAAACACGATTGCAAGGGCCCCATTGCCGGGTCTGGCCCACACACCCGGGCACAAGTCTGGCGCAACAGGGGTTGCTATCAACAAGCCTATGAATTGGACTTTTACCGTGGGCGCTATCGGACTCGAACCGATGACCTGCTGGTTGTAAGCCAGCTGCTCTACCAACTGAGCTAAACGCCCGAGCGACTCACGCTACTGCGCAGCCGCCGTCGACAGGGCTTCGAGGAGGTCTGGGGTCGACGCCGCCACCGGGGTGCGGCGGGCTTCGTGGTCCAAGGTGACCAACTCCCGCCCGGCCAGCTCACCCACCTCCGCTCCGGCCTCGGTACAGACCAGCATGCCCCCGAGGTAGTCCCAGCTGCCCAGGCAGGAACCTCCCACCACGGCATAGCCGTCCAGGACCCCCTCCGCCACTGCGCACAGGTCCAGGGCGGCGGCGCCCAACATCCGGCACTGGGACCACCCGAAGTACTGCTGTGGGTAGCCTGAGAACCCGACGATGGCCTCGCCCAGTGTCCGACATCCCGACGGCCGGATGGGGGCACCGTCCTTCCGGGCGCCTCCGCCGCGCACCGCCTCGAAACGGATGCCCGAGGCCTGGTTGACCACAACGGCTGCCCGGGGCCCATCGGCGTCCACGGCGCAGAGGCTCGTGGCGAACCAGGGGATCCCTCGGCCGGCATTGGTGGAGCCATCCACCGGATCGATCACCACTACCACGTCCGTGTCGGTTCCGTGGCTGCCCGACTCCTCGGACATCACGGCCAGACCGGCCCGTTCCAGCACCGCCAGGGCGGCGGCGTCCGCGACTAGATCTGATCGATACTGGCCGTCACGGGTCCCGGCCAATCCCCAGTCCCCCAGCTCGTTGAGGGCACCGGCTACCGCGGTGGCCGCCCCGTGGAGAACCTTGAGGAGCGCTTCGTCGTCCATGGGGCGACGATACCGGAGCCACCCTGCTGCCGGTAGGCTGAGCCTCCTGTGGCAGTCATCGATGTGGCCGGATACGTGGCCGACCTCAAGGATCACTCAGTGGACCATGGATTCCACGTGCACGACGAACGCCATTTCGTAGAGACGTACTCGCTTCGTCAGGTCTGGGAGGTCGAGCTCCATCCTGAGGACGGCTGTGGGGGCCCGCTCGACCTGCACTTGGCCCTCGAGGTGGATCCGAGGACGCTGCTGTCCTTCGAGGATGCGGTCTTCGGGCTACCCGAGGAGCAGGAGCCCCCTGACGAGTTCCACTTCCCACTGACCTTCACCTGGGCCCTTCCACCCCTCCCCCACGGTCCGGACCTGTTGCGGTTGGCCATCGACTTGGCCGGGGTGGGAGGGATCGAGCTCCCGCTCGAGGTCTCCGCCATCGATTCATACGCCTCGGCCACCGATGCGGCCGAGCGACGCCTCAATATCGTGGCCCGCTCCCCCGTCTCCCTGACCCGAATCCTTGCCGGTGAGGAGATGATGTGCGAACTGTTCGACCGGTGCCTGGCCGTCAGCCGATACCTCCTCGACTCCTCTGGTAGCTGGCTGGGGTGAAGCTTCCCCCGATTCCGGCCCGGATCCGACGTCTGGCCGCCGGGACCGTCGTGGTGGTCGGACTTGGCACCACGCTCAGCGCCTGCGGCAACGACGGATCCGCCCTCGCCAAACAGGCTTGTGCCCATGTCGACCGGTCGCTCAGTCTGCTCACCAAGGCGTCGCTCCAGGCCGATGCGGCCACGGCCACCCGCCTCCGGCAGCAGGCCTACATCCAGCTGCGCCAGGCCCTGCCCATCGCCGCCCAGGCCGCGTACCGCGACGGTCAATGGCAGTCCCTCATGACCACCGTGTCCGAGTCGAACCGCGTGCCGGAGGCCACGCTGATCCAGGCGCTTCGAGCCCAGTGTCAACAGGCCAACAGCTCCACCTTCGGCCAAAGTCCTCCGCCGTCTTCCATTCCGCCGCCGGCTCCCTTCAACTCGGCCCCCTGAGCAGTCCGGGCGGTGAGCGTTCGACTCAGGGAGCTCGATCGGCGCCACCGGCCGAGAGGGAGCCGGCCGTCGGGGCCGTGGAGTTCGATCCCGACGGCACCAGCTGCTTCCCCGCCATCTGCTCTCGGCCCACTTGGATCACATCGGGGAGCACCCGGGCGTCCAGCCACTGTCCGGCCGCCGGCGTCGGCACGATGTGCATGCCGTCGCCGTCCCGGATCTGGACCCCGTCCAGCGACTCTTGATACTGGCCTCCCGGACAGAGCAACCCCCCAAAGTCGTTGAGCTGCACGGTTGCCGGGTGCTCGCCGGCCACCTGGCGGACGATGGCGTTGTAGGCGTTGAGCCGGGCCGGCGTGTCCTCCGGCCAGACCTGGCCGTTGTCCTGTTCGATGGGGGCGAAGCAGGGGGACGTCATCAAGACCATCAGGGCACCACCGGACGTGCCCACCTGCACCGCCTGCTCCAGCGACTGCTTGACGGCCGCATCGAAGGCCGGCTGCCCGATGTGGAGCCAGTGTCCGTCGATGAGCCGGTCTGACACCTCCCAACGGCCGGCTAGCACCACCACGACGTTGGGGTGGAACTGGTTGAGATCCCCCTTCCACTGGGCTGGCCACTGCTCACCAGCCGGTGCCGACGAGTCGCACTGGGGCACTTCGGGATGGGCCAGTCCGTAGAGGAGGTACTGGCTGGATCGCAGCACGCCACACCCAATGATGGCGCCGTTGTCGATGCTCACGTCGTAGCTGGTCTGGGGCTGACTGGCCAGCATGGCAAAGCCCAGACGCCAGGCGACCGAGTCACCGAAGACCAGCACCTTGACCGGCGGACCCACATAGGCGGTCCCCTGCACCCGCAGCGGACTGGCCGCCTCGGCAGCCGACCCCAGCGTGGCCGCGACGGTGACTGCCACCACGCTGACAAAGGCGCCGGCGGTCAGCAGCCAGGCCCTCCATTCCGTGAAGGTCCGGGTCCGCCGTCGGCGGATGGGCTCCTCCACCAGGTAGTAGGACCCACTCGCCACGATCAGGGTGATGGTCATGCGGACAGCCAGGAGGGGGTAACCGTAAAGATGGAGGCGCTGGGCGCTGAAGAGGGCGAAGAGGGGCACGTGCCACAGATAGGTGCCATAGGAGATCTTGCCCAGGTAGCGGAACGCCGGATTCCCGAGAGCCCGGGATAGCGAGTCCCCCTGGGTCGTGACCACGCAGAAGATGACCGCCGCCACCCCGAGGGCGAAGACGAAATAACCCCCCTCGAAGAGAAAGGCCCCGGGCTTGGTCACCCGCCAGACCAGCATCATCCCGGCGGCGACGCTGATCCAGCCGGCCACCTGGAGCGCGGCCCGCATCCGGGGCCGGGTGATCTCCCAGGCGGTGATGGGCTTGATGCCCAGGCCTCGACGGCGACGCAGGTCCCGTCGGTGGGGCGGGGCCGGGAAGGCACCGGCAGTCCCTGCTGCGGGATGAGCCCGCATCACCAGACCCCGCTCGCCCGCCCCCGCCGGGGCGCCAGGCAGGGCGGTTCGATACTGCGCCCACATGGCCATCCCGATCGCCAATGCCGCCCCGATCAGGATGTCCTGGCTGCGGGTGTCAGTTCCCTCGTAGAGGCGCATGACCGAGGCACCCCCCTGGAAGGACAGGCGCATGTCCACGGCTGAGGCCATCGCCCCGGCGACGGCTACGGCCATCACCGGCCACAACCGCCGAGCCGGACGGAGCTTGCGGCCCCAGTGCAGCAGCAGGAGCACGACCGGGGGCCACACGATGTAGAACTGCTCCTCGATGGAGAGGGTCCACATGTGCTGCAGGGGGGACGGCTGGGCCGTCGGCGTCGAAGTAGTTGCCGCCAGCCACGATGAAGTGCCAGTTGGCCACGTAGAACAGCGTGGACAGTGAGTCGAGGCGCAGGCCCGCGAACTCCCCGGGGCCGGAGAAGATCTTCACGAAGAGGGCCACTCCGACCAGCATCACCAGCAGGGCGGGCAGCAGCCGACGGGCCCGGCGGGCCCAGAATTGACCCAGTTTGACGGTGAGGGTCCGGGTCCACTCCCCCAACAGCAGTGAGGTGATGAGGAAGCCGGACAGGACGAAGAACACATCGACGCCCAGGAAACCCCCACCGGCCATCGGGGCGCCCCCGTGGTAGAGCATCACCCCGAGGACGGCCACGGCCCGGAGCCCGTCGAGAGCGGGCACGTAGCTGAAGGCGATGGTCCGGCCGCGTCCCTCCCCAGTGTCGAGCGGAGACCTGCGCGCCCGCTTGGGGGCCGTGTGGACGCCTGTGCTCATCGGGTTGCCTGCCTCCACGCACGCCGGACCGGTGCGGCCTGGCCCCAGGGCCCGGCACCGTCCCATATATATTCGCAGGTCTTCATGCAGTTACGCACGCGCCAATTTCTGCCGGGCGCCCTGACGCTGGTCAGGACTCCGGCCCCTCAGGCGCCATCGCCAGGGCCAGGAGCCTGCGGGTGTCCTCGTCGAGGTGGTTGCGGGCGGCGATGAGCAGGCCGCTCCCCACGTAGGCCAGGGGCAGGACGATGAGAAAGGCCGTGCGTAGGTTGTCGCCGAACTGCTGGGAGAAGAAGGCGGTGACCAGTGGCGCCGCCGCCGTGCCGAACACCACCGAGGCCAGGTTGAACGTCCCGAACCCGGTTCCTCGGACGGCGGCGGGCACGGCATCGGTCAGCCCGGCCCGCAGGCCGGGGATGGCCGATGTGGCCACGAAGAACCCGGCCAGCTGGAGGGGCAGACAGGCCTCGAAGGGAAGGTCGAGCAGGGACACGATGAACAGGGTCGTGGCCAGGGCCAGGGCCACCCCGGGAATGACGACCCGGGCTCCACGCACCCGGTCGGCGAAACGGTCGGCGAGCCGTCCCCCGACCACGACCCCGGGAATGCCCCCGGCCACGACCAGCACCAGAAAGGTGGTGGTGGACTGCCCCTGGGACAGGCCGAGCTGTCGCTGGTAGAACTCGGTCATCCACGAGGCCACGGCGGTGAGCACGAAGAGCACGGCCGACACACCGGCCAGCGCATACCGCAACGTGGGGATGGCCAGGATGACCCGGAGGTCCCGCCGCAGTCCGGCCAGCAGTTGCCTGGTGAAGTGAGCCACTCCCTGTTCGAAGAGGGGCGGGGTGGCCTCGTCCGGTCCGACGAATTCGATTCGGTCGGCCGCACCCGCCCGGACCCGGTCCGCGGCACCCCGTCGTGGCTCTCGGAGCCGCATCAGCAGGATGGCCACCACCATGCCGGGTACCGAGACCACCGCCAGGGCCACCCGCCACCCGAAGGCCGGCCCGAGGAGCCCGCCGGCCAGCACCCCGAGCCCGGTACCGACGAAGGACAGGCACTGCTGCACAGAGAATGCCCGACCCCTCCGTTCGAGCACGTAGTAGTCCGGCACCAGGCTGGATACGGACGGATCGGTCACCCCCTGTCCGAAGCCCAGGGCACCGCGCAGGACGACCAGAAGCCCGAATCCCGGGGCCAGGGAGCCCGACGCCGACACCACCGACCACAACGCCATGGCCCGGGCCGCCGACCTCGTCCTGACCCACCGGTCGGCCAGGTAGCCGGCCGGCAGGGTGACCACGCCGTTGACAAGGACGAAGGCCGACATCAGCAGACCCACGGCGAAGTCGCCTACCCCGAATGCCTGCTTCAGCTGGGGGACCATGCCCCGCACCACGTTCTGGTCAAGGGCGTCGATGAGGAAGGTCCCACCCAGCACCCACATGGGCCACGCCGTCACCTCTGGCGACACCACGACTCCGGCAGATCGGTCGTCGCCCGCCATGCTCACGCCGCGATCGATCCTGCCGCCGGGTGGTTCCGCTTCACCGGGTCGACCGGCCCTCGGGCCGGCCTGGCTCAGAGTGCCGGGGTGTAGCCAGCCGGCAAGTTGATGGTCTTCTTCTCGAGGAACAGCTCCAACCCGTCCTCGCCGAACTCCCGACCCACCCCGGACGCCTTGTACCCCCCGAAGGGCGACGAGAAGTCGATGGGAATGTTGGAATTGACCATGTAGGTACCGGTGCGCACCTGACGGGCCACGGCCAGGCCGCGGTCGTTGTCACCGGTGTACACCCCACCGCACAGTCCGTAGTCTGAGTCATTGGCGATGCGCACGGCGTCGGCCTCGTCGTCGTAGGGAATGACCGACAGCACCGGTCCGAAGATCTCCTCCTGGGCGATACGCATCGAGTTGTCCACATCCACGAAGACCGTGGGCTCGACAAACCAACCCTTCTCGATCCCCTCGGGGCGGCCGCCGCCCACGGCGACCTTGGCGCCCTCGTCCTGACCCACCCGGATGTAATTCTCCACCCGGTCCCGTTGGCGCTCGGCCACCAGGGGCCCGACCTCGGTGGCCGGATCGAGTGCGTCACCGACCTTCATGGCCCCGACTTGCTCGACCAGGGCGTCGGTGACCTCGCTATACCGGTCCCGTGGGGCCAGGATGCGGGTCAACGAGATGCAGGCCTCACCGTTGTTCATGATGGCGTTGGGCAACAGGAGCGGGATGGACGACGCCAGGTCCACGTCGTCCAACAGGATGGCAGCCGACTTACCACCGAGCTCCAGGCTCACGCGCTTCAGGTTCTGGCCGCAGGCCGCGCCGATGGCCCGACCGGCCACCGTTGACCCGGTGAAGGAGACCTTGTCCACGCCGGGATGGCTCACCAGGTGGGCACCGACCTCACGACCGGCCGGCACCACGTTGAGCACACCCTTGGGCAGGCCGGCCTCAGCGAAGATCTCGGCCAGCAGGTTGGCGTCGAGCGGGGTCTCGGGTGCGGGCTTGAACACCACGGTGCTACCCGACAACAGGGCCGGCGCCAGCTTGGCGCAGGCCAGGAAGAGCGGAACGTTCCAGGGCGTGATGGCGGCCACCACCCCTACCGGCTCCTTGGTCACCAGCACCGGTCCCATGAGCCCGTCCTTCACGGTGTCGAAGGCGAAGGTCGAGCCGAGTCCGGCGTAGTAGTCGAGGATCATGGTGGGGGCGAACACCTGGGCCAGGGATCCCCACGAGATGGGCGATCCCATCTCGTTGGAGATGAGCTCGGAGATGCCCTGCATGTCGTTGCGGATGGCGTCGGCCACCTTGGTCAGGATGGCGCCCCGCTCGGTGGGGCTCATCTGGGGCCAGGGGCCGTGCTCGAGGGCCTCCCGGGCGGCCGCCACGGCCCGGTCCACATCGGCGGTCTGGGCTTCGGGAACCCGGCCGACCAACTCCTCGGTGGTGGGCGACACCACGTCGAACACCGCAGTCGATGACGGCTCGACCCACTCCCCTCCGATGAACAGGCGATCGTACGACTTCATGGGCCCTCCCAAGCTCGAAACGGAAACCGGCGGCGAGGCGCCCCTGATGACCAGCGGCACACACCGGGCTGACGAGGGGAATCGTAGCCGGATCACCAATCTGACGCAGCGTCACCTCGAACCTGGCTACGCTCCCACGCAACGGGGGCCAGGCATCGATCCCCGGCCGAGACCCCCACCCGCGATCCCGAGGAACCACCTTGCTCTCTCCCCTTGACGACTACCCGGTCCATCAGATCTCCGAACCCATGCGGTACGTGGGGACGTCCGACCGCAACTTCTATGATCGCTATTACTTCAACGTTCACGGGGCGGCGGGCGTGCACGGCACGGAGGACGAGCTCTTCGCCGTCATCGGCGTGGGGCAGTACCCCAATCTGAGCGTGGCCGATGCGTTCGTGTCCGTCCTGTGGGGCGGAGATCACCGGGTGGTGCGTTCGTCGAAGACGCTGGGAGCGGACCGGATGGACGCCTCGGTGGGGCCTATCCGGGTTGAAGTGCTGAAAGGACTGGAGCAGGTCCGAGTCATCGTGGAGCCCAACGAGTGGGGAATCGAGCTCGACGCAATCTACGACGGTTTCTCCGAGGCTCATCTTGAGTCACGGCATTTCGACCGCCAATTCAGTCGGGTGACCTTCGACTCGACGCGCTTCGCGCAGGTGGGCTCGTGGACCGGCACCCTGAAGGTGGGCGACCGCGAGCTGGCGCTGACCCCTGACCGGTTCTGGGGATCGAGGGACCGCTCGTGGGGGGTGCGCCCGGTGGGCGAGCCCGAACCTCCCGGTATCCGGGTGACCGACACCGAGGGCGGATTCTTCTGGATCTATGCGCCGGTCCGGTTCGACGACCACGCACTTGTCACCATCATCCAGGAGCGACCGAGCGGTGAGCGCATCATGCAGGACGCTCACCGGGTGTTCCCACTGGGCTCGGGCCGTGAACCCGAGTGGCTGGGCCGACCCGAGCACCAGCTGCGCTTCGCCCCGGGAACCCGCTCCGTGGTGGGCGCCACCCTCTCCTACTACGGGGCCCATGGGCAGAAGACTGCGGAGGTCGACGTCGAGACCCTGCTCCCCTTCCCACTGCTGCTGGGCAGTGGCTATGGCCTCGAGCCCGACTGGAAGCACGGAATGTACCAGGGCGAGCTCGTCGTGCAGGGCCAGAGCGTCCCCCCGGCCGACCCCTCGTACTCCACGTGGGCCCTGACGGAGTACGCGGCGAAGTTCACCTACGACGGCCAGGTGGGCTACGGCATGTTCGAGTGCGCGGTCATGGGCCCCCACCGGCAGTACGGATTCACCGGCTGGGACTGAGTCCTACCCCGCCAACGGGGCTCGGTCAGGCCGCCGGGAGGCCATCCCACCCCGCCCGCGCTGCACACCATGCCCACAGCTCAGATCCGGCACGTTCGAACGTCTGCTCGTCCAGCCTGGTCCACGGTACCTTGTTCTCCCAGCGGGGACGCCGGTCCAGCCAGAACAGGCCCGAGGAGAGTCCCGGCCCGGGTGCGGCCGCCAACCACACGGCTGTGTCTGCCCCCTGCTCGGGTGTTCGGAGCACCGGTCCCATGATCTTGGCGAAGCCAGGCAGGCTGTCGCGGATGCCCGGCGTGTCGGCCCATCCCGGGTGCATGGCGTGGACCATCACACCGCTTCCGTTCAGCCGCCGTACCCACTCGTGCATCAGCACCAACTGGGCCCGCTTGACCTTGGCGTAGGCGACAGTGCCGTCGTACTCGTCGGGGCCCATCTCGAGCGTGGACAGATCGAACCGCTGGGTGTACATCCCACCGGAGGAGACCTGGATGATCCGGGAGGGCGCCGCGGCCTGCAGCCGCTCGAGGAGCAGGCCACTGAGCAGAAAGGGGGCCACCAACTGGGTCGCCACGGTGACCTCGATCCCCTCGTCGGTCGCGGTGCGGTGCGCGGTGAGGGCGCCGGCGTTGTGGACCAACACGTCGAGCCGGTCATGGGAGAGGAGGAAGTCCTGGGCCAAGGAGCGGACGTCGTCCAACCGACTCATATCGGCCAGCAAGAAGTCGATGTCGGCGCCCGGAACGGCCTCGACCATGGTGGCTCGAGCCTTCTCCGCCCGTTCGGCGTTGCGGGCCACGAATCGCACGGTGGCCCCCAGCCGGGCCACACCGATGGCCGTGGCCAGCCCGAGCCCCGAGGTGGCCCCGGTCACCAGCACCACCTTGCCCGCCATGGACGGGGGGTCGGACCAGCCCTCGAGGCGACTCCGCACCTCCGGTCCGATGGATGAGAAGCTGCCCACCACTGTGCCCTCCAGCGCCTTGTCCACCAGTCCGGCCACGATGGGACCGAGGGGCCGGTCCGTGAGCTCCGGGCCCGGTGGGCCCGACAGCACTCGACGGAGACCTCCCAGACCACGGTCTCCGATCCGACGGAAGGGCAGCGGGAGCAGCGGGTTGAAGAGGGATAGTGAGCCCAGCAGCACCAGGTCGGCGTCGTAGGTGAGGATCGAGCCGCCGCCCGGCCTCGGGACCACGGTGACCGTGTCCTCCGAGCGGATGGTGTCGCTCTCGCCCAGGAGGACTACACGGTGCGGCCGAACATATGCCACCACCCGGTAGTCGAGCGACGTGACCCGGGTGCCGATCCGCACGCCTAGCCGGAAGCTGGAGCCGAGACCCACGGGCCCCACGTCCAGCCGCTGAGCGTGGGCCACTCCCGGGTCCCACTCGGCGGCGTTGGAAAACTCGGCGAGGTAGTCGAAGGTGTCCTCGGCCGACCGCTGCGATACGACCGTTCCCCGGAAGCGGGACATCGGTGGTCCTCTCCTCTGTGCCGACCACCCCTGTTGCCGACTGTCTGATCCCCACCCCAAATATACTGGGGGTTCTCCCACGTCAGGCCGGGGTCATCCAACGGTGGTGGTCGCTACGAAGACGGATCGTCGGATTAGACCATCGAGCGAGGAGCTGACCGCAGGCATGAGGATCGCAATCGTGGGAACGGGCGTGTCGGGCCTGGTCTGCGCCCATCTGTTGTCCCGGCGGCACGATGTCACCGTCTTTGAGGCCGACAGCCGTCCCGGCGGCCATGCCCACACTGTCCGGGTGGACCTTCCCGATGAGACCCATGAGGTCGATACGGGTTTCCTCGTCTACAACGAGCGAAACTACCCAGGCCTCATCCGCTTGTTCAACCGACTGGGGGTAGCCACCAAACCCAGTGACATGAGCTTCAGTGTGTCCGACGATGTCAGCGGGGTCGAGTGGAGGGGCACCTCGTTGAGCACGCTGTTCGCCCAGCGCGGGAACGCGGTGCGACCGGCGTTCCTCCGCATGCTGGCCGACGTGATCCGGTTCAACCGCACCGCACGAGGGCTGCTGGCTACCGATCATCCCACCCAGCGATCGCTGGCCGACCTCCTGGCCGACGGACACTGGTCACCGCAGTTCGTCAACTGGTACCTGATCCCCATGGGCTCGTCCATCTGGTCGGCCGACCCGAGTACGTTTCTCGACATGCCGGCCGTGACCTTCGCTCGGTTCTTCGACAACCACGGGCTGCTGGAATACGGCAACCAGCCTTCGTGGCGCACGGTGGTCGGCGGATCGAAGCAGTACGTCGAAGCCATCCTGGCGCCGCTGGGCCGTGCCCTCCGGCTCTCCTCGCCGGTGTCCAAAGTCACCCGCAGGATCGACGGGGTCGAGCTCCACAGCGAGATGGGACCCGAGCGCTTCGACCACGTGGTGTTGGCCACCCACAGCGATCAGGCCCTGCGTCTGCTCTCTGATCCTTCCGCATCCGAACATGAGGTACTGAGCGCCATTCGGTACCAGGCCAACCGGGCCACGCTCCATACCGACGAGCGCCTCCTGCCCACCAACCGCCGGGCCTGGGCCAGCTGGAACTACCACCGCCTGGCCGATCAGCCTCAGGTGGCCACCCTGACCTACCGACTTCGGAGCCTGCAAGGCATCCAATCCGCCCAGGAGCTCCTGATCACCCTCAACCGGGACGACGCCATCCGGGACGACCGGGTCCTGGCCCGGATCGACTACGCCCACCCGGTGTTCGACGTGCCCGCCATCGCCGCACAGCGCCGCCACGAGGAGCTCAACGGGGGCCGCCGCACATGGTTCTGCGGGGCCTACTGGGGCTACGGCTTCCACGAGGACGGCGTCCAGAGTGCCCGCACCGTCTGTCGTCGGCTGGCGGGCGAGGACCTGTGACCGTTCCGACCAGCACGCGGGCCGGCGCCGGCGTGGTGGCGGCGTCCCCCGGGTCCGAACTCCGCAGCGCCATCTACGAGGGCACCGTCGTCCACCACCGCTACGAGCCGATCGACCACCACTTCTCCTACCGGATCACCATGACCATGCTGGACCTGGACGAGATCGATGCCGTCTGCGATCACCACCCCCTCTGGTCCGACGAGCGGGCCAATGCCGTCTCCTTCCGGCGCCGTGACTACCTGGGCGATCCCGCCTCACCCCTGGGCGATGCTGTGCGGAACCTGGTCGAGACCCGGACCGGTCGACGACCGGAGGGGCCCATCTCCCTACTCACCCAAGTGAGGACTTGGGGATGGCTCTTCAATCCCATCAGCGTCTACTACTGCTTTGCTCAGGACGGCATCACGGTCGAGAGCACAGTGGTCGAGGTCACCAACACCCCGTGGCACGAACGCACCGCCTATGTGCTGCCGGGCACCGGCAGTCATCTGGTGGCCAAGGAACTCCACGTGTCACCTTTCCTACCCATGGACCTTCGGCACCGGTTCATCATCGGTGAGCCCGGGCCACGCCTGGTTCTCGGCGTGGACGACCTCCGTTCCGAGGAACGGGTCTTCTCGGCATCGATGGTGCTCCGCCGCCATCCAGCCGACCGCCGCTCACTCGGCCGGGTCCTGTGGCGCTACCCACTGATGACGATGCGGGTCTCGTGGGGCATCTACCGTCAGGCGTTGGCCCTTCGGCGGCGAGGCGTGCCGTTCCACGCCCACCCCGATCGGGCGGAGACGGACCGGTGAACCGGGTGGCCGAGCCACTGGCCGCCCGATTCCTCCGACTGATGGCCTCCCGGATGCACGCGGGGTCATTGACCGTGGTCGACCGCCACGGCACCCACTCCTTCGGGTCGGGACTGCCCGAGGCCACCATGGTCGTCCACGATCAGTCGGTGTATCCAGCCATCTTGTTCGAGGGCTCGGTCGGCTTCGGACGGACCTATGCCGATGGGAAGTGGGACTGCGAGGACCTCGTCTCACTGGTCCGCATCCTGTCGGTCGGACTCCGACCGGTGACGGCCGTCCAGGACCGGGTGGGTCAGTGGTGGGGCTCGGCCACCGACTGGGCCCGCCGACTACGGCCCCCGCAACCTCGGCACGACCGCGACAACATCCAAGCCCACTACGACCTCTCGAACGAATTCTTCGAGCTCATGCTGGACGAGACGATGATGTACTCGTCGGCCATCTTCACCCGTCCCGACATGGAGTTGGTCGAGGCCCAGCGGACCAAGCTGAACCGGCTCTGTGCGAAGCTCGGCCTCGGTCCGGAGGACCACGTGCTGGAGATCGGCACCGGCTGGGGCGGCTTCGCCGTCCACGCGGCCTCGACCTACGGCTGCCGGGTGACCACCACCACCATCTCCGATGCCCAGTTCCGCTATGCATCCAAGCGGGTGGCGGCTGCCGGGCTCAGCGACCGGGTCACCGTCCTCGAACTCGACTATCGCGACCTCACCGGCACCTACGACAAACTCGTCTCCATCGAGATGATCGAAGCGGTCGACTGGCGGCAGCACGACACGTTCTTCCGTACCTGCGCCTCCCGCCTCCGCTCCGACGGACTCATGGCCCTGCAGGCGATCACCGTGGACGACCGGAGCTACGAGCGGGCCAAGAACGGTACCGACTTCATCAGCGAGATGATCTTTCCCGGCGGGTGCCTGCCATCGGTGGAGGCGATCACCCGTTCCCTGCGCCGGTCCACGTCCCTTACCGTCGTGGATCTGGAGGACATCGGTCACCACTACGTAGAGACGCTGATGCGCTGGTACGAGAACCTCGATCGGAACCGGGAGGCGATCACGGCCTTGGGTCTTGACCGACGGTTCCAGCGCCTGTGGGACTTGTACCTCTGTTATTGCGCCGGGGCCTTCGCCGAGCGCCACATCAGCGATGTGCAGATGGTGCTGGCCATGCCCGACTGGCGGGCCCCCGTGAGCGTACAGGGCTAGGTGACGCTACGGATGGCGTCCGGCTCCCAGAAGGCGCGCAGCGAGGCGATCTTGTCGTCGGCCGACCGCCGGTAGATGTAGATCCCGTCCACCTCGACCGCGGACCCACCGGCGAAGGTGATGCGGATGATCCCGACGTTGGCCGCCTCGTCACCGCAGAGGAAGGACTGACGGATGTCGAACTTGATGGACTCGTTTGCCGCGATGACCGAGTCGTAGAAGGCCGCGATGGCCTCGGGCCCGCGGTGGCCCTTGCCCTCCGGATCGAACGCCGAGGGGCCGATGGGGTCCTCCACCACTCCGTCGTCGGCGAACAGGTCCAACCAGGCCTGCCGGTTTCGGGCCTCGACGGCGGCCATCGATCGCTGACCCAGTTCACGGGCGGTGATCACGCTCGCACCTTGCTCATCACGTCGTCAGCGAAGCGACGGAGATTGTCCAGCTTGGTCTGCAGGGCCTCGGTGTCGGGCCCCACTGCGTAGGGCCATCGGAACCCCACGATCACATCGGTGACTCCCTGCTCTTCAAGTCGCTGGAGTCCGTCGGCCGTGTAGGCGTCAAGGGAGATCACATGGACTTCGAATGGCCGGTCGGCGGTGCCCTCCTCCTCACGCAGCTGGTGCAGGCGCTCTAGCAGTCCGGGCAGATCCTCGGGGTCCCCGCCCCCGTGGAGCCAGCCGTCCGAGCGCGCCGCCCGTCGGAGCGCCGCCGCGGCGTGCCCCCCGACCAGCAGGGGCAGGGGCTCGGTGGGCGTCGGGGAGATCTTGATTGGGGGGAGGTCGTACACCTCACCGTGGTATTCGAAGTAGCCGCCGGCCGAAAGGCCCTGGACGATGGCCATGGCCTCGTCCATGCGCTTGCCCCGACCCTCCCAGGGCACATCCACCAATTCGTAGTCCTCGGGCCAGGGACTGGACCCCACCCCGAGGGCCAGGCGGTTGCCAGTCATCACCGCCACCGAGGACGCCTGCTTGGCCACCAGGAGCGGGTGTCGCATGGGCAGCTTGAGCACGAACGTGATGAAGCGCAGACGTTCGGTGACGACACCCAGCGCCGGAATGAGGGAGAAGGGCTCGATGAACGGCTTGTCCTCCAGGAACTCCCGGGTGTGGTCGGGCGAGAACGGGTAGGTGGAGTCCGACTCCTTCGGGTAACACAGGCTGTCGGGAATGACCATGCCGTCGTAGCCGGCCTCTTCGGCAGCCACGGCCAGCGGGACGTAGAACGTCGGGTCGACCATGGACTCGGCATAGGAGAAGCGCATGACTCAGGACCTCCACTCGATATGAGCGCGAAGTGAGCCGTCTTCGCCGGTCCAACCCTTCGATGCCGCGTAGTCGACCATGTCGTTGAACTTGATCTCCCAGCCCGGATCGAGGGAGGTCCCGTCCTCCCTCGCCGCATCCACCGCCAGACGGCGTACGGCAGCTGCCGGTACCAGCACATCGCCCTCGGGCCCCACCGTGCCAGCGGCATGGACGCTCAGTGCGGCGGCCAGTGCCCCCAGTGCGCCCTCGGCTGGTCCATCTCCTGGATGCTCCGGCACCGCCTGCACGGAGAAATGCTGCATGTCCTCGCGCTCACGGAGCATGACTCCCCCTGTAGCGAGGTCGACCACTAGTTCCATCCGTACCCCTGCTCCTGACTCGATCCGGTGCTGCCCCGGACCCTACATCGTCCCGTTCTCCAGTCGGAACCCGCCCGGAGC
Source organism: uncultured Acidimicrobiaceae bacterium (assembly GCA_963835465.1). GTDB lineage: Bacteria > Actinomycetota > Acidimicrobiia > Acidimicrobiales > RAAP-2 > Bog-756. The sequence continues at coordinate 643,986 of CAWIFR010000006.1, forward strand.
GGCGGCCGGAGCCGAAGATCAGGACGGAGCGGCGGCAGGGATCCCTGCGGCCCGCAGGCGTTCAGCCACCCAGGAGATGCCGTCGGGCTTGGCCATCTCGTCAGGCCAGCCGGCCAGGACGGTCTCCACCTCGGTGAGGGTGGGGATGTACCCGACGACCATGACCAGCACTCGATCAACCGGAATCTCCTCGACCTCACTGTCGCCGAAGGGGGTCCACGAGTCGACCTCTGGGACCAGCTCCAACATCACATACAGCTCACCGGTGTCCTCGACCCAGCTCAGCTCATATCGGCTGCCATTGGCATCGAACCAATTCGTCCCCAGCTCGACCTCGGCCGACTGCCGTCGGCGCTCATCGCCGCTGTAGAACTCTTCGATGTCCATGACTCTCCTCATTGGGGATGACCGATGTCGACGCACCGCCCGATACACGTGCCCGTGGCCTGTGGTTCCCGCTGACCGGAGACCGCAAGGGGTCCGGAGACGGGGACAACTGGATCGTCCATCGGCAGTGCGGCTTGCACCCCCGGCGGTGGCCCGAGCGTGGCTTCTTGTCGCAGAGTATTGCATAGTCGCAGTTCAGGGGGTTATGCAGGCTGCGGGTACCGCATCGCTTGTGCGCGGGACCCCGCAGCCGACCGGACGGACCGGCCTTTCCCTGGCTAGATCCCGGCGATGCCCTGGGCGACGAGCACCACACCGAATACGAGGAACAGCACGGACATCACCGTGGCATTGTTCTGCCGGAGCCATTCATTCCAGCCCTCGAGTACTTCGGGCGCCCGATCTCCGAGGAAGAGCGTGACCAGAATCGGTGCGGCCACGCCAAGCACGGCGATCACCACGTAGACGGCAATGACTCCGACTTCTTGCCCGGTCGGCAGGCTCGCGGTCGCTATAGTCGCCGCCGCCGCCATTGCCACCACGATGTTCTTGGGGTTGACCGCCCCAAGGACGGTGCCGGCGGCGAAGACCTTCGCCGGGGCGTATCCGACGACTCCATCCATCCATTTGGGCATGGAGCCTCGCTCACCGGCCTTTGGTCGGTTCCGGAACTTCCTCACCGCAGCAACCACCAGATAGGCGCCGAGCATCAGCTTGAGTGCGTCACCCCAGCGCGAGTGGCCGGAATCTGCCGACAGACCAACGGCGCCGGCCATGGCGACGAGTGCTCCGAGCACCACACTGACACCGATGATGAAGCCAATCAGAAATCTCGTTGCGTTGCCGAGGGGACGGGAGGTGAACAGCAGGAGAATGGCCGGAATGATGTTGAGCGGTGAAATCGTCACCACCAAAGCCAGCGGAAGGATCTCTCCGATTACCTGCCTCACCTCGCGCTCCCCTTCCGGAACGGCGCCCTCACCGTCACCTCGAGAGGCGGGGATCGCTTCCTCGAAAGATTAGGCCAGGGGGGTCCACAGTCCGGGCACGTGCGTACGGTGCTGGACGCGGCGGCCCCTCCGGTCAGGCCCACGAACGACGAGTTGGCCCGCAGCAGCCATGCCATCGGTGGCAAGACCGAACCGCGGTGGTTCGCCGGGCAGAGCTAGGAGCCGAGACGCGCAGCCGTAGTGGTGCCGCCGAGAGCGGCCCGTTCGCGTCGAAGACGTGGGTGCGCATCAGCAGCATGCCGGTCGCTGGGCCGTGGCGGTAAAGCAAAGCCCGTGTAGACGACCCGACGCTCGAGGCTCGTCGGGTGAGTCGAGCGGTGCAGCGCGCACGACATGTGCACCGTGAGGTCACCCCGATCGGCCCGCAGCGTGACGTGCGGAAGATCAAGTCCCCGGTCGACTTGGGCCCGAGCGATATTCGCCCGGTGCGACCCGGCGATGACGTCGAGACCACCGTGGGCCTCGTCGACCTCCGTCAGGCACATGCCGACAGTCAGTCCCGAGCAGAACATCGAGTGGCCGCCACGCTCACAATCCTTGTGCCACGGCAGGCAGGCGAACCCCTCCACCGAATCGACGCGCTTCACCAGCCCTTCAGCCGTTACCTCGGTGAAATGCTCGCCGAACGGGTCGCCCGGGCGGTGACCGTCGCCAAGGAGCTCCCCGATGGCGAGGAACCGGGGGTCGGCGAGGAGGGACTCCAACGCGGGCGACTGGCGGGCGAAGTCGAGGATTCGACAGGGATAGCGATCGCCGGCACCGGTCGCCGCCCACCACGATGCACCGTCGTCAGGACGGGCCGCGGCGACGGCACGGGCGAGATCGGCATCAACGGCATCGATCTCCCCCTCGGTGAACACATCCTGAAGGAGGAGGAAGCCAGCTTCGGCCAGAAATCGGGCCGCTTCGACCGGGTGATCGTCGAGGCGGAACCGTTGGTCGAGTTGCAGGGGGGACCCGTCGGATGCGCTGAGCGTGACGTCGCCGAGCTGATACACGCCACGTCCGTCGAGCGCGGATCGGAGCACCGGATCCCAGGCGCAGAACGCCGCATTGGAGTCGGGGTCTCCGGCGACACGGCCTCCGACCACCAGTCCGAGAGCGGTGCGGTGCTCGCTGACCAGGTCAGTGAATGCATCAGGGTCCAGCGAGACCTCCAGCACCGTCCCCTGGCGTCCGGGGACGGCCTCGAGCATCTGCCGGGATTCCCTGATGGTCCAGGCATCACCGTCAACCGCAATGGACAGCGGGGCGAGACCGAGGCGCGCTGCGTCCGCACCGGCACGTTCGCCGTGGCGAGCAAGGGCGTCTCGCCATTCGACCGCCCAGAACGTCGTCACGTCGACAGGGGCAGGGGGGCCAACCGGACGAGTACGAGCGTCAACGCTCGGCCGAGCCACGTCGCCTTTGTGGACCATGGGTGCCTCCCTCAGTACGGTCGCTGCCGAGCGATCCGGGGGGGCGACGACAGCGCAATCCACTCAGTCACTGGCCATTCGCTACTGCTCCACTATTGCACGCCGAGGGCATCGGGCTCCGGTCGATCTCCGAGGTGCAGCCCGGGGCCGCCGGTCGCGGGATCGACCTGCGGCATGGGCCCGGCCAAGGGGCAGCTCGCTCGCTGCGGTCTCCTGGTCGATGCCGCACTACGGCAGGCACCTGTCCCGGTCGGTGCCGGGGTCAGCAGGTGCTGATGCCCTGGTAGCGAGGCACCACCGGGGGCCATGTGGTGTCCGGTTGGGGACACGGCACCGGTCAGCGACAACGACAGTCGACGAGTTCTGTCCGGTGAGAACCAGACAAGGGGCACGACTGCCCAGATCTCTAGGATGTGCCCATGCCAGAGGCAGGTAGGCGACGGCGCAACCAGCCCGCGCCGCCCAGCGCGATCTTCGAAGCACTCACCCAGCCGAATCGCGATCCACGACGGCAATGGCTGACCCTTTTGGACGATGAGGTCGAGCCGATGGTGGTCGAGAGCCGCCATCCGGATTTGGTGGTGTGGTCCTCATTATGGGTGAAGCGACCTGACGCCCGCCTCCGGTTTGATCTACCGGCGGATCGCGCCCGACAGGGTACGGACCTGTGCTGGACCCTCAGCATTGACGAACCGATGCCTGAAGCCAGCCTGCTCGGTCACATGCGGAAGCGGGTCAACGAGCTCATCAATAGGAATCTCCGGTACAGCTTCGGCCAATAGCAGCCCGGGAAGTGCCCGGCCGGATGGCGGGTGACATGGGCGATGCCGTCCAGGTAATATGCGTCTTCTACGCCAACCGGTACCGTCCGTGCTGTTTCCGGCTGACCGTCGCGATGTGGTTCGTCGCTCGGGTCTTCGAACTGCCTCGCCGTGGATCTGCGGTGGCAGCCCGATGCCGGAGGATCGGCCTACCGATGGGCTACTGCCGGACAGACTTCTACGGTGACTCCCTGGGGAATGAAATGAAGATCGCAATCGTCGGAACCGGTGCCATGGGCTCGGTGTACGCAGCTCGCTTCGGGAAGGCCGGACACGAGGTGTGGGCCATCGATACTTGGCAGGAGCACCTTGATGCCATCGCTACCGCGGGCTTGACCGTCTCGGGCGCCAGCGGTATCTATGTCGTCGACAACCTCCACGTGGGCCGGTCGCCTGATGATGCCGGCCCCTGCGATCTCTGGATAATCGCGACCAAGGCGGCTGCTGTCGAAGAGGTCGCCGCGGAGATCGCACCGCTGCTCCGGCCCGACAGCGTTGTCATGGCGCTCCAAAACGGGCTCGGGGCCGGCGAGCGGGTGGCCACTCACATTCCCAAGGAATACGTCGTCATCGGGATCGCCGAGGGATTTGGCTCGTCAATCCCGCAACCGGGCCACGTCCATCATGAGGGCATGCGATTGATCCGGATCGGCGAGATGGACGGTGGCGTCACCGAGCGGGTTCAGCGCATCGAACAGGCGTGGTACAGCGCAGGGTTCAACGTCCGGGCCTTCGCCGACGTAAGCCTCATGGTCTGGGAGAAGTTCCTGTGCAACGTCACGCTCAGCGCTCCCTGCGCTGCCTTCGATGTCACGGTGGGCGAACTGATGTCGAATCCCGAGACCTGGAGCGTGGCTCTCGGCTGCACGGCGGAGGCCTATCGCCTCGCACTGGCCAAGGGGGTCGAGTTCCCGTTCGAGGATCCGCTGCGCTACGTGACCGAGTTCGCAGCGACGATTCCGAACGCCAGCCCCTCGATGCGCCTCGATCACCAGGCCAGACGAGTTTCCGAGGTTGACGTGATCAACGGACAGGTTGTCGAACTGAGCCGTGAGCTCGGCCTCGCTGCTCCCTACAACGAGACGCTCTGTGCCATCCTGCGCCGGCGGGAGTCGCAGTTCGAGTGATGCTTCCGGTCACGCGTGGCGACCTGCCATGGCCGAACACGGGACTACCCCTACTCCCTGTTCCCACGGGCGCAGGCCGGTGGGGCCGGAGTGTCAGGGATCAGCCGTTACTTCGACAAGGATCAGGCGTTACCGTGTCCAAGATCAGCCGTTATCGATCCGTCAAGGATCAGGCGGGGTCTTACATCACATTGTGGGGCAGGCAGGGATCGAACCTGCGACCGAGGGATTATGAGTCCCCTGCTCTAACCACTGAGCTACTGCCCCTGGGCTGGGCTTTCTCTTTCACCACCATGATTGATCCCATCAGAGATCCCATCTCCAGAAGGCATCCCATCATGACGACCACGACCTCAGACCAGGACGGGAACAGTACCCGGCCCACGAAGGGGGCGGTCAAGGAGCGGGGCATCCGTCCCATTGGGCCGGGACGGTGGGAGGTCCGCGTCCACGCCGGGCGCGACTCCAGCGGGAAAGTCGTCCAGCGGTCCCGCTCGGTGACCAGCGGTATCAAGGAGGCGCGACGGGTCCGCTCCGAGTTGGAGGCCGAGGTGGCCCAGTCCGCCGAAGACCGCCTCGTCCGCCACGTCGAAGCCCAGTCGTTCGGGAACCTGCTCGACCGCTGGCTGGCCCACGGTCGGAAGCGCGACCGGTCGCCCTCCACCATCGATGGGTACGAGAAGAAGATCCGGCGGCGGATCCGGCCCTCCCTCGGGCACTTCCGGCTCGACGAGATCACCACTCGGACCCTCGACGACTGGTACAACGAACTGCTCGACGAGGGCGCGACACCGGCCAACGTGATGGCGTTCCTCCGAATCATCGCTGCCGCCTTGCGCCAGGGCAAGAAGTGGGAGGACATCGTCGTCAGCCCGGCGCGCAACGCCTCGCCCCCGTCAGTCCCACACAAGGAGATCGTCACGCCGTCCGCCGCTCAGGTGAAGGCGCTGCTCGACCTGACCGAGGAGTCGCCGGCCACGCTGCACTGGGGCGAACTGATCCTGGTGGCCTGCCTCACCGGGATGCGACGCGGAGAATTGTGCGCCGTCCAGTGGGGCGACATTGACTGGCAGCGGTCCACGGTGACCGTGCGCCACGCCATCTGGCAGACCTCGGCGGTGCCTTCAGAGGGTCGCCCGGCCAAGTGGGGCGTGAAGGATCCGAAGACGCATCAGATCCGTCGGCTGGAGTGTGGCCCAGCGGCCATGGCTCTGCTGCGTCGCCGCCTTGAGCGGCTGGAGGCCGACGCCGCATTGGCCGAAGTGAAGGTGGACTGGGTCGACGTCTTCGTCTTTGCTCCCGATCCCATCAGTCACCCGACGGTGCCGCTCCTGCCCTCGGCGGTGTCCCCAGCGTTCCGGCGGCTGTGCCGGAGGATGGAGCAGCGCACCGGTGAGCCATGGCCATACAACTTCCACGGTCTGCGGCACTACGCCGCCACCGAGATGGTCGCCGCCGGGGTCAACATCACCACGGTGTCCGCTCGACTCGGCCACAAAGACGCGGCGCTCACGTTGCGGATCTACGCCCACGACACCGACGAGCAGGCTCGGGCGGCAGCAGAGTCGTTGGAGGCCGGGCTCGGGTTCCGGACCGCCCTCAACGCCTGAACCTCCGCACACGTTCACCCCTGTGCCTCGCAAACGGACGGGACGGCCGTCAGGGGAGGACGAAGTGGCCGGCCTCTGTGCAGCCACCCGTGGGACTGGTCGCTCAGCTGACGCACGCCTCATCAGCGAGGTGTCCCAGGTTCAAATCCTGCCGCTGGCACAGTGGAAGGGGATAGGGGGAGAGAGGGGCCTAGCGGCTCCCGTGGAACACAACCGCCGCGCAGGCCTGGGGAGGCGACGGGCCAGCCGGGGCTCACCGGAAGCAGGGGGGCAAGAGGGGGGGCTGCTTTAAGCTTCGGCATTCAGGGGGATGTGCTGCGCCCATTGCGATCCGCCCCACCAGCCTGGGTCGCCAACGCCGACCCCTTCAGTAACTCTGCGCTATCGACGTTCCCACCGCTTTAATGGGCCAAGAGGTGCCTTGATTGCGTGCCCAAGCGGTCCGCTGACCATCGGCGGCACTTTTCCTCCTACCCGCGAATTGGCGGCAAACTGTTCCGAGCCTTCCAACTTCGTTCGTGTTAAGTACCCCTTACTTTTCTTCCGCTCTTCGAGGGTTGGCTCGGCAGCCAGCTGAGCCAACAGTCATG